>CAVVUH010000045.1:0-40248 GCA_963751315.1 uncultured Actinomycetota bacterium | reverse complement strand
GCCACGCGCCGCGACGACGCCGCGACAAACGGCCTTACTTAACCGACCTAACGGCCATGAACTGCATTTGACCAGGCCTTACTCGGGTGGGGCGGGCGGGGCTCGAACCCGCGACCAACGGATTATGAGTCCGCGGCTCTAACCAACTGAGCTACCGCCCCTGGTGCGACCAAGCCGAAGAGGACTCCGCTGGGACGCGCCTTCGAAGGCTCCGCACCCCGTCGAGATTAGCGCCGCGCTGGTGGCCGGTGACGGTGTGGTGCACCTGAGCGGTGTGGACCGGGGGTGGGCAGTATACCGCCCGGCCACACTGGCTCCGCCGCTATGACCCTAGTCGCGGGTGGTCCGGAACGCCGCTGGCAGCCGCCTCCCCATAGGATCCAGCCACTCTCCAGAATCTCCGGTGTCAAGGTGTGCTCGGCCTCGTGCTTGTCCAGCACCGCGATGATGGCCCCAATAGAGATTCCGCAGCGTCGTGCTGCGCTTCCTTTGCTGTTGCCATGGCTTCGATGGTCCAACTTTCAGTCGTCGCGACGGGTCATGGCATTGCAACACGGGGCCGTCCATCGCCGCACGCTCTCAGGAATTGCACAGATTACGGTTGGCTGAACACTGTCTGACCGTGCGTCGAGCAGATCTCCTGGTCCGCTCTCGACCCGCGGGGCATCGCCGGCCAACGCCACCGCGACCTTGTTGCTGGCATTGCGCATCACGTCGAAGGTCAGCTCGGCGGCCTCGGCATCGGAAAATTGCGCGCGCACCACGGCGACGATGCCGCGGTCGATATGGCCCGGCGACCAGATCAGCGCGTCGGCATACCGCAGCGCCGCCTTCTGGCGATCGGTCAGCCGCTCCGACGCTTCGAAGTGCTCGATATCGCCGTACAGCGTCTCCGACCCGCCGGCATTCAGCGCCGTCGTCTCACGCAGCGACTTGCACAACCGGCAGTTGTGTTGAGCCGCACCGCGCAGCCGGACCACCTCGGACGTCAGCGCGTCGAGCTCGCGCAGCCGCGCGACTTCGGGCAGAAAGCCGTTGAACACCGCGTCGGACGGATCGGTGGTGTGATCCCAGGTGACCCGACCGTCCGCCCATCCGAGGTACCGCTGGCCCACCCCGAGCATTTCCAGCCCGGCCCGCACCCGCGGAACGAAGTCTGCGATGTACATCTGCACGACGACGCCAAATGTTTTGTCGCCCAGTGCAGACCACAATCTTGAGCGCTGCTGGTCACCGATCATCGAGACATCGATGCTGAACTGTTCAGCGAAGTCGGCTACGACGGCTCGGCATCCGATCCCGGGCCGGTCACCGCAACCTCGGCCGGAAGCGATGGCAACGACAGCGTCTGCGCGCAGACGCGCCGGATCAGGCCGGCGGCCCGGCCGTCGCCGGGCGACAACGCGACCAACCGGGTCAGCTCGTCGTCACGCACCCTCGCATTATGTCGCCTGGCTCACCGACGACATGTGAAAGTCGGGAATCCGCAGCGACGGCATCGCCGTCCGGGTGACCCAATCGCCCACTCCCGCGGCAGCGTCGCCTCGCTGACGCCGGCTTGGGAGGCCCGTCGCAGCAGGTCTAGCGGGCTCTCATTGAACCGGAAATTGTTGACCGCCGCCGTCACCTCGCCGTCCTCGACAGGTAGACGCCGTCACGGGTCAGCCCGGTCAGCAACATCGTCGTGGGGTCGACCTCGCGGATGTACCACAGCGTGGTCAGCAACAGCCCGCGCTCGGTCGCCGCGACCATGTCCGCCAAGTCGGCGCTGCCACCGGTCATCACCACGTTGTCGGCGGCCACGGCGACCGGGGCGGCGAACTCGGCGGCGGCGGCCCGCGGGTAGGCCAGCGCGTTGATCACCCCGTCGCGGATCCAGTTCACCCGCTCGATCTCCATCCCGTTGTCGAAAATCGACACCGTCTCCGACGAACTGGCGGTCGCCACGAACGGCGTACACGCCAAACCGGGCACGTGGGATCGGAATACAGCGTCAGCGGCATATCGGTCAGCCGCTCCCCCACCCGGGTTCCGCCGTCGAGGGAACACAACGCGGTGCGACCCTCCTCCGCGCCGCGACCGGCCATCGACCAGGCCAGGTAGACCATCATGTCGGCCACCGCCGACGGCGGCAGGATGGTCTCATAGCGGCCTTCAGGCAGCTCGACGCTGCGCTTGGCCCACCCGAGCCGCGTCGACAGCCGCTCCAGCAGCAAATCCGTTGGGACAGTGGCGAAATCGGGCGTGCCCACCGCCACCCATGCACTGGCACCGTCGCGTTTGGCGTTGATCTCCACCGAACCGGTGGGCTGGGTGTAGCGACGCCGCAATCCCCTCGAAGTCGCCAGATACACCGTCTCCAGCGCGTGCCGGGCAAAGCCGTACAACTGGTCGCTGCCACGGAAGCCGCCACTCAGCCCTCGGGCGACGTCGGCGAACACCTCGGGGCCGGTGCCCGGCGTCGGCGAATCCCAGTCGGCCGGCGCGCCGTTGCCGTTCAGCAGCGGAGCGGCGTCGCGGGCTTCTGGCGCCGCTACCGCAGCCGCCTGCGACGCTGCAACCAGTCCCTCGATCACCGACGGATCGACCTCAGACGATGTCAGCGACCCCGCCCGTGCGGTATTACCCTGGCGGACAATCGAAATCACCGTTGTACTGCGCGCGGTTGACACCCCGTTGGTGGTCATCGAGTTGTTCGCCCACCGCAGCGACGCCGCTATCCGGTCGGTGACCAGCACGATGGTCTCGTCGGCACGTCCCTGCCGTGCGGCGGCTTCCAGGGCGATGTCGACCACCTGCTGCGCGCTGATCATTGGCCGGCCTCCATGCGGGCGTTGAGCACGTTGACGCCGCGGAACAGCGCCGACGGGCAGCCATGGCTGACCGCGGCGACCTGACCGGGCTGGGCCTTGCCGCAGTTGTACGCCCCACCGAGCCGCCAGGTCGACGGCCCGCCAACGGCTTCCATCGAATTCCAGAAATCGGTCGTGGTGGCCTGATAGGCGACGTCGCGAACCTGCCCGTCCAGGCGTCCGTTGCGGATGCGGTAAAACCGCTGCCCGGTGAACTGAAAGTTGTACCGCTGCATGTCGATCGACCACGATCGGTCGCCAACGATGTAAATGCCGTCGTCGACGCGGGCGATCAGGTCGACGGTGCTGCGGTCTTCGGGGCTGGGTTGCAGCGAGACGTTGGGCATCCGCTGAATCGGCACATGATGCGGCGAGTCGGCATACGAGCAGCCGTTGGAGCGCGACAGGCCCAGCCGCGGCGCGAACACCCGGTCCAGTTGATAGCCGACGAAGATCCCGTCGCGCACCAGATCCCAACTTTGGGCAGCCACCCCGTCGTCGTCGTAACCGACGCTGGCCAAACCGAATTCGACGGTACGGTCGGCGGTCACGTTCATCACCGGCGAGCCGTAGCGCAAGCTGCCGAGCTTGTCTGGGGTGGCGAACGACGTGCCGGCGTAGGCGGCCTCATAGCCGATGGCGCGATCGTATTCGGTTGCGTGCCCGATGGATTCGTGGATGGTCAGCCACAGGTTGGTGGGGTCGATCACCAGGTCCGTCGGGCCGGGTGTCACGCTGGGCGCCTTGATCTTTTCGGCCAGCTGCGACGGCAACTGCGCCAGCTCGTCGGTCCAGTTCCACACGTCGTCGCCGGCCAGCACCTCCCAGCCGCGGGCCATCGGCGGCGCCAGCGTGCGCATCGAGTCGAACCCGCAGCCGCCGATATCGATGGTGACCGCCTCCAGGACGGGCATCAGCCGCACCCGCTGCTGGGTGATCGTCGAGCCGAAGGTGTCGGCGTAGAACGTCTGCTCCTTGACGGTGTTCAGGCCGGCCGACACGTGATCGACCCCGTCGGCGGCCAGCAACCTGCCGGAGTACTCGTTGAGCACGGCGATCTTGTCGGCGGTGGTCACCGCGAACGGGTCGATCCGTAGCTCGAGACCCAGGTGACGTCGGTGTACACCGGTTCGGACGCCAACTCGACAGGGTCGGTGTTCAGCGCGGCCAGCGTGGTGGCCACCGACACGGCGCGGCGCGCGGTGTCGGCGGCGACCGTCGGCGACAGCTCGGCGTGCGAGGCGAATCCCCAGGTGCCGTCGACGATCACCCGGACGGCCAGGCCGAGCTCGCGGCTGAGCACCGCGGTCTCCAGCTCGCCGTCGCGGAGCTGGATGATCTCGGTGGTGAGCCGGTGAATCCGCAGGTCGGCGTAGCTGGCCCCAGCCGCAGTAGCCGCCGACAGCGCGGCGTCAGCCAGTTCGTGGCGGGGCAGGTCGAGGAAGTCGGCATCGATCCCCCGGTTCGGTCTCACGACACCACCGTAACGACCGGCTTTAATACCTTCATGGCCAACGGGCGCCGATCGACCGTACTGGGATATGCGCTGCTCGCTCCCAGCCTGTTCGGGGTGGTCACGTTTTTGCTGCTGCCGATCTTCGTGGTGGTGTGGCTCAGCCTGCACCGCTGGAACCTGCTCGGACCGATCGAGTATGTCGGAGGCGAGAATTGGCGCTCGGTGCTCAGCGATTCGGCATTCGGCAATTCGCTATTGGTGACGCTGGTTTTCGTCGCGATCGTGGTCCCGGCGCAGACGGTGCTCGGGCTGTTGGCCGCATCGTTGTTGGCACGCGATCTGCCGGGCAGCGGGTTGTTCCGCACGGTTTACGTGCTGCCGTGGATCTGCGTCCCGCTGGCGATCGCGGTGATGTGGCGCTGGATTCTGGCGCCCACCGACGGCGCGGTCAGCACCATGCTGGGGCATCGCGTCGAATGGCTCACCGATCCCGGCCTGGCGCTGCCGGTGGTGTCGGCGGTGGTGGTGTGGGCCAATGTCGGCTACGTTGCGTTGTTTTTCCTCGCCGGCATTCTGGCGATCCCGACTGATGTCCACTCCGCGGCGCGCATCGACGGGGCCACCGCCTGGCAGCGGTTCTTGCGCATCACCTTGCCGATGCTGCGGCCCACCATGTTTTTCGTGCTGGTCACCGGGGTCATCAGTGCCGCACAGGTTTTCGACACCGTGTACGCGCTGACCGGCGGCGGACCGGAGCACCACACCGATTTAGTCGCACACCGCATCTACGCCGAGGCGTTCGGCGCGGCGGCGATCGGCCGGGCCGCGGTGATGGCGGTGGTGCTGTTCGTCATCCTGGTCGGCGTCACCGTTGTCCAGCATCTTTATTTCCGTCGACGGATCAGCTATGACCTCACCTAAACGGCCCTCGGCGGTACTGGTTTACGCCGGCCTCGTAGTGGGTGCGGCGATCACCCTGGCGCCGTTCGCACTCGGCTTGCTGACCTCATTCACCTCGGCGCACCAATTCGCAACAGGTACACCGTTGGCGTGGCCGCAGCCGCCGACGCTGGCCAACTACGCCGACCTGGGCGGGGCGGGTTTCGGTCGGGCGCTAGCGGTGACGACGTTGATGACGGCGGTGATCGTCATTGGGCAGCTGACCTTTTCGGTGCTGGCGGCCTATGCGTTCGCGCGGCTGCGTTTTCCCGGCCGGGACGCGCTTTTTTGGGTGTATATAGCGACGTTGATGGTGCCGGGTTCCGTGACGGTGGTGCCTCTGTATCTGATGATGGCTCAGCTGGGACTGCGAAACACGTTCTGGGCGTTGGTGTTGCCGTTCGTATTCGGCTCGCCGTACGCAATTTTCCTTCTGCGCCAGCATTTCCGCGCGATCCCGGATGATCTGATCAATGCGGCCTATCTGGACGGCGCCACCACGCTGGACGTCATCGTGCACGTGGTGCTGCCATCCAGCCGACCGATCCTGGTCACGCTGATGCTGATTACCGTCGTGTCGCAATGGCACCACTTCATGTGGCCGTTGGTGATCACCAGCGGCGCCAAGTGGCAGGTTCTGACGGTGGCGACTGCCGCGCTGCAGTCGCGGTATAACGCGCAATGGACGCTGGTGATGGCTGCCACCACCGTGGCGATCGTGCCGCTGCTGGTGCTGTTTGTGATCTTCCAACGACACATCGTGCGATCAATCGTCGTCACGGGGCTGAAATGAGCCAGCACCGTGTCGAGATTGCCGCCATGGCTGTAGTTTTCGCTAATTCACGACCACCACTACAATCTCGGCGCGAGGAACTCAAATGAGCCTTCGGCCACGGTTTTCCACGCTGTTCGCGCTGGGTTTGGTGCTGATCGCCGCGCTGCTGGCCGTGACGGCAGTGTTGTTGGACATCTCGGCCAGACCGCGCGGTGGCAAGACCGTGGTCACCGTTCGGCTGTGGGACGAGCAGGTTGCCGCGGCGTATCGGCAGTCGTTCGCGGCGTTCACCCGGGCGCATCCCGACATCGAGGTGCACACTCATGTCGTCTCGTATTCCACCTACTTCAACACGCTGCGCACCGATGTCGCGGGCGGTAGCGCCGACGACATCTTTTGGATCTCCAACGCCTATCTCGCGGGATACGCAGACAGCGGCCGGCTCATGGACATCGGGAAGACCCTTGGGGCGGGCGCCGCGTCCGCGTGGGAGTCGTCGGTGGTCGAGCAATTCACCCGCAGCGGGACGCTGTGGGCAGTCCCCCAACTGACCGACGCCGGGATCGCGTTGTACTACAACGCCGATCTGCTCGCCGCCGCCGGAGTCGACCCCGCCCAGTTGGCGACGCTGCGGTGGGACCCGGAAGGCGGCGACACTCTGCGCCCGCTGCTGGCTCGGCTCACGGTTGACGCCGATGGACGCACCGCGGCCTCGCCGGGCTTTGACGCCGGACGTATCCGGCAGTGGGCTTACAACGCGGCCAACGACGCGCAGGGCATCTACCTGAATTACATCGGGTCGGCCGGAGGCGTCTTTCAGGACGGTGATCGCTTCGCATTCGACAACCCCGGCACGATCGAGGCTTTCACCTACCTGGTCAGGCTGATCAACGGTGACCACGTCGCGCCACCGGCCTCGGACACCAACGACAACGGAGACTTCTCCCGCAACCAGTTCCTGGCCGGCAGGATGGCGCTGTTCCAGTCCGGCACCTACAACCTGGCGGCGGTGGCAGACCACGCCGGCTTCCGGTGGGGCGTGGCAATGTTGCCCCTAGGCCCCAAGGGTCGCGTCACCGTCACCAACGGCATTGCTGCGGCTGGTAATTCCGCGTCCACGCACCCTGACGCGGTGCGCCAAGTGTTGGCTTGGATGGGCAGCAACGAAGGTAATCAATACGTGGGCCAGCATGGCAGCGCCATTCCCGCAGTGCGGTCGGCCCAGACAGTGTACTTCGACTACTGGGCAGCGAAGAAGGTCGACGTTGTGCCGTTCTTCGCGGTGTTGAACGGACCGCGGATCGATGCGCCGGGAGGCGCCGGCTTCGCCGCCGGAAATCAGGTCCTTAAACCATATTTCGACGAGATGTTCCAGGGCCGAGGCGATGTTTCGACGACCCTGCAGCGAGCCCAAGCAGCGGCCAACGCCGCGGCCCGCCGCTAGGCGCTCGCGGCTATCGACCCAACGGCACTTCCAGCGCGATCGCCGCGATGCACATCGCCGCGGTGACCGAGAGCGCGAGCCAGTCGGCCAGTTTCGGTCGTGACGGCGAGGCTGAGATCTGACCGGTGCCGCCGCGGGCCGTGATGGCATCGCCCATCTCGTCGGCGCGTCGCAAGGTCACCGTGATGGCCGCAGAGAGCAGGTCGATCAATTCCCTGGCGCGACGCTTGCGACGAGCCCGACGCGTGAGCGCCACCGGCCGAGGCCGTAACCGGCGCGCGGCGTAAAGCACTCGGAATTCCTCGATGAGCATCGGGAAGGCGCGCAGTGCCAGCGCCAATGCGACGGCCCACTCGTCCACGGGGATCCGTAGCAGCCGCAGTGGGCGGCCCAAGGAGGCCACCGCCGGCGCTATTTCGGCGACATTGGTGGTCCAAGACACCAGCGCCCCCAGACCCAGCAACACGATGGATAGCGTGGTGATGCGCAGAAAGTTCAATAGCCCGCCGAATCCGATTGGCAAACCAGCTAATTCGACCACTGGACTGCCACCGGCGAACGCCGCGGTGATCCCGCCGAAGGCAATCAAAACCCACAGAAAGTGCGGTACTGACGGAAGCGCGCCTCGTGGAATACGCGCGATCCGGGCCACCGTCAGCACCAGGGCCGCGACCAGCCCAATGGTGATCCACCCCGGATAAAACGTCAGCAGCACCGAAATACCGAAGACCACCAGAAGTTTCGTGCCGGCCCACAACTCGTGGACTGCCGATGTACCGGGTACCGGACGTAGTAGCACCACCGGGCGGGTTGGGCGGCGGGTGGTGTGTTCATCCGGCGGCGCCGTGGTCATGACATACCTCCCGCCGTCGCGGCAGCCGGCTCCAGCACACCGTCGCTGAGATCCAATGTGCGTGGGCACAACTCTTCCAACCCGGCGAAGTCGTGGGAGATGACTATCACGGTCAGACCCTTCTCGCGACGCAGTTCCTCGAGCAGCCGCAGCAGACCCCGTTGAGTAGCGGCGTCCAGGCCCGCCAGCGGCTCGTCCAGGATCAATGCCCGCGGTGAGCGCGCCAGCAGGCCGGCCAGCACTAGCCGCCGCATCTGACCCCCGCTGAGCTGGTCGATGCGCCGCTTCGCCAGCGTGTTGTCCAGTCCCACGACTGCCAGCGCCGTCGCTACGCGGTCATGGTCTTTGGGTGAAAAACCAGCCGCCGACGCCACTTCCAAGTCGACCCGGCTGCGCATCAGCTGCAGCCGCGCCGCCTGAAACGACAGCGCCACCGCCCCGACCTGCTCGTGGGTGGGACGCCCGTCGAGCAGACAGGCTCCCGTCGTCGGGACCGTCAGCCCGGCCATGATCCACGCCAAGGTCGACTTACCTGAGCCGTTGCCGCCGTGAATGAGCAATCCGTCGCCCTGGTGGACCGCGAAGCTGACATCACGCAGCGCGGCCTTCGCCCACGGAGTGCCGCTACCGTATTCGTGCCCGACCCCGGCGAGTTCGAGTACCGGAGCGCCGGAGTCGTGGCCTATCGCGGCGGTTGCTGTCGGCGCCGCGGTGGTCTCCACCATGTCGGTGTTATCCCCGGAGTCGCTGAGATTGATTGTGCGGTCGGCAGAATCGGCTTCATTGTTGTAGTGCGTGATGTGAACCAGCGCGGAGCGGTGCCGCTGCTTCAGGTTCGATAGCACTCCCAACAGCGCTTCCCGTCCCTGCTGGTCGACCATGCTGGTGACCTCGTCGGCGATCAGCAGCGCCGGCTCCCGCGCCAACGCTGCGGCCACCGCCAGCCGCTGCAACTCACCGCCCGACAGACTGCCGGTGTCGCGTTCCGCGTGCGCGTCGAGACCGACCTCGCTCAGCAACCGGCCGACGTCGGTGGTCGTCCCGGGCGGCAGACCCCACACCACGTCGTCGGCCACCCGCGTCCCCAGCACCTGGCTTTCCGGGTGCTGCATGACCACTGCAGTGCCACCCAGTCGACCAAGCCCCACCGCCCCGGGCCGTTCGACGGTGCCCGACGTCGGCTCACGGCCGGCCAGCATCAGCATGAGTGTGGTTTTGCCTGATCCGTTGGCGCCGGTGACAGCGACATGTTCGCCGACCCGCACGTCCAGGCTGACCGCCCGCAGCGCGTCGTGATCGGAGCCCGGGTAGCGGAATCGCACCTGCTCCAACCGGACTGGCACCGGAGCAATCGGCGGACCCTCCACGGGTGCGTCCAGTTTGTGCACATCGGGGATGCCGCGCAACCGCTCCAGCACGCGCGACAGCGCCCACCAGCCGATCAAGGACACCACCACGACCGAGACGATGCCGTGGCCGAGCAGCAGCCACGGCCAATAATGCAGCGCCTCGGCGAGGAACCACTTGAGACGGTCGGCGGCCAGTTCAACCCCGACTCGTATCGGCCCGCTGAGCGGGAAGGGGTGGTCGGTCGCGAAGCGCCCGATCCCCCGCAAGACGGCCGAAATCCCATCGACGTTGGCGGTGATGGCGTCGAAGATCAGGTGCCGGAGCCGTGCCAGCACCGCCAACGCGGCAACCGAGACCCCGCCGAGCACTGCCCCCGCGACGAAGGAGGCGACGATCACGGTCCGGGTGCCCAGGCGCCTGCGTTTGACGACTCCGGTGAGGCCGCCCACATAGGCGCCGTGGACAACGGTGATCAAGCCGCCGAGACCGGCGATCAGAAATGCGATCACCCCGGCGGCGACCACTGCGGCGATCAGCACGCGGATGCGGTAGCGGTAGGCCAGCAGCCCCATCGGAACCATGCCCAGCAGCGCCAATGCGCCCGCAAACGGGACGACGACAGCGATGATCGCGGTCGCCGCACACAGTGCCGCCATGACCGCTGACTGGGCGAGTTCGCCGGGTCGCAGCGGACCAGCCCGTCCGGGCGTGGTCGCAGGGCGAGTCGCGGTCATTTCATCGATTCTGCCAGTTGTCCGGGTTGTTCCCCGGACGCGCAGCGTGGTGGGTCCCACTAGTTTGCTCCATCGAAATTACCCGGTTGAGTGGTCTACATAGACCAGCTATGCAACTATAGACGGATGACATCATCCGCCACCGCCGATCGGGCCGCGGCCGAGGAGGCCGGCGCCGGTCTGGGCGCGGATCTGCTCGCCGTGGTCGCCCGACTCAACCGCTATGCCACTCAGCGCAGCCAGATGCAATTACCGGCCGCGCAGGCCCGACTACTGTCCACCATCGACGCCCACGGTGACGCGCGGATCTGTGATCTGGCCTCCGTGGACCACTGCTCACAACCGACGATGACCACCCAAGTGCGGCGGCTCGAAGACGCCGGCCTGGTCGCCCGGACCGTCGATCCTTGCGACGCCCGAGCAGTCCGCATCCGGATCACGCCTGAGGGCATGCGCACACTGAACCGTGTGCGGGCCGACCGGGCCGCGGCGATCGCGCCGCAACTTGCCAAACTGGAGTCCGCAGACCGTCAGACGCTGGCGGATGCGGTCGTGGTACTGCGCCGCGTTCTGGAGGATGCGGCGCCGGCCCCGCGACCGGGCGCATCTCGGTAAGGCCTGGTAGCGCGGCCGCTTGGGCACCGCCGACGTCCCTGCAGCGGTTGTCGGCGCATGATGGCGGATAGACAACCGTCACTCGACCCAACAAGATGGGCGCGGAAGGTGGTGGCTATGCCGACGGAAGCATTCGCTTCCCCACTGATCGTCTGGTTCGGACCCAATCGATACACCTTTCCCGTCGGCCGGGACGTGACCATTGGCCGCGACAGCCACGCAGATATCCGCATCGACGGCGCGGGCACGTCCATCTCACCCATCCACGTGGTGGTGCATCACAACGGCACGCAATGGATAGCCGTCGATCGCGGTGAAGGCGGCATCTACGTCGACGGCGTGCGAATGTCCACGGTTTTCATCCATGACGGCAGGGCGATCACGCTCGGCGATCCAGAGCACGGACCCCGGCTGGTATTTCAGCTCGGACCCCCGCCACCCCCGCCACCGAGGGCGGCGCAGCGCCCGGCGATACGGCCCGCGCCGCCGCCACCCCACGCTGCACCTCACGGACCCAGCCGACCAGGTTGGCAGCCCGCCCCTGCACCGCCACCGCGGTCGGATCAGCCGAAACGACCGCCGGTTGCGCCCCCGCCCGTCATGCCGACACCGCCGCCACCTCATCGCGTCGGCCCGCCGGCGCCGCCAACCCAACCGGCACCGTCCCCCGCGCACTTCCACAGGCCGCCCCCGGTCCCCCAACCCCCGCCGCCGGGGCCGCCCCCGGTCCCCTGGCCGCCGCCTGCGCAACCGCCACGACCCCCGGTCCCCTGGCCGCCGCCCGCGCAACCGCCACCACCCCCGGTCCCCTGGCCGCCGCCCGCGCAACCGCCACCACCCCCGGTCCCCTGGCCGCCGCCCGCGCAACCGCCGCCGCAATATCAGCCGGCGACTGTGTCAGCCCGGCCTCTGGGCCTGCGCAAACGGACTGGGCTCGTCGACGCGTTGACCGGCGCGATGCAAAAGCTGCGACCGCAGCGCCCCGAACCCCGGCCGCATGAAGCCGAACCCCGGCCGCATGAAGCCGCGCCTACCACTGCGCTGCCCCTGCCTGACGCACCAGTCAAACGGACTGGGCTCGTCGACGCGTTGACCGGCGCGATGCAAAAGCTGCGACCGCAGCGCCCCGAACGCCGTCCGCATGAAACCGAACCTCGGCCGCATGAAGCCGCGCCTACCACTGCGCTGCCCTTGCCTGACGCACCAGATGCAAAGGTTGCAGAAGCCCCGCTCCCGCCACCGGCGGTCAAGGCCGGTCCGCTGGAGGTACGTCAGGTGCGGCTTACCGTCGATGGCGAGCAGGTGCTGGCGGAACTGTCCTTCACCGCTGAGCCGGGAACGCTTACTGCGGTCATCGGACCCTCGGGGGCCAGCACATCCGCTCTGGTCGACGTGCTGGGCGGCACGGTGCGACCCAGCGTCGGCACGGTCCATTTCGACGGCCACGACGTTGTCGCCGATCATGTGCGGCCAAACATCGGAGCAGTGCCGCGCTACGACCTGCTGCATCCTGCGCTGACCATCGAACAAGCATTGGGCTACGCGGCTGAATTGCGCCTGCCGCCTGGCACTTCCGCTGATCACCGCCGTCAGAGGGTGCACTGGGCGCTAGACGAGATGAAGTTGAGCCTGCTGCGCACCGTCCAGGTGGGCAACCTGACCGCCGAACAGCGCAAGCGCGCATCCATGGCCATGGAACTGCTGACCGGTCCGTCATTGCTTGTCCTTGACGAGCCGACCACCGGACTCGACGAGGCAGCGGAACGCGAGATGACGGCGACGTTGCGACGATTCGCCGACGAAGGACGAGTCGTCGTGGTGGCAACCACATCGCCAACCGACATCGACGGCTGCGACCAGGTGGTGCTGCTCACCGGCACTGGTACTCCGGCATTCGCCGGACCGCCCGCACAGATCGGCGCCGAACTGGGCACGACCGACTGGACGGAGATCGTCGCGCGGGTCAGCACGGATCCGTACGGCGCGCATGACGCGTACCTGGCCCGCCAGCAGGAGGCTCCGCCCGCGGCAGAACCATCAGATTCGGTCGCGCCGACTGTCCTGGCAGCGCGGCCGCCGCTGTGGCGCCAGATCGTCATCGCTGCTCGCCGACAGGGCTGGCTGATGGTCGGTGATCAGCGGCATTTCATCTTTCTGACCATCCTGCCGGTGCTGTTCGGCGCGATCGCGTTGCTGGTGCCCGGCGATGCCGGCCTGGGTCCGGCGAACCCTTACGGAAACAGTCCCGACGAAGCCGTCGAGATCCTTGCCGTGCTCGTCATCGGCGCGGTCGTGATGGGCACCGCACTGGGCATCCGCGACCTCTTCGGCGAACAACGCATCTTCCGCCACGAACAAGCCAACGGTTTGTCGGCGTCGGCGTTGCTTGTCGGCAAGATCATCGTTTACAGCCTTGTCGCGATCGTCCAGATCGCGATCATGACCACCGCCGCTGTTGTCGGCAAAGGCGCGCCCACTAACGGCGCCGCCCTGCTCGGCGGTTCCACTTTCGAAGCCGTCTGCGAGCTGTTTGTGGTCCTGGCCATCACCTCCATCGTCTCGGCAATGGTCGCGCTGGCGCTGTCATCGCTGGCCAGCTACTCCGAGCAAATCCTCTTGATGGCCGTGCTGATCGTGCTGATTTCGGTGGTGTTCGCCGGGGCAATGTTCCCGATCGCCGGCCGGTTCGGTCTGGAGCAGATCTCGTGGGTGGTGCCGTCGCGGTGGGGTTTCGCCGCCTCGGCGTCCACCGTCGACGTACACGCAGTCAACCTGCTGGCCGCATCCGATGATTCGTGGAAACACTCGACTGGCCGGTGGCTGTCTGACATGGCGATACTGGTCGGCCTCGGCGTCGTGGCCACCGCGTCGTTGCGCTGGCGGCTGAGGAGGCCGGGACGCCGGCGCTGATCACCTCAAATGCCGTTGTCAGACATACCGTCTGACACGTCGGCAATACGCCGCGTACGCTTCGCCGTACTGCCCCCGCATGAACTCCTCCTCGCGCAGTACCTGACGGTGGAAGAGCCAGGTACCGGCGAAGAGGTAGAGCAACGGAACCCAGTTCGGAAACACCAAGAGTTGGCCCACCAAAACAAGAAACAGCGCGACGTAAATGGGGTTGCGGCTCCAGGCAAACACCCCGGTGGTCACCAGCTCGTCGGGATGGTCGACGTCGATGCCAACCCGAAAACTTCTGCCGAACGAAATCAAGCTCGCCAGCATGACAAGTAAGCCACCACAACACAATCCGACCCCGACCCAGGCCACAGCATCGGATCGAAAAAACCTTGTGCCGCCAACAAGCGGCCAACCGAACGCCGCGGCGAAGACGGTGTAGAAATACAACAGCGCGACCGGCGGAATGAAAAAATCTTTCTTATCGATGCCGCCGAAATGCATCGCACGCGTTCCGACCCTGCGCAGCAGCAAGACTCTGGTCACGACCATGCCGACCAGTAGCACAATCGTCGCAGCGGCTAAATATCCGGGCACGGCCGTCTTATCCGATCGCTCCGTTCACCTCATGCCAAAGCGCTTCGTAGCACTTGCTTGCGACGCTGTGCGGGGCGAACGCCGTCACCGGCGCCCGATATTCAGCCATCTGCTCGATGATCGAGAGCGCCGGAATGGCTGTGCTCAAGATTCCCGGTCGTTCGGCCGGCAGCTGCTCGACGAGGTCCCGGTGCAGCCGCTTGCGCCCATCCACCATCGAGAAGAACGCACACACCCGCGGTCGGCGACCGTCGAAATCGCCGACGAAGCTGGACAATTGATCGAACGTGCGCACCGACAGCGTGGCCGGGATCATCGGCACCAGTAGCGTATCGACGGCATGCAGGACGTTTTCCGACAACAACGAAATGCTCGGTGGACAGTCGAGGAAGACCACGTCGTATTCGCCGTCGAACGGTTTCAGCAGCTGGTGAATCCGCCGGGTCGGCCGCCTCATCTCGTCCAGCTGCAAATCCATATTGCGGTAGCTGAAATCGGCCGGCAGCAAGTCAAGCCCGTCGAAATCGGTGGCCTTGATCGCATCGTCAAGCGATCGCGTGCCTTCCACCAGCGCTCGGCTACCGCCCTTGACTTTGGCTCGCACCCGGAACAGATACGTTGCCGCGCCTTGCGGGTCGAGATCCCACAGCAGTGCGTTGTATCCGCTGCGCGCAGCCAGATGCGCGAGGTTGACCGCGGCCGACGTCTTGCCGACGCCGCCCTTGATGTTGTAGGTCGCGAAGATCTTCACTAGCGCACCAGTGCCTTGACTCGGGCACGATTCTCGTCGGCCAGAAATGGCTGCAGCCGCCCCACCAGCGCCGACCGTGCGTTCAGCTGGTGTGCATCGAGCTGCGCAGCCAGTTCGCCCATCGCCAGCACGGTTGCCGGCGGCGCAGCGCCCTGTTCCATCATCAACGCGGCGAATTCGCGGACCGCTTCACGCTGGACTTCGCCGTCCTGGAATTCGCCGAGCGTGTCCTGCAGCGCCTTGAGCTCTTTGATCAGCGGGCGATACGGCGCGTCGGCGCACAGTGGCCGGAATACCTCCAGCAGATAGCGCAATTCCTTGCAGCGCTTACGCAATTCATGGACCTGCTCGCTCGGCGAGTCGGCGGCGATCCGTTTGCCGCGCCGCACGACGTTCCGAAACGCCTGTTCGATGCGCTGCCGGGCCAGCGCCGCGACCGCCGGCCCGCCGTCGCCGTCAGTGGCCACCTGCTCCAGCGCGGTGCGCCAGTCGCTCATCATCTGCTCGAAGCGCCGCGACCGCAGCCCGCGCACCAGGCGGCGGCGTTCGGCACCGCGATGCCGAACCAAGAACGACCGGAACGGGTCGAGGTCGCGTGGATCGGCCGACGCCAGCCTGGCGGCCATGGTGTCGAGCTCGAGCAGGTACACGTCCAGATCGCGCACCGGCGTGGTCAGATCACCGAGCCACTTGAATTCCGGCCTGAATTGCTCGGCCAGATTCGCGGGTAGCACATCCCCGACGAGCTTGAGGATCGAACGGCTGCGCCGCACCGCTACCCGCAGGTCGTGCAGGAATTCGGTGTCGATCGCCGCGATCGTGCCCGCCACGTTGTCGTCGATGACCGATGCGAACCGCGCGAGCATGTTCGCGACGGCCACCGGTCCAGGCGTTTCCGGCCGCAGCTGCCCCGCCAAATCCTGCTCATCGTCGGCGGGACTGCGGCTGGCAACCGCCAGCGCGTCGTCATAGGGCGTCGTTGTCGCCGCCTCGAGCCCATCCACGCGGGCCAGCAGGCGCGCAACCCGGTCACCGTCGACCTCGTAGCCGCGCAGCGGCTGGACCTGCAGCTGGCTGGTGCCGTCATCGGCGCTTTCGGTCACCAGACGGGCAACAGTTTTTTCGTCGGCGTTGAGCACCCGACTCTCCCGCACAGCACGGTGCACGGTGACGACCGACAGCAATGCCCGCGGGGCAACCATCGGAGCCAGCGCGTCCCGCAGCCGCCCCGCCGGCAGGTCGTGCAGCAGTGCCGGCCATTTCTTGGCCCGAGGGCCTTGCAACCGGCTGCCATCCGGGAACTGCATGATCAGCGGACCGTCGTCGACGTACTCGAGGGATATCCCCGCGGAGTGCAGCCGCCAATCGAAGGTATCCAGCCAGGTGTGCGAGACGCCTCTTTCCGGTCCGGCAGCCAACACGAATTTCGGCTGCAGAGCAGCCGCGACGGCCTCAACCTCAACCGCGCCCTGCTTGCTAAAGACGCGGGAAAACCTGCCCATGGACTACCTTCCCCTGGCCGCATGGCCGCGACCATCCGACAGACTATAGCCACCTTGGGTTAACGGAATGTTCATCTAGTTGCCGGGTCATCAAGTGTCGGATGACCTCGCGGAGCTTACCCCGACGCTGCGAGCGCCGGGTTACCGTCGGGTATGACCACCACTGCGGAACATCTGCGCAACTCACTGGACGGACGTTGGCGCGACGTGAAGAACCAGATGCGGGAGCGGTTGACCGACGAGATCTTTCGTCCGCACTACACACCGAACACTGTGATCGCCCGCACCAAAGTGGCGGAGCAAATGAACATCATGGCCGCCGCCGGCGCAGCCGACGACGGCTTCCGCAAAGAACACGGCGGGACCGGCAACGTCGGGGCGGCGATCACGATGATCGAGATGCTCGCGATGTCGGATCTATCCCTGATGGTCAAGGCGGGCGTGCAGTGGGGCCTGTTCGGCGGTGCCGTCGAGAACCTCGGCACCGAACGCCACCACCAGGAGTACGTGAGGAAGATCATCAACCTTGAACTGCGCGGCTGTTTCGCGATGACTGAGACCGGACATGGCAGCGACGTGCAAGCGCTGGAAACGACCGCGACCTACGACGCTGCCACCCAGGAGTTCGTCATCCACTCCGCGACTCCGACCGCGCGCAAGGACTACATCGGCGGTGCGGCCGAAACCGCCACCATTGCGGCGGTATTCGCCCAACTCATCACCTCCGAGGACGGCGAGCAGGTCAACCAGGGTGTGCATTGTCTCCTGGTGCCGATCCGCGACGAAGGCGGCAACGACCTGCCCGGTGTGACGACGTCGGACTGCGAGTACAAGGGCGGGCTGCCCGGCGTCGACAACGGCCGCATCGTTTTCGACCACGTTCGCGTGCCACGGGTGAACTTGCTGAACAAGTACGGCGACGTCGCAGAGGACGGCACCTACAGCTCACCGATCGAAAACCCCAGTCGTCGATTTTTCACCATGATTGGCACCCTGATCCGCGGGCGGATCTGTGTGGGCGGCAGCGCGGGCAACGCCACACGCGTGGCGTTGGACATCGCCACCCGATATGCCTTGCAGCGCAGGCAATTCAGCGCACCCGGTGACGACTCAGACGAGGGCGAAGTGCTGATCATGGACTATCTGGTGCATCAGCGCCGGCTGTTCCCGTTGATCGCGCGGACGTATGCCTTGCAGTTCGCGCAGAACGAGCTGGTGGCCAAATGCCACGACCTGCAGACGGCGGACGCCCCCGACGCCGAAGAACAGCGCGAGCTGGAAGCACGGGCGGCGGGGCTGAAGGCCGCCAACACCTGGCACGCCACCCGGGCCATCCAGGAAGCCCGAGAGGCATGCGGCGGGGCGGGCTACATGGCCGACAATCGGCTGATCGCGTTACGGGCCGACACCGACGTTTTCACCACCTTCGAGGGCGACAACCACGTGTTGACGCAATTGGTGGCAAAGGAGTTGCTGACCGCTTACGCCGACGACATCAAGGGCATGAGCCCGGTGGAATGGGTGCGGTTCGCGGCCAATTTCGCCGGTGAGCGGGTGCTGAAACGCACTGCGGCAGAGACGATCATCCAGACGATTGTTGACGCTCGGCAGGACAACGAAGAAGAGGGCAGCCTGTTCAACCGCGGCACCCAGGTCAAGATGTTCGAGGACCGCGAGGAATACATGATCGCCTCGGTGGCGCGCCGGTTGCAGGGCAAGTCCAAAGAAATGTCGGCATTCGACGCGTTCAACGCGGTACAGGATCACGTGCTGCATGCGGCGCAGGCGCATATCGACCGAGTGGTGCTGGAGGCGTTCGTCGCCGGGATCGAATCATGCGAAGACGAGGAAGCCCGCAACGTGCTCGGGCTGGTCTGCGACCTGTACGCGATGTCGGTGATCGAAGACGACAAAGCGTGGTACGTCGAGCACCGGTACCTGTCCACCGAGCGAGCCAAGGCGGTCACTCGCGCCATCAATGATCGGTGCCGGTTATTGCGGCCCTATGCCGAGATACTGGTCGACGGATTCGGGATCCCCGAGCCGCAACGATACGCCGAGATGCTGCACCCGGAGAATCTGCCGAGCTGAGGGCGAGGCTTCGCCGTCGACCGTGGCGTCCAGCGGCGCGACGTTCGATGCGAAAGAGATTGACCGCGTTAAGCCGGCTGCCCGTACACCGCGACAACGACGCTGCGGTCCGGGCCGTTCTCCGACCACACCCCGATCTGGGTATTGGCGCAGTTCGACATGATCGCGTAGTAGTCGGGGCGGCCATACCAATTGCCCATGACGTCAAGGCCATTGATGGCAAATGATTGGTTGATGGCCACCGTCTCGGCGACCGTGCCGTGGTAACCCAGATCGCGGGCCCGGTCTTGCACCGTCGACCCGTCCGACCCGATATCACCGTCGAGGCCACGATTGTTGAGCACATCGATGGTGTGGCGCTGCGCGGCCGCCCGCAGTTGCGGGTTGATGTGCAGATCGGTCGTGCAGCCGGCGTGCTTCTTAGTCGTGTCGACGTTAACGACGACACCGTTGTTGAGGCGCGAGTTGTCGGCGCGTGCCACCGGTGCGGCGATGACCGGGCCGATCGCGATCGGTATCGAGATAGCCCATGCGAGAACGCGACTCGTTTTCGTGTCAGTCATAGCGCTCCAATCTCTGGCGGATGTTCGCTGCGAGATCCGCGGACATGGCAGCCAGCTGTTGCCCCCCTGTCGGCCAGTCGTTGCCTCCGCCGCGGCCCAGGTCGAAGTGGCTTCCACGTTCACCTCACTTGTCCATCATTCCAGCGGTTTTGGGACACTCACACCGGATCGAACTGCGAGATCAGCCATCGGCCATGAACCCTTTCCAGCGTGACGCGCACACTGGAGGTGGTCTGGGTGGGCGCATCGCTGCCGATGGTGGTGGTCTGATCGATGTAAACCAGGACCACGGCGTGGTTTTCGGTCGCCGATACCGATGCCGCCGCCGGCACCGTCGCTACCGCCGAGATGTGCTGCTGCTTGGCGCCGGGAGCAACGACATCGCTGACGAGCTGCGTGTACTGCTGGCGGAAGCCGCCGGTGAGGCGGTCAGCGGCTCCCTTCAGGTCCCGCTCCACGTTGTCCGGGCGGTACGACAGGATCGCGATGGTGCTCTCGGTGGCGACTTTAACCGCCTGCTCGGCCGCCGTTCGCGATGCGCGCGCCGAACCGTCCAGCCACTTCAGGTACGCGTCTCCCAGGGCGAGGGCCAACAACGCGGCTGGCAACACAACGCAAGCCAGTATGCGCGTCCAGGAGAATCGGGCACCCCGTTCGGCCGGTGCTTGCTCCGCGTCGACCAGATCTACCACGTCAGCCGATTCAGCTTCGCTGAGCGGATTCTCGTCGTTCAGTTCTGGCGGCGATGGGTCGGTGCCGGCATCATTGCCAACGTCCACTGCGGAGCTATCCTCCCGTGCTGTGATGGCTGTCCGGTTGCTCACGGCAGGAAGTCAACTTTCGAGACCTTGGGGCCAACGCCGGTTTTCTGAACGCCTAACCGCATCCGCCACCTGCGGGGTTCTTGTTCTGGCGCTGCGGCCATCGTCGTCTTCACCTCTACCGCCACCAACACCTGCACCTGATCGTTGGCCTCGGATAACAGCGCCGCTTCGGACACCGTGCCCTCCGACTTCGACTGCACCTTTTTCACAACGTCGACGAATGGCTGCGATCTCTTCTGGAAATCGTCGTAGAAGCCGCCGGTCGCCGAATCCAGGATCCGCTTGATGTCGGCATCGGCCCGGGTGTAGTCGATCGTGGTGAGGTTGACCGCAGTCTGACGAGCGACTTCCACGTACAGATTGCGCTGCGCTTGCGCCTGGCGGTCCTGGTAGACGCGGTATCCGAGCCAGCCCCCCACACCGGCTAATGCCGCGAAGATGACGAATCCCACCGTGATCAATGCGCGTGTGTCTGAAAACCGCTGCGGTGCAGGCATTTCAGCATTTTCCGCCAAGTCGGCATCGGTGTCGTGCTGGTCGACGTCGGTTCCCTCTTCGGGCGGCGTCTGTTCGTCTATCTGCTCGGCGGCATCACTATGCTCTGCCATGTCTTGCCTTTCGTGCCTTCGGCCAAATCGGACTGGGTGTGGGTGCGGCCATCGGGGCCGACATAGCTACCGGTGGCCGGATCGTAGGGGACGACGACGGGCGGACGAGCTGGGGCAGGCCCCCCCGGGCCGGGTGACCGAGGAACGGTGCTCAACGGCGGAACGCGACTGAGATCGGTGCCCGGCGGGTACTGCGGCACAGTCTGACCGGTGGTTGTCGCGTTGGGATCACCCTTCCAGAAGAGACCGTCGTTGAGCGGTACGTACTGCTCGTCGCTCTCGCACATCTCAACCGTCGGGGCGCGCTTCCCCGGTTTCGTCTCACACGGATCGTTGCGAACGCCACGGACATTCATATCGGAGTCCTGCGGGATGCGGCAGTACAACTCACCGGCGGGCCGGTCGGGATAGTCCTGCCTGACCGGGATCCGCTGCTGCTGCACCGGCAGAAATCCCGTGTTGCATGGAGGCGGCAGGTTGAGGTTCAAGTTGAAGTCGAGATAGATGCCCCGGTAATCCTGCTTGTCGACCATGTCCGGCACGATTATCGACGACATCACCGCGGTACCCTGCGGAAAGAGAACCAACAACTCCTCGAGATCGTTTCGGTAGGCCACCGCGATCTTGCCGAGACTGACCAGGTTGGCCAGTAGCACCGGCAGCGTGGGCGCCAGCCGGTCGAATAGCGCGGTGCCTTCATTAAGTGCTGGGCCGCCAACGTTGAGCAGGTCCGCGAAAGAGCTGTCTTGTGCCTTGAGCTGACTGGTGATCGCGTTCACCCGCCGCGCCCAGGTCGCGATCGAATCTTTCGTCCGCACTTGGGACTCGGCGACGGGCGGGAACTCGTCAATCAGTTTGGAGAAGGTATCGCTGGTCTTGCCGGCGTCGATCGCCAGCGCCGTGCCACCGTCGACGAGACGGGACAAGTCCGGCCCCAAACCCGCGACGGCCTTGGAGGCTTCATCGACGACGGTGTGCAGATTGTCCTGCGGAATCGCCTGCAGAGCCTTGTTGGTTGCGTCAAGCAGGAATCCGATATCGACGGGAACTTGTGTCTTGCCGACCGGAATGACGTCGCCGTCGCGCAGTTTCGGGCCGGTGTCCTTGGCCGTGCCCGAGCGCGGAGTCAGCTCGAGGAACTGTTCACCGACCGCCGAGCGGCTGTGCACTGCGGCCGTCACGTCGGACGGTACCGCGATGCCGGAATTGAGAGAAAGAACGGCGCGAACCCCGTCGCGGGTGACACCGACCGATTTGACGCTGCCGATTTCGCTACCGCGATAGTTCACTGCCGACGTAGGGTACAAACCGCCGGACGAAGGAAGATCGACAGTCACCGTGTATCGTCCGACTCCCAACAGCGCGGGCACTTTCACGAAGCCGAACGCCATCACGCCGATGGCGATGATCGTGACCCCCGCAAGGATCGCCAACTGTGTCCACACGTGACGGGACAGGCGCAGCGTGCTCGAACGCGGCATGCTAGTAGCCCCCGAAGTGGTAGGGCGCGATCAACGGGTTGGCCGCGGTGTATGGGCTGGGCATCTGGCCGATGGTGCGGCCCCACTGCAATTCGAGTTCAGTGAGGTTTCCTTCCCACTTCGACCCGGTGAAGAAACCGCTGTCAAGGCGGCTCAGGGTCAGGTCGACGACGAGCGTGATGTTGGCGAAGTCACCCCGAAACCAGTTGGGGGCGGTGCTCTTCACCCACGGGAGCGTCGACAGGAAATCCAGACCTTTGGTGAGAGCGGGCCCGGAGTTAGCCAGTTCCCGCAGAGCCGGAGCAAGGTTGCGGAAATTGTCCGTGAGCGACTTTTTGGTCTGATTGATCGTCGAGGCGGCGACGGCGCTGAACTTGCCCACCGCACCGATCGCGTTCACCAATTTCGTTCGTGAATCCGACAGCACACCCAGCGCCTGCGGGATCGTGGTGAGCGCCTTGTCGACCGCTTGATCCTCCTCCGCCACCTGGCCGACCAACGAGTTGAGACTCTCGGTCGCCGTGATGATGTCGTCGGTCTGAGCGTGCAGCTGGGTAATGAAGGTATCCAGTTGGCTCAGCAGGCTGCGCATTTCTTTTTCACGGCCGGTCAAAGCCGTTGCGAACGCCTGGGTGATCTCCTGAATATGACCCAGCCCGCCGCCATTGAGCAGAATCGCCACCGACGCGAGGGTCTGCTCGGTGGTCGGATACGTCGCGGCTCTCGAGAGTGGAATCACCGAGCCATTCTTGAGTTCACCTTTCGGTGGCTCGTCGGTCGGCGGCGCCAACTCGACGTGCATGGACCCCAGCAAGCTGGTCTGGCCCACCTTGGCGGTGCTGTTCGCCGGCAAATGGATATCGCCGTTGATCCGCATGGTCACCAACGCATGCCAATCCTGAACCTCGATCTTGGTGACATTGCCGACGTTGACGTCGGCGACACGTACCCGGGTGTTCGGCTGGATGACGACCACGTCGGGCAACTGCGCCTGAATGGTGTACGCGCCCTTGCCGATGCCCTCGGTTCCCGGCAGCTTCAGCGTGTTGAGACCCTTCCAGCCACAACCCGTCAGAATGCAAAGGCACGAAACGACAAGCCCTGCGACCACTGTGCGTCTCATGGCGTGCCCCTCGGTGGCACCGGTGCCGGCGCAGGCACCATCAATCCTTGCAGACCCCGGCTAGGGTCGGTGGAGCGAACCACGGCCGCCGGCGGCGGTGTGCTGCCCCCTGGCAGCGCTTGGGGCGACGAAGGTACTGCGCTTGCGTCGTTGGCGGGCTGGGCACCCGGCGGCTGGGCGCCCGGGGGCGGTATGTGCGGATTGAGCTTGTCTTCGCTGTAGGTGATCTCGTTGGGCCGTGCCGAGGCACCCACAAATGGGTTGAGGCCGATCGGCGGGAAGTTGTACTGGCGGTTCTTCATGATCGGAGCCAGATACTGCTCACACAGTCGCGCTGACTGCTTTGCCCCTATGCGGGACGCTGACTCGATTGAACCGCAGAGGAATTGGACGGTGTCGGCGAAGTTCACCGGCGCCAGAATCCCGGTGACCGCGCTCTGCGCCGGTTGATAGATGTTGAGGAAGTTCTGGAACACGTCCGGCGCAACATGCAGGGTTTGCTTGATGTCACGACGGCTGTCGTTCAGCGCCGTGGTGATGGCGTTGAGGTGGTCGAAGGTGGTGCCGATGGCCTCTCGGTTGTCGGCGACGAAGGGGCGCAGGTCGTTGACGGCACCGTCCAAGCCCTGCATCGCCTGGCCCCACTCGTTAGGAGTGTTGGTCATCACCGTTGTGACGCTGGCCAGGTTTTTGTTGAACGAGGCCAGCAAGTCACTGCTCGAGGTCAGCGCGGATACAAACAGCTGCAGGTTGCGCACCGTGCTGAAGATGTCGGTGCTGTGGTCGCCGAGCGCCGAAACCGCCTGGGAGAGCTTGATGACGGTGTCCCGCGCGGTATCACCTTCGCCGCGGAGGTTGGCTGCTGAGGTGTTGATGAATTCGCCCAGGGGGCTTGTCCCACCCTTAGTGGTGGGTTGCAGGGAGTCGGTCAGCTTCTCCAGCTGCCGGCGCAGGTCGTCCCACTCGACGGGAACTGCGGTCCGTTCCTCGGGAATGGTCGCGCCGTCAGCCAATTTCGGGCCACCGGAGTAGACAGGAACGAGCTGAATCGCCCGCGCGGTGACCAGTGACGGCGACAAGATCGCCGCGCGGACGTCGGCGGGCACCGGGTACTGGGAGTCAACGGTGAACGTGACCTTTGCCGCCTGGGGTTGCGGGTCGATCTGCTCCACGGTCCCCACCGCGACACCGAGGATACGAACTTCGTCGCCGGTGTAGATGCCGTTGGTGTTGCTGAAGTAGGCGACGTAGGTGTTTCTGTTCACGCTCTTCCACCACGGCGTGACCATCATGCTGATCCCAACGAGCAGGGTCAGGACCAGGCTGACCGCAGTCCCGATCGTCGCGGCGCGTCGATGATTCCCAATCCACGCGCCGACATTGGCGAACGCCATCAGTGACCCCCGTTCGCAGGCACTTCGTTAGGCGCCGGCACATACACCGGCGTCGGCTTGGGCGGTGGTTTCAGATCCGCCGGGGGCCCTGGAGGAGGCCCACCCGGGGGCGGCGCCGGCGGCGGCTGCCGGTATGGGTAGCAGCCGGGGGCGCCCGGCCTGCCGGGCGCACTGCACGGTTGATCGCCCGGGTTCCCGGTGATCGCATCTGGGATCGACCGTCTCGGCTCGCCACCCTGCCCGGTGCGCGGATAGGGTGGCGGCAGCGGCGGCAGGCCGGGCTGGCCGTTGCCCGGGTCGGTAAGTTGCGACGGCAGAAGTACATTGGGATCAAGCCCCAAATCGGAAAACGCCGCATCGGTGAACGGCTGCACGAATTGTCCCGGTACCAGGTTGACCAATGAGGCCTTGAAGAAGGGCCCGGATCCCAGCACTTCGCCGAACGACATCGCATATTTCGGAAGCAGATACAACGTGCGCTGCAGTTCCTTCTTGCGGTTGTCCAGAATTGACAGCACACCGTTGAGTTTGTCCAGGGCGGGCTTGAGTTGCGTCCGGTTGTCGTTCACCACGGCGGATATCTGCCGCGCCGCGGCACCGAGGTTGATCATCAACGCGTCGACCGAGTTGCGTTGCGTGAGAAGCTCGGCCAGTAACGCGTTGGCGTTGACGATGAGGCTGGCGATCTGATCGCTGCGCTTGGCCAGCACCGCGGTGACCTTGTTCGCGTTGCCCAGCAAGTTGCGCAGTTTGGCGTCGCGGTCGTCGAGCGTGCTGGAGAACTGTGCCACCCCCTCCAGCGCGACCTTCAGGTCGGGTGGGGTGTCCTTGAAGGTATCGGCCAACGTGGTCAGCGCCGAGGACAGCTTCGTGGTGTCCAAAGCGCTGATGGTGCTGGTCAAGTCGCCCAGCGCGGTCGGTAGGTCATAGGGCGAGCGGGTTCGCTCAACCGGGATGGCGCCGCTCAGTTTGCCGTCACCACGTGGGGTTATCTCCAGCATTTTGGTGCCGAGCACGGTCTCGGTTTTGATTGACGCCTCGGTGCGATCCCCCAGGGCGACGTCGTCGTCGACGGTGAAGCTGACCTTCACCTTCGTCCCATCCAGTTTGACGCTGGACACCCTGCCGACGGAGAGCCCTGACACTCGCACGTCGCTGCCCGACTTGATTCCGCCGGCCTCGGTGAAATACGCGGTATAACTCGACTTGCCATTGATGAACGGGATCTTGTCGTAGGAGAAGACGGCGACCACCAAGGCAACAACGATGAGGATCCCGACCACTCCGACCGTGATCCGGTTGCGGTCGGCGAGCGGCTTGATATTGCGCCGCTTCAGCTTGTCCTTCAAAGCGCTTGTCACCGGGGTCATTTGGGCAAGCACCGCCCGCTGACTTGGCTCACCAGCTTGACGAACACCGGCTGGCCGTTCTTTCCGTTCAGCTTGAGAATCACATCGCAGATGTAGAAACCGAAGTAATCGCCGTAAAGACCGTTGCGGGACAGCACCTGATAGGCGTCGGGAAGGGTTTTGACCAGGTCATCGACGTAGTCGTGATCGGCCTCAACTTGCCCAGCGAACCGGTCGGTTTGCACAACGGTGTCCCTGATCGGTTGGCGAGCAGTCGTCAACAGGTCGGCAACGGATCCCGTCGCGGCGTTGATGTAGGCCACACTGTTGGTGATATCGGTCCTGCGCTCGGCTAGTGCCCCGACAAGTTGAGACAGCTTGTCCAGGCCGTCCGAGAACTGTTTGTCCCGAGCGCCGAAGGTATGCAGCACGGTGTTCAGGTTGGTGATCACGTCGCCGATGAGCTTGTCGCGGTTGGCCAGCGTGGTGGTGAGCGCAGACGTCTGGCCAAGCACCGACGAGATCGTGGCCCCCTGGCCCTGGAACACCCTGAGCAACTGGCCGGACAATGCGTTGACCTGATCGGGATCCAACGCCCGGAACAGCGGCCGGAAGCCGCCGATGAGAGCGTCGACGTCGAGTGCGGGAGAAGTCCGCGCCAACGGAATCGTGGTTCCTGGTAACAACTTCCGCGTTGAACCAGCGCCTTCTTCGAGCGACAGATAGCGGTCGCCGATGAGGTTTTCGTAGCGCACCGCCGCCTTGGTCCCTTCAGTGAGCGTCAGCCCCCTGTCGATGGCAAAGTCGACGTTGACCGTGCCATCCTTCCGCAGCTTGAGGCCTTTGACCTTTCCCACCTCGACGCCGGCGATGCGGACGAAGTTTCCGCCTTTGAGGCCTGAGACATTCGAGAAGAGCGCGCTGTAGGAGGCGCGTGTGTCAAACCGGAACTGCCCGAATACCGTTACCAAAACGAATACGAAGGCAAGGCAGACAACGGTGAACAGCGCTACGCGCGTAGCGGCGCGAACGGTCCTGCGTCTCATTGCTCTTCCTTGCTCATTCGGCGATCAGGGCGCGGGCGGTGGGGGCGGTGCCGGCGGCGTGCCAGCCCCCGCGTAGTCAGGCGCACCATACGGAGGTTGTCCTGGGTATCCCGGCCACGGGCCCGGCGCCGGAGGGCCAGGGAAGCGAATCCACGGCGGCTGCGGTGTTCCCTTGGTGTACGGGAAGTAGTTGTTGAAACCGGGGAAACCGATGCCGGGGTTAGGTCGGATATCCAGGCCGGTACCGAATCCGGTGTCGGTGACAAGGTATTTCACCGGGAAGTTTGCGCTCGCGTCGGGCAGCGAGCCGCAACTCGGCTTGCCACCGGGGCCGCCCTTGGCCTGCACGATGGGCAGGTTGGCCGGATAGCGGTATGGGTCGTCGCCGAATAGCAGCCCGCCGTCGATCATCAGGGATTTGCCGTTGCCCCCCATTGCATCTCTACCACCGTGCTCCAGGTACCACTGAGCGCCCTGGAACGTGCAGGTGTAGGTCGGCGAGTATTTGTTCAGGAGCTCGAAGGTTGGCGCCACGAGGTTGATCGCGCTGACCAGGTTCGGCTGATTCCCACCGATCGTGTTGACGCCCGAGTCGGCGAATCCGATCGCAGAAAGAAGCACCTCGTCGAGCGCGGTCTTATTTTTCGTGATCGTGACGCTGGTCGTCGAAAACGAATCCAGGGTCGCCAGGATGTCCTGTGCCGCATCCGAGTACGCCTGGGTGGTCTTGCCGAATAGCTGCCAATCCCGCCGAACGGTAGGCATTTTCGGGTTCACGGCGAGCAGGGCTCTATTGCCTTCGGTAATCGCCTGACCGATGCGATTACCCTTGCCGCGAAAACCATCGGCCAAAGCTGAGAGCACACCGTTCAGCTTCGCCGGGTCGATGGCGCGGACTATCGACTCAAGGTTTTCGAACACGGTGTTGACCTCAACCGTCACGTTGCGGGAGTGCAAGACAGCACCCGGTGCCAACCGTCGAGAGCTGGCGCCTTCAGAGGGAACGATCAGGTCGACATATTTAGCGCCAAACGCGGTGCTCGACTTGATCTCTGCCTCGACGTTGTTCGGCAGATACTGGAAGTCATTCGGCGCAATCTTGAGTCGCAGCTTCGACAGGTTGGTACCTGCCGGATCGGCATAGGCATCCACGGATGCGACTTCGCCGATCTGGACGCCGCGCAACTTCACCTTCGCGCCGTCTTCCATAACCAGACCGGCCCGGTCGGAAATGACAGTGAGCGGAACGGTCGTCCGCAGAGTCCCGGAGAACGTCATTGCGGTCAGCGTGCTCGCGGCCACGACCACGAGAACCAGCACCGGGGCCCACCAAATCGGATCGATTCCCCCCCGCCGGGGCGCGTTGCTCATCGCGTCACCCCGAAAGGTGGAAGTTGCCGGACTGCCCGTACACCGACAGCGTGATGGTCAGCAGAATGAAAACCCCGGCGGTGATCGAGGTGCGCACCGCGCGACCGACCGCTTCGCCGACGCCGGCCGGACCACCGGTCGCCGTGTAGCCGTAGTAGGTGTGCACCGCCATCACGGCGGCAGCCATCGCCAGCGCCTCGCTGAACGACCACAACAGGTCGGTCGGGTGCAGAAACGACGAGAAATAGTGGTCGTAGACACCACGCGACTGCCCATAGATGATCGTCGTGCCGAACCGGGTCGCCAGAAACGACATCAACACGGCGACGGTGTAGATCGGGATGACCGCCAGAATCCCTGCGACAATGCGGGTCGATGCGAGGTAGGTGATGGGCCGGATCGCCATCGACTCCAGCGCGTCGATCTCCTCGTTGATGCGCATCGCGCCGAGCTGCGCGGTCGCGCCGGCACCGATGGTGGCGGCCAAGGCCACGCCCGCCGTCGCCGGCGCGATGAAACGGACATTGAGAAATGCCCCCAGGAAACCGGTGAGGGCCTCGATGCCGACGTTGGACAGGGTGTTGTAGCCCTGCACGGCAATCAAAGCGCCGGTGGTTAGCGTCAGAAATCCGACGATGACCACCGTGCCGCCGATCACGGCCAACGCGCCGGTGCCCATCCCCATGACAGCGATTAACCGCAACACTTCACCCGGGTAGCGCCGGACGGCGTCGACGGTAGCCCCGAGCGCGTTGCCGTAGAAGGCCGTCTGCTCGCCCAAACTGCGAGTCGCATCCACGATTCGAGTGAGGGTCTCGGTGCCAGGTAGATACCTGTCCTCTTCTGCCTCGGTCATCCCGGATGCTGATCTACCTCTCGGGGTTGCGCCGACCACCCGAGGCCGGCTCTGGTTGCCGGGCACGGTCTCGTCCGTCTCTGTCGCGGTCATGGAGCCACCTTTACGCCGAACGCAGTGGCCAAGATGTTGATGAGGAACAGGGCCATGAATGCGAACACCACGGTCTCGTTGACGGCGTTGCCGACGGCGGTCGGCCCGCCGCCGACGGATAGTCCCTTATAGCAAGCAATCAGACCGGCTGAGAGACCGAAAAGTGTTGCCTTGGCCAGAGATACGATCACCTGAGGGAGGCCAGTGAGCAGCGTCATGCCGAACACGAATGCCCCCGGCGTGACGTGCTGAACGAATACCACGAAAAAGTAGCTCCCGGAGAGTCCTACCACCGCGACCACCGAATAAAGCATCAGCGCAACGAAAGTCGCGGCGATGACGCGGGGCACCACCAGGGCTTGGATGGGGTTGACGCCGATGACCTTCATCGCGTCGATCTCCTCGCGAATCGTGCGGGCGCCCAGATCAGCGCACATCGCGGTGGAGGCCGCGCCCGAGACGACGATCGCGGTGACCACCGGCCCGACCTGGGTGACCGAGGCGAGTGCTGCACCCGCACCGGACAGGTCGCCGGCGCCGACCTCGATCAGCACGATGTTCAACGTGAAGACGATCAACACGGTGTAGGGAATCGACAACACCACCGTCGGAACGATCGAAACCCTGGCCACGAACCAGATCTGATCGATCAGCTCGCGCCAGGCGAAGGGTCGGCGGAACATGGCGGCGAAGGTTTCGCCGGCCAGGACGACGAAATCGCCCACGGCGATGGCGGGCTTCGACCAGGCAGCACCGGATTTGGTCAGCGCCGAAGAGGTTGTGGACACCGGCCTACCCGATCCGCCGGTAGCCATGACGGCGTGACAATGATCTCATCCTGTCCCGGCCCCGATGCCCCGTGTCCGGATTAGTGGACTCCCGGTCCGGAAAGTCTATACATTTGACATGAGCTGATATAGGCGAAATTTGCTCATGCGCCTTACGTAAAGTCAACGGCCACTGCGCGACCGAGCGCGGTAATTGCAGGTTAGCTCCGAAAAAATCGTTTCGAACGGTTGCTGGCTTTGCTGTGACCACGGCGCTCATCGGGTTTGCTCGTCCTGCCGATAATGGATACGGCTCATCGCGCTCCTCTGTCTGAAGGGGAAAGCTTTGGGTCACCCGGCTATCTGCAGGTATGGACGCGTGCGGCCGCGCGACATCGACGCCGCTTCTTGACTGCACACACAGACCACATCGGAAATTTACGGATATCGCGCCATCGGTGCGAGGGTTCGAATCAACCAGAAGAAATCTGACCAGCGCGATATCACCCGACGATCAGCCCGGGCGTCGCCTAGCAATCCTTTTCCTCAAGCTGAGCCGAATACGTGGTGCGACTAGGCACTTCGATCGAAAGGCTCAGCCGACGTTGGTGCCGCCCTCGGCGATCCGGCGTACCGCGTTGAGGAAGACGTCGATCTCCTCGAACGTGTTGTAGAACGCGAACGACGGGCGAACGGTCGCCTCGAGTCCCAGGCGCCGCAGTGCCGGCTGGGCGCAGTGGTGGCCCGCGCGCACCGCGATGCCTTCGGCGTTGAGCGCCTTGCCCACCTCGAGCGGCTCGTGTCCTGCGAGGATGAACGACAAGACGCTGGCCTTCTCGGTTGCCGTGCCGATAAGGCGGACGCCGGGAATGTCGGCCAGCCGCGGCGTCGCGTACTCGAGCAATTCATGCTCGTAGGCCGAAATGCGCTCAATGCCCAACCGCTCGACATAGCGCAGCGCTTCGGCAAGCCCGACGGCGTCGGCGATATTGCCGGTGCCGGCCTCGAACTTGGTCGGCGGCCCCTGATACAGCGAACGTTCGGTCGTGACGTCGGCGATCATGTGGCCACCGCCCTGCCAAGGCGGTGTTTCGGTGAGCGCTTCCTTGGTGCCATAGAGGGCACCGATTCCGGTGGGGCCGTAGATCTTGTGTCCGGAAAACACGAAGAAATCCGCGCCGAGTTCAGCGACGTTGACCGGCATGTGCTGGATCGACTGGGCGCCGTCGATCAGCACCCGCGCGCCGTAGCGGTGACCCAACTCGACGATCTTGTCGACCGGGACCACCGTGCCCAGCGCATTGGAGACCTGGCTGGCGGCTACCAGCTTGGTCCGCGGGCCCAGCAGCTCCTCGAACTCCGAGAGCAGCAGGTTGCCCGCGTCGTCGATCGGCGCCCACTTCAGGATCGCTCCCGTTTTCTGTGAAATCAGTTGCCAGGGAACGATATTGGCGTGGTGCTCCAGGTGGGTGATGACGATCTCGTCACCGGGTTGCAGGTGCTTGCCGCCCCAGGCGTGCGCCACCAGGTTGATCGCCTCGGTGGTGCCGCGCACGAAGACGATGTCTTCGGACGTTGGCGCGCCGATGAATTGGGCCACCGTGTCGCGCGCGTCCTCGTAGGCGTCGGTGGCCCGGGCGGCCAATTCGTGGGCGGCTCGGTGAATGTTGGAGTTCTCGTGAGCGTAGAAATGCGACAGCCGGTCGATGACCACTTGCGGCTTCTGGGTGGTCGCCGCGTTGTCGAACCAGATCAACGGCTTTCCGTTGACGGTCTCCTTCAGGATCGGGAAGTCGGCCCGCACGGCGTTGACGTCGAACACCTCGTGCTCGTCAGGCAACTGTGGCACCGGGTCGGCTGCGGTCAGGAAGTAATAGTTGTGTTCGTCGCCGGCGGGCGCGTCCGGCACTGCATCAGACCACCCCAGCTCGGGAACCGACGGCGCCTCCGGCAACCAGAATGGCGCTGAGCCGCGCGGAGCCGCCGGAACCGTCGGCACCGTGCCGGCCAACACCCCGGGCACCGTCGGCACGATGCCCTCGGTCGGCACTGCGAAGGCGATCAGGTCGCCGGTCGGCAGGTAGGGATCGGCGACGCCGCCGGTCGTTTCGGCCGCCGACGGCGCGGCCGTCGTATCGGGCACGTTGCCCCGCGGGGCTACCGGCACCGTTTGCGGCGGGGATTCGGGTTCGGGAGACGTCGGAGCCGGGACATAGATGTCCCCCGCACCCACCAGCGGGACCGGCGTGGGGTACAGATCCGCGGCGCCCGCCGCGGTCTGCCCGGCCGAGGCGGCCGCTGTCGTGTCCGGCACGTTGCCACGCGGCGCGACCGGCGCCGACTGCGGCGGACTGTCGAATCCCGGACGGACGCTCGCGGCATACAGCTGGTTGGCCAGCGCGGCGAGTTCTGCAGCGCTGATGGGCAAGTCGCTTTCAGCGTCTACCGCTCGGTACTCACTTGTAGGCATGGAACTGGTCTACGGCGGCGCCATCGAGCACGGCGAGCGCGTCGTCGGTCAGCACAGCCAAAGACGTGTAGAGCGTGACCAGGTATCGGGCAATCGCCGATTCGTTGATGCCGGTGAACCGCACCGACAACCCCGGCGCCTGCTCGCCGACCAGGCCGGGCTGGAACAGCCCCACGACGCCCTGGCGCTCCTCACCGGTGCGCACCAGGATGAACTTCGTCTTGCTCTTCTCCACCGGCACCTTGTCCGACGGGATGATCGGGATCCCGCGCCAAGTGACGAACTGCGCGCCGAACAGGCTCACCACCACCGGCGGCACGCCGCGACGGGTGGCCTCGCGACCGAACGCGGCGACGCCGAGTGGGTGCGTAAGGAAGAAGCTGGGCGTTTTCCAGACCTTGGTGATCAACGCGTCGAGGTCATCGGGCGTGGGAGCACCGGCCAGCGTTTTGATTGTCTGCTCGGGCGTCACCTGCGCAAGCAGACCGTACTCGGGGCTGTTGACCAGCTCGGACTCTTGGCGCTCTTTGATCGTCTCGATGGTCAGCCGCAGCTGCTGCGTCACCTGGTCGTGCGGGCTGGAGTACAGGTCGGACACCCGGGTGTGGATATCGAGCAGCGTGGAGATCGTCCGCAGCGTGTACTCGCGAGGGTTGGTCTCGTAGTCGACGTACGTCTCGGGCAGCGGCTCCTCAGTACCGACGCCCTCGTCAGCGTGGATCGCGACCTGCTCCGGGTTGACCACCCGGTTGACCCGGTAGATACCGGCTTCCACCGGCACCCAACTGAGCAGATGGAGCAACCAGCGCGGGGTGATCGTCGACAGCTGCGGAACAGTCTTCGTTGCGTTCGCGAGCTGCCGGGCACCGAGATCGCCAAGCGCCTGAGACTCGTTTTGGGCCGAGGTCATCGTGGTCCTTCCGTCTTGGTCGAAAAATGAGGCGTGTCGGGCCAGTGACGGCCGACTAAGAGCGCCGCGCCGAGCCTAGGCAAGTGTAAAACTCACCGAGATTTTTTCAACGCGGTGGGGGCGAATATGGCCAAAACAAGCCCGCTCAGAATCATGCCTTATAGTGAAGTGCATGCAACAGCCTGCACCGCTGCGCTTTGTCCCGTCGCGCTGCCTCATCGTGCTCTGTTGTTGTTGTTGATTTCCTGACGCCCATCTGACGTTCAAATCGTCGCGCATTTATCCCGCAAGCGGGCGGCCCTGCCAGACCTTGCGGCGTTACCAAGTCGCGCGCGATTGCACTCTCCCAGGAAGATCAACCAGACCCATGACTGTGTTATCCCTACCCGCGCCGACGCAGGTGACGTTGCGCCGACGCGTCCTCGTCCGGCCGGCGAACGAGCTACCTCGGATGACCCGCTACCGCGGCGGGACCTACTCGCACACGGTGGACAGGATCGTGTTCGCCGATGGCACCACCGCGCGCACCGACCTGATCAGGCTCAACCCCAACCTGGACGCCTACTCCCTGGACTTCACCGGTATCGCGCCACACCTTCCGTCGCGCTATCGGCTGGGGACCTGGTCGGCACTGCCCCACTTACGCGGTCGCGGACGCGAGGCCCAGATCGGCTGGATCCTGCGCCATTCCTTCCCGATCACCACGACCGCCGAATTGAGCCGACAACTACGCGCCGCCGGCTATCCGTTGGGGGCAGCCAACATCAGCGAGCACGAAGCCATCGCGGCGACCCAAGCCGCGATCTGGTACTTCACCAACGGTCTGGCTCTGGACACTCAGCCACTGAACGTTCCGGTCGCGGTGAAGAGGGGTCCAGGGCCGGTAATCACCTTTGAATTCGACGGCCAACCCCAACTAGGCGGCTATTCGGTCTGGACCACGTCGGATGACCCTGTCAGCCTGCGATTGCAAAAGTCAGCCAACGGCGTTGACTGGTATGACGTTTCGGGTTCGCAGCTGATCACCGATCCAGCCAAGGGCCGCTACCAACGCGCGCTGGGTGTGGGCAGCACATTGTCGTCGAGTAGCCACGGCCGCCGTGGGCGCGGCTTCCGCTTCTACCGACTTATCACTGCGGCCCAGAACGGCGCACCCGGCATCGGTCATGTCGGTTTCTGGCTCACCGGCACACGGCACTACCGCAACGCGGACCGGGTGGTGCACCTCTACAACTACTTGCTCACCGGGGCGAGCACGATCCTGCGCGAAGCCGCCGAACCACGACTCGTCGCCACTCACGCAGTTGCCGAACCCGGCCTGGTGGGTCCATTCCACGTTCGAATTCCCCTGACGCTCAAGGTAACCGATGGTCACGCGTTGGTCGATGCGGACGGCGTGACGATCGATGGGACCCTTCAACCGGGTAGCGACTTCTACGTCCGACCGGCGCCGGGCACGACGGCGACCACCTTGACCGCAACGACAGCGCACAACGTCGCCGGCCGGGTGCTGACCGGAGTGGCGTTAGAGGGGGCGCCACAGCGATTCACACCGGTCGCCCTGGCGATACCGGCTGACGTTGCAATCCACTTCGACATCCGCTGGGATGGCGACTGTGAGCATCGCTGAGAACATCACACAACTGATCGGAAGCACACCCCTGGTCCGGCTCAACCGGGTCACCGACGGCGTTGACGCGGATGTTGTCGCCAAGCTGGAATCGTTCAACCCAGCGGCCAGCGTGAAGGACCGCCTTGGGGTAGCGCTGATAGACGCGGCCGAGGAAGCCGGTCTGCTCAAGCCTGACACCATCATCCTCGAGCCGACTAGCGGCAACACCGGCATCGCGCTGGCGATGGTGGCCGCCGCGCGCGGCTACCGACTCGTGCTGACCATGCCCGAAACGATGAGTGTCGAACGGCGGAAGTTGCTGCTCGCCTACGGCGCCGAACTCATCCTGACCCCGGGCGCCGACGGCATGCCCGGCGCTATCGCCAAGGCCGAGGAACTGGCTAAAACCGACCAACGGTATTTCGTGCCACAGCAGTTCGAGAATCCGGCCAACCCGGCGATTCACCGCAAGACCACCGCCGAAGAGGTGTGGCGCGACACCGATGGCAAGATCGACATCTTCGTGTCGGGAGTCGGCACCGGCGGGACCATCACCGGTGTCGCGCAGGTCATCAAGGAACGCAAGCCCTCGGTACAGTTCGTGGCCGTCGAGCCGGCCGCGTCGCCGGTGCTGTCCGGCGGCCAGAAGGGACCCCACCCCATCCAGGGCATCGGCGCAGGATTCATCCCACCGGTTCTTGACTTGGATCTGGTCGACGAGGTCGTCACCGTCGGCAATGACGACGCCATTAACTTGGCTCGGCGGCTGGCTCGCGAAGAGGGACTGCTAGCCGGTATTTCCTCGGGTGCGGCCGCGGTGGCTGCGCTGCAGGTGGCCCGGCGTCCCGAAAACGCCGGAAAGCTCATCGTCGTCGTGCTCCCCGACTTCGGCGAACGGTATCTGAGCACGCCGCTGTTCGCGGACGCGACCGAGTAGCCCATGCTGACGGCGATACGCCAGGACATCCGGACGGCCAAGGAGCGGGATCCGGCCGTCCCAACCACGCTGCAGGTCATCTTCGCCTACCCGGGCGTGCATGCCATTTGGGGCCACCGGATCAGCCACTGGCTGTGGAATCGGGGCGCGCGAGTGGCCGCGCGGGTTTTTGCGGAGCTCACCCGCATCCTGACCGGCGTCGAGATCCATCCCGGCGCGGTCCTGGGTAGCGGCCTGTTCATCGACCACGCGACCGGCGTGGTGATCGGGGAAACAGCCGAAGTGGGCGACGACGTCACGATCTTCCACGGCGTCACACTCGGCGGCACTGGCGCAGATACCGGCAAACGCCACCCGACTATCGGTGACCGGGTGATCGTCGGTGCCGGAGCCAAGATCCTCGGCCCGATCAAGATCGGCGACGACAGCCGGATCGGCGCGAACGCCGTCGTGGTCAAGGAAGTCCCGTCGAGCAGCGTGGTCGTCGGGGTTCCCGGGCAGATCATCAGCCGCGCCGGGCCGGGCACCGGGGACGACTCGATGATGCCTGACCTGGTTGGCGTCAGCCTGCAGTCGTTGCTGACCAGGGTGGCCAAGCTAGAGGCCCAGGCCAATACCCCGCAGACTGGCCGAGTCATCCGGCCACCTGAAGCGGGCGTTTGGCACGGCGAGGATTTCTCCATCTGATGCGCCGTCAGGCGGCGCCGGCGGCCTGCCAGGCTCCGTAGCCGCCCACCAGGTCCGATACGTCATCGAAGCCCGAAGCGCGAAGTACGCTCGCGGCCACCAGCGAGCGGTAACCGCTAGCGCAGTAAGCGACCACCGGTGCCGTCTGATCGAGGCTCGCGATCGAATCGGTCAGTGCCGGCAGCGGGATCTCCCGTGCTCCGGGGATGACACCGTCCACCGTCTCACCAGGGTTGCGCACATCCACGAGCTGCAAACCGGGCCGCAGGCTACGCAATTCGGCTAGCTGCCCGCCGGTCAGACGGGTAGCGGTCTGGATAAGATCTGGCCGCTGCGTGAAAACGCTTGGCAAATTGCGTAATTGACCAATGACCCGGTCGAAACCCACCCGGGCGAGACGGGTCTTGGAGTCCTGCGCAAGCGCAGGATCGCCGACCAGGACGATGTCCCGATCGGGAGACAGGACGATACCGACAGATTCGGCGAAGCGCCCGCGCAGGCCAACATTGACCGCACCGCATAAGTGACCGGACGCATAATCGGCCGGCTCCCGGCTATCCAGCAGAATGGCCCCCGCCCGGGCATGTGTGCAGACATCGTCGATGCTCATCAGGGCCGGTGCATTTCCGTCCAGCAGCGGATGTTGCTCACGGTTGCGAAGCGAGTCGAACTCGAAGTACCGCGGTCGCGGGGGCTGGTCCTCGGTCAGCGCGGCGACGAACTGGTCGGCATCGATCATCTGTAGCGCATAGTTGGTCCGGCGCTGCTCACCGATGGTTGAACTGGTTTCGCTCGACAGCTGCTTGCCGCACGCCGATCCGGCCCCGTGCGCGGGAAAAACCCGCGTAGCATCCGGGCAGCTTCAGAAGTTTGTCGTGTAGCGACCCGTACAGCGTCCGGGCCAACGTCTCCGCCGACAGGCCGTTGTCCGCCAGCAGATCCGGACGCCCCACGTCGCCGACGAACAGGGTGTCGCCCGTGAGCACCCCGTAAGGCACCTCATCGTCGGCATTCTCGTAGACCACGATGCATATCGACTCGGGAGTGTGCCCCGGTGTCGCGAGAATCTCCAGGGCGACTTCGCCCAGCGAGATCCGCTGGCCGTCCCGCAACGGCTCGATCGGGAATTCGACGTCGGCGTCTTCGCCGTAGCTGATCAGCGCCCCGGTGGCGGCGGCCAGCTCAAGGTGGCCGCTCAAAAAGTCGGCGTGGATGTGGGTTTCGATGACCCTTTCGATGCGCAAGCCATGTTGGGCCGCTTCGCTCAAGTAGTCATCGATGTCGCGACGAGGGTCGACCACGACCGCACGGCCGGTGGTCTCATCCCCGATAAGATAGGACCCTTGTGACAAACAGTCCAGATAGTGTCTGGGTGAAGATCATCTTTTTCGCTCCCCACCGTTTAGACAACCTCTCCTTGCACCGTTCGCATCCTCAGGAGGGCCGTCGCAAGCCCGAAGGAGGGCCGTCACAACCCATTATCGAAACGCGGCCCGGGCCCAGTAGCCCGGGTTTGACTCGACCAGACTCGATCCCCGATGAGGCGGACGAATCGGGCTCGACAGGACAATCGCGCCGACGTGGACGATAATCGTCCGATGCGACTGCCTCTGATGCTTGCCACCGTCGCCGCCATCGTCGGCGTGGCCGTGGCCGTGCCAGCGCTGGCCGACCCCCCTCCCGGCCCTCCTGGCCCCGTTCCGGACGATCCTGTTGCTCATCAAAACTTTCTGGCCGCGCTCAACAACGCGGGCATGACCTACCGCAGCGGCCCCGACGCCGTCGCGGCCGGCCGAATGGCCTGCAACATGATGATCTCGGGGCGATCGGAAAAGGACGTCGTCGATGAGCTGGCCATGCGCAACCCCGGATTGAACGGCGGCGGTGCCATGAGGTTCGCGGCGCTTGCGTCGAGCACTTACTGCCCGGACTACTTGAGCAAGTCGAGCCAGCACACCACTCAGCCGCTGATCCCCGGTCTTGGTCCCAAGCCACTCGGCCAGTGAGAGACGCCTGCTCTCCCGCCTAGACTCAAGCACAACCCGTGAAGTCGGCGGCTGATCCCAGCATCAGCTGATCGACCGTCCTAAACCATCTGCACCACAACAGCTTTGGAGCCACCCGCACCCTGGCTCGGGGAGCAGGCTCCCGGTCACCATCCGCCACCGGCCAGGACCATCGTCACTTCGCCGCGGGCGGGCTGAGAGGGCTGAGCTGTGCTTCCGGTCACACCGTGAGACTGAATCGCCACGGCCGGGCGTTGCCAGCGATGAACGTACCGCGAAATCGGAGGACACGATGCTAGGGCTACTAGTGATGATTATCGGGATTGCCGTGATGGCTCCCATTGCCAGCCGCGCGCATGCCGCTGTGCTGTGGCTCATCGGTGGGGCGGTCATGACCGCCGCGATGATCCTCATCTGACCTAGAACCCGCCAAAAATCCGCCTGGCTGCCGGTCACTGTCGGCCGGAACCCGGACACTGCATCAGGGGACCGGAAGAACCGTCAAGACGGATCGTCCGTGGAATGACGGCGAGCATTCATCGAACTAGACTTCAGTTCATGGACGCAGATGGCGTCCCGCCCGAGAGAAGACGGCGCCCGCAGCGCCCTCGGAGGAGACCGAGGGCATCAGCGCGTAGTAGCTTGAAGACGACGCGCCCGGCGTCGCGCCCTTCCGGCCATCCCGATCACGCAGCGCCCTCCTGTGGTCTGTCGCCATCGGCCTGGCGCTGGGGACGGCCGGTGCCGTCGCTTGGTTCGGGGTGACGCCGTACGGGGAGCGGGGTATACCTGCCCGCCACCGCCGAGCCACCGTCACCCAGCACCGAGCCGCCGCCGCCTCCCACGCCTGACCAGCAGTTTCTTACGTCGCTGCACCAAATCGGCGTTAACCCTGAAGCGGACGCCGCCGCACTGATCGGGGACGGCCACCACGTCTGTCAGGAACTCGGCCACCGCGAGCCGTTCAACCAGGTGGTCGCGGACATCCAAGCCGGGGCTTGGGTTAATTCCAGCCAGGCGAATATCGAAACGTCTCGGGAGTTCGCCATGGCCGCCATTGACGTCTACTGCCCGCAGTACCAGGCTGGGGCGCCCCCGCTGCTGCACATCCCGCCGATGCTGCTCAACCCAAAGTAGGTTGGACGGGGCTGGGCTTCGCCTGCGGTTGACGGCAAATGTTGATCTACCCCCAGGGGTATGCCGGGGAAGGCAGGCCGGTCACCATCCCGCACCGGCCAGGACGGCTATTTTCCGTCTCTACGGGTCAAGACGCTTGCTCCCCCGCCTGGACTCG
>CAVVUH010000044.1:0-101279 GCA_963751315.1 uncultured Actinomycetota bacterium | reverse complement strand
AACCGAAGCTCTGGTTGTGGCGGGCCTGCCGCGGATGACGGTTGGGACGTATCGGAATCCGCCTCGGCTGGTCACGTTCGGTGGCACCATGTCCACCAGTCGTTAGCCCGTGCCGAGTCCCGCCGCGAGGTCGACAGGCTGCGAGCCCCGGGCTACTCAAAGGACACGAGGGCCGAGCGGTGAGCCGCCACGTTGGCGGCGTGGTCGGCGGCCTGGTCCTCGACGCGCCAGCTCGACCAGAGAGGGCAGGCGCCAGTTGAGGTGGCGGGGGATCTTGCTAGCTGGGACGGCATCTACCAGATGAGCGAAGGCGGCGACGTGCGGCGGCTCCGGAGGGCCAGACTGATCCGCCGAAATAACGTGCCGCACACCGTGGGCCGTACGCGGCAAGTCAAACCGTTCTGGCGCGGCGGGTGCTGGTCGGTCACCCCTGGAGCCGCACGGCCACCGCGAATGTCGTTACATACCAAGCCTTTACCGTGCCACCTGGGGCCAACAGCTAACCGCCGGCGGGGCACCGAAACATGCCTCGACCTGCACCAATTACCAATCCCAGCAAACATAGGAGGAGGCGCCCAAAGTGAGCGAAGACGAAAGTGCAGGCGCGAAGCGCGCCGCCCCGGTCATCGGCATAGGCCGACGCGCGGGGGGTTGCGCACTAGGTACCCTGCCACTGCCCAACGGGGCGCTCACACGGTTCACGCTGGGCCAGCTCCTTTGGTTTGACCGACCAACGAGGCGCGGACCGTATCACCCGAGCGTAAGTGAGCGCCAACGGGCCTGAGCGGGCGCGTCTGGTAGAATCGACACCGGAGCGCAACGCGAAAAGCCGAGCGCCACTTGGGCGAAAAGCCGTTGACGACTGCAACTCTCAACAGTCCCGGCAACCCCTGCCTGTCGAGCATGACCGAGGGCGGGCACGGAAACCCGATATGGCAGCAACCAAGCGCGATATCTTCGCGGGTAACCCGAGCGCGGACAATACGCTCCCCGCCGTTACCCAAACCCCAGGCGGCGACAACGGTTAAAGTCATACGCCCAGCCCTTCACACTTCCCACTTCCGTTAAAACGGATCAGTCGAGCGTGGCCAGCGCCCGAGAAACGCGCCGAGCTTCAGCAGCGGTTCGCCCAAGCCCAGAACGCGAGCGCCCGATGAAGAAGCCGACAGCGGAGCCGGTGGCAAGGCAATCTGAAAATGGCAGCCCCGCAAATCGTTATCGGACCGCCGACCAGCGGCGAATACGTCGGGTGTGCGCAGGACCGTCGAGCGATACGGCCTGGCGTACAGCTCGTTAGCACCTGTGGGTGCGCTCAGGCCGTTTGCCTGCGTATCGCACGCCGAACGGTCAGTCTGGCTGAGACCAGAAGACTTAGAACGCGCGCTGTGGCGGCCAGTCCAGCCGAAAACACCAACAACAACGGAGGATTAGAGACAATGGCCAACGTCAACCCCGACAGCCCGCAGCACTGGGGCAAGCGCCGCAGTAACTTCACAATAAACGGACGGGACGCCGACGCCCCGCGCCCGTCGTACACACCGCCAGCGCCAGCGCAACCACAGCGCCCGGCAACCCGTGCCGAGCAGGCGTTCTCGGCGTTCGGCAGGCCCGCCGAGGATTACCCGGGCCAGCCTCGACGCCTTGCATCGCCGCACTGACCTCACCGACAAAGGGCTGGCCGACGCGCGCGCCGAGCTGGCAAGCCAACACGCGCACAAGGTCGACGCTACCGAAGCTGACGTGATAGCCCTGCGTGACGGGGCGGAACACGCCGACTACGCGGCTACGCGCGCCCCGCCTTGGCACAGGTCGAGCACACGCCCGAAGGCCAGTCGAAGGCTAGCCGCGACTGGCAGAGACACGAGCGCGCCATTGCTAACGCGAAGTCGCCGACCTCGAAGCTCCGCGAATTGATTGCTACAGTGCCGGATTTAGAGGAACTTGGGCGTTCTACTGCAGGAGGGACCCGCGTACCTCGACGCCAGCGGTCAACCCCCTTCGTGGGTCGACCAGGCCGTCGAGCAACGCAGCTCGGACCTCACCGCCGCAGCCCGTCAGCGGTTCAGAGAAGGCGAACCGGCTGGGTGCGAACGTTGCAAAATGGAGCACGGCGTTGCTGCCCAAAGGTCTTCCGGACCCGACAGCCCGCCGACGCGACCGTTGGTCGACGCGACGAAGCTCGGGGTTCGAGCCCGACGCCGCGTAAAAGACGTGGCGCGCTGACGGTTTCGGTCCTCATTTCCACCGGAACCATCGGCACGATCTACGAAAAGCGCGAGCCCGCGTCCATTCGGCCCTGCTGCAGCGTCAGCAGTCCCACTCGGTACATACTGGTCGATTGCGCCGAGTCGGGACTGCGCCGGCGAGTTTTCGAGAGCATCCGGCCCGGTCGTAAATCCTTGCCGTGAGCTGCCGGGCCGGATGCCTAGCCCGCACGAGGAGACTAGAGAATCGGCAACCGGAAAAAGGGAAACAGGGCCGAGGCGCGGCGCTGTGCGTTCAGGCCATGTGCCTGCGGCGCACAAAGACTGGGGCTCGACTGTGCGACGTCCACAAAGAGCAGCGCCGAGCGCGGAGGGCCGCGTGAGAGCGCCTAAAATCTGTTCCCACCGGAGCGGCTGCACCAAGCTAGGTGTCGACGGCACCGCGCGCTGTCGAGGCACCCGCGCCAGGCGTGGGCAGGCGGCGCGCGCGGCCAGGCCACCGGCAGCGCGGACCATCGTGCCCGTAGAGCAACGCGTTACGACCAGAGACCTCGGCTTGTGCCGACTAGCCTACGAAGGCTGCGAGGGACGCGGCTATATCCTCGACCACATCCGGCCCATCGCTGCGGGCGGCGCAGAGTCCGACCGCAATACGTGGATGTGTTTCAAACCGTGCCATGACATCAAGTCCCGACGCGAACGGGAGTGGTTGCAGCATGGGTTGGGCGAACGCCCTTGGCCTGACGACCCAGCACTCGAAGCGTCTGACACAAGCCGGACATCGTTCCACACCTCGACGCGGCGGCCGAGCGCCGCCGGAGCCGCCGGCGCCCCGCACACAATCGGGATCGAAACCCACCCGATTCCAGACGCGCAGAAGGGCCGCACTCAGACAGCGCCCGCCGTGGTGCACGCCGAGCCGTACGTCGTGACGTACACCATCGGCGGCATGTATCAGTATCAGCGCGGCCCTGGCGGCCGACGACGCGGGCGACCAGCTCCCCGAGCACAGCGACCACCACCACGTCGGCCACGCCGGACACTTATTGGTGTGCAACGTCAACGAGGCAGCCCGCGAGCACCGCGCCCCATGGTGCACGGAGTCGGCACCATCCGCCGAGGCAGTGTGACCCCCGCCACACCCCCCCGTGCCACCCTCCGCGATAATCCGGCGAGCACTGCGCAGGCTGGTCTGCACGGATTTGAAAACGCTGAAATCGACCTGAAAGGTACTGGCACTATGGCAATTCATTCATCAGAAGCGCGCCGAATGCGCCGTGAACTGGACAAACTGTTAGCCGCCGTGGCCGACGAGGCCGACGATGAGCTGACTTGGGACGCTGCAGATTTGGAGCTTATCCACCTGCTAATGGCTGCATCGACCGGAAAGTGCGGTTATCTGCCGATTACGCAACAGCTTCTGACGACCTGAAGCTGAGCTCAAACTGTCGGCTGGAGTTGCGGCTTACAGAGACTCATATCGCCCGGTTGTTGCGGCAGGTTCGGCCCGTGGCACCGGCTCCGCGCCGGTCGGCACCTACGTCGACTCAGAGCGGGAAGGCTCGCAAGGCCGCCCAATCACGTTGGGGCGTGCACGCTAAATGCCTATCTCAACGGACGCGGGCAAGCCGAAGCGGTCCAAGCGGCGCGCACGGGTGCCCGGCGTCTTCCGGTGGCTGGTCGACAGGGAGCGCCAGGCCGTCGCCGACATTGACGAACGCGCCGAACATATCCAGGGCAAGCTGGCAGACAGTCCAGAACTGCAGTACGTGCTCGACGTGGACGCTCGGCAGCGTGAGGCCATCGTGCGCCGCATCGAGGCGATGGAATCCGCGAGCCGCAATTGGTTCCGGTGCCCGACGTGCGGGGGTTCCCCGGCGCGGAGAAGGTCCCGTTCCTGCAACCAGTCGACCTGTACGAGGTCACATCGGATGAGTACGCCGAGACGGCCTGGACGGTAAGGGTTTACCCGACAGACCACGTCGAGGTGGGTCAGACGCGCGCCCAGGCACAGCGCAAATCCGGGCTGGTGGCGCAAGGCTTCCACTATGGGCGTATCACCGACGACGGCGACTGGCAGCCAACGGCTTTGAATCCTGAGACCGGAGAGTTTCAGGACATTGGCCCCGGCGACGTGGTGATTCACGGCGGCAGGGTCACGCAGGTCGCCGATGGCACGTTCAAGCAGACTGACGCGCAGCGCATCGGTAACCTGTTCAACCCCGCGTCGGACAGCGACCGCTGAGGCCGACCGCCGAGCTGACCGGTATAGCCGCCAAGTAGCTGCCGCCGAGCTGCACCTGGCCGCCGCCCGAGCTGGCCGCCAGAAGGCCCCAAGAGCGCCCGAGCTGGCCCGCGATAGCCAGCTTTCGAAACTCTTTACCCGCACCGATAACCGGGGCGCGCTGACCGGGAAGGCAAGCCCCAGTGAAGCTGATGGCGATGGCTCCGCAGGCTGCCAGGTCAAAACCGTTGACGCCAGCGACGCGGGCGGGTGGCACCTGTCCTAGACCCGGTGGCCACCGTGTCTTTCGTGGCGAGGAACGCCCGTGCTCGTGTGTCATCAGGCCCGGCGGTTCGTGGTTCCGGCTATCGTGCTTGTCGTAGGCTCGTCGTTAGCGGCTCGACCTCGAAACTCGCGGCGACACCTGATTTCGCCAACGCCTCTCCTAGGGGACCCATGCAATTTGCGACTGGCCCTTGAAGTGGGATTACCACAACGGGTCTGCCGTGTCAGTAGACGAAAGGGTAATGGGTACTTCATGGTTGGCGCCAAGGAACGACTCGAGGACATCGCGAATCTCGGCCAGCGGAATGTCGAGTGGCAGAGATAGGCGCTCACCCCTTGTGTCGATGGACCAGCCAACTGTGCGCCAGCCCCGGTTCTGCGCGATAGGCCGCGAACGATAGTCAGAATCTCGTTCATGACGTCGCGCTGTGGCCGGTTTCCTTTGCTAGCTTTTCCAGACCTTCTGCTGGCCTCGGAGAACCGACTTCGGTATTCGTCGTTCCACGCCCACTCGAACCGCTTGCGGACTGCACAGTTCGTCGACCTTGGCGGCTTTCGCAATCTCGACGAGGATGTCCTCAATGCCTTGGCGGTCCAGCAGCTTGGCTTGGAACTGTGAAATGGGCCCTGTTGCATCACCTCCCCGAGCGAAGTCCACCAAGGATGGCGCGACGCGGATTGTCGCATCAGGTACGTTCTTCGACAACGCACCAGCTTCGTAATTCAGCCATTGTGAGTCCTGATTGTCTTGCGTTACCACGATGATGCCGAAGGTGGTATCGGCCAATTCGGAGTCAATTAGCGGCAATCCACGCTCGCCAGCGCCGATGTCCTTCGCCGACATGAAGGGGTCGACCCCGTCGAACATTTCCCATACAAGGTCTCGCCAGACGGTTGCTACATGCTTCGATAGTTCTCCCGACCAGCTGATGAACACCTTCGTTCTGTCTGATGGCATAGTGGTGAACCTAGCAAGTGAAGTAGGTCCCTGGGTACACCTCGGTTCTGGTCATCTCATAGCGGCCTACCCTTGGGTCATGCCCGCAGTCGGCGAGCTAGTCCGCTGCACTGATGGCCGATGGATGGTTCGGCCACCGCAGCACTGCCGCGCGGGCACCGGCTAAGCCCTGGCCGGGTGCTCGTCGGTCGCCGACAACCTGGGCCGCCTGAACCACGACATCGTCGTGAGCTGGCGATAGCTGGACCTGGCACGGCGCGCTGGCCGCCGTGAAATGCTTGGGGCCGTGCAATGCACAGATGCACTGCATTGACATGAATTGCCGCGCAGGATGATTCGGACTAGCGACTGGGCTGGCTAAGCCTGACCGATGGCCGCCTCGTGGCCCAGGGCCGGACTCATGGAACGCACATCAGCCGTTCACGTATCTTGCCCGGGCATGTCGGCGATGGGGTCTTGCCAGTCGTCTGGCGGAACGATTTTGGCTTCAATGCCGGTGTGTTCGGCAAGGAGGGAGAGCAGATTCGACCCGTCGATGAGTTCAATCGGCTTGTTCAGGGCGAAGTCGAAGCTCGCCCGCCCGTAACCAGAGGTGGTCACGAGGATTCCCTTGCTTGCACCCTCGTTCTGCAAGGTTCCGAACAGGTCCCGTACAGCAGATACGCCCACCGTGTTCTTGTACCGTTTCGCTTGGATGACGACTTTGCCGCCAAAAATCGGACGAAGGTCCCAGGCAACGCAGTCAACCCCACCGTCGCGCGATGGACGGGTCTGGCGCGCTTCCAGGCCCATCTTGACGAACAAGTTCTGGATTAGCGCCTCGAACTCAGTGGGCTTGAGTTCCATGAGGTTAGGGCGCTGGTCAAGCTCAGACAGGGCATCGCTTTTGGCAACGAACCGTGGGTCCACCATGCTGAACTCCAGCACAGGACGGACGGGCAAGAGTTCGGCCGGACTCTTCGATACGCCAGCTGACAGGTGCTTCAGGCACGCCAGCGGCTCGACATGGTCAGGTCAGAGTCCCTGAAGGTTTCCGCGTCGTGCGAACCGTGACCGAGCACGGGCGAATGGTCTGGCCACTGCCTGGGTCGCTGGTGTCCACGAACCCGTTGAACACCACCGTGTCGACGTGCCCGGCCTTATCCGACTCCAGCAGTTCGTGCACCGTCCGAATCGCTACCTGCGCCACGACTGATGCGTACAGTGCTTTGACTTGGGAGTAGGGCCGGGCGGTTTCAGCGATGGAGTCAGATTGTTTGACGTATCTGTACGCCTTGACTGTCGGCACCACAGCGACGGTCGGCAGCTGGTACTCCACGACGGCCTGCCGGGACTCTGGAACGTAGGCGAACTTGAATCTCTGCGGGAACCCGTCCGGGTATGCGGATGCCTCCAGCACCATGGAACAGTAAGACACCACGGCGTTAAGCTCACCGCGGCGGTAGTTGGCTTCGAAGGCGTCTACCAGCTCATGCTGCTTCTTCGCCTCTTCCTTGAGTTGTGCCGCAGCAGCCTGCCACTCAGCCCGGGCCTTCGCCAGGGCGCTGGCTCGTTGCGCCTCACGATTGCGATGTTCCTTCACCGCTTGCCCGTATCTCGCTTGCGCTTCGGCGACTGCCTGCTCATGTTTGGCCTTACCGAATAGCTGCCCAGGCCAGTAACAGGGGCTGGCATGAATTTTTCGGGCACTGGGGCGGGTTCAGCCCGCTCAAGGTGGGCGTATTTCCATGGCGGTTTCGACACGGGCTTCTTCAGCGACGAGATGCTGATAAGCTCACCGGCCTTCAACGAAGCCGCGAGAAGCCCCTGCAGCGCTTCTATCGTGTGTTCGAGGTCGGCGTTCATGGCGGCCACATGTGCCGCACGACTCTCTACGTAAAGGCGCTTGCGCTCCTTCTGTTCTGACGCCTGAGCGCGTACGTAAGCCGCACGGGCACGCTCGGCCTCGCGTCGGGCAGCGGTCTGAGCGCGCACTTGAGCGGCTTGTGCTCGCGCTGCTTCGCGTTGCATCTGCGCGTAAGTAGAAAAAATCGAACTACGGCGTGCCATCGCCAACCTCCGCTCATCCTCAGCCCTGGCACCCCCATTGACCCTATCGCGAGCCATTTGCCTGAATCGAGAGGATGCATTGCTACTCGCCTTGGTCTGAGGCGTCAGGAAGCCCCAGTGCTGCTCAGCTTCGCGGCGTTCGTCAAACAGTTCGTCTACCGGCCCGATAGAGGGCAGCAGGCCGTCCTGCTCGCGGCACACCCGGCGAACGGCGGCCAACAGTCGCAGCTCGCTGTCGATTACCTCCCGGTCGCGCATGGGGCCGAAGCGTAGCGGCCCATCCCCAGCGCACAAGTCACCCTCAAGTTGTCCCGAAGACCTCCATACGGCGGCGCGCTAGAGTGACGACCGTGAGCAAGCCGCTAGGTGATTACGAAGCGTTTCGCAAGTGGTCGGGCAAGCCGCGCGCATGGGGACCGGAAGGGGCCGGGTGGCGGGTATGGTTTGGCGGCGGCGTGGTTGATGGGCTGTGCGAGGTTTTGGACGAGCACCTCGCTGCGCCGCGTGTTAACGGAAAGTACCCAGCCGCAATCGGATGCGTGCCGTGGCTGACGAGCAGGGCCGTCGCTTCACGCCTGCTTGCCCTGGCTTCCTACTGTGTCGTGGTGGACAAGGCACCATTGACCGAGGAGCTGAGGGTGCGCCCAGAACTCATCAACCCCGACAAGGCGTTTCCGAATGAAGCTATCTACGAATTGCGCGAACTCATGCCTTCCGTGGACGGCGCGGCACCGCTGACGATTGGCCCGTACACCTCGGAGGACGCAACGGCTTACGAGATTGAACCCGTGCGGGTCGCTGGATGGCGCACCCGTAAAGCCGAACAGAAACCCATACTTCATTCCAAGCTGCTTGTTCTGGGTGAGATAGGGACGGAATGTTTCGGTCCCGACTTTGCGCCGGACTACTACCAACAGTGCCGCTTCACGCCGCAACGGGTTTGGTTCGGCTCGGCCAACTGGACCGAGGGAGCGCGATATCACCTAGAAGAAGGCTTCGCCTGCGACGACCCGCTGCTAGCAGAACAGGTAACGTCTTACGTCGCCGAGATTATTGCGTTCTCGGAGCCGGTTGACTCGGCTTGTGTCGCGCCGGAACCAAACCTCGTTCGCATCGATTACGACTGGGATGCGATTGAGGCAGTGGCGGAAGAGTATTACCGCGACCGGCCCGATTACGACGAACCGGACTACTACTACGAGCCTTGACCAACGAGCCAAACCCCGGCGAGCGCGCGGGCCGGGCCGCTGAAAACGTTCGCTGACCTGCTAATTCCCTAGTAGTGCATAATTCGTACATTTCTTGGCGTAGAGCACAATTCGTTGCGCCGGTGAGGCGAGCCGTCTGGAGTGATACAGCGCCAGGGCGCGGCCCTTGTCGAAGATGGCCAAGTAGTGGTGCGCGGGGCTGGCCAAGCGGATCACGTCGCTCATCGGTAGCAGGGTGCCGCCGCCGGTGAGTGCTGCGCCAGCGCCGGCTTCTAGTTCACGCAAGGTGGTGGTGACGATGATGCTGGTCGGTAATCCGTTGTGCTGACCTAACTCGCCGGAGGCCAGCAGCGCGCGCCCGGCAGCGGAGAGCGCGTCGTGGTTGCGTTGCGCGACGCTGCGGGTGTCGTGCCCGATGGCTTGTTGCGATGGGGTGCCGCTCACACACGGGGCGGGCTCGGCCGGGTTGCACATGCCCGGGGCGGCCAGTTTCGCCAAGACGGCGTCGAAGGTAGCGCGGGCTTCGGGAGTCAGGTATCCCGTGATCGGGCTCATCCCGTCGATGCCTTGTCCGCCAATGGTGATACCTCGTCGGCGGGCTCGGTCGTCGTCGGTGAAGTTTCCGTCGGGGTTGAGGCAGTCGGCGAGTTTGTCGGCCAGCTTGCTCAACTCGTCGGGGCGATGGTGGCCGCCCAACCGGGCCAGCTGTGTCTCGGCTTTCTGACGGGTTTCGGTATCGACGAAGTCGGGCAGTCGATGCCAGAAACTTCGGATCACCGCCACGTGGGCGGACCCGATGCGCCCGTCGCGCTGTGTTGCGGCGGTCGCCGCCAGCCGGGGCGGCAGCGGTTTGCCGGTGACCGACTGCCGCGGCCCCAGATCATCGGCCTCGTGGATACGCCGACCGGCTTCTGCGCGGCTGATCCGCAGCAGGTTTGCCAACGCGTGCGTCAGCTTGCCGCCCAACTCGGTTTCGCTGGCTTGACGGGAAAGCTGGTTGATCAATGCGTGTCCGGCTACCGGTAGCCGACAGGTTTCGGTTTCGAGGCGCTGTAGCGATGCCAGGCATTCGGGTGTGGTCAGTACGTCAAACGACAGTTCGAGCAGGTCGGATACCGCATCGTGCAGCGCATCGAACCGCTTGACGATGTCCTCCCGGCAACTCGAACGCATGTGCGAAGTGTATCGGTGGCCGATGACCGAAACGGGCCCGAAGATCCCCGCCTGTGGATGAAAGTCCAACTGTGGACAACTGTGGTCTGCATAACATGCAGGTGGGGAAAACCGGGGAGGTGGCAATGTCGACCCGGATGGCGGCGGTTGATGCGCAGTTTTACTGGATGTCGGCCAAGGTCCCCAGCGACGACTTTATGCTCTACGCATTCGATGGCGAGCCAACGGATTTCGAACGCGCAGTCGACGATGTCCGGAGTCGGGCCCACGCTTGCCAGGCCTTGACGGTCCGCGTCGACGACGGTTCGCCGTTGACCTATCCGAGCTGGGTGCCGACGGCCCTCGAGCCCGAACGGGTGATCCGCCACCACCTCGACGACGACAGCTGGCGTGGCTGCCTGGATGCCGTGGTCCGGCTCGCCGACGACCAGCTGGACATCCGCCGAGCGCCGTGGCGCTTGCACCTCTTCGCGCCGGTGCATGACCTACCGGGCGGCTCTGCCCCGGGCACGGTTGCGGTCATGCAGGTGGCACACGCGCTGGCCGACGGTGTCCGTGCCGCGGCGCTGGCCGCCTGGCTGTTCGGCCGGGCGACTCCGGTGCCCGAGGTGATGGTTTCGCGCGGTTTCCTGCCGTGGCGTGCCGTCCATGCCGTTCGCGCTCATCGCAAGCTGGTGCGCGACACCCGGGCCGGGCTGCTGCACACTCCGGCCGGAGTGCGGCCGGCACTGCTCACCAACGCCCGGCCCGGCGGCGTGCGCAGGGTGCGCACACTGGTGCGGCAGCGCGCGCAGCTGGGTGGCCCCACCGTCACTGTCGCAGTGTTGGCGGCGGTGTCCGGCGCATTGTCCGGCCATTTGGGCGGTGCAGCCGCATCGCTAGGCGCCGAGGTTCCAATGGCTAAACCGGGTGTGCCTCAGGCGTATAACCACTTCTCCAACGTCACCGTCGGCCTGTATCCAGAGCTGGACCGGCAGGCCCGAGTGGAGCGGATCGCCGCCGACTTGGCCGATGGCCGCCGCCGCTTACAGCACCCCGCGGCGCTGGCGGCCGATCTGGCCTTCGCGGCGACGCCGGCTCCGCTGCTGCGCTGGGGTGTCAGCCTTTTCGATCCCGACGACCGACCCTCGCAGGTGTCCGGCAACACCGTGCTGTCAAGCGTTGACCGCGGACCCGGCGACCTGCGCTTCGGCGCTGCACCGGTGCTGCTGACCGCCGGCTATCCGGCGCTGTCACCGGTGATGGGTCTCACGCATGGCGTGCACGGTATCGGCGACACCGTGGCGATCAGCGTCCACGCGGCCGAATCCGCGGCTGGTGACATCGACGACTATGTCGACAGGCTGGACGCGGAGCTCTAACGAAAGTTATTGGGCGTCGCCGGATTTAGCTTCGCATTCACGGGTCAGGCCGGCAGCGAGGATCAACTCCTCATGCAACCCTGACGCCACGCCGGGGCCGGCGGCCAGGCCCTTGGCTAAAAGACTTGCAGCCGAACGATTTTCCGGCTGCCGCGATTTCCGGTAGGTAGCTGGCGTCGCCGTCCAACAGCAGGACGGGTGGTGCAGACGGTGGGTTCAGGGTAGACATTGGGATGTTCAGGGTTGGCCGCACACCGGGCCCGGCGCGATCTTGCTGTGCGGCTCCTTTTCGGTCATTTGCGGGTGGCAGCACACCTGCTGCCCATCCGCGCCTACCCGATGATCTAGGTTGACGTCTATGACTGCCTATGATGTCGGGTTACTGATCCTGCGGTTGGTGCTGGGGTTGACCCTCGCCGCTCATGGCTTCAACAAGTTCTTCGGTGGCGGGCGGATCCCGGGAACCGCGCGCTGGTTCGAAAGCATCGGCATGAAGTACGGCACGTTCCAGGCCGTGGTCGCGGCCAGCACCGAGATTAGCGCGGGCCTCGGGTTAGCCGCGGGGCTGCTCACGCCCATCCCCGCCGCCGGCTTCGTTGCGCTGATGTTCGTCGCCTCGTGGACCGTGCACCGACCCAACGGCTTCTTCATCGTCAAGGAGGGCTGGGAATACAACCTGGTGCTGGCACTCAGCGCCGTCGCGGTAGCCACGATCGGCCCCGGCCAGTACAGCCTGGACTGGCTGATCTTCGGGCAAAACTGGCGCAACGGCTGGCACGGTCTGCTGATCTCGCTGCTGCTGGGCCTGGGCGGCGCGGTCGGCCAGCTGCTGATCTTCTACCGGCCGCCGGTCAAACAGGCTCAGTAGTTAACCAGGCTGAGTAGCCGGCGAATAGGGCAGGCCGCTGCCGGTGTTCTCGTCGACGGCCAGGCGTCCACCAAGGTAAGGAAACGCACGCTGCGGACAGGCCGACCGATTGCAGATCTTGCAACCGGCACCGATCGGGACGGCGGTTGTCGGGTCGCCGAGGGCGATCCCGGTGGAGTAGACCAGCTTGTCGGCGTGGACCAGGTCGCAGCCCAAACCGACAGCGAAGCTTTTGTGCTGGCCCAGATAGCCCTGTCCTTCGGGCGCGGTGGTCTTGGCGATCCAGAAGTACGAACGGCCATCGGGCATCTGGGCGACCTGCGTGACGATCCGGCCCGGCTGAGCGAAGGCATCGTGCACCACCCACAGCGGGCAGCTGCCGCCAACCCGGCTGAAGTGAAAGGCTGTGGCGGACTGTCGCTTTGAGATGTTGCCGGCCTTATCGGTCCGGACGAAGATGAAGGGGACTCCGCGCAGCTGAGGGCGTTGCAGAGTCGAGAGTCGGTGACACACCGTCTCGAAGCCGACTTCGAAACGACGGGCCAGCAGGTCGACGTCGTAGCGTAATTCCGCTGCGGACCGATGGAATTCGCGGTACGGCAACAGAAATGCGCCGGCGAAATAGTTGGCCAGCCCGATTCGGGCGACGCCGCGGGATTCGGGGGTGAGCTGGTCGTCGGTGGCCACGATCGCCGACAGCAGCTCCGATTGGCTGAGCAAGGCGAGCTGGGTGGCGATCTGGAAGGCACGCTGCCCCGGCAACAGCCACCGCGCGACCCGCAGCACCCGGGCCTCGGGATCGTAGTGACGCTTGGCGTGCTCGGCGAGGTCGCCGTCAATCACGACGTTCACACCGAACCGATCCCGCATCAGCGCCGCCAGCTGGACGTCTAGCCCGCCGATGGTCATTCCGTTCTCAGCGAACATCTGCTCGGCGGCGGTGTCGAGTTCGCCGATGTAGTTGTTGCGGTCGTAGAAGAAGTCGCGGACTTCCTCGAACGGCATCGGGTGCTCCGGTGGCAGCGACGTTTCCGTGGTGGCGTGCGAGCGATACGCCTCCAGTTCCTCGGTGGCGTCCCGCAGCCGCCGGTGCACGGCGACCAGGCTTCGGCCGACGTCAGGCATCCGGGCGACGAGTTCCTCGATCTGGCCGCCGCTGACTGAGTCTTGGGCGGTGGTGGCGGTGAAGACATCGGACAGGTCGGCGACCAACCGGGCATCGGAATCGGCGGAGAAGTAGTTCGGAGGTAGGTCGAACCGCTCGGTGAGCGCAAGGAGCACCGGCACCGTGATGGGCCGCTGGTCGTTTTCCAGCTGGTTGACGTAGCTGGTGGACAGGTCGAGCGCCTTGGCCAGCCCGACCTGGGTAAGGCCACGTTCATCGCGCAGCCGCCGTAACCGGGCGCCGGAAAACATCTTCGCCACTGCCGACATGCTACTACGGAACTCCTTTCGCAACATTTGCAATCTAGGCCAGCTAAGGACGCAGAATTACGCAAATGCTGGGACTTTCCTTTGTCATCAGCATTGCATAGTGTGCGGATTATGTTGATCCATTCGGTTCGAACGCACCGCAGCGCCGACGACTTTCCGCGCGCCGAGCACCTCGCCTTCAAGATCGCGGAGGTCGCGGCCGATCCGGTCGCCGTGCCCACCGAGACCGAGGCGATGGTGATCAACCGGATTATCGACAACGCGGCGGTCAGCGCTGCCTCGGTGCTGCGGAGACCAGTCACCACCGCCCGTCAGCAGGCTGTGTCTCATCCGGCTACGCCGGGTACGCCGGGCGCGACGGTGTTCGGCGTGGACGGCGGCTACTCGGCGGAGTGGGCAGCCTGGGCCAACGGCGTCGCGGTGCGCGAACTCGATTACCACGACACGTTCCTGGCCGCCGAGTACTCCCACCCCGGGGACAACATCCCCCCGCTGGTCGCGGTCGCCCAGCAGCTCGGCGTGCGCGGCGCCGACTTGATTCGCGGCCTGGCCACCGCCTACGAAATCCAGATCGATCTGGTCAAGGGCATCTGTCTGCACGAGCACAAGATCGACCATGTCGCCCATCTCGGACCGTCGGTGGCCGCGGGTCTGGGCACGATGCTGCGGCTGGACGTCGACACCATCTACCAAGCCATCGGTCAGGCATTGCACCTGACCACGGCCACCCGGCAATCCCGCAAGGGGTTGATCTCCAGCTGGAAGGCATACGCACCAGCCCACGCCGGCAAGGTGGCGATCGAGGCGGTCGACCGCGCGATGCGCGGCGAGGGCGCACCGGCGCCGATCTGGGAGGGTGAGGACGGCGTGATCGCCTGGCTGCTGTCAGGTCCCGGCCACACCTATGAGGTGCCGTTGCCCGGTCCGGGAGAGCCCAAGCGGGCCATTCTGGACAGCTACACCAAGGAGCACTCGGCCGAGTACCAGAGCCAGGCGCCGATCGACCTGGCCCGCCGATTGCGTGAGCAAATCGGTGATCTCGACCAGATCGCGTCGGTCGTGCTGCACACCAGCCACCACACCCACTACGTGATCGGCACCGGCTCCGGGGACCCCCAGAAGTTCGACCCCGACGCGTCGCGGGAGACGCTGGATCACTCGTTGCCCTACATCTTCGCCGTCGCGCTAGAGGACGGCACGTGGGACCACGAACTCTCCTACGCCCCTGAGCGTGCGCACCGGCCGGACACCGTCGAGTTGTGGCACAAGATCTCCACCGTCGAGGACCCGGAGTGGACCCGCCGGTATCACTCGAGCGACCCGGCCGAAAAGGCGTTTGGGGCCCGCGCGGAGGTCACCCTCAAGAGCGGCGAGGTGATCACCGACGAACTGGCCGTCGCCGATGCACATCCGTTGGGTGCGCGGCCGTTCGAGCGCGAACAGTACGTCGGCAAGTTCACCGATCTCGCCGAGGGTGTGGTGGATCCCGCTGAGCAGCAACGATTCATCGACGCCGCGGAGCGTGTCGGCGAACTGGAGGGCGGCGAGCTGGGCGCACTGAACGTGCGGATCGCACCCGAGGTGCTGGACAAGGCACCGACCATCCCGTCGGGAATCTTCCGATGAGCGGCCTGTTGGGAGCGACATCGAGCGCCGCTGACAAGCGGGCTGCTTTTCGAGCCGGGCTGAATTCCGGTCGGCTGCAACGCTTCCCGGGGGCGTTCTCGCCGCTGGTGGCCAAGCTGGTCGCCGAGATCGGCTTTGAGGGGGTCTACGTCTCCGGCGCCGTGTTGTCAGCCGACCTCGGACTGCCCGACATCGGCTTGACCACGCTGACTGAGGTGACAGGGCGGGGCGCGCAGATCGCGTCGGTCACCGACCTGCCGACGTTGATCGACGCCGACACCGGATTCGGCGAACCGATGAACGCCGCGCGCACCATCACCCTCCTCGAGGACGCCGGGCTCGCGGGTTGTCATCTCGAGGACCAGGTCAACCCGAAGCGGTGCGGCCATCTGGACGGCAAGGCCGTCGTTTCGACCGCGGAGATGGTCAAGCGGCTGCGGGGGGCGGTGGCTGCGCGCCGCGACTCCAATTTCGTCATCTGTGCCCGTACCGACGCCGCCGGGATCGAAGGCGTGGACGCCGCCATCGAGCGGGCGCGAGCTTACACCGACGCGGGCGCCGATCTGATCTTTACCGAGGCCCTGACCGGCCCAGCCGACTTCGACAAATTCCGTGCCGCAGTGGATATTCCGCTGCTGGCCAACATGACCGAGTTCGGCAAGTCGGAGCTGCTCAGCGAGTCTCAACTGACCGATATCGGCTACAACGTCGTCATCTACCCCGTCACGACGCTGCGGTTGGCGATGTATGCCGTCGAGTCCGGTCTGCGTGAAATCGACGCCAAGGGAACGCAATCCGGCCTGCTCGGCCAGATGCAGCACCGCAGCAGACTCTACGAGCTGCTGCGCTACGCCGACTACAACCAGTTCGACGACGAGATCTTCAATTTCAAGCTGAAAGGACCGAACCAGTGACCACAGCTGCCCCCGCCGAGCCGAAGATCTACAAAGGGCTGGCCGGCGTCGTCGTCGACACCACTGCCATTTCCAAGGTGGTGCCCGAGACGAATTCGTTGACGTACCGGGGCTACCCGGTGCAGGACCTGGCCGCCCACTGCAGTTTCGAGCAGGTCGCGTACCTGCTGTGGCACGGCGAACTGCCGACCGACGGCGAATTGGCGTTGTTCTGCCAGCGTGAGCGGGCCAGTCGCCGCATCGATCGTTCGTTGCAGTCGCTGCTGAGCAAGCTGCCCGACACCTGCCATCCCATGGACGTGGTGCGCACCGCGATCAGCTACCTGGGCGCCGAGGACCCGGAGGAGGACGACAGCACCGAGTGCGCCAACTATGCGAAATCCCTGCGCATGTTTGCCGTGCTGCCCACCATCGTCGCCATCGACATGCGTCGCCGGCGGGGCCTGGTGCCGATCAAACCTCACAGCCACCTCAGCTATGCGGAGAACTTCCTCAACATGTGCTTCGGCGAGGTGCCTGACCCGGTCATCGTCTCTGCGTTCGAGCAGTCGATGATTCTCTACGCCGAGCACAGCTTCAACGCGTCCACGTTCGCCGCACGGGTGGTGACGTCGACGCAGTCGGACATCTACAGCGCGGTGACCGCCGCGATCGGCGCGCTGAAGGGCCCGCTGCACGGCGGGGCCAACGAGGCGGTCATGCACGACATGATCGAGATCGGCGATCCGTCAAAGGCCTCGGAGTGGTTGCACGGCAAGCTGTCTCGCAAAGACAAGGTGATGGGCTTCGGGCACCGCGTCTACAAGAAGGGTGACTCCCGGGTGCCGACGATGAAAGAGGCGCTGATCCGCGTCGCGGAAGCCCGCAACGGTCAGCGTTGGCTGGACATCTACTCCGTCCTGGAAAAGGAGATGTTCGCCGCCACCGGCATCAAACCCAACCTGGACTTCCCGACCGGCCCGGCCTACTACCTGATGGGATTCGACATCCCCAGCTTTACACCGCTTTTCGTGATGAGTCGCATCACCGGCTGGACCGCCCACATCATCGAGCAGGCGGGCTCCAATGCGCTGATCCGCCCGCTGTCGGAGTATTCGGGTCTGCCCCAACGCAGTCTGTCCTAGGCCTAGGCCAGTCGAAATACGCGCTACAGCAGGTCGGTGATCGTCTTGAGGCCGGCGTCATAGAGCACCCCGGGCAGCATTCCGCCGTCGTGTTCGATGGTCGTGCCGTTGACGAAGTCCGCGTCTCCGCTGGCCAAGAAGACGCACACCCGGCCCACCTCTGCGGGCTCGCCTGCGCGGCGTAACGGGACGGCGGCGAAGTACTTCTCACCGGTGGGATCCTCTTTGGGCAGCACGAATGACCGAAAGTTTTCGGTCATCGTCGGCCCGAGTGCGATGCAGTTGACTCGGACCTTGGGCCCCCACTCCTCGGCCAGCGACCGGGTGAGGTGGTTGAGCCCGCTTTTCGCCGCGCCGTAGGACACCAGGGTCGGTGAGCCCGCCGGATGCCCGGCACCGCTGGAAATGTTGATGATGCAGCCGATTCCGTCCTGAGTGGCCATCTGCCGGTACGCGCGGATAGCAAACCAGAGCGGGCTGATCAGGTTCATCTGCACCGCGTAGGCGTGGAAGAGCGCCGTGCGTTCGTAGTCGTCGTCGCTGCGCGGTGCGCCCTGAATACGTTGCACGAGTTCGGGAATGCTCTCCGCGTGCGGCGCCGGGACCGTCCCGCCGGCGTTGTTCACCAGGATGTCGATCCGACCGTGTGCGGCCACGACTTCGTCGACGAATGAGTCGATCGAGCGGTAGTCGCCTTGGTTGCACACTTTCTGTGAAGCGCGGGCCGCCCAACCCGGTTCCGTGTCGATGCCCGGGATGGTGTCCACCGGCGAGCGCGCACACCCGACGACGGTGGCGCCGGCGCGCAGCAGTTCATGGGCGATGCCAACACCCACGCCGCGGCTGGTTCCGGTGACGATCGCGATCTTGCCATCCAGCACGTTCATCACTCGACCTCCCGCGGCATATTGACAGTTACTGCCATCAAGACATACTCTGCCATCCCGGCCATGAATGTGTAAAGGCCCGCCACTGAACACGCGGTGGACGCTTGTCCGTGCCGCGCGTTGTCCATTCGGGAGGTAGCAGATGACTAGTCCGGCCAAGCTTCGCGTCATTCAGTGGGCGACCGGAGGCGTCGGCAAGGCCGCCATCGAATGCGTGCTCAATCACCCGCAGCTCGAGTTGGTCGGGTGCTGGGTACACAGCGCGGACAAGAACGGGCGCGACGTCGGCGAGATCCTCGGTACCGCTGCGCTGGGCGTCACCGCCAGCTCCAGCAGTGAGGAGGTGCTGGCGCTGGATGCCGACTGCGTGGTGTACAGCCCGCTGGTGCCTAACGACGAAGAGGTGGTCGCGATTTTGCGGTCCGGCAAGAATGTGGTGACCCCGGTCGGCTGGGTATACCCCGATCCGGGAAACTCGCGTCACAAGGCCGTCGCCGACGCGGCGGTCGAAGGTGGGGTGACCCTGCACGGTTCGGGGATCCACCCCGGCGGCATCACCGAGCGATTCCCGCTCATGCTGTCCTCGCTGTCGTCGGCGATCACCCATGTGCGCGCAGAGGAGTTCTCCGACATCCGCACCTACAACGCCCCGGACGTTGTCCGGCACATCATGGGATTCGGCGGTACCCCTGAGGAAGCCATGCAAGGGCCGATGGCCAGCCTGCTGGAGGCAGGTTTCAAACAATCGGTACGAATGGTCGCCGACAACATGGGATTTCGCATCGATCCGAATATCAGAACCATCCAGGACGTCGCCGTGGCGACCTCCGACATCGGCTACGGCCCATTTCCGCTTCCCACCGGAACCGTGGCCGCGCGTCGGTTCCGCTGGCAGGCCCTCGTCAACGGTGAGCCGGTCATCACCGCGGCGGTCAACTGGCTGATGGGGGAGGAAAACCTCGAACCGGCCTGGAATTTCGGTGGGCGCGGCGAACGGTTCGAGGTCGAGATCACCGGCGACCCGACCGTGAGCCTGACCTTCAAGGGACTGCAACCGGAAACGATAGCCGAAGGACTGCAACGAAATCCAGGTGTGGTGGCCACCGCCAACCACTGCGTCAACGCCATTCCCGACGTCTGCGCCGCCGAGCCCGGCATCAAGACCTACCTGGACCTGCCGCTATTCGCAGGGCGCCCGGCGCCCAACCTTGCGGCGGCTAACCGGTGATCCTCGACGCCTTCCGTCTCACCGACCTGGTCGCGATCGTCACCGGTGCCGGCGCCGGCATCGGCCGTGAGATCGCGGTGGCATTCGCCGAGGCGGGCGCCGACGTCGTCGTCGCCGCACGCACCGCGGCCGACCTCGACGACACCGTCCGGCTCATCGAGCACACCGGTCGCCGCGGGCTGGCTGTCGTCACCGACGTGATGGTCGAAGACGATCTCAATCGGCTGGTATCCACCACCGTCGAGCAATTTGGCCGACTCTCGGTCCTGGTCAACAATGCGGGTGGAACCCCGCCGCGGCCGGCGATGCAGACATCCTCGCGATACCTCACCACCGCATTGCAATTCAACGCTGTCGCACCGTTTTTGCTGAGCAAGCTGGCGGCCCAGGCCATGGTCGAGACCGATGGCTCGGGATCCATCGTCAATGTCTCGTCGCGGTCGGGCGACATGGTGATGAATTGCATGGTTGCCTACGGCGCGGGCAAAGCGGCACTGAACATGGTCACCCAGAACATGGCGGCCGAACTGGCCCCGCGGGTGCGGGTCAACGCGATCGGTGTCGGGGGTGTCGCCACGCAGTCGATGGACTTTGTCATGTCCGACGACGCGTTGCGGGTCCAGTACGAATCGAACACCCCGATGGCACGGATCGGTACCCCGCGCGACATCGCAGCCGCCGCACTGTATCTCGCATCGCCGGCCTCGTCGTGGGTGACCGGCGTGATGTTGCGCGTCGACGGCGGAACCACCAAACCAGCATTCGAGCTGCCGACGCCACCACTTCAACCCGCCCGCCAACAGGAGACACCATGACCGAAGTCACCAGCGTGCTCGACGATGTGTCGTTCTGTCACCTCGTCGTTGGAGTGACCGATATGGACCGCGCTCTGGCGTTCTACCGAGATGTGCTCGGCATGGAGGTGGTCTTCGAAACCCTGATATCAGGCGAGCCTTTCGACGCGGTGCTGCACGCGAAACGTCAGCAAGAAGGTCGGGTGGTGGGCGGCTTGCTGGGTGGGTTGATGGTGGAGCTGCTGTCGCTGGGAGCCAATCCGTCCGCCGACAAGCCGACCCGCCGCGGCATCACCGGGATCCACAACGTGTCGTTGTCGGTGACCGATCTCGACGACACTCACCGCCGCATCATCGCCGCCGGGTACCAGCCCGATCAGGCGCCTTTCGAGATCGGCGGTGTCCGAATGTTTTTCGTCAAAGACCCGGACGGGACGCCGGTGGAATTCATCGAGTTGCCCAACGGGGCGCGCAGCACTTACGAAATGCACCGTGGAGTGCAACTCCAGATGGGACCCGTCAAGTGAGTTATTGCCATCCCGACTCAATGCGCGGTCACGTCGCGATCGTTACCGGCGCCGCCCAGGGCGTCGGTAAGGGCATCGCCGCGGCACTGCTCGAACGTGGTGCGGCGGTGCTGTTGGTCGACATCCAAGATGACGTGCTCGCAACGACCACCGCCGAACTCGACTCAGCGGGCCGAGTAGAGAAGCTGGTTGCTGATTTGCGGGATCCGGACAGCGCTGAGCGGATCGTGGCGGCCGCTGTCGACGCCTTCGGGACGGTGCACGGGTTGGTCAACAACGCCATCGCCACCAACGAACCCAAGCCATTCGTCGACATCACCACCGAAGACCTGGCGCTGGGTTACGACGTCGGGCCACGCGCGACCTTCCTTCTCATGCAGGCCGTGCACCCGTTGATGGTCAAGGAGGGCGGCGGGTCGATCGTCAACCTCGGCTCAGGGACCGGCACCGGCGGCGAACCGAAGTGGGGCGGATACGCCGCCGCCAAGGAAGGCATCCGCGGCCTGTCGAAGGTCGCCGCCCTGGAGTGGGGGCGCGAGAACATCCGGGTCAACGTCATCTGCCCGTTCGCCGAGTCCGACGGCGTCAAACTGTGGAAGCAGTTCGCGCCTGCCGACTACGCGAAGGCGGTGGGACGCGTCCCGATGAAACGTATCGGCGATGTTCGCACCGACGTGGGCGCGCTGGTGGCGTTTCTGCTGAGCACCGACGCGACGTTCATCACCGGGCAGACCATCCAAGTCGACGGCGGAATTGGTTGCTTCCGATGACCTTTCCCACCAGACGAGAGTCGCTGCGAGATCGGCAGCGCGCACAGATCAGGGCCGACATTCGCCGCGCGGCGTTCCGGCTGTTCATCGAACACGGATACGACGCCGTGACAACGGAGGAAATCGCCGCGGCCGCAGGCGTTTCCCCGCGCACCTTCTTCCGGCACGTGCCGACGAAGGAGGAGGTGCTGTTGGCACCGGTTCGACACGGCGGCACCGCAATCGTCAATCTGCTCGAACAGCGGCCCGCCGCGGAGTCGCCCGACGTCGCGCTGATCAACGCCATCATCACGCGAACTCGCTCATTCGACGCCGCCGACGTCGAAGAGTGGCGTCAAGCCCTGCTGGTCGCCCCCGATGTGCTCGGCAAGCTGACGATGGTGACAGCCGCCGACAAGATGCGGGCGGCAAAGCTGGTCGCCGCCCGCATGGGCGCCAACCCGGATACTGATATCCGCCCGGGTCTGCTGGTCCAACTCGCCTTTGCTGCGGGAGATTACGGCTTTCAGCGGTGGGTGCGTCAATCCAGCAATCGCCGACCGCTGGATCGCTATGTCACCGAAGCCCTCGACGCGGTCAAAAGTCCGCACTGGCAAAGGAAGCGCGGTTCATGAAATCCAAGTACAACGGACGGGTGGCCGCCTTCTAGCTCAGCAGGCGCTGGGGTGTGACTCGCAGTACGGGGTAGTCCCCGGGAAGCGATACCGATGCGCGACCACCCATCGGTAGACGACCTCTTCGATGAAGCGAATACCGGGAATCCGATAGATCACCAACGGGATTCGGGTCCCGATGGCTGCCGATAATGCCGCGTTGGCGGCCTCCGCGCCGGAATAGACGGTGCCGGAGGAATCCAGCCACCGGACCGATTCCAGCAGGCTTGTCGGTGCGATACCCAGTCGTTGTGCGGCGCCGGGACTTTGCAGAGTCTCGGTACGCAGCTTTCCGGTTCGATCCATCTTCAACAGCAAATCCCGCGAGCGAGTGCACATTCCGCAGGCTCCGTCGAAGAACAGTGTTCCTACCGGTTCGGTGTTCATCGTGCGACGCCTTCCCGCGGCCGCAGGCGCACTACCGAAGCCCCGTCGACTGACCGGCGTGCCCGGATTCCGGCGATCGCGAACACAATGCCGGTGCCGATCTCGGTCAAGGCGGAGAACCAGGAGAACCACGTCACGTTGATATGCGGCGGCGAGATGAAGCTGTCCTGGTAGCCCGGCAGGAAAGTCGGCAACAGGTGTGCGTAGGTGAATACCACGGCGCTGCCGAACCCGACCGCGATCGCGGCTTCCGGTGCCCACTGGCGTTGGGGCCGTCGGGTGAGCGCCATCGCGACTGCGACGGCGACGAACAGCCCCTGTATCGCACCGCCGACCATGATGAATGGCGGCGACGCCGACATACCGCGGCGCAGATGGTCCAAACCGTGGATGCCGAATCCGACGACGAATGCTATTGCGGCCCAACGGAGAATCTCGGCGCCGTTTTCGCGTCTTGGCGAAACCTGATCGATCATCGCGGATCACCGTCCTTGATGCAGGCGGGTGAGGAGAATTTGCCTGCTCAACCACCGTTGTACTACTACGACGCGTAGTAGTCAAGGTCGGATGTTGTTCCGCTGAACCCGGACATTTGGGCTAGAACACGTTCTAATCTTGCCGCCATGGGATTTCTCAAACAGGACACTCCGCAGATCAACTTCGAGGAGTGGAGCAAGGGCACCCGCGCAGAGAAGATCATCCCGATGGCCCGGCACTGGGCGGAGGTCGGCTTCGGCACCCCGGTAGTGCTGCACCTGTTCTACGTCGTCAAGATCGGCCTGTACATCCTGGCCGCGTGGCTGCTTGCCTTGACCACTAAGGGCCTGGGAGGGTTGGCCGGCTTCACCAATGTCGCGCATTGGTACGCCGAGCCGATCGTGTTCGAGAAGGTCGTGCTCTACACCATGCTGTTCGAGGTGGTCGGTCTGGGCTGTGGCTTCGGGCCGCTGAACAACCGGTTCTTCCCGCCGATGGGCTCGATCCTGTACTGGTTGCGGCCCGGCACCATTCGGCTGCCGCCGTGGCCGGATCGCATACCTTTCACCAAGGGAGACGAGCGCACTGCGGTCGACGCGCTGCTGTACGGCGCACTGCTGGTGCTGCTCGTCATCGCGATCTTCTCCGACGGCACCGGGCCGCTGCCTGCGCTCGGGACGGCAGTGGGAGTGCTGCCGGCGTGGCAAATCTGGGCGGTGCTGGGCGTGCTGGCGGTGCTGGGTCTGCGCGACAAGGTCATCTTCCTGGCCGCCCGCGGCGAGGTGTACGCCTCGTTCACGGTCGCCTTCTTGTTCGCCGGCTACGGCGTGGACATGATCCTGGGCGCCAAACTGGTGTGCCTGGTGATCTGGCTCGGCGCGGCAACGTCAAAGCTCAACAAGCACTTCCCGTTCGTCATCTCGACGATGATGAGCAACAACCCGATATTCCGGCCGCGGTTCATCAAACGAGCGTTCTTCGAACATTTCCCGGATGACCTGCGTCCGGGCCGGCCGTCGCGCTGGCTGGCGCATTTCAGCACCGCGATCGAGGGACTGGTGCCGCTGGTGCTGTTCTTCAGTCACGGCGGCTGGCCCACCGCGATCGCGGCATTCGTCATGCTGTGCTTCCACTTTGGCATTCTGTCGTCGATTCCGATGGGTGTGCCCCTGGAGTGGAACGTCTTCATGATGTTCAGCGTGCTGGCGCTATTCGTCGGCCACGCCCCCGTCGGGCTGGGGGACCTGACGACACCGCTGCCGATCCTGCTGTTCGCCGTCGTCGCGGGGACCGTCGTGACGGGAAACCTGTTGCCGCGCAAGGTGTCTTTCCTGCCGGGCATGCGCTACTACGCGGGCAACTGGGACACCACGCTGTGGTGCATCAAGCCGTCGGCCGACGAGAAGATCGCCAGGGGCATCGTGGCGATCGCGAGCATGCCCGCCGCGCAGCTGGAGAAGTTCTACGGTAGCAAGGAAGCCGCACAGATCCCGATGTACATGGGATATGCCTTCCGCGCCTTCAACACTCACGGCCGGGCGCTGTTCACCTTGGCCCACCGCGCCATGGCCGGATACGACGAGGATGACTACGTCCTCACCGACGGTGAGCGACTGTGCAGCACCGCCATCGGCTGGAATTTCGGCGACGGGCACTTCAGCAACGAGCAGCTGGTCGCGGCCCTGCACAAGCGCTGCCACTTCGAGCCGGGCGAGGTGCGGGTGGTGATGCTCGACGCGCAGCCGATCCACAAACAGACCCAGCAGTATCGGCTGGTGGACGCCGCCACGGGCGAATTCGAGCGCGGCTACGTGCGGGTGGCCGACATGGTGACCCGCCAGCCCTGGGCGGACGACGTGCCGGTCCGGCTGCTGAGCGTCCCGTCGGTCGGGGCGCCCGGGGCCGACTAATCCAGCTGCCCGGCCAGTTCTAGGGTGACGCATATGGCGCTGATCGAGTACCACGCTCGTCGCGCCGTAGACACAACCCATGGGAAGGACGGAGCAGATGCCGCACTTGCAGCTGGACACGTCAGGTAGTTACTCAGTCGAGGTCAAGCGCGAATTTGCTCGTCGACTCGGCGACGTTTACGCCGAGAAGATGCAGACCTCCCCCGATATCGTCGACGTGACGATCCGCGAGCACGGCCCCGGTGGGGTATGGCGGTGCGGAAGTGAACCACATCCGTCCGCCGTGCTTTCCTGTGACATCCGGCGAGGACGCACCGTCGAGCAGCGCGGCCAGTTGGCCGATGCTCTGGTCGACGTCGACGTCGCCGTCGATGTCCTCGGCGTCGATGACCGGTATTTCAACGTCGAATTCACCCAGCACCACGGCGACGAGATCTACAGCTCGGTAGAAATCGACGGTGTCGTGCACCGTGGGTTCGCGCCAGACTGGAGTTCGTCGGAAGCGACGACGTCAGTGCTTGAGCAAATACGAGGAGCCGATCGCTAGCAGTCCCCACCGCGCCGGCACGGCAGCGAAGGGCTAGGCACCGGCCCGGACTTCCTTGGTCGCGGCGACCAGGTTTGTCAGCGACGCCGAGACCTCGTCGGGGTTGCGGGTCTTCAGGCCGCAGTCGGGGTTGACCCAAAGCCGCTCAGCGGGAACGGCTTTCAGCGCGGCGCGCAGCGACGTAGCTATCTCGTCTGTGCTGGGCACCCGCGGCGAGTGGATGTCGTAGACACCCGGTCCGACGCTATTGGAGAAGCCGATCGAGTTCAGGTCGTCGAGCACCTCCATGTGCGAGCGGGCCGCCTCGATCGACGTGACGTCAGCATCCAGGTCGGCGATCGCACCGATCACTTCACCGAACTCCGAGTAGCACAGGTGAGTGTGGATCTGCGTCGCGTCCGAGACCCCGGAGGTGGCCAACCGGAACGAGCCGACCGCCCAGTCCAGGTAGGCCGGCTTGTCGGCATCGCGCAGCGGCAGCAGTTCCCGCAGCGCGGGCTCGTCGACCTGGATCACGGCGATGCCGGCCGACTGCAGGTCCACCGTCTCGTCGCGGATGGCCAGCGCCACCTGGTTGGCGGTGTCGGCCAGCGGCTGGTCGTCACGGACGAACGACCAGGCCAGGATCGTGACCGGACCGGTGAGCATGCCCTTGACCGGCTTGTCGGTCAGCGACTGGGCGTAGGTGGCCCAGTCCACCGTCATCGGGTGCGGGCGGGAAACGTCACCGTAGAGGACCGGTGGGCGCACGCAGCGGCTGCCGTAGGACTGCACCCAGCCGTTCTTGGTGGCAAAGAAACCGTCCAGCTGCTCGGCGAAGTACTGCACCATGTCGTTGCGCTCCGGCTCGCCGTGCACCAGCACGTCCAGACCCAGCTGCTCCTGCAGCTTGATGACGTCGGCGATCTCCTTCTTCATCCGGTTCTCGTACTCGGCCTCGTCGATTTCGTGGGCGACCAGTGCAGCGCGAGCCTTGCGGATCGCCGAGGTCTGCGGGAACGACCCGATCGTCGTGGTCGGCAATGGCGGCAGGTGCAGCCGCGCGTTCTGCGCCTCCCGACGTTCGGCGGCCGGCCCACGATGAGCGCCGGACGCGGTGATCGAGTCGATGCGAGCACGGACCCGGTTGTTGTGCAGGCGCGGGTCCTTCTTGCGTGCGGCGGCGGCCGCATTGGACGCCGCGATTTCGTCGGCGACTGCGTCACGACCGTCGCGCAGCGCCCGTGCCAAAGTGGCGACCTCGTGCACCTTCTCGGCGCCGAATGCCAGCCAGCCGCGCAGCGCGTCGTCCAGCTCGGTCTCGGGCTCCAGCGAGTACGGCACATGCAGCGTCGAGCACGACGTGGAAACTGCCACGGCATCCGCGCTTCCCAGCAGCGCGGCCAGCTTGCCCAGCGCCGATTCCAGGTCGGTGCGCCAGATGTTGCGGCCGTCGACAATACCGGCCACCAGGGTCTTGCCGGCTAATCCGGGAACCGACCCCACCCCGGTGTCGGCGCCGTAGACCAAGTCGACACCGATCGCCTCGACGGGTGTGCGGGCCAGTGCGGGCAGGGCGGCACCAGGATCACCGAAATAGGTGGCGACGTGGATCGCGGGCCGCTTCTTCACCGAGCCCAGCTCGTTGTACACCCTCTCCGCTAGGGCGGCTGCGTCGGCGGAGATATCGGTCACCAGCACCGGTTCATCGATCTGCACCCACTCGGCCCCGTGGTCGGCCAGCTGCCCGAGCAGGTCGGCGTAGAGCGGCACCAGCTCGTCGAGCCGCTCGATTGGGGCACCGGCGCCGTCGACCGCCTTGCTCAGCAGCAGGAAGGTGATCGGGCCGATGATCACCGGGCGTGCTGGGATGCCTTGGTCCTGAGCTTCTTTGAGTTCAGCGAGCACCTTCTTGGGGTGCAGCGAGAACGTCGTCTTCGGCCCGATCTCCGGGACGATGTAGTGGTAGTTAGTGTCGAACCACTTGGTCATCTCCAGCGGCGCGATGTCCTCGGTGCCCCGGGCGGCGGCAAAGTACCGGTCCAGCTCGGCGGAGACACTTTGCACCCGGGCCGGGAGCGCGCCGAGCAGCACGGCGGTGTCGAGCATCTGGTCGTAGTAGGAGAAGGTGTTCACCGGCACCGAGTCCAGGCCGGCCGCGGCCAGCTGCGACCAGGTGTCGCGGCGCAGGGTGGCGGCGACTTTCTCCAGCTCCGAGCGGCTGGTACGGCCCGCCCAGTAGCCCTCGGTAGCGCGCTTGAGTTCGCGTTTCGGGCCAATGCGCGGAGAGCCGGTGACGGTGGCGGTAAACGGTGTAGCGGTCACGAGTTGGTCCATTCACTCGACGGGCAAAACTGGTCACCGCCAGCGGACGCAAAGCCGGTCCGGTTGCGGTGTGCCGTCAGCACATTCCTGCAACCAGGACAGCCGTACGCCCTATTCCACGAGGCGATGAGCCGCCAGGCGCGGCGCGCCCGGCACAGCCGGCAGGTCTTCGGACTCGCAGGCACACACCCGGTGGTGCTCCTACTGACCGTCGCTTCCCGGTCTCGGTTCGTTTTAAGACCAGTGCTTATAGACGGCGGTCGTTCCTGCATACCGCTGCGGGACAGTCCCGGACTTTCACCGGGTTCCCTCTTACAAAGCACGACTAAACATGCTTCGCTCGATGCCGACACCGTCATCGGGACGACGCCGGCAAACCAGCTGCGTAGAGGAGGTTACCCGGCGGCCAGCGCCTCGGCGATGGGCAGGTCGCCGTTATTGAACTCGATGGTCCGGTTGATCGTCGCGTCATCGTTCAGCACGGCGGCCGCCACCAGCGCGACGTCTTCCCGGGAGACCGCTCCGGCGGTGCCCACGGCGATCCGGCCGGTCGCCGGTTCCAGCGTGAGCCGGCCGGGCCCCAGCACGGTCCAATCGAGGTCGCTGGCCCGAAGGTGGGCATCCGCGGCCGCTTTGGCCTCGGCGTAGTGGAAGAACGGATTGTCTTCAGCTACACCGTGGTCCGGTCCCGCGCCGAAGTAGGACACCATGACGAAACGTCGCGTTCCGGCCTGCTGGGCGGCATCGATCACCCGGATCGCGGCGTCGCGGTCTACGGCATAGGTGCGGGCCGGGTTGCCGCCACCTGCCCCGGCGGAGAAAACCACCGCGTTCTGCGCGGCGAGCAGTTCGGCCAGGGCGTCGGTGTCCAGTGTCTCGATATCCGCGACAACCGGACGGGCACCGGCAGCGGCGACATCCTCGGCGTGGTCGGGATTACGGAAGACCGACGCCACCTCATCACCCCGCTCGGTGAGGATGCGAGCCAGCTGCAAAGCGACCTTGCCGTGGCCGCCGATGACGACAATGCGCGACATGCTTCTCGACGCTACCTGGCGGCTAGGCACCCCCGCGGCGAGCCGTCCAACGGGTGGTCAACAATCGAGGCACAACTTCATGTCTTAAGGAGAAGTCATGGCTGAAGCCGTAATCGTCGAGGCGGTGCGTTCACCGATCGGCAAGCGCAATGGTGGGCTGTCCGGCGTGCACCCCGCCGACCTGTCCGCGCAGGTTCTCAACGGACTCGTTGAGAAGGCCGGCATCGATCCCGAGATCGTCGACGACGTGATTTGGGGATGCGTCATGCAGGCCGGCGAGCAGGCGCTCGACATCGGGCGTACCGCGTTGCTGACCGCCGGCTGGCCCGAGACCGTTCCCGGTGTCACCGTCGACCGTCAGTGCGGGTCCAGTCAGCAGTCGATCCACTTCGCCGCCGCGGGTGTGATCGCCGGCCACTACGACGTCGTCGTTGCCGGCGGTGTGGAGTCGATGTCGCGGACTCCGATGGGGGCCTCTCTCGCCAACGGCGGCAGGCCGTTCTCGCAGGCCTTCCTCGACCGGTATGACGGTGCAATCCCCAACCAGGGCATCGGCGCGGAGATGATCGCCGAGCAGTGGGGGTTCGACCGGACCGCACTCGACGAGTTCTCCCTCGGATCTCACGAAAAAGCGGGTGCCGCACAGGATTCCGGTGCATTCGACGACCAGATCGTGGCCATCAAGGTAACGGACGGCCCAGAAAACTCAGTTGTGCTCAAGGACGAAGGCATCCGCCGGGGCACGCCGATCGAGAAGATGGCGCAGCTGAAGCCCGCCTTCAAGGAGGACGGCGTGATTCACGCCGGCAACTCCAGCCAGATCTCCGACGGGTCGGCAGCGTTGCTATTCATGTCGGCGGAGAAGGCGAAGTCGTTGAAACTCAACCCGATCGCCAAGGTGCACACCGCCACACTGGCCGCCGCTGACCCGGTGATCATGCTGACCGCGCCGATCCCGGCGACCCAGAAGGCGCTGAAGCGCTCCGGCCTGAAGCTGGAAGACATTGGGGTGTTCGAAGTCAACGAGGCGTTCGCGCCGGTGCCATTGGCCTGGTTGAAGGACATCGGCGCTGATGAGAAGAAGCTCAACCCCAACGGCGGCGCGATCGCACTCGGCCATCCGCTCGGCGGGTCCGGTGCCCGGATCATGACAACGTTGCTCTACCACATGCGGGACAAGGGAATTCGTTACGGCTTGCAGACGATGTGTGAGGGCGGCGGCCAGGCCAACGCCACCATTGTGGAGCTGCTGTGACGGCAGCGCTCACCGAGCGCCGCGGCAATGTCCTGGTGATCACGATTAACCGCCCGGAGGCCCGCAACTCGGTCAATGGCGCGGTGAGTATCGCCGTCGGCGACGCGCTCGAACAAGCCCAAAACGACGACGAGGTGCGGGCGGTGGTGATCACCGGCGCCGGCGACAAATCCTTCTGTGCGGGAGCAGATCTCAAGGCGATTTCGCGCCGCGAGAATCTGTATCACCCCGACCACGGCGAATGGGGCTTCGCCGGCTACGTCCACCACTTCATCGACAAGCCGACAATCGCGGCGGTCAACGGGACCGCGTTGGGCGGCGGCACCGAACTGGCCCTGGCCAGTGACCTTGTGGTGGCCGAGGAACGCGCGAAGTTCGGTCTGCCGGAGGTCAAAGTCGGACTGATCGCCGGGGCTGGCGGTGTGTTCCGCATCGTGCATCAGCTGCCACGCAAAGTGGCAATGCAGATGCTGCTGACCGGTGAGCCGATCAGTGCGGCCGAGGCGGCCAATTGGGGACTGATCAACCAGGTCGTTCCCGATGGCACGGTGGTGGAGGCCGCGCTGGCCCTGGCCGAGCGGGTCACCGTGAACGCTCCGCTTTCGGTGCAGGCCAGCAAGCGGATCGCATACGGCGCCGACGACGGCGTCATCCCCGACGAAGAACCCGGCTGGGCCCGCACCGCACGCGAGTTCGGGACATTGCTGAAATCCGAGGACGCCAAAGAAGGCCCGCTGGCGTTCGCCGAAAAACGCCAGCCGGTTTGGAAGGCACGCTGATCAATTGTCGAGCGGCATCAGATGGTCGACAGGGCTAATGATGCGGCCGTCGACGATCGGCACGCACTCGGTGGGCAGTTCGGCAGTCACTGCCACCCCGCTGCGGTCCAGTTCGTCGAGAAAGCGTGGTAGTCCGTCCATGGCGCCGGACGGCAGGTCGTGAACGACCATCAGGGTGTGTTCCCGCGCGCAGACGTCGGCAAGCGCCCGGTCGATCCACCCGATCGGATCTGCCCAGTCGCGCGGCACGCTGTTCCATAACACGCAGGTGTACTTCCCGCTCACCAGATAGTTGACCGCAGTGCGGTTAAGGCACCGCCGGTCTAGCTGACCCTCGGTGCCCCAGGGGCGGAAGAGGAAGTTTTCGCCGGTAAATCCCCGCAAAATTTCGTGCGCCGTGGCGATTTCGGCGATGGTTTCCTGCTTACCCAGCTCGCCTAATGGTCGGCCGTGAGTCAGCGAGTGATTGCCGACCCGGTGACAATCCCGAACCATTCGCGTGAGCAGGGCATGTGCGGCTGCGTCTCCGTCTACGCGGTTGGCGACGACGAAAAATATCGCCCGGAGTGACCTCTCCGCGAGTATGTCGAGAACCTGGTCGGTCACACCGGGCGTCGGTCCGTTGTCGAAAGTGAGGGTGACCCGTCTACCTCGCGCCACAGCGTTGATTGACCTCTCTCACTCCGACGCGGAGGCGCTCGGCCCTCCCCTCCGGGGACGAGTGCCTCAACTGGCAACGCTAGCTCTGAGTTGTCGCCATATGGGTGCTAACTGATCGATCAGTCAGTTACTGTAGCCTGGACCACCGACAAGAGACAACGGAGACTTCGTCGACAACGCCCAAGCCGAGTCCATCCGCTGCGACAAACGCCCGAATGCGTATCCTCGCGGCGGCTTTCGAGTGCTTCTGCGAGTTTGGCTACGAGAAATCCTCGATGAAGCGGATCGCCGCGCGCGCCGGTGTCTCGCAACCCCTGCTTCACCACCATTTCGACACCAAAGAACGGCTGCTCCAGTCGGCGATTGGCAAGATGGCCGCTGACATCTTCTCGACGGCACTCGACCAGTTACCGCAGCGCGGATCTGTCGTTGAACGACTGGATGCTGCAAAAGAACTGCTGTATGCGCTCTTCATCAACAATTTGCTCGCCGCGTCCTTCACGGTGGAATTCGCCGCGGCGGCGAACCACAATGAGTCCCTCAAACAAGCCTATTTGGACTACCAGCAAACCCAACGGCGGAACGTCGCGCGCTTCATCGAAGATCTGGCTCCCGGAGCAGAGACCGACTTATCGAGCGGGCTCATCGAGACATTTCTCCTCGGGATGGCGATGCGCCGCCCCTTCACCAACGACGAAACCGCATTTCGGGCCGAGTTCGACGTCCACGCTCAACTGTTGATCAACCATCTCATCGCCCGAGGAACGGAGCATTCAGCGCCATGACGACCGTCAAGCCGGAAAGTGCGCTTGAGTCCCCAGTCGACGCGAGCATCGCGGGCAGCAAAGGCAAGCCCCTCTTCCTGAAACGCTACGAGCATCCGAACGCCCAGTACACGCTGGTTCTGGTGCATGGCACCGCGGGCTACAGCGCGGCCTACCACGATTTCGCCGAGCAATTCCGGCGACGCTTTCCGGCCACGGTCTGGGCCTTCGATTTGACCGGCCACGGGCGCACTCTGGGCCCGCGAGGCGTCTTCACCTTCGAAGACTTCCTTGAAGACGTTCGGGCGGTGTCCGACCACGCGGCCGAACGCACCGGCCTTCCGGTGGTGCTGCACGGGGCCAGTCAGGGCGGCGAAATTGCGTTCCACGCGCTCGCCCGTTGCCCGCGGGTGGCCGGAGCCGTCTGCATGAATATCCTGCTGAACGACGAGCTGCAGATGAACCGCTCGATTCGGTTAATGCGTTCGGCGGCAATGGATCGTCTGGCCCGAGGTCTAGGCGACCGGGTTCGGGTGCCGCTACGCCGGTTCATCAACTTCAAAGCCGCCTACCAGGAAGACCCAGATTTGTTGCCCGAGAAGCTGATTGACCCGCTCAATGTCTGGTCCTACGGCTTCAAGAGCTACCACTCCGTCTTCAGCTACAAGCCGGATCAGCCCGCCGCGGCGAATACCACGCCCGTCCTGATTGCCTGTGGCGAGAACGACGAGATCGTCGATCCAAATCATGTCCGGGCCTGCTTTGAGCGCATCGGCGGACCCAAAGACCTCTTTGTGATGCCCGGCGGCGGACATCAGCTCATGCTCTTCGAGACCGACGTTTACAGCCGAGTTCTCGATTCATGGATACGTGAGCGCGTTTTAGGTCGGGCGCACTCGTGGGCTGCACCGTTCAACGACGAAGAGCGGGCATACTTCGACTTCCTCCACCGCGAGCGGCGCAGCGAGGCCAGCGGTGAGCCGGATTACCGCTACTCGTGGATCGACAAGCTCCTCACCAGAGTCCACAACGGCACGATTGAACGCGGTGTGCGCTACTTCGCCCAGGCGCAGGCCAGCGCGCACTGGCGGTTCACCGAAGAGCTCGTCAGCAAAATCGACTCCGTCGCTTGGCAATTCCTGCGCGACTACTTACCCCAGTCCGTGGAAACCGAGCGTGCGCGGATGGCGGTGGTCGGCTGCGGCAGCGGTAACTCGATCCGTGGTTTGCTCAAGGCGGAGCCCCAGCTTAGGGACTGGGAAATCGATGGCTTCGACGTCGACTACAAAGCCATCCGGGCAGCGAGGCGGTCCTTCGCCGACATCGCAAGTGTTCAATTCCATGTTGGCGACATTCGCGATCAGAACGTTCTGCCCAGCAATCAATTCGACGTGGTCTACATGCACGGAATACTCGACCACTGTGGGGAGCACCGCGCGATCCTGGGGAATGTCCATCGCGCGCTCAAACCCGGCGGGCGGGTGTTCTATGTGGCTCCCGACCGGAATCTGTACACCTGGCTGTCATTCGTCACGATCGGCCCTTTGTTTGTGTCCGGCATGTACAAGTCGAATCACGACTTCCGCCGATTCCCAAGACCCACCGAGTTTTCCAGACTTCTCGAAGATCTCGGTTACCGGCTGTTGCGGAAGCATGGGGCGTCGCAGTCGCCGGCCATCGCCGGGCTTGAATACACGACCAGGCTGAACCCGTTTGCTGCGGGGCGCGCATTTCGCAAACGCAATCTTTCCGATTTCACGATCGTGTTGACGAAGGCCCGAAGCTGGCTTGGTGGCGGATATTTGGGCGAATACGTGGGAGCGGCGGAAAAACCCGTTGCGGGACAAGGCGAGTGGTGACAATTCACCGCCCCAGCGCTGCGTTTTCCACCCTGATCCGCACCGTGAGCAACAGCGCGTTGGCCATCGTGAAGCTGGCCGCGGTCAGCCACGCCGTGTGCACCAGCGGCAGCGCCACGCCTTCGACGACGACGGCGACATAATTCGGGTGATGCAGCCACCGGTACGGACCCCGCCGTATCAACGGCGCCTGCGGCAGTACGATCACCAGCGTGTTCCACCGACGGCCAAGTGTTCCAACGCACCACCAGCGCAGCACCTGGCTCAGTACCACCAGCGCGAGCATCGGCCAGCCGAGCCAGGGAATGAACGGTCGCTGCAAGGCCCATACTTCGGCGGCGCACCCGATCAGCAGCGCAGTGTGGAGGGTCACCATCACCGGGTAGTGGCCGCGGCCGAATTCCTTCCCGCCGTGGGCAAACGCCCATCGCGCGTTGCGTTTGGAGACGACCAGCTCGGCCAGCCGCTCGATGCCGATCGCCAGGATCAGCAGGTAGTACACGACCTACCAGCCGAGCAGCACGAGTTCCGAGCAGAACGCCGGTCCCATGGCCATCATCAGCCCGAACGAACCCGGCGGCGGTGGATCGGCCATGTTGGCGCGAAGCACATCCAGCACCGACACCGACGAGAGATTCCCGTTGTCGCGCAACGAGTTCCGGGTGTGGTCAAGGGCGTCGGCCGGAAGGTCCAGCGCGTGCTCGACGGCTTCGATCACCTTCGGTCCACCGGGATGGCAGACCCACGTCGAGATGTCCTCGGAGGTAAGGCCGTGGTCTTTCAGGAAGTTGCAGACGTCTTCGCCCAGGTACTTCTCGGCGACGGTCGCGACTTCTGTCGACAACTTGATCTGGAACCCGTTACTGCCGATATTCCAGCCCATGACCTCTTCGGTGTCCGGGTAGAGCCGGCTGCGGGTAGCCAACACCCGCGGACCCATGGGTGTCAGCGCAGATCCCTTGGCAACGACGGCGCCGACACCGTCACCGAACAGGCTGGCCGCCACCAGATTGGCGATGGAGAAGTCGTCACGCTGCAGCGTCAATGAGCACAGTTCGACAGCGAGCAACACTGCCACGTGATCGGGGAAGGCCAGCAGGTAGTCATGCATGCGGGCCACCCCGGCCGCCCCGGCGACACAGCCAAGTCCGAACAGCGGCACTCGCTTGACGTCGGGTCGCAACCCGACGCGGGTCGCCAGCCGGGCCTCCAAGGTCGGCACCGCCAACCCAGTGACCGTCGTCGAGAAAACGATATCGACGTCAGCGGGCTTGACCTTGGCGGCGTCGAATGCCGAGAGCAGCGCGCGCTCGCCGAGTTCCAGCGCGGTCTCGATGAAGATGTCGTTCGCTTCGGTGAAGCCGCTTAGTTTGCCGTACTGCGGCAACGGCAACGAGATGCGGCGCGTTCGCACGCCGGCGCTGGCGCCGAACCGGTCGAACTGCGGCCCGCCGAAGCCGGTCAGGCCCGACAGTGCCTCCTTCTGGCCGACCTGGTGTGGCGGGAATTCGATGGCTACCGCCGCGACGGACGCGGATGGCGTGGTTTTGGCGTTCCCCCCCTGCTCGCCGGGCGTAACAGGACGCATTTTGTAATCGTATCCATGTGGTCGGTCACGGCTGGGCCGCTTCGCTGGTCAATCCAATTACTGGAACCAAAATACAGCATTTTGGACAGGCTGCACCGCGCCCGATTGGGTGAGAGGCGGGACAGACCGGTGACTCAGCGCGCCAATATGTGCACTGCCTGCTCGAATACCGCGGGTAGCAGTGTGCATGCGGGCACGATGGCGCGCCGTGCCGCAGTAGGCACAGTTGTGAGCACCAGCCCGCGGGTGAGCAGTCGGTAGTCGCGGGTGATTCGATGCCAGGCCGATTCGTATGACGAGGGCATGTCGTCGGCGATAGCACTCACCGCCGCGGCGGCCTGCTTGACGGCCAGGCTGACGCCCTCACCGGTGAGCGCGTCCTCGTAACCGGCCGCGTCGCCCACCAGCAGCACCCGTCCCGCGACGCGGCGGGACACCACCTGTCGCATGGGTCCACAGCCGCGTGCCCGTCCGCGGCTGGCGCCATGCAGATGGTGTGTCAACCACGGGAACCAGGCAAGTTCAGGGCGCTCACGCGACAGGATCGCCACGCCGACAAGGTGGGGCTCGACTGGTGTCACATACGCTTCGCCCCATCGTGACCAGTGCACTTCGATGAACTCCGACCATGCCGGCACGCGGTAGTGCGAGCGCACTCCGTACCGTCGAGGTGTTCCGGGCACGGCGTTGATTCCGACGGCGCGGCGGACCGCTGAATGCAGTCCGTCCGCGGCAATTAGCCATTTCGCGCGGATCCCGGCTGCCGTGACGCCGTAGGCATCCTGGTCGACACTGGTGATGCGCGTGGAGATCCAATCGGTGTCTTGTTCCTTGGCGCATGACGCCAGCGCGGCATGCAAGGTGGTACGTCGCACACCACGCCCGGGGCCGCCGCGGAAAGGTGCTTCGGCTCGGCGGTGCTCGTTCAGATACGCGATACCCCGCAATGGCATCCCACCAGGATCGACACCCAGCGACGCCAGTTCGGCCAGGCCGCCGGGCATCAGGCCCTCGCCGCAGGCCTTATCGATCGGATAGTCTCGCGGTTCTGCCACTATCACCGAAAGCCCATGTTGGCGAGCATTTATCGCCGAAGCGAGACCGGCCGGGCCGCCGCCAGCGATCAGCAGGTCGGCGTCGTAGCTCGTCATATGTAGCCCACCGCCGCGTTGGCCAGGTAGTGCATGGCCTACCAGCTGAGCAGCACGAGCTCGGCGGAGAAGCCGGGGCCCATGGCGATCATCAGTCCGATGGAGCCCGAAGGTGGCGGGTCGGCCATGGTGTCCTGGAGGATATCCAGTACGGAAACAGACGACAGGTTTCCATTGTCGCGCAGAGACTTTCGGGTGAGATCGAACGCGTCTGTGGGCAGGTCGAGCACATTTTCGACCGCGTCGATCACCTTTGGGCCGGCCGCGTGCAAGACCCATCTCGAGATGTCGGCGGTGGTCAGCCCGTAGTCGGCGAGGAAGTCGCGGACGTCTTCACCCAGGTATTTCTCGACGACGGTGGCGATCTCGACGGACAGGACGATCCGGAACCCGTCGGTGCCGATGTTCCAGCCCAGCACCTCTTCGGTGTCCGGGTAGGTACGGCTCCGGGTGGCGAGGAGTTTCGGTCCGACTGGTGGCCGGTCGGCTCCGGTCGCGACGACGGCGGCAGCACCATCACCGAACAGACTGGAGGCGACCAGATTCGCGATCGAACGGTCTTCGCGCTGAACGGTTAACGAGCACAGTTCGACCGCGAGTAGGGCCGCTACGTGATCGGGGAAAGCCCGGAGGTAGTCGTGCACGCGGGCCATTCCGGCGGCACCTGCGACACAACCCAGGCCGAACAGCGGAACACGCTTGACATCGGGTCGAAGACCCAGGCGACCCACCAGCCGCCCTTCCAGTGAGGGAACGGTGAGCCCGGTGACCGTTGTCGAAAACACGATATCGATCTCCGAGGGCTCGATTTCGGCTGTCGCCAATGCCGACAACAACGCACGTTCACCCAGCTCGAGTGCGATGTCGAGGTACGCTTCGTTGGCTTCGGTGAAACCGCTGAGCTGGCGGTATCGCGACAGGGGCATCGCAAGCTGGCGTGTCGCAACCCCGCTGGTGGCGGCGAACCGTCGAAACTCTGGACCGGCGAAGTCGGCCAAGGCCGTTATCACTTCGTCCTGGCTGTGCCGGTGCGGCGGGAACTCGACGGCCACCGACGCAACCGACGGGGTTCCCCTCGTAAGGTCGGACAGGTTGACTTCAGGTCTCACGAGACGCGCGCCAGGCGTTAGGGTTCCCACAACGGGGATACGAATTTCCTTCGCCGCCGGTTCAATTTCCTTGCGCCCATTGCTAATTAGACGTATGTCTAACTGCAGTTGATGGGAAAGCCGACTGCCGGGTCGATGCGCACACTTACCGTCTAAGTTGGAGGGTGTGCGGATTCTGGTGACGGGCGCGACCGGCTACGTCGGATCACGGCTGGTCGCAGAGCTCGTCACAGCCGGCCATCAGGTGCTGACCGCCACCCGCGACCCGGCGCGACTCGCGCGCATGGGCTGGTTTGACGGCGTCACCCCGGTCAGTCTGGACGCCTCCGATGCCGAGTCGGTTCGCGCGGTGTTCGCCGCCGCCGGCCCGGTCGACGTCGTCTACTACTTGGTCCACGCGATCGGTCAGCCAGGGTTTCGCGACGCCGACCGGGACGCGGCCGGCAACGTCGCGGCCGCGTCCCACGACGCCGGTGTGCGTCGCATCGTCTATCTGGGCGGGTTCGTCCCCCACGACCCCGACGATGGGGCGCTGTCCGAGCACCTTACAAGCCGGGCGGAGGTGGCCCAGGCGCTGACGGTCGACGGCGGTCCGGAACTGGTGTGGCTCGGCGCGGCATTGATTTTCGGCGCCGGCTCGACGTCGTTCGAGATGTTGCGCTACGTCGGCGATCGGTTCCCGGTCATCCCGATCCCCGCGTGGATGCACAACCTGATCGACCCGATTTCCGTGCGCGACGTGCTGTATTACCTGGTCGCGGCGGCGGATCCCGGACAGGTACCTGCGGGCGCCTACGACATCGCCGGCCCGGACCGGACGTCATACCATGCGCTGCTGAAAACCTATGCGCGGATTTCCGGTAAGCGGCACACGAGTCTGCCGGCACCCGGAGTTGACACCGCGGTGGCGTCATGGGTTACGGCGGTGGCGCTGCCGGTGCCCGACGGGCTGGCCGCCGATCTGGTGCAGTCGCTGGATCACCCGATGCAGGCCGCCGGCTCCGGCCTGCGTGATCTGGTTCCCGACCCTCCCGACGGGCTGGTTCCGGTCGAGGAGGCGATCAGCCGGGCACTATCGAGCCGCCGGCCGCGTCCCGTCAACGCGCTGGCTGATCCGCACCACCTTGCCGACAGCGATCCGGCGTGGGCCGGGGGCGATGCACTGCGGCTGCGACGGCTCGCGGGGAGGGTGACACCATCGATCGCGCGGCCCGGTCTAGCGTTGGTTGATGCCGTCCCCGGACCCATTGCCGGTGCACTGCGAACCGGCCTCGACCTGCTGATCACCCTGACGCCGAAGGTGCCTTTCGTATGACGCGCGCCGGCGACGATGCAGAGCGAAGCGATGAGGAGGAGCGGCGCCCATGACTGAAGTCAGTCACCCACAGACCAGCGCCCTGGCCGATATCCGTCGCGGGATAGTCAATGTCGCTGTGCCGCATAATGAGCCGCCCTCAATCAAGCGACGCCGGCGGGTCGTCGTCGCGATCGTGCTGCTGCTCGGCGCGGGGGTGTTAGGTCTGGCCCTGCGACGGCACCCCGGCGAGTCGAGCTTCTACTGGCTGGCACTGGCGCTGACGGCGGTATGGGCGCTTGGCGCATTCGCCTCAGGGCCTTTGCATCTCGGCGGCCTCCGCTGGCGTGGCCGCAACCAGCGCCCGGTGATCAGCGGCACCGTGATCGGTCTGGCGCTGGGCGCGGTCTTCGTGCTCGGCGGGTTGATCGCCAGAGAGATCCCCTCGGTCTCCGAGCTGATCACCCGCGTGCTGCAGTACACCGATCAGGGATCGTGGCGACTCACGATGACCGTCGCGCTCCTCGGCGGGATCGCCGAGGAGTTGTTCTACCGTGGTGCGTTCTACACCGCGCTGGGCCGGTACCACCCGGCGCTCGTCTCGACCATCGTCTACGTCGCTGCGACCTTGGCCAGCGGCAACCCGATGCTCGGGTTCGCCGCCATCATCCTCGGGACCGTGTGTGCATTGGAACGGCGCGCCACCGGCGGGGTGCTGGCACCGATCCTGACGCACTTCGTCTGGACGCTGGTCGTCCTGCTGGCGTTGCCCCCGCTGTTCGGTCTGTGAACTTGCCGCAATCAGCTGTCGGTGAAGTTCGGTGTCCGACGCTCTTGGAAAGCCTTTGCGCCCTCGCTGAAGTCGGGTGATCTCAGCAGGACCGCCTGACCCTCCAGTTCGCGCTGCAACGCAGCCTCCAACTCACCAAGTGTGGCCGCGTTGATGGCGTCCTTGGTCTTCGCGAATGCCACCGCGGGGCCGGACAGCAATCCGGACACCACCTTGTCCACCTCGGCCTCGAAGTCGTCGGCCGGGTAGACGGCGCTGATCAGGCCGCAAGCCAGCGCGTCGGCGGCCGGCAGCCGTTCGGCCAGCAATGCCATTCGCATCGCTCGTGTGCGACCGATCGCAGCCGCGACCAGCGCCGAGGCGCCGCCGTCGGGCATCAGACCGATCTTGGTGAACGCGAGCATGAAAAACGCGTTGTCCGAAGCCAATATCAGGTCGCAGGCCAAGGCCAGGGATACACCGACGCCGGCGGCCGGACCTTGAACGACTGCGACGACGGGGCAGTGCAGCGCCGCGATGGCTCGGACCGCGCGGTTGGCCGCCAAGATCAGCCCGGTCCCCGGCCCGCTGGCCACGTCGTCGGCGCTCATTCCCGCTCCGGAGCTGAAGCCGCGGCCGGCGCCACCCAAACGCACCACCTTCACCCGCGGATCGGTGGCCGCCCGCTCCATCGCGTCGGCGATGCCCACGAGCACCGGCAATGTCAGCGAATTCAGGCTGTCCGGACGATCGATCGTCACCGAAAGCACCCCGTCGGTAAGGGTGACGGCAAGCCCGGTGACGGGTGCGAGGGTGTCGATTCCGGAATCGATGGCGGTCATGGGGATCACCTTAAGCGACCGGGGTGCACCGCCACCCGGCCCGGCTGCGAAGATGCGACTGTGTGATTAGTGTGGCGACCGCTGCGCCCGGCTTCGCCGCGCCGGCGATCGCCACGGGGTATTGGTCTGTCGACAAGGAGGTCGCTAATGGCAGGACCCTTGACGGGGTTGCGGGTGATTGAGCTGGCCGGCATTGGGCCAGGCCCGCACGCCGCGATGATCCTCGGTGACCTCGGTGCTGACGTCGTGCGCGTCGACCGGCCGGGAGCAAGCGGCGCCGACCCGATGCTGCGCAACCGGCGTTTCGTCATCGCCGACCTCAAGTCCGAGCAGGGTCGCGAGCTGGTGCTCAAGCTCGTCGCCAAGGCCGACGTGCTGATCGAGGGTTACCGTCCGGGCGTCACCGAGCGGCTGGGCCTGGGCCCGGAAGACTGCGCCAAGGTGAACGACCGGCTCGTCTACGCCCGGATGACCGGCTGGGGACAAACCGGCCCGCGCAGCCAGCAAGCCGGTCACGACATCAACTACATCTCACTCAACGGCGTGCTGCACTCGATCGGCCGGGTCAATGAGCGGCCGGTACCGCCGCTGAACCTGGTCGGCGACTTCGGCGGCGGGTCGATGTTCCTGCTGGTCGGCATCCTGGCGGCGCTGTGGGAACGGCAGAACTCCGGCAAGGGCCAGGTCATCGACGCGGCCATGATCGACGGGTCATCGGTTCTGGTGCAGATGATGTGGGCGATGCGCGCCATGGGCATGTGGACCGACGAGCGAGGCACCAACATGCTCGACGGCGGCGCGCCGTACTACGACACTTACGAATGCTCTGACGGTCGCTACGTCGCGGTGGGTGCGATCGAACCGCAGTTCTACGCGGCGATGCTGGCCGGGCTTGGCCTGGACGCCGCCGATCTGCCGAAGCAGAACGACCGCACCTGCTGGCCCGAGCTGCGGGCCCGGTTCACCGAGGTGTTCGCCAGCCGCGACCGCGATCACTGGGCGAAGGTGTTCGCTGATTCGGACGCGTGCGTGACGCCGGTGCTGGCGTTCGGGGAGGTGGAGACCGAGCCGCATATCACCCAGCGGAACACCTTCTACCGAACCGGCGGCGGCCTGCAGCCGTTGCCGGCGCCCCGGTTCTCGCGCACGGCTCCGGGTGAGCCGCGCCCGCCGGGGCAGCCCGGAGCCGACACCGAAGCCGTCCTCAGCGACTGGGTATAGTCCCGACCAACTAGTAGGTCGGCTCCTTTGGGGGGAGTGGCCCGATCGGACCGAAAGGAACATTTGCGTGGAAATCACAGATGCCGTAGCACTCGTCACCGGTGGAGCCTCAGGCCTGGGCCTGGCCACCACCAAGCGCCTGCTGGACGCCGGTGCGCAGGTGGTCGTGCTCGACCTCAAAGGTGAGGAGGTGGTCCGCGAGCTTGGCGATCGTGCCCGCTTCGCGCCCGCCGACGTCACCGACGAGAAAGCGGTGACCTCGGCCCTGGATATCGCCGAGTCACTGGGCCCGCTGCGCATCGTGGTCAACTGCGCCGGTACCGGTAACGCCATCCGAGTGCTGGGGAAGGACGGTGTCTTCCCGCTGGACGCGTTCCGCAAGGTGGTCGACATCAACCTGATCGGCACCTTCAATGTGTTGCGGCTGGGCGCCGAGCGCATCGCCAACACCGACCCGGTCGGCGAAGAGCGCGGCGTCATCATCAACACCGCTTCGGTGGCGGCCTTCGACGGCCAGATCGGGCAGGCCGCCTACTCGGCGTCCAAGGGCGGTGTGGTCGGCATGACTCTGCCGATCGCGCGCGACCTGGCCGGCAAGGGCATCCGCGTGGTGACGATCGCCCCCGGCCTGTTCGACACCCCATTGCTGGCCGGTCTGCCCGAGCCGGCCAGGGAGTCGCTGGGCAAGCAGGTGCCGCACCCCAGCCGGCTGGGTAAACCCGACGAATACGGCGCGCTGGCCGTGCACATCGTCGAGAATCCGATGCTCAACGGGGAGGTCATCCGGTTGGACGGCGCGATCCGGATGGCCCCGAGGTAGGACAGCGGTAACCCGCCTGACGACGATGCAGCCGTGAAGCGGCTGAGGTGGGGGTACGCCCCCTCGCCGCTGCGCGGCTGGGGGTACCCCCACCCGCTTGCGGGGGAAAGTCGGGCGAATAGAAAGGTCCCCGCCGAAGCGGGGACCCAAACAATGAGGCAATGGCAAAGGAGCGGTTGAGGCTCAGTCTCACCTCGTTACCGGCGCGCCCATATCGACGGGCGTGCTCCGCGCAGATCAGCTCGCGGTGGGCAGCGGGTGCCAATCGTCGAGCTGCTCCGAGCACTCACCCTCTACCAGCACGTCGCCGTGGTAGAGAGCCTCGAAATCAGCTTTGATCACGTCGGCACTCGAGTCGTCGATCCACATGTAGATGAGCTTATGAGCAACCATTAAGGAATCTTTGAGTCACGATTCGGAAAACGTTGGCAATATTACCGTCGGGTAGCTTTTGGCTGGCCGGCTGCCGTTCGCCGGCCTTCGGTCGGGCTGGGGGGCGTCATCGATTGCCGGCGAGATGTCGCGTACTGCATCGAGATGGCTGCTTGAAGTCTGGTCCTGCCTGGGTGGACGGCACGTCCGGACTCCCGGATGTTCGTCGCGTATCCAATTAGCACGCTATAGGCTGCGGAAAATGTCCTAGTTAAATCCGCTTTGCGGTGAACCATCCCGGGTGCCGGGTTCGTATCTATTAGGTAGGGCGCTTGAGGACGCGCTCGAACGTTGCGTGGCTAAGTTATCACTGATAAGTTAGCGCGGATAGTTCACAGCGGAAGGACAAGCATGCTGCAGCGAATCGCTCGCCTTGCCATCGTCGCGCCGCGCCGAATCCTGGTGGTCGCAGGCCTGGTCATGGTGGCAGCCGCAATCTTCGGGCTGCCGGCCGCCAAGAGCCTCTCCGCGGGTGGCTTTCAGGACCCGGAGTCGGAGTCGGCACGGGCCATTCACCTGTTGACCGACAAGTTCGGGCAGAGCGACCAGCAGCTGGTGATCCTGGTGACCGCGCCGGGCGGCGCGCAAAGCGACCAAGCTCGCCAAGTCGCCAGCGACATCGTCGATCAGGTGAAACGGTCGGCCGGAGTCTACAACGTGTCCTCGGCGTGGACCGGACCCGCCGCGGCCATTCCGCCGCACCTGGCCGCCGATCTGGTGAGCAAGGACGGCAAATCCGGATTGATCGTGGCCAACCTCCAAGGTGGCGAGAACTACGCGCAGAACTACGCCAAGGCCATCGCCAAGCAGGTCGTCCACGACCGTGGCGGCGTCACGGTCCGGGCCGGCGGGGAGGCGATGGCCTACGACCAAATCAATCGCCAAAATCAGCGTGACCTGCTGCTGATGGAGTCCCTCGCGATTCCGCTGAGCTTTCTGGTGCTGGTCTGGGTTTTCGGTGGAGTGCTGACCGCCGCCTTACCAGTCGTGCTGGGCGGGCTGGCAATTGTCGGATCGATGTCGGTGCTGCGGCTGATCAGCTTCAGTACCGATGTGTCGACCTATGCGCTGAACCTCAGCAGCGCGCTGGGTCTGGCCCTGGCCATCGACTACACCCTGCTGATCATCAGCCGTTATCGCGACGAGCTGGCCGACGGCAGTAGCCGGGACGAGGCGCTGATCCGGACCATGGCCACGGCGGGTCGCACGGTGCTGTTCTCGGCGACCACCGTCGCTTTGTCGATGTCGGTGATGGTGCTGTTCCCGATGTATTTCTTGAAGTCCTTCGCCTACGCCGGCGTGGCTACCGTGGCGTTCGTCGCGGTGGCGGCGATCGTGGTGACACCGGCGGCGATCGTGCTGCTCGGGCCGCGGCTGGACGCACTCGACGTGCGCCGGCTGGGACGGCGGATATTCGGTCGCCCGGACCCGGTGCGCAAACCGGTGGAGCAGCTGTTCTGGTATCGGTCGACCAAGTTCGTGATGCGCCGGGCCGTGCCGATCGGTCTGGCCGTCGTCGCGCTGCTGCTGATGCTCGGGGTTCCGTTCCTCGGGGTGAAGTGGGGTATGCCCGACGACCGGGTGCTGCCGAAATCGGCTTCGGCGCATGCGGTCGGTGACCAGTTGCGCCGCGACTTCACCGATGACTCAGCGACGGCGGTGCCGGTAGTCGTCCCGGACGTCCGCGGGGTGCGTCCGGGCGACTTCGACCGCTACGCCGCGGACCTGTCCCGGGTGGCCGACGTTTCGGCCGTATCGGCCCCAACCGGGACGTTCAAAGCCGGCAACCGGGTCGGACCGCCGTCGGCGCCCACCGGGATGACCGGGGACAGCGCATTTTTGACCGTCGCCAGCACCGCACCGCTGTTCTCACAGGCCTCCCAGACCCAGCTCGACCGGTTGCACGAGGTGGCCGGGCCTGCTGGCCGGTCGGTAGAGATGGCCGGCCTGGCACAGATCAACCGCGACAGCGTGCACGGGATCACCACACGGCTACCGCAGGTGTTGGGGCTCATCGCCGTTATCACGTTCGTGCTGCTGTTCCTGCTTACCGGCAGCGTGGTGCTGCCGCTGAAGGCGCTGGTGTGCAACGTGCTGTCATTGACCGCGGCGTTCGGTGCGCTGGTATGGATCTTCCAGGACGGCCACCTCGGCGCAATGGGCACAACCCCCAGCGGGACGCTGGTCGCAAACATCCCGGTGCTGTTGTTCTGCGTGGCGTTCGGCCTGTCCATGGATTACGAGGTGTTCCTGGTCTCCCGGATCCGGGAGTACTGGCTGGCTTCCGTCGCAGCCCGCTCCGCGGCGGCGAACAGCAGAACGAAACGCGGCGACAACGACGAGAGTGTGGCTCTCGGCCTGGCCCGGACCGGCCGCGTGGTTACCGCCGCTGCGCTGGTGATGTCGATTTCGTTCGCGGCGTTGATCGCCGCCCAGGTGTCGTTCATGCGGATGTTCGGTCTCGGCCTGACGCTGGCCGTGCTGGCCGACGCGACATTGGTGCGGATGGTTCTGGTTCCGGCGTTCATGCACGTGCTGGGCCGGTGGAGCTGGTGGGCGCCCAAACCACTCGTGTGGCTGCACGAGCGGTTCGGGATCAGCGAGGCAGCGGATGGCGCGACGCTCCCGGCGCCTGCTGACCGTTGGAGTGGAAGACATCGCCGCGAAGACGTCGACGCGGCTGCGCCCATGGGGTTCAATGGCGATCGTGGCGCACGCACCGCCGCGACGTTCCCGGCGCCTCCTGACCGTTCGAGTGGAAGACATCGCCGCGAAGACGTCGACGCGGCTGTGCCCGCGGGTTTCAACGGCGGTCGGGGCGCACGTACCCCCGCGACGGCCAGACACAGTGGCTAGCCCGTCCACGGAAAGTCTTCGGCGCCGTCGTGCACCACGCGGGTCCGGCGAGTTGCTTCGCGACCAAATCCTGGACGCCGCAACCGAACTCTTGCTGGAAACCGGGCACGCCAAGGCGGTGTCGATCCGCTCGGTAGCGCAACGCGTCGGTGTGACGCCGCCGTCGATCTACCTGCATTTCGAAGACAAGGACACATTGCTCGACGCGGTGTGTGCACGGTACTTCGAGAAGCTGGACGACGAAATGCAGCGGGTATCGGTGGGGCAGCCGTCCACCATCGAGGTGCTACGAGCCCAGGGGCTGGCGTATGTCCGGTTCGCCACCGAGACCCCCGAGCTCTATCGGATCGCGACGATGGGTGAATGGCGCTCGGGCAGCGACGTTGACGCCGCCCTGGCCAGCTCGGCGTTCGCGCACATGTGTGCCAGTGTGCGGACGCTGATGGACGAGGGCCTCTGCCCGCCCGGCGACGCGACGACCGTCGCTCTGCAGCTGTGGAGTGCTGCCCACGGGGTGGCGTCGTTGCTGATCGCCAAACCCCACCTGCCGTTCGGCGATGCCACCGACTTCGCCGACCGGGTGCTCGGCGCGGTGTTCTGCGGACATATCGTGGAGGGACTGGTCGGCGCCGACACCACCCCACAGCAGACCGTGGCGTGGCTGATGGCGATTGGTTCTTTGCAGAAACCCACGGAAGGTTCGCAAGCGTGACATCATCGGCCCCGGTCAAGGTCGACAACCCATTCTTCGCCAGGATCTGGCCCACCATCGCCGCGCACGAGACCGAGCAGATTCGTGCGCTGCGTCGGGAGAATCTGGCCGGGTTATCGGGCCGGGTGCTGGAGGTCGGTGCGGGCACCGGGTCCAACTTCGCCTTTTACCCGGACTCCGTTATGCAGGTCGTCGCGGTCGAGCCCGAGCATCGGCTGGCGGTGCGGGCCCGCGCTGCGGCCGCCGGTGCGCACGTTCCGGTAGTGGTCAGCGACGAGGCGGTGGAGGACTATTCGGCCACCGAGCCGTTTGACGCGGTGGTGTGCTCGCTGGTGCTGTGCTCGGTGAGCGACCCCGATTCCGTTCTGCGGGAACTGCTTTCGTTTCTGCGGCCGGGCGGTGAGCTCCGATTTCTGGAGCATGTGGCCACCGGCGGGATCCGGGGTCGATTCCAGCAGATGGTCGACGCGACGATATGGCCGAGGCTGGCGGGTAACTGCCATACCCACCGTCACACCGAGCAGTCGATCCGCGCCGCGGGATTCGAAGTGGACAATGCCCGAATCGAGCGGACTGTGCCGGCGTGGGCGCCGCTGCCGGTGTCGGAGTTCGTGCTCGGCCGGGCGCGGCGTCCGGCCTAGTTCAGCAGGGCGGGCAGCCGCTGCAGCAATGTCGGCAGCGCCTTGCTGGCCGTCTCGCGCACGGTGATCGTGGCGCTGTCGGACAGCGGCGTCGGCTCCGGATTGACCTCGATGACGACCGTGCCGCGCGCCAGCGCCAACTCGGGCAGACTGGCCGCCGGGTACACGATGCCGGAAGTCCCCACTACGACCAGCAGGTCGGCGGCGGTCGTCGCCTCGACCGCGTGCTGCCACGGCTCCTCGGGCAGCGGCTCACCGAACCACACAATGTCGGGCCGGATCAAGCCGCCACAGTCGCAGGTTGGTGGCTGCACTTCCAGAGCCGGTTCCGGCATCTCCGGCAACTCGCCGGTGTAAGGCATACGGCATGTCGCGCAACGGAACTCGAACAGGCTGCCGTGCAGATGATGTACCAGTGAGCTACCGGCACGCTCATGCAGGTCGTCGACGTTCTGCGTGACGACGCTGACCTCGGCGTGGTCCTGCCAGGCGGCGACGGCGCGGTGGCCGGCGTTGGGCTCGACGGTGGCCACCAGGTAGTGCCGCCACAAATACCATCCCCAAACCCGTTCGGGGTTGCGAAGCCAACCTTGCGTGCTGGACAACTCGTAGGGGTCGAACCGGGCCCAGAGTCCGTTCTTGTCGTCGCGAAACGTCGGCACGCCGCTCTCCGCCGAGATTCCCGCGCCTGACAGGACCGTTATCCGCACCCCACCAACATAGCGGGACTGCAGGATACTGAGCAGGTGGAGCTGGGGGAGTGGCTGAGAGTTGACGGACAAGCGGGTCGACCGCTGTTCGACCAGCTGCGAAACCAGGTCATCGACGCGATTCGGGACGGTACTTTGCCACCCGGCGCCCGGCTGCCTACGGTACGTGAGTTGGCCGGTCAGCTGGGTCTGGCCGTCAACACCGTGGCCCGCGCGTACCGCGAGCTGGAGACCGCCGGCATCGTCGAAACCCGTGGACGCTTCGGCACATTCGTCGCCCGCGCGGACCCGTCGGATTCCGCGATGGCGGCCGCGGCGCGCAGCTATCTCGACGTCGCGCGGGGACTGGGGCTCGGCAAGGCGGACGCTCTGCGCTATCTCGAGGCCGCCCCCGACGACTGAGCGAGATCGCTTACCGCAGAACTTTGGCCAGCGTGCGCACGTTGCGGGTGGTGGTCGACGATTTGTACCGCTTCTTGCCCATCGTTTTGCCTATGGTGCTGTCCAGCGTGTGGTTCTTGGGCACCTGCCAATAGATGACGCCGGCGGAATCGGGTCCTGGGGTGATCTTCTCGTCGGCGCCGGCCTGGTCGGCCAGTGCGGCGAGCTCGTCGAGCACGGCGGTGTCGCTGACAAACGTGACGTAGGACTGGTATCCGTCCAGTTCGGCCTCGAACGGATACGCATCGACGATGGTCTGTACCGTCTCGATGGGGTAGACCAGTACCCACGCGTCGTATCCGAAACGCTTGCGCAGCGCCGTCTCCGCCTTGGTGCGCACCGCATCCGCACCAGCCCGTGACTCCAGGATGATGTTGCCGCTCGCCAAGATCGTGCGCACATTGGCGAGACCAGCCTCGGCCAACGCGTCCGCGACGTCGGCCATCTTGAGGTTGACGCCGCCGACGTTGACGCCGCGCAGGAATGCTGCGTAGCGAGTCATGAGCTGATGGTAGCGAGCGTCGACTAGTAGGCTTTCGACATGGGACGCCAAGTGTTCGACGACAAGCTGCTGGCCGTGATCGCCGACAATTCGCTCGGCGTGCTGGCAACTGTCAAGCGCGACGGACGTCCACAGCTGTCCAATGTGTCGTACTACTTTGACGCCCGCAACGTCGCCGTTCAGGTGTCGGTCACCGAGCCGCGGGCCAAGACCCGCAACCTGCGACGCGACCCGCGGGCTTCGCTGTTGGTCAGCGCCGACGACGGCTGGTCGTATGCCGTCGCCGAGGGTGCCGCGGAGCTGACGCCGCCGGCGCTCGCTGTCGACGACGACACTGTCGAAGGGCTGATTACCTTGTACCGCAACATCGCCGGCGAACACCCGGACTGGGACGACTACCGCCAGGCGATGGTCACCGACCGTCGGGTACTGCTGACGATGCCGATCGCACACGTATACGGCATGCCGCCGGGCGTGCGGTGATTCAGACCTAATCGCCGCGGGCGCTCAAGCCGATGGCGCGGCTCGCCCCCTCGCCGCTGCGCGGCTGGGAGGTACCCCCACCTCCCGCCGCTTCGCGGCGCGCATCGTCGCCGCGCTAGGCTGCGGGCATGGCTGCATCCAAGTCGGGGACGGATTCTGCGTCGGAGGACGACACCAAACGCAAATTCCGAGAGGCGCTCGAACGCAAGAATGCCAAGTCGGCTGGCGGATCGGATCACAAGGACGGCGGCGCCAAGCAGCCCCGGGTGCACGGGCCGGTGGAGAACCGCCGAGAGTTCCGCCGCAAAAGCGGTTAGTCGGCTACCCGGCGGGGTTCAGCTCGCTTTCGCTCGATTGTTCCTCAGCCTCTGCTATCCCGAAAAATACTGCGGGAACAACGAATTCAATTGCCATGAGCACTTCCTGGAACCAGTGCGGCCGGCCGTTGTGGACCAGTGAGATCAACCGTCCAACAGCGCTCAGCAGCATGAGGCCCGCCAGTAGACGCACGTCACCGGCCCGAATCGGGGATTTGCGTGCGGCCCGTAGCCAGGCGAAGCCATACCCGGCGAAATACGCCGAGTAGAACCGCTCCCGCGAATCGACCGTGGCGTTGGCGTCCGTCGCGCCGGGCACCGAGGCTGTACCGAGAGCGAAGTGGTAGATGCCGATGGCGACACAGGAAAGTCCGGTGAACACTGCCAGGTTCTTCAAGTAGCGGTCGGTCATCTTGATCCTCCCCTCACCGGGCGAATGGCGTACCGACACCGTAACTCGTCAGCACGGTCTTAAACTGTGACGGTGCCGAAGCTGCAGCTTGCCCAAGACCCGGCCGCGGATGCGCTGCTCGGAGACAACCCGTTCGCGTTGCTGGTGGGCATGCTGCTCGACCAGCAGGTGCCGATGGAGACCGCGTTCGCCGGCCCGAAGAAGATCGCCGACCGGATGGGTGGCTTCGACGCAACCGAGATCGCCGACTACGACCCGGACAAGTTCGCCGCCTTGTGCTCGGAGAGGCCTGCAATACATCGCTTTCCAGGTGCAATGGCCAAGCGCATCCAGGCGTTGGCCCAGATCATCGTGGATCACTACGAGGGCGATGCCGTGACCGTGTGGACGGCGGGCGATCCGGACGGAGCCGAGCTGCTGCGGCGACTCAAAGACCTACCCGGATTCGGCGAGCAGAAGGCGCGAATCTTCCTGGCGCTGCTCGGCAAGCAATACTCGGTGACCCCGAAGGGCTGGCGGACAGCTGCCGGCGACTACGGCAAGGCCGGCACGCACCTGTCGGTCGCCGATATCGCCGACGCCAGTTCGCTGGATAAGGTGCGTTCGTATAAGAAGCAGATGAAAGCGGCCAAGAAGGCTAACGGAAAGGCGGCAACGTGAAGACACACCTGAACTGTCCGTGCGGCGAGGCCATCGTCGGGAAAGATGAAGACGAACTGGTCGAGCTCACCCAGGCACACCTGGCCAGCGTTCACCCAGGCCTGGAGTACGACCGGGACGCGATTCTGTTCATGGCCTACTGACGGCTGATCCGCCGGCGCGCACACGGCGATGGGTGCGCGCCGACGGATAGAACCGCGGTTAGGGCACCACCGTCGAACCGATGGTGGGCATGAACTGGCACTGCTTGTCCTTGGTGGTGACCTGCCCAAAGATCGTCGACATAACGCTGCCCGAACCGGTCTCGGCGATGGCCGTCAACGTGGTCGGCCCTGCCGGGTTGATGTCCGGTTGCGGCTTGAGCGTCACGCTGCCCGATTTGCCGGTGGTCAAGTTCACCCAGGTCACATTCAACGGCAGCTTCTGCACGTCGGCAGGTCCTGGTGTGCCGATGGCGGTGAACACGTAGGCGGTCTGGCCGGCTGTAGGGCCCGGCGTCGGGATCTTCGCGGGCCCGGCCACTGACAGCGCGGTCGCGAGGACGTTACCGCCGTCGGCCAAACAGCCACTGCTGATCGACGGATACATGAAATCCTGCGTGGGCGGGGTGTCCGGGCTGAAACCGGGTGCTGCGGCCGCAGGAGCGGGCGCCGGCGCTGCGGGTGGTCCCACCGGGGCGGCGGCGGGCGCCGGCGCGGCGGCGGGAGGCGGTCCGGCGGGTGCCACCGGCGCGGCTACCGGGATGGCGGTCGCGGGGGCAGGTGCGGCCTCGGGCCCGGGGCCCGCGGCATGCACCGGGTCGATACCCGTCGGCAGGTGCGCCTGAGCGCCCGGTTCCACGCCAGGCGGGACGATGTGCGCCGTGGGGGCGGAGTTGGGTGGCTGGTTCAGGTCGGCCGGAACCGCTGCATTGGGCGCCTGGGCGAACTGGTTCACGGACGCCGCAACGTTTTTCGACTGGTCGGGCGCCGTCGGATTGTGAGTGAATGCCGACGCCGCGGCCATGAGCAACTGCGTCGCCTGCTCGGGGTTGCCGGCGGCCTGCTGAATGATGGGGCTCAACTCGGTCAGCGCCGGCAGCCCGGGAAACTGTTGGGCGGGGAGCGGCTGGGGCGGCGTCGGGTCGGCAAGCGCGCCGGGGCTGAGCGCCACTGCGGCACTGCAAGCGAGCGCCGCGGCGGCCAAGCCGCTGATCAGATTCCTGGTGATTACCACGATGTCCTCCCGGTCAGGGTTGGTTGGGGTGCCGGCTAGCGCAGCGGGGCGCTAGCCGGCCAGGGTGGATCAGGGCAGGCCGGACACCGGGAAGTACAACGGGCTGGGCGACGTCACCGGGGCGGCGGCCGGAACGGGCACCAATCCGGGCGAGCTGACGCCGGGAGAAGCCGGGACCCCACCGGTCAGCAACGAGGTCAGGTCGCCGGGCAGCGAAATCTGCTGCGGCAGCGGCACTGGCAGGAACGGCATCTGCGGCAAGTTGAGCTTCGCCTGGGGCAGCAATCCCGCGGGTCCTGTCGCCGGTGCAGGCGCCGCCGGCACGGTCGGCGTCAACCCCGGAATGCCGGTGAGCCCGGACGCGGGCGCGGCCGGTGCCGGAAGGGTCGGTGTCAACCCCGGGATCCCGAGTCCGGGTGTCGCACTCGCCGCCGCCGGAGCAGCGCCGGTGGTGCCGGGGATGAGCGACGTTACGCCGGGGACGGCTGAGGTGGCTCCCGGAACGCCCGCTGCCGAAGGCTGCGGGACTCTGATGCTGGCCAACGGCGGCGGCGCCGCTGGCTGTCCGCTCAGCGCCGTCCCAAGGTTTTGCAGCACCTGGGGTGCGCCGGCCGCCGAAGTGACCAATTGCTGCCCAATATTCGGTGTGGGTACCGGTGGCGCCGGGTCGGCGTGGGCTGTGCCCATCAGACCGCCTGCGAGTAGCGCGGCCGATGAGCCCGCCACAACCGCGCCGGCGCGTAACAACGTCCAAATGGTTGACATGACTCTCCCTGGTTCTTGATGACGGGGTCCTCCCGCGCTGATAGTTCGCTGGATATGGAAGTGACTCAAGTGACACGTGTGGCGTTTATTCGATCGTTACGGATACGAGTGACGGCGGTGACCGACGGCGTCGCAGCGCAGGGGTGGGCGGTGAAAAGCGTCTGCCGCCACACCCTGCGCGGCCCCCGTTAGAGTCGTGCAGATAGACACCACCCCGGCCGCCCCGGCGGCAGCTACCATCCGCCGGCGGGCGATTTCACTGAACGCACTCGGGCCGGTGCTTTTGGTCGTGAGCGTCGCCGCCCGGCTGGCCTGGACGTATCTGGCTCCTAACGGGGCCAACTTCGTCGACTTGCACGTGTACATCGGCGGTGCGGCCACCATCGACCACCCGGGAAGCCTGTACCACTACGTCTACGCCGACCAGACGCCGGATTTCCCGCTCCCGTTCACCTACCCGCCGTTCGCGGCGATCCTCTTCTATCCGCTGCACCTGCTGCCGTTCGGCTTGGTCGCCTTTTGCTGGCAGGTCGGGACGATGGCCGCCCTCTACGGCGTGGTCCGGATCAGCCAACGCTTGCTCGGCGTCGAGGCCGGCGAGGGTCACGGTCTCGCGATGCTCTGGACCGCGGTCGCCATCTGGCTTGAGCCGCTGCGCAGCACGTTCGACTACGGCCAGATCAACGTGCTGCTGGTGCTGGCCGTACTGCTGGCGGTCTACACCACCCGGTGGTGGTTGTCGGGCCTGTTGGTCGGCACCGCGGCCGGCCTAAAGCTGACCCCCGCGATCGCCGGTCTCTATTTCCTCGGTGCCCGCCGGTGGGGCGCGGCGGTGTTCTCCGCGGTTGTCTTCCTGGCCACCGTTGCGGTGTCCGCGCTCGTCGTCGGCGATGAGACCCGGCACTACTTCACCGATCTGATTTTCAAAACCGACCGGATCGGGCCGATCTGCACAACGTTCAATCAGTCCTGGCGGGGCGGCTTCTGTCGGATCTTCGGCCACGACGCCGGCTACAGCCCGCCGGTGCTGACCGGGATCGCCGTCACCGCCATACTGGCCATCCTGGCCTGGCGTGCGCTGACCAGCCGTGGGCCAGACCCGCTCGGCACCCTGCTGGTGGTCGAACTGTTCGGGCTGCTGCTCTCGCCGATTTCCTGGACCCACCACTGGGTGTGGCTGGTGCCGTTGATGATCTGGCTGCTGCACGGGCCGCTGTCCGACCGCCGCGGCGCGCGGATTCTCGGCTGGACCTGGTTGGTGCTGACCATCATCGGCGTGCCGTGGCTGCTGAGCTTTGCCCAGCCGACCATCTGGCAGAACGGCAGGCCGTGGTATCAGGCCTGGGGCGGACTGGTTTACATCGTGGCGACATTGGCGACCTTGGCCTGGATCGCCGCTTCCGGCGGACGAGTCGCGATTCCGCCGGCGCGGCTGCATAAAAGTGACAATCCCATTCGGCACGGAGGACGATCCACGGGTTCCGTCGACGCGGCTCCATAACGAAACAACCCCACTCGGGGCGATGACCGCCGAGTGGGGTTATTCGTCCCCCTGTCCTATGGTTGCCCACCCCGCGATGGGCAACCAAACCGACTATGGCGAACCCAGGCCGTTGACTGGTGGCGCTGGGTCCTAGCTGGTCAGCTCAGAACATTTGTAAGACGTCGCCGAAGGAGCCGAGTATCGACCCCAAATCGCCAGCGTCGACCAAAGTCGGGTCGACGGTGGTCAGGAAATTATCGGCGGGATTCACAAACGTGGAGAAGCTATCGACCAACGGGGTGAGGTCAACGTCCCCAAAGGGGGTCACGAAGGTGTCCGTGATTGTGCCTGTCGCTGCCGTACCGGTCCCCGTAAGTAAGTCTGTCGTTCCGTCTGCCATCCGAGCGGGTGCTGCGACGACGTCGGAGTAGTCGTTGGAGAAGCCGTCACCGAAGTTGGCGATGTCGTACACCGACCCTTCTGTCGGAAGGCCGTCTGTCGGAAAGCCAACCGATTCCACGGCCTTAGTGGCATCGGGGGCGTCACCGGTCACGAGGTATTCGGTGTTGTCAAAGCCCGGGGTCGTCAAGGTGCTCACGTCGGCGTTGACCTGCCCGAGGTCGTCGCCAGTCGGGGTGAAGTACTCGAACGTTTGATACCCCTCGACTTGCTGGAAAAGCGGCGGAAGTCCGGAAACCGTGAGGACGGTTTCCGGGGAATCGGGCGAGAACCCGAAGACGTCGGGAGTTGGGGCGCGCAGGGCGTCGGAGGTGACGTCGACGACGGCGCCGCCGCCGCTGTCGGCGTTGGCGATGGCCATTGGCAGGTACGCGGCTGCCAGCAACCCCCCGGCTGCGGCACCCAGAGCGAGCGTGATAGGGCGGATGTTCATCTGACTCCATTCTCGAAAGTGACCGGGCTCACGGGATCGAAAGCAACCTGAGCTTAAACTAAGTAAAAGCAGAAGGTGATAGGAATAGGAAACTGATAAAAAACTGAGTTTTTTACGTTTCCGTAGATGACATGCTCGCCTGGGCGAGCTCGTGTAAGCGTCCGCTCCCCTGAAACAGTGGTCTGACCCGGAGTCTGTGGTCTGGCGGTCGTGCTCCGCCGCGCGGTTCAATGGCCTAGGGCGCTGATGTCGACCAGGCCGCGGGCGAGGGCGCTCCGTCTGGTCCTTAGCGGGTGTTCGGTGCCGTCGATGCGGGGCCACCTTGCCGTATCCGCACTTTAGGCCAGCGCCAGGAGAGGCGCGGCAGTAGCCAAACTCAGGCGAGCGAGCCTGCGCTGAGCGCGCCGAACAGCGCCTTGGCCACGCGCTGGACGCAGGGTGGACGTCAGTATGCAGACTCGGCGCGTCCCGGAAAGCCGCTAGACGCCGAGTATCCGGTCGATATCGTGCGCCATCGCTACGTCCTTGTCGGTGATGCCACCCTCGGAGTGTGTCACCAACGCGAAACGGACAGTCCGCCAACGGATGTCGATGTCGGGGTGGTGATCTTGAGCTTCGGCGTGCTCGGCCACCCGGCGCACGGCGTCGATACCGGCAAGGAACGAGGGAAACTTGATCGACCGGCGCAGCGTCCCCTCGGCCCGCTGCCAGCCGTTGAGCTCAGGCAGTGCGGCATCTACCTGCTCATCCGATAACACAGCCATATACGGACCGTATACCGTCACTCGTGATGCCGAACCAGATCGTCGTTGCGGGAGCCGTCATCTCCGGCTCCGCGGTGCTGGTGGCACAACGCTCGCGGCCGCCGGACTTGGCCGGCCGCTGGGAACTGCCCGGCGGCAAGGTGGCGCCCGGTGAAACCGAGTCCGATGCGCTGGCCCGCGAATTGGCCGAGGAACTAGGTGTCGACGTCGCCGTCGGTGCACGCCTGGGCGACGACATCCCGTTGAACGGCACGACGACGCTGCGGGCCTATCGAGTGCGGCTGGTGCGTGGTGAACCCCATCCGCACGACCACCGAGCGCTGCGCTGGGTGACGGCGGCGCAACTGCCTGACATCGACTGGGTGCCCGCCGACCGGGCCTGGCTACCGGCGCTGCTTCGAGCCCTATAGATGCTGCTTCGAGCCCTATAGATACGGAAAGCCGCTGCCTTCCAAGCGCAGCCACTCGGCGCTGGGTCGACACCCCTCGACCGGCCGCACGGTCAGCCGGTAGGCGATTGCCACCGGTCCCGTCGCGCACACGTTGATCGACCTTCTGCAGCTTCTTGCCGCAGATCCCGTTGTACTCGGCCTTGCGCACTGCGCGAACCACGACCCGGCAGCGCTTGCACCGCGGCTTGCTCCGGCAGCACTTCTTCTTAGGCTCGATACCAGAGAACTTGCTCGGCTTCACAGTGTCACCCTGCCAGTCGATGTTGCGCTGATGGCATCGAACCTGCGCTGCGCGCGGCGACACACCGCGCGCGTACATGCCCCCTACCCAGACTCGATGCACGCGGTGGGGCCGCCAACGGCTCGTTTCGCTATCCACCGCCCGCGCTGCCACACTCGACGGCGTGGATTTCCGCAACATCGCCATCGTCGCCCACGTCGACCACGGCAAGACGACCCTGGTTGACGCCATGCTGCGGCAGTCCGGTGCCCTGCACGAACGCGGTGATCTGCAGGACCGTGTGATGGACAGCGGTGACCTGGAACGGGAAAAGGGCATCACGATCCTGGCCAAGAACACCGCCGTGCACCGCCATAACGCCGATGGGACCGTGACGGTGATCAATGTGATCGACACACCCGGGCACGCCGACTTCGGCGGCGAGGTGGAGCGCGGGCTGTCCATGGTGGACGGCGTGCTGCTGCTGGTCGACGCGTCCGAGGGCCCGCTGCCGCAGACCCGGTTCGTGCTGCGCAAGGCGCTGGCCGCGCATCTGCCGGTGATCCTCGTCGTCAACAAAACCGACCGGCCCGACGCTCGCATCGCCGAGGTCGTGCACGCCAGCCACGACCTGTTGCTCGATGTCGCGTCCGATCTCGACGACGAGGCGGCCGCGGCCGCCGAGCACGCGCTGGGCCTGCCGACGCTGTATGCGTCCGGGCGCGCCGGCGTCGCGAGCACCGAGGCGCCCGTCGACGGCGAGGTGCCTGCGGGCGACAACCTCGACCCGCTGTTCGACGTGCTGATGGAGCACATCCCGCCGCCGATCGGGGACCCCGAGGCGCCGCTGCAGGCGCTGGTGGCCAACCTGGACGCGTCGCCCTTCCTCGGCCGGCTCGCCTTGGTCCGCATCTACAAAGGCAAGCTGCGCAAGGGCCACCAGGTGGCGTGGATGCGCGAGGTGGACGGGTTGCCCGTCATCACCAACGCCAAGATCACCGAGTTGCTCGCGACCGAGGGCGTCGAGCGCACCGCCACCGACGAGGCGATCGCCGGCGACATCGTGGCCGTGGCGGGGCTGCCCGAGATCATGATCGGCGACACGCTGGCCGATCCCGACCATGCCCACGCGCTGCCGCGCATCACCGTCGACGAGCCGGCCATCTCGGTGACGATCGGCACCAACACCTCCCCGCTGGCGGGAAAGGTTTCGGGGCACAAGCTGACCGCGCGCATGGTCCGCAACCGGCTGGACACCGAGCTGGTCGGCAACGTCTCCATCCGGGTCGTCGACATCGACAGGCCCGACGCCTGGGAGGTGCAGGGCCGCGGCGAGCTGGCGCTGGCGGTGCTGGTCGAGCAGATGCGCCGGGAGGGGTTCGAGCTCACGGTCGGCAAGCCGCAAGTGGTCACCAGGACGATCGACGGCAAGTTGCACGAACCGTTCGAGGCGATGACGATCGATTGTCCCGAGGAGTTCGTCGGGGTGATCACCCAGTTGATGGCCGGCCGTAAGGGCCGCATGGAGGAGATGACCAACCATGCCGCGGGCTGGGTGCGGATGGACTTCATCGTGCCCAGCCGGGGCCTGATCGGTTTCCGCACCGATTTTCTGACCCTCACTCGCGGCACCGGCATCGCCAACGCCGTGTTCGACGGCTACCGGCCGTGGGCCGGCGAGATCCGGGCCCGGCACACCGGGTCGCTGGTGTCCGACCGCACCGGCACCATCACCCCGTTTGCCCTGATCCAGTTGACCGACCGGGGCCAGTTCTTCGTCGAGCCTGGCCAGGAGACCTACGAGGGAATGGTCGTCGGGATCAACCCACGCCCAGAGGATCTCGACATCAATGTCACGCGCGAGAAGAAGCTGACCAACATGCGGTCCTCGACCGCGGACGTCTTCGAGACGTTGGCCAAGTCGCTCGAGCTCGACCTGGAGCAGGCCATGGAATTCTGTGCGAACGACGAATGCGTCGAGGTGACGCCGGAGATCGTCCGGGTCCGCAAGAACGACCTGGACGCCACCACCCGGGCGCGCAGCAAGGCGCGGGCCAAGGCCCGTGGTTAGCGCTGGCCAAGCACAAGCAGCAGTTGATCAACCGCGGGGTCCCGATACCCTGTTGGGCGTGCCGAAACGAGCCCGCCGCGCCTGGTTAACCATCGGCGTGCTGGTTTCGACGCTCGCGCTGGCAGGCTGCGCCGTCAGTCCGCCGCCGGCCCCGCAGAGCACCGAGACCACCCGGAGCACCGCGCCGCCGCCCATGCGGAAGACGCAGATCATCATGGGCATCGACTCGATCGGTGCTGGGTTCAACCCGCATCTGTTGACCGACCTTTCCGCGGTCAACGCCGCAATCGGTGCGCTTGTGCTGCCCAGCGCGTTCCGTCCGATTGCCGACCCGGCCACGCCGACCGGATCCCGATGGGAGATGGACCCGACGCTGCTGGTGTCCGCGGATGTCACCAACGACAACCCGTTCACGGTGACCTACAAAATCCGGCCGGAGGCGCAGTGGACGGATAACGCTCCCATCGCCGCCGACGACTTCTGGTATCTGTGGCGGCAGATGGTCAGCCAGCCCGGTGTGGTCGATCCGGCCGGCTACGACCTGATCACCGGCGTGCAGTCGATCGACGGCGGCAAGCAGGCCGTCGTCACGTTCTCCCGGCCATACCCGGCGTGGCGCGAGCTGTTCAGCAACATTCTGCCTGCGCACATCGTCAAGGATGTGCCCGGCGGTTTCCCGGCCGGGCTGGCGAGCGCCCTGCCGGTCACCGGCGGACAGTTCCGGGTGGAAAACATCGACCCGCAGCGCGACGAAATCCTGCTCGCCCGCAACGATCGCTATTGGGGGCCGCCGGCCAAGCCGGATTTGATCCTGTTCCGGCGGGCCGGGGCACCGGCCGCACTGGCCGATTCGGTCCGCAACGGCGACACTCAGGTCGCCCAAGTACACGGTGGCTCAGCAGCTTTCGCGCAGTTGTCGGCCATCCCGGATGTGCGTACCGCCCGGATCATGACGCCGCGAGTCATGCAGCTCACGTTGCGCGCCAACGAGCCCAAGCTGGCCGACTCCGCGGTTCGCAAGGCGATTCTGGGCATGCTCGACGTTGACTTGCTCGCCGCCGTGGGCGCCGGCAGCGACAACACCGTCAGCCTGGACCAGGCGCAGATACGCTCACCCAGCGACCCCGGCTACGTGCCGACCGCACCGCCCGCGCTGACCAGAACGGAGGCGTTGGGGTTGCTGGAAGCATCCGGATACCAAATCGAGAACGACACGTCGGCGTCGGTCACTCCGCCACCTCCAGCGCCCTCGGCGCCGCCCAAAACCGGGCCGCCCGAGATCACCCGGGGGCGGATCAGCAAGGACGGCAAGCAGCTGTCGCTGATCATCGGCGTCGCGGCGAACGACCCGACGTCGCTGGCAGTGGCCAACACCGCCGCCGACCAGTTGCGCAACGTCGGTATCGCCGCGACAGTGTTGGCGCTCGATCCGGTGGCGCTCTACCGCGACGCGTTGGTCAACAACCGGGTGGACGCCCTTGTCGGTTGGCGCGAGGCCGGCGGGAACTTGGCGACGCTGTTGGCCTCCCGCTACAGCTGCCCGGCATTGGAGGCGACGCCCGTGTCGACGGCGGCGGCCCCGACGGCCTCATCCGACCCGTCGGTGACGGCCCGAGCGACTCCTGCCACCACGGCGGCGGGTCCGACGTCGACAGCGCCCAGCCGGGCACAGGAACCCGGGGCACTGGTGCAGGCGCCGTCCAACCTCACCGGCATCTGCGATCACGGCATCCAGTCGAATATCGATGCCGCGCTGACCGGGACCGAGAACATCAACGACGTGGTCAACACGGTCGAGCCGCGGCTGTGGAACATGTCCACCGTGCTGCCGATCCTGCAGGACACCACGATCGTGGCGGCCGGCCCCAGCGTGCTGAATGTGAGCCTCTCAGGTTCGGTGCCCGTCGGGATCGTCGGCGACGCTGGACAATGGGTCAAAGCCGCGCAGTAGCGCAGCATATGCGCGGGCTGCTGCTGGAGGCGCGGCTGTCCGCCTGGACTAGCGTCAGCCGGTCTGCACCGGCGCGGCGAGGGCGACCACGGTGTCGACGATGTGCGCGATTTGGCGCTTGTTCGGTGGGGCCCCGGTCAGCAGCAGCTGTTGGTTGATCAGCGCCGGACCGACGCGAGCGGTGTAGGGCGTGAGCACGGCGGCATTGATCTCGCCGTTGGCCACGCCGGCCTGCAGGATCGATTCGATGATCCGCAGGCGGGGTGCCACGACGGCGTCGGCGAATATGGAACGCAATTCCGGCTCGTGGATGAGCTGATTCATGATGGCCAGGCTGGGAAATGCAGTCTTGCCGGAAAGCACATCGCAGTGCGCGGTGAAGACGGACAGCAGGTTCTCCCGCGCCGATCGGTCGCTACGCGGCTCCGGGTGTGGCGGCAGCGCGTAGCGCAGCGCCGCCTGGACCAGGTCGTGCTTGGAGGACCAGCGGCGATACAACGCGGCCTTGCCGGTGCGGGCCCGCGCGGCGATCCCTTCCATGGTCAGACCGCCGTAGCCGACTGCGGCCAGTTCCGCCAGCGTCGCGTCGTAGAGCGCGTCCTCGAGTTCCTTGCCCCGGCGGCGAGTGCGGATTGTCTTTGGCATGGAGATGATCTGCTGCGCCATGCGTTGATAGTAGCCAGCGGCGTTTCTTTTGGCGAAACGTCGGCTTTGCCCGTCCACCGATTGTGGCTGCGGCCCATCGGGTTACGTCTTCGCTACCCGGCTCCTTCACCGCGCACCACACCGGTATGGTGCGTCCATGCACGAGACGCCGCGGCTGTTGTTCGTACACGCCCACCCGGACGACGAAAGCATCACCAATGGCGCCACCATCGCCCACTACGCGGCCCGCGGGGCTGAGGTGCACGTCGTCACCTGCACTCTCGGCGAAGAAGGCGAGGTCATCGGCGACCGTTGGGCGCAACTTGCCGTCGATCACGCGGACCAACTCGGCGGCTACCGCATCGCTGAACTGACCGCGGCGCTGCGCGCCCTGGGTGTCGACGCGCCGATCTTCCTCGGCGGGCCGGGGCGCTGGCGGGACTCGGGCATGGCGGGCACCGAACCGCGCGGCCGGCAGGGTTCTCAGCGGTTCAGTGACGCCGACGAACGCGAAGCCGTCGGCGCGCTCGTCGACGTCATTCGCACATTGCGGCCGCACGTCGTGGTGACCTACGACGCCAACGGCGGATACGGGCATCCCGATCACGTGCGGGCCCATGTCGTCACCACGGCGGCGGTGGCCGCGGCTGGCACCGATGACTACCCGGGCACGCCATGGACGGTGCCGAAGTTTTACTGGACGGTCATCGCCCGGAGCGCGTTCATGGCAGGTTGGGAGGCGCTCGGGCCTGACGACTTACGGCCCGAATGGGTGATCCCGCCCGCTGATGGCGAATTCGGCGGCCTCGGCTACTCCGACGAAGAGATCGACGCGGTCGTCGAGGACCTCGACGCGCTGCCGGCCAAGAGGGCGGCGCTGGCCGCGCACGCCACCCAGCTGATCGTCGGCCCCACCGGCCGAGCTCTCGCGTTGTCGAATAACTTCGCGCTGCCGATCGTCGGCCAGGAGCACTATATTTTGGCTGGCGGCGTCGCGGGTGATCGCGATGAGCGCGGCTGGGAGACCGATCTCCTCGCCGGACTCGACCTCGCCGGGTCCGCCGCGCGGTAGGCTTCCGACGAAGCAAGCGCCGCGAGGACCAGGAAGGAAAAGTATGGATCCGGATCTGGACTACAACCAGCAACACTGGCAGGACCGACGGGACAGCTTCCAGTGGGAGCTCATGCCCATCGTTTCGCAGCTGGACAGCGTCCCGACCTGACCGCCACCAAGCCGCGCGTCGGCCAAATCGACGACGCCGGCGCGACGGACCCCTCCATCCGAATCGTCATTCTGGCGTTACTCGCCGTCGACGGGATTCTCTCCGCGGTCGCCGGCGCGCTGCTGCTCCCGGCCTACCTCGGTTCAATCCCATTTCCCATCAGCGCGTTGATCAGCGGTCTGGTCAACGCGGCCCTGGTCTGGGCCGCCGGCCGATGGACCACGTCGGCGAGGCTGGCCGCCTTGCCGCTGTGGACCTGGCTGTTGACGGTTGCCGCGATGGCCATGGGCGGTCCGGGCGGCGACGTTATCTTCGGTGGCCGAGGAGTGCTGGCTTACGGCCCATTTCTGCTGCTCGCGGCGGGTGCGGCACCGCCGTTGTGGGTACTGTGGCAGCGCCGAGCCGAACCCTGACGAGTCGCGCGACCAGGCCTCTCTGGAGAAGGAGGGCAGGGCCCGCCAGCGCGCAACTGGACGCTACTGTTGCGCCTATGGCACGCGTCGGGGATGCAAACGGTTGCTGCGCGCGGATGAAATCCGGGTGGACGGGAGTTACACCAACGTGCCACTGACTCCGGGCGAAGAATCAACCCTGCTGCCCAACCCGTCGGTGCCGCCGCGGGCGAGGGCGTCCGCGATGCGGCGGGTGTTGCGGCGGGCCCGCGACGGGGTTGCGCTGAATGTCGACGAGGCGGCGGTCGCCATGACTGCCCGCGGCGAGGATCTGGCCGACCTGTGCCGCAGCGCGGCGCGGGTACGCGATGCTGGTCTGGAATCGGCGGGACGACGCGGCACTGCTGGACGGCTGCCGGTCAGCTACTCGCGCAAGGTGTTCATCCCGGTGACGCATCTGTGCCGCGACAGCTGCCATTACTGCACCTTCGTCACCGTGCCCGGCAAGCTGCGTGCCAAGGGCGCCGGGATGTTTCTGGAGCCCGACGACATTCTCGATATCGCTCGTCGCGGCGGCGAACTCGGTTGCAAGGAAGCGCTATTCACCCTCGGTGATCGACCCGAAGATCGGTGGCCGGAGGCGCGCGAGTGGCTGGAGGAACGCGGCTACGACTCCACGTTGTCCTACGTGCGGGCGATGGCGATCCGGGTGCTGGAGGAAACCGGGCTGCTGCCGCACTTGAACCCCGGCGTGATGAGCTGGTCGGAGTTGTCGCGGTTGAAGCCGGTGGCGCCGTCGATGGGGATGATGCTGGAGACGACGTCGCGGCGGCTGTTCGAAACGAAGGGCTTGGCGCACTACGGCAGTCCCGACAAGGATCCGGCGGTTCGGCTGCGCACCTTGACCGACGCGGGCCGGCTGTCGATACCGTTCACCACCGGTCTGCTGGTCGGTATCGGCGAGACGCTCACCGAGCGGGCCGAGACACTACATGCTATTCGCAAGTCGCACAAGGAGTTCGGCCACGTTCAGGAAGTCATAGTGCAGAACTTCCGCGCCAAAGAACACACGGTGATGGCCTCGACGCCCGACGCCGGTATCGATGACTTCCTGGCCACGGTGGCGGTGGCGCGACTGGTGCTCGGCCCGGGAATGCGCATCCAGGCGCCGCCGAACCTGGTGTCCCGGGACGAGTGCATGGCGTTGATCGCCGCGGGTGTCGACGACTGGGGCGGCGTTTCGCCGCTGACGCCTGACCACGTCAACCCCGAGCGGCCATGGCCCGCGCTCGACGAGCTCGCCGCCGTCACCGAACAGGCGGGATACGACTTGGTGGAGCGGCTGACAGCCCAGCCCAAGTACATCCAGGCGGGGGCGGCCTGGATCGATCCGCGAGTTCACAACCACGTTGCGGCGCTGGCCGACCCGGCCACCGGACTGGCTCGCGATGTGAAACCGGTGGGCATGCCGTGGCAGGAACCCGACGACGTCGCCTCCTCCGGCCGGGTGGACTTGAACGCCGCGATCGACACCGAAGGCCGTAGCACCGAAGCCCGCAGCGATCTGCTCAGCGCATTCGGGGACTGGGACTCGATCCGATCGAAGGTGCACGAGTTGGCCGCCCGTGCCCCCGAACGCATTGACACCGATGTGCTCGCCGCTTTGAGTGCAGCGGAACGTGACCCTGCCGGCTGCACCGACGCGGAGTACCTGGCATTGGCCACCGCTGACGGTCCTGCGCTGGATGCTGTTGCTGCCCTGGCGGATTCGTTGCGTCGCGAGGTGGTCGGTGATGACGTCACGTTCGTCGTCAACCGCAACATCAACTTCACCAACATCTGTTACACAGGGTGCCGGTTCTGCGCTTTCGCGCAGCGCAAGGGCGACGCCGATGCTTACTCGCTGTCGACGGCCGAGGTCGCCCAACGTGCGTGGGAGGCCCATGTCGTCGGCGCCACCGAGGTGTGCATGCAGGGCGGCATTGATCCCGAGCTGCCGGTGACCGGATATGCGGACCTGGTGCGGGCGGTCAAGGCGCGGGTGCCGTCGATGCACGTGCACGCGTTTTCACCGATGGAGATCGCCAACGGTGTAACCAAGAGCGGCTTGAGTATTCGTGAGTGGCTGACCGGCCTGCGTGAGGCGGGCCTGGACACCATCCCCGGCACCGCCGCGGAGATCCTCGACGACGAAATCCGTTGGGTGCTCACCAAGGGCAAGCTGCCAACCTCGATGTGGATCGAGATCGTGAGCACAGCCCACGAGGTGGGCCTGCGGTCATCCTCGACGATGATGTACGGCCACGTCGACAGCCCGCGGCACTGGGTCGGTCACCTCAACGTATTGCGTGACATTCAGGACCGCACCGGAGGTTTCACCGAGTTCGTGCCGCTGCCGTTTGTGCATCAGAACTCGCCGCTGTACCTCGCCGGTGCGGCACGGCCCGGGCCAACCCACCGGGACAACCGCGCAGTGCATGCGCTGGCGCGGATCATGTTGCACGGCCGTATCTCTCATATCCAGACCAGCTGGGTCAAGCTCGGCGTCGAGCGCACGCAGGTGATGCTCAACGGCGGCGCCAACGATTTGGGCGGCACCCTGATGGAAGAGACCATCTCCCGGATGGCCGGCTCCGAATACGGATCGGCCAAGACGGCCTCCGAGTTGATTGCGATCGCTGAGGGCATCGGTCGTCCGGCACGTCAGCGCACGACGACGTATAGTCCGCTCGCGGCTTAGTTGTCAGAGGCGGCGGGTATACCCGATGCCCTGAAGCAACAGATCGACAACGATCGATTCCCCGAGTGGCAGCCGTTCTTAGACGCCGTCCAGCAGCGCCGCCCCGACGCCGGCAGCTGGTGTGAAGCCTGGACGGTCCGCGACATCGTCATCCATCAAGCCGGCAACGCCGAAGAGCTCGTCCTGCACGGCTGGGACATCACCGGCGACGATGCGGCGGCCCAGGCCCGGATGGCGCAGCCCTGGATGACCACCCACAGTGTGCTGGCGGTGGGAAAGCCGCTGTTGGCCAAGGGCGCCAAGCAACTGCGGCCCGGGGAGCGAATCGAGGCGCGACTGCGGGTTGCCGACGCCGACGACGTCGTGGTCGATGCGGACGCCAACCGCACCACCATCCGGCTGGCCGACCCGGACGGTCCGGCCACCTTGGAAACCGACGCCGCAACGCGTGTCCTGCTGCTGTGGGGTCGCAGGCCCGCCGACCCATCGCGGATCTGCAGCCGTGTCGGTCCGCAAACCTTGGGCAGAGTACGCAGTCTGCTGGCCGGCTACTGACCTGAGCGCCTCTACAGCCGGGCCGCCAGCTCGGTGCCCTGCTTGATCGCACGCTTGGCGTCCAGTTCGACCGCGAATGCGGCACCGCCGATGATGTGCGGGTCAATGCCGACGCTTCGCAGATCGTCTTCCAGGTCGCGCACCGGCTCTTGGCCCGCGCAGACCACCACATTATCCACGGCCAGCAGCTGGGGTCGCTCCCGGTTGGGGCCGAAGCTGATGTGCAGCCCGTCGTCGCTCACCCGCTCGTAGTTGACTCCGGAAAGCTGGTGAACGCCTTTGGCTTTCAATGAAGCCCGGTGTACCCAACCGCTGGTCTTGCCCAGCCGCTTCCCCTGAATACCGTTCGTGCGCTGCAGCAGATATACCTCGCGCGCCGGCGGTGTCGGAATCGGAGTGGTCAGCGCGCCCCGCTGCTCCCACGGGTCGGCGGCACCCCACTCCGCCTTCCACTCTTTCAGGCCTTGCGGTTCATGCCTTGGCGAGTCGTCGGTCACCAGGAGCCCACTGACATCGAAACCGATGCCGCCGGCGCCAATCACGGCGACGGTCTTCCCGACCGGTTTGACACCGGTGATGGCTTCGGCATATGTGAGCACCATCGGATGGTCGATCCCCGGAATGGTCGGAATCCGCGGCGCCACGCCGGTCGCCAACACCACGTCGTCGTAGCCGGTCAGCTCGGCCGCCGACACCCGGGTGCCCAGCCGAACGGCCACGCCGTGTTTTTCCAGCATCGTCGTGAAATACCGGATGGTTTCGTTGAATTCCTCTTTGCCCGGGATTCGGCGGGCCATGTCAAACTGGCCGCCGATGAAGTCGTTGGCCTCGAACAGCGTGACGTCGTGACCGCGCTGAGCAGCGTTGACCGCGGTCGCCAGCCCGGCCGGACCGGCCCCGACCACCGCGACCGATCGAGTGCGCCCGGTCGGAGACAACACCAGCCGCGTCTCGTGGCCGGCCCGTGGATTGAGCAGACAGGACACCGTCTTCTTCACGAACGCGTGATCCAGGCAGGCCTGATTGCAGGCGATGCAGGTGTTGATCTCGTCGTCGCGCGCGGCTTGCGCCTTCAGCACCCACTCCGGGTCCGCCAGCAGCGGTCGGGCCATCGAGATCAGCTGCACGTCGGTGTCGGCCAAGATTTGTTCGGCCGCCTGCGGCATGTTAATTCGGTTGGACGCCACCACAGGGATATTGACGTGTCTGGCGACGGCATGGCTGATGTCGACGAAGGCGCTGTTGGGCACCGATGTGACGATCGTCGGTACTCTCGCCTCGTGCCAGCCGAAGCCGGAGTTGAGCATGGTCGCGCCCGCGGCCTCGACATCGGTTGCCAGTGAGAGCATTTCATCCCAACTCTGGCCGTCCTCGACATAGTCGGCCATCGACATCCGGTAGCAGATGATGAAATCGGATCCGACAGCCGCCCGGGTGCGACGCACAATCTCGACCGGGAACCGGCGTCGCTTCTCGGGTGTGCCGCCCCAGGCGTCGCTGCGCTTGTTAGTACGCGGGGCCAGGAATTGGTTGATCAAATACCCTTCACTGCCCATGATTTCGACGCCGTCGTAACCGGCCTCGCGAGCAAGCAGCGCGCAGCGCGCGAAGTCGTCGATCGTGCTCTGCACACCGCGCGACGAGAGCCGGCGTGGACGGAACGGATTGATCGGCGCCTTGATCGACGATGCACTGACCGAAAGTGGATGGTAGGCATACCGTCCGGCGTGCAGGATCTGCAGCAGAATCTTGCCGCCCGCTTCGTGCACCGCGCCGGTGATGCGACGGTGCCGGCGGGCCTGTGTGGAGGAGACCAGCTCCGCCGCGAAGGGCAGCAACCAGCCGGTCCGGTTGGGTGCGTAGCCACCGGTGATGATCAGTCCGACGCCGCCGCGGGCGCGTTCGGCGAAGTACTCGGCGAGCCGGTCGATATGGTGAGCACGGTCCTCCAGGCCGGTGTGCATCGAACCCATAATCACCCGGTTGCGCAATGTCGTGAACCCGAGGTCCAACGGAGACAACAGGTTTGGATAGGTCATCAGGTCTCCTGCAATGCCGAGGTCACCTCGTCGAGCCAATCGATCGTGCTTTCCTCGGCGCGGATGCCGCCGCGCAACACCAGATACTGATGTAGCGCGCCGCCGCGCAGTGTCGACGGGTCGGGAAACTGTCTCTTCTCGAATCCGCGGTAGGTATCCAACAGCTGGGCGCGTTCGGCGCGCAGCGCGGAGATCTGCGCCCGCAGCGCCGCCGGGTCGCCGTAAGCGGCGCCACGCAGCTTGACGGCCACATCACGGGTGCGGTTGTCGCTGAGTGCGCCGCCGCGTCCGGACCTGCCCTGCCCGAGAGGCGCAGCGATCCATCGGGCCAGTTCGGCGCGGCCGGTGTCGGAGACGGTGTAGACCTTCTTATCCGGCCGGCCGCGCTGGACGACCAGCTCAGCGGATACCCAGCCGTCGTCTTCCATCGCCCGCAAGGTGCGGTAGATCTGCTGATGTGTGGCGCTCCAGAAGTACCCGATCGAACGGTCGAACCGGTGCGCCAGCTCGTAGCCGGAGCCGGCCTGTTCGCACAACGACACCAAGATCGCGTGGGGTAGCGCCACGCGGGCAGCATAAGGGCCGCGGCGCTACATATGCAACGAGTTGCAGTGCAGCAGTGCGCATAGCCGCCCGGTACTTGCGTTATATATGCAACGTCTAGTATCAGTAACCAACGGATCCCCATCCGGGAAAGCGAAACCATAGGGCACACTTAGGCAGGCTTTCACCCCACTTTCATCGGCACCGACTAAGCCCGGGCGTCCTGCTCAGGGCCTGAGAAGGGCCTCAGAAAGCACACAACAACAGCCACATTGAACAGCACATGGAGGAGACCTTCGTGACGTACACGATCGCCGAACCCTGCGTCGACATCAAGGACAAGGCCTGCATCGAGGAATGTCCGGTCGACTGCATTTACGAGGGCGCTCGGATGCTGTACATACACCCCGACGAATGCGTGGACTGTGGTGCCTGCGAGCCGGTCTGCCCGGTCGAGGCGATCTACTACGAAGACGATGTGCCCGAACAGTGGAATCAATACACGCAGATCAACGCGGATTTCTTCGCTGAACTCGGATCGCCCGGGGGCGCGGCAAAGGTCGGCATGACCGAGAACGACCCGCAGGTCGTCAAGGATCTGCCGCCCCAGGGTGAGGACGACTGAGCAGCCTGGTGAACCGCCGACGCCGGTCGGCCCTGTCAGCTCTGTTGCCGGTGTTCCCCTGGGACACGCTGGCCGACGTGACGGCGCTGGCCAAGTCGCACCCGGACGGCATCGTCGATCTGTCCGTCGGCACGCCCGTCGACCCGGTGGCGCCGCTGATCCGCGATGCGCTTGCCGCGGCCAGCGCCGCGCCGGGTTACCCCAGGACCGCGGGCACCCCGGAACTTCGCCAGTCAGCCGTCGCCGCCCTGGAACGCCGGCACGGCGTCACCGGAGTGAACGAAGCGGCCGTGCTGCCGGTGATCGGCACCAAGGAACTCATCGCTTGGCTGCCCACGCTGCTGGCCTTGAGCGTCGATGACCTGGTCGTGGTGCCCGAGCTGGCCTATCCCACCTACGACGTCGGGGCCCGGCTGGCCGGAACTCGGGTGGTCTACGCCGATTCGCTGAGCCAGCTCGGTCCGCAGTCGCCGGCATTGGTGTATGTGAACTCGCCGAGTAATCCGACCGGACAGGTGCTCGGTGTCGATCATTTGCGCAAGGTCGTCGGCTGGGCCCGTGAACGCGGCGCGCTGGTGGCATCCGACGAGTGCTACTTGAGCCTGGGCTGGGATGCCGAGCCGCCGTCGGTATTGCATCCCGCGGTGTGCGACGGCGACCACACCGGTCTGCTGGCCCTGCACTCGCTGTCCAAGAGCTCCTCGCTGGCCGGCTACCGGGCCGGCTTCGTTGCCGGAGACGAATCCGTGGTCGCCGAGCTGCTGGCGGTGCGCAAACACGCCGGGATGATGGTGCCGACACCGGTGCAGGCGGCGATGGTCGCCGCCCTCGACGACGACGCTCACGAGCACGAGCAGCGCGACCGCTACCGCCGCCGCCGAGACACCTTGCTACCGGCGTTCCGCTCGGCCGGGTTCACCGTCGACCATTCCGAGGCCGGGCTATATCTATGGGTCACCCGCGGTGAGGCTTGCCGCGACACCGTCGCGTGGCTGGCGCAGCGCGGCATCCTGGCCGCGCCCGGCGAGTTCTACGGCCCGCGCGGCGCCAAGCATGTTCGGGTGGCGTTGACCGCCACCGACGAGCGGATCGCCGCGGCGGCGACGCGGCTGAGTTCCTAGCGATGGATGAAGGAGGAGCGGCGCCGATGACTCGCGCCGGTGACGATGCAGAGCTTAGCGATGAGGAGGAGCGGCGCCCATGACTCGCGCCGGTGACGATGCAGTGGGGGCACCCCCAGCCGCGCAGCGGCGAGGGGGACGTAGCGATGAGGAGGAGCGGCGCCCATGACGCAGTACGACGTCGAGGCGGTGGACCGGCTGCCCTTCAGCACGCCGGAGAAATCTGAGCGCTACCGCACGGAGAACTATCGGGGCGCCGTGGGCCTCAACTGGTACGAAACCGACCCGAGCCTGCAGCTCACGATGGCCTATTACCTGCAGCCAGACGAGTTGGCCGTCGCTGAGCCCCACCTGAGGCGTATCGGTGAGTTGATGGGCGGCCCGGTGGCGCGGTGGGCCGAGCAGACCGACCGCGATCCAGCACGGCTGGAGCGCTACGACCGCTGGGGCCACGACATCAGCCAGGTCGTCCAGCCGACGTCGTTCACCGAGTCCAAAAGAGCAGTTCTGGACGCGCAAAAGGCACTGAAAGACGATGCGCGGCGGGTCGGCGTCAACCCGTCGCTGCCGTTGTACGCGGCCAACTATCTGCTCAACCAGGCCGACATCGGAATGGGGTGCGCGCTTGGAACCGGCGGCGGAATGGTCAAATCGCTGGTCGCTGCCTATGCGCCGGCCGACGTTCGCGACCACGTCCTTGCCAAGTTCGAGACCGGCGAGTGGGAGGGCGAGACCGCTCAGCTGCTGACCGAGCGCGCCGGCGGCTCCGATCTCGGCGCGCTCGAGACCACGGCTCAACGACACGGAGATGCCTGGCTGCTCAATGGATTCAAGTGGTTCGCCTCCAACTGCGACGGGCAGGTGTTCGTCGTGCTGGCCAAGCCCGAGGGTGCGCCGGATTCCGGCCGCGGCGTGGCGAACTTCCTGGTGTTGCGGACCCGCCGGGACGGCTCGCGCAACGGGATTCGCATCCGCCGCCTCAAGGACAAGCTGGGCACCAGGTCGGTGGCCTCCGGCGAGGTGGAGTTCGTCGACGCCGAGGCCTTCCTACTCTCTGGCGAACCGAGCGGCGAGCCTCTTGAGGCCGGCCCGTCCGACGGCAAGGGGCTGGGCCGGATGATGGAACTGACCAACGCGGCCCGGCTGGGTATCGCACTGTTCGCCGTCGGCAACGCACGCCGTGCCCTGGTCGAATCGCTCTGCTACGCGCGGCAGCGCCGCGCGTTCGGCGACGCGTTGCTCGACAAGCCGCTGGTGCGGCGCAAGCTCGCTGAGATGATCGTGGACGTCGAAGCCGCCCAGGCAATGGTTTTCGACGGCACCGGATTCGCCAATCACCGTCAGCCTCGCGCGGTGCGTCAACGCATCGCCGTGCCTGTGACGAAGCTCAAAGTGTGCCGACTGGGCATCACCATGGCGTCGGACGCTATCGAGTTGCACGGCGGCAACGGATATATCGAAACCTGGCCGGTAGCCCGGTTACTTCGCGACGCGCAGGTCAACACTATTTGGGAAGGTCCTGATAATATCCTGTGTCTTGACGTAAGGCGGGGCATTGAGCGCGCCCACGCCCATCAGCCTTTGCTGGAGCGCCTCCACGACGCGGTAACGGTGTCCGACGACGACGAGGCAACGCGCCTGATACGCTGCCGCGTCGACGATCTCGAAGCGGCGATCACGGCCTGGACCAAGCTTGACGGCGCGGTTGCCGAGGCTCGGCTGTTCCCGCTCACGCGGTTCATCGGTGACGTGTACGCCGGAGCGTTGCTGACCGAGCAGGCCGCCTGGGAGCGGGCCACCCGTCAGACCGACCGCAAGGCCCTCGTCGCCCGGTTGTACGCATTGCGTTACCTCTCTGACCAGGGACGTCTTCGGGGAATCGACGTCGAGGCCGACGAGGCGATCGAACGATTCGACGACCTGGTCGAGGGCGCGCTGGTGGTCGGCTGATGCCCAGGGCTGTGGGCAGGCGGGGCGCGATCGGCAGAGCGCCCCGTAGGCTTCCGGGCGATGTCCACATTTCTTAAAGGCGATACAAGTCGAGGGAGCGTCAAGATTCCGTAAAGACGCTCCTAAAGGCTGGTTGAGCCGCGTTCTCGGCGCGCCGATCGATGCAACGCATCGTAGGCTTGCGCCGGGGTGCGTCAAGACTGCGTAAGAAATCCTCAACACTGCGTAAGGAATGTGTTAATGGCACCGCTGACTGACGGACAGAGGATCTCGCCGTCTTTCGTTGACGTGTGTAAGAAGGTCTTCCTCGGAAGGCCCATGATCACCGATCAGCTCCAGCATGAGCGACTGTCAAACCCTGTTGCCCTCGGGGTGCTTTCCCCGGATGCCATCTCCTCGACCGCTTACGGTTCCGAGCAGGTGATGATCGAGCTGCTGCCGGCTGCCGGGCTGGCCGCGTATGCGCTGCTGCTTCCCATCACCGGTGTGATTCTGTTGATTCTGGTCTTGGTGGCCGCGTCCTATCGCCAGGTCGTGATGGTCTACACCCGATCCGGTGGCTCGTACGTGGTCGCGCGGGACAACTTCGGGCCCAAAGTGGCCCAGATCGCGGCCGCGTCGCTGCTCATCGACTACGTGGTCACCGTGGCGGTCCAATGCGCGGCCGGAACCGTGGCGGTGGCGTCGGCCATACCCGCACTGGGCCCGTACAGCCTGGAGATCACCGTCGCTGTGGTGCTGGTCATGTGCTTCGCCAACCTGCGCGGACTTCGGGAAGCCGGGCTGCCCTTTGCGTTGCCGACCTACTTCTTCGTCGGCATGCTCTCGCTGATGATCATCGTCGGCATTGCTCGCGAACTGCTCGGGAAATTAGGAACTTACGATCCCGAACACATCGTCGGAGCGGTCCCGATTCAGCACGGCAACGGCCTGATCATGGGTGCGACGATCCTGATCGTATTGCGTGCATTCGCGAACGGTGGTTCGTCGCTGACCGGCGTCGAGGCCATCTCCAACACCGTCAACGCGTTCCGCAAGCCCGAAGGCATCAACGCCCGCAAGGTGCTCACCACGATGGCCTGCATCCTCGCGTTCTTGCTGGCGGGTGTGGCCTGGCTTGCGCACGCCACCCACGCGACGCCCTATGCGAGCGGCTACCCGTCGCTGCTGTCGGAGATTGCCCGGATGGTGTTCGGCAACGACGAAATCGGCAAGGTGTTATATATCCTCGTTCAGGCGGCGACAGCCCTGATCCTCTACACCGGTGGCAACACCAGCTTCAACGGCTTTCCCGCGCTCGCGAGCTTTGTTGCCGAGGACAGCTTCCTTCCCCGGCCGTTGATGAAACGGGGCCACCGGCTGGTGTTCTCCAACGGCATCATCACGCTGACCGTGCTGGCGGTGGCACTGCTGATCGGGACGGGCGGATCGCTGAACGCGCTGGTGCCGTTTTACGCGATCGGGGTGTTCACCGGCTTCTCGATGGCCGGCTACGGCATGACCAAACACTGGCTGACCCATCGTGGGCCCGGCTGGCGATCCAAGCTGGTGATCAACCTCTCCGCGGGCATCCTGTCCACGATCGTGGTGGCGATCTTCGCGATCGCCAAGTTCACCGAAGGGGCCTGGCTAGTCGTCATTGTCTTCCCGATTCTGGTCTTCGCGTTGATGCGGCTCAACCGGCAGTATCGCGCCGAGGCCTCGGTGTTGGAGATGTCACTCACCGAGCCTCCCGAGTTGGCCAAGCATGACCGGCAACGGGTGTTCGTCTTCGTGGACAGCGTCGACCTCGCAGAGGTCGAGGCGATGCGCTACGCGAAAGGGCTGCACGCCGACGAGATGGTCGCGGTGCACTTCGTGTTAGATCCTGCTCACGCCGCGCGGTTGCAGCGGCGCTGGCAGCACTTCGGGCGCCTCACCGAGTTGCGGTTGGTCGAGTGTGTGGATCGCAACTTGCTCCGGTCCGCGCAAGAGCTGGTTTTGCAGGTCATGCGGGATCATCCGGACACCAAGGTGACGGTGCTGTTGCCACGCCGAACGTATTCGGCGTTGCTGGGCCGGCTGCTGCATGATCGCACTGCCGATAAGATCGCCGGGGTGATCAGCCGGATCCCTGGTGTCAGCGCGCAAATCGTGGCCTACGACATAGAGTCCCGAATCACGCAAGCCACCCGGGCAGCCACACCTCCAGCTCGGCCGAACGTTGCGGATAGCCGGACAGACGTGCCCGAATCGCAAGGGGCCTACGCGAAATGATTTGCGCCGACACGTCGTCGACCAACCCGAGGAAGTGATACATGGTGACAACATCGGAGCGTAGCTCGAGCATCTCGCCGACTTTCGTCGACGGGTGGAAGCGCATCGTTCTCGGCAAGCCGCTTACCAGCGAGCAGTTGGAATCGGAGCGATTGTCGAATCCTGTTGCGCTGGGCGCGCTTTCACCTGACGCGATCTCCTCGACCGCCTATGGTCCGGAGCAGGTCATGATCGAATTGCTGCCGCGCGCCGGGATGGCCGCGTTCGTGTTGTTGCTTCCGATCATCGGCGTCATCTTGTTCATCTTGTTGTTGGTGTCCGCGTCGTATCGCGGGGTTGTGATGACCTACGCCCGGGCCGGCGGCTCGTACATGGTGGCGCGGGATAACTTCGGGCCCCGGTGGGCGCAGATCGCTGCGGCGGCGCTGTTGATCGACTATGTGGTCACCGCCGCTGTGCAACCCGCGGCCGGGACGGTGGCGGTGGTTTCGGCGATACCCCAGCTGCGTCCGTACCACTTGGAACTGACAATCGGTGTACTGATCCTGATCTGTGTTTCCAACCTGCGCGGATTGCGGCAGTCGGGCCGCGTCTTTGCGATCACGACGTACTCCTTTGTCGCCATGATCACGTTGACGATCGTGACCGGCCTGGTTCGTGAATTCTTCTGGGGTTTACCGAAATACAACCCCCAACACATTGTCGGGGCGGTGCCGGTCCATCAAGGCGGCGGCCTGGTGATGGGTGCCACGGTTCTGGTGGTGCTACGTGCGTTTGCCAACGGCGGCACGTCACTGACCGGGGTCGAGGCGATTTCCAACACGGTCAACACCTTTCGCGCACCGCAGGGTTACAACGCGCGTCGGGTGCTGACCATGATGGCCGTCATTCTCGGGTTTTTGTTGGCCGGTGTGTCCTGGCTGGCCTTCGTCACCCACGCCACCCCCTATCTGGACGAATACCCGTCGATGCTGTCGGAGATCACCCGGGCGGTTTTCGGCCAGGGGCTGATCGGGAATATCCTGTACTTCTTGGTCCAAGCATCGAGCGCGGCGATCCTGTTCACCGGTGCCAACACCGGCTTCAACGGTTTTCCCGCATTGGCGAGTTTTGTTGCCGAGGACCGTTTTCTGCCGCGGCCGTTGACCAAGCGGGGTCATCGTTTGGTGTTCTCCAACGGCATCATCACGCTGACGGTGCTGGCGGTATCGCTGCTGTTGGTGACCCGCGCCTCGGTCAACGCGTTGGTACCGTTCTTCGCGATCGGCGTGTTCACAGCGTTCGCGATGGCCGGCTTCGGCATGAGTCGACACCATTTCACCCATCGCGAGCACGGCTGGCGTGGCAAGGTGGTGGTCAATTTGTCGGCGGGGATCATGTCGGCGATCGTGGTGGGGATCTTTGTGGTGGCCAAGTTCACCGAAGGTGCCTGGCTGGTCGTTGTTGTCTTCCCGATCTTGGTGTACGGCCTGATACGGCTGAACCAGCAGTACAGCGCCGAGGCCTCGGTGCTGGAGATGTCGCGCACCGAGCGTCCCGAGTTGGCCAAGTACGCTCGACTGCGGGTGTTCGTTTTCGTGGATTCGGTTGACCTTGCCGAAGTCGAGGCGCTGCGCTACGGAAAGGGGCTGAACGCCGACGAGCTGACCGCGGTGCACTTCGTGATAGACGCCGATCACGCCGCCCAGTTGCAGGAGCGCTGGCAACACTTCGAGCACGACACCCACTTGCGAATTATCGACTGTCCCGATCGGCATTTGAGTCGATCCGCACAAGAGCTGGTCTTGCAGGTGAAGAAGGAACATCCGGACACCAAGGTGACGGTGCTATTGCCGCGTCGAACATATTCGGCGCTGCTGGGTCGGATGCTGCATGACCGCACCGCCGACAAGATGGCCCGGGCTGTCAGCCGGATCCAGGGTGCGACCGCGATCATCGTGCCCTACGACGTCGAGTCCCGGATAGCGCGGGTGAACCCCGACGCGTTGGCTGCACGGGTCGCGCGAGAAACCGCCGAAGGGGACGCGGAGATTTTGCGGGCCAAAGCCGACTAGCCCGATAGCCACGGTTCAGATTCGGAGATCATCGAACGGCGGCTGCAGAATGCAGCTTAGACTTCGGGGAACGCTGAATCTCGGATAGGGAATGTGGGTGTGACAGCATCAGCTGAGGAAGACATACCGTTTTCTTTTTCGGATCTGTGCAAGCGAATCTTTCTCGGGAAACCGTTGATCACCGAAGAATTGTCCTCCGAGAGATTGTCGAATCCCGTTGCGCTGGGAGCACTTTCACCGGATGCGATCTCATCGACAGCCTACGGCCCCGAGCAGATTCTGACCGAGTTGCTGCCGCAGGCCGGGCTGGCCGCATTCGTCCTGTTGCTTCCCATCATGTGTGCCATCCTGTTGATCCTGGCGCTGGTAGCCGCGTCGTACCGGCAGGTAGTGATGGTCTACACCAAAGCCGGCGGCTCCTACATCGTGGCGCGAGACAACTTCGGGCCGCGGATAGCGCAGGTGGCTGCGGCGGCACTGTTGATCGATTACGTCGTGACCGTAGCGGTGCAGTCGGCCGCGGGCACCGTGGCGGTGGCGTCGGCGCTGCCTGCGCTAGGGCCATACAGCCTGGAGATCACGGTCACTGTCGTGCTCCTGATTTGCTATGCGAATCTGCGCGGATTGCGCGAAGCGGGCCTGCCGTTTGCGATTGCAACCTATGCGTTCGTGATCATGGTCGGGCTGATGATCATCGTCGGCGTCGTCCGCCATATCGTCTGGGGCTTGCCGCAATACGATCCCGGCCACGCCGCCGGCTCGGTGCCGGTACATCAGGGCAGCGGTTTGGTCATGGGCGCGACGATCCTGGTGATACTGCGGGCGTTCGCCAACGGCGGCTCGTCGCTGACGGGTGTGGAGGCCATCTCCAACACCGTCAACGTGTTCCGCAAGCCGCAGAGCACCAACGCGCGACGCGTCCTCACCGCAATGGCCTGCATTCTCGGCTTCTTGCTGGCCGGCGTCGGTTACCTCACCTATGCGACGCATGCCGCGCCATATCTCGACGAATACCCGTCGGTGCTCTCGCAGGTGGCCCACGCCGTCTTCGGCAAGGGGTTAATCGGCAACGCCATGTACATCCTGGTCCAGGTGTCGACCGCGGCCATTTTGTATACCGGCGCCAATACCAGTTTCAACGGATTCCCCGCGCTGGCCAGTTTCGTCGCCGACGACCGCTTCCTGCCGCGTCAGCTGATGACACGCGGTTACCGCCTGGTGTTCTCCAACGGCATCATCACGCTCACAGCGCTGTCGGTGGTGTTGCTGGTGGTCACTGGCGGATCGGTCAACGCGCTGGTGCCGTTCTACGCGATCGGGGTGTTCACCGGCTTCTCGATGGCCGGTTACGGAATGTCCAAATACCATCTGACGCACCGCGAACCGGGCTGGCAATACAAGTTGGTGATCAACTTCTCCGCGGGGGTCTTGTCGACGGTCGTGGTGGGCATCTTCGCGATCGCGAAGTTCACCGAGGGCGCCTGGCTGGTCGTCGTCGTCTTCCCCGTGCTGGTTATCGCCCTGATACGCCTCAACCGCGAATACCGGGCCGAGGCCGCGATCCTCGAGGCCTTCCGCACCGACCGCCCGGAGTTGGTGAAGTATGCCCGCCATCGCGTATTCGTCTTGGTCAATTCGCTTGACCTCGCAGTGATCGCTGCGCTGCGCTATGGAAGGGGCCTGCGCGCCGACGAGCTGATCGCGGTGCATTTCATGATCGACGCGCAACATGCTGCGGAATTGCGGAACCGTTGGGATCATTTCGATCTCGACACGCGGCTTCGGGTGGTGGATTGCCCGGACCGACAGATCATCCGAGCCCTCCATGCGCTGGTGGTGAAGGCACAAAGCGAACATCCGAACACCAACGTGACGGTGCTGCTGCCACGCCGAACGTACGCGCCGATGCTGGGACGACTGCTCCATGACCGCACCGCGAACAAGATCTCCCGTGCTGTCAGCCGGATTCCGGACGCCGCCGCCACGATCGTGCCGTACGACGTGCAGTCCCGGATCCGCGAAGCGTTCCCCGACATCTTGGAGATGCGTATCGCGCGACGGGTCGAGAAGGTCGAGAACCGGATTTGGCAGGCTGAAAACCGGACCGTGGAAGCCTACGAACACCCGCAACGTTCAGCAACGGTGATCCCGGTGGACAACGTGATTCCGGGACGCCGTGCCACTGTCGAAGGCCGAGTCGGCCAAATAGAAGACATCGCCAAACGTGGCCGAACGTCTCGGTGGATCGTGGTCGGGGACGACAGCGGCGAGATCCGCATCACGTTCCGGCCCGGGCAGGGCGACGACATCCAGCCGGGGCAGGTGCTGCGGCTCACTGGAAAGGCAAACCAGAGCGGCATCCACGAGGTATCGATGCTCGACCCGACGTATCAGATCATCGAAACTCCCGAGGAGACCTAGACCCGCGCCGCCCTGCTGGGGTCCACTGGGTCCAGCACCTCCGACGGCTGAATTTCTCCTACCGGGCGACGTAGGGTGCAACCCGTGCGTATCCGCCCCGAAGTCTCGGACGCGCTGGCCGCCGGACGGCCAGTCGTCGCGCTGGAGAGCACGATCATCAGTCATGGCCTGCCACGTCCGGACAACCTGCGCGTCGCGCGCGAGATCGAGGAGGCGGTGCGCTCCGGTGGGGCGGTGCCGGCCACGATTGCGATCATCGGCGGCGAGCCGCACGTCGGTTTGGACGACGACGCGATGCGGCGCATCGCGGAGGGCACCGCGGTGGTCAAGGTCAGTGTCCGTGACATCGCGGTGCTCGCGGCGCGGGCCGGGGATGGTGGGACGACGGTCGCCGCGACCGCGCACCTGGCGGCGTCCGCGGGCATCACCGTGTTCGCCACCGGCGGGCTGGGCGGCGTGCATCGCGGCGCGCGCGACAGCTGGGACGAGTCCGCGGATCTGACAACCCTCTCGCGCACCGGCGTGCTGGTGGTCTGCGCCGGCGTGAAGTCGATCCTCGATGTGGCGGCCACTCTGGAGCGACTGGAGACCCTCAACGTCGGGGTCATCGGCTACCGCACCGACCGATTCCCCGGCTTCTACCTGGCCGATTCCGGCCACCCGGTGGATTGGCGGGTCGACACGCCGGCACAGGCCGCCGACGTGCTGCGGGCCAGACGCCGGCTGGGCACCGACGGGTTCGGGCTGGTGCTGGCCAACCCCATCGCGCCGGCCGACGAGATGGATCGCGGGCTGCACGACCGGGTGCTGGCCGCGGGCCTGGCCGCCGCCCAAACGACCGGGGTGCGCGGCAAAGACGTCACGCCGTTCCTGCTCGACTTCTTTCACCGCGAGACGCACGGCGCGTCGATTGCCGCCAACATCACCCTGGTGCTGTCCAATGCCCGGTTGGCGGCGGAAGTCGCGGTGGCCTTCACCGGGTGAGGATGTAGTCGTCGTCCTGCGGCCGGGTCAGCATGCGGGTCAAGTGCTTGCGGTCGAATGGCCACAGATCGATGTGGTTATCGTCGGCGAAGTACCACGAGTTGCAACCGGTGTTCCACACGGTTGGGCCCATCGCCTCGGCGACGTCGTCGGCGAAGCGGCTGGTGGCCTCCTCGGTGACTTCGACGGTGGTGATCTCGCCGTCGCGGAATCGCCGCAGCCATTCGGTGATATAACCGGCGGTCAACTCGGCAACGTGTTGCAGCGACATCGATCCGGTGGGCGAGTTGGGCCCGAGAACCGTGAACAGGTTGGGGAATCCGGGGATGGCGGTCATTCCCCAGGCGCGAGGACCTTTTGCCCAGGCGTCATCGATCGACAGCCCGTCGCGGCCACGTAGCGTCATCGGGCGCATGTAGTTGTGGGCCTGGAAGCCGGTGGCGAGCACAATCGCGTCGAGGTCGCGGTGCACGCCGTCGGTTGTTCGGAGACCGGTTTCGGTGACCTCGGCGATGGGTTCGTTGACGAAGTTGGCGTTCGGCTGGGAGATCCGCCGGTAGTAGTTGCCCGAGATCACTTGCCGTTTGCAGAACGGCTGGTAGTCAGGGGTCAACCTGGCGCGAAGATCCCTGTCCCGCACCAGGGTTCGCAAGCATATCCACGCGTAGCGCTGGGCCAGCCGCCGTCGCCAGGTCGGTCGGGTGGCCACGTCGACCAGGAAGTCCGAACCGAGCGCCTGCGACCATTCCACCGTCCTGTCGAGAAATGGCAGTGCACCCAGCATGCGCCCGACAATGCGGGGCTGCCTCATCCCCGTGGGCATCCACATCACCCACTGCGGTGTTCGGGCAAAATGCGTGATGTGGGCCGCCTCCGGTTGCAGCGCTGAAAAGACCTGTGTCCCAGTCGATCCAGTGCCGATGACCGCGAGCCGTTTGCCCCGTGTATCGATGTCAGTCCAGCGCGCGGTGTGCACCACCGGCCCGGTGAACGAGTCAAGGCCGGGAAGATCCGGGATGAACGGGTGGTGCAGCACACCGGTTGCGGCGACGACGAAGTCCGCGTCGATCTCTTCTCCGCCGGCAGTGGATACCCGCCACTGGTTCTTCGCGAACACCGCCGAGATGACTTCGCAGCTCAGCTTCAGATGCGAGCTGAGTTGCAAAGCTTCGACGAGGTTATGGTGATATTGCTGGATCTCCTCACCGGTGGCCCAGACGTGCTTCCAATCTGGTTTGGGTGCGAACGCGAATTGGTAACCGTGCGAAGGCACGTCGCATCGCAGGCCGGGGTAGCGGTTCCAATGCCAGACACCACCAACGTCGGAACCCTTTTCCAGAATGGTGAAGTCGGTGAAGCCGGCTTGCCGGAGGGCATGAGCCACGGCGATCCCCGCCATGCCGGCGCCGACAATGACGATCCGGGGATCCCGCTTTCCGGGCATGGCGGGTTGGTGGGTTTGGGTCATTTCTGTGGTGAACCCTATGCCTGCCGAAACCAGCGCGGCAAGAGTTACGGTCCGTCCCCGTCTTCGTCGTCCTGCAGGAGCTTCTCGGGGTGGTGGTAGGTGTTGGTCCGGGGTTGGCCGTGGTCGAGATGCGGTGGTGGGATCCATTCGGTGATGCGGTCGTGACGCTTGCGGGTGGTCCAGCCTTGTTCGGCGAGCTTGTGGTGCGGGCCGCAAGCCAGGGCCAACCCGTTGACGTCGGTGGTGTGGGTTTTCGACCAGGCCGTGACGTGGTGGACTTCGGTGAGGTACCCCGGTATGTCGCAGCCCGGCGCCGTGCAGCCACGATCCTTGGCGTAGAGCACAATTCGCTGGGCCGGTGATGCGAGCCGTTTGGTGTGATACAGCGCAAGGGCACGGCCCTTGTCGAAGATGGCCAGATAGTGATGCGCTTGGGAGGTCAGTCGGATCACATCCGACATCGGCAGCAGGCTGCCCCCTCCGGTGAGTGCTGTGCCAGCGCCGGCTTCCAGTTCTTCAAGCGTCGTGGTGACGATGATTGAGGTCGGTAAGCCGTTGTGCTGGCCGAGCTTTCCAGTGGACAGCAGGGATCGGAGTGCCGCGTTCAGCGCGTCATGGCTGCGCTGGCCGGCGCTGCGGGTGTCGTTGTCGATGGCTGCCTGCGATGGGGTACCGCTGATGCATGGAGCGAGGTCGGCGGGGTTGCACATGCCGGGGGCGGCCAGTTTTGCGAGGACGGCGTCGAGGGTGGCACGGGCGTCCGGGGTCAAATATCCCGTGATCGGAGACATGCCGTCGATGTCTTGTTTGCCGATGGTGATGCCGCGCCGCCGAGCCCGGTCGTCATCGGTGAAATTGCCGTCGGGGTTGAGGCAGTCGGTGAGTTTGTCGGCCAGCTTGCTCAACTCGTCGGGGCGATGCTCAGCGCCCAACCTGGCCAGCTGCGTCTCGGCCTTCTGGCGAGTCTCGACGTCGACGAAGTCCGGCAGCCGGTGCCAAAAACTGCGGATCACCGCGACGTGGCCGGCTCCGATGCGGCCGGCTCGCTGCGCGTCGGCCGTGGCAGGCAGCGCGGGCGCCAAGGGTTCGCCGGTGATTGCGCGGCGTGGTCCGAGATCAGCGGCCTCGTGAATGCGCCGCGATGCTTCTCCGCGGGTGATGCGCAGCCGGTCGGCTAATGCGGAGGGCAGCTTGCCGCCCAACTCGGTCGCGTCGGCTTGCTCGACGATCTGGTTGATCAACGGGTGCTCGACGGCTGGCAGCCTGCGGCGAATCCGCTCGCAGCGCTGCAACATTGCCAACCGTTCCGGGGTCGTCAGCGCGTCGAACGACAACTCCAAGGCGCGGTCGAGATCGGCCTCGAGCGCGTCGAAGGCATCGACGATCTGCTCTCCGCAACTCGAACGCATGTTCGAATGATAACTGAGCGGACCGACAAACTGCCGCAAGTATGCACAGGTAAAACTAAAGTGACACAAGTGGTTTCAGGGCGGGCGGTACCCCACCCACCGGTACCTGGCCCGGAGGTGATTAAGTGGTCGAGGTTGACGACGGAAGGACAGTCGTGAAGAAACTGGCAGCCGTGCTGGGTTCGCTGGCCGGGCTCGCGGTCACCGCCGATGGGTACCAGCCGCTGAGCAAGCGCGGCTTTCTGACGGTGTACGCGTTCAGCTTCGGGGTGTTCGCATCGGAGCTGCCCTTGCAGCTGATCGCCGGCCAGTTTGCGGCGCTGGCCGCGATAACCCGCAGACTCTCGCCACGGCTGCGCTGGTTCAGCTGGCTGGTGTCCGCGCTGTCGTGGTTGGGACTGCTGGGCCTCAACCGCCTCGGCCACCAGGCCAACCTGCCGCTGACTGCAGCGCTCGATGCTGGGTTGGGCAGCGACCGTCGCTCCGAGTCGGGCGATCTCTGGAAGCGGCCGGCGGGCGCGGGCACGGCTAAGAACCCCGGTGTGGTTCGTATGCTTCGGATCTACCGCGACTACGCACACGACACCGACATCAGTTACGGCGATTACGGTTCGCGGAATCACCTCGATATCTGGCGACGACCGGACCTGGACCGTGACGGACGGGCGCCGGTGCTGTTGCAGGTCCCCGGCGGTGCCTGGATGGTCGGAAGCAAACGTCAGCAGGCCTATCCGTTGATGAGCCATCTGGCTGAGCTCGGCTGGGTGTGCGTGGCGATCAACTACCGGCTCAGCCCTCGCTCCACCTGGCCCGACCACATCGTTGACGTCAAGCGCGCGCTGGCCTGGACGAAGGAGCACATCGCCGAGTACGGCGGCGACCCCAACTGGATCGCGATCACCGGCGGCTCGGCTGGCGGGCACCTGTCGGCATTGGCCGCCCTTACCGCGAACGATCCGCAGTTTCAGCCCGGCTTCGAGGAGGTCGACACCAGCGTGCGCGCAGCGGTCCCGTTCTACGGTGTCTACGACTTCACCCGGACCGACGATGCGATCCACCCGCTGACGGTGCCGACGCTGGCGAAGTACGTGTTCAAACTGGGGCGAGCCGATATATCTGAAGCGTTTCGCACCGCCTCGCCGATCACGCATGTCTCTGCGGATGCACCACCGTTTTTCGTGCTGCACGGACGCAACGACTCGTTGATCCCGGTCGAACAAGCCCGCGCCTTCACCAAACGGCTCCGCGAAACCAGCCGCCGGCCGGTTGTCTACGCGGAAATGCCGTTCGCGCAACATGCCTTCGACATTTTCGGGTCGGCGCGCGCCGCCCACGCCGCGGTGGCCGTCGAGCAGTTCCTCGCCGAGATCTATGAACGCACGACGGTGAGCTCTCGGGTTTGATCGCGCGGCTCCTCCCGGGGCCCGCGGCCCGCATCGTCGTCGCTTAGCCGGATCGCTCAGTAGCGCGCAGCCCCAGCGAAAGAAGCAGCCGCACATCGGGATTGGCCAGCGACGTCGACAGCAGCTTCTCGATCCGGCGAACCCGGTACCGCACGGTGTTGGGATGGACGTGCAGCTGCTCAGCCGCGGCGGCGACGTCACCGAAACTGTCCAAATAGACCCACAGTGTCTGGACCAACGCCGGGTCGCGGGCTTGCAGGTCGCGCACCCGGGGGTCGACGAGCCGCTCGTCGGCCGCGACCATCGTGACGATCTCGTCGAGCAGCACGGTAGTGCGCGCCTCGGCCAGCGATGTCACCTCACCGAACGAATCCGGATGACGTTCAGCGCTATCCAGCACCCGATCGACCTCTACGCGCACTGCGGCCAAGCCGGCCAGTCCGGTAACCGGCGCGGCGACGACGGCCCGCAACTGCAGTCCCAGTTCAGTGCGCAACGCGCTGATGGTGCCGCGAATCCAGGAGGTGAGCGAGGACCGCTTCGCCGTATGTGGAAGTAACACATATACCCGCGAACCGCGCGATGCGACCTGTGCATCAGCCCGAAAAGCGTTGGCGCTCAATGCCAGCACGTCGGCCAGCCTGGCGTGTCGGTTTGGTGCGTGGAAACCGATCAGAGCGGCGTTGCCGTCGGCGACGATCCCAAGTTCTCGTGCAATGGTGTCCACATCGACCGATCCGCTGTCGGACAGGCCCAGTAGCTGCTGGGCCCGGAGCGCGTGGGTCGACGGCCTGGCGGCCAGCCGCGACATCACGCGGGCGGCCAGCACGGCGGCTCCGCGCAACACTTCCTCGGCGTCCTCCGCCAGCGGTTGGGAGCCTTGCTGCACCCAGATGGTGCCGGCGAAGACCGGCGCCCGGCGAGCGTCAAGCCCTGGCTGGCGAATACCAACCGCGAGGCGGGGCCGCAGACCCAACTCTGGGCGCTCGGCGACCCGGACCACGTCGCCGCCGGCCCGCAGGGCATTGAAGATTCCCCATTGGCCGATCCACTCCAGATGCTCCGGCGGTCCGGCCCGACCGAGGATCGACAGCCGCCGCAACTCGTCGGCCTCGTCGTTGGATGCCGAATAGGCCAACACATGCGACTGCTCATCCTCGATGCTGACCATGCCGTGAATCCGGTCGGCCAGCGACTGCGCCAGGCCGAACAAGTCGGTGCCCGAGTCGTTGCGCGGATCGGCTCGATCGCCGTGGTGCTCAAGGACATGATCGACCAGTCGGTACAACCGCTCCCAGCGGGCCTGCGGATCCACGGCCACCACTGCCGTTCCGGCTGCGACGGCCCGGGCCACCAGGGCGTCGGAGGGGTTCTTGGCGAAGATGGCCACTGGCGCGCGATCGGCCGGGCCGGAGGCAAGCTTGTCCAGCCAGTGCTGGCCCTCTTGGTCGGCGACGCCAAGCAGAAAGAACACGTCCGCCGAGTCCGCGCCACGGCCCAGGCCCAACCGCACGTCGTCGGAGTCGATCAATGCCGCCGAGGCTACCGGCAGGTCCAGTCCGCGGGGAGCCTCGACCAGGCTCACCACCGTCGTGTCCAGGGCCAATAGCAGCTGCCCCAGTCCGACACCCGCCTTTCGCATATTGTCCGATCCTACTGGAACTTCACCGTCAGCTTGTCCGATCAGCCAAGCATGGGCGGGTCGCCGGCGGTCATCCTGAAGACATGGACGCGATCACCGATGTTCCCCTGCCCGCCAACGAGCCGGTCCACGATTACGCCCCGAATTCGCCCGAACGCACTCGGCTGCAATGCGCGCTGACCGCGCTGGCCGATGAGCCGATCGACCTGCCGCACGTCATCGGCGGCGCGCATCGCATGGGTGACGGTGAGCGGATCGACGTCGTGCAGCCGCACCGGCATGCGGCGACGTTGGGCACGCTGACCAACGCCGACCATGCCGATGCCGCCGCGGCCATCGAAGCGGCGATGGCCGCCCGAGCACACTGGGCGGCAACCCCGTTCGACGAACGCGCCGCGATCTTTCTGCGCGCGGCCGATCTGCTCGCCGGGCCGTGGCGCGAGACAATCGCGGCCGCGACCATGTTGGGTCAATCGAAAACCGCCTATCAGGCCGAAATCGACGCTCCCTGTGAGCTGGTCGATTTCTGGCGGTTCAATGTCGCCTTCGCACACCAGATTCTGGCGCAGCAGCCGCTGAGCGTACGCGGGGAGTGGAATCGCACCGACTACCGCCCGTTGGACGGCTTCGTCTATGCGATCACGCCGTTCAACTTTTCCGCGATCGCCGGGAATTTGCCCACCGCGCCGGTGCTGATGGGTAACACGGTGGTGTGGAAGCCATCAATCACGCAGACATTCGCCGCATATCTGACCATGCAACTGCTCGAGGCGGCCGGATTGCCGCCCGGTGTGATCAACCTGGTCGCCGGTGATGGCTACGCGGTCTCCGATGTGGCGCTGGCGGATCCGCGGCTGGCCGGGATCCACTTCACCGGATCGACGGCGACGTTCCAACGGTTGTGGCGCGAGGTCGGCGGCAATATCGAGCGCTACCACAGCTACCCGCGCCTCGTCGGAGAGACCGGCGGCAAAGACTTCGTGCTCGCCCACAATTCGGCGCAACCGGACGTGCTGCGGACCGCGCTGATCCGCGGCGCGTTCGACTACCAGGGGCAGAAGTGCTCTGCGGCCTCGCGAGCATTCATCGCCCACTCTATCTGGCAGCAGATGGGTGACGACTTCCTGGCCGCCGCCGCGGAGCTGCGATTCGGCGACATCACCGACTTCACCAACTTCGGTGGCGCGCTGATCGACGAGCGTGCTTTCACCAAAAACGTCAACGCGATTGAACGCGCGAAGGGTGCGGCCGGTGTGACGATCGCGGTCGGCGGCGAATACGACGACAGCGAAGGCTATTTCGTGCGCCCAACGGTGCTGCTGTCCGACGACCCGACCGACGAGGCGTTCAGCACCGAGTACTTCGGTCCAGTGCTGTCGGTGTACGTCTATCCAGATGACCAATACGAGCGCATCCTCGATGTGATCGACACCGGTTCGCGTTACGCGTTGACCGGTGCGGTGATCGCCGACGACCGCGACGCGGTGCTGGCCGCGCAGAACCGTTTGCGGTTTGCGGCCGGCAACTTCTACGTCAACGACAAGCCGACCGGAGCCGTGGTGGGCCGCCAGCCGTTCGGTGGCTCCCGCGGATCGGGAACCAACGATAAGGCCGGTTCCGCATTGAATCTGTTGCGCTGGACGTCGGCGCGCTCGATCAAGGAGACCTTCGTCCCGGCCACCGATCACAACTATCCGCACATGGCGGAGCAGTGATGTCGAGCCTGTTCGCCAAAACGCTGCGCCCGGCGATTCTCGCCGCCGGCCGATCCGACGGGCTACGGCGCACGGCGGAACGGTTGCCGGTCACCAGCAAGGTGGTGCACCGGTTCGTACCGGGGGGAACGCTCGATCGGGTGTTGGACAGTGTTGCGGCCCTACGGGATTCGGGCCGACTCGTCAGCATCGACTACCTGGGCGAGGATGTCACCGACATCGACGGCGCGAATGCCACTATGCGTGCCTACCTCCAGCTCCTAACCGCGCTGGGCCGACGGCCGGACGCCAGTCATGACGGTGTGCGCCCGCTGGAGGTATCGTGCAAGCTTTCGGCGTTGGGTCAGGCACTGGAACGCGACGGCGAGAAGATCGCTTTGGCGAACGCGCACACCATCTGCGAGCGGGCCGAGCAGATTGGGGTGTGGGTGACCGTGGACGCCGAAGACCACACCACCACGGACTCCACACTGTCGATCGCCGCCGATCTGCAGACTGATTTCCCTTGGCTGGGCGTGGTTTTGCAGGCCTATCTTCGTCGCACACTGGGCGACTGTGCACAGTTCGCCAGATCCGGGATCAGGGTGCGGCTGTGTAAAGGCGCCTACGACGAACCGGCGTCGGTGGCCTACCAGGACGCCGCGGCCGTCACCGACTCGTACCTGCGCTGCCTTCGGGTGCTGATGGCAGGCTCGGGGTACCCGATGGTGGCCTCTCACGACCCCGTAGTCATCGATGCGGTGCCCGCACTGGCGAGTGAATCCGGGCGTGGTGCGGGCGATTTTGAGTACCAGATGCTGTACGGAATCCGCGACGGCGAGCAGTTGAGGCTGGCCGGCGCCGGCAACCGGATGCGGGTGTATGTACCGTTCGGCACTCAGTGGTACGGGTACTTTATGCGTCGGCTGGCCGAGCGACCGGCCAATCTGACGTTTTTCATGCGGGCGCTGGCGGAGCGCGGTCACTGACCGCGCTCGCGGCCGCGGACGTTGTCAGGACGCTTTGGCGTACCTGCGAACTAGGTCGTCCTCCCCGAACGTGTCGTTTTGCTGCCGCCCCTGGGCGTCGGAGCCGAAAAAGGTCCACCGCCGTGGACTTGTCTGAGGCCCGCTGATCATCTTGACCGTGTAGCGCATGTGCGTCGGGCGCATCGCGCCGATGACGTCACCGACCCGGATTTTTGACGGATGAATCTCGGGTGCATCCCCCGGGTTCTGCATGGCCACGCCACCCCATCCTCAACTCTGTTGCCGCCTCGCTATCCGCGATCTGCTTCCCTAGCCGAATGCGCAGCACGTGCCGCGTTGGGCATCGCTGAAGCGATATTGCAGCGCAGCGAAGCGACGTCTACTTGCGAGCGTACAGCAATGGCGGAGCTGGGGCGCGCCCTTCATGAGGGCGCTGGCGGAGCGCGGTCACTGACTGCGCCGCGGCCGCGGACGTTCGTTGGCGAACCCTCGGACCAGGTGTGCACGCACAAAGTCTTCGACCACGTCGGGGTTGTCCATGTCCAGTGTCGATGACGGTGTGCTGAACAGCGAGAACAGTATGCGCGCGAACCATTCGCCGGCGCACTGAATGTCGAGGTCCTTGCGAACCTCGCCGGTGAGCTTGGCCGCAGCCAGGTGGGGCGCCAGGAAGTCCACGCATTCGCGCAGCAGGATGGCGGCGTCTTTGGTCAGCAACAGGCTGATCGCGTCTTCGTCGAAGTACTTCTCGGAGGCGATGACACGCCGTGCCTGGGTGACGAATACTGCTGCGCGGCTGAGCTTGTCCTCCAGCGAGCTGCCCCGGTCCATCGCCGTGGACATGTGGCGATAGAACTGCTCGGAAGCGTGCTCGGCGCACGCTTCGACGATGGCGGCCTTGTCGCGAAAGTACTCATAGATCGTGCTGCGGGAGACACCCGCCATCTTGGCGATGTCGACGATGGTGGCCTTCTGCAGTCCTTGCTTGCCAAAACAGGCATAGGCTGATTCCACGATGAGCGCGCGGGTATCCGTCGCCTGGGTCAACGCAGAGGCTTGAGTCATCGCAGATGCAGTTCCCTACCTGTCCGTTGCCAGAATCAGTCCGCTGGTGGGCACGCCGGTGCCCGAGGTGACGAGTACGTGCTCGACGTTGTCGACTTGGTTGTACGAGGTGCCGCGGATCTGCCGGACGCCCTCGGTGATGCCGTTCATCCCGTGGATGTAGGCCTCACCGAGCAGTCCGCCATTGGTGTTGATCGGCAGTTCCCCACCCACCGACAGCCGCTCGACGGTGGCGAAGTGTTTGGCTTCGCCGCGGCCGCAGAATCCGAGTTCCTCGAACTGGGTGAATACGAACGGCGTGAAGTGATCGTAGATGAAAGCGGTTTGGATGTCTTGCGGCTTCAAGCCCGAATCGCGCCATAGCCTGTCCGCGACCACGCCCATCTCCGGGAGCCCGGTGATGTCGTCGCGGTAGTAGCTGGTCATCATCTCGCCGTTGTAAGCCGCCCCTTGCGCGGCAGCGGTGAGCACCGCCGGCGGCCGCCGGAGATCCCGGGCGCGTTCGGCGCTGGTGACCACCAGCGCGACCCCGCCATCGCTTTCCTGGCAGCAATCAAGCAGACGCAGAACGGGTTCGATGATCCAGCGCGAATTCTGGTGGTCTTCCAGCGTGATTGGGCGCTGGTAAAACCACGCTTCGGGATTGTTGGCCGCATGTGCGCGGTCGACGACGGCGATGCGGCCGAAGTCTTCGTTGGTCACTCCATAGGCCGACATGTAGCGCTGGGCATGCAGCGCGACCCACGCTGCGGGAGTGAGCAATCCGAAGGGGGCATAGTGCGCCATGAACAGCGGGGTCTCAGCGCTGGTGCGTCCGCTGCCACCGAAGCGAAAGCCGGAACGCTCGTTGAACGCGCGCCAGCACACCACCACATCGGCGACACCGCTGGCGACGGCCATCGCCGCATGCACCACGGTGCCCGCAGCCGCCCCGCCGCCGTGCGGCACCCGGCTGAAGAAGCTGAGGTCGCCGATACCGACGTTGCGTGCGACGTCGATCTCGTCGCTGGCGTCCATCGTGAAGGTGACCATGCCATCGACGTCACCGGCCGCCAAGCCGGCATCGTCGAGAGCCGCGCTGACCGACTCGCACGCCAATTGCAGTTCGCTGCGCCCGGATTCCTTGGAGAACTCGGTCTGCCCGATGCCTACTATCGCGCAGCTGCCAGGCAGCGCGCCGCTCATGCGCCAGCCCCGTCGAGCAGGCTGAGAACGGCGGTGCCGGAGACGTGATCGCCCAGGCTGTTGGATGCTCTGAAGGTCACCTCGACGAAGTTCTCACCGTCTGATCCCTCGGTCTTGCCGGTTACGCTGCCGGTAAAACGCAGCGGATCGTCGGGAAAACACGGCACGCCCAGGCGAATCGAGAGCTTCGTGACCATCGCTTCGGGCCCTGCCCAGTCGGTGAGGAAACGCACGCAATATCCGTTGGAGGTCAAGATGTTCATGAACAAGTTGGGCGAGCCCTGCTTGTTGGCGTAGCCGCGGTCGTGGTGCACCGGCATGAAGTCACGCGATGCGATCGCGCCGGCGACGATCATCGTGGTGGTGATCGGAATCTCCAGCGGGGTCACCTCGTCACCGACCTCGATTTCAGACCACCGCAACGTCGATTTGGGGGGAGTGGCACGGGTTTTGGCTGTCGTCATAGCCGTCCTTCCGGGTATGTGCTGCCGAGGTGAGCCAGCTGCTGGGAAGCCGAGCCCAAGGTGAGTTCGTTCTGTTTGGCCCAAAGAAAGTAGCGGTGCAGGGGATAGGTGATGTCGATCCCAATCCCGCCGTGCACGTGTTGGGTGGTGGCGGCGACTCGGGCGCCGGCCTCGGCGGCCCAGAATTTCGCGATTCGTGCCGCGCGGTCTGCGGGCCGGCCCTCCGCGATCAGCCAGGCCGCGTGCCAGGTGGTCCACCGGATCGCCTCGACGTCGATGAATCCGTCGGCCATCCGCTGCTGCACCGCCTGGAAGCTGCCGATCGGGCGGCCGAATTGTTCACGCCCGGTGGTGTATTCGGCGGCCATCCGCAAGGCGCGGTCAGAGACCCCGAGCTGGATAGCGCACAAACCGACCAGCGCGCGGGTATAGAGCGCACGGACTAGGGTATCGGGGCCTTGCAGCAGGTCCGCCGCGGAAACGGTTGCGCCGTCAAGGAATACATCGGCGTGTGGTATGCGAGTAGTGGTCGCGACCGGCCGGATGCCGACACCGTCGGCGTCGGTCGCCAGCAGGAACAGGCCCACGGCGCCGTCTGTGCCGTCATCGATAGAGGCGGGGATCAGCACGGTGTCGGCGAGTTGGGCTGCCGGCACCAACTCCTTGGTGCCGTCCAGCCGCCAATTCGGGCCGTCGCGACGTGCGGTGGTGGCGGGCTTTACCGGGTCAGAGCGGCCGGGCTCCTGCAAACCCGCGCTCAGGATGCGGGTTCCGTCGATGACGCCGGGCAGAAAGCGCCGCTGTTGCTCCGGGGTTCCGTGCCGGGCGATCGGGTCGGCGCCCAGCAGCAGCGTCGGGTAAGCAGGCACCGGTGCCACGCTCCACCCGACTTCGGCCAGCAACACCCCGAGTTCCACGAAGCCACCGCCTGAAACGCACGAGCCGCCGACCGATTCCGGTAACGCGGTGCCCAGCAGGTCGACCGAGGCCAGTTCTTTCCACAGCGCGGCGTCGTAACAAGGTTCGTCGGCTTCGAGTTCGGTCAGTCGTTCCGGGGTGGCTCGGCGCTCGAAGAGTTCCCGGGCCAGCTTGCTGATGGTCTCTTGCTCTTCGGTGAACGTGAAGTCCATGGGCGTCACCCGGTCATTCGGCAGCGGGCCGAAATTGGTGAAGCACAAGATCGTTATCGAAAGTCTGGTAGCGGACTTCGACCGGCATCCCAACTGTGACGTCGGCGGGGTCGATATCACACAAGTTCGAAACCAACCGTACGCCTTCGGCGAGCTGCACCAGGACGACGATGTAGGGATAGTCGAAGAACGGGAACCGGGGTTGATGCGGCATCACGTAGCTGTAGACAGTGCCCCGACCCGACGCCTCGATCGCCTCACAGTCCAGGGAGCGGCATTTGGGGCACATCGGCTGGGGCGGGTTGCGCAGCGTTCCACAACCATTGCAGCGCTGGATCAGCAGCTTGTGGTCGCGCAACCCGTTCCAGAAGAACTCGGTGTCCGGGCTGATCGCGGGTGCCAGTCGGGACGCCATCAGCGTTCCGGCCTGAATCGCAGCACCCGGAATCGCTGGCGGCCGAGCACCTCACCGTTCTGATCGGTGTAGGTGATCACCCAGGTGAGGAAGTAGCCGGTGCCCAGCGCGGTCTTCTTTTCGTCGGAGACATCCTCGTACACCGACGTCGCGCTGATGACATCACCCAGCCGGGGATAGCGCTCGATCTCGAATTCCGAGTTGGTCGCCACGATGCTGGTGTATCCGGCCGCATCGAGGAAAGCCGTTGGATTACCGGTGACGTCGACGGGTGATCCACCGCGATCCCCGATTCCTTCGAGTTTCGGTGACGGCATTGTCCAGGTCTGCAGCATGACCGGCGGCGAAACGATGCCACCGAACCGGGACTTGGCCGCGAACTCCGGGTCGAGGTAGACGGGGTTCATGTCGTCGAGCGCGTATGCCCAGTGCCGGATCATCGGTTGGTTGACCGGATCCGGTGCAACCGAGGGCTTTCCGGTACCGCCGGTGGGTTGGCCGACAAGCGCCCGCAGCCTGCTGCGGAGCTCGGCATCTGAGTCGCTCACTGAGTTGGTCCTCCTGACTTGTCCGTCGGGCGAAGGTCACGTGGTGCTCGCGGCATACTCAACCCGGCCATCGCGATGATGTCTCGTTGGATCTCATTGGCGCCACCGCCGAATGTGTTGATGACCGCTATCCGATAGGCGGATTCCAGCGCACCGCGTAGCGGCGCATCGGCGCCACGCCGTAACCCGTTGTGGTCGAGCACTTCCAGCAGCTGGCGGGCGACCTGCTGGGTCAGCTCGGTGCCGAAAACTTTGGCGGCAGAGGCTTCCCCCATGTTGAGCGCGCCCTTCGTCATTGCCACGTTCACCCGCGCGTTGACGAGTTTATACGCGGCGACCTGCGCCTCGACCCGGGCCAGTGCGAGCTGCACCCAGGGCTGGTCGATGACACGGCCGTCGTCGAGCTCGGTGTTGGTGGCCCACTGCAGCGTCTGCTCGAACAACGGCTCGAGCGCGGCGAGATTGCTCAGGGCTGCTCGTTCGAAGTTCAACTGGGTGGTGATCAGCTGCCAGCCGTGGTTTTCACCGGCGACGATCGCACTCGCCGGTACCCGCACATTGTCGTAGAAGGTGTAGTAGGTGGAGATTCCCGGCATGGTGTGCAGCGGCTGCCAGGAAAATCCGGGCGACGAGGTGGGGACGATGAAGATGGAAATGCCCCTGTGCTTCTTGGCGTTTAGATCGGTGCGCGCGGCCAGCCAGATGTAGTCGGCGTATGCGGCACCGCTGGTGAACATCTTCTGACCGTTGATCACGTAGTCTGCGTCGGGTCCCGAGCCGTCGCGGACCGCGGTGGTGCGCAGCGAGGCCAGGTCGCTGCCCGCCTCCGGCTCGGAGTAGCCGATCGCGAACTCCACGGTGCCATCGAGGATCGCCGGCAGAAAAGTCTGCTTTTGTTCTTCGGTGCCGAACTGCATCAGGGTAGGCCCGACGGTGTTCAGGGTCACCAGCGGAATTGGCGCGTTGACCCGTCGCGCCTCTTCGGCGAAGATGAACTGTTCGATCGCCGAGAAACCCTGCCCACCAAATTCTTTCGGCCAACCAACGCCGAGCAGGTTGGCCGCGGCCAAGGCGCGAACGCATTCCCGCACCTCAGGACCGCCCTCTATGCGTTCGCGGATGGCGGCGCTGCGGTCAGGCGTCATCACCTGTTCCAGCGTCGCGCGGATCTCGGCGCGCAGCTGCTCTTGCTTGGCGGTGTACTCGAGTTGCATCGCTTAGGCTCCCAGCCGGACCGGCATCCGCTTGACCCCGGGCACCATGGTGGCCCGCATCCGGTCGACCTCACCGACCAGCTCGAGCCTGGGGAAGCGGCGCAGTAGCTCTTCGAACATCACCGTCGCCTCCAGACGCGCCAGTTGCGCCCCGACGCATGAATGTTCACCGCAGCCGAACGCGATATGCGGGTTCGGGTGGCGAGTCACCTTGAATTCTTCAGAGTCGCAACCGAATATGTCCTCGTCACGGTTCGCCGACCCGTACAGCATCACCACCACGTCGCCCACCGCGATGCGCTGACCGCGAATCTCCACGTCGACCGTCGCGGTCCGCGCCATGTGGACCACTGGGCTGTTCCACCGCAGCATCTCCTCGACCGCGCCCGGGATCAGTGCAGGATTCTCTACCAGCAGCCGGCATTGGTCGGGGTGGGCGATCAACGCGAGGGTGCCCAGTGCGATCAGATTGCGGGTGGTCTCGTTGCCGGCCACCAGCAGCAGGAACGCGAAGTTGAGCAGGTCTTCGTCGGTGAGCTGGTCTCCGTCGATCTCGGCGCCCGCCAGAACCGAGAGCAAGTCGTCGCGCGCTTCGACGCGTCTGGCCCCGATCAGCTTTTGGAAATACTCGAAAAGCTGCCCGACAGCCACCAGCGGGTCGAGGTCGATCTCCGGGTCGGCGGTTCCGGTGGCCGCATCCGACCAGGCCCGGAATTGCTCCCAGTCGTCCGGCGGTGCGCCGATCAGCTCGGCGATCATCCGGGTGGGCAGCGGAGCGGCGATCTTTTCGGCGAACTCGTGCACGGAATTCGGTTGCAAGCCATCGAGGATTCCCCCGACGATCTCGCGGATCTTCGGTTCCAGCACGGCAACCCGGCGCCGGGTGAACCCCGAGTTGATCAGCTTGCGCAGCTGCCGGTGCCGCGGTGGGTCGGTGAAAATCAGGTTGCCCGGTTGTACCGGATTGGGCATCGCCGGATCGGGGATGGAGATGCCTTGGGTCGAGGTGAACATGGCCGGGCTGCTCGACACGAAGCGGATGTCATCGTATCGGAGCAGCGCCCAGAAGTTCGTGACGTCGTTCCAGCACACCGGCGCCGTGGCACGCAGCTCGCGGTATGCCGGATAGGGATCGCCGGCGTAGAAGTCGGGAGAATGCAGAGGGACCGCCGAACAGAATTTAGCGACCACTGGCCTCCCTCGACACCACGGTGATCGTACATTTCGATACGATCTGTCCGGTGCACCCTGTTTACTCTGGCGGTACCGCCAATGTCAATATGCGTGCTGTAAAGGTGAAATAGGCGCTCGGCCACGCTGAGCATTGACGACAGTGCTCTGGCAGGTGTACACCAAACGTTGAGCCGCCGGACCGTCCAAAGGAATGCACATGGCTGACCCACGCTCGCTCATCGACACCTACGCTGTCTACATCGACGGGCAGTGGGTCGAACCCGAGAACGGCCGCTACGACGACATCAGTCCCGCCACCGAGGCGGTGATCGCCTCGGCGCCCGACCCGAGTCCCGCTCAAGTCGACAGTGCGATCGCGGCCGCCCGCGCCGCGTTCGACGCGGGACCGGGGGCCGACGCCGGACCGCAGCAGCGGGCGGGTTGGCTCAACCAGCTCGGCGCGGCGTTGCTCGAGCATGCCGACGAGTTCTTCGCGCTGGCGCAGCTCGAATGGGGCTGCACCGGCAACGAGCGAGCCATCCACGTCGAAGGACCGGCCTTCGCGGCGTTGAACACCGCAGAACTCGCCACCCATCCGGTTGAGGAGCAGATCGACGCCTACGGGGCCGCGGGTAAAACCCTGCTGTGCTACGAGCCACTCGGTGTGGTGTCGATTCTGACGCCATGGAACTTTCCGCACACGCTCAATGTCATGAAACTGTGCGCGGCGCTGGCCGCCGGCAACACCGTCGTGCTCAAGCCTTCGCCACTGGCCCCGCTCGCCGGTCTGGCGCTGGCCCGAATCATTGACGAGCACACCGACATTCCGCCTGGCGTGGTCAACGTGGTCACCCCCTCCGGTATCGAATCCAGCAAGCTGCTGACCGTCGACCCGCGGATCGACATGGTCAGCTTCACCGGGAGCTCGGCGGTCGGCCGGGAGGTGATGGCCGCGGCCGGCGGCACGATGAAGCGGTTGCTGCTCGAGTGCGGAGGCAAGTCGGCCAGCATCGTGCTCGACGACATTGCGCTCAGCGACGAGACCTTGGAGCGGATGCTGTTCGAGTCCTGCTCGTTCCACGCCGGACAGGCCTGCATTCTGCACAGCCGGCTGCTGCTTCCCGACTCGATCCACGACGACGTCGTCGATCGGCTGGTCGGGGCGGCCCGCGGTGTGAAGGTCGGCGACCCCACCGATCCCGAGGTTCAGATGGGCCCGTTGATCAGTGCCGCACAGCTGAAACGTGTTCAGGCACACGTCAACCAGGCCCTCGACGACGGCGCCAAGTTGGTGGCCGGCGGCGGTCGGCCGGCCGGCCTGGATACCGGATTTTACTTCGAACCGACGATCCTGACCGAGGTGACGCCGGATGCGACCATCGCCCAGGAAGAAGTGTTCGGTCCGGTGCTGTCGGTGCTGCGTTATGGCGACGACGACGACGCGGTGAGGATCGCAAACAACTCCCAGTACGGGCTTTCCGGTGCGGTGTGGGGCGCCGACGTGGACCGCGCGGTCGCCGTCGCCCGCCGGGTTCGCACCGGGCAGATCGCGGTCAACGGCTTCGGTCCCGGCGGGGCACCGTTCGGTGGCTTCAACCAGAGCGGGTTCGGCCGGGAAAGCGGCGGAATCATGGGAATTCGTCAGTACATGGAGCCGAAGGCCATGGGACTGCCCGCGTGACGCGCGCCGACGACGAAGATGCCGGCGGAGCCGGGATCGAGGAGTGGCGCACATGAGCGGAGCCGACGACGAAGATGCCGGCGGAGCCGGGATCGAGGAGTGGCGCACATGAGCGGAGCCGACGACGAAGATGCCGGCGGAGCCGGGATCGAGGAGTGGCGCACATGAGCGGAGCCGACGACGAAGATGCCGGCGGAGCCGGGATCGAGGAGTGGCGCACATGAGCGGAGCCGACGACGAAGATGCCGGCGGAGCCGGGATCGAGGAGTGGCGCACATGAGCGGAGCCGACGACGAAGATGCCGGCGGAGCCGGGATTGAGGAGTGGCGCACATGACCGGTGCCCTCGACGGGCTTCGTGTCATCGAGATCGCCAACGAGATCTCAGGTCCCTACTGCGGCAAACTGTTCGTCGATCTCGGCGCCGACGTCACGAAAATCGAAGCGCCATCTGGTGATTCGCTGCGTCGATGGGGCCCTTTTCCCGGTGGCGAGCCTGACCTTGATCGCTGCGGTCTGTTCGAGTACCTCAACGCCGGCAAGCACGACACGGTTCTGGACCTTACGTGTGAAAGGGACGCAGCCGTCGCTCGTGAGCTCATCGGCGACGCCGACGTCCTCATCGACGCGCTGGCTCCCGGAATCCTGGACAAGTCCGGACTGGGAGTCGACGTATTGCAAGACATCAATCCAGGCCTTGTCGCGGTGCGCATCTCAAGCTTCGGACAGCACGGCCCGTTTCGCGCTGCTGTGGCCACGTCGCTGACGCTGCAGGCGGCATCAGGCTGGATCACAGCACGCGATCCCGACCGCCCTCCCGTCCAGGCGGGCGCCCGGATCGCCGAATACGTCGCGGGCGGCTACGCCGCCCTGGGCGCGTTGACGGCGCTGCGGATCGCATCCAGAAGTCGGGTCACCGAGGTCGACGTCTCGGTGTTCGAGGCACTGCTGTCCACGCTGCCCTACCCGATGCTGATGGCCGAACGGATGCGCACACTTGACCTGCCATCCAACACGCGCTCGGCCCCCATGCTGGGTGTCGTCCGGGCGGGTGACGGCTGGGTCGGGATCAACTGCCTGACCGGGCAGCACTGGCTCGACGTGTGCGCCATGCTCGAACTGCCGGAGTTCGGCGAGCAGCAGTTCGCCATCCAAATTGGCGGTCCGGAACGTGCCGAATTCTTCGCGGCGGCCCAGCCCTGGTTGAGCGACCGAACCGTCGCCGAAATCGTCGAACTGAGTCAGGCACTGCGTATTCCGGCGGCGCCGGTGGCAGACGGCGCCACCGCGCTGGAATGTCCTCAATACGTCAAGCGGGGGTTCTTCGTCGACGCCGGGGGACAGGGTTGGTCTTTTCGGCGTCCGGGGCCGCCGTTTCGCCTCTCGAGGACACCGGCGACGTCCCGACCCGGGACGTGCAGTGAGCGATCCCGCGGACCCCGGCCGGTCGGCGAGATCGCGGATCCATCGATGCCGTTCGCCGGAACGAAAGTCCTTGACCTGACTACCTTCTGGGCGGGCGGATATCTCACCAGTTACCTCGGCGCCTTCGGCGCCGACGTGGTCAAAGTCGAGTCGATCCAACGGCCCGACGGTTTTCGCTATACAGCCGCGTTTCCGCACGAGGGTGATGACTGGTACGAGCGCAGCGCACTGTGGCAGGCCACCAATCTCAACAAGCGAGACATCACCCTGGACTTGACCTCACAGGCCGGCCGCGAACTCGCACGCCGGCTTGCCGCGCAGGCCGATGTCGTCGTGGAGAACTTCTCGCCGCGGGTGGTAGAGCAATTCGGGCTGGATTACCAGTCGCTAGCAGCGCTGCGCTCCGACGTAATCATGGTCCGCATGCCGGGATTCGGCCTCGACGGCCCGTGGCGGGACTACGTGGGCTGGGCGTTGAACATCGAACAGGTTTCCGGCATGTCGGCGGTGACCGGCTACGCCGACGGTCCGCCGTGCAACGTGCAGGGTCCCGCCGATCCCATCGTCGGCGTGCACGCGGGCGTGGCACTGCTCGCCGCGCTCGAGCACCGCCGCCGCACCGGCGAGGGCCAGCTGATCGAGGTCGCGCAGATCGAAGTCGCCGCCGCCGTCACTGCCGAACCGGTGATCGAGTATTCGATGAACGGGATCGTCCGGCCGCGCGAGGGTAACCGGCAGCGCGGCTTCTGCCAAGGTGTCTACCCGACCGACAGCGACGACGCGTGGGTGGCGCTGTCGGTACGCGACGACGACGACTGGTCTCGGCTGGTCGACGCGATGGGTCGGTCGGGGCAGCTCGAGGATGATCGCTTGGCGACGGCCGATCGCCGCGCGGCCCACCATGACGTATTCGATCATATCGTCGCCGCCTGGACGCGGACACAGTCACCCGCCAATATCGTTGCGACTCTTCGGGATCGCGATATCCCCGTCGCGGAGGTGATCGCGCCTGAGCGGATGTATGACGTGCCGCAGCTCGATGCGCGCGGATACTACGAGGATTTCGAGCATGCCATCACCGGCCGGCACCGCTATCCCGGGCTGGCCGTTTCGCATCACCCCCGGGCCCTTACGGCATCACCGCTTCGCCCCGCCGACACTCGGCGAACACAACGACGAGGTCCTTAGCGGCCTGGGATTGTCCCGCGATGAGCTAGCTGCCCTGCGCCGCGACCGGGTGATCGGTGAACGGGTGCCCTCTGACCGAAAATCCTGTAGCTAATTACGCGGCACGCGGCAGATCCCGGGTTGAGCTTGCGGCCTGGGGCGTCGGCCGACCGGGTGCGGGCCTCCAGCCGACGTAGGTCAGATACAGCCCGAGCACGGCAAAGCAGATGCAGACCGTGCGCCACAGTGCGCCTGCAGCAAGCACCGAGTTGGCCATCGACGTGAAGGTCGACGGGAAGGCCAGCAGCAACAGGCCGCGCAACGCTAAAAGCCAACCCACTAAGGAAACGATGATTGACGGGGCGCCGTGCCAGTACTGGTGAAGCGCGACAATGATCAGCCCGCCCGTCAGAACGAAAGCCCCTGTGACCCAGGACCACAATGGGTTCGCACCGAAATCCGTTACCAGAGCTTTCATGTCTGACGCCCGCACCACAGCGGTGATGCAGCTGAAGGCAAAAAGCGGGCCGATGACGCGTGCGAACATGCGCGTTCTGATTTGCACCTCATGCGACGGGCTCACTGCTGTTCCTCCATCTGCCATCGGCCATCCGAAGTTAT
>CAVVUH010000043.1:0-50072 GCA_963751315.1 uncultured Actinomycetota bacterium | reverse complement strand
ATCACCGGCCCCAGCCGCCCATCCACGACAACTACGACACCGCCGACACTGACGCCCTGGTTGTGTCAGCGCAGCGGTAAACGTATCTACAGACAGATCTGGACGGCATCAGTCTTGTTGGCGCACAGCACATCTACAGATTCCAGCTGGCTACTCCGAAGGCAACTAGCTAGACTGTCTAAGTGGTACGTCGCACCGTGAATCCCAGCCCCATTGAATATCCCGAGGACCTCGATGCTGGCCTACTCAAGATCGCCGGCGTCTGCGTGCTCGCCGCCGTAATGGCAAGCCTGGACACCACGGTGGTCAGCGTCGCGCAGCGCACGTTCATCACCGAATTCCACACCACCCAGGCCGTCGTGGCGTGGACCATGACGGGAAACACGCTGGCCCTGGCAACGGTGATCCCGCTGACCGGCTGGGCGGCCGACCGGTTCGGCACCAGGCGGCTCTTCATGGGATCGGTGCTGGCCTTCACCGTCGGGTCGCTGCTGTGCGCGCTGGCACCCAACGTCACGCTGCTGATCGCCTTCCGGGTGGTGCAAGGGTTGGGCAGCGGCATGCTGATGCCGCTGGCCTTCACCATCCTGACCCGCGCGGCCGGCCCGAAGCGGCTGGGCCGGTTGATGGCGGTGCTGGGCATCGCTACGCTGCTGGCCCCAATGGGAGGGCCGATTCTCAGCGGCTGGCTGATCGGCTCCTTCGGTTGGGAGTGGATCTTCCTGATCAACATTCCGATCGGCGCCCTGGCGTTCACGCTGGCGGCTGTCGTCTTCAAGCGGGATGAAGCGCACCCGTCGCAGACATTCGACTTCATCGGCATGCTGCTGCTCTCCCCCGGCCTGGCCCTGTTCCTCTTCGGCGCCTCGTCCCTGCCCGCGCACGGCACTGTCACCAATCGCGCGGTGTGGCTTCCCGCATCAGTCGGCCTGCTGCTGATCATCGGGTTCGTGTTCCACGCGCTGTTCCAGTCCGATCACCCGCTGCTCGACCTGCGACTGTTCAAGAACCGAACCGTCGCATTGGCCAACGCGACGATGTTGTTGCTCGCGATCGCGTTCTTCGGCGCCGTGTTGCTGATCCCCAGTTACTTTCAGCAGTTGCTGCACCAGACGCCGCTGCAGTCGGGTGTGCATATGATGCCCCGGGGCCTTGGCGCCATGCTGACGATGCCAATCGCCGGCCGGATCATGGACAAGCGCGGACCGGGTTGGGTTGTACTGGCGGGGATCACGCTGATCGCCATCGGCATGGCCACATTCGCCAGCGGTGTCAGCCACCAATATGCGTACACGCCGGTGCTACTGACCGGCATGGCAGTCATGGGCATGGGTATCGGCAGCACAATGATGCCGGTGCTCGGCTGCGCGGTGCGGGGACTGGCGCCGCATCAAGTGGCGGGCGGGTCGACGTTGATTCACGTCAACCTGCAGGTCGCGGGGTCGATCGGTACCGCTTTGATGTCGGTGATTCTGACCAGCCAGTTCAACCGCAGCCAATTCATCCGGGCGGCAGGCAAAGTCGTTGCGCTGAAGCAAGAACTCACCAAACGTGGCGTGCAACACTATCCGTCGCAGCCGCCGCCGCAGGTGCTGGCACCGGGTTTCATGGACCATGTGACCAGCGACCTGTCACACGCCTACACGGTGGTGTTCGTGGTGGCCTTGGGTTTCGCCCTCACGACGCTGATCCCCGCCCTGTTCCTGCCCAAGAAGCCCGCGGCGGACATGCCCGATCAGCCTGCAATCCCGGCACTGGCACCTTAATTCCCTGGACTCCCAACATGTTTGGCCGTGGATGCGCCGACGAAGTGCATAGCTACAACCACAACCTGGAGACCGCACGGCCGTTTTTCACGAATGTGGTCACCACGCACACCTGGGACGAGCGGTGGGAAACCCTCTCGATGGTCCGCGAGGTCGGCATGGAGGTGTGCTGCGGCGGCAACCTCGGGACGGACGAGACGCTGGAGCAGCGCGCCGAGATCCGCGGCGATCGCGGCCGAGTCCTCCAGCTGCCAGTTCAGCGCCCGCAGATCGACCTTGACCACGGGCGCTGGCGACCAGCTCGGCGTCCAACTCGTCGATCAACCGCTGACCAGCCTCGGTGCGCTTCATGCTGACAGCCTGTGGCGGCCGTTTCCCAGCGCGCGTATAACCTGAGCATTATGAAACGCCTTTCACGCTTATCTGCAGCGACTTTCGCGTTGACCGCTGTTTTGGGGCTGGCCGGTTTGGGCGCCGCAACTGATGCGAGAGCCCAGCCGGGGCCCTTCCCGCAATGGTGCCCGGGTGACTTCTGGGACCCTGGGTGGGGCGATAACTGGGACTGGGGGAATTGTCACGACAACTGGCGCGACCGCGGTCCTGGCGGATGGGGTCCTGGCGACCGCGGTCCTGGTGGATGGGGTCCTGGCGACCGCGGTCCTGGTGGATGGGGTCCTGGCGACCGCGGTCCTGGCGGACCTGGTCCTGGCGGACCTGGCCCGGGCCGACACTAGCGCTGGGGGACACTAACGCTGGTGCCCCCAATGGCAGAGGTGGAGGTAGACGGTCCATGCGCGGCAACGCCGCCCACGCGCTCGCCGCGGCGCCCCCGCCCCCGCACGGCAGACCCGATCGTGGCTCGGCGGGCCGTACAGAGCCGAGAATCGTGCGCGCTGGTGCTCGGGCTGCTGCCCTCAGCCAGCAAACGCGTGCCAACCGACCGGTGAAGGGATCAGGAAACGGCTGGCCACAGCGTTGTCGAGGGGTCGACTACGCGGGCGCCGTGGGCGCTAGCTTGATCTGCAGGTTGTGACGTCGGCTTTGATCATGGTCGGCTGTAGCCAAAGCTGCATAGTCACAGTCGATCTGCCGTTTGCGCTAGTGGTCGGCAAGATCTCCGACAGCGACGAATTCCGTTACACTACGGCCGCGTTCGGCGACCAACAATTGCTCGGCGTGATGGACGGCACCGGCTTCCTGTCCGAAGGCGTCCCGTCGAACTGGACCATCTTCTTCGGCGTTGAGGATGTCGACAAGACGCTGCAGGAGATCACCGAGAACGGAGGCGCTGTGCTACGGCCGGCCGAAGACACCCCCTACGGACGGCTCGCGGCGGGGACCGACCCGACGGGCACCGCGTTCAACCTGTCCTCGCTGCAGAACTAATCACCGGACCACCGGTCACGAAAGATTGGTTGTCCCCCCGCTACTGTCAAAGTATGACCCGCCTACGCCCCGGTTGGTTGGTTGCGCTGTTCGGCGCGGCGGTGTCGGTGAGCGCATGGCTGCCGTGGCTGACGACGGGCATCAACGGCGGCGGCTGGGCCAACGCCATCGGTGGCAGCATTGGCAGCCTGCATCTTCCGCCGGGCTTCGGGCCAGGTCAGCTGATCGTGTTGCTGTCCTCGACGCTGCTGGTGGCGGGCGCGATGGTCGGAAGGGGCTTGTCGGCGAGGACGGCATCGGTTGCCGCGCTTGTCATCTCGCTGCTCGTCGTTGCGCTGACGGTCTGGTACTACAACGTCAACGTCAAGCCGCCGGTGTCGGCCGCCTACGGGCTTTACATCGGCGGCGGCGCCGCGGCTGCCGCGCTGGTCTGCTCGGTGTGGGCGTTGGCGTCGTCGCTACGCGACGGTCGATCCCGCTAGCCCACGTTGACCTGCGCGCCTTTCAGCGGCTGAGCGCATTGGTCGCAGGTCAATTGCCCGGTGAACGGCTGGCCGCAGCCGAGATGGGTGATTATCACCGCCGGCCCTTCCGGCGCGTGAAACCATTGCTGGCCGCACTGCAGCGCGGTGACGATTACGGGGAAGAACGCTCGCCCCTTTTCGGTGAGCTGATAATGAACGCGTGCCGGCCCGGTGTCTCGCGACGCGGAAAGCACACCATTGGTGCAGAACGTCTGCAGTCGGCCGGCCAGCAGTGTCGGAGGCGCCCCGAGCTGCGTCTGGAAATCGGTGAAGCGGCTGGTCCCGAGGAATGCGCACACCAAGAGCGCAGCCGCCCAACGATTTCCGAACACACTCATCGTCTGGGGGAATAGTCCCGCCTGATGGTGTTTGCTGTCAGCGCTAGCTCGGCGCCGGGTCACCGCCTCGGGTACCGACCGCGGCCACGAGCCGCTTGGACCCCAGCGCGCCGTGACCTGCTTCTCGGTGACCACCTCGCTGCACGATCGGCAGGTCAGCATCGGCGCGAAGTCACTGTCACACAACGTGTGGCGCATTCCCGGCAGCCGGTGGACATGCTCGGGCACCCACCGCCGTTCCCAGTCCCAGATGGACAGCAGCACCGGCCAAAGTGCGCGTCCCCGTTGGCTGATCAAATACTCGGCGCGAACCGGCCGGGTCCGGTAAGTCGTGCGAACCAGCAGTCCGTCATCCGTCAGCGATCGCAACCTGTTGGTGAGCACCGCGTTCGAGATGGGCAGCCGCTCCATGAACTCGCCGTACCGGGTTGCCCCCAACAGCGCCTGCTGGATGATCAGGAGCGTCCACTCGTCGCCGAGCAGTCCGAGGATTCGCCCCACGGCGTTGGTGCCGCCGGGGTTCAGCGTGGTCGGCGTCGCCGCGTCGGAGGCCGACGTCATTCACAGCCCGATCGCGCCGGCCGGGGAGTCGGCGGTATGCCATCGCCGCAACTGCGCGCCCGGCGCCCAGGTGGCATGTGTACCGCTGGAAATCCGTTCGGGCAGAGCAAGTTTGCATACCGGACCGTCGCCGACCCGTGCGGCATCGAAGACCAGGCAGTAGGAGGCGTCCGTATTCATATCGGTGGTCAGCGTGACCAGATAGCCGTCGTCCTCGCCGGTGGCACCCACCCGTGCAGCCATCGCGGCTTCACTTCCGTAGACGCCGTCGCCGAACGAGTAGCGCTCCTCTGCTCCCGTGTGCAGATCATGTTTGACCAGCCCGTCGAACAGGAACCACCCTGGCTTGCCGGTGGCGGCATAGGTGTAGCGATAGTGACCGGCCGCGTAATCGGGATTGATGGTTCCGAATTCGGTGATGGACTCCGACAGTTGCTCTTCTCTCACCTCACCGGTGACCAAGTTCAACCGCCACCGGTGTAGCCGGGCTTGCAGCCGATCCAGCGCCAGGAAGCGAAAGAGCTTGTCCCACTTTGTTCCACCGGTGTCAAGGGGTTGCGGGGCACCTTCAAAGAATCCATCCAGCACGATCTCGCTGCCGTCTTCGTAGGCATTGACGAAGTGCAGTACGAAGGTCGGGTCGGCCTCGAACCACCGGATGTCGGCGGTTCCGCCGCGACGCGGGAGCACGGCGAAGCGCGACGGGATGTCGGGGTAGAACCGCGGCAGATGCACATCGTGCTCGAGCAGCCTCGGATCCCAGAACAACGGGAAATCGTTGAGGATCGCATAGTTTTCGGTGAACGCCATGTCGTGCGGCAGCCGTGGCCCGGGCAGCGGGATGTCGACGTAGTGGGCCAGCTGGTTGCTTTCGTCGACGACACCGTAGTGCATGTACGGGGCCCGCTTGCTGTAGTTGAAGAACAGCAGTTCGCCGGTTTTGGCGTCGACCTTCGGATGCGCGGACACACCCCATTCGACTCGGGAAGTCGCCCTCCCAGGTCGCCTTGCCGAGAGTATTGGCCGAGTACGGGTCGACGCGGTACAGATCACCGCATTGGTAGAAGCTGGTCAGTGCGATACCTCGGTGGACGATGACGTCGGTGCTCGACGCGTCCTTCATCTTCGTGCGGGCGCCCCAGCCCTGTTCACGCTTGGCCAACTGCACCGGTTCGGCCAGCCCCGGCCACAGCGGCTCGCCCGCTTCGTTTTCGGCCAAGAAGCCTTCGGTACGGACAAAGCGGTTGCGGTAGAAGGCGTTTCCATCACGGAAGCCGACCACGTGCAGCATCCCGTCGCCGTCGAACGGGTGATACGTCTTCAACGAAGGGTGCAGCGGGTTTTCGGTGTTGCGCAGGTAGACACCGTCCAAGTCGCGGGGGATTTCGCCCTCCACGGCGGCCAAGTCGTCGGCGTCCCACTCGGTGGTCTGCGGCCGCCACGGACCGGTGCGGTACGGGTGGTCGTCGTCTTCGGGCAGGGTCGACAGGAATTTACCGACGATCTCGACGTCCACGGGTCAGCCCTGCGCTTCGCCGACGACGAAGCTGACCGTGGTCGCGGTGCTGCCGCCGAAGTTCAGCGTGCCAAAGGTTTTTGCGCTGTCGACTTGGTAGTCGCCAGCCGTTCCGCTGACCTGCTTGGCAGCGTCGACGAGCATGCGCACTCCCGACGCGCCGACCGGGTGTCCGCCGCCGATCAGCCCGCCGCTGGGGTTGATCGGCAGCCGGCCGCCGATTTCGATTTCACCGTTTTCGATGGCCTTCCACGATTCACCCGGGCCGGTCAGCCCGATGTGGTCGATCGCCAGATACTCGCTGGGCGTGAAGCAATCGTGAACCTCGATCCCGTCCAGGTCATCGAGTGACACTTGTGCGCGGCGCAACGCGTCGAGCACCGCCGCCCGCACATGCGGTAGCACGTATCCGGCCGAGTCACCAGTGGCGGCGCGGTCCAGTTTCTGTCGGAGACCCAGCCCGACGGTGCGATGCCCCCAGCCCGTGATGCGGGCGATCGGGCGGGCGCCGGGATGATCGCGCAGATATTTGTCGGTGACCAGCACGACTCCCGCGCCGCCGTCGGTCATCTGGCTGCAGTCGAACCTGCGCAGTCGGCCTTCGATCCCCGGGTTGGTCGCGTCGTCGTCGCTGATCGGGTCGGGCACCGTCCATTCCCGGGTCTGCGCGTTGGGGTTTCGGCGCGCGTTGGCGAAGTTGAGTTGCGCGATCGCCCGCAGATGGGTGTCGTCCAGGCCGTAGCGGCGGTCGTACTCGTCGGCGACTTGGGCGAACATCGACGGCCAGAGGAACCGGGCGTCGGCCCCTTCATGACCTGTCCACGCCGCGGCACCGAGATGACGGGCTGCGGTGTCGCCGGGCACGGTCTTCTCCAGTTCGACGCCGACGACCAATGCGGTGTCGTAGTTGCCCGACCGCAGGTCTGCCATCGCTGCCAAGGTCGCCACACTTCCGGACGCGCAGGCGGCCTCGTGTCGGGACGCCGGGGCGTCCCACAGGCCGTCACACACGGTGGCGGGCATGGCGCCGAGGTGGCCCTGTTCGGCGAACATCTCGCCGAATGCATTCGCGACGTGGACGACGCCCGTGGCGGCTATGTCGGCGGCGTCCACTTTGGCCGCGGCGAGTGTGGCGTCGACGACCTCGCTGGTCAGATCCGCGAAGTCGAGGCCTTCTTTGGTGAGGTTGCGGGCGAAATCGCTTTGGTAGCCGCCGAGAATCCAGACGTCGGTGTCCATAGCCGCACGTTACTACAACTAACAGAGTGACACTACATCCGGTTTACCGGACGTCTACACCGGAGCGCTGGATCTGTGCCTGGGTCGAAAGATGAATCGGTCCCGCCGGCTCTCGGCTGAACCGACGAGACCTAAGTGAACGCGCAGGTCGACCAACGCACCCACCTTCTAAGCCGCATTACCGTCGGCGGCGATTGACAAACCTTTATGCCAGAAACGGCTATTCGGATCCCCGCGCCACGGGACGAGACGGATCCGAACTCCATTCCGACCACGACCCCGGAAACAGCGCCGGCGCGTATCCCATCGTGGTGAGCGCCGCGACCGTGATGGTGGCGGTGACTCCCGAGCCGCAGTAGGCACCGACGTGGCCGTCGGGCGCGATGCCATGGTCCGAGAGCATTTGGCTGAGCTCGCCCTCGGCCAGGAACGTGCCATCGCCTGCGAGCAGATCGCTGCTGGGGAGATTCCTCGCTCCCGGGATGTGACCGGCGACAGGATCGACCGGCTCAACGTCACCGCGGAAGCGTTCTGGTGCCCGCGCGTCGAGCAGTGTCACGTCGGCTGCGCCCGCCTGCTGCGCCGTCAGCGTCGGGAGCGCGCCGGCGTACAGATCATCGTGTAGCGCCCTCGCATTGCCTGGCGGTGGCGTGACCGGGCCGGTGGCCAAGCTGCCTCCGGTCGAGCGCCAGGCTGACCAGCCGCCGTCCAGGATGCGCACGTCGGTAAGACCGGCCGCGGTCAGTACCCACCACGCCCGCGCCGAACCCGCTCGATTCCAGTCGTCGTAGACGACGGTGGGCACGCCCTCCCGGACGCCCCAACGGCGGGCGGAGGCCTCGACGCTGCGGCCCGACGGCAGCGGGTGGCGTCCCCGCCCGGTGACTGTGTGGTCGCTGAGTTCGTCCTCGAGCGATACGTACGCCGCGCCCGGTATGTGGCCTTGCAGATATGTCGCATGCCCGTCGGACTGGTCGAGTCGCCAGCGCACATCGAGAATCGTCACCGGATCGCCGGCGCGAAGAAGATCGCTCAACTCCGCGGCGGTGATCAGAACCTTGGCGCGTGCGTTCAACGAGTCACTCTCCTTGCGATTCCGTTGATGGGGTCGGCGTTGCCTGGAAATGCATATATTGTGGTCGGATCTTGGCCGGGCGAAGGAGTCTCCGACGGTCAACAACGGTAAGACGCCACCAAGGGACCCGCTCACGTCGGGCGAACGCCGCGCCGCGCTGATAGTGATCGGCGTTCTGTTTTGTGTCGTCCTGGCGGGCGCACTTGCCTGGGGGCTGACTGGCAACTCGTCGACATATGACCGGTCCGGTGGTGGGTGCGTCACCGTCACGTTCCCGAGCAGCATGGGTGGGGGACTCGAGCACGCGTGCGGTGTGGCCGCGCACGACTGGTGCCGCGCCGTCGACGGCCAGCGTGACGCGCATGCTTTGGCAGTTCAGGCCCAGTGTCGGGTAGCGGGAATTCGCCCGTAAGGGGCCTCGGCAGTGTCGGCACGTAAGCGGAAATTCAAAATTAACAATCGGTCATCTGGCAGAAACGGCCCGATGCAATAGTTTGACCGCTCGATGGCGCCAGCGCGGTAACTGATCGAGAGGGACGCCGATATGAACCCTTATCCCGATTGGCTCAGCTCCGGGGATAACGCCTGGCAGTTGGTTGCCGCGACTCTGGTCGGGCTGATGAGCATCCCCGGTATTGCGGTGCTCTATGGGGGCCTCGTCCAGAAGAAGTGGGCGGTCAACACGATGTTGATGGCCTTCACTGGGTTTTCGCTGGTGCTGGTGGCGTGGGTGCTGTGGGAATTCAAAATGGGTTTCGGAGAGCCCCTGAAGCTCGGTCCGGGCATCCTGCAGTCCGCCGTGGGCAAGCCGGCGTCCATCTTGGGTGCCGACAATCAGCATCAGGCCAGCATCCCGCTGCTCGACGCGGGCATGCCGAAGTTCCGGTTCTCCGAGACCACGCTGGCCTACTTCCAGTTCGTGTTCGCCGCGATTACCCCGCTGCTGTTCTTGGGCAGCGTGGTCGGCCGGATGAACTTCAAGGTGTGGCTGCTTTTCGTTCCGCTGTGGTCGACCTGTGCCTACGCCGTCAATGCGTTCCTGCTGTGGGGTGGGGGCTTTTGGGCACAGCCACACGCCGGCGCCATTAAAGCGTGGACCACGGGGGCGCTGGACTTCTCCGGTGGATATGTCATCCACCTGGCCGCTGGTACCAGTGGCTTTGTCGCCGCCGCGGTGATCGGACCGCGGCTGGCCCGCGACCGTCAACACGCGGTGCCCAACAACCTGCCGTTGGCCGCGATAGGGGCCGGCATTCTGTGGCTGGGCTGGAACGGGTTCAACGGCGGTGACCCCTACTTCGCCGGCACCAATGCCTCGCTGGCAGTGCTCAACACCAACCTGACCACCGCGGTGGCGCTGTTGACCTGGGTGATCTGGGACATGTTCGCCAGTCGCGACCGCAAACCGACGTTCCTGGGTGCAATCAACGGCATGATCGCGGGGTTGGTCGCGATCACCCCCGCGGCCGGCTTCGTCAACAGCTTCGGCGCCTTGATCATCGGCGTGGTGGCGTCCTCGCTGGTGTGGATGTCCTGGAACTGGCTTGGTCGCACCCGGCTTTTCCAGAAGGTCGACGATGCGCTCGGCGTCGTGCACACCCACGGTGTGGCCGGCCTGGCTGGTGGCCTATTGGTCGGCGTGCTGGCCGATCCGCACATTCTCTTCTATCAAGGCAACGGCAAGGATGTCGCGGACGTCACCGCCGCGGGATGGTTGTGGGGCCATCACCCCTTCCAGATCCTGATTCAGCTCGGTGCCGCGCTCACCATCATCGTCTGGGACGCGTTGATCACGTTCGCCATCCTCAGAATCCTCGGCCTCTTCATGAAGCTGCGCGCACCCGACGAGGTCTTGGAACTCGGCGACGTCGCGATCCACCAAGAAGAGGCCTACCCCGACGAAACCCTCGTCGCCGGCCGCGTCGGTCAGAAGAGCTGACTCTGCGATGAAGCTGGTCACTGCAGTCGTGAAGCCCTTCGCCATCGAGGAAATCAAGGCCGCCGTCGAAGCGGCGGGCGTGCTTGGTATGACCGTCAGCGAGGTGCAAGGTTACGGTCGGCAGAAGGGCCACACCGAGGTCTACCGAGGCGCTGAATACCAGGTTGACTTCATCCCCAGGATGAAGGTCGAGGTTGTGGTCGGTGACGAATCCGTGGACCGCGTGGTCGACGGCATCGTCAACGCCGCCCGCACCGGCAAGATCGGTGACGGCAAGGTCTGGGTCACGCCGCTGCTCGCAGTGGTGCGCGTGCGAACCGGCGAGCGCGACGCAGACGCCATCTAGACATCTCTGCGCGCCGAATGCTGCAGCCACAGCGGCGATCTCCGCCACCGAGCGAGCGTAGTCAGTGGATGCTTTATTCGATAATCACCGGAAACGGCACCGCGGCGCTCGAGTGTCCGAAGACCGCGAACACGTTGTTCTTGAAAATTCCGGCATCAACGATTGCCAGCCGCTGCTCCATGGCTCGGGACGGCCCCGCCGCTAATTGAAATGGGTGGAAGGCCGGACCAAGCGGGTGTCGTCGACGAAGATATCGAGCTTCTCGTTGTAGAAAGCGATCATCCCGGCGATAGGGGCGACCTCGCGCAGCGGGTAATCGTAGGTCCAGGCGAGATCGGGATACACCGCGTCGCCGATGCTGACCGCCCAGTATTGCGACGTGAATCCTTTATACGGGCACACAGTCTGGGTGCTGGTTGTGTCCAAGTGCTCGAATACGACGTCGGTGCGGTCGATGTAGTACCGGGTCGGCAGACCCGTCTCGAAAAGCAGCACCGGGCTGTGTGTCTCGGCCAGCACCACCCCGTCGAGTTCGACCCTGATGTGACGGTGAGAACGCAGCGCGTCGACACGGACATAGGGGTTGCGCGGGTGCCCGATGATCGGCTCGTCCTCCTCAAACCACTCAAGTGCATCCCACTCGAACCGGACGCTGCCTGCGACCGGACCCGAGTCGTATAGCCGGGCCGCCGACTTGTGTGTCTGCTTGGGCGACGTCAACGAAAACAGCCGCGAGGAGCCGAGCTGGAGTTTCTGGACGTGGTTCTCGTCCTGCAGATGTTCCGTGCGGACGTCGCCGACGGGAACGTAATACTGCGGGTAGTACGCGATCTCCCAAACGTAATGCGCGCGGGTCGTGTCGAATACGAGTGTCCCGTCGGAGTATCCGCGTACTCGCCGTGGGGCGGGCTCAATGAGGCCACGTTCGCCCACCACCTGGGGATAGTCCCGGTCAGGACTTTGCGACTCTGGGACCGGCGGTCCCCCCGTGCGGGCTTTGACGGACTCAGTCATAGCAAGTTCTCCTTATCCGGATTCTCGGCGACCGTGATCGCTGCAACTTTATTCGGATGCGTCCCATAGCGAAGGCTCGTCGGGTACACACCATCCAATGATCCTCAGGACGCGGTCGTGAGCACCACCCGGAAGCGGGCCTGATTGGCCATCATGCGCTGGTAGCCGTCGGCAGCCTTCTCCAACGGCAGCACCTCCACTATCGGCTTAATGCCCTGCAGTGCAGCGAAATCCAGCGTGTCCTGCAGGTCAGAAGCTACGCCGGCCGGGTGGCCGTGCACGGTGCCTGAGATGGTGATCAGCTGTATCGGGCTGACCGGCACCGGGTCACTGAGGGCGGCCAGGGTGAGCAGTTCACCGTGCAGTCCCAGCCCGCCGAGCGTGGCGGTGATGGCCTCGGCGTTGGTGGCGGTGGCCGCGACGACGCGCGCCCCGCCCAGCTTCTGCAGTTCGGTGGCCACCTCGCTGGCTGTGGAGTCGATGTAGTGATGCGCGCCCAGTTCGCGGGCCAGCTCACCCTTCTCGGGTCCCCGCGCGATCGCCACGGTGCGAAAACCCATCTTCACCGCGAACTGCACCCCTAGATGCCCCAGGCCGCCGATCCCGAGGATCGCGACCAGATCGCCCGGGCCTGCGCCGGTGCGACGCAATGAGTTGAACATGGTCAGTCCCGCGCACGCCAGCGGCGCGGCGTCTACCGCCGACAGGTCATCGGGAATGCGGGCTAGCGCGCTCGCCGGCGCCACCACGTAGTCGGCGTATCCGCCGGGAAACGACACGCCGGTGACCATGCCGACCTCACAGTGCACGAAGTCGCCGCGCCGACAGGGGCGGCACTGCCCGCAATACCCACCCGACCAGCCGATCGCCACCCGATCTCCCACGCGCCAATCACCCACCCCCTCACCGAGCGCATCGACGCGCCCGGCGATCTCGTGGCCGGGGGTCACCGGAAACTGCACACCGGGCCACAGGTCATCGACGAACAGCGAGTCGGAGTGGCAGATGCCGCAGGCCTCCACCGCGACGCGAACGCTGCCGGGCCCGGGTTCGGCCACTGTGTGATCGACGAGGGCCAGTTCTCCTCGCGGTGAGCTGACTTGGATCGCGCGAAACGTTGTCATGATCGGCCTTTCCGAGTTCGCTCTTGCTAGACCTGAGCCATGCCGCCGTCGACGCTGAGTTCGGCGCCGGCCACGAAGCTGGCCTCATCGGAGGCCAAAAACAGTGCGGCGGCAGCGATCTCCTCCGGGCGGCCCAACCGGTTGAGCGGTATCGCCGCAGCGAACTGCGCCTTGATCGCGTTGGCTGCCTCCACCGAGTCGGCCTGACCGTCCATGATGGGGGTGTCGACCGGGCCGGGGCTTAGCGTGTTGAACCGGATGCCGCGGTCGTTGAACTCCCGGGTCCACGTGCGAGTGTAGGAACGCAATGCGGCCTTGGTGGCGCTGTAGGTGCTGTAGCCGGGAACGCCCACATAGCCTGCGACCGAGCCGACCAGGATGACCGAACCCCCGGTGCGGATCAACGGCAAGGCCTTTTGCACCGTGAAAAGCGTTGCGCGCGCGTTGAGGTCGAAGGTCGCGTCGAAGTTCTCCTCGGTGATTTTGCCCAGTTCCTCGGGCTCCACCCGGCCGGAATTGACCACCAGGATGTCTAGCCCGCCCTCTTCTTCGAGGACCGTCGCGAACAGCCTGTCCAGGTCGGTGCCGATCGTGACGTCAGCGGCGACGGTGCTCAGACCGTCACCGATCAACGCTTTGGCCTTGTTTAACTCGCTCTGGCGGCGGCCCACGATGTAGACAGATGCCCCTTCATCGACGAACCGCTGCGCGGTCGCCAGTCCGATACCACTGCTGCCGCCGGTAATCACGGCGACCTTGCCAGCCAATCGTGCCATCAGTTGACCCTCCGATTTCGTGTTGTGTGCTCCACGTGCTTGTGCGGCGCCCGACTTTCCGGCAACTGCCGTTGCGCGTAAACGCGTTCGTTTCGACGATATTTCGTGTGAACCCCGTCGTGGGATTCGTGCGACGTTGCGAACCGGCTGGAGCCTGTAATCATGACCGCCCCGGTGTGGGGAAGGCGTCGCCGAACATGGGCAGCCCACTTTGGGACTCCTCGGCGGTGGCCTCGTCCTGGATGACATCCCAGTGTTCAGCGAGTACACCGCCTTCGATCCTTACGATGTCTGCCACTATCCAGTCGGCGGCTTGCCCGACATTGCGGAATCGACCGTGCAGCATCACATAGTCACCGTCGGCAGCGATCAGCGCGTTCTCGTAGCGCATGTCGGGCGGTGCGGCTTTCACAAGTTCGAAGAGGCCTTCACGCCCCGGTTCGATGTGCGCGCTGTGCTGAATGTAATCAGAAGACCAGAATCGCTGCGCGGCTGCGTAATCCCGCCTGTTGAACAATGTATCGAACGCCTCCAGCACTAGCGCCTTGTTGCGCTTCTCGATGTCTGTCATGGCTTGCCTCCTTGATTCGGGTGGGTCGGTCAATCCGCTGCGCGATGGGCCGAAGTCACCCGGCGACGAGGTCGAACTCGTTGCCTTCGGGGTCGGCAAAGCTGATCCACTGGTTGTTGTTCTCGCTCAGTGAGCGAATCTGCCTGGCGCCCAGGCTTGTCAGCCGATCAGCCTCGGCTACCACATCAGAGGCCTGCAGGTCGAAGTGCACGCGATTCTTGACCGTCTTGTCCTCGGGGACCTTGTGAAACATCAGGACGGCTCCGAGTCCGGTGCCGGCAGCGATCGACGCGAAGTCCTCAGTGGCGCCGTCGTTGAGGGTGCGGTGCAGGGCCTGGGCCCAAAACTCCGCGAGTCGGGCAGCGTGGCGAGCGTCAAAGCTGATTGCCAGTACCGAGATGGTCATGACGCCGCGTCCAACCTGCGGTGCTCTCGCGCGGTGGCGGTCCCGCCGTCGACGGCGATGTTGGTGCCGGTGATGTACGCGGCACGGGGCGACGCCAGAAAGCCGATGAGGTCGGCAATCTCCTGCGGCTCGGCGGCCCGCCCCAGCAGTGTCGTCTGGGCGCTGGCATCAAACAGTTCGCGACCGGCTGCATTGGTGTAGACGGGTCCCGGTGAGATGGCGTTGACGCGGATGCCAGCGGGTCCGTATTCCGCGGCCCAGGAACGGGCCAGGGAGGCCAGTGCGGCTTTGGTAGCGCCGTAGGCCGCGCTGTCGGGCTGACCAACGGTGCCAGCCCTGCTGGCCAGGTTGATGATCACGCCGTCGCCGCGGGCAACCATTTTCGGGGCCAGGACCGACACCAGCAGGTAGGGGGCCTGCACGTTGGCGGCGAAAAGCTGATCCAGGGTGTTGACGGGCAATTTTGCCGACGGGCCGAACCAGGCGAATCCGGCGTTGTTGACCAGTATGTCGACGTCGCCAGCCTCCTGAGCCAGCAGCAGCGCCTCTGCGGGTTGGCCCAGGTCGGCACCCACGAATCGGGCCGAGCCGCCGGCGTTTTTGATTGCGGCGACCACCGCGACACCGCGGCCGATGTCGCGGCCGTGCACGATCACTGTGGCGCCCTGCGCGGCCAACTGCAGCGCGGTGGCCTGACCGATCCCCGACGTCGCGCCGGTCACCAGCGCCACCTTGCCGTTCAGATCCCGAACCGAATTGGTGTTTGTCACGACCCTCCCGGAGTATTTGTACCGATCTGTCTGATCTGCTACGGGCCAAGTTAGACCGATCGGACTAAAAGCGCAAGGCGCAAGCGGGCAGGAAAGCCCGTCTGCGGGGTCACGGTAGCGATTCTTCAGACAACCCTGTCTGATATGCTTGCCCGCATGCCGGAGCGGACAGCGAAACGGCCGTCCCCGCGGGAACGGCTACTCGCCGCGTCGGATGAGTTGTTCTACCGCGACGGCGTGCATTCCACTGGAATCGATGCCGTCATCGAGAAGGCCGGCGTCGCAAAAGGCTCGTTGTACTACATTTTCGGCGGCAAGGACGAGCTGGTCGCCGCCTACCTTCGCTGCCGCCACGACGCGTGGCGGCAGCGTGTCGAGGCGGTCCAGGCGGGTATCGAGGACCCCGATGCGAAGATCCTGGCGATCTTCGACGCGATCGCCGAAGATGTGTCACGGCCCGACTTTCGGGGCTGCCCGTTCAACAATGCCGCCGCCGAAGCGCCGGCGGGGGACGCCCAGCGACTTGCTATCAAGGAGTACCGCGACTGGTTGCGCCGCTTGTTCGCGGAGCTCGCCGCCGGGACCGGGGTCGCCGACTCCGAGGCCCTGACCGATGCGCTTGTCGTCCTCTACGACGGGGCTTTGGCTACCTCGGAAATGGGCGGCAGCGCGCGCGCCACGGCACTGACCGCCAAACGTATCGCCCGGCTGACTCTGGCAGCCGCGAAAGTCTCCGGCTCCGCCTGAGGTCATTCGGCCCTGATGACCCTGTGGTTGTCGCGGCCTTAGACCTGGTGCGGTGGAAACTGTTCCTACTGCGGCTGCCAGTGGCAGGCTCTCGGGTATGGCATTCAAAGTGCGATTCACCGAAGATCGGGACCGGATGAGCGACTACGACACAGGCGACGTTTACGACTTCCTGGAGGGTCGGGTGCTTTCGATCGCCTACGCCGCCAACAAGGCAAAGTGGACCGAGTACCACGGGCCTGGTACGTGGGTGCGCGTTGCCGCCGAGTCACATCACCTGCCCGGCCAAACTGGGCATTGAGTCGGTGAAGACGAACGCGCCCTGGGCCCCCGGCAGTGTCTGGTTCCAGGACACACGCATAGCGTGTCGCAGGACATGAGAATAGCTTGAGCGGTCGACTGTCGGCGGGTGTCGAAGGCTCGCTTGGTCATCACCGCCGTTGTCGTCGAGGGCCGCAGCCAATCGGCGGTGGCTCGCGAATATGGGGTCTCTCAGGGCTGGATCAGCCGGCTGGTGGCTCGCTACCGGCTGGAGGGCGAGGATGCGTTTCAGCCGCGGTCTCGGACGCCGTCCAGGCTGAGTCCAGTGCGACAAAAGCTTAGGCAGGAGCCGTGTTGGGGCCGTTATTCCAAGCGCCGGAGCCGCGATGTACGGTTTTGAACCTTCCTCTGGAGGAGGTCGTCGCGGCCGAGAGACATGTAGGCGACGAGTGCGCGGTTGACCAGGCGCACGGGGAGCACGGTCAGCAGTGTCGCCAGGGCGTGGTTGAGCAGGCTGGTGTGGGCGATGGTCTTGCCGTGCTTGATTGCGTCGAGGCCGACTTCGGCGACGTGTTTGGGTGACTGGACCATGAACTGGGGCATTTTGGCGGCGATGGGTGCGATCGTGGGGCCGTCGAGGAAGGCCGTTCGGGTGGCGAATGGACAGACCACGGAGAATGTGACGCCGGAGTTGGCGTATTCGACGGCGAGTGTGTTGGTCATCCGTACGAGGAAGGATTTCGCGCCGGCGTAGAGGGAGATGCCGGGGAAGGCGGGCCAGAAGGCTCCGAGGGAGGCGACGTTGAGGACCGCGCCGTGACCGCGTTCGATCATCGCGGGCAACAGGCGGTGGGTGAGTTCGGCCGGGGACAGTGACATGAGTTGGACGAATGCGCGCTGGGCTTCCCAGTCGTTGTCGAGGTAGAGCCCTTCGACGGTGACTCCGGCGTTGTTTACCAGGTAGTCGATGTGCAGGCCTTGCGTTTGTAGTTCGTCGGCCAATTTGGTGGCCCCTCCCGGTTCGGATAAGTCGCTGCGGATCGCCACCGCGCGACGGCCGGTGGTGCGCTGGATCTCGGTGACGAGCTCGTCGAGCAGCGGAACGCGGCGGGCGGCAAGGACGACGTCGTAGCCGTCCCGGGCCAGGAGTAGGGCGATTTCGCGGCCGATGCCGGCCGAGGCTCCGGTGATCAATGCGGTTGGAGCGGTCACGGGCTTGTTCCCAAGGTCGCCGCTGGTCATGTTGGTGTCCTTCATCCGCGGCCGACGAATGCGAGGGCGCCTCGAATCTCGCGTTCGTGGTCGAGTCGGGTGGCCAGCGCCTGCTCGACCCTTGATCGGATCTGCCCACCGGCAGCGAGTGCCAGTTCGGCGCAGTCAGCGAGGACGGCCGAGGCCTGGTGGTAGTGGGCGCGGATCGTCGCGGTGTCAAAACTCGCCAGCGTGCGATCGTGCAGCCGAGCGAAGCCGGCGGCGATCCGCCCGTCGTCGTGGCCGTCGGCAATCATCGCTTCGGCGAGGTCGACAATCTCGTTGGTCTCGGAGATCATCCAGCCGATTTCGTGTTCGCATCGGATCGCGATGCTGGCCAGCATCGAGTCCACCATTGCCAGGCAGTTGAGCACCTTGGTGTCCTCGCTGATGCCGGACAGCGTCTCGGTGATCTCGGCGCGGACGACGGAGATCAGGTGGCTGCTCGAGGGCAGGGTCATCATCGGGCGCCTCCGGGGGTGGTCGCGGTCGTCAGCTGTTGGACCAGCCGCACCCAGCCTTCGACCATGGCGGTGACCATGACTGTGAGGTTCGCGGTCTGCAGCGACCGGTTACGGCCGGCGATTAGGTCCGCGACCTGACCGGAGAGGCGACGCACCATGGGTCCGAAGGCAAGGATCGAGAAGTAGCCGACCGTCCGCGGGTTCACCACGTCTTCGTCGAGGTGTGAGTGGGCGAGGTAGTGGCGGCAGAGTTCGGCCGGGTCGCCGCCGGTCGGATCGGGTGGCATCAGCGCGGCGAGAGCCAAGAAGAAGCCGAGATCCTCGCGGGGATCGCCAATGTGGGCGAACTCCCAATCGATCGCCCGGGCACGCCCTGCGTCGATCAGCACGTTTGGGGACTCGAAGTCCCCGTGTACCAGGCACAGTGGCGTCTGCCGGGGCCGGTTGCGGTCCAGCCACGTGGTGACGTAGCGCAGCAGCGGCGCGGGCTCGACCTGCTCGCGTTCCAACTGCCGCCACTGGTCGATCGCGCCGTCGAGGTAGTCGCTCCACGAGCCGGGTCGCTCGAGTTCCGGTGGTAGCGCCTCAATGTCGGTGGCGTGGATAGCGGCGGCGAGCGCGCAGGTGGTACCGATGAGCGCCGGCCAGCGCTGCTGGTCGGTTCGTTTGAGCAGCGTCATCAGCTGGTCACCCTCGACGTACTCCAGGATCATGCTCGTGGTGCTCAGCCGGGACCCGTCACGGTCGAAATGCAGCACCTTACCGGCCAGGTCGCCCGGCAGGCGGCTCAGCGCGGACAACAGCGCGAATTCCCGTTCGCGGCTGGTGACGATGATCTGCCGTTCCGCCGGGGGATCACCACGCCACACCAGATGCCGTTTCTGCCCGTCGAGCTCGGCCTCGAACTCCGCCATCAGCCGGCTGTATCCACCACTGATCGGCGAGTAGCGAGTGATGCGGACGTCGCGGTGGCGATCGGCGAGGTAGGCCTCGATACGCGCGCGCTGATCGTCGGTCACTGGATGGCCCCAACGGCCGCGCTAGCGGCTTGCTTGTGGTCGCGCCAGGCGGCGATGAGTCGGGCGTTCTGAGCGGGTGTGCTGCCGTAGGTGCAGATCTCATCCACGCCGGCGTCGCGGAACTGCTGCAGCTTGCGTACGCAGTCCTCAACCGACCCGATCGCCGCTGCGTCGGACATCCACTCGTCCGGCAGCAGCTTGGCAGGCTCGGTCAGCTGGACCCGATGGAAGTTCAGATCGGCGAGCACGCCGTCGATCCCATTAAACAGCGGGTGTTCCCGCAGCCGTTGCAGCACGGCCGGGTCCCAGTCGTTGAGCACCTCGTACGAGCCTCCCCAGGCCGGGGGCTGCAGGTAGGTCACGGCTCGGGCGTGCACGAGCTGCCGGGTCTCCTGATCGCTGAGCCCCGGCGCGGTCGGGACCTCGATCAGGATGCGCACCGTGCCCGGGTCACGACCGGTCTGCTCGCATGCCTGCCGGATGTGAGCCACGGCTCGCGATGCGCCGAGCGGGGTCAACATGGCCGGTAGCAAGATGCCGTCAATAGCTGGGGTTTCGGCAACCATGCGCGCGGACCTGGGTAGTCCGAAGTTGCCGACCACGATTTCGGGCGGATCGCCCTCGTAGATGTCCCTAAGACCCAGCCGCGCGAAGTCTCCCGCCGGTCCGGTGTACTCGAACTGTTCCCCTGACCAGATCCGCTTCACGATCGTACAGATGTCAGCCAGCGCCTGGTAGGACATTTGACCGCCGTGGCCGTAGGCCGGGGCTCCACGGCCGACACCCAGCATGAACCGGGGACCGTACGCGGCGTGCATCGTCGCCCCGAGCGAGGCCAGCAGCATCGGATGGCGTGCGCCCGCCGCGACGATCCCGGTAGCTACCCCGAGCCGCCGCGTCCGGGCCGCGATACCGCCCAAGATCGTCGCGGGCTCCTTCAACTCTGCCCGCTCGGCCAAAAACACCCGACGAAACCCCAGCTGCTCGGCATCGACTCCGTCCTGGATGCCTTGGGCGGGAGTGCGCACCGAGGTTTCGTATTGCGGTGGCTTATGGAGGTGGCTCTTGACCCGACCAGAGATCACGAAGGCGCTGAGATCGTCGACGACTGGCGACAGAGACATCGCTACACATCCTTGGTACATTTGACGTATTATGTTAAACATATCAAGCTGTCCATCCGATGGCAACGGCCTGAATCAGGCGAGCAGGAAAGGGGGCCGATGAGTTGAGCGAAGCGCCGCAACCGCGCGGCAAGCGCCGTACCGCGACTCTTACCCCACTCCCGACGCCCGCTCTCACGGTCAGCCAGGACCCGGCAGCGGCCATCGTCGACGCGGCCGCACAGTGCTTCGCCCGCTGGGGAATCGCCCGCACCCGCGTCGAGGACATCGCCGCAGAAGTCGGCCTCGCCCGGCCACACATCTACCGCCACTTCGCCAGCAAGGACGCGATCATTCACGCCGTCGTGCTGCGGCAGATACGCCAGCACCACCGTCGATTGGCCGAGCGCTTCCCCCATCGGGGACCCGCGTCCGACCTCATCATCGGTTCGTTGCTGAGCGGAATCCGCGAGACCGCCGACGACCCCGAAACCGCGTTCCTCGTCGACGCCGAGGGCTCCAACCTGACAGCACGCTCGTTGACCACGTCTCCCGAGGTCCTCGCAGAGCTGGGGATGCACTGGATCCCGCTGCTCGAGTACGCGCGTGAACGTGGTGAGCTGCGCGACAACCTCGACGTGGAGAAGGCCGCTCGGTGGCTTGCGTTCGTGCAGTTCAGCTACCTCGCCCTACCCGAGATGGTGTCCTCGCCGGCAGACCTCGAAGCCGAGCTACGCGCGTTCGTGTTACCGGCCCTCCTCGCGGAGCCGTGCAGAGGCAGCGGATAGGCACGCTCGTAAGGGCCGGCAGGGCACCGCTCCCTCCTGGCGCTCGCAATCGCCGGGCGGATCGCTGACATGGCAGATCATTTCGTGGCGGCGCAGCAGCCCACGGGTGAGCGTGAAAACCACTCAAGGGATCGGCGGCATGCCTCCCGACGTGTGGTTTGTCGGCGTAGAGGCGACCAACTCAGGACGCCTCGGAACAGAGGTTCAGCAGTTCGGTTTCCAGCTACCCAACGGACGCCACCTCCAGAACATCTATGACTTTCTCGGCCAGCCGGTTCAACTGCCGATGCCGCTTGCGCCGGGCGGCACAGCCAGCATGACTTACGCCGCCAGAATACGGCTCCTGCGCGAGCAGGGCATCTCGGGTGAGAACGTCCGGCCCTACGTCAGCACTGGACATGGGCGCGTCGAGGGACACGCGATCCATCTCGGCGAACGCATCGCGAACCTTCATTGACAGAACGCCGCCGGACAAACGAGCCTCTTGCGCTCTTAAGCCGCTTAGGTGGTGCGCGGGAATCGGGCGCTCAGCGCCTTTAGCATTCTTTCGACTTCGTTAACGCGCTCGCGGACTACCACGAGACGCTCCGGTGGATCGGTATAACCCTCAGCCTCGCAACGGAGATGCCATTCGACTTCTGCTGCGACAACCTTCTCGCTCATTTCGGCGAGCTCAAGGCGCAGCATCTTCGCGAAGGATTTGGCCTGGGCACGTTCAGAGGGTTGTGTCAGGGCTGCCCCAGCATCGGAGTGACTGTGGCGTGACCGATCACGGTTTTCGTCGCTGGCTGTCATCGCCGACGTCTACTCCGAATTTCCGAAGGCGTCGTTCACCGGCCAGCCGACTGCGGCCAGTCGTCGCTTAACCCGGTCGGTGTCTGCTGGCGACGGCATCTCGTCGGTGAGCTTGGTAATCGCAACCCGCACATCGGTGCCGTCAACTGGCATGCCCCCATCGGCCATCAATTCGGTCGCGACGGCGATGACCTCGTCGTCGGAAAGACGGCGGCGAAGGAGCGCCAGCAGTGGAATGTAATCCTGCGCAGGAACGCCTTTGGGGTAGCCCGCACGTAGGAAGCCGACAACCCGTGTCAGCACGCGTGACAACGCCATGGTCCCCTCATCCTGAAACTGCCTAGTTTGCTACTTTGGCTGGTCCAACCGGCTGCGGGAACCCCCTTCACCGATCAGCAATGCTTTGTTAAAGATACGTCCAACAAGGGCGTTGCCGACGCTACGCCCTTCTAGGGTTGGGGTATGCGCGCCGCGTTCCATGAGCAGCTTGATTCGCTGACCGAAACGTTAAGTCAGATGTGTGGGCTGGCCGGCTTGGCGATGGAACGGGCCACTCAGGCGTTACTGCAAGCGGACCTGGTTGCCGCGGAAAAGGTGATCGGCGACCACGAACACCTTGCGCGCATGCAAACCGACGCCGAGGATGCCGCCTTCGTGCTGCTGGCGTTGCAGGCACCCGTCGCAGCCGATCTACGCATCATTGTGGGATCGATGCAGAATGTCGCCGACGCCGAAAGGATGGGCGGCCTAGCGCGACACGTTGCCCAGATCGTGCGCCGCCGACACCCTGAGCGCCCGTTACCTACTGAGGTAGACGGCTACTTCGCCGAAATGGGTGGGATCGCGGTGGACCTCGGCAACAGCGCAAGAGATGTTGTGCTGTCGCGTGATCCGGAGCGGGCCTTGCAAATCAGCCGCGACGACGTAGCGATGAACGAACTCCACCAACGCCTACTCACTCTTCTCAGGGAGAAGGACTGGCCCCATGGCGTCGCATCCGCCGTCGATGTTGCGCTCTTGGGCCGGTTTTATGAACGCTTCGCCGACCATGCCGTCGAGATTGGGCGTCGCGTGATCTTCCAGGCGACCGGAGAAACTCCCGATGTGTGAGTTCGTCAGTCGGCTTGTTCCGATCCCACATGCGAGGGCCGGAGGGGCTGGCCGGTCGGCAAAGACCCCAACCCGCAGTCTTGAGGGGCGGCGACCTGGGGGAAAGGCATCGCCATTGGATAGCCAGAGCCTCGGGATGCTCTCCAAAAATGGCCTCTGAACAGGCTCCACCGTGTCGAGCGTGGCGAGGTTGAACGAGCCGCTCGAGATCACGTACAACACGTGATACTTCGGCTTCCATTCGGCGCGGCCACCGAAGCAGAGCGCCGAACGGAGGTGGTCCGGGTGGTGATACCACAGCGTCAGTTTCAGGTCGTCACCTTGGATTTCGACGCGTCCATCGTCATGAACAGCAACGACCTTCACTTTGATGATCGGCTGCCCCTCCTCGTGCGATTTCTTGCCCTGGATCCAGTGCATCAGGTGACCGGGGCCGTACGACCCGCAGGACCGATTGATGGGGCGAATCTCGTAGTAGGACATCGCCACTACTCCATGAATTCCGAGCCTCCGCTCGGGAGGCGCTCTTGCCCGGCACCGGTTGGTGTCGGCCGCATCGTCATCCGAGCCACCCGCGAGCGTGGGGTTGGCGTGCCGTCCAGTCGGAGCTTTGCGACGGCATCTCGTGAAGCGAACTCAGTCTACGAGGAGGTACCGACATGCTGTCGGCACAAACGAACAGTTTGGGGCGCAGGTATGCGGTGGCTCCAATCACTGACTTGTTCAATCCCAGTACCGCGCACCACAGTTTTTGCAGCTCATAGCCTATTTTTGAAGCGCCGACCCGGCCGCGTGCACTCAACTAGCACAACGGATCACGGCGGGATTTACCGCAGTGCGTCACGCGGAGATACGCGGAAGTTTGCGGCGGTTGGACTAGGACTGCGCCGGTTCGCTGAGGTCAAACGCGGTCGCCAGCAACACACCGGCACCCGACAACTCCGCACCGCACCGTGGGTCCGAGGTCATACACCAATGCCATCTGCATGGTCACGCCACCAAAATTTCATGACGGTTTCAGTTGAGCAAAGGTACTGCAGCTTACCCGCGATGCGAGGGCCGATATCGCCTGTTTGGCTTTAGTGTTGGCTGCTATGGCCGGACTGGACAATTACGTGAAGCGCTCGCGCATAGCACTTCACGTAACCGTGTCGGCATTGATAGTTGCCATCCTCGGACTCGCCATCACCCTCGTAGCCCATGCGGCTGCGGCCACGGCGACGTTGTCGGGGCACTGTCACGTTGATTGAAAAGTGCAGTGGCGCAGTTGGGTTTGAAGCAGTCGCGACGGAACACCGTTGGGTCGTTCACATTTCAGGCGGCAGCGTCGGGCGCGGTGACCTGACGCTGGACCGCGAAGCGGTCGGCCATTTCGGTTCGCCATCCAGTCGCGCTGAGCAGATGCCGTCGGGGCCGAAAATGTGCAGAGATGCCACTGAAGGCAAGGCGTGAGCGTCCGAACAGTTGGTCGTTCTGGCGCCAGCTAGCCGCCATCGTGTGGCAGAGCGTGTCGGCCACTGCGACCGCTAACCCTACCAGCGGCATGAGCCATGCGCCGGAGGAGACAACCAGCAAAAGTGCGATGCCGTCGAAGTACAACTGCAGATCCATGGGCGTTCCTTTTCTTGTCTGGGAGGCAACCGATGCCAGGGGTGACCGTCAATGCTGCGCCTTGGTTGAATATACTAATGGTCAGACCATAGCGACTCGAGTGCTGGCTAGTCAAGGGACTGTCAATAACAGCGTCGAATTAGGTCGCGGGCGTTAGAGTGCGGGCTTCTCAGACAAAGACATCTAGTCACTGCCAAGATGGCAACGGAGTTCGACCTCGGCGGGAACTCTCCGGCGCTGACCCGTCGGGGGCAGGACCCCAGGGTGGCAGGGGAAACGGGAATCCGGTTCCGCCCCCGCCGACCCGCGCCGGCTGACACTTTGCACCCGGAAGCGCGAGACGCCACGAAGGGCTTGTATTGGCATCCGGCCCTGAAGTGGTTACCGCACATGCAACGTCAGAGCCGTCAATTACGATCCTGCTTCGTGGGTACGTTCGACCAGCTCGTCGACAAACTCGACGCCAACAGCGGCCTCAAGGGGCTCCAGTTCGAGCGCATCGCCAAGTGGTTCCTGATCAACGACCCGACCTACAAGAGCCTGCTTCGCCGTGTGTGGTTGTGGAAGGAGTGGCGCGACCGCTGGAGTGACCTTGAGGCGGGCATCGACATCGTCGCCGAGGACTTCGACGGCAAGCTCTGGGCGGTCCAGTACAAGGCTTACCGAGCCGACCGCACCATCACCAAGGTCGACATCGACAAGTTTCTCTCGGAGTCGAACCGTCCGGTCTTTGCCGAACGCCTGCTGATCGCCACCACGGACAACATCCACCATGTTGCCCGTAACACCATGAGTGCGCAGGAGAAGAGCGTCTCCGTAGTCGGTCTCGAGGCTTTGCGTCTCACCGACTCCTACCTCGACTGGCCGGACTCTCCCGACGACCTTCGCCCGCCGAAGCCAACAAAACGTGCCCGCCCGCACGACTACCAGCTTGAAGCGATCAAGGACGTGGTCAAGGGGTTCAAGACCGCCGACCGAGGCAAGCTCATCATGGCGTGCGGGACAGGGAAAACCCTTACAGCACTGTTCATTCGGGACAAGCTCGCCGCCGAACGCACTCTGGTCTTGGTGCCGTCGCTGTCACTGCTCAAGCAGACGATGAGGGTATGGCAGACCAGCATGGGTGGGGAGCCTCCGTTCAAGTCCAAGCCGGTCTGTTCCGACGCCACGGTCAGCCGCGCCGAGCAAGACGCGCCTGTCGCTCACACCAGCGACCTCGGTGTGCCCGTGACCACCGATCCCGCCGAGATCGCCGCGTTCCTTCGTAAGCGCGGTCCACGGGTCGTGTTCGCCACTTACCAGTCATCCCCGCAGATCGCCAAAGCCTTTGAACTGGAACGGGTTCCCGCCTTCGATCTAGTGGTTGCCGATGAGGCTCACCGTTGCGCGGGACCGGTATCGTCGAGCAGGTGGGTGACGCTGGGAGGTGGGTCGAATCCTGGTGCGGCACTGGGTATTCCCTACGCGTCGTCAGAAGTCTGGCGCTGGCCGCGCACCTCGGCTGCTATTGCAAGTAGCGCATGAACCAACAAGGTTGGTCCTGCTGTATTCAAGGTCGGGACGGACGGCCACGGGCACAACGTGATCGGCCTGGGTCGACGGACGGCCGCAGCCCCAGTGACATAGTGGTTCATCGGCGATCACGGCTGCTCGCAGTTTCCGCCACTTCCGGGGGTTATTTCCCTTGCGGGTGGTGGCCCTCAGCTGCACCCAGTGCCGGCGTGCACAGTCTGGGCACCGACTCCCGTCTCTGACCAGGGCCCCGGTCGGGCATCGCCGGCCGTCGGCGCCGAGACACGGGCGGTTCATCACCCGATCGTATGTGGTGGAACCAACATGGATGCAGTGGTTGATCCACCGGTGCAACCAACATGGATGCAGTGGTTGATCCACCGGTACAACCAAACACCTCAGTTGGTGCCGTGCGCGACGGCATAGGCCCGCCGCGCTGCAACATCTAACGCAGCGCCCAACACGGGATCGGTGGCGCAGCTCGGACAGACCATGCCGCCGGCCACTATTGTGCGCGTGTCGAATCGTATTGTGCGCGTGTGTTATTCGGAGAACGGCATGTTTCGACTGCTGTGAGTGGGGCTATCCGAGATTCGACGCGGCCTGCATCCGCTGCCGCCATTTTCGCTAGGAGATGCATCGTGAAAACAACGCTAGTAGCAGCGGTCGTGGTGGGGATCTGGTTAGCGCCGACCGCGTATGCCGGCCCCCAAGACCAGCCGTTCCTGTCGTTCCTAGCGGCGCACAAGGTGGCGGTCGACACGAACACCGCGATCAACGCGGCACACATCGCGTGCGCCCAAATAGCCGACGGCGAATCTCCCGTCATGGTTGACGCGATCGTGTCCCAACAATTCCCGACGATCGGCGCGGACGAATACTGGATCACCGCTGGGGCACGGCAGGCTTACTGCCCTAATTAAGGGCGCAACTGCATCGGACAGTGCGGGGCAGGTAGGTGGTCATTGGTGTGGTGTTCCTTTCGTGGGTTAGGCGAGGATGTCGCTGATCTCGGCGAAGGCGGCCCACCAGGCGATGTCGTCATCGTGGTCGACGGCATGAACCTCTATCAGCCGCGCGGCCGCGTACTGGGCGAGGTAGATGCAGACCGCGCGGACCTGATCGGCGCCCAGCCCAGCGACGACCTCGGCCATCGGTGGGTCGCAGAGTGTCTGGTCGTCGGCCAGGTCGTCGACGTCGGCGTCGTCGGCCCGGTCAGCTAGGGCGCGCCGGATGAGCCGGTGCGCCTCCCACGCCGTCGTGTCGTCGGCGTACGGATTGATCTCCGCATCGTGGCGTTGGATCGCGGCGTAAAGCCGGTCCACAAATTCCTCGCCGGAGTCGGTGGTGTCGGTCATGTTGGTGTGTTCCTTTCGTGGGGTTGGTTGGTTGGTTATGCGCTCAGTGGTCGGCGGCGGCGTGGAACAGGTCGGAGGGTCCTCCGGTTGCCATATCTATTTCCCTTCGTTGTGTTTGCTGATATTGCATTCCTCACAGTGGCCGCGGCCGATCGATTCGAGCCGGGTCAGCTCCGCACCGCACGCGCAGTGGGTCGGCGGGTCGTCCGGTGCACCGGTTCCGGTAGGGGTCTGTTTTGAACCGGTCGAAGCGGTTGAACCGGTCCAAGCGGCTACGGAAGCCGATTCTGCGCCGCTTTGACCGCTTTGACCGCTTTCAATGGGACCTATCCCGAGCCAGCGCCAGACCGGTTCGAACTGCAACCGGAGATACCCGCGGGGTCCGTGGCTAGCGACCCGGGTTGATGTCACCTTGGCCGCGGAAGACACCAGCCGGCCCAACCGGTGCGCGGTGAGGGGTTTGCCGTAGGCGCTCAGCGGTCCCCAGTATTCCGGGTTGCGCAAGATCAGTTTGGACACCAGCGCGGTGGTCGAAACCAGATCCTTGGAGTCCGCATCATCCGGCCAGATCTCATGCAAATCGCGCATCATCACCATGCCGGGCGGCAAGGTTTTCAGGCCGGCTTCGCGTTCGGCTTGTTCCTCTTCCATGTTGGCCTCAATCAGTCGGGTGACGATGGCCGGCCAGTCACCGCCGGCCGCGGCGGCGACCCGGGCCAGCGGGCGCCACTTCTCTTTGGCCCGGCCGATGCAGCCCGGCGGCAACTGCACCTCTTTGCCTCTGATGTCGTCGCGCACCGAATCCGCGAAGACGGCAATACGGTCTTTCAGCGCGGCCGCGTCGGGATCGATCTTCTCCCAGTCGGAGTCCTCGACGGTGCCGTCCAGGTCGGGCATCAGCAGCACGCGCAGTTGCCGTGACGCGGTGTCGCCGGGCAAGTTCGGGTTGTTGCCGGCCATCGCCACCGGCGCGAAGGTGGGCATTTCGGCGGCCTCCCAGCCGCCTCCCTTCGTCGGCACCAGCACCGGCCGGGTTGCGCCGACCCGATACCCGGTGTTGATAATCCCGATCAGGTCCTCGACACCGGGCTTGTCGGGGCGCAGCGCCCGGTGCACCTCGTCGATCAGGATGGTGCGAAGCCCGCATTCCAGCAGCCGCGGGATCAGCGCCGGCGATGAAATGCTGGCGGCCTGCACCGGGTGCACGCACAGCCGGCTGAGGTGGTCGAGCACGGTGGACTTGCCGCTACCCTCCATAATCGAGTCGATCAGCAGCCGCGGGGTGGTGTAGAGCTCGTTAGCGAGGTGGGTGTGCACCGTCCACAGCGTCAGTAGGGGCAGGTCGTCGGGGTGGGTGACGCGGATGAACCGGGTGAACCATCCCACCAGTTCGTCGAGTAGTTCGGCGCCATCGGGCGCCGGCATCGGCTGGACGTCGTTGGCGTCGATCGTGATTGTCGGCACCGCAGGAGCGGGTGAATCCTGTTGCGTGCCCTGCTCATCCGCCGGCGGAACATCACCGGACCCGTTGGTGTCGGCTTTCACCCGGGCGTTGCGGCGTTCGATGCGAGCAGCGCGCCGCGCCGCTCTCTTAGCCTCGGTGTCGGTCATCTGGTGCCACCTCTCAAGGCTCGGGCGGCGGCCTTCAGGTCACCGTTGTGGTTGAGTACGGCGTAGGCGCGGAATGGCTTGTAGCCGTGGGGGTCACCGGACGCCGACTGATCGAACGGGGTGTTCGGTGACCAAACGAACAGACAGCCGTAGCGAACCGTCGCCGAACACTTCGACGTCGCGGCGGGGTGTAACCATTTCGTGCCGTCGGTGTCGTCGTCGGTGCGGGTCCAGCCGTGCGGCTCCAGAATGTCGGCCCACGACGTGTTGGCGCTGTATTGGTCGGCGATCGAGCCGCCACGTTGCCCGTAGCGCGACGAACACCGACGACCCGGTGTGATGGCAAGGGCGGTTTTCACCGGTTCGGACCGTAAAAGTTTGATCAGCCAGGTCGGCGGTGCGGCCACCGGGCGGTCGAAACGGGCGTAAGGCTGGCCGGTGGCCGGGTGGATACTCGGCGCCGCGACGACATAGCCGCGGTCTGTTTTGAGGTCGAGCCCGGCGCCGAGCCGGCGGGCCGACAGTTCACCGGATGGCCGGCGGTAAAACAAATGCATACCGCCGTCGCCGCGGCCGGAGAGGGTGGTCAACGTTTCGGGCAACCGGCCGTTTTCGGCCACCAGCGCCGCGAGGGTTTTGAGCCCGCCGTTGCGCGGGTCGACGTCGATCACGATGATCGACGCCGGCAGCCGCAGGCCGATGTTGCAGCCGCGGTACCGGCCGCCCCACCAGCCGGCTACGATCGTCGGGTCGGTGGTCGCGTCGAGTACACCGCGCCGCCGAGACGTTTGGGGATCGCCGGGATCTTGCCGACCAACGGGAGCACCGGCCAGTGATGTTCGGCGTAGGCGATCGCCGCGGCGGCCAAGGTGTCGATGATGTCCAGTGAGACGTTATGCTTGGGGTGATCCGCCGCCAATGGATCTTGGGATGCCGCCCCGCCACCGGGGCGGCATTTCTCATCCGGGGGCATCGCGTTCATCACCGCCGGCGGCGTCGATTCGGATGTGTACACCGGGCACCTCGCCGAGCTCGGCGAGTCGCTTACGGGCGTGCAGGTCGACGATCTGGGAGTCGTCGACGATAAGCACGCCGGTGACGGCGTCCAGCACAGCCCGGGCCAGCTTGTCGACGTCGGGCCGTTTGGTGGCTGCCGGGGTTCGGCGTTTCGGCGTTGATTTGGGCCTGGGCAACACGAAACCCAGCGCCAGTGTGACCGGGCCGGCCAACAGCTCGGAGCCCGCCATCGCGGCGTGGGCGGCCAGCGCAACCCGCTCCCGCCACGGGCCGAGCTCGCGGCTCGACTCGACCATAATCCCGTGCCCGACATGCCTTTTGCTGCCTTGCGGTGCGGGCTTGCCGGGCACGAAAAACTCCACCACACCGTCGTCGTCGATGCCGAGATCGGCGTTGACTAGCTGACTCATTAGGAGTCACCACCGGACGACGGGACCATCGCGTTGTCGATCTCGTCGAGGTCGAACCTGACCAGCCGGGTACCGCAGCGGTAGGCGGTGAGCCGGCCGTCGGTGACCATCTGGCGGATGGTGCGGTCGGTGACTTGGAGGTATTCGGCGGCCTCGGCGATCGTCACGTAGCGCCGGCGCCCGGTCACCGGAGCGGTGAGCTGGCGGAGCTGAGCCTTGCTTTTGGGCATTTCGTCGGCCTTTCAGGCATCGAAACGATGCCCGTACAGCCGGAAACCCGGAAACGGGGAAACGCTCTAGGAGCGTGGTGGCGAGTCTAGCCGACGAACCGCGATAAGCGGAGCAGCAGCATGCCGAGCGGAATAAGGTGTGGCGGGCGCCAACCGGCCGACGGGATGGTGACCTCGGCCGGCGTCGACCAGTCGTTGCCGGGTTCCCGGGTGTCGGCCGGCGGTGCAGCGGGGTCCGGGCACATCACCGCCGGCAATTGCTCGTCGAGCGCGGCGGCCAGCTCGTCGGCGATCAACGCCAACGTGTCGGCCCGCAGCTGAGCCTGATTCGGGCAACCCGGGCACCGGATTGTCCACTGTGTACGCCCGTCGTCGACGTAATCGCCGTCGTCGGCCCACACGGTTTGGCTAACGGTGGCCCCGGCCCAAGTGCGCGCCACGGTGCCGTAATCGGGCGCCGAGAATCCTTCGCGGGCTTGATAACCCACAACGATCTGCCCGGCGCCGGCCGGCGCGGTGACGGTGAGTCCACCACCGGTGGCCCGGTCGTCGTCGAGGTAGGCCAGCGCCGCGCCGGTGCAGCAGATCACCGCGTAGCGGATCGGATCGGGCATGTCAGCCGTTGGCCGCGATCTTGGACAGCAACCCGGCGATCTCAGCGTCACGACCACCGATGATGTGCTGATAGCGCAGCGCCGCCGTCGGGGTCGAGTGCCCGGCCCGGCCCATCAGCTCGGCCAGGGTTGCACCGGTCGCCGCGGCCAGCGTCAGGCCGGTGTGCCGCAGATCGTGCCAGCGCAGATCGGGGCGGCCCGCGGCAGCCCGGGCACGGTGCCAGTGTCTTGCCAGCGTGGACGGCTGCAGGTGGCCGCCGCTGGTGGCCGGGAACAGCATCGAGTCGCGATCGGGGCCAACGTGTTTCGACAGGTGGTTTTCGATGAGCGGCATGATGTGTGGCGGCACCGCGACGTCGCGCACCGACGCCTCGGACTTCGGGGTGCCGACTTGGAAGGTGCCGCCGACCCGCACCGCCGCGCGGCGGATCCGGATCACTTTGGCGGTCAGGTCGACGTCACCGCGGCGCAGCTCGACGATCTCACCAAACCTCAGCGCGGTCCATGACCCCAGCGTGACCATCAGCGCCAACCGCTCGGGCATCGCGGCGGTGGCCGTCGCCAGCTGGGCCACGCTCGCCGGCCGGACCTGGACTACCCGCTTGGCCCGCCCAGCGCCGACGATGTGAGCCGGATTGGCGGCGATCAGGTCGTCGTTGACCGCCGACCCCAGGATGGTCCGCAACAAGCTGTAGGCGTGGCTGCGCATGGTGGGGCGGTCGGTCAGGGTGACCTCGTACCAGCCCCGAACGTCTTTCGGGGTGATGGCCGCGATTGGTTCGGGCCCGAATGCCGGGATCAGGTGATGATCGAGGATGGCCTGATAACCCGCACGGGTCCGCGGCTTGACCGGCCGACCGCCGACGTGCCGGTTGGCCAGCCATCGAAGGGCGTAGTCACCGAACGTCAGCATCGCCGGCCGGATCACCGCAGCCGGGTTGTGCCTGCCCGACTCAACCTCGGCCCGCCGCTCACGTAGCCACTTCTCGGCCGCGGTGGCGGACGTGAAGGTGTGCGGGGCGACGACGCGGGTGCCGATGCTGTCGGTGAATAGTGCCTGGTAACGGCCGCTGGGCAGTTTGCGGATAGTGCCGAAACGGCGCTTGTTTCGTGCCATGATTTGCCTCCAGGCCATCACAATAGTTGTGCCGGCCACTCTACCCCACTTCCGCGTACTTCCGCGTATCTCCAGGTCAGATGGTCTCTCAGGGCGACGAAAAAGGTGCGCGATACTTCCTCAATCCCAGTACCGCGCACCAGAGTTTTTGCAGTTCACCACGCCTTTCACGGCCCGATTTCGACAGGCGTGAACTAAACGTGAACTGAGCCGACGGCGGTTGGCTAGGGTCGTCTCGGCCGACACCGGCCCGCAAGCCGACCAGTTTCCCCTCGGGCTCGTTTGTGGATCATGCGGCCGCTGCGCGACGCATCATCCGCCTGGCAGCTTCAGCACCCGGTCTGCTCGTGTTTGGGGACTTCCGCCTAGAACCATGCCTCGATGCCGAGGCGAGTCGAGTAGCTCACTACTCTATTCCCGCTGCCCTGCTGAGGCTTACCTTCAGCGCGGCGGCGAAAGGTGTGACTGATCCAAGAGCCGACTCCTTGTGCGACTCGAAGACCGGCCAAGCCTGTCGCGGCTGAGATTTCTTCGAATCTATTGGGAGGTCGCCGTGGCGAAGATTGGTGGGCATGCGGTCGTCTTAGGGGCAAGTATGAGCGGTCTACTTGCTGCCAGAGTGCTGTCCGACTTCTATCGAACTGTCACCGTTGTCGAGCGCGATGTGCTTCCGACCGGTAGCGCGCAACGACGCGGTGTGCCCCAGGGCCAGCACGCTCATGCGCTGTGGGCGCGTGGGTCGCAAATATTGGACACGCTCTTTCCTGGTTTCCTCGCCGAACTCGTCGCCGACGGCTGCATGGTCTGGGATGACGGCGACTTCTCAAGGTTCTGTGTGTCCTTTGGTGGGCACCCTTTTGTCCGATCTGGCAGCGTTCCCGATTTTCAACCGAGCGACGCGGGGTACTGCCCCAGTCGTCCGTTCCTGGAGGGTCATTGCCGTCGGCGGGTACGCGCAATTCCCAACGTGGCGCTGATGGACGGCCACGACGTCGACGCCTTGACCTCAGATGATGACGGCAGCCGCATCACCGGGGTCACCGTCACGTCGCGGTCGGGCGGCGAAAAGCGTTCCCTCACCGCGGATCTGGTCGTGGACGCCACGGGTAGGGGGTCGCGCACACCGGCATTTCTGAAACACCTCGGCTATGACCGCCCAGTCGAGGACGAGGTGGTGATGCGACTTACCTACGCCAGCCAGCTGCTGCAAATTCCGGCCGGCATGCACAAAGAGGTATTGGTGCTCATCGGGCAGGTTCCACGGCGACCAACCGGCATGGCGTTATTCGCCTACGAAAACAACACGTGGATGCTGACCGTGTTCGGGATGGTGGGACGCGAACCCCCGGCCGACCACGTCGGGATGCTGCGCTTCATCGAGGACTTCACGCCCGCTCACGTGATGTCCGCGCTGCGGTGCGCTGAACCGCTCGGAGAGGTGGCACGGTATCGCACCCCGTCCAGTCGGTGGCGCCGCTACGACAAGATGCGACGGTTCCCGGCCGGTCTGCTGGTCTTTGGCGACGCCATAGCCAGTTTCGACCCGATCTACGGCCAGGGGATGACGGTGGCCGCCCTGCAGGCCGTGGAGCTTGATCGCTGTCTGCGCCGCGGCTCAAAGAACCTGGCGGCGCGATATTTCCGCGCCGCGGCCAAACCCATCGGCGTGGCTTGGCAACTCGCGGTGGGCGGTGATCTGACCGTTCCCGAGGTTGAGGGACCCCGGCCACCTTCGACCCGGCTGCTCAACAGATACGTCGATCGGGTGCAGGCCGCCGCCGAGACCGACACCGTCATCGCGAAGCGGTTCCTCAAAGTCGCCGGGTTTTCCAACCCGCCCGCCAGTCTCATGCTGCCCTCAGTCGTGCTCAGAGTCGCAGCAACCAACTGGCGGCAGGCGCGCGCACGCCGAAGCGGGCAAATACCTGCGGCTGCTGGACGAATAACTACCCGTGCCGACGCGATATGACATACGTTGTCTCACCAGCGGTGACACGATAGTGACGTGAACGACAGTGGGTTGGCCGCGTGACGTGACGGCGGCAGCCTTGGTGTGCGGGTCCTGCGGGTCGAGGCCTTCGACCTGTTCGCCACGCTCCGCGACGAGATCGTCAACGAGCGGTTTAACTGGGTGGTCCTGCCGATCATCGACCTCCACCTCGCCGAGGAGAAAGCCAGGCTGGGCGAGTTGGATGGCGCCATCGACCTCGCGCGGTCCGTACTCGACGAGCTCTACGACGCGGGCGGATCCATAGTGTGCACGCATGCCACCACGGTGCTGGTGCAAGCCCTGCTGGCCCGCGGCGCCGACGGTGACCTATGGGAAGCACAAATCGCACTCGACCGGCTGGCCGCGGCGTTCCCCACCGACCCCGGCATGGCGCTGGTCGACGTGCCGCTGCTGCGGCTGAAGGCGCTGCTGGCCCAAGCGCATGGCGACGAGGCCCGGTATCGCGACTTCCGGGACCGCTACCGCAAGAGGGTCACCGACTTGGGCTTCGAGGGTCACATCGCCTGGGCTGAGGCGATGCCATGACCACCTGCGTGTCATGTGGCACCGACCTCTCGGATACTGCGAAATTCTGCAGTGAATGCGGTGCGTCGGTCGCCGCCGTCGCGCAGGGCGCCGAGTACAAGCAGGTGACGGTTCTCTTCGCCGACGTGGTGCATTCGATGGACATCGCCGCGACCGTCGGCCCAGAGCGGCTGCGGGAGATCATGGCCGACCTAGCCGATTGCTGCGCAGCGGTTGTGCGGCGGTATGGCGGCACGGTGGACAAGTTCACCGGTGACGGGATCATGGCGGTGTTCGGTGCGCCGGTGGCGTTGGAGGACCACGCTATTCGTGCCTGTCTTGCGGCCTTGGGCGTTCAGGAGGAGACGAAGCGGCTAGCCGTCAACGTCCGTGAGCGCGACGATGTGGACTTGCAGTTGCGCGTGGGACTTAACTCAGGCCAGGTGATCGCCGGTGAAATCGGTTCGGGTCCTTTCGGTTATACCGCTGTGGGTGAGCAGGTTGGTTTGGCGCAGCGGATGGAATCGGTGGCCCCGGTGGACGGGGTGATGCTCAGCGCGTCAACCGCACGACTGGTTGATGGCGCGGCGGCTCTCGGCGAGCCTGAGCTTGTTCATATCAAGGGTGCGGCTGAGCCGGTCCCGGCCTACCGGCTGTTGGGCATCGGGGAACAGCATCGCGCTGCCTCACGTGTTGAGTCGAATCTGGTCGGTCGGCGCTGGGAGATGTCCGCCGTCGAAGGCCTGCTGGACCGTGCAGTTGACGGTCACGGCGCGGTGGTCGGCGTGGTGGGATCACCGGGCATCGGCAAGAGCCGCCTGGTGCGCGAGGTCACCGCAGTAGCTGCCACCCGAGGGGTCGAGGTGTTCACCGGCTACTGCCAATCGCACACCAGCGACATCCCCTTCTACGCGGTGGCGCGGCTGCTGCGCGCCGTCACCGGCGTGCGCGGCCTCGAGGATGCGGCCGCACGTACCCAGGTGCGGGCGCAAACCCCCGACGCCGACCCCGAGGACGTGCTGCTGTTTGAGGACTTGCTGGGCATCGCCGATCCCGAGGTGGCGCTGCCCAAGATCCATCCGGATGCCCGACGTCGGCGGTTAACCGCGTTGGTCAACACCGCCTCGTTGGCCCGAAAAGTCCCGGTGATCTATGTCATCGAGGACGCTCACTGGATCGACGCGGTCAGCGAATCCATGCTGGCCGACTTCCTTACCGTCATGCCCCAAACCCCCTCATTGGTAGTGATCACCTACCGCCCTGGATACACCGGCGTGTTGAGCCGAATGCCTGGTGCCCAGAGCATCGCCTTGGCTCCGCTGACTGACCCGGAGACCGCAGCATTGGTCGCCGAGCTGCTCGGCCCGGACTCCTCAGTCGGCGAACTGGGCCAAAAGATCGTCGAAAGAGCCGCGGGTAACCCGTTCTTTGCCGAGGAGATCGTGCGGGAGCTGGCCGAGCGTGGCGTGCTGCGCGGCGAGCCGGGTGCCTACGTATCGGCGGCAGAGGTTGGCGAGGTGAGCGTGCCCGCCACATTGCAGGCGGCCATCGGCGCGCGCATCGACCGGCTTGACCCGAAAGCGAAACGCACGCTGAGTGCGGCGGCGGTCATTGGCTCGAGGTTCAGCCTCGACCTGCTGGAAACGCTGGGGATTGATCCTGTTCTAGACGATATTGTGAGGGCCGAACTCGTCGATCAGGTGAGGTTCACCCGAGGACCGGAGTATGTGTTTCACCATCCGCTGATTCGCACGGTGGCCTACGAAGCACAGCTTAAATCCGATCGCGCCGAGCTGCACCGCCGCATCGCGACCGCCATCGAATCGCGAGACCCGACAGGGGCTGACGAGAACGCCGCCTTGATCGCCGAGCATCTGGAGGCCGGCCGTGATTTGCACGGCGCGTTCGGCTGGCACATGCGCGCGGCGACGTGGGCGAGGGACCGCGACATCGCCGCGGCCCGACTGAGTTGGGAGCGTGCCCGCAAGATCGCCGACACTTTGCCGGCCGAGGACCCCAACCGGGCAGCCATGCGCATTGCCCCGCGCACCATGTTGTGCGCCACCGCCTATCGAGTCCATGAACATGCAACAGGCGACCGCTTCGATGAATTGCGGCAGTTGTGCGCCGCCGCCGGGGACAAGGCGTCGCTGGCCATCGCAATGGCGGCGGTGGTGATGGATCTCGCCTTGCAGGCCCGGACGCGCGAGGCGTCGCGGCTGGCATCGGAAGCCATGGCCCTCATCGAGTCGATCGGCGATGCGACCCTGACGGTCGGGCTATCCCGCTCGTCCATCTACGCCAAGCTTGAGCACACCGAGTATGGTGAGGCGCTGCGCTTGTCACAGAGGGTTATCGACCTGGCCGACGGTGATCCGTCTAAAGGCAACTTCATGATCGGGTCTCCGTTAGCGCTCGCCTTTGCGCAGCGGGCTCTTGCCCGGTATCACTTGGGTCGTCCCGGATGGCGCGACGACCTAAGACACGGCCTGGCCATGGCCCGCAGCTCCGACCCCTACTCCTATGCCACGGCCGCCACCTACGTCTACCTCGTGGGCATGGCGTATGGCGTGCTCACGGCCGACGATCGCGCGCTGCACGAGACCGAGGATGCCCTGCGAGTTGCCGAACGATCCGGCGATGACTTCGCGCTGCGCGTCGCGCGGATGACGCTGGGCGTTGCGCTGCTGCACCGGAAAACGGCTCCCGAGCATGATCGCGGACAGCAGATCCTGGCCAAGGTCATGGACGTGTTCCTGCGCCGGGAAGGCGCCCTGGGCGAGTTACCGCTCGTCAACGTGTACTTGGCGCGTGAGCGGGCTCGACGCGGCGATCTCGATGGCGCGATACCGCTCATCCGCGCCACCGCCGACCATCGGTTCCTCGATGGACGTCTGTTGGCCTGGGGCGTTCCAGCGACGGGTGTCCTGGTGGAGACACTGCTCGAGCGCAGGGCCGACGGTGACGCGGCCGAAGCCGAGGCCGCAATCGAGCGGTTGGCGACCGCGGCGACCGACGACGGTTTAGCTACACGCGACATCTTGCTGCTGCGGTTGCGGGCTCTGCTGGCGCGGGCTCACGGAGATGCCGCGGCTTACGCGCACTTCCGGGATCGCTACCGCGACATGGCGAGAACGCTTGGCTTCGAGGGGCATATTGCGTGGGCCGAGGCGATGCCGTGACAGCGGCTGCTCCTTCGGGGGTGGTGACGTTTTTGTTCACCGATGTTGAGGGTTCGACCCGTCGGTGGGAGGCGGACGCCGATGCGATGCGGATCGCCCTCGCCGCCCACGACGAGGTGTTGCGCGGGGCGATCGAGGGGCATGGCGGCTGGTTGTTCAAGCACACCGGCGACGGCGTGTGCGCCGCGTTCGCCTCACCCAGGTCTGCGGTCGATGCCGCGGTGGCCGCGCAGCGGGCGCTGGAGTTGCCGGTGCGGATGGGGCTGGCGACTGGCGAAGCCGAGTTGCGGGGTGGGGATTACTTCGGTGCGGTGCTGAATCGTGCGGCGCGGGTGATGGCCGCCGGGCATGGCGGTCAGATCCTGTTGGCCGAGTCGACACGCGCAATCGCGGCGGCCTCGCAGCGTCCGCAGCCGCATTCTGGTGGGTGAGTGAGTAGGTCATCGACCACACGCCCAACCAGCGCCATGGTCACCGGCGCACCCGTCTCCTGGGCGGCGTTGAACACGTCGACGGCGACCAGATCGTCGGCATCAGCCACGCGCATGGTGGCCAGTGTGCCAGCGCGATTACGGCAGGCGGTGCCGCAACACCTGCCAATACGCTGTCAACTATCTTGCGGCTTCAGCACTGCCTGGCCGGATAGTTCTTACGGCTTTGTGCGCCGCCGCCGAGCCCTTATCCAATCAAAGGCGACGCCGCCGATCATGATAGCGATGACCGCGAGGTTGACGTATCGGTGCCTCGGGGTGTTGATCGCATCGATTATCAGGAGCGTGGCCCCGAGGACCATAACGGCGAGCAAAACCGCATACCGTCTGCGTGCCGCCTGCTCTGGGTTGGCTGCGCCGCGCCCCGCCGCGCCAACCGCGGTGCGGCCAATGATCAATCCAGCCACCGCAGCAGCTATTCCGAGCGCCAGGTAGATCGTCATGGGCACGTTTCCAAGCCGTCGATGCCGTTATAAATCAGCGAACCGCCACCCAAGATCCCCGCGGTGGAGGTTCCCAGGCTGGGTGCCTCGGCCGCACCTGATACACCGACCAATGCTCCTCCGGCCAATATTTCGAGAAGATGCCCCAAAATCTTGTCGCCGGAGCATAGAGGCGTACCCGTGATCGTAGTGGGAGGCCCAGGCGGGACCTCCGGCGGTTCAGCGGTAATGACCGCTACGGGCGGAGGTCCGGTTCGCGGCGGCAACTTGATCGCGGGAGGGTCCGGCTGCGGAGCCGGAGGCGGCGGTGGTAGCTGCGGATCCTGCTTGGCGCCGAATCCGGCGAGCTGAATCGTCCCGTTGCTTTCGGGCTGATAGGCCGGTTTCTCGGTAAGAAGGGCGTTGCCTACGCTGGCGGCGGCGGCGGTGAGGTTGCCCGCAACCTCGGTATCGGCTCCAACCAATGCACCCGCGCGGCTGCGAATGTCTGCGGCGAGAACTTGGGCCTGCGCTTGGCGAGCGGCCAGCTCGGCGGTTGTGCGGCTTGTTCGGGTGTCGGTGACCGACAGGTCTTCTCCGACGGTGTAACCCGCGTTGTGAGCGTCCTCGACCGCGTAGAGAACCCGGTTGCGTAGGCGCTCCAACTCGCCGGCCTGTTGGCGGGCGATGCGTGAGGTACTGCGCAGCTGGTCGGCGTGGTCGCTCGCGACGGTGTAATCCGACGCCGTGCGCGCCCGCAAGGCATCCCCGGCGAAACCCCGCCAGTCCAACGAATGGGCCTGGTTGCGGACCTGCCAGTGGGCATCCTCCCAGCGGTCGGCCAAGCCATCCCAATACTCGGCGGCGTCGACCAAGTGGTTGGCGGTGTAAGCCTCAACCTGGCTGAGCGTAGGAATCATACGTTCACGACTTCGGTCCCAAATCCTTTGGGCGGCTGGTCAATCGGCCCCGGCAGCATTGGACTGTTAGTCGGGCCAGACAGCGGTGCAGTGCCGATGAGCCCAGATTGCGGTGCAGTGTCAGTGTGCTCTGGCGTCGATGCAGTGTGAGTGGGGCTGCCGGTGTGACTAAGTGTTCCCGTCAGGTTGTTGACGAGGCTCGTTGAGGTCGAGACTGCCGTCGAGGTGAGTTGTCCGAGCATGCTGGTGACGGCGTTGACGCTTCCCATCGAGCCGGAGAACATGCCGATCATGCTCGAGACAGAGCTGAGCACGTCTTTGATCGCGTCTGCTCCCACCTTCGTGTCCTGGGTCTGAAACGTGTTGGCGGCAACCTGCGACGCTGCGGCGGTGCCTTCGATGCGCGCCTGGAACGCTTCGGTGGCGGCGGCCGCCTGGCCATGGATACCGGCCGGCGCGGCCGCGCTGGGCCAGCTCGTCGCGAGGCCGACCGGCGGGGCACCGCCCCCACCCAGATCGGCGCCAATCATCTGCCACCGACTGGCTGCGGCACGCACCTCATTCGGGTCAACTTGTAGGACTGTTGCCATTGATCCTCGCCTTCGATCGCGATGATGTCGCGCTGTTGACGAAGCGTAGCGGTGACGCCGAACCGCGCAAGTCACCCTGTCCGACAGGCGTTGCGATACAACACCAATCCAATGATGCAGTTGAAATCCACTCTGGGCCAGTGCCATTGAACGCAAAGCCAGAGCGCCGAGACCCTGGCCGCGGACCTGTTATTTCAATACTTCGTGGTCGCCTTGACGACGGTCAGCTTGCCGAGGACCGGCGCCACAAGACGACGTTTAGACCGGGCGGTCCGCTCAGCGGACCGCCCATTGCTCGCTCAGCAAGAACTCCGTATTGACAGATCTTGCAGAAAGATGCAGAAAGCATCCAGGCGACGTCGGCGTACGTTATCCGCTCGCAGGATTTGATGTTCTTCACGTCGGGTCCGGTTGCGCGGGCGCTGCACGAACCGCTCGCCGCACAGCTGTCGGTTTTGTTGCACGTCTACTCATTCTCGACGCTGATTAGCCGCTACCCGCAGTCCATTGTGGAAATCACCGACTACAGCACGGCGGCGGTGTACGGCAGCTAATGAGCCCGGCGGCGCCTGGTCGAGAAGTGCCCCGCGCATGCGGATCTCCCGGCGCCGCCGCTTAACGTGAACCGGCCCAGTCCTCCCCATCCTGGGCCGGTTCACCATCCTGGTCAGGTCTCCAGCCCGGTGGCGATCTTCCGGAGCAGTTGGGCGAGAGTTAGTGAGTCCTCATCTGGCTTCTCGGTTTCGACGCGGTCCGCTAGGTCGTCACCTAACGCGGAGCCACGCAGGTCTCGCTCATGGCTCATTAAACTGCTGCCACCGCGTTGTCACCAGAGTGGGCAGCCCAAACGTCTAAGTTGTTGGACGGCAAGCGATGATCCACTCGTCGAGCAGCTCATCGGCCACGTTCGATGCGCGGCGCCGGCGCGCCCATCTCGGCGGCTGTCCGATGTAGAGCTGCGATTAGCCGCAGTTCGGAGGCGATGGTGTCGAGGTCGCGCATGGTGCCGAAGCGTAACGGTCAGGCCGCACCGCGCAAGTCACCCTGCTCTGGCGCTGTTATTACCCACGAAATGTCCCGATTTAGCGCGCAAGAAGGCGTCCCTTCTGGTCATTGAATTCCTCGTCCGTCAGGAGCCCTGAATCGCGTAGGTCGCCGAGTGTGACTAGTGCTTCAGCGAATTCGCGAATGTCGGCGGCAATCGTCGTCCCGTGGCCGCTCGGCGACGTGGGCGTCGACACGGGGCGGGAGCGGGAAATCGACCCGGTGCGCTCCTGACCTCCTCGGGTAGTGGTGCCGCTGATGGCGCGGCCAGCCATGTTTGCCAGGGTCATCTCGCTGAAGAGGCTTCCGGGGCTGGCTGCCATGACTTCTGGGGCGGCGCCCAAGCTGGTGGACGGCAGTGTCACCGCGGCAAGCCTGATCTCTGGTGCCGCCACAGTCCAGGCTTGCGGCACCGACAACCTTCCGACCGTTGGCGCCTGACCCAGACCCGCCGTCACCGACGGGACCTCCGCCGGGCCCAACGCCATCGCCAGCCCTGCACTCGTGCTCGGGGCAGCGACTTTGGGCGCGCCCAATGCGACCAACATACTTTCGATGTCTTCTTCCTTGCTTGCCAGCGCCTCATCCCGGAGTTCATCGTCGTCGAACGATAAGTCGGTAAATAGACCGGTGGTGTTCAATGGCGTCAGCCCAGCCTGGGCCAGACCCGGCACGAACAGAATGAGTCCCGCGAGGTCCGACAGCGTAGACAGAGCCGATGCAGACGTCGCGTTGGTCGCCGCCGTCGATGTGAGCCCCTGCAGTGCCGTGGAGATCGTCTGAGACGCCGCCGCCTGCGTGCTCGCCGCGGCCGACGCCCCGGTTGTCGTCTGCGGTGCCGGGGTGAATGGAGGCAGTGTCGTCGCGGACGCCGACGCACCCGCATAGCCGTACATCGCCGTGGCATCTTGTGCCCACATCTCGGCGTAGAGGGTCTCGGTGGCTGCGATCGCCGGGGTGTTTTGCCCGAACAAGTTGGTCGCCACCAACGCCTGCAACAGGGTGCGGTTGGCTGCGATCACCGGCGGGGGCACCATCGCCGCGAACGTCACCTCATAGGCGGCCGCAGCCGCTTTGGCTTGGATGGCCGTCTGCTCGGCCTGCGTGGCGGTGGATCTCATCCACGCCACGTAGGGTCCCGCCGCGGCTGTCATCGCCGCTGATGCCGCACCAAGCCAGGGCCCCGCGCTCAGCCCCGAGACGACCGATCCGTATGAGGTTGCCGCCGAGTGCAACTCGAAGGCGAGCCCGTCCCAGGCCGCCGCGGCGGCCAGCATCGGCCCTGACCCGGCGCCGTCATACATTCGCGCAGAGTTAATTTCCGGGGGTAACAATGCGAAATCCATTGCTGCACAACCTCCTAATTGATTGTCGTTGCGTCGGTAGCCTCGGTGGGCGGATTCGACCCGTGAGACAGAATCGAAGTTCTCTCGCGCGCCCATCGCTGCATAACTGCAGCTTGCGCCTCTATCGGTCGATTGCGACGCCAAATGTTTGGATCCCGAGCGCAAAGTCGATGAAACAGAACACCGGGAAAGAGAGTCCGACGGCGGCCAAGGACTGTTTGCGGGGGGCCCTACGGGTCATTCCGATTTAGAAAGCGACCTCTTCCCGATGTGCCAGGAGCAGTCGCATTAGCTGACGCCCGCGTCAGTTCGCGGCGCCAATCGAGCAGTTCATCGACCTGACGACTCGACGGCTCGCCACCGTGCGGCGAATCGCCAGCAGCAGCCGGAGTGCTGAGTCGATCACCTCGAGGTCGCGCATGCACGGAGCCTAGGTCCGCGCCGCTCGCAGCACTTCACCTGCGCGTTGCCCCGACTCTCATACCGCTGGCGGGTAGTCGCCGTACATGCCGACGAGATGGTCGCCGGCCAGCGTCGCGGCGTGCTGCCAATCAGCAGCGCGGCGGCGGCCCCACTTTCCATAATTGCTCAGTTAGATCCTGAAACGTCGCGAGGGTCAGCTGATTGTCTGCGCGCATGTGGGCTGACCTGCTCATCAACGCTCGCACGACTGAACCGTCCTTATGCGCCAATTCGACGACCTTGTTCGCGAGGGCATGGACGACTGATAGTTGGGATTCCGAGGTTGGAGCCCGGTGGAAGATCTGATGGAACCTCCGAGACATGACCTCATCCGGCTCGCAGCCCACCATCTGGGCAAATGCGGTGTTGGTGAACAAGATGCCGCCGTCATGCGCGATGGCAAGTACGGGAACCGGAATCCTCTCTAGGGCGACCAGCGCGGACAACTGCTTCAAGGTGGTCATCGGCGATTGGCCGTCTTCCCGGTTTCGTCGTCCTCCGCAGGCCGATTAGGCACAACATGTAGCCAGCGCGCTGTTGTCTCCATGGCATCCCTAGGACAGCACGGCCCGGGATCAGCAGTTGACCTCGTGTGTATCAATGTGAGGGATCTAGTTGGGGTAGCGGGCATTTGTGCAACCCTGTTACGGTGTTTCTTGGGAACGGCGTGGTCGTTGCATGGTGGGAATCATGCAACCGGGGACGGCAAGTGTGCACGGGTACAGCGCTACCTGTTTTTTGGCACGCTGCACCATGCACTACCTGTTTTGCACGCGAGGTGCCTGGGTCGCGGCTGAACCCGCTGACCGCTCGACCAGTAGCGCGTCTATTCGCGCCGTATTTGGCGTGCGACCTTCTGCCTCACGGGCCATGTGGCGAATCGCGAGCAGCAGTCGAAGTTCTGCGTCGATGGTCTCGATGTCGCGCATGCGCGGAGAGCCTATGGCCACAAATCGTCAGCGGCACTTCACCTTAAAGGGCACTACGACCCAGCGCGACGGAGCTAGCATCCCCCGCATGGCAACAGCCCCACGTCAACGCGCGATGCCGCTTACCGTCTGTGTGATCGCCTTCGGCGCCATCTGCGCCGCGTGCGGCAGCGACACCAACCAGACAAACCTCGTCCACAGCGAGCACATCAGCAAGGCGACATTCAAGGGCACATGGCCGGTCACCGCCGACGGCGGCACCCTGGCCTGCGACGCCACCAAGGGCGGCTCGATCACTTTCTCCCCGGACGGCAGCCCCGACACCTACGCGGAGAACGGGACCGCGATGGGCTGGGCTCCGAAAGAGGGCTGGAAAGACTTCCACGAGATCTGGCTGGATGACCCGGATGGCCCAGGCCCGAAGGTCAACGCCAGCGACTTCGATGCCGAGGGGCACAAACTCTGCGACATGAACAAGTAGTTCGCATCCCCTATACAGCCGGCGGGTAGTCGCCGTACACGCCGGCCAGCTCGTCGCCGGCCAGCATCGCGGCGTGCTGGCGGTCAGCACGCGCACCCGTCTTGCCAGGTCCGGGTGTTCTCCCGGCGCCGCCATTCCCCGAATTTTTCAGACTTTCCCGCAGGCGCCGAAATTGTCCACGGCGCTGCTCGGTCGCAATCGGTCGGGCAGCGGGAAGGGTGGCACCCCAGGTCGCCTCGGGCCAAAACCCTCCTGAAGGGCCGACCTGGGGCTGTTCGCCGCCCGAACGTGGAGGTCTTAAATTTGAATAGGTTTGGGGCGCCCGGGGATAACAAGGTGTGGCACTCACGTAGTTATGCCTGTGCAGGCGGCCTCAAAAACGACGCGGCGCCCGCGAGGGCGGTCCTCCTGACTCCCTCCGGGCGCCGCGTTCCCGGGTTTGAGATGGTGAATTCCGTTGGCTGACAACGACACTAACTTAGCCTTGTGGATACCAGGTCTTACCCGACACCAGCAAAATTGGTGACCAACTCCGCCAGGCCGGCTTCTAGGGGTGGCAAGAGGTGGGGTTTCTGAAGGCATTCGCTGACTTTTGGTGGCCGCCGGCGGCTTTTGGCGTTCAGCCCGATAGCCTTACGGAAACTGAGCCAGCCGGGAGAGAGCCCTGATGCTGCGGGCGCGGCGCGGGGGAAGGGGGGTGCAAAGTAGCGGGCCGCGCGCCGCGCGCGGCACAGGAAAGAGCTTACCGGCGCAGCAGCAGCCTGGGCTCCTACGAACACCGCATGAGTTCCTACGGAGCCGGAATCGGGTCCAGCGGGTTGCCCAGCGCGATCGATGAACAGTTGTCGCGCGCCGGCCTGCCGGCGAAGTGCTCCATGATCCAGTCGATCGAGATGGGCAGCCAGAGCAGCGGGTTGCCCAGCGCGATCGATGAACAGTTGTCGCGCGCCGGCCTGCCGCCGAAGCGCTCCATGATCCAGTCGATCGAGTTGGGCAGCCAGAGCAGGAGGCTTGAGATGTGGCTGAGGTCGGTGTACTCCTCGTAGTGGACCGTCGTGCCTTTCGCGCAGTAGTCGCGGGCGAGCGTGCGCACGTCGCCGGCGATCATCACACCGTCGCCGGCGCCGATGTCCTTCTTGCCCGGAGTGCCCTCGAGCTCACCGTTGGCGCCCTGGCCGATGAACAGCGGGATCGTCGGCGTACCGCCGGTGCCCATGATCAGGTCGTTGACACAATCGACGTAGAGCGGAATGCTCTCGGGAATCGGGTATTTGGGTTTGGCCAGTTTTTTCCACGTCAGACCCGAGTACTTGGGCTGGAAGAGGACGTCGACGATCGACTTGGTCTGCATGTCTTCGAAGAGCTTCGCGCCGTTGGCGCTGAGATACTTCCTGAAATCTGTCTCTTTTTCGAACGCGCGCGCGATGCCGACGAGCGCCATCAGCATGACGCCGGCCCAGCCGAGGCTGCCGTCGACATAGCGCAGGTTGTGCGCCGGGTGGACGAGCAGGCCGCCCATCGCCGCGCCGATCATCCGCTTGTTGACGTCGGGCGCGTAGGTGGGGGCGAGCTCGGCGGCCCACTCGGTGGCGATCGCACCGCCGGAGTATCCGAGCATCGCAACCTTGGCATCGTCCGGGAGCCCCACGGTCGACGACGGTGAAAACACGGCGCGGATCGAGTCGAGCGTGTTCATGCCGTACTCGGGGCCTGCGGCGAAGTCCGCTCCCTGGCCCTCGGTGTCGGGGACGATGATCGTGTACCCGTCGGCGAGGAACGGACCGAAGACCGCCAGCTCGACGTTGTTGATGAGCCCGCCGAGCGTGAGTCCGCCCGAGATCGCATATGACGGCTCGTCGTTCTGGTTGAGCGAGTCATAGGCGGACTGGTACGAGAGCACCTTCGTCTTGTCGTCCTGGTCAGGCGGCTGAATAACCGAGGTCACGTTGACGGTCGGCTTGCGGGTCTGGCTGGTCGACCGGTAGAGCAGCTGCGTGGCCTTGAACGGTGTCGGGATGCCCCCTAGGTGGTAAGGAATCGAGCGAGTCCTCAGCACCGTTCCCGGCAGGATATCCGGCAGCGGCGTGCTGTCGGTGTACTTGTAGAACGGATCATCCTTCGGCGGCTGCGGCGTGGCAGCGGGTGTGAAGGGCGGCGATGGCGGCGCCCAGTATCTTGATGATGGTTGCACCGAACTCTCCTATTGCGACCCATATTGAGTGCGGCAAGTGTAGCCACCGGGGTCCTGACGCCCGCTGCACCCGGACCGCTCCCGCAGCGCGCGGGGGTGGTCCCGTCCTAGCTGCAGCGACTTGCTCGTCGAGCCTGATGATCTTTTCGGCGGTAATCATCTTCATGGCATGAAGCATTGCAGCTCGGGAGGCCATGGTCCGCCGAATTCGGTGCCGGCGCCGAGTTCAGGTGGAGGGCCGACATCGCCACCCGCTCGTCAAGCAGCTCGTCTATCCGCGCGGTAAGACACACGCGCCGGCCGCCAAGGTCGAAGACCTGACCGAAGCCAAATCCAGCTAGCCGGTATTAGAACAACGCGCCCAGTGCCACGGTGGTGGACAAGACCGCGTAGCGCCGTCAGCTTCCGGTCAGCTCGTTGCGCTCGTCGAGCAGTTCGTCGGCGTGATGACTTGACGGCTGGCCACCGTTCTCGCGAATAGTGCGGCGCACAGCGGCCAGAAGCCGCAGCTCGGAGTCGATCGTCTCTTGGCCGCGCCCGACTGACACCTGACCCTTAAGTTTTGTCAGGATTTGCACATGTTGCGCTCATGTTGAGCTAAGCTTCCGTTCACAACGACAGATTGGCCACCACCGTTAGCTCCACATGGAGCTGAGTACACGACAGGTGGAAATGCAGTACCGGACTACTTCGTGTGCCTGGCGGCGGTCACTAAGAAAATACGCACAAGGGGCTGAGAGAGAGGAAGACCCATGTTGCGTTCTCGTGGTCTCGGTCGGCTGATGAACCCTCGCCGAAGCCCGCTCACCCTCGGCATGGCTGTCGGCGCTGCTTTCGCGGCCGCGTTGATCGGACTGGCTCCCGCCGCCAGAGCCGACACCGAACCTGACCCATTCGAGGACCTGTTGGGCACAGCCGGAGTCAACACCTGGACGCCTACGGCCGACGCCGAGCTGCTCAGCAGCAATCCGACAGAGGCCGCCAACCTGGACGCCAGCATCGACACGTTCAACAACGATGTCGAATTGGCATATCAGATCGACCCGCTGAGCCAACTGGCGTTCGAGTTTGACCCGAGCGGCTTCACCCAAGGCGGCTTTACCGGCATCGACTCCGCCTCCGGTGGGTTACCGGACAACGCCATCGCCGACCTCGCCGTGGGCCTGGACTACACGTTGTGGGCCAGCGACCTGACGGGAGTGGGCTCGGGCCTGACGGACATCGTGCAGATCCCCGAGGACATCGTGATCGCTCTGCTGTACCTGCCTCTCCTCCCCCTTATTCTCGCCGGCGCGTAGGGATTGACCATCGAATCGATGATCGCCCGCCAGCGGTTCGAGGTCCTGGCCCGCAGTTGGCATCGCGTCTGCTAACCCGCAATTGCAGCGCTGGCGGGTGAAAAGGGTTCGACCCGCCACAGGGAGAGGGTGTGGCGGCCCGAGTAACTATTTAGACGCGGACTAGGCCGATCTGGTTCCGTTAGATTTCCCTGCGCGGTTACCTACATCGGGAATTGAGAAACTTCCGTTGCGGGTTGTAGCTCGCATCGATCAGGTTGTCCGTTCGACAGTGCCGTCGCCGGCTCGGGTGTAGCAAGCTTGTAAAAAGAATGTTTCGTTCGGTGATCCGCCCAACCAATAACAGTGAAATGGGTCACCATCACCCCAGATTGGGCAGCCGTCCCATCGCTCAGGCGCTTCTACTGGAGCGTCCCGGCATCAGACGGTGACCCCGACCCCCAGCGAGGCAGACATGCGGCACACCACCATCAGCGGACACCATGTCGCCCACCAAACGGTCGCCGTTTAATGAAGACCATAAAACAACTACTGAACATGGAAATCTATCAGAATGTTATCCAGCAGAAATAGAAGCTCAGCAAACAAATTCAGACAAAAACAAAAATTAATGGCTTCCGATGGGAATCCGAATCACAAATACATTCAACAGTGCCCTGAATGCAATGGAATACACGAAACACAGAGGCAGAACGACGAGTATTGTATTCAATGTAAAGCCAACAAAATGACTGCCTAGACAGCTCGAGTCCCAGGACCGTCACGCAGCGACGAACGGGCCGTTGGCTGCTGCTCAAGGTCCTTTGGCCCTAGCCGTGCAGCAGCATTCGGGTCTTGGCTTGCCTTGTGGCAAGACAGCCACCACGCATCAAGGAGGCTCCACCATGACCATCGTCACGTACGTAGCGATCCACCCAAACCCGGGCGTCCAGTGGGACGAGGTGCAGAAGCAACTCAAGACGACGTGTGACCTCGCCCGCAAGCACGGCGCCGAGAAACTCACCGTGCTGGCGACCATGGTCGGGGGCCCGGCGACCAACACCATCGGCCTGCTCGCCACCAGTGAGGACTGGGCGAAGTACGGCAAGGCCCAGCAGTCGCTGCAGGGCGATCCTGAAGTTTCAGGAAGCCATGCTCGCGGCTGGCCAGATTGGCACACCTGGGAGACGTACGTCAGCCAGATGATCGACGCGTAGGCGCCACGTTATACGCAATCGACAACCCTCAGCCGGGGTTCGGTGTTCATTGCCGGTGCTCCCACCGATTGGCTAGGTAAGTCCTGCTAATACCTATCTAGGCAGCTCGTGAATGTGGGTAATTCGCCAGCACCGATGCATCGGCGTCGGTGGCATCTGCATGCGACTCACCTGTCAACGATGTCGAGGACTCAGACACCTCCAAGCGCGCTGACTCCGGCTGTTCAGCTGCGGCTCCGGGGGTGGGCACCTGCACGGCGCGGTCCGAGAGGTGATCCCAACCCCCTGGCCCGCGGCTTCGCCGCGCTCGGCTGCCACAGTCGTGGCTCTAAACGGCCTCTCATGAATGCGTTAAAGACCGCTCCGCGGTCGAGGTCCGGGGATAGACTGGCAAAGACATCGTTCCCAATGAGGGGATTGTGATCCCCCTTGGCGCAGGAGGGTCTGATGGGTTTCTTTTTAGCTTTTCTCGCCGTCATGCTGATTCTCGTTGGGATTCTCATTGAGACTCTCTACCTGACGTCCAGAACGCGGAGGTGAAGGCCGGGGAGGACGCCCGTCGCGGGAGGCGCGGGTCTATAGGCCGCCGCCTGTCCCGAGTGCCTCGCGCCGTCCAGTCTGTTTCAAACTGACCCA
>CAVVUH010000042.1:0-162867 GCA_963751315.1 uncultured Actinomycetota bacterium | reverse complement strand
TGCGTCGCCGCCGGCCTCCTCAACCGCCTCAACCGTGTCGCGCAGCGTACCCGCAATCTTCGGGTTGGGCGCCTCGGTCCGAGCCAGGATCGCCACGCGCGCCCCGTCGGCGGCCACCCGCACAGCGATCTCGCGACCGATGCCTCGGCTAGCGCCGGTCACCACGACAACCTGATCCGCCAAAGTCCGGCGACGCTCACCTGCCACTGTGCACTCCTTCCTAGGACGCGTGGCCGCATTGCCGACCGGAATGATATAACTATATCTCGTATTCCGGGTTTGGATCTACCCGGCCGCTGGCCGGTGACGAAAGAGGCGGTATGACGAAATTGATTTCGCTCGGCACGTACCTGCCACCGTGGCAGCTGGGCAACCGGAGGGTCAAAGGGCCCGACGAGGACGCGCTAACCATGGCGGTAGCGGCAGGACGGGCTGCAGACCCGGCCATGTCAGCACAACGGGTGGTGCTGGTCACTCGCGACTTCCCGCTGTTGGAGGGCGGTAACGGCGCGGTGCTGCTCGCAGGGCTGTCATTGGCGCAGACAATCCCGGTCACCGAGGTATTGGGGGGTGGCCCTGCTGTGCTGGACCAAATCCTCCAAAGTGGCCCCGGCACGCTCGTGGTCGCTGCTGACGACAACGAGTCGGCGGTAGGCGCCGCGGCGGCGCTTGTTGGCGAAGCCGACAGCGGCTGCGAGCTGCTGGCCGTCGGACGGCGCACGGGCAGCTTGCCGATGCAGGCGCGCGGGGCGGACGGTGCGCGGCATCTGTACGCGGATCCGAGGCTGCAGCGTGAAATCGGTGTCCGTTCGGCCTTGCCGCACCTGGGCCTGTCGCGATCTGAACCGATCGTGGCGATCGCCGGCGTGAAGACCAGCGAGCTGGGCAACGGATTCGACACCGCAGCGGCGTCAAATGATCCCTCGCCCGGATCCGCGGCAGTCATCAGGCTCATCGCCGCAGCGGCGGAGGACGCGCAGGAGGGGGTGGTGCTCGCAGTGGAGCACGCCAGCATCGGTGCGGCGCTGCTGCGTGAAGGTGCCACCGCACCCCGCATCACGCGCGACGAGGCACCCGCACGTGAGCTGCCGAAGCTGCGCACCGCCGACGGCAACGGTATCCCGATATCACTTCCCGCCTATGCACGCGCGTTCGAACCCAAGCTGCGTTGGGAAGCAGCCGTTTTCGATGACAACAGCGGTGTCGACGATGTGCCGTTGACCCCGCCGCGGCTACGCGTCAGCCCCGCCGGTGAGCTCTTGACTTACCGACTGTCACCGTTGCCGCGTACCGGGGCCATCTACACCCAAACAACCATCCGCATCCCTGTACCTGGCCTGCCCGGCCCGTACTCGCTTGCCGTCGTTGAGCTCGACGACAGTCCGGTACGGGTCCTGCTCAAGCTCACCGGCGTACCCGCCGGTGAGGCGAACATCGGCCAACACGGCTCGGTGGTGTTGCGCAGAATCGCGACGCGCGCTGGCATCCCCGATTACGGATACATGTTCTGGCCTGGAAAGTTGGAGAACCTTGAGTCCGCGGGAGCGATGCTATGAGGAGAGTCGCGATGGTCGGTGCTGGGATGACTCCGTTTGGGGAGCATTTCGGCCTAGGTATCAAGGATCTGCTGCCGATGGCCTACGCCGAAGCCGTTGCGCATGTGGACAAGGGCATCGATCGCTCTGAGATCCAGGCTGCCTGGTTCGGCGCGCTGACCACCACCGACGGATTCCCCTCGGGCATTCTCGCCGACACCCTCGATCTCGCTCGAAATCCCTGTCACACGTGTGGAGAACGCGTGCGCCACCGGCAACGACGCCATTCGCAACGGGACCATCGCCGTGGCGTCGGGAATGTACGACGTGGTTCTGGTCGTCGGCGCGGACAAAGTTCGCGAGACCGCGTCCAATGTCACGTTTTGGGAATGGGCTGCGATGACCCGAGACGTCGCATGGGATTACCCGCTGGGCCTGATTGCCCCGGCGAACTTCGCGCTGCACGCCGCCCGCTATCTGCATGAGTCGCCTGCCACGAGGGAGCACATGGCGATGGTGGCGGTCAAGAACCACTTCCATGCGCTAAAAAACCCGAAAGCTCAACTGCGCTATGAGATCACCGTCGAGCAGGCACTGGCTGCGCCGCTGATTGCCGATCCGTTCGGAGTGTATGATTGCACGCCACAAAGCGACGGTGCAGCCGCGGTGATCCTGGCCGCCGAGGAGATCGCGGACCGTTACACGGACCGACCGGTGTGGGTGCGCGGCGTCGGGATCGGTATGGACCGCGTGATGCACCAACACAAGAAGGATATGACCTCGTTTCCGCCGACGATTCGCGCCGCCAAGGCGGCGATGTCGATGGCCGGGGTGACGCCACGGCAGATCGATGTCGCCGAAGTTCATGACTGCTTTACCGGTGTCGAGCTGATCAACTATGAAGATCTGGGTTTCGCCAGTCGCTTTGAGGCCTACAAGCTCATTGAGGCCGGCGAGACCTACGTTGGCGGGTCGATGCCGGTCAATCCCAGCGGCGGCCTCAAGGCTAAGGGCCATCCACCCGGCGCTACCGGCGTCGCACAGTGCTATGAGTTGTTCAACCAGCTGCGCGGAGAAGCGGAGAATCAGGTCGACGGCGCTCGAATTGCGCTGGCGCACAACATTGGTGGACCGACAGCAGTCGCGGCGGTCACTGTCCTTTCGACAGACAAGGATTGACAGGAACATATGACTACATCCGAGATCTCCACGTTGGCTGCCTATGACTGTTTTGCGCCGTCGGTGCTGGTGGAGAAAAGAGGCGACGTACACCTGGTCAGCATCAACCGGCCCGAGGCGTTCAACGCGGTCAATGAGCCGGTGCACGACGCGCTGGGCAGCATCTGGCGCGTTTTGGGCGACGACGACGATGTGCGCTCTGTCGTCATCACCGGGGCAGGCGGCAAGGCCTTCTCGGCCGGCGGCGATATGGTGATGTTCGGGCGCCTGATCGAGGACGCCGACGCGCGGGCTCGCCAGATCGCCGGTGCCCGAACGGTGTTCACCGAGGTGATCAACTTCGGCAAGCCACTCGTGTCGGCAGTCAGCGGCCCGGCGGTGGGGCTGGGCTGCTCGTTGGCGCTGTTGTCTGATCTGTTGGTGATGGGGGAGAACAGCTATCTGGCCGACCCACACGTTGCAGTAGGACTCACTGCCGGCGACGGCGGAGCGGCGATGCTGCCGCTGCTCATCGGGATGATGAAGGCCAAAGAGTATGTGCTGCTTGGTGACAAGATCACTGCGCCGATCGCTAAAGAACTCAACCTGGTTACCCGCGTAGTACCCGACGACAAGGTGCTCGACGAAGCCCTGGGCCTGGGAGCCCGGCTGGCCGCTTTGCCCGCCCAGGCCGTGCAGTCGTCGAAGATCGCGATGAACATGCACCTGTCTCGGGCGGCGTTTGGGGTACTGGAGTACGCACTGGCCGAGGAATACACATCGTTTTCCACCCAGGACTTCAAGGACCGCGTGAACACGTTCCTCACACGCTCCAAGCGGCCCTAGGCCATAGCTCCGCACGAAGGGTAGCCGCTACCATCAGGCACCGGCATCCGAACCCGCGCCTTGCCTGTAGGAATAGGTTGACGAATGGGTGGCCCTTGACGGACCGGACTGCGATTGAGGCTCCGCCGTTTTCGTCCCGACCCGGCGGGCCAACGTCGGCTACGTGAAATACCGTCGGCGTGCGTCGTCGCCAGTGCCGGTCATTCCAACAGGTCGACGACCGTCGACAGTTCTGAACCCGACAACGCGTATTCCTCGGCCTTTTTGAGGTGGCGACTCCATAGGTCTACAGCACCGTCGGCATCGCCTGCCTTGATCATTTCCAGTATCATTTGGTGGGTCTTGGACGCGCGCCTGCCCGCCTGAGCGGCTCGCGGCCCCTTGCTCGGCTGTATTGACCGGTTTGCCTTCTCGATGATGTGGTAAAGCATCTCGCTGACGATCTGCATGGTCTTGTTCCCCGACAGTCTGGCTATCGCGGTATGAAACTCGGTGCGCGCGTCGACCGCCGCATCACCTTCCGCGTCGCCCTCCTGCGCAACGATCATCTCGAGTTCGGCGATGGCGGCGCGCGGTTGCTTCGTGGCGAGCTGGACGATCATCGGTGTTTCGATGTTCGCGCGCGCAGCATAGACATCTTTGAGAGTCACGCCCTCATACTCCAAAATGAGGCCGGCGTACCGCGCGAGTGTTTGACGCTGCGGGCGAGTCACGCGTGCTCCACCACGCACCCCGCGTTCGACCTTGATCAAAGACTCCGACTCGAGGACCCGAAATGCCTCTCGCAGTGTTGGCCGTGACACCCCGAACCGTTCCATGAGCGTGGACTCCGATGGCAGCATGTCACCTTCGGCGATTTCGCCACGGACCATCATCCGCCGCAAAACGGTGGCCACCCGTTCGGCCATTTTCGGTTCCCGAAGGCTATCGACCTGCACGTACGACTCCTCCCGACGACCGCGCACATAGCGCGATTCATTTAACTAGTGCGATATTAGCCTCTTTAAGCCTAGTCCGCCCGCGCCGCTGTCTCCGGGTACGGCGGTTCATCAGCGATTCCCGCGTGCCGCGGGGTGCTTTCTGATTCAGGTAGTTGAGGGCCTTACGTATCATCGGATACAGGTATCGGCAGAGTCGCGCATCGGTCCTGGCGACCACGTATGCGCCATGTAGCGCAATATCTGCAGCCGCAGAACACGGTCGATGAACACTTCTTCGCCAGCGAGCCATCACTCATCGCACCGCGCGCGGGTTGGTTCGCGCGCTCGCTATTGATCGGCTCCGCCGTGAATGCTATACGTCTGGACGGCGGAAGCGCTGCTCCGGGTTTGGCGTGCGCCAAGCCGCACCGCTCAACAGTCGCGCCACCCAACATCCCTGGGCGGGGCGCTCCACGACTCGCAGGACCGCGTGGAGTATCGCGCACTATCGCCCGGGACGGGGAAAGAGGGCCGACCCTTTCAGAATGGCCGTAATACACGCAGTCAATATATACAACTAATAATCTCTATTAGAAACTAAGTCCTTTTCGGGGGCTGTTGGCCCCCAAGGGTTGGCGCCCCTCGGGTCCACAGCCAGCTTGCGGCGTCAGTCGCTCGCAGGAAGCGGCTTGGCGTCTTTGAGGTTGAGTGGCGTATCCCCGATACTAAGAGTTCCCGTACCGGACTTAGTCACGAGCACTTCGGCGCCGGTGTCATCGACGTAACGCTTGCCCATGACGTTTCCCGTGCAGAATGCCGGATCCGCGGTGGCGCCGGGCGACGTCGGACCGGCGATGGGCACCATCGGCACGCCACCGGCACGCAGGTCCTTGAGGGCGTCGCTGACCCGGATCACTATGACCTCGGTCTGGCACACCTGGCTGCGTAAGCGGGTTCCGTTCTTGATCATTGCGTGCTCCTTCAGTGATTGGTGGCCGACCGACTTTCGACTCTCGACGGTTGAAGTTCCTCGAGGAGTTGGCGGCGCAGCACTTTGCCGGTGGTGTTGGCGGGCAGGTGATCGCGGAACACCACTCGGTCCGGAGTGCGCGAACTGCGCAGGCTGCGACGAACATGCTCGCGCAATTCATCCGGATCGGGTGTGACGCCCCCCACCGGGACGACAACTGCGACGATGATCTGACCCCACTGGAGGTCGTCGACGCCGACGACTGCCACGTCACGAACGTCTGGATGCTCGACGAGTGCGTCCTCCACCTCAGCTGGCGCGATGTTTTCGCCTCCGCGGATGATCGTGTCGTCGCCGCGGCCAATGACGAAGAGATAGCCGTCCTCGTCGATCGTGGCTAGGTCTTTGGTCGCGAACCATCCGTCAGCGTCCAATACCGAGCCGATTCCGCTATAGCGGCCAGACACCTGTGGCCCGCGGACGAACAGTTCGCCGGTCTCGTTGGGCCCCAGCCGGCCGCCGTCCTCGCCACGGATCTCGATCTCGACACCCGGTACGGGCCTGCCCACCGAGCCCAGGCGTCGAGCCACGGATTCGTGGGTGGCGCGCAGGGCAACGCGGTGGTCGGCTGGCGTCAGCACCGCGATCGTGGAACTTGTCTCGGTCAGACCGTAGGCGTTGACGAAGCCCACCTCCGGCAGCAGATCCAACGCCTTGCGTACGAGCGGCAAAGCTACTTTCGAGCCGCCGTAGGCCAAGTTCTGAAGCGTTGGCAATGCAATCATTTCGCTGTCCAGTAGTGCGACGATACGATCGAGCATGGTTGGGACCACCGTGGCGGTGGTGATGCGCTCGGCGATAACGAGACGGACCCAGTCGTGCGGATCGAACTGTCGCAAGTAGACCATTGTCCGACCTGCGTACAAATTCGACAACGCCGCGCCCACACCGGCGATGTGGTACGGCGGCACACATATCAGCGCCGCATCGTTGCGCTCTGCCGACGCAAATTCGACCGTGCCGGTCACATAGCTAGTCAGATTGTTGTGGGTGAGCTGGACTGCCTTGGGCTGCGAGGTGGTGCCAGAGGTGAACAGCACGACGGCAACGGAATCGGGATCCGGTTCTGACACCAACGGTTGAGCTCCGCGTGCGGCCGCGATCAATTCCTCGCACCGCATGACTTGTCTTCCAGCCCCAGCGACCAGGCTGGCGTACTCGTCGTCGGCTACCACCAACGACGCCGGGAGCCGATCGATCAATTCACGCAACGCCGCGTTACTCAACCGATAGTTCAATGGGGAGAACGGTCGGCCTGACAGCGCCGACGCAAACATCAACAACGGCACCATGAGCCCGCCCGTGCCGACGTAGACCACGTGTTCGGTATCGGACGCTGCGATCGCGCCCGCCGCCCGCTTGGCTAGCTCATAAAGCTGAGCAGCGGTCAGCCGCGCCTCCCCGTCGATGACCGCCTCGCGGTCGGGTTCGTTCGACGCGGCCATCTCCAACACCAACGAAATGCTCAAGTGCAATCCTTCTGCGCGCCGGACGTGCCGTCTCCTGCGTCTCCTGCGGCCATCGAAATCGCCGCGCCACGATGGCACCGACCGTAAATCCGATATACAGTTGACGCATTAGCGATAGACTACACCAAGCCGTTTCCGGGGGTACCACTGGTCACCTTCGTGGCGACTGGCACCCAGCGAGCACCGGGGATGGATCCTGCGGCGCATGGTGATCGGAAACTGCTGACTGTCACTCGACGCACTAATTCCACGCTTGTTGGCGAAATGTCTTCCTCTGAAAATGATCTCGAAGCCGGCGAAGGGACCGACGGTATGGACGTCAAACCCCTCCGAGAGCCCAAGATGGCTGATCGAGTTGCGAGCTCGCTGCGCCGGTTGGTGGTCCGCGGCGACATCGCTCCGGGCACGATGCTGCCTCCCGAGTCAGAACTCATGGTGCGTTTCGGCGTTTCACGGCCAACGCTTCGGGAGGCTCTTCGAGTACTAGAATCTGAGTCGCTGATCAAGGTTGAGCGTGGCGCGCGAGGCGGCGCTCGGGTGCAACGCCCACGGCACCGGACGTTGGCACGCTACGCCAGCCTTCTGCTGACGCACGAAGGCGTCACACTCAAGGACGTCTACGATGCTCGGACGACACTTGAGGTGTCGATGGTGATGGAATTGGCCACCGCCGGTGATCCCGGCGTCATCGCCGAGCTTCAGCGAATCGTTGATCGTGAGGCCCTGCTGACAAACGGCACCGACGCGGTCGACCAGTTGACCGATTTCCACACCGCCATCGCGCATCTGTCGGGCAACCACACGTTGCGGATGGTCAGCGGGATGATTCATCACATCATCGTTAAGGGAAATCGCTCTCTGCAGCCCACCTCCGGCGTCCTTGCAGAGCGTGCGCAGCGACACTCGATGAAGACGCACCAGATCGTGTTGGAGCTGATCAAGGCCAACGACCCCGAGGCCGCCGCCGACGTGTGGAGCCGCCATCTGAACGAGGGAGTGGTGTATCTGTTGGCTGGGTCCAGGCTGTCGCGCGTCGTCGACCTGTTCGAATAGTCGTCGCGCTGAGCCCGCGAATGCACGCTCGCGCGCAAGGACAACCAACGGCCGCGCGGCGTCGGTGAGCGCCAGTTCCGGATGCTGAAGACGGGTGGCCAGCGACGGTACAGGCTCGTTGAATACTCCTGTGCTGGAGAGAATCCCATGGTACGAGCACGTTCCCGACGCCTGTTATCGCTGTGCTCCGGCGGCCGGCTCGGCGGGGTTATCAAACTATATAGCTATATTGGCCCAGGTGTGTGCTAAGTTTCGGATCGAGAGGTGTTCGGGTTGTGCCACGGTCCTCGGCATGCGCCACGACGCATTGCGTCCAAGGGAGAGGGAATGGCGGAAGCGGTAATCATCGAGGCTGTTCGTTCACCGATCGGAAAGCGCAATGGCGGACTGTCCGTCCTTCACCCCGGTGCGCTATCAGCGCAGGTTCTTAACGGACTGGCCGAGCGAGCCGGCATCGAGCCCGAGATCGTTGACGACGTGATCTGGGGATGCGTGGTGCAGGCCGGCGAGCAGGCACAAGACATTGCCCGCACCGCGGTGCTCGCCGCCGGCTGGCCCGAGTCGGTTCCGGGTGTCACCGTGGATCGGCAGTGCGGATCAAGCCAGCAGTCGGTGCACTTCGCCGCCGCCGGTGTAGTGGCTGGCCATTACGACGTCGTCGTCGCCGGCGGTGTCGAGTCGATGTCGCGCACCTCGATGGGCGCCTCCGTGGCCAATGGCGGGGATCCCTATCCGATTGAGTTCAAGAGTCGGTATCAGCACACCCCTCACCAGGGCATCGGTGCGGAGATGATGGCCGCGATGTGGGGGCTTGGTAGGACAACGCTCGACGAATTTTCTCTTCATTCTCACGAGAAGGCCGCCGCAGCACAGGATTCGGGTGCCTTCGACGACCAAATCGTCGCCATCAAGGATCAGGACGGCAACCCGATACTTAAGGACGAGGGCATTCGCCGCGGCACCACTATCGAGAAGATGGCGCAGCTCAAGCCGGTATTCAAGGAGGACGGTGTGATCCACGCCGGCAACTCCTCGCAGATTTCCGACGGGTCGGCGGCGTTGCTTCTCATGTCAGCGGAGAAGGCTAAGTCGTTGGGCCTCAGGCCACTCGCCCGCGTTCACACCGCGACGTTAGCGGCCGCCGATCCGGTCGTGATGTTGAGTGCGCCGATTCCGGCGACCCAGAAGGCGCTGAACAACTCGGGCCTCAAGTTGGAGTCCATCGGCGTGTTCGAAGTGAACGAGGCGTTCGCCCCGGTGCCGATGGCGTGGCTGAAGGAAATCGGGGCCGACGAGAAGAAGCTCAACCCGAACGGTGGCGCGATCGCGATCGGCCATCCGCTCGGCGGATCGGGTGCGCGCATCATGACCACGATGTTGTACCACATGCGAGACAAGGGAATTCAGTTCGGTCTGCAGACGATGTGCGAGGGTGGCGGCCAGGCGAACGCTACCATTCTCGAGCTTCTGTGAGTGGTGCTCGAAGTCGCTGCGCCGGGTGCCACCGCCTGGTGGGCAGTTTCGGCTCGTGCGATTGGAATTGAGGTAGCTTGAGTGTCGCTGCTCATCGATGGGACCGATCGGCGTCACCGCGCACGAACGCTCATTATCGGCGGGAGCCGCGGTGTGGGCCGTGCGACCGCGCTCGAACTCGCTGGCCGCGGCCACGACGTAGCGCTGGCATTTCGTTCGAGCCGGGAGACGGCTGAGACGGTCGTGGCCGAGCTGCCTGAAGGTGCCCGCGGATTTCTGGTTCAGGGCGATGTCGCAGTAGACGGCACGCGGATAGTGGATGCAGCCGCCGCGGCTCTGGGCGGGCTCGACGCGGTTGTCGTCACGGCCGTCCCGGTCGTCACTGGTCGGCTTTCCGACGCGAGTCGCGAGGATGCGGAGTTTAGTTACGACGTGGTGGTGAATGGTTTTCGCGAGGTTGCCCTCGCGGCGCGAGGCTATCTCGCCGCAACACGGGGCAATGTCATCGCGACCAGTAGTTTGGGCTCGAATCGATACGCTAGCTATTACGGCGTTCTCGGCCCTGCAAAGGCCGCACTGGAATCGATGGTTCGCTACCTTGCGGTTGAGTTCGGTCGCGACGGTGTGCGGGTGAACGCGGTGTCACCGTGCCTGATAGACGATCTCGCTCACGTCGCCGACGCCCCGGACGTCTTACCGTTCCTGCAGTGCCAGGGCAAAACGGACGCCGCTGAACCGACGACTTGCCCGTCCCGACGACATCGCATGCGTCATCGCCGGGCTACTCAGTTCCGATTTCAACTGTGTGACTGGACAGGTGCTCGTCGTCGACGGTGGATATTCGTTGCTCGCCTAACCGCAGGTGCTTGCGGTGTTGACCTGCTTGAAGCCGGAACTGTTTGGCGCTCAAGGTCTCCGGCTTCGTCTAGAAGCGTTCTTCGCTCGTTACCAGATGTCGCCGTCTCTACGTCGCGACGGCGACAATGGATCAACTGGTGACTCTGGCACCAGACGCGCTGTGTGATTTGCGCCTGCGTACGGCTTCCGAAACCATCCGCCCAACATGTTTCACGCTGGCGCCGCTTTGTCGGCCAGCTCGACCACGGGTGTGGGGTCGCTATGACCTCTGAACACCGAGATGCATGCGGTGGCGCTCGTCGCATCCACCGTGCATGGCTGTCTGTCTTGCACACCCACGACAGCGCGTGGGTTCGGGCAAGTCACGACGAGCGCACGGGCTCTCGGTCGCAGCGCGGCATGTCTGTCCTTGGAACTTGGCCTGTGCGGAGTTCTTTTCTAGTCTTGGCCTGCAGTGGTCCAGGCGAAGGCTCGCGGTCATCACCTCGATCGGAACAAAGAATAGGTCAGAATTCTAAACAGATAACTGGTTGAACGATTCGCCGGTTTGTAGTACCTTGGGGACCTGCTCTGGTCTGTGCACGGTTGCCGTGTATCCCTGACAGGGATGGATCTGGCTACGCATGAGGATTCGAAAATTGATGTTGGTGGTCGAGAGGACAGTTCGCAGCGCCTCAACGGTGTCGGTCCGGATGTGCCGATGATCTTCGTGATGCGGAGCGTATGCCCGGGCAACCGCGGATGTGGGTCAACGTCTGAGGAAGCGGCGGACGTCGTTCGCTCGGGGCAGTTCGTGAGTAGAGCTGCGACGATCGGTTGCCGGCGATTGGCCAATCAGTTCCCGATGAAATGAAAGGAGACGGACTTGTCGACACTTGTTGGCAACCGCGAGCCAGCGTTCGTGGGGATCGGGCGCACCGAGTTCACGTTGGCGTCCGGACGGACTCCACTGGCGCTGGCTGCCGAGGCTGTGCGGAATGCTCTTGGCGACGCTGGTCTCACCCCATCTGATGTCGACGGTATTGCGACGTTCGGCATCAACGACACAGCATCGACCATCCAGGTGGCTAACGCGCTTGGAATCGACGATCTACCATCGGGCGCTAGACATCTACGGCGGTGGCAACATGGCCTTGTCGATTGTGTCGTACGCGGCCGATGCGATACGCGCTGGAACGGTGAGAACCGTCGTGCTGTACAGGGCGTTCAACGGACGCTCCGGGCAGAGACTGGGTCAGGCCGTCGAGGCGATTGCCGCGGGAAATCCCGATCTCCACTTCACATTGCCGCAAGGCTATGTGGTGCCTCCGCCAGTTCATGGCGATGTGGGCGCAGCGCCATCAGCAGGTATACGGAAGTACTTGCGAAGACCTCGGTCAGATCGCGGTCACCCAGCGCGCACATGCCAGCGCCAACTCCCACGCGATCGCCCAAACGCCGATCGACATGGAAAAGTACCTGGCAAGTAGGTGGATCAACGAACCGCTGCGCGTCTTTGACTGCGCATATGAAGTCGACGGCGGTGTGGCCTTGGTTCTCACGTCGGCCGAACGCGCCCGCGATACAGCCTCGACGCCTGTTCGCGTTGTCGGCATTGCCGAGTCGCACGGCCATGGCGGTTCGTGGGATCAATGGCCGGATCCGACCACGACGTTCGCCGCCCGTGTAGCTCCTCGACTGTGGGCACAGACCAGCGCCGTGATCGACGGGATCGACGACATCGATGTGGCCTGCATCTATGACTGCTTCACCTACACCGTCATGACCGTTCTCGAAGACCTCGGTTTTGCCAAGAAGGGTGAAGTGGGCGACTTCTTCGCCGAGGGTCGGGCCACGTATGGAGGCGACGTCGTGGTCAATCCGAATGGCGGCTTGCTATCGGAAGGGTACATCCACGGTATGAACACCCAGTATGAGGCAATATTGCAACTTCGCGGAAAGGCGGGCAACCGTCAGGTTTCCCATGCTCAGGTCGCCCTGGTGACCTCGGGAGCAGGGCCGCACGGGGGCGCTGCGATCTACGTGACGGGGGACAAGTGAACCCGATCGCTCCCGCGCCGACGCCGGACACGGCACCGTTCTGGAACGCCACCGCTCGCGGGGAGCTGGAGCTCTGTTGGTGCGATGCGTGCCAGAGCTACATTCACCCGCCTCTGGAACGATGTCGAATATGCGGAGCGGACACTACGTTCCGGCCGGTCTCGGGTCGCGGTTCGATCTTTAGCTACATCGTGGTGCACCGGGGGGTGGCACCGGGCTACCTTGACCGACCGGGTCACGTCATCGCCCTCGTCGAACTCCTGGAGCAGCCGGGCCTGCGGTTGACCACCCAGCTTCTCGGCGTCGATGGCGAGGATGTCTGGATTGGCATGCCGGTGCAGGCGGTCATCGTTGCGCTGCCCGGGGGGCAGCTCAATGTGCCGATGTTTCAGCCGGTGTTCAACGACACTGCGCCATCCGATTCGCCGAGATGAGGACCTCAGCAAGGGCTTTCCACGATTGCGGGAAGGTCATGGTCGAGGTGGGACTCAACGAATCGGTAGGTCGCGACGAGTGTCCGAATGTCCCGCTCACCGTGGACGAGATCGTCGACGACGTTGTGAGTACCGCTGCGATGGGCGCAGCGGTCCTGCACTACCACGCACGTGATGCAGACGGTGCGGTCGCGTGGAACGAGGTCGACTTCTACCTCAACGTCATGAATGGGTTGGTTAGCCGGGCGTGCGATGCCATCACGTACCCAACGTATCTGGGCTCCTATGAACATATTTGGCAGCTACACGACGCCGCGCAAGCAGGCCACGGCCTTCAGATGGCCCCGTTTGATGTCATCCAGAACGTTGGGCTGATTGCGTGGGAGGACGACCGCGGCAGATTCTCGCAGATAGACCTAGGCGATGCTTTGGGGGCGGACAAGAGCGCCGTCCCGAGCGCCCTCAGCGAGATGCGGCGCCGGGGTGTGCGCCCCGTGGTGGCGGCCTTTGACGTCGGCCACGCCAGATGGGTACGTCTCGCGGTGCGCGCGGGGGTGCTTGCTGAACCGGTTAACGTCAAGCTTTTCCTACATCAAGGTTGGGTGCTTGGCCCCACACCATCGACGACCGCTCTCGACGCCTATCTCGCCGAGCTCGACGGCGTCGACGCTGAGATCACCGTCGTGCCGTCAACCATGCACGACCGGGATGCGTGGCTTGACCTGATTGATGCTGCGCTGCGCCGTGGGCTCGGCATCCGGGTCGGACTCGGCGACTGTCCAGCGATCCACTACGGCATGACGAACACCGACGTCGTTGGCGAGGCCATCGATATGATGGACCGATACGGCCTGTGTCCGGCCACCCCGAGCGACGTTGTCTCGCGGTTGGACCTGCCTACCCGCCCACCCGCGCCAGCCGGCGACGTCTCGTAGTTAGGGCGATCTGTGTCCTGTAATGCAAGTAAGGGGAACACATTTGGACCGCCATACCGCTGAAAACGACGAGCCCAGCGGCGCTCGGCGCTGGCCCGGGCTGGCAGGCAGAGTGGCCATCGTCACCGGGGCGTCGCGCGGCATCGGAGAGCAGATCGCCAAACAGTTGCTGGAATCCGGCGCCGACGTCTGCATCACCGGGCGCCAACCAAAGGTGTTGAGCGAGAGCGTGAGCCGCCTCAGCGCCTTCGGAACCGTGATCGGGATCGAGGGCGACACCGCCGATGCTCAGCACCGCCATCAGGTGGTGTCACGCACCCGTGAGCAACTGGGGACGATCACTATTCTGGTCAACAATGCGGCAACCAACACCCAGGTCGGACCGTTGGTCAGCGCCGGAATAAACGCCGTCGCGGACACGATCGCAGCGAACCTGATCGCGCCGATCGGATGGTTCCAATGTGTTTGGGGCGACGTCGCCGAACCGGTCGGCTCGGCGGTGAATATCTCCAGTGTCGGCGCCCTGCGTGTGGCTGCCGGCACCGGCGCCTACAACATCTCCAAACACGGGCTCGAACAGGCCACTCGCCAGCTTGCGCTCGAAATGGGGCCGTCAGTTCGGGTGAACGGTGTGGCGCCGGGGTTGGTGCCCACGCACTTCAGTCGAGCACTTGTCGAGGGGGACACAGAGAGCCTTGCGAAAAGCCATCCGTTGGGTCGTTTAGGCACTACGGGAGACATCGCCGATGCGGTGCTGTTCCTGCTTTCAGAGAACGCCGCGTGGATCACCGGACAGGTCCTCGTCGTCGACGGCGGCGGGACATCGCTTAGCGACGCTGGTAAGCGTGCAGAACAGAACCTGCAGGCATTCCTTACGGGCAAGCGATGAGCCTGCGACTCGACGTCGACTTCCCCGAGGAAGCCTTTCGCGCCTGGGCCGGGACCACCCTGGCGGGCAACGGCCCTTTTCAGGTCGATAGAGTCCCAGGCGGCAATTCCAATGTGACGCTCCTGCTTTCACGCGAAGGGCATCGCTGGGTGCTTCGTTGCCCACCACCGGGAGCTACGACCTCGACACATGATGTGATTCGAGAGACGAATATTCTTGTTGCGCTTCGCGATTCAGATGTTCCACATGCGCGGCTCGTGGGCGTTTGCGAGGACCAAGACGTGATCGGATCGCCGTTTGCTGTCTTGGAGTGGGTCGAGGGAATCTGCCCGTATGCGTCCCTGCCGGCGGCGGCGACCGCCGCTGATGCCGCCCAGCTGGCCGCGCATGTCGTCGAGGTGCTCTGCCGCGTGCACGCGCTACCGCCGACGGGGTCCCTGGCGACGATGGGGCGTGCCTCGGATTTTTGCGCGCGACAGCCGAGGCGGTGGTTGTCTCAGCTCGACAAGTGCAGGACCCGAGAACTGCCCGACCTGGACTGCGCGTTGGCGCTGCTGGGCCAGCAAGTCCCTGCAGAGCACGCTGGTGTCCTGATCCACGGTGATTACGGCCTCCACAATCTGATGACGACCGCTCACCCGCCATTGCGCGTCGTCGCCGTTTTGGATTGGGAGACGGCGACGATCGGACACCCGTTCCTCGATTTGGGTCACTTGCTGCTCTTTTGGCCCGGATCCACCGACCCCACCCCGTGGCGCCGGGGGCTTCCTGAGGTCCCCCGCGGGCTGTTTCCGCCGCGACAGTACGTCTTGGAGCGCTATGTGAGATGTTCGGGCTCCGACGACGTCGAGAGCATCGGGTGGTTTGCCGCATTGGCGGCTGTACGGATGGCGGTCATCCTGGAGGGCACTTACAAGCGGGTTCGCAATCGTCCCAGCGAGGACCCGTTCATCGTTGGTCTGGCTCAGACGGTGCCGTACTTGGCGCAACTCGGTTTGGAATTGATCGAGGGCGGCTGGGACCGTATGGACCTGTCCTAACGGCGTCAGCGCAACCACTGAATCGTCGTTTTGGTTGTTGGGTTGGCGGTGGTAATGATGGTGATTGGTTAGGGCGCGATGCGTAGTCCGCCGCATACGCTGATTGTCTGTCCGGTGATGTAGTCCGAGTCGGCGCCGGCGAGGTGCAGTACGGTGCCGGCTATGTCGTCGGGTGTGCCCCAGCGGCGCAGTGGAATCATGGATAAGACGTTCGCCGCGAGTTTTTCGTCGGTGGTGATGGATTCACTCATTTTCGTCGCGATGGCTCCGGGGGCTACTGCGTTGACCGTGATGCGATAGCGGGCCCATTCTCGTGCCAGGGCCATGGTCAGGCCGATGATTCCGGCTTTGGCTGCGGAGTAGTGGGTTTGGTTGACTGCGCCGAAAAGTCCGTCCACTGACGTGATGTTGACGATCTTCCCGTTGCACGGGGCGCTGCCTGTGCTGGCCTTTGCCGCTGCGATCATGGGTTCGGCGCAAGCGCGGATCAGACGGAACGCGGCAGTGAGGTTGACATCCACGATTCGGTTCCATGTGGGATCGTCCAGCTCGGCAAGCGGTGCCGGCTTGACGATTCCCGCATTGTTCACCACGATGCGTGGAGCACCAAACTGGTCGACGCAGCAGCTGACGATGTCAGTCGGGGTGTGGGCGGCGGTGACGTCGCCGACCACCACTGCCGCGGTGGCACCCAACGTGATGCATTGCTGCGCCGATTCCTGCACTGCTGCTTCGTCACAGTCATTGAGCACGAGTTGGGCATTGGAGGCCGCGAAGCGCAACGCGACCGCTCGGCCGATACCTCGTCCGGCGCCGGTGATGATGGTCGGTACGCCGGCGAGGTCGTAGCTGATGCTCATGCCGCGCCGCCGTCGGTGAGTATGCGCTGGACAAGTCGGGCCACCGTCATGCGATGAACCTCGTCAGGGCCGTCGTAGAGGCGGGCGAAACGTGCCCGGCGGTACATCGAATCTAGCGGCGAGTCAGAACACACCCCGAGCACGCCGTGGACTTGGACCGCCCGGTCGACCACGCGGTGCAGGGCCTCTGCCCCGAAGTACTTCACCATCGCGATCGAGATCCGCGGATCGGCACCGGAGTCGATAGCTCGCGCAGCGTCGAGTGTCATCAAGCGGGTGGCAGTGATGTCGGCGGCGCTGTCAGCGACCCAGTTCTGGATCGTCTGCTTGTCCGAGAGCAGCGAGCCATGCACGAACCGGGACGCCGCCCGCTGGCACATCAGCTCTAGGGCTCGTTGCATCTGGCCTATCCAGCGCATGACATGGTAGATGCGGCCCGGGCCTAGACGACGTTGTGCCATGGCGAACGCCTCCCCACGCCCACCCAGTAATGCCTCGGCAGGCAACTCGACATTCTCATACAACACATCAGAGTGGCCGCCGGTTGTGTCGCCGAGAAGAGACATCGACCGCGTCCGGTTGTAACCGGGAGTGTTGGTGGGCACGATGAACATCGACGCACGGTTGTGCGGGGCGGCATCGGGATCGGTCACGGCCATGCAGACGGTGAACGAGGCGAAATCGGCGTGAGTTGTCACCCACTTGTGCCCGTTGATCACCCACTTGTCGCCACACCATTCAGCCCGGGTCTGCAACTGCTTGGGATCAGACCCGGCCACATCGGGTTCGGTGATTGCAAACGAGGGGATCATGTCACCGGCCACCATCGGCACCAACCACCGATTCTTCTGCTCTGCGGTGCCGTAGTAATGCAGCAGCAAGCCATCTTGGGTGATGTGTGTACCCAATGCTGACAGTGCGTGATAGCTACGGCCCACGATCTCGTTGACGTATACATAATCCAGAAAGCTCAGCCCGCCACCACCGATCTCGTTCGGCAGACCCAACGCCCACAACCCCTCGGCGCGGGCTTGTTGCTGGAGCCGGCGCGCCAGCTCCTCGGCGTGGGGGCCGGGTATCTCCAACTCTGACTCACAGGGGATGACGCGCTGATCGACAAAACTGCGCACGCGCGAGCAAAGTTCTTCCATATGGTCAGGGCGGGTGTCCCACGGCGGCGCTGACCTCAGTGAACCTTCTTGGCGCATCGACAACTCCAGATCTCGGCGAATGACACGATGGGGCCCGCAATGCCTGCTCAGCCCTGCAGAAGATGGTAACCCATCGCAAAAGAACTATATAATTTTATAGTTAGATATCTCTGGATTTGGCAAGTGGCCCGGGCGAGAGGAGCTGGTGAGGTCCTACACGCGGTGAAGGTCGTAGAAGTAGCCGTCGCCCGGGGTTGCGCCCACCGGCGGGATCGCCGGTATATATGTTTTACTGATTAAGCCCCTCTCCGGTGGGCGCGACCGCGCGGTGGCCCAGTTCGCGATATCTAACTCAATGAGGAGAGAACATGCTGGAACCCGACGCGACGATTGCTTGGCACCCGTCGACCCGCGGGATTGCCCACGTCGGCATTACCGTTCCTGACCTCGATGACGCAACCAATTTCTTCCAGCGGGCGTTCGGCGCCACTGTGCTGGCGGACATCATCAAAGCCGAGGACCCCGACCTCGAGATGCGTGACGTCACCGGCACGGATTTCGCCGCCGCGCTGGGGGTGGACGCGACGACATCCATGCATGCGGTGCGCATGCTGCTACTCCACGACGGGGCGCGAATCGAACTCTTCCAGTACGCGAAATCCTCCCCGAGGCCGCCAGTCATCTGCTCTGACTACGGATTGCAGCACATCGCCGTTCTCGTCGATGACATCGCGCGCGCGACCGAATCGGTCATCGCCGCTGGTGGTACCGCGTTCCCAGGCCCGTACCCCGCCCCTCTCGGCTCGCCGGATGCCCTGTTCCGCTATTGCCTGGCCCCCTGGGGGTCGGCGGTTGAACTCATCTACGACCCCGCCCCCTGATCGTCGGCCGATTGCCACTCGTTTTCTCCTCGCACGACCGTCAAGGTGCTGCCGTCAACGTCGGTGGAGCGAGGCTCGGCGTTGCACCAGCGGCCGTCTTCGACATGAGAGGAACCCAATGGCCCGGCTCGGATTGACTGTCCCGCTCGCGGGGGCGCCGCTCGCGCAGCAGCGCAGGCGCCTTGACGACATCGAAATGGTCGGCTACACCGACTTGTGGTCGCTCGAGGCGTCTGCGGCGGATGCGTTCACGCCACTTGTCGCGGCCGCCACAAGTCATCCGTCCTTTCGACTCGGGACCGCGATCGTTTCCGCGTACACCCGCAGCCCAGCACTGTTGGCGATGTCGATCGCAGCGTTGGCCGACGTCGCCGAAGGCGAAGTGGCGCTCGGCATCGGCGCCAGCTCCGACGTGATCGTCAGTCGTTGGAACGGCCTTGACTTTCGCGCGCCTTACCAACGCGTCCGGGACGTGGCAACCTTCGTGCGCCGGGCATTGAGCGGGCGAACGAGTCGACATGACTTGCGACAGCTTCACGATCAGGGGATTCCGGCTGGACCTCATCCCGCAGCGACAGCCGAAACTGCTGATCGCTGCGCTGCGACCAGGGATGCTCAAGCTCGCGGGCTCCATTGCCGACGGAGCGATCGTCAACTGGCTGTCCGCCGATGACGTCACCCGCGTCGCGCCGTACGTGCGCGGATCGAACGGCGACGCAGAGATCGTGGCGCGGCTCTTTGTCATTCCAAGCGAGGACGTGGCGGTGGTGCGGGCGACGGCGAAACGAACCATCGCCGCCTATCTAAACGTCGCTGTGTACGCCGAGTACCACCGTTGGCTTGGGCGCGGCGAACAGCTGGCGCCCATGTGGGCGGCATGGCAGGCGGGTGACCGCGCGGCCGCTGTGGCGGCGATACCGGACGCGGTCGTCGATGAGCTGGTCATCTACGGCAGTCCAGCCGACATCAGTTCTCGGATCGGTGACTACGTCGACGCCGGTGTCAGCACCCCCGTACTGGCGATCATGCCCCCCAGCGGGGACACGACCGTTGACTTCGCTCAGATCATGGCGATCGGCCGCATGTACACGGAGAGCGCGTGACCGACCACAAAGCCATGGCGGGTCGGATAGCCGCGCGCCGCCTCGGCCTGCTAGCAGGGGCGCAACCTAGTTGAAGCCACACCAGCACCGGTTGTCCCCGGATGTCTCTGGGGGCACGGGATGATTGGCCGCGATGAACCGGGCCGCGGCGAATCGAGCGCGGTTTGCCCGACCACTTGAAATTGAAGGATCGACGAGCCCGAGGGCGAGCGTGGTGGTCGACGTAAAGTCGACGTTTTGTCACATGGCGCTGCTGTTCCCCATTCTGGGCCGAACTCGATAACTGTCCACTGGGTATTGCGCATACGTGCCACGCTTGGTGGTAGCGCAACTCCCTGCAGGCAGCTGACTTCAGGCTGACGATGAATCGGCGCGCGGGAGCTATTCCAGCGCCGTGGACTTCGCTCGGAATGATGCCGACCAGTTCGATTGCACGCGATTGCCCAAGGCAGTACACGGATTCGCAATACCTGCCCGGCCCTGCAGGCGATGGCTACCCCACCAACGCAAAAGGCTATATAGTTCTATAATTAAGATGGCTGAAGCCTGGGCGGGTGATCCGAGGAGGAGGAGAAGAGCTCGTGACGAAGGTCTTAGACGGAGTGAAGGTCGTAGAAGTGGCCGTGTACGGCTACGTGCCGGCGGCCGCTGCGGCCATGGCCGATTGGGGCGCCGACGTCATCAAGATCGAACACCCGGAGCACGGCGATCCCGTCCGCGGCCTCGTCGCATCAGGCGTCAAGCCCGGCGACGGCGGAGTGACGCCATTGTGGGAAACGTTCAACCGCGGAAAGCGCAGCGCGGGAATCGATATCAGCCGCCCCGAAGGGTTGGAGCTCCTATTGGCGCTGATCGACCGAGCCGACGTGTTCTTGACGAACTTTCTAGGCCCGGCTCGTCAGCGACTGGGCATCGATGACACACACATCCGTCGCCGTAACCCGTCCATCATCTACGCCAGGGGCACAGGGCAGGGCGTGGTAGGACCGGAAAAGGACAACGGCGGATTCGACTTGATCTCCTATTGGGGCAGAACCGGCCTTGCGTCGGCCGCGATGCCGAGCGACTACGACTATCCCATCACCCTTCCCGCCCCCGCCTTCGGTGACGTTCAGGCGGGCCTGAACCTGGCCGGCGCGGTCGCGGCGGCACTGTTTCGCCGGGAGCGCAGCGGAGACGGCGCGACCGTAGACGGCTCGCTGCTGTCATCAGGCCTGTGGGCGATGCAGGCCGGGCTCGCCGGGAGCTTCGCCACCCGCAGTGTTGAGTTGCCGAAATGGGACCGTCAGCGGCCGGGTAACCCCTTGGTCAACGCATATCGAACCGCCGATGGCCGCTTCCTACAACTTTGCATGCTCGAAGCGGACCGCTTCTGGCCTGGACTGTGTACGGCGCTCGGCAAGCCGGAGTGGATCGAGCATCCGCGGTTGGCCACTGCGGAGCTGCGCTTGTCCAACGTCGAAGAATGCGTCGAGCTACTCGACCAACTATTTGCTCAGCGGAGCCTCGACAAATGGACCGACGCGCTGGAGGGGCAAGAAGGACAATGGAGTGTCATCAGGCCGGTGGGAGAGGTCGTTGGCGACCAACAGGTTCGCGACAATGGCTACATCCAGATGGTCGAATACGAAAACGGAGCAACGCTTCCGTTGGTTCCCGCGCCCGCCCAATACGACGGCCAGGCGACGACGCTGACGCGCGCACCCGGCCATGGTGAGCACACCGATGAGGTGCTGCGCGAACTCCTCATGAGCGAGGACGAAATCCTCGAACTCAAGATCGATGGCGTAGTCACTTAGTGTCGTGTGGCCTTGCGCACCCGGCAGATGATCTATATATTTAACCCATTACGCGCCCAGGTGGGTGGCGACAGCCAGTTGCTCACAGCACGTACAGGATCTCAACAACGGAGGCAACGATGCCCTTGCAGGACCACCATCAGATCGTCTCGGTCGACGACCATCTGATTGAGCATCCGCGCGTATGGACGGACCGGCTTCCTGAGCGTTACCGCGAAGTCGCCCCACAGATCAAAGAAGTTGAGGGCAAGCAACTCTGGCACTACGACGGTCAGGTCTACCCGACCGTGGGGCTCAACGCCGTCGCCGGAAAGCCGCGCGAGGATTGGGGTTTGGACCCGGTCCGTTACGAGGACATGATTCCCGGATGCTACGACCCCGCGGCGCGCGTCAAGGACATGGACATCGACGGCGTTCAAGCGGCGCTGTGCTTTCCGTCGTTTCCCGGCTTTGCCGGCAGCACGTTCTTTCGCGCTAGCGATAAGGAGTTGGCGGTCGCGTGCACCGCGGCATGGAATGACTTCTATCTCGACGAATGGTGCGCATCAGCCCCCGATCGAATTATCCCGCTAGCCATCATTCCGTTTTGGGATATCGAACTCGCCGTTGAGGAGGTGAAGCGCGTCGCCGCGAAGGGAGCCCGCACCATCTCCTTCCCTGATAGTCCGGTACCGTTCGGTTTACCGTCCTTCCATACCAAGCACTGGGATCCGCTGTGGCAAGTGTGCTCGGAGGCCCAGATACCGGTGTCGCTGCATTTCGGGTCAGGCGGCCACGTTCCCGGCTTCTCGTTCGCAACGATGCCGATGGACCAGCGTGCAATAGGCGAGGCCAGCGAGGAACAAGTACCGTTCGCCGTGGCCATCTCGATGTTCCCGACCAATTTGATGTGGACAACGGCCGATTTGCTGTTCTCCGGTGCGCTGCAGAGGTTTCCAACGCTGCAATTCTCCTTGGCTGAGGGTGGTATTGGCTGGGTGCCATACATCCTTGAGCGGTGCGATTCCACGTGGGACCGCCACCGCTACTACCAGGACATTGATTTCGACAGTCGTCCGTCGGACTTGTTCCACCAGCACTTCTGGGGGTGCTTCATTGATGACGAACAAGGCCTGATAAACCGGCACGCCATCGGGATTGACCGAATCATGTTGGAGATTGACTACCCGCACTCGGATTCGAATTGGCCCAACAGCCGCAAGCGTGCCGCCGAAGTATTCGCTGAGGTACCCGACGAAGAGGTTGAGATGATCGTGGAGACCAATGCGCGACGGATGCTGCGTTACCCCCGTATCACCAGTAATTGATCTTGGGGGACCTGCCACCTGCTGTGAGGAGTGAGCAATGTCGAAATCCGGCGATTCGGCCCCAGGACCACAGCGCGGGGCTGAGGACGATCACGACCTTCTGACCTACGGCGAGGTCACAGTGCGGCTGCATGAAGCGATCAAAGCCCAGGAGGGTCTGGTTACACAACTTGCAAAGCACGGCGACAGCGCCCAAGTCGCAGAAGCGCAGGCTCGCCTAGAGGCTCTGCGCGAAGCAAAAGAGCGTAATCGGCGGCAACCGATCAATGACAAGAACTTTGAGCAATTTTTCGGGTACACAGGCACTCCGCAGGGCGGTTCGTCAATAACGAGTTCGAACCGTATTGGCTCGCAAGAGAGGTCAGAGAAATAATGGAGAAACTCGAACGCTACGACCCGCGGCTAGCTCCGCTCACCCGTCAGGTCGAACATATGGAAAATCCGCAGACACTGTACTACGACAAGGCACGCAATATCCGAGCAGAGCGCGTTGATGGAGCGCTAACGCTGTACTGCCATAAAGACCTCATCGAAATCAACCGACACCCTGCTGTTTTAGGAGTTGGCGGACGAGGCGGCTTCTTCGGCAACGACAACCCGCTCATACCCATCGAGGTCGACGGCGACGACCACAAGAAATGGCGCAAACTGCTCGACCCGCTGTTTGCACCCAAACAAGTTCAGCAATTCGAAACCTCTATTCGAACACTGTCCCGTGACCTGATCGGAAAATTCTTGCCAACCGGTACCGCGGAACTGCACGACGACTTATGTGTCCCGCTTCCGTGCCTGACATTTCTGCGCATAATTGGCGCGCCCGCCGAGGATCTTCCCTACTTTTTGACGTTTAAAGATGTAGTTTTGCATCCCAAGGGCGACACCATTGAGGAAATCGGCGCGGAGATGGCCTCGGCCGGCGCGAAGTTCGTCGAATACATGAAGAATCTGATTGAGAGGCGACGCGCTGAAACTGAGCCGGCCGACGACGTACTTGCGGTCTTGCTTCGTTCGACCGTCGATGGCCGCCCAGTCAGCGACGCTGAGGTGCACAACATCATGTACTTGCTGATGTTCGCCGGCCTGGACACCGTAACCTCCTCCTTGTCGTGCATCTTGGGATGGCTCGGTGAGCATCCCGCGGAGCGAAGGCGCCTGGTCCAGGATCCATCCGTCATACCCGCCGCAATCGAGGAATTGATGCGGTATGAATCCCCGGTGCCCTTCGGTGTCAGGTTCGCCACCGAAGAGATCGACCTCGGTGACGGACTGGTCGTCCAGAACGGCGAAGCGATTCACACGCTGTGGGCCGCTGCCAATGTTGACGAGTCCGAGTTCCCCGATCCGCTCGTCGTCGATTTCGATCGAGGCCGAACGAACCACATCGCCTTCGCCAGTGGAACTCACCGATGCCTGGGATCGCACCTTGCGCGTCTGGAACTCAGGGCAGCGGTCGACGAGTTTCTGAAATTGCTACCCGAGTACGAGGTGACCGAACCGATCGTCTACTCGAACACCGCCAACCGGGTGGCAACCCACGTAGCCATCACGTTCCCCGCTTGAGCTGGCGGCGCGCGATTTGATCACCACATGACGCGCGGTTTGATTACCACATGAAGGGAATGCTGATATGGGAAGTCTTGACGGCCGTGTGGCACTGATCACCGGCGCGGCTCGTGGCCAGGGGCGCTCGCACGCCGAGTTGCTCGCCGAAAATGGCGCCGACATTATCGGACTGGACATTTGCTCGCAGTTCGACACAGTCCACTATCCGATGTCGACCGCCGACGATCTCGAAGAGACAATGCGACTGGTCGAGAAGACCGGCCGGCGCATGGTCGCAGTCGAAGCTGATGTCCGCGACCTCTCAGCGATGCAGTCGGCAGTATCGCAGGGACTGAAAACGTTCGGGAGGCTGGACATCGTGCTGGCCAACGCCGGGATCATGGCACATGCACTGCCCGGCATCACGCTTGAGGAATCAGCTCGGGCGTGGCGGGATTCGGTCGACGTCATGCTCACCGGGGTGTGGAACACGTTGCAGGCCACGGTTCCGGTCCTCATAGAGCAGAGCGAGGGCGGGGCAATTGTGATTACGAGTTCCTCAGCGGGCCTGCGTGCTCAACCCACCGATCGACTAGGCGGCACCGATGGCTATTACGCCGCAAAGTTTGGCGTCGTGGGGCTGATGCTTGCCTACGCGTGCTCGTTGGGGGAACACAACATTCGCGTCAACTCGGTCCATCCGACGGGCGTCTCGACGCCGATGGTGATCAACGATTTCTTCCCCCAGTACTTGGAAGCCAACCCGAGAATTGCTGCCAATATGGTTAATTCACTACCAGTGCCGACCATCGAACCGTCTGACGTCAGCGAGGCGATCCTCTACCTCGTGTCGGATAGCGGTCGTTACGTGTCTGGGTCGACTCTTTCGGTCGATGCCGGAATGACGGCGTTGAACTGACGTACGTGACCGGGTAAGTACTTCGCAGGCAACCCATGAACCTTCTCAAGGAACGAATCCGGTGTATACGGAAGGACATTCGTAACCATGACCGAGCAGCCCCTACTGCTTATCGATGGCAAGCGCGTCGGTGCAGCGTCAGGTAAGACGTACGACAACGTCAACCCTGCTGACGAGAGCATCCTTGGACAGGCTGCTGACGCTGGCGGCGAAGACGCGAGCGCGGCAGTCACCAGCGCACGCCGAGCCTTCGATGCGACGGATTGGCGCACCGACGTTGCCCTACGGCAGCGCTGCCTTCGCGAACTGCAGGAGGCCTTGCTCGCGGAGAAGGAGCACCTTTACGACATCACGGTTGCCGAAGGCGGCTGCCCGCGTTCGCTTCTCGAGCCGGTGCAGATCGACCCACCGATTGACGGCATGTCCTTCATGATCGATCTCGCCGGCAGCTACGAATACGACCGCCCGCTTCCGAACCGTGAAACGTGGGGTATGTCGGTCAAACGATCGGTCAGGCGGGCGCCGATCGGCGTCGTCGCGGCCATCACGCCATGGAATTTTCCGTTGATGCTGAACTTGGCGAAGATCGTTCCGGCCCTGGCGGCGGGCTGCACGGTTGTGCTCAAAGCCGCTCCCGATACGCCGTGGAACGCCGCAATGCTAGGCCGATTGATCGCCGAAAGGACCAGCTTTCCTCCGGGAGTTATCAATATCCTGACAAGCGGATCGTCCGCTGAAGTCGGCGAAGTCCTCACCGGTCACCCCGACGTGGATCTGATCACATTCACTGGGTCGACGGTCACGGGTCGGCGGATCATGGAGCGCGCCGCGAGCACAGTCAAGCGTGTGTTCCTTGAGCTCGGAGGAAAATCCGCGGCCGTAGCCTTGACCGACGCAGATATCGCTGTTGCCGCAAGCGTGACGGCGACTCAGGCGATGATGCATTCAGGGCAGGGCTGTACCTTGACCACAAGGCTGTTGGTGCACCGCGATCACCTCGAACTCGCCACGCAGGTCGCTGCCGCCACGATCGCCGACACCGTACACGGTGATCCTCAGGATCCCAGTGTTGTTGCCGGCCCGTTGATCAACGCGCGGCAGCGCGACAAAGTGCTTGACCTGATCGAAAGTGGCAAGCAGGAGGCAACGTTGGTTGTCGGCGGTCAGCCGTCGAAATTCGCCAAGGGCTATTACGTCGCACCGACTCTGTTCACCAACGTTCCGCCGACGAGCCGCATCTCCCGCGAAGAGATCTTCGGCCCGGTTCTAGCCATCACTGCCTACGAGACAGAAGCTGAAGCGCTGGCGTTGGCCAATGATTCGATCTATGGACTGGCTGGTGCCGTATTCTCCGCTGACCCCGATCGCGCGCAGCAATTTGCTGATCGAATTGAGGCGGGAAACGTGAGTATCAACGGCGCGATTTGGCTTGCACCCGATAGTCCTTTCGGAGGCCATAAGCAAAGCGGGATCGGTTATGAGCACGGATTAGAGGGTTTCGAGGAGTACCTCTCGGTCAAGACGGTTGCTTGGCCGGCATAGACGTACCGAACGCTGAAATGCGTTGGACGTCAATATCGTTCGACTGCACGGTCCCGCAGCGCGACGGGCTCGCTTCTCATCCATCGGCAACCAACGATCTCAGCGCCGATACTGGCCGAGTACCGCGCTCGCACCTCCGAGGGCAGAGTTGATACCAGGTCGGCTCGCTGACAGCCCGTACAACGGCGATTGCCGTCGGCGGCAGCCGGCTTTCGGGCGGCTCGAGCTCGAAGCGGCGGCGCACTGGGTGTGCAACCCAAACGCCCGCTGTGCGTGCATGAGCAACAGCCTGACCTTTCACCTCTTCACGGTGATGCCGTTGCTAATCGACAACATCGACCGTTGAGGTAGAAACTCGCGGTCTTGCTGCGCATTCGACGTCAACCCCATGGGACTGATTGCCCGCGCCGGCCCCTGCGTATCCGGCCTCAGGTCTGTCCAGATAGGTCTCATCAGACTCGTAGTCACACGCTCGGGCCCGACGCCGAATAATCCGGATACATCGCCCCGACATGGAGATCAGAACAACTAAATGATTAAATGTATGTAGCTCCGCCGACAGCTCGGTGACAGCGTCGGGCGACGACACCCTCCAACGGTCCCGCCGGACATCATTGGGCGCGAGCCGCGCACCAGGATAGGAGTAAGCGCCATGACGAGGCTAGCAGCGGGCGAGGCGCTCGAACTCGCCCGCTCGGTACGCGCGGTGTGTGACCGTATGGCATCCCCCGAGCGGGTCCGCGAAATTGCATTTGCCGGCAACGGTTTTGACAGCGAGCTCTGGCTCACGTTGTGCGGGCAGGTCGGGGTCGCCGCGATGGCGCTGCCCGAAGAGCTCGGGGGTGCGGCGTGCGACGCGAGTGCGCTGGGAGTCGTGGCCAATGAACTTGGCCGCGCTCTGGCTCCAGTACCGTTTGTCGCGTCCGCAGTGCTGGCAACGGGCCTACTCCTCGACTGCAAATCCCATGCGCTGCTCGACTCGCTCGCTGACGGCACTCGTACAGCGGCTGCCGTGGTCTGCGACGGTGGCGGTGCGTGGGATCCCGGCGCGGTGTCTGTGCGGGCCGTGGAACTCGACGGCGGCTGGCGCCTTCATGGCGCGGCCCGACACATTCTGAACGGCGCTAGCGCCGACGATCTCGTCGTCGTGGCTCTCGCCGGTACCCGCGCGGTCCTCGTCACGCTCGAGTCGAGCAGCGCCGGCGTGACTGTTGAAGCCGAGAAGGTACTTGATGGCACGCGGCCGATGGCCACCGTCACCTTCAGCGGGGCGCTCGCGCAACCATTGATCCCGGAGGGAAACGTCGAGGAGGTTGTTCGCCGAAACGTGCGGCGTGCGACCGCAATATTGTCGGCCGAACAGGTTGGTGCACACGAACGAGTGTTGGAGATCGCCACCGAATACGCTCGCGTGCGCCACCAATTCGGCCGTCCAATCGGTAGCTTCCAGGCGATCAAACATCGATGCGCAGACGTCCTTGTTGGCCTGGAATGGTCACGGTCGGCATCGCAGGCCGCGCTGCAGTCGCTCGATGATGACCCGCCTGGCAGTGCTGCTGAAGCCGATTGGCGCATCACGATGGCGAAGGCGGTGTGCTCAGAAGAGCTCCGCGCTGCCGCTCACAGCAACCTCCAGATTCACGGAGGTATCGGCTTTACCTGGGAAGACTCGGCGCACCTGTACCTGAGGCGGGCACGTAGCGATGAAGTGATTTTCGGTGGCCCAGGGTTGATGTGGGACCGCCTGGCGGCCGAGGCCGATCTGCTGTGAATGGCCCGAGCCCGCTTACCTCGCACTGCCAGAACGAAATTCACAAGGGCAGGACGCGCCGACTACGGAGACGGGAGAGACTATGACGTTGGAGACTAAGTCGTTAATCGAGGACCAGGATGCCGTGCGTTCCGAGATGCGCGCGTTCCTGGCGGCTGCTCCAAAGCCGGACGGGTTACGCAACTACGGGCCAACCCCAACGGAACACGACGTTGAGCCTGGCCGACTCTGGCAGCGCTACTTGGCCGAACACGGCTACGCCTGTCTGCACTGGCCGGTCGAATACGGCGGGGCCGATGCTTCAGTGCTGCGGCAGGCGATCTTCGCCGAGGAGTGCGCGCGCGCCGGCGTTCCGCGCCAACTGGGCATCACCGCCATCGATCTGGTCGGGCCCGTCTTGATCAGATTCGGCTCGCAGCAACAGAAATCGCGCTACCTGGAGCCCATTCGTCTCGGCGTCCATCTTTGGACGCAGCTGTTCTCGGAGCCGGAAGCAGGATCGGACCTCGCAGGTGTGCGGACCCGCGCGCAGCCGGTGGACGGTGCTTGGCGAATCGACGGTCAAAAGGTCTGGAGCTCTGCAGCGAACTCGGCCCAATTCGGACTTCTACTGGCCCGTACAGGGTCGGAGACCCACCACGGCTTGAGCATGTTCGTCGTGCCGATGGACGCACCGGGGGTGACCGTGCGTCCGTTGCGGCAAATCGATGGTGAGTCCAAGTTCAACGAGGTGTTCCTCGATGGTGTCCTGCTCAGCGCAGACGCGCTGATAGGCGAAGCCGGACAGGGCTGGCCGACCGCGTTGGTCACGCTGGGACGCGAGCGGCTGACGCTGGGCTCCCAGGCCGTCAGCATGTTCAAGCTGCGTGAACGTATGGTGCAGGCGGCCCGTGATCACGGCTTACTCGACGCGGTGTTGGCCCGTTCGATGACGAAGCTGTGGGCACGCATGTGGCTATTGCGTTTCACCTGGCAACGGGCTGTTGACAGCGGTGACGCCACATCGTCGGCCTTCGCGGTGCTCAAGCTGATGACCTCGGAGACCGACCGGGACCTGGGCGACATGGCGACCGATGTGCTGGGTACCGATGCATGCGTGGACCCCGGACTGAATGATTTCGTGCACGCCATGCTTGTCGGCCGCGCGCAAACAATCCTCGGCGGCACCAGCGAAATACAACGCAATATTCTCGGTGAGCGTGTCCTAGGTCTGCCCAAAGAGCCGCGGTAGACAGCGGATGAACGGTTGGCAGCGATGAGTCTGGTCCCCAGCTATTCGGATTTTGAGACAGCGCTTCGTTCTCGGTTGCACGCCGGCATGACGGTAGCCCTCGGCGATGGCGTCGGCCAGGTCTGCACTCTGGACGAGGGCGACAACGCCTGTGCGATGCTCTCGAGAGTCGCCGGTGAGGTCAGCGGAGTTCGCCTCGTGCTTGGTTGGCATCCCGTACCGCTGGATGGACTCGACCCGCATGCCTTTCAGGAAGTGATCGTGCTCATGCCCGGATGGGGTGTGCGCACGATATTGTCAATTCCCACAGCTCATTTCGTGCCGACACGGCTCGCAGCCCTTTCCGCGCTGCTAGCCGGTGTGCTGAAACCGGACGTGCTCATCACCCGCGTGGTGGAGCGCGGGGGCAGGCTGTCGTTCGCCAGCGAAGTGTCGTGGCAGCGTGAACTGGTCAACGCCGGGGTTCCGGTGCTGGCAGTCCTCGACCGCAATGCGCCAGCCGCCGACGCCGGCCCGCCACTGGACCCCGGACTGGTGCGCGTTGTCGCCCATAGCAGTGACGGCCCGGCGCAGTTGCCGCCCAAAGACCCCGAGCCCATCCATGATGCACTGGCCGACGCTGTTTTGCGGTTCGTCCCGGAGGGCGCGCGCCTGCAGTATGGGCCTGGACAGTTGGGCACCGCTCTACTGCGGCGGGCTACCACAGCCCTACAGATCGACACCGGGCTTCTCAGCAACGCCGTCATCGACCTTGAGCGGCGGGGACTCCTGGCCGGAACACCGACGGCGACCTATCTGCTCGGCGACCGGGCGCTATACGAGTGGGCCGATGGGCGACCGATCCTGCACGGCATCAGCCACACCCACGACGTCACTCGGCTGTCCCGGGGCGCGCCGTTTGTCGCTGTGAACACTGCGATCGAAATCGACCCCGTCGGCCAGATCAACGTCGAAGGGGTCGGCGAGAAAGTCGTCGGAGGCATAGGCGGTCACCCGGACTATTGCCTGGCTGGCTCGATGAGCTGCGGCGGGTTGTCGATCATCGCGGTACCAACCGCGGTCAACGGTCGCTCACCATTTGTCGAACAGCTGAGCCGCCCCGCCTCCACCCTCGCCTCCGACGTGAACGTCGTCGTCACCGAAACCGGCCATGCCGACCTCAGAGGCGCCGATTGGACCCAGCGCCGCCGGCTGCTCGAACGCCTGTTCGCGGCGTAACGTGCACGCTGGCGCCTGGCCGAACTCGCTTCGGGCGACTCCTCTCATCACTTCCTTAGTGACAGTAGTGCGCCTCCGAGCGCAGCAGCCGGCTTCGACTGTCCAAAAAGATTGCTGCGCTGGAGTTCTCCCGATGTCGTCGGGCCTAGTACGGACTCTAACAAGACGCCCAGCACCGTAGATTCGGACAGCGCTCGCGTTTCGCTTGGCCCGTGATTTACCATGCTATGTATCGCTAACTGTTTAGATGTTTAGGGGGAGCCGCGGTGAATATGGTCAATGGGGCGGTGAGCGACACAAGAGGTCGCGATGTCCCGGCACCCGGGCGGTTCCGGCAAGAGTTCCGCCGCTATCTCAGCGCACTGCCTGATGCCGACAAATGGCGATCGGCCTCGGTGACGACCGCCGAAGAAGGCCTCACGCGCGACGCCCTGTTCATGGCGCTGCTCAACCGGGACGGATGGAATCGGGTCGGATGGCCAGAGCAGGCCGGCGGCCTGGGCGGCACCGAGATCCACCGAGCCATCTACTACGAAGAGCTAGGCCACGCGCACTTGCCCATTCCGGCGCAGCAATGGACGCTCGAGACTCTCGGGCCCACGCTGCTGAGGTTCGCACCGCGTTTGGCCTCCGAACATTTGCCGCGGTATCTGGACGGCACCGAATGGTGGGGGCAGTGCTTTTCCGAGCCCGAAGCCGGCAGCGACCTGGCCGGCCTCCGCACGAGGGCCATTGACGATGGTGACAACGGCCTGGTCATCAACGGACAAAAGACTTGGACCAGCCAGGGGGGCACCGCGACACGATTGCTGACCTTGGTGCGCACCGGCAATCCCGAAAGCCGGCACCGCGGGCTGACCATGGTGTTGATAGACGCCAATACCCCTGGGGTGACCGTGCGCCCGATCGCACTCGCAAGTGGACGCCGTGAGCTGGCCGAAGTGTTCTTCGATGACGTGCGGGTACCGCCAGAGCGTGTTGTCGGCACTATCGACGATGGCTGGGCTGTCGCGATGTTTCTCATGCAGTTTGAACGCGGCATGTATGGATACGCGATGCTGAACCACACAATGTCGGAGCTGGGCACGTTACGTTCCGAGATGGCAGAACACGGGTCCTCGCCGAGTGAGCGTGAGCGTTTTGCTCGCGTATATGTCGACCTTGTCGCGGCGCGGGCACGCACTGCGACCACCGTGCGCAAAATCGCCGCAGGCACTGCGGTCGGTCCCGACAGCAGCATCGACAAGCTGCTATTCGCGACGGCTGAACAGGCCGTCAACGACCTGATCCTCGACGTTCGGCGCGAATGGATGGTCACCGGCACCGGGGGCGGCAGCACCGCTGCGTTGAGCGAGGCACGTGCGGCGTGGTGGTATTCGCGGGCCAGCACGATCATGGGCGGGACTGCCGAGATTCAGCGCGGAATCATCGCCGATCACATTCTGGGTCTTCCGAGGGAGAAGCGGTGAGCGCGCATTTGGATGACATGTGGCCAATGATCGAAGACGCAGTGTTCCGGCTGTTCGACGAACTCATGACCACATCGGACGCAGGTGAACACATAGCGATCGGGCCGCGACTGGACGAAATGGGTTGGGCGGCAATCGAATCAGAGTACCCCCTCGACGCTTGCGAACTCCTGTTCCGTGCTCAAGGCAGGTCGTTGGCAAACACCGACTGTCTAAGTCGTGCGATGCTAGCCGAGCTAGGCGCCACCCTCGAAGGACAGGCCGACGGGATCGTGTTGCTCGACCCCACCAACGGGGAGGCCCCCGCCACTGCCGGTGACACCTTCAGCGGCGTGGTGTTAGGGCCGGCGCGCGGCCGATTGGCAGTACCAGTGCACAACGCCACAGGGAGCACCTCGATCAGTATCGTCGATGCCGACCGGTTGGCCGGCGAGCGACTGGACACTTTCGACAATACGAGCTACTGGACACGCGTGTCGGGCGACATCGCCGGTCCCGTCATCGAGGCGTCCGATGCCTGGAATCGCGCAATTACAACCGCCTACCGGGCGCTGGCCACAGAACTCCTCGAGCTGACACAGCAGGCATTGCGAATCGCGGTGGAGCACAACCGGGTTCGAGTACAGTTCGGATCGCCGATCGGCTCCTTCCAGTCTCCGCGACACCGCTTGGCCGCCGTCGCAGCCTCCACGGAAGGCGCTCGTGCACTCGTGGACGAGGCATGGCAATCCGGGGAGATGCTGACAGCGCAGATCGCCAAGGCCGCAGCCGGACGTGCTCATCGTCAGGTGTCGGATGCTGCACTGCAAGTGTGCGGTGCCATCGGATTAACCGCGGAACACGACCTCCATCGCTATGTGACCCGCGGCTATCAAGTTGACTCATTGTGTGGGTCATACCAACAGCTCGAAACCCAGCTTGGCGAGCATCTGTTCGGCATCTCCCCTCGCGAGTCCTTGCCGCAGATCGTCACCTTGGGTTGAGCACCGGGCAGGTACATGAGCGACGTGAGCGGTGGGCACCGCCGGTTGCGGAGCCCTCAACCAGCCGCCGAATCGAAACCGTGTGGCGGGTGCCTAGGAATCTAACTGGCGATCGACTTTGATTCGCAAGGCCTTCGTACGCACCAAACGAAACATCGTGCTGACCATCACGGCCGCTACGGAGCAGCTACCTACGGAACAACGTTTACCGTCGCAGCGTCGGCAGCCAACGACCAGTGTCTGGCGAATCTGTGTTCACGATGCCGCGTGGGAGCAGTCGGTGCGGCACCACCGAGCTGGAATTCGGTTCGAGTCTGACGTACTGCCCTTCCAGACAGCGACTTCTAAACGCTCTCACCGGTCCGACCTGAGCGATCACGCGAACGCCGCTCGATCCAGCGAGCGACATGGACGCTCAAACTCGACCGCAATGCTGTATCACATATTCGACGGTCGCATCGAAATCGTGGGCCGCTCACGACACAGCCCACCCGGCGTTGTCGCCAGTTTGGCAAGACGGTCAGTGGCGCCCGCCGTTAATCAGCTTCGAGACGGATCGCGAATTCCGGGCATGCCTCAGCACCGCGGCGGGCCAGCCCCTCATCTCCTGGTTTCACGCTGCCGGACACAAGCGCCGAGTATCCGGAATCGTCAATCGGGAATAAGACCGGATCAGCTGCATGGCACTGCGCATGCCCTGCACACTTGGAGCCGTCAATTCGAATCTTCACGCGTTCAACCTCCGCGGCCGACACCACTATCTGCTAGGTGCATCCCGTCCGCCCAGCGACGCAGTCGATCGGGGTTCACACTAAGAATAGGTTATATCATTAATGAGTTAGCGACTACCTTTTGGATCCTCAGCCTGGGCGCAACGGTGGCGGCAGCCTGCGTGAGACGGCCGTGATTCAGGTTGCGCAATCGGTGTTCACCGTTACGCTGGTGGTCCTACTCAGCTGGCAAGCAGCAGCGTCATTCGACGGTCGACTTGGCCCCGCGACCGGGTGAGCCCGGGGTCATCACGCGTTGCGATGCACGCTGGATTTCTGCGGGCGCGTCTGCCGTGCCATCAGACACGCTGCTGCCCTTCGGTGTTCACAACCGATACGCCGGCGGCATGCGGAACCGGTGGAGGGGTCGTTCATTCAACGATCGTCCGTGGCAGCGCCGCTGACAAACAAGCTAATCGTTTAGCTATATTCTGTTATGATCGGCGAAACAACAGATGGGGAGCGCGGTCGACAGTTTCGTGCGCGTTCGTGGCCTGGCGTTGCCAGCGGAACGCATAGGACTGCACAGGCCATCACGCCATACCACGTAGATTCAGGAGGACCCATGGCTACTGCGGGAAGGCTGTCTGACCGCGTCGCTGTTGTCACTGGAGCCGGTCAGGGATTGGGCCGGGCAATCGCACTCCGTTACGCCGCCGAAGGCGCGCGCGTGGCCGTGGTGGACATCCATGAACAGGCCGCGCGTGAGGTCGCCGCGGAGATAACTGCAAACGGCGGCAAGGCGATTGGCGTGGCCTCTGACGTCGCCCGCCGAGATGAGGTCGACGCCGCAGCTCAACGAATCGAAACCGACCTCGGAGCCATCGGGATCCTTGTGAGCAACGCCGGGGTGAGCCGCCCGGCGATGTTGTGGAAGATGACCGACGAGCAGTGGACAACCGTGTTGGCCATCCACCTCAACGGGGCGTTTCACTGGTTGCAAGCCGTAGTCTCCGGGATGCAACGAGCCGAAAAGGGACGCATCATCTTCACGACATCGGCTGCGGGTATTAGTGGCACCATTGGCCAGATCAACTATTCTTCGGCCAAGGCCGCGTTGCTAGGCATGACTCGCTCAGCGGCCCAAGAACTCGCCGACTTCAACATCACCGTTAACGCCGTCGCACCCGCAGCGGCTACACCGATGACGGAGAAAGTCCGCACGGACGCGAGGTTCAAAGACAAATACCTGGAACGCATCCCCCTTCGCCGCTGGGCGTCACCGGACGAAATCGCCGAGACCTACCTGTTTTTGGCGTCAGATGACGCCGGTTACATAACAGGACAGGTCATCGCCGCCGACGGCGGAATGACGATGGCGCGGTAAGTTTCGACGCACACGGGGTAGACCAGTAGAGACACAGCAATGCGCCGCAAGACGAGCGTTCATACGACGCTTGTCGCTGTGCACGCCGCCTCGAGACCCGCTTGCGGATGGGAAGTTACGCGCTGATACCGCCGGTGAGAATCGCGGCCAGTTCGCGGTAGGCGGCAGCGTCATCCAGCCCAGTGCCGATTCGAACCTCACCTCTTTGGATCCGGACCATCATGGTTGTCGCGAGGTCCGCGGCGAACGGCACTGTCACGTTGTCGAGCTCGCGGCAACTGGGAGAATCCGTGAGTGAGCACTGCTATGCCGTCCTACAAGGGCCACCGCTACCCGGTCGAGATCATCAACCACTGCGTGTGGTTGTACTTTCGGTTCCCGCTCAGCTTCCGTGAGGTCGAGGAACTCATGCTCGAACGCGGTGTCGCGGTCAGCTACGAAACGATCCGACGCTGGTGCGCCAAATTCGGGCAGGCCTACGCCAGCGGGCTGCGCCGACGCCGGCCACGGCCCGGTGACAAATGGCACTGCGACGAAGTGTTCATCCGGATCAACGGCACGCAGCACTACCTGTGGCGCGCGGTCGACCAGCACGGCAACGTGCTCGACATTCTGGTCCAGTCCCGCCGAAATGCGGTGGCCGCCAAACGATTCTTCCGCACGCTGCTCAAAAACCTGGAGTACGTGCCGCGGGTGATCGTCACCGACAAACTCGGCAGCTACCAGGTCGCCCACCGCGAGCTGCTGGCATCTGTCGAGCATCGCCGCTCGAAGTACCTCAACAATCGGATCGAGAACTCGCATCAATCCACCAGGCAGCGGGAACGGGCGATGAAACGGTTCACATCGCCCGGGCACGCGCAGCGGTTCTTGTCCGCGTTCAGTGGCATTTCACCGCATTTTCGGCCGGGCCGGCACCGACTGACCGCACCCGAATGGCGTACCGAGATGGCTGACCGCTTCACGGTCTGGCGGGACGTCACCGCGACCGTCGTTGCCTGAAAGGTGAACAACCGAACGGTGTTTCATAGCGGCGGCTCCAAACCCAACTGTGCCGCTCCAATTTTCAACCAACGTGACAGTGCCCTCGAAGTGACGGCTGGTCGTATGGACCTGTCGCTCGGTGCTGTTGCCCGCGCACTGGACCTTCCCATCGCTACCCGACCAGTTTGGATCAGGTGGCGTTCACCCGACCAGCTCGAGGCCATAGAGGCGGCGACGGGTGTGTCGTCGAGCATGCGCAATTCATCAACGTGCATCGGCGTCCGATACGTTAAGTGAATCGATTTCTGAAGATCGTGCATTTTACGCATGCTCCGCTCAATGGTTATGTGAGTGATGGAAAGCCCACCAACCGTCGGGGAGGAGCAGTTATGCGCTATATCAAACTCGGGTCAACGGGCCTGGAGGTCTCGTCGATCGCGCTGGGCGCCATGACCTATGGCGAGCCGGGCCGCGGATATCCGGCCTGGTCACTGACTGAAGAGGACAGCCGCCCGCTAATCGAGCACGCCGTAGAGGCCGGTATCAACTTCTTCGACACCGCCAACTGGTATTCGCTGGGCTCCAGCGAGGAGATCCTCGGGCGGGCGCTAAAGGATTACGCCGACCGCGACAACGTGGTCGTGTGCACAAAGATTCGCCACGCCATGCGCCCTGGCCCGAATGGTCAGGGGCTATCCCGCAAGGCCATCATGGCCGAGATCGATCACAGTTTGCGCCGGCTGGGCACCGACTACGTGGACATCTACATGATCCACCGGCCGGACTACCAAACACCGGTGGAAGAGACCCTGGAAGCCCTGCACGACGTCGTCAAGGCCGGCAAGGCCCGCTACCTCGGCGCATCTTCGATGCGGGCCTTTGAGTTCGCCAAGGCCTTGCATCTGCAGCACCAGCATGGCTGGACCCGATTCATCACCATGCAAGACCACTACAACCTGGTGGCCCGCGAGGAGGAACGCGAGATGCTGCCGCTGTGTGCCGACGAGGGCGTGGGCACGATGGTGTGGAGCCCGCTGGCGCGCGGCCGGCTGGCTCGCCCATGGCAGGCCGCGGCGACCAACCGTTCAGGGTCCGACCCCGCAGTCGACTTGCTATACACCGACCAGACAGCCGATTCCGACCGCGCCATCATCGACGCCGTCGGCGATATCGCCGCGTCTCACGGTGTTTCCCGCGCCACGATCGCCCTGGCGTGGCTGCACCATCGCTCGGTGGTGACGGCCCCGATCGTCGGGGCCAACACGATCGCGCAGATCGACGACGCAATTGCCTCCGTCGACATGGAACTCAGCAATGGCGAACTCGATCAACTCGAATGGCCCTACACACCACGCGATAACCTCCAAGGCCTCGACGATGACCACACTCGCCGCGTCAGAACTCAATCGCCGGCCCTCCTCCCACAACACTGACTGACGATGAAGAGCGCATGGCAACCATGGGATTAGATGTGCGCCTCATCGAGGCATCGATGGAATCAATGTTGGCCCCCCGCCGCGCAATCCGAACCCGGTTGGTGTGTTCGCCGTATTGGCGATGAGCTCACAACCAAATCGGCGCAAATCGGGCTAAAGCAGGGCTGGACGCGACACTTCGACGCGAGCCCAAATACGCACCGAGAAAGGAACCGCGATGCGCGTCATGCGTGCGGCACTGATCACGATCGGCATCATCCAAATTCTCTTTGGAGCAACGCTTCTCGTCAGACCGGCCACTTTGCAAACATTGCTTCACCTTCAGCCCGCCGCCCCGGCCTGGGTGAACTACATATTGGCGATGTCGGCGGCCAGAATCATCGGCTACGGCATCGGCATGTTCGTCGCGGCGGGTGCACCCTGGCGCCATCGGGTCTGGATCAACACCATGATCGCCATCCAGGCCGTCGACTTCATCGCCACCGCAGCCTATCTGGCCAACGGTGTCCTGCCGCTCGGGCACGTCGCGGCCGGGGTCGTGCTCCCATGGCTGTGGATCGCCGTGCTCGGCTGGGCCCGCCGGCGGGCACCCACCGCACCCCCGCGGATATCGCCACCGGAGTCATCGAGCCCAACCAGGCACCTCTGATGCGCGCGGCGAAGCAGATCGTACGGACGAGGACCGTTTTCTCCTGGCGGTTCGTGACACCGCTGCTTGCAGGCTCGGCGCTCAACCCAATCAACTCCTCGCTGATCGCCACCGCGCTGGTGCCGATCGCCGCCGCGCTGCACGTGCCGGTGGGACGCACGGCAGTCCTAGTCTTCGCGCTTTACCTGACGACCGCGATCGCCCAGCCGACCGCCGGGAAACTGTCGGAGGAATTCGGGCCGCGGCGGGTATTCCTGGGCGGGATCCTTACCGTACTGGCCGGCGGGGTGGTGGGCGGGCTGAGCGGAAACCTGACCACTTTGGTGCTGGCTCGGGTTCTGATCGGGGTGGGCACATCCACCGCCTATCCCTCGGCGATGTTGCTAGTCCGGCGCCAAGCCGAACACGCCGAGATGGACGAGCCGCCCGGGCCCGTGCTGGGCGGCCTGGTAATGGCCGGCACGGTAACCGCGGCCGCCGGGCTTCCCCTCGGCGGCGTGCTGGTCGACGCCTGGGGGTGGCGAACCACGTTCTTGGTCAACATCCCACTCGCCATCGCGACCCTTGTAATGGCCTTGATGTGGATCCCGCCCGACCCGAAGACCGGTAGATCGATCACGCTTGGCCGCATTGTGGCTCGCATCGACCTGGCCGGCATCGCCGGCTTCGGCGCGGCCATGGCTGCGTTTCTGGTGTTTCTGCTGTCGTTCCCGCGCCCGCACTGGATCGCGCTGGGCCTGGCCGTCCTGTGCGGAGCCACGCTGGTGTGGTGGGAGATGCAGGAGCGTCGTCCGTTCTTCGATGTGCGCTTGCTGGCCGCGAACCTGGCATTGACGCTGACCTATGTGCGATTCGCCCTAACCATGCTGTGTGTGTACACCGTTTTTTACGGCATCACCGAGTGGGCTGAGGCAGGCAGGGGAGTTTCCGCCCAAGAGGCCGGACTGCTGCTGCTACCCATGAACGCGCTCGCCGTTCTGCTCGTCCCACTGATCTCCCGACGCAAGCTGGTGCGCGTGCCGCTGATCATGTCGGCGTTCTCCTGTCTGGCGGCGTCGTTTGGGCTGCTTTTTCTCAGCACCAGCACCCCGATCGTCGGCATCGTGGGTGTCACCCTGCTGTTCGGGATCACCCTCAGCACCACCAGTATTGGGAATCAAACGGCCCTCTACACTCACGTCACCGCCCACCAGATCGGCACCGCCGCCGGCTTGCTCCGGTCCTTTGGTTACCTCGGGTCGATCGCCTCCGCCGCAATCATCTCCGTGGTGTTTCATACCCGTGTCGATGACCACGGCCTACACGTGACCGGCTGGGTCATGATCGCCGTCAGCGTCGCGGGGCTGCTTGCACTGTTGACGGACCGCAGCATCCTCCGGCGGGGCCGTGGCGCGCGTACGCAAAGTTTGCCGCAATGAACTCGGGATCAAACGAACTGAAGGCGTGGATTTCGAGCCGCGTTAGCACAGGGAGGTAATTGAATTGAAACTGGGATATAAGGCGTCGGCGGAGCAATTCGCGCCGCGTGAGCTCGTCGAACTGGCCGTCGCCGCCGAAGGTCACGGCATGGACAGCGCAACGGTTAGTGACCACTTCCAGCCGTGGCGGCACGAGGGCGGGCACGCGCCGTTCTCGCTGGCCTGGATGACCGCGGTCGGCGAACGCACCAAGCGAATCACGTTAGGCACCTCGGTGCTGACCCCGACGTTCCGGTACAACCCGGCCGTCATCGCGCAGGCCTTCGCCACCATGGCTTGTCTGTATCCGGATCGGATCTTTTTGGGCGTGGGTACCGGTGAGGCGCTGAATGAGATCGCCACCGGATACCAGGGTGACTGGCCGGAGTTCAAGGAGCGGTTCGCCCGGTTGCGCGAATCGGTGCGGTTGATGCGTGAGCTGTGGCGCGGTGATCGCGTCGACTTCGACGGCGAGTATTACCGGCTCAAGGGCGCTTCGATCTACGACGTGCCCGAGGGCGGCGTGCCCGTCTATGTCGCGGCCGGCGGCCCCGCGGTGGCCAAATACGCCGGACGCGCCGGCGACGGTTTCATCTGCACGTCGGGCAAGGGTGAGGAGCTTTACAAGGACAAGCTGATTCCGGCCGTCTTAGAAGGGGCAGTGGGTGCGGGCAGATCGGTCGACGACATCGACAAGATGATCGAGATCAAGATCTCCTATGACCCCGACCCGAAGCTGGCGTTGGAGAACTGCCGGTTTTGGGCCCCGCTGTCGCTGACCGCCGAGCAGAAACACAGCATCGATGACCCGATCGAGATGGAGAAGGCCGCCGACGCGCTGCCGATCGAGCAGGTCGCCAAGCGCTGGATTGTGGCTTCGGATCCCGACGAGGCCGTCGAAAAGGTCGGCCAGTACGTCACGTGGGGCCTCAACCACTTGGTGTTCCACGCGCCGGGCCACGACCAGCGCCGATTCCTGGAGCTCTTCGAAAAGGATCTCGCGCCACGGTTGCGACGGCTGGGCTGACCCGACATGCCGGACGGCGCGAAGACTTCGGGGCCTTCGACGTCACCCCGGTGCTGTTGGTGTGTGGCTTTTGGTGAAGGCCGCGAAGCGTTTAGCGGCTGGCGAGATATCACGCCTGCGTGCCCAGACCAACCCGACGGGATGTTTTGCCTGTGCATTGGATAGGGGGATGTAGACCGCCATCGGTTCGGCGTGATTCGGGCGCGGTTCGGGCACTATCGCGACCCCCAGACCGGCAGCCACGAATCCTTCGATGGTCGGCACTGAGGTTACTTCGAGCGCAACCGGTGGGCTGATGTGCTCGGCGGCCCACAATTCGTGGGTAACGGCGCCCAGCATGAACGGGTCTGTGGCGACAATGAATGATTCGTCGGCGGCCTCGGCGAGACGGATCCTGCGCCGGTGGGCGAACCGGTGGTTGTGGGGCACCGCAAGGCATAAGCGCAAGGTGGTGAGCGCGTGCCAGCCGAACTGGTCACCGTCGGGACGCGGACCGGTGATGGCTAGGTCAACTTGCCCATCCGCGAGAAGATCGACGACTTGGTGGCCTGCGGCCTCGCGGAGATCGAACTGCACCCGGGGCGCTTTGCTGCGGAATCGGCGCAGCAGGTCCGGAACCAACCCAGTTGCCACTGAGCGCACAAACGCCAGTCGCACGGTGCCGCCATCGGGATCGCGTAGTGCGGCGATCCGCTCACTAGCCCAGCGCATTTCGGCCAGCCCGCGTCGTGAATGCTCCAGCATGATGCGACCGTAGGCGTTGAGCTGTATCCGACGATGCAGCCGATCGAAGAGCGGCGCGCCGACTTGGTGTTCGAGACGTGCTAACGCTCGCGACAGCGTGGGTTGGCTGACGTTGAGTTTGGCTGCGGCATCGGTCATGTGTCCCGTTTCGGCCAGCACCACAAACCAGCGCAATTCGTCAATGTACATACGGCGAACGATACGCTGAACGAATCGATGTCCGAAGATCTTGCATTTTACGCATGGCTTGCGGAGTGGTTATGTGGGCAATGAAAGCACGCTGCAGTTGCCTACCCTGACCGCCAACTAAATGAAAGGACTCGAAGCATGACGCCAGCAAGCAGGCCAATCCGAATTGCAGTTCACCTACAGTTGCAGCATGCCGACTATGACTCGATCCGCCGCGCTGCCCAAGAAGCCGAAAATATCGGCGTGGACATCGTTTTCAACTATGACCACTTCTTCCCACTCGACGGTGACCCGGACGGCAAGGTTTTTGAATGCTGGACCGTGCTGGGTGCCTGGGCGGAATCCACCAGCCGCGTCGAGATCGGTGCCCTCGTGAGCTGCAACGCATACCGCAACCCAGAGCTGCTGGCCGACATGGCCCGCACCGTCGACCACATCAGCGGCGGACGGCTTATCCTCGGCATTGGCTCAGGCTGGTGGCAAAAGGACTTCGACGAATACGGCTACACTTTCGGCACCGCGGGCCACCGCCTCGATGAACTTGCGACGGCGATGCCGCGAATCGAGCGGCGGCTCGCCCGACTCAACCCTCCACCGACACGCAAGATTCCCGTGCTAATCGGCGGGGGCGGCGAAAAGAAGACACTGCGCATCGTTGCAGAGCATGCCGATATCTGGCACGCCTCCGGCGACGAGGACACCCTGCGCCACAAGGGGGAGGTGCTCGAAGCACATTGCCGGGCGGTCGGGCGCGACGTGAACGACATCGAGCGTTGCGGTCAAATTGTGCCGTCTCCCGCCGTCCCGGCCGACCTGGCGGAGAACTTTGCGAAACCCGATGAGCTCCGCGAGCTTGGGTTCACGTTATTCACGTGGACGATTGGTGGACCGAACTACGATCTCGAGCCCCTGCGGGAGTGGATCCGCTGGCGCGACAAATATAACGGTTGATGGTTTCCCGGTTGCGTTGCAGCGGTTTTGGAGGGGCCGGTCGTTCGCGGAGAGTACCGCCCTTCTTCGGGGCGGACTACTTCGCCGATGCAATCATCCGCTTTCGGACATGCCTGAAGACCAGGTAAGGACCCATGGATATCGTTGACGCGCAAGTACACGCCAATGTGCTCGGCACCGAGGCGACGCTGGCGGTCATGGATGCCCTCGGTATACAGGGGTTGCTGTTCGACGAATATCAGACGACAACTGAGGACGGGGCGCTCCAACCCGGCTACCGTCTGGCTGACGGCGCCTTCCGCCCCGTGGGACCGAACGCCGAAGCGGCGGCTTTGCGCCATCCGGAGCGGTTCGCCTTCTTGATGCGAGTGGACCTGCGCGACCCGGGGATCGAAGGCTGGATCGAGACGTTGGCCGCTGCGCCCGGCTTCAAGGCGCTGCGCACCCTCGTTTTCACCCCCAGCGAGGGCGCAGTGTTCGCGGACGGCGGCTGCGACCGACTGCTCCATGCTGCCCGGGCGTACAGCCTTCCGGTTTTCATCGCATGTCCGGGGCGGGTGCGGCTTCTGGCGTCCTACGCCGAGCGGTTTCCCGACGTTCAATTCGTCATCGACCACTGCGGTGTGGTTTTCGACGCGCCCGGTGGCAAAGCCACGATCGACGATGCGGTCGCAATGGCGCGCTATCCCAATGTTGCCTGCAAGTGGGCGCACGCACCGGACTTTCTGTCCACCACCGCCTACCCATTCCCTGATTTGGAGCCGAAACTCCGCCGAGCGGTCGACGCCTTCGGCCCCGAGCGCGTGATGTGGGCCAGCGACTACACGATGATCCGGCGCGCCAACTGGGGCGAGGCCCTGTTCAGCATTCGCCATTCGCCGTCGCTGTCGGAGGACGAGAAGGCCTGGATCCTAGGCGGCACCGCCCGCTGGGTTCTCAACTGGCCTCCGCCGCAAACGCTAAGCGAGGCAACGTCGGTGAGCTCCCATCGCGCGGCGTTTAGTGGCCCGGATCACGGATATCACGACCACAGCTGATGAGCATTCGACGAAGACACTACGCATGGATCCCAAGACGGTCGTCAAGGAGTTTTGGGCGAGTCCTCGCGACGCCGCTCGCCGATCTTCTCCAGGTGTCTAAGCAGGCCGCGCGCATCCGACTCGATTCCGAAGGCTTGATTGCACGGGACTAGTGGATCGGTGATGTCGGTCAGACGGGGCGAGCTCGTCGATGAGCTGTTCGGCATCCTTGTCCAGTTCTACCTCAAGGCAGCCGCGCAGTCCAAGGAACGGTCAGGGCTTCGACGATTGCGCGGATGACGAAACAGCGTCCGAGATCCTGCACAACCGTGCGATTAGGATCCGCCACGAAGATGAGAAAACCCGTCCGCCATTTTGATGAGAATTCTGCAAACGCGCAGCTAGAGGCGTCGTCATCCGCCACCGACTTTGAGAACCTACACTCGACCGGAGTCGGCCGCCTTCCTGCCCGCCTCATAGCGACAGCGGCGGCACGCCTCCGATTTGATGTCGCTCAAAGGCGGGCAAATCGATGATCCCGTCGGCGAGAGGTTGGTGTGGGCAGACGTGACTGCTGCCGTCAGACGCCCGCGCCGGGGTTCAGGATGCCCAGCGGGTCCAATGCGTCTTTGATGCGGCGATTCAGCGCCATCGCCTCGGGACCGAGATAGCCGGCCAGCCAGGGACGCTTCAACCGCCCAACCCCGTGTTCGCCGGTGATCGTGCCGCCAAGATGCATGGCCAGGCCCATGATCTCCCCGTAGGCCAGCGCGGCTCGCTCCTTCATCGCAGGGTCGGCGGGGTCGTACACGATCAGCGGATGAGTGTTGCCGTCGCCGGCGTGCGCGATCACCGAGATCGTCAGATCGCGTTGGGCGGCGATACGAGCGATCCCGCCGATCAGGTCGGCCAGCGCGGGCAGCGGCACGCCGACGTCTTCGAGAAGCAGCGGTCCCTTCTCCTCCACAGCGGGGATCGCGAACCGTCGAGCGGCGACGAACGCCTCGCCCTCGTCGGGATCGTCGGTCGAAAACACTTCGGTCGCACCGCATTTGCCGAACACCTCGGCCATGAATTCGGCGTCTTCGGCCCGGCCGTTGCCGCGTTCATCGGATGCGCCCAGCAGCAGCGCGGCAGCGCCGCGGTCCAGGCCCATCCGCAGCTTGTCTTCCACGGCGTTGATCGCGACCGAGTCCATGAACTCCAACATCGCCGGGCGCAGCCGTGCGGTCACCGCGAGGACCGCTTCGGCCGCGGCTTCCACCGACGCGAAATTGGCGACCACCGTGCTCAACGCCTGCTGCGGCGGCACCAATCGCAGCGTGACTTCGGTGATCACCCCGAGCGCGCCTTCGCTGCCGACGAACAGCTTGGTCAGGCTCAGTCCGGCAACATCTTTGAGCCGCGGGCCGCCGAGCCGGACCGCCGTGCCGTCGGCCAGCACTACCTGCACGCCCAGCACGTAGTCGGTGGTGACGCCGTATTTCACACAGCACAGCCCGCCGGCGTTGGTCGCGATGTTGCCGCCGATGCTGCAGATCTCATACGACGACGGGTCGGGCGGATACCACAACCCGTACTCGGCGACCGTCTTCTTCACCTCGGCGTTGAGCAGTCCGGGTTGGCACACCGCGGTGCGGGTGACCGGGTCGACGGTGATGTCCCGCATTTTTTCGGTGGACAGCACGATGCCGCCGTCCACGGCGGTGGCGCCCCCGGACAAGCCGGTGCCCATGCCGCGGGTCACCACCGGCACCTGGTTAGCGCTGGCCCATCGCACGATGGTCTGCACTTCTTCGGTACGCCGCGGGCGCACCACGGCCATCGGCTTTCCCGCCGATGGGTCGAGGGCACGGTCTTGCCGATAGGACTCGGTCACCGCGGGGTCGGTGACGACCATCCCCTCCGGCAGCCCGGCGATCAGGCCGGCCAGCACATCGGCGCCCATGACAGCGATCCTACGGACGCGGCGCCTAGTCGATAACGGACGACTCGTCCAGCTCTCGAAGCGAGGAAAGTCGAAGCGACACCAGGCCGATGGCGATCATCGGAATGGCCAACACCAGAAACGTCATCCGAAGCCCGGTGGCATCGGTTAGCGGCCCGGCCAGCATGAAGCCCAGTGGGCCGGCTGCATACGCCAGCGACGTCATCACACCGACCACCCGACCGCGCAGCTGCGGCGGGGACTTTGACTGCATGACGTAGTTGTAGATCGGGGCGATCGGCCCGTAGACGAGTCCGATGAGCCCGCACAGCAGCAGGATCACCGGCAACGGCGGCAGCGTCGATATCAGTGCGGTGCACACGCCCAGCGTCAATGTGGCCGTCAGCAGCGTCCACCGCCTGCTCATGTGGCGGATCAGCAGCGGGTACGCCAGCGCGCCGGCTAATCCGCCGATGCTCAACGCCACCAGCACCCACCCCAGATGCGCGGGCTCATGGCGGTCAGTGAAGTACTTGGGGAACAGCACACTTTCCATCGGCAGATACAGGGCGGTCATTGCCAAGTCGACCAGTGCCAGCGTGCGCAGCACCTTGAGATTCCACACGAACCGAAGCCCATCGACCATCCCGGACCACGGCCCGTCTGGGCGTGCCGCGCTCGGTGGAGCTCCGGCGTCGGGCAACCGCAACGCGCCGATCGCGAGCATGGATACACCGAAGGCGCCGGCGGTGACCCACATGGTGTTGATGCCGCCGACGGTGGAGATCAGCAATCCACCGAGCCCTGGGCCGACGATGTAGGCGACGTTGAAAATGGCCTCGTAAAAGCCGTTGGTGCGGTCCAAGGTCCACCCGGCATTCGTCGCGGCCTCGGGCAACATCGATTCCCGCGCGGTAATGCCGGCCGGATCGAACAGCGCGCCCAGTGCGGCCAACACGGCGAGCATGCCGACGGTAATGCTGCCGTGGCCGAAAGCGATCGCCAACACTGGAACCGCCGCCACCGTGGTCGCCGACAGTGCATCGGAGATCAGCGAAACACGCCTTCTGCCAAGGTAATCCACCGCTGTGCCGGCGATCAGAGTGGAGAGCAGCAACGGCAACGAGGCCGCTCCCGCGACGATCGAGGCATCGGATGCGCTGCCGTTGTGCTGCAACACAAGCCAGGGAAACGCGATCAGCGAGATCCCGTTGCCGGCCGCAGCGGCCAGGGCCGCGAACAGGATGAGATAGATGGGCCGGCGGGACGGCCGGGACGCAGGGAAAGTTGTGGCCATGGCACTTCCGGGGAGGCAATCTAGCAGTCCGCATGCCCGGCGGGCGAGCGATTTTCAACGTTCGTGCACAGTGGAGCGGTGAACCTCGCCCACCCGCGCACCGGAGCGCTCTTCGATTCTCCGGTGTTGCCCGGTACCGGCTGGCCCGGTGATCCGGCGACCGCCCGCACGGCGGTGGCATCGGTGCAGGCGCAGGTGGCCGCGATGGCTCTCGCCGTCGAATCGCCGGCACAGCTCGACGCCGAGGTGTCGGTGTGCCGAGCCTGCCCGCGCTTGGTCAAGTGGCGGGAGCAGGTCGCCCTGACCAAACGGCGCTCGTTTGCCGACCAGCCGTATTGGGGCCGGCCGGTGCCGGGCTGGGGTGCCGAGCGTCCACGGCTGATGATCATCGGGCTGGCCCCGGCCGCCAACGGCGCCAATCGAACCGGTCGGGTCTTCACCGGCGATCGGTCCGGCGATGTGCTGTACGCGGCCATGTACCGGGCCGGCTTGGCCAATTCGCCGATCAGCGTGGACGCCGCCGACGGCCTGACGCTGAACGGCACCCGGGTGGTGGCGGCGGTGCGGTGCGCGCCGCCCGACAACGCCCCGACGCCCGCCGAGCGGGCAACGTGCGCGCCGTGGTTGACCGCCGAGTGGCGGCTGACCGGCGGCGACGTCCGGGTCATCGTGGCGCTAGGCGGATTCGGCTGGCGCTCGTCGTTGGACATGGTCCGCTCCGGTGGTGGTCAGGTTCCTCGCCCGCAGCCGAAATTCGGGCACGACGCCGCCGCGACTCTGCGTGCCGCCCACGGGGAGGTGGTGCTGCTGGGCTGCTATCACCCCAGTCAGCAGAACACCTTCACCGGCAAGCTGACCACGGCGATGCTCGACGATGTCTTCGGCCGGGCCGCGGCGATCGCAGGACTATCCGGGTGACCGCAGGCGTTGACGTCGTCATGCGGCTTTCTGTACTTGATCTCGTTCCGGTGCGCACCGACCAGACCACCGCGGATGCGCTGGCGGCCACCGTGCGGCTGGCGCAGACCGCTGACCGGCTGGGCTTCACCCGCTACTGGCTTGCCGAACACCACAACATGCCGTCGGTGGGCGCGACCAGCCCGCCGGTGTTGATCGCCTATCTCGCGGCGCAGACTTCACAGCTGCGGCTTGGGTCAGGTGGGGTGATGCTGCCCAATCATGCGCCGCTGGCGGTGGCCGAACAGTTTGCGCTGTTGGAAGCGGCCGCGCCGGGCCGCATCGACCTCGGCATCGGCCGGGCGCCCGGCTCGGATCCGGTGACGTCGATTTTGTTGCGCGGCGCCGCCGGACGAGACGAGCGCGATATCGACCAGTTTCCGGAGTACCTCGACCACGTGCGGGCGATGATGAGCGCCCGGGGAGTGCCGGTGCAGTTGCGCGACGGGGACTACATTCTCAAGGCCACGCCGGCCGCCGCCAGCGAGCCGCGGCTGTGGCTGCTCGGTTCGTCGCTGTATTCGGCCCGGCTGGCCGCCGCCAAGGGGCTGCCCTACGTGTTCGCTCACCATTTCTCGGGTCAGGGGACCGAGGAGGCGCTCGCGCTATACCGGTCGCAGTTCGTGCCGAGCGAGCTGGCGGCTGAGCCGGTGACATTCCTGACCGTCAATGCCGCGGTGGCCGAAACCCGTGACGAGGCAACGGCGCTGATGCTGCCCAACCTGCACATGATGGCCCGGTTGCGGACCGGGCAACCGCTCGGGCCGCTGGAGCTCGTCGAGGACGCTGAGGGCGCCGAACTGACACCCGAGCAGCAGCACATCGTCAGCAGCGGACTGCGCCGCGCGGTGCTCGGGACACCCGCCGAGGCCGCTGACCAACTACGCGCGCTGGCTGGGCGGTTCGATGTCGACGAGGTGATGGTTCACCCTGTCGCGTCGGCACACCGCGGCACCGATCCTGCGACCGCCCCGGGTCGCGACACGACGCTGGAGCTGCTGGCGAAGGAGCTCTTTTAACTAACGGGGCGTGAGAACGACAACCGGAATCGGCCGCGACGTCTTTTTCTGGTAGGCCTCGTAGCGGTTGCTGTTGTTCTTGTTGACGATCTGCCACAGCCGGGCGTAGTCCGGGTCATCGGGTAGTACGGGTTTGGCGGTTACGCCGAAACGCTTTGGCCCGACGTTGATTTCGACGTTTGGGTTGGCTTTCAGGTTGTGATACCAGCCGGGCGCCTTCGGGTCACCGCCTTTCGAGGCGACGATCAAATAGTCACTCGCCGTCGCGGGCATAGGTCAGCGACGCGGTGCGGGCTATGCCGGTCTTGGCGCCGACGGTGTGCAGCAGCAGGCTGGGAATCCCCAGCGTCCGATGTCCGATCCAGCCGTTCGTTTTCTGATAGACGGCGTCGTGAATCCGCAACACTCGCGGCAGCACACCTTGCTCAAGCCAGGACGGAAGAGGCATGCGCCCAGTATTACCGCTCGGCGTCGATCCGCGCTAACGCCTCCCGCAGGATCTGACCGGTGGTCTCGCGGTCGGGGTCGCGGCGCAGCAGCATCCCCTTGGCAACCGAGAGCTTGTCGCCATTGCGCCGCGGCAGCACGTGCAGGTGAATGTGGGGCACCGACTGGAAGGCGGCGGGCCCGTCGTTGATGCCGACGTTGGTGGCGTCGGCCAACTCGGTCGCGCGGGCGGCCTTGGCGATCCGCTGTCCGATCGCCACCATGTCGGCCAGTGTCTCCGGCGGGGTGTCGGTGAGGTCCACCGTGTGCCGTTTGGGCACCACCAACGTGTGGCCGCGGGTAAACGGGCGGATGTCCAGGATGGCCAGGTAGCCGTCATCTTCGTAGATGCGGATGGCCGGGGCCTGCCCGGCGACGATCGCACAGAACACACACGACATGTCGCCACGGTAGCGGTTCGGCTAGTCGGCGCCGTTACCCGGTAGCGCGGCGGCGATCGCGTGGATGGCACGGTCGAGAATTGCGTGGGTGGTGGCGAAGTTCAGCCGCGCGAAACCGGAGGACACCGTGGCGCCGAACGGGATGCCGGGGCTGAGCGCCACCTTGGCCTTGGACAGCAGGTGTTCGGCGGGTTCGGTCGACAGGTTCAGCGCGCGAAAATCAACCCACGACATGTAAGTGGCCTCCGGAGTATTGATCTTCACCCCCGGGCTCAGTTCGGGCAGCGTCATGGCCAGGTGGTCGCGGTTTGCCTGCAGGTAGATGAGCAACTCGTCGAGCCAGGCGGCGCCGTGGTTGTAGGCGGCGATGTTGGCACGGATACCCACGGTGGAGATGCCCATCTGGTGCAGCTTGTTGATCCGGCTCCACTCGTGGACGTCATGCTCGTTGGACAGGATCACCTGCGCGCAGATCAGGCCAGGCAGGTTCCACCCCTTAGAGGCCGACATCAGCGTGACGACCGTGTCGGCGGCAGTGGCGGACACCGAGGCGGCGGCGACGTGCGGTCGTCCGTAGACCAGCGGTCCATGGATCTCGTCGGCGATGACCCGGGCGTCGTGGTTGGCGGCGATGTCGATGATCGCGCGCAGTTCATCCTCGCGGAATGCGGTGCCCAGCGGGTTGTTCGGGTTGCACAGGATGAGCGATCCGGCCCCGCCGGCGAATGCGGCGTCGAGCGCTTCCAGATCCATCACATATCGACCGGAATCCTGTTGCAACATCGGGATTTCCTCCCGCTGGCGCCCGGTGATCTGCAGCAGGTCGAAGAACGGCATGTATGCCGGAACTGGCAGCACGACCGGACTCTCGGGTCTGGTCAGAAAGTTGATGACGACTTCCAGTCCCTTGAGGACGTCGGGCACCACACGGACCCGCTGGGGCGAGACGCGCCAGCCGTAGCGGCGTCGGCACCAGTCGGCGGTCGCCCTCGGCAAATCGTCCTCGCCCACTGGCGGATAGCCGAACTCCTCGTTGGCAATGCACGACCGGATGCCATCGAGTACCGCCGGTGCGGTGGGGAAGTCCATCTCGGCGATCCACAGCGGCAACACGTCGGGCCCGAAGAGGTTCCACTTGATCGTCTTGCGTTGGCGGAGTTGCTCCTCGGTCAATTGATCGAACGCCGTGCCGTCCATACCAGTAGTCTGCCTCGACGTGGACCCTATCGATCTGGCCTTTGCGGGAGCGGCCGAACAGGCGCGGATGTTGGCCGCAGGCACCATCACCGCGCCGGCGTTGCTCGAGGTGTACCTGGACCGCATCGCACGGTTGGATCCTCAGCTGCGGAGCTATCGCGTGATCTTCACCGACAGCGCGCGCCGGGAAGCCGAGGCCGCGCAGCGCCGCCTCGATGCTGGCGACCGGCTGCCGCTGCTCGGCGTCCCGGTCGCGATCAAGGACGACGTCGACGTCGCGGGTGAGATGACGACCTGCGGCAGCAGCGCCGTCTCAACGCCGGCAACTCGCGACGCGGAGGTGGTCGCCCGGCTGCGGGCCGCGGGCGCGGTGATCGTCGGCAAGACCAACGTGCCCGAATTGATGATCTTTCCGTTCACCGAATCGTTGACGTTCGGCGCGACCCGCAACCCGTGGAACACCGCCCTCACGCCGGGCGGCAGCAGCGGCGGCAGCGGGGCCGCGGTGGCCGCCGGGCTGGCGCCGTTGGCGCTGGGCTCCGACGGCGGCGGCTCGATCCGCATCCCGTCGGGCTGGTGTGGTCTGTTCGGGATCAAGCCGCAACGCGATCGGGTGTCGTTGGCGCCGCACGACGACGCGTGGTGCGGGCTCAGTGTCAACGGGCCGCTCGCACGGTCGGTGAAAGACGCGGCGTTGTTTCTGGATGTGACGACGACGATGCCCGGCCCGGACGGCGGATTCGTCGCCGCCGCGGGTCGAGACCCCGGTCGGCTGCGAATCGCCTTGAGCACCAAGGTCCCACCGCCACTGGTCGCCAATGTCGGCAAGCAGCAACGAGCGGCGGTCGACGAGGCGGGTGCACTGCTGCGCGAGCTCGGCCACGACGTTGTGGTCCGTGATCCCGACTATCCGCCCGCGGCGATCTACGCCAACTACCTGCCGCGCTATTTCCGGGGGATTTACAACGACGTGCGCACGCTGCCGCACCAGGACCGGCTGGAGAAGCGGACCCGCAACATGGCCCGCATCGGCTCACTGCTGTCTGAGCGGCGGATGGCGGCGGTGCGCGCGGGGGAGTCGGCGTTGGCCGCCCGCGATCCAGTCGATCTTCGACGATGTCGACGTCGTCATCACGCCCGGCAACGCCACCGGACCGTCGCGCATCGGCGCCTACCAACGCCGCGGCGCCATCTCGAGCCTGCTGGCTGGTGTCCAGGCGGGTGCCGTTCTTCGAGATCTGGAATCTCACCGGCCAGCCGGCCGCCGCGGTGCCGTGGGGGCTGGACAGCAACGGCGTTCCGATATCGATCCAACTGGTCGGCCGGCCGAATGACGAGGCGACGCTGGTGTCGCTGAGTGCGCAGATCGAGGCGACCAGGCCGTGGGCGGACCGGCGGCCGCCGGTGTCATGACGGCGCGACGACCCGCCGGGCGTCCATCTTCTGCCCCAAGGGGGCGTCGGTAAGTTGCGCTGCAGTCAATTGATCGGACGCCGCGGGGTCCATGCCAGTAGTCTGCCTCGATGTGGACGTGAGAGATCTGGCCTTCGCGGGAGCTGCTGAACAGGCGCGGATGTTGGCCGCAGCCACAATCACCGCACCGGCGCTGCTCGATATTTACCTCGACCGGATCGCGCGTCTGGATCCGCAGTTGAACAGCTATCGCGTGGTTCTCACCGACACCGCGCGCCAGGAGGCCCAGTCCGCGCAGGGCCGCCTCGACGTCGGTGAGCGGTTGCCACTACTGGGCGTCCCCGTCGCGGTCAAGGACGACATCGACGTCGCCGGCCAGCTCACGACGTATGGCAGCGACGCGGTGTCGACGCCGGCGGCCAAGGACGCGGAGGTGGTCAGCCGACTGCGTGCTGCGGGCGCGGTGATCATCGGCAAAACCAACGTGCCGGAGCTGATGATGCTGCCGATCACCGAATCCAAGACCTTCGGGGCGACCCGCAACCCGTGGGACACCGCGCTGACGCCGGGCGGCAGCAGCGGCGGCAACGGCGCCGCGGTGGCGGCCGGCCTGGTGCCACTGGCGGTGGGTTCGGACGGGGGCGGATCAATCCGCATTCCGTCGACCTGGTGCGGGCTGTACGGAGTCAAAACGTCACGTGACCGGGTTCCGCTGGCGCCGCGCGTCGAACCGTGGTGCGGCCTGGACGTCTACGGCCCGATGGCGCGGTCGGTGGAAGATGCGGCATTGTTCCTCGACGTGACGTCCACGACCCCCGGTCCCGTTGGTGGGTTCGTCGCCGCCGCGGCCAAGACTCCGAGTCGGCTGCGAATTGCGTTGAGCACCAAGGCCCCACCGCTCACGTTCGCCCGTGCTGGCGAGGAGCAGCGGGCAGCGGTCAAGGACGCCGGGGAACTGCTGGGGGGCTTTGGCCACCATGTCGAATCCCGCGACCCGGACTATCCATTGACGACCATCCTCTGCAACTACCTGCCGCGCTACTTCCGCGGCGTCTACAACGACGTCCGGCCGCTGCCGCATCCGGACCGATTGGAGAAGCGGACCCGCAACATGGCGCGCATCGGGTCGCGGCTGTCGAATCGGCAGATGGCAAAGATACGCGCACAGGAGTCGGCGCTCGCCAAGCGGATCCTGTCCATCTTCGACGACTTCGACGTCCTCATCACGCCCGGCAATGCGAAGGGTCCGTCGCGCATCGGCGCGTATCGGCACGGCGCCATCTTGAGCCTGCTGTCGGCGTCGGGGCGGGTGCCGTTCTACGAGGCATGGAATCTGACCGGTCAGCCTGCCGCCGTCGTGCCGTGGGGCCTGGATCGCCACGGCATTCCGCTGTCGATTCAACTGGTCGGCCGCCCGTGCGACGAGGCGACGCTGCTGGCGCTGAGTGCACAGATCGAGACGGCCAGGCCATGGTCGCACCGGCGACCGCCGGTGTCATGACGGCGAGATCGCCCGCCAGGCGTCCAGCTTCTGGCCCGGCGGCATCGCCCGCGCCGGGCTGGTGGACGGCAAGAGCTGGTAGCGGATCGACACGTCGACGTGGACGAGTCGGTGGAACAGCTTGTCTGCAGTGTGGCCGTTGAAGTAGACCCGCGTGATGCCGCAGTAATTAGCGAATAGTTGACCAAAGTCGTTGGCCACCATGCTTTTCGTGTCAATTTTGGCGTCTGAGCTGCCCGCGCGACGACACTTGTGCAGCACATCCCACAGCGCCACGCCGTGGGATTGCAATGCGGCCAGCCGGGTTTCGTAGGGTGCTTGCGCGTCGAAGCCGAAGAGTGCACTGGTGATCGGCCAGAACGCATTTCGCGGGTTACCGTAGTACTGACGGGCTGCCAGCGACCCCACGCTGGGGAACGATCCCAGGATCAGCAGCCCGGCGTCGTCGTCGACGACGGGCGGGAACCCCTCCAGCAGCGGTGTGGCCATCGATTCACATGATGCCCCGCTGCGTTATACGTTGGCGACGTGGACGACAGGGTCGACGCGCACATTCCTGACGAACTGTTGGGAGATCTGGAGGGCAGCGCACGCGCCGAGCGCGCCGAGCTGATCGAGTGGCTGTTCGACCAGGGCATCACCGCCGAGGAGATCCAGGGCGCGTCCGCACCCTTGTTGCTAGCAACCCGTCGGGTGATCGGCGACGACGGTACCTATGTGTCGACGCGAGAAATCAGCCGAGGCCTACGGCATTGATCTTGACCTACTTCAGCGGGTGCAGCGCGCCATCGGCTTGGCGCGGGATCGACGATCCCGATGCGGCCGTGCACATGCGCGCCGACGGCGAGGCAGCCGCCCACGTCGCAGACACTTCTTCAAACTCGGCCTGGATCCCGACAACCTCGTGCTGGTCGTGCGCGTGCTCGCCGAAGGGCTCTCGCACGCGCGCCGAAGTCATGCGCTATACCGCGCTGGCGGCTGTCATCGAGCCAGGCACCACCGAACTGGAAATCGCCAAGGCGATCCCACGCGCTGGTCAGTCAGATCACAGCCGCTGCTGGGCCCGTGGATCGAAGAAATGCTGCTCATGCAGCTCAGAAACATGATGGAGACCGAAGCCGTCACCGCCAGCGAGCGAGCCGCCGGAGCGCCGCTCCCTGGCGCACGCCAGGTCACAGTCGCCTTCGCCGATCTGGTCGGTTTCACCCGGCTGGGTGAGGAGGTGCCGCCCGAGGAGCTGGGACAATTCGCCAACCGGCTGGCCGACCTCGCCCGCGACACGGCGGTCCCGCCGGTGCGGTTCATCAAAACGATTGGCGACGCGGTGATGTTCGTCTGCACGGATCCGGCGCCGCTGCTGGACGCGGTGCTCAAGCTTGTCGAAATCACCGACGGCGACAACGACTTCCCCCGGCTGCGGGCCGGCATCGCGTCAGGCTCTGCGGTGAGCCGGGCCGGTGACTGGTTCGGCAGCCCGGTAAATCTTGCCAGCCGGGTGACGGCGGTCGCCCGGCCGGGAACGGTGCTGGCCGCCGAATCGGCGCGGGATGAGCTCGGCGACGACGCGGGCTTCAGCTGGTCGTTCGCGGGCGCGCGGCACCTCAAGGGCATCAAGGGTGAGGTCAGGCTTTTCCGCGCCCGGCGCGGCGACAGCATCGACGAGAACGCATAGGGGCAGGCCCGGAGGACGCTGGGAGGCGTCTCATCTATCCTGCGCGGCCGGTTTTCACTCCGTTGACCGGCTCTTTGGAATTCGTCGCGTTCCGGGCCTGCTTCGCTACTAAAGCTACAACTCTGCACGGGCCATATCAACGGTTTTCGGCACATCAAGTGGCATTCGGCCGACGTTGTCAGACCACCGACCAGAACCTCGAGGGCGGCCCGGCGTTCGCTGCCGGTGAAATAACCTTCCGCACATATTGAAACGGTGTAATTATGTAAGCATGAGACATCACCATGGACACGGGGGGCGCTACGGGCGCCCCGGCGGCTGGCAGCAAGCCGGCCAACCCGACGCCAGCGACGCCTCGGACTGGTTCGCCGGACGCTTGCCTGACGCCTGGTTCGACGGTGACCCGACCGTCGTCGTCGACCGCGAGGAGATCACGGTCATCGGTAGGCTGCCCGACCCCGACAGCGCCGAGAAAGAGGAAAGCGAAGCTCGCGCGTCGGGTCGTGTCTCGCGCTTTCGTGAGGAGACCCGGTCTGAGCGAATGAACATCGCCGACGAGGCGCAGGATCGCTTCGGTCGCAAGGTTTCCTGGGGCGTCGAGGTCGGTGGTGAGCGGATCTTGTTCACTCACATCGCGGTTCCGGTGATGACGCGCTTGAAGCAACCGGAGCGCCAAGTGCTCGACACCCTGGTCGACGCCGGTGTGGCCCGGTCTCGCTCCGATGCGCTGGCCTGGTCGGTCAAACTCGTCGGCGAGCACACCGAAGAGTGGTTGGCCAAGCTGCGCGACGCCATGTCGGCGGTCGACGACCTGCGTGCCGAGGGCCCGGAACTCTAGGCCGCTCTCGCGACCTCAACAGACTCGGCGGCCTCATAAGTCCCTGGCTGGAGGATTAGTACCTCCTGCAGTTTGATGGCGCGGGTGATATCACAGTCGGGGCAGCTCGGGCTTACGTCCCACGGTGATATCGCATACGTCATCGTTTTCGAGCACCATGTCATGGTCGGTTGCCGGTGCTGGTGTGGCCGGTGGTAGCAGAGTGATTGCCCAGACCGTAGGCTTTAGGCCTGCGTCATCGCGTAATACGCACCCCGCCGCGCCAGCAGCTCGCTGTGGCTGCCCTGCTCGACGATCTTGCCTGCCTGCATCACCAGGATGACGTCGGCGTCCCGGATGGTCGAAAGACGATGCGCGATAAGGAAACTCGTTCTATCACGACGAAGCTCGTGGGTTGCCTTCGCTATCAGCAGCTCGGTGCGGGTATCCACCGAGCTGGTCGCCTCATCGAGGATCAACAGCTGCGGCCGGGCAAGAAATGCTCGTGCGATGGTGATCAACTGCCTTTCCCCGACGCTGATGTTGCTACCGGCGTCGTTCACCCGTGTCTGGTATCCGTCCGGCAGCGTGTGCACGAACCGGTCGACGTAAGCGGCCTTCGCGGCTGCGATCACGTCGTCGTCGCTGGCGTCGGGTCGTCCGTAGGCGATGTTCTCCGCGATCGTCCCGCCGAAAAGCCACGTGTCTTGCAGCACCATGCCGATGCGGGATCGCAGCGAGTGCCGGCTGATCGTCGCGATGTCGATGCCATCCATCCGGATCCGGCCGGAGTCGACGTCGTAGAAGCGCATCAAAAGGTTCACCAGCGTGGTCTTGCCGACGCCGGTCGGTCCGACGATCGCCACCGTGCTGCCCGGTTCGGCGGTGAAGGAGACATCGTCGATCACCGGGGTGTCAGGGCGATAGCCGAAGCTCACATGGTCGAATTCCACCCGCCCCGTCGGCGCCTCACCGTTGGGTGAGGGCAGTAGTGGTTCGCGGTCCGGCGATTCTTCAGGTTCGTCGAGCAGGTCGAAAACCCGCTCGGCACTGGCCACCCCGGACTGCAGGGTGTTGTACATCGATGCCACCTGGTTCATCGGTGCGTTGAACTGGCGGACGTACTGGACGAACGCCTGGATGCTGCCCACGGTGATCTGTCCGGTCGCCACCTGCACTCCACCAACCACCGCCACCGCGGCGTAGCTGAGGTTGCCGATGAACGCCGTCGCCGGCGACACCAGACCGGAGATGAACTGCGCGCCGAAACTGGCTTGGTACACATCGTCGTTGAGGCGACGGAACTCGTCTTCGGCCGCAGCGAGCTGTCCGAACGTTCTGACCACGGTGAAACCGCTGTAGGTTTCCTCGATGTGAGCGTTGAGCCGGCCGGTATTGGTCCACTGGGCGACGAACAGTCGCTGTGAGCGTTGAGTAATCGCCCGCGTCACCACCAGCGCCAGCGGCACCGTCAGCAAGGTGATCCCGGTCAGCAGCGGCGAGATGGTCAGCATCATCGCCAACACCGTCACCACCGTCAGGACCGCTGACAGCAGTTGGGTGATCGTCATCGCCAGCGACGTCTGGAGGTTGTCGATGTCGTTGGTGACTCGGCTGAGCACCTCGCCGCGCTGCCGTGAATCGAAGTAGGCCAGCGGCAGCCGGTGCAGCTTCTCCTCGACATCGGCGCGCAGCCTCTGCAGTGTGCGCCGCACCGTGACGTTCAGCAGCCGGGCCTGCGCCCAAACCAACAGCGCTGCAACCAGATACATCACCAGCGCCAAGGCCAAAGTTCGGGCAACCGCCCCGAAGTCAACACCTCGGCCCGGGACCACATTCATCCCGGACAGCAGGTCGGCAAAGGTGTTGTTGCCGCGGGCCCGCGCGGCCGCGATGGCCTGATCCTTGGTGATGCCGGCGGGCAGTTGTCGGCCCATCACGCCACTGAATAGCAAGTCGGTGGCATGGCCGAGGATCCGCGGAACGACGACGCCGATTGCCGTTCCGGCGATGCCCAAGACCATCACCGCGACAGCCGTTCGCCGTTGCGGCGCCAAGCGCTTCACCAGCCGAACGGCAGACCCCCTGAAGTCGCGGGACCGCTGACTTGGGTACTTGGGCGCGCGTGGCGCCGTGCCCGTCGTCGCGGTCACCGCTGCCCTCCCACGTGAGAGTCCATCGACTGCGATTCGGCGAACTCCTGATAGGTGGGACACTCCGCCAGCAGCGATTCGTGCGTGCCTGCACCGACCACGCGCCCGTCGTCGACGACAATCACCCGGTCGGCTTCGATGACGGTCGAGATTCGTTGCGCGACGACGATCACGGTCGCGTCGGCGGCGATCTCAGCCAGCGAAGCGCGGACCCGTGCATCGGTGTGCACGTCGAGTGCGGAAAACGAGTCGTCGAACAAGTAGATCGCCGGGCGGCGGATCACCGCCCGCGCGATCGCCAGCCGCTGCCGCTGTCCGCCGGAGAAATTGATGCCGCCCTGGGCCACCCGCATCTGCAGCCCGTCATCATGTTCCCGCACGAATTCGTCGGCAGCCGCCACCCGCAGCGCGTCCCACATCTCTTCCTCGGTTACTACCTGTCCGGGGGCCGCGCCGATACGCAGGTTGTCGGCGACAGTCCCGGCGAACAGGTAGCCGCGCTGAGGCACCAACCCGATGCCCGACCAGAGCTCTTCGACGTCGTGGTTACGCACGTCGACGCCGTCGACCAGGACGGCTCCGGATGTCACGTCGTACAGCCGGCAAATCAGCGACACCAACGTGGACTTCCCCGACCCGGTGCTGCCGACGATAGCGGTGGTGGTGCCCGGCAGTGCCGTCAGCGAAACATCCTGCAGCACAGCGCGATCTGCGCCGGGATAGCGGAATGTCGCGCCGTCGAGCCGGACCACGCCTCGCAGATCGTTGGTCGGACGCACCGGATTCTCCGGACTCCTGACGGCCGGAGTCAGCGACAACACCTCGTTGATCCGTTCCGCGCACACCGAGGCCCGCGGCAACACCATCAAGGTCATCGTCGCCATCAACACCGCCATCAGAATCTGCGTGAAGTAAACGAGAAACGCGATCAGGGATCCGACTTGCATCCGACCGCTGTCGATGCGCAAGCCGCCGAACCAGATCAGCGCGACGCTGGAGAAGTTGATGGTCAAGGTGGTTACCGGCAGCATCAACGCCTGCCAATTGCCCGCGCTCAGCGCCGTGTTCGCCAGTGCGGCGTTGGCCTCGGCGAACCGTTGGCGCTCGAAGGGTTCGCGGGCGAACGCCCGGATCACCCGCACACCGGACAACTGCTCGCGCATCACGCGGTTGATGTTGTCGATCAACCGCTGCATGCTGCGGAAGATCGGCAGCGTATGCCCGAGGATCCAGTAATTGGCCACGACCAACACCGGCACGCTGACCACCAGCAGCCAGGACAGTCCGGCGTCCTGGTGGATGGCCATGAAGATTCCGCCGACACACATGATCGGAGCGGTGACCAGCACCGTGCAGGTCATCTGCACCAGGAATTGGATCTGGCGGACGTCATTTGTGGTGCGGACCAGCAGTGACGGCGCGCCGAACCGGGCGGTCTCATGCTCGGAGAACGTGGTGACTTGATGGAACATCGCCGAGCGGAGATCGCGGCCGAACCCCATCCCGGTCCGGGAGCCGAAGTAGACCGCGCCGACCGAGCAGAGCACCTGCAGCGCGGTGACCGCGAACATCACCCCGCCGAGCTGGACGATCGTGGTGGTGTCTCCCTTGGCGATGCCGTCGTCGATGATCGTGGCATTGACCGTCGGCAGGTACAGCGAAGCCAGGGTGCTCAGCAACTGCAGCGTCATCACCGTCGCCACCAGCCGTCGATACGGCCGGACGTACTGGCGCAGCAGTGCCAGGAGCATTCGGTAACTGTTGCACACCGCCAGACGTCGAGTCGTGACGATCGCCGGACAGTTCCCGCTGCGACGAGCCCCGCTGGTGGATAAGAAAGTACAGGTCACCGCGTGTGCAATGGTTGCGCCTAGGTGCTGGCGCTACAGTGCATCGTGTGATCAGCAGTAGGTGCGCGTAGCCGTGCGGCGTAATGTGGCGGCGCTGGCCCTGGCGGCGGCGACCTTGGTTCCGGTGGTGGCCGCATGCTCCCATTCCGGCTCTGACCAATCCCAGTCGACCGAGTCGTCCGGGCCGGCGGCCGGGCAGGGGCATCACGGTCCCTTCTTCCCACAGTGTGGCGGCGTCAGCGACGAGACGGTGACGAAGTTGACGCAGGTCACTGGGCTGGTCAACACCGCCAAGAATTCCGTGGGCTGCCAGTGGCTGGCGGGCGGCGGTATTCTCGGCCCGCATTTCTCCTTCTCCTGGTATCGCGGCAGCCCGATCGGCCGTGAACGCAAGACCGAGGAGTTGTCGCGGTCGAGCGTTGAGGACATCAACATCAACGGTCATGGCGGCTTCATTGCCGTCGGAAATGATCCGGCGTTGGGAGACTCGCTTTGCGAGGTCGGGATCCAGTTCGCCGACGACTTCATCGAATGGTCGGTGAACTTCAGTCAGAAGCCGTTCCCCGATGCGTGCAATATCGCCAAAGAACTGGCGCGTGAGTCGATTGCGAACTCGAAATGAGTGCCACCGTGCGTCATCGCGTCCTGGTCGGTGTGGCCGTCGTGGCCACTGCGGTGTCCGTATTGACCGGCTGCACAAAGTCGGTGGCCGGCACCGCGCAAAAGGCCGGCATGGGTGACGAACCGCGCAATAACAACTCCGAGCAGCAGTACCCGAACCTGCAAAAGGAATGTGAGGTGCTCACCACCGACGTCCTGGCCAAGACGGTAGGCGCCGATCCTCAAGACATTCAGAGCACGTTCGTCGGCGCGATATGCCGTTGGCAGGCGCAGAACCCGGGCGGCCTGATCGATATCACCCGGTTCTGGTTTGAGCAAGGCAGCCTCGACAACGAGCGCAAGGTTGCCGAGAACCTGAAGTATCAGATCGAGAACCGAACGATCGCCGGTGTGACGTCGATCGTGATGCGGCCGAACGACCCTAACGGCTCGTGCGGTGTCGCCAGCGACGCCGCGGGCGTCGTCGGGTGGTGGGTCAACCCGCAGGCGCCCGGTATCGACGCCTGCGCGCAGGCCATCAAGCTCATGGAGCTCACGCTCTCCACGAACTCCTAATTTCGCCGTGAAGCAGATGCTTCAACACGACAGTTTTCTGCTCGACGTTCGATAGGGCTGTGACGAGCTGAAAATAGCGGCCTGCGTGGTTGCCGACAGCTGAATCGGCGCCTCGTGGACGCCCACCAGCTGACGATGTTTGAGTTCCTGGTACTAGACATGCTCGCTGGCGCAGCCGGCTCTGTGGGGCAGGCTGGCTAAGTCCGCGACGCAACCTCAGACCCCAGCACCTCAGGTGCGGGGGTCTCCCATTCGATTAGGTTTCGATAGCCGGGCAGTCAACCCTGGTGCCGACGGCCAGCAAGGCGTAGCGGGCCAGGTCGGTTGAACCCTAGCTACCGGCTGCTAGGTGTGAACGCTACCATCGTCGAATGTCTGAAACGCCTTACACAGAGCCAACCTCCGGAGCGCACGCTGCTGAACCTTTGCCCGAGCCCGACGCCGCAGAGCAGGTCACCGCGCCTGAACCGGTGTCACACGCCAAGGATTCTTCTCCCGCCCCAGGTGGGTCGAAGTTATTGCGGTGGGTCGCGGTAGCGGCCCTGGTGCTTGCCGTCATCGCCACAGGCCTTGCCGTCGGGGGGTGGTTCTACTACCCGCACAAGGGTGCGGCGGGCTCGGGCACGTATAGCGACCAACAAACCAAAGACGCGAAGAAGAAAATCTGCGAGACGTTCATGGTCGTCGACCGAGCGGTGGTCAGGAACTCTCGCCTGAAGAACCCGGAGAACGGCGGGCCGATCGGCGCGCTTTCGGTGGCGACTGCCGCGCGGCTGGCGTTCTATAGCGGCGGCTCGTATCTGCGAGACCGGGTGAGCCAAGAACCCGCGACTCCACCTGACCTGGCGAAGTCGGTCAACGCCATGGCCAGCAACCTCGAGGAGCTTGCGATCGGCTATCTCGCCGGCGCGGCGGACTTCACTCAGGATGAGTTGCGGCAATCCCTCGACGACAAGATCAAAGCTACGGTCGAGATCTGCAAGAAGTAGGCTGCGGCCTGACTTTAGCGCGGCACGTGAAAGTCGACCAGCTCGGCGGATCCGAGTTCGAGGTCTTTCCAGCTGCGGGTGAGTCGTAGCACCGCCATCGCCGAAGTCGGGAACTTTGTCGAGATACGTTCGGCAGCAGCTGTATTGGAGCCATCGGTCCCGGCCAAGCCCAACGCCACCTGGGTCATCGTCGGTTCGTGTGCGACGAGGAGCAAGACGGCGACGTCGTCGCCGACGTGATTGATCTCGTCGATCACAGTCCCGGGGATGGCGTCGTACAGCCGGTCGACATAGCGAACCGGCGCGTCGATGGCGGTGTGCGCCAAGGTTTCACGGGCCCGGGTCGCCGTCGAGCAGAGCACTGCGTCAATGGCAGGCAGGTTGGCCCGCAGCCAATCACCGGCCAGTCCGGCTTCTCGCTGCCCTCGGGGTGCAAGTGGTCGGTCGTGGTCGCCCACCCCTTCCGGATACGCCGACTTCGCATGTCGCAGCAACACCAGAGTGCGGTCTTGGTGGCTCACCCGGTCGAGGTTACCGGCAGCGATATTCGCTGAGAGGTGGGCACAACGGATGCCGACTCTCCGCGGGACTGATGTGGCAGGTGTGACTGTTGCGCGTCGATGAGGCCATCCGCGCCGCCCGACCTCCGACGAATGTCGGACCTGCCGATCGAGGTCCCCGGACTTGTCGGCGCCGAGTCCTACACTCGCGGTGCCCGGTCGCAGACCGGCCGGACATGAAGCAGAAGGGACGGGGTCGCAATGCGATTCGTGCATACCGCCGACTGGCAACTCGGCATGACCCGCCACTTCCTCGCGGGCGAAGCGCAGCCGCGGTATTCGGCGGCTCGTCGAGACGCCGTGGCCGGCCTGCGCTCACTGGTAGCCGAAGTCGGCGCTGAGTTCGTCGTGGTGGCCGGTGACGTCTTTGAGCACAACCAGCTGTCGCCGCAAGTGGTCAGTCAGTCACTGGAAGCCATGCGCGCCATCGGGATTCCGGTCTATTTGCTGCCCGGCAACCACGACCCGCTGGACGCGTCCTCGGTGTACACCAGCGCATTGTTCAAGGCCGAACGTCCCGCCAACGTGCGGGTGATCGATCGGGCCGGGGTGCACGAGGTCCGTCCTGGCCTGCAGATCGTGGCCGCACCATGGCGATCCAAGGCGCCGACGACCGACCTGGTTGCCGACGTGCTCAGAGATCTTGAAGGCTTGCCCTCTGACGCAGTCACCCGGGTACTCGTCGCTCACGGCGGTGTCGATGCGCTTGATCCCGATCCCACAAAGCCTTCGCTGATCCGGCTGGCCGGCCTGGAAGACGCGTTGGCCCGTGGCGCGGTGCACTATGTGGCGCTCGGCGACAAGCATTCGCTAACTCAAGTCGGCAGCAGCGGACGTGTGTGGTATTCCGGCTCCCCGGAAGTCACCAATTTCGATGACGTTGAACCCGATCCCGGCCAAGTGCTGGTCGTCGACGTCGACGAGACGGATCCGCAGCGCCCGGTCACCGTTGACGCGCAGAAAGTCGGTCGTTGGCGGTTTGTCACCCTGCATCGTCAGGTGGACAGCAGCCGCGATATCGCCGACCTGGATCTGAACTTGGATCTGATGCCTGACAAGGACCGGACGGTGTTGCGGCTGGCCATGATTGGTTCGTTGACGGTCACCGACCGCGCTGCCCTGGATGCCTGCTTGGACAAATATTCGCGATTGTTCGCTTCGCTGCGCGTGTGGGACAGCCACAGCGATCTGGCGGTCATACCTGCCGACGGCGAGTTCACCGACCTCGGCATCGGCGGTTTCGCTGCGGCGGCGGTCGAGGAACTGGTCGAGACGGCACGCACCGGGGATGCCGAAGCCGCCGGCGACGCGCAGGCAGCGCTGGCCTTGCTGCTGCGGCTGACCGACAAAGGCCACCAAGGTCGAGGTGCGGCATGAAGTTGCACCGACTGGTTCTGAAGAACTACCGCGGCATCGACTACCGCGAGATTGAATTCCCCGACCACGGCGTCGTCGTCGTTTTGGGTGCCAACGAGATCGGCAAGTCGTCGATGATCGAGGCGCTAGACCTGCTGCTGGAATCAAAGGACCGTTCGACGAAAAAGGAGGTCAAGCAGGTCAAGCCGACCCACGCCGACGTCGGATCCGAAGTAACGGCCGAGATCAGCACCGGCCCTTATCGTTTCGTTTATCGCAAGCGCTTCCACAAGAAGTGTGAGACGCAGCTGACGGTTCTGGAGCCACGCCGCGAACAGCACAGTGGTGACGAGGCGCATGACCGCGTGCAGTCCATGCTGGCCGAGACCGTCGACACCGAGCTGTGGCATGCCCAACGGGTGTTGCAGTCAGCGTCGACAGCGGCGGTGAATCTCTCGGGTTGCGACGCGCTGACCCGGGCGCTCGATGTCGCGGCAGGCGACACCGCAGCGCTGTCGGGCACCGAGCCGCTGCTCATCGAGCGGATCGGTGACGAGTACGGCCGCTACTTCACCCCGACCGGGCGTGCCACCGGCGAGTGGTCCGATGCCATCGCCGCGCTGCGCGACGCCGAGGACGAGGTGCAGCGATGCGCCGCGGCCGTCGCCGAGGTCGACGACCGCGTACATCGGCACGCCGCACTGACTGCCGAGCTGGCCGAGTTGTCGCCACTTCAACAGGCGGCCGCGGTCCGGCGGACCGCGGCCCAAGCCGCCGCCGACAATATCGCTCAGCTCACCGAACAGGTAAAAGAAGCCGGGCTGATCGCTGCCGCCGCGGCCGCGACCAGCACCGCGTCGACCAGCGCGCACACCGAGCGGGTCCGGCTGCGCGCCGAAACCGACACGCGCGCCGCCACGGTCGCGGCCGTCGAAGCCGAAGCGCGAGCGGCCGCGGAGGCGCAGGCGACGGCGCGCGAAGTCACCGTCGCGGCCGACGCCGCGGTCGAGGAGGCTAGTTCGGGCCTGGCCGCTGCCCAGCAGCGAGCCGAGACGGCCCGGCGCGCGGTCGACGAACTGGCCCGCCGCGACGAGGCCGATCGGTTGGCAACCCGGCTTGCCAAGATCGACGCCGCGCAGCGCGACCGTGACCTGATCTCCGGAGAACTAACGACAATCGCACTGACCGACAACCTTTTTCGACAAATCGAGCAAGCCGCCGCAACCGTCGAACGAGTAGAGGGCCAACTCGCCTTGGTGTCGGCGACAGTGGAATTCGTCGCGGCCACCGACATCGAACTTGTCAGCGGCGACCAGCGGGTGTCGCTGCCCGCAGGCCAGAGTTGGTCGACCAGCGCAGGCGGCGCCACCGAGGTCGAGGTCCCCGGCATCCTGACCGCGCGGTTCACTCCGGGCGCAACGGCGCTCGACATTCAGGCTGAACACGCTGCAGCCCAACAGAACCTGGCTGCCGCGCTGACCGCGGCGCAGGTTCCTGACGTGGCAGCGGCGCGGCATACCGATCAGCGCCGGCGCCAACTACTGAGCGGCCGCGATCAGTTGACCGCAACCCTGGTCGGCTTGTGCGGTGACGACGAGGTTGAGAACCTGCGCTCCAAACTGGTTGAGTTGCGTGCCGCTCAGCAGGCCGACGATATCGCGATGGACGCCACCGCCGCGCGTGCCGAACTCGAGGAGGCCGACGCGGCTCGCGTCAAAGCCGGCGCCGACTTCGAGACGCACCGCCGGGTCGCGGCCGCGGCGGCGGCCAAGCTGACCGAAATATCTACGCGAGCAACCCTTTCGAATGACAAACTGGCTACCCAACGTGCCGAGCTGGCCGGGGTTGCTGACCGGCTGGCTCAGCAGCGCGCGGCTATCGCCGACGATAAGCTGAAGGCCGCCGCGGAAGCAGACCTGCAGACCGCGCAAGCGGCGAAACAAAGGGTTGCCGAGCTGTCCGAACAACTGGCCGCCTCGGCACCTGACGCGGTGGCCGCCGAACTGGCTGACGCCACCGAGGCGGCTGAGGCAATAAAGGCCCGCCACGACGAGATCGCCCGCACACTGCACGAGATCGGCGTGGAGCTAACACTATTCGGCACCGAGGGCCGCAATGGCAAGCTCGATGCCGCTGAGACCAGGCGCGAACACGCCCGAAGCGAGCACGCCCGGGTGGGCAGCCGAGCCCGCGCCGTCCAGTTGCTGCGGACGGTGATGGTCCGCCACCGCGACACCACAAGGCTGCGTTACGTGGAACCGTTCCGCACCGAATTGCAGCGACTCGGGCGCCCGGTGTTCGGCCCCAGTTTCGAGGTCGACATCGACACCGACCTGTGCATCCTCAACCGCACCCTGGACGGTCGTACCGTGCCGTATGAATCGCTGTCGGGCGGGGCCAAGGAGCAACTCGGCATTCTGGCGCGGCTGGCCGGAGCAGCGCTGGTCGCCAAAGAGGACGCCGTCCCGATTCTGATCGATGACGCACTCGGCTTCACCGATCCGGGACGGTTGGCCAAAATGGCCGAGGTATTCGACACGCTGGGCGAGCGCGGACAGGTAATCGTATTGACCTGCACACCAGCCCGATACGACGGTGTCAAGGGCGCACAACGTATCGAACTGTGCGCGTAGCCATCCTCGCGGTCAGCCGCGCATGAATCCGATAGCGGTGTAGTCCACGTCGGCCAGCCCGGGCGCGCCGAAGTTGGCCAGATCCCTGCGCACCGCGATGTCGCCGGGCGACTGAAACAACGGCAGGTTGAACCCTTCCCGCCAGATCATCGCGTCGACCTTGTTAGCGAGCTCGCGCGCCGCGCCCTCGTCCAGCTCGGACAGCGTCTGATCGATCTTCGCGTCGATGCTGGCGTTGCCGATCCTGCCGAAGTTGCCCTCACCGTCCGAGGTATAGATCTGCGGCAGCGCCGACAGCGGGAAAGCGTTACCCACCCAACCGAATTGCACGATATCGAAGTCGCCGACGCTCACGTACTGATTAAAGAATCCGTTGCCCGCTTTGACGTCGAGCACCAGCTTGACGCCGATCTGCGCCAGGTTCTGTTGAGCAACCAGGGCGATCTGCCGAGCGGCCGGTGAGTCGTACAGTACGTCTCGGACGACAAGCTTTTTACCGTCTTTTTCCCGCACCGCGCCATTGAGCTTCCAGCCCAGCGCATCCAAGTCTCTGCGGGCCTGATCAGGGTTGTAAGCGGCTGGCGCACTGTTGTTCTGGTAGCCCAGCTGGCCGACCACGTAAATATGATTGTCGAGCGGCGCTGGATCATTGGTCAGACCGTGCTGAACGACATTGACAATCGCCTGGCGGTCGATGCCTCGGCAGATTGCCAGCCGTAGCTTGTCGTCGGAAAGGATGGATCCCGCTGCGCCGTTGAAGGTGAAGTGATACCAGGTCGGTGCCGGCGCGGTGCGGATCACGACTCCCGGGGTGCGTTCGGCTGTGACCATATCGTCGAGCGTGCTCACGCCGGCAGCATCGATCGCGTTGTTTTGCAGGGCGGGGATGACGGCGGAGGAGTCGAGCACCAGGAAGGTGATGGAGTTCAGCCGCGGCTTGCGGCCCCACCAGCGGGGATTACGGGTCAGGACGATGCGCTGCGCGCTGTGGTTGATGCTCGACACGATGAAGGGTCCGGCTGACGGCCCGGGGGCGTCGAGCTGACCCTTGTTGAACACGTCTGGGTTCTCGGTCATGCTGCGGGGTTGCATGCCACCGGCGAACATCCCGCGCCACTCCGCGTAGGGCTGGGCGAAGGTGACCACCGCCTGGCGATCATCCACGCCCATGGTCACCGACTTCACCCGCTCGAACCCGGCTCTACTGGCGATCAGGTAGCGCTTGTCGTGGCCGCTGGAAGCGTCGACCTCGGATTTGATGTCCTCCCAGGTCATCGGTGCGCCGTCGCTCCACACCGCTTTCGGATTGATCGTCAAAGTGACGACCTGCGGGCTCGCGCCGGTCAGCTCGGCAGCGGTGAAGTAATCGGTGTTGACTTTCAGCGACCCGTCGGCCTGGGTGATGAACGCTCCCGGCAACGTCGGCGAGACAATCGAAGCGACGTCGGCCGTGTTGCCGTCGATGTTCATTTCGTTGAAGTTCGGTGGAAACGAGCCGATCGCGAGCCGCACGTCGCCGCCGTCGCGCAGCGTCGCCGGGTCTCGGGGGTTGACGTCGCTGGTTGTGCCGACCCGCACCGCCCGCCGCCCGACGACGTCCTTGTAGCCGTCTGAGCAGCCCGTGACGATCACACACATCGTCACAGTCGCCAGCAGCGCAACCCTGCGGATCATCGCGACGATGCTAACCACCGGCGACATCCGGATGCGCTCGCGGGACCGCGGCCAACAGGCGCCGGGTGTACTCGTGCTGCGGGTTGCTGAACACCTGCTCGCCGTCGCCCTGCTCCACAATCTTTCCCCGGTACATCACCGCAACCCGGTGGGCCAGGTGTTTGACCACCGAAAGGTCATGAGAAACAAACAGATAGGACAGCCCGAATCGTCGCTGCAGGTCCAGCAGCAGGTTGATGATGCCAGCCTGGATCGATACGTCGAGCGCCGACACCGGCTCATCGAGCGCAAGGATCTTCGGCTGCAGTGCCAGCGCCCGCGCAATACCAATCCGTTGTTTCTGGCCGCCGGAGAACTCGGCAGGATAGCGGCTGGCGTCGGCGTGGTTCAGTCCGACGATTCCCAGTAGCTCGGCGACTCGTTCCTCGCACCGACGCCTGTCGAATCCGTTGGTGGCCAACGGCTCAGCGATGACGTCGAACACCGGGAGCCGCGGGTCCAGCGACGCCACCGGGTCCTGAAACACCACCTGCAACTCGGTCCGCAGCTTACGACGGGCCGCCGAGTCGAGGGCTGCCACGTCGGCGCCGAGAATCTCGATGGCACCGGCCTGGGGTGTGCCGAGCTCGAGGATCTGGCTCAACGTCGTTGATTTGCCCGAACCGGATTCGCCGACGATGCCCAGCGTGCGACCCTGCTCCAAGGTGAAGCTGACCCCGTCGACAGCGCGTACTTCACCGACCCGCCTGCGTAAAACCACACCTTTGGTCAGCGGGTAGGTCTTGGCGAGGTCGGTAACCTGCAATACCACAGCAGGGTCCGTGACGCTGGTATCGACTGAAACCGGCTGTGTTGACACGTGATAGATCTCGGCCGCGCTGCGCCCCGCGACGTCGCCGGTGCGGATGCACGCCGCCCAGTGACCGTCCCGGATGGTCACGAGATCGGGTTCCGCCGAACGACATTCGCTGATGACCAGCGGACAGCGGGGGGCGAACTGGCAAGCACCAGGAGACAGCGACGTCATCGTCGGCGGCGCGCCCGGGATCGGAACCAGTCGGGTGCCCTGCGGGGAGTCCAGTCGCGGCACCGAGCCCAGCAACCCGGCCGTATAGGGCATCCGGCGGTCACGGTAGAGCTCTTCGACGGTAGCGATCTCGACCGGACGTCCCGCGTACATGACCAGCGCCCGGTCGGCGAACTCCGACACCACACCGAGGTCGTGGGTGATGATCAGCACACCGGCGCCGGTCACGTCGCGCGCGGTTCGCAGCACGTCGAGGATTTGCGCCTGCACGGTGACATCCAGCGCAGTCGTCGGTTCGTCGCAGATCAGCAGGTCCGGATCATTGGCGATCGCGATCGCGATCACCACGCGCTGACGCTCGCCGCCGGACAGCTCGTGCGGAAAAGCCCTCGCCCGGGTTTCCGGCTGCACGATGCCGACCAGTTCGAGCAGCTCGATGGCGCGCTTGCGGGCACCCGCTCGACCGATCTCGCGGTTGTGGATCTTGATGGCTTCGGCAATCTGGTCGCCGACGGTGTAGACCGGCGTCAACGCCGACATCGGGTCTTGGAACACGGTGCCGATCGACTTACCGCGAATCTGCGACATCGCGTGGTCGGAGAGCCCGAGCAACTCTTCGCCCTGTAGCCGCACCGATCCCGACACGTCAGTGTTCTCGGGCAGCAACCCGACGACCGCCATCGCGGCAGTGGTTTTGCCCGAACCGGATTCCCCGACGATGGCGACAACTTCGCCCGGGTCGATGCGGTAAGTCATGCCGCGCACCGCGGACACGCGCACGTCACCGGTATCGAAGGTGACGTTGAGATCCGCCACCTCGAGCAGGGCGGTCATTTTCGACGCCGCCTCTTGCCGCGCGATGATCGGCTGCCCGGATCCAACGCGTCCCGCAGGCCGTCTCCAGTGAGGTTGGCGCACAACACGATCAGCACCAGCGCTCCGGCCGGGAACAGGAACACCCAAGGGAACGTGGTGGTCGAAGGAGTGCCGTCGGCGATCAGCGTGCCCAGCGAGACGTCGGGTGGCTGGATGCCGAATCCCAAGAAGCTCAGCCCGGTTTCGGCCAGGACCGCATACCCGACGTTGAGGGTCGCGTCGATGATGAGGATCGACGCGACGTTCGGCAGGATGTGGCGCATAATCACGCGGCGATCCGGCACCCCCATAAACCTTGCCGCACGGACGAATTCGCGTTCTCGCAGGCTCATTGTCAGGCCGCGCACCATCCGCGAGCTGACCATCCAACCGAATATGGCCAGCAGAATGATGAGCCACAGCATGCTGCTTGACTGTTTGATGCGCGGAGTGATGATCGCGATGATCAAGAAGCCGGGCACCACCAGCAGCAGATCCACCAGCCACATCAGCGCCCGGTCACGCCAGCCGCCGAAGTAACCGGCAATCGACCCGACGGTGGCGGCGATGCTGGTCGATATCAGTGCCACACAAAAGCCGATCAGCATCGACTTCTGCATGCCGCGCAGGGTCCGGGCCAACAGATCCTGGCCGAGCGCGTTGGTGCCGAACCAGTGCTTGACTGATGGCGGCTGCAGCAGCGCGTGGTAGTCGAGGGCGTTGTAGTCGTAGGGAAGTAGCGGCGGCAGCCCATAGCAGCCGACGAACAGCACCACCAACAGAATCAACGCCACCACGGCAGGCCTGTTGCGGATGAAGCGCCGTATGACCAGGCTTCGTCGCGAGGTGAAGGTGGCTGGCTTGATGCCCACCCGCAGCGGGGTGGTGTCCGTGGTGGTCTCTTGCGTCATGAGCGCATCGTCGCCGGGCCGCGTCATGAGCGCCGCTCCTCCTCATCGCTGCGCTCTGCATCGTCGCTGGCGCGCGTCATGACACCCGCACTCTCGGGTCCAGCACCGCGTAGATGATGTCCGACAACAGCCCGGCGAACAGCAGCGCCGCGCCGGTAAACAGCGTGATCGTCGCGACGACGTGGGTGTCCTGACCCGTGATGGCCTGCACCACCCACTCGCCCATGCCGTGCCAGCCGAAGATCTTCTCGACGAACACCGCGCCGACGACCAAGCCACTGACCCCGTAGGCAAACAACGTGGCGAGCGGAATGAGCGCGGTGCGCAGGCCGTGCTTGAACAGCGCACGCCGGCGGGTCAGCCCCTTGGCCCGCGCGGTCCGGATGAAGTCCTCGCCGAGCACGTCCAGCATCGCGTTGCGCTGGTAGCGGCTGAAGCTCGCGGCCGCGCCCAGGGCCAGCGTCAGACTCGGCAGCACGATGTGTCGAGCGCGGTCGACGAGCTGGTCCCAGATTCCACCGGGCGGAATCGGCGAGGTTTCCCCGGTGTACGCAAAGATCCGCACCCCGGTGAGCATGTTCACTCGCAACGCGGCCAGGATGAGCAGGCCGGCCAGCACAAATGACGGGATGCTCAGAATGATCAGCGACAAAACGGTGATCATGCGGTCGCTCAGCCGATACTGACGGACCGCTCCCCAGGCGCCCAGGACCACGCCGGTCACCGTGCCCACCAGCGAACCGATCAGCACCAGCCGAACGCTGACCCCGATTCGCGGCCACAACTCTTGAGACACGGGGTGACCGGTCACCGTGGTGCCGAAATCACCGCGGACCACCCCGGCCGCCCATTCCGCGTACCGGATCGGTACGGGTTTGTCCAAGCCGAGCTCAACGGCTTTGGCGTGGATAGCCTCAGCCGGCGGCTGCGGGTGACGCTCGATAAAACTGTCCAGCGGATGAAACGTCACCGAGGCCAGGCAGAAGGCCATGAACGAGGCCAGCACCAGCAGCACGACGTAGTTGAGCAAACGACGCAACAGGAAGCGGATCATGATCTGCCCTCCCCGTGTCGCATGGGCACAGGGTAAAAGATGTGACCCAACAAGTCGCGGGCGCGGGTTAAAGGCGCAGCTAGTCAGCGTTGCGGCCGACCCCGGGCCCGCTCCGGCACGCGTCGTACCGTTCTGATCGGGCTGATCCGTATCGGTGAAAATTCGCGTGTCGACGGTTACAATCAGCCACTTGGGTCGGGCGTGCAGCAAACGACACTGCGACACAAGGAGATTGGCTTGACGGTCACCGACGACTACTTAGCCCACAACGCCGAGTATGCAAGCTCCTTCAAGGGGCCGCTGCCGCTGCCGCCGAGCAAACATGTGGCGGTCGTGGCGTGCATGGACGCCCGGCTGGACGTCTACCGTCTGCTTGGAATCAAAGAGGGCGAGGCGCACGTCATCCGAAACGCCGGCGGGGTGGTCACCGATGACGCGATCCGCTCGCTAGCCATCAGCCAGCGGTTGCTGGGAACCAAGGAGATCATCCTGATTCACCACACCGACTGCGGGATGCTCACCTTCAGCGACGACGATTTCAAGCACGCGATCCAGCAGGAGACAGGGGTCAAACCGCCTTGGGCTGCCGAGGCCTTCCCCGATCTTGCCGAAGACGTTCGGCAGTCGTTGCGCCGCATCGAAAGCAGTCCGTTCGTCACCAAGCACGAGTCATTACGAGGCTTCATCTTCGACGTCGCAACCGGCAAGCTCAACGAGGTCACCCTCTAGCGCGAGCAGACGTGAAAGCCCCCAGCGCTTCGGCGTGTCGGGGGCTTTCACGTCTGCTCGCCTCCGCCGCCTACGGCGGCGGAGGCGGCGCCCACGGAGCGGGCCGCCCGCAGCGTATTGAATGCCAAGGTTGACCTGCTCGATAGCCTGTTGTGCCAGGTTGATCGCGGCGTCGCGATGTCCGCCCTTGTCAGGCGACACGGAGGCTTTTGCCGCCGCGGACGACCAGCGACTTCCGCTCGACGATTGGCGTCCCCGGCCGATTCATTGACAGCGGCCGGTCGGGCTGGTTTTATACAAGGTAATGCTGATAAACCTGACCAGAACTACCAACTTTACCCAGAATTGAGGGGTTGATGACCAGTCAAGCGACGGCTAGCCCAGCGGAGGGGGCAAACGACCGCCGCCCGGTGCCCGGGCAATACGAACTAAGCCATCTACGCTCGTTGGAGGCCGAGGCCATCCACATCATTCGCGAGGTGGCCGCCGAGTTCGAGCGCCCGGTTCTGCTGTTCTCCGGCGGCAAGGACTCGATCGTGATGCTGCATCTGGCGCTCAAGGCGTTTCGCCCCGGCCGGCTGCCGTTCCCGGTGATGCACGTCGACACCGGTCACAACTTCGACGAAGTCATCGTCACTCGCGACGAGTTGGTCGCCGAGACCGGAGTGCGGCTGGTGGTCGCCAAGGTGCAAGACGACATCGACGCCGGCCGGGTTGTCGAGACCATCCCGTCGCGCAACCCGATTCAGACCGTGACGTTGCTGCGCGCGATCCGCGAAAACAAGTTTGACGCCGCATTCGGCGGCGCCCGGCGCGACGAGGAGAAGGCGCGCGCCAAGGAGCGGGTGTTCAGCTTCCGTGACGAGTTCGGTCAATGGGACCCCAAGGCGCAGCGGCCCGAATTGTGGAACATCTACAACGGGCGACACCACAAGGGTGAGCACATCCGGGTGTTCCCGCTGTCGAACTGGACCGAGTTCGACATCTGGTCCTACATCGGCGCCGAGAAGGTCAAGTTGCCGCCGATCTACTACGCGCACCGGCGGAAAGTCTTCGAGCGCGACGGGATGCTGCTGGCGGTCGACCGCCACATGCAGCCGCGCCCCGACGAGAAGGTGTTCGAGGCAACGGTGCGGTTCCGCACCGTCGGCGACGTCACCTGCACCGGCTGTGTGGAATCGACCGCAGCCACCGTCGCGGAGGTGGTCGCCGAGACGGCGGTGTCACGGCTGACCGAACGCGGCGCCACCAGAGCAGACGACCGGATCTCCGAGGCCGGCATGGAAGACCGCAAGAGGCAGGGGTACTTCTGATGGCAACACTGCTGCGCATCGCAACGGCCGGCTCGGTCGACGACGGCAAGTCCACGCTGATCGGGCGCCTGCTGTATGACTCCAAGGCCGTCATGGAAGACCAGTGGGCCTCGGTGGAAGCCACCTCCAAGGAACGTGGCCACGAATACACCGACTTGTCACTGGTCACCGACGGGCTGCGCGCCGAGCGAGAGCAAGGCATCACGATCGATGTCGCCTACCGCTACTTCGCCACTCCCAAGCGCAAATTCATCATCGCCGACACTCCCGGTCACATCCAGTACACCCGCAACATGGTGACCGGCGCGTCCACCGCCCAGCTGGCCATCGTGCTCGTCGACGCCCGCCACGGTCTGCTCGAGCAATCCCGTCGACACACCTTCCTGGCGTCGTTGCTAGGCATCGAGCACATCGTGCTCGCCGTCAACAAGATGGACCTGATCGACTGGGACAAAGAAGCTTTCGAGGCGATCCGCGACGAGTTCCACGCCTTCGCCACCCGCCTTGACGTGCAAGACGTGCTCACTATTCCGATGTCGGCGCTGCACGGTGACAATGTGGTCACCAAGTCGGACAACACCCCGTGGTACGACGGGCCGGCATTGTTGTCGCACCTCGAAGAGGTCTACGTCGCTGCCGACCGTAACCTCGTCGACGTCCGCTTCCCGGTGCAGTACGTCATCCGCCCGCAGACTCGCGAGCATCAAGACCACCGCAGCTACGCGGGCACGGTGGCCAGCGGTGTGATGCGTCCGGGCGACGAGGTGATCGTGCTGCCGACGGGTAAGCCGACTCGGATCACGGCGATCGACGGGCCGAACGGACCAGTGGAGGAAGCGTTTCCGCCGATGGCCGTCTCGATCAGCTTGGCCGACGACATCGACCTCTCGCGCGGCGACATGATCGCCCGGCCCACGAATGAGCCGAGGGTCGCTCAGGACTTCGACGCGACCGTGTGCTGGATGGCGGATGGCTCGCCGCTGGAGGCTGGCCGCGACTACCTGATCAAGCACACCACCCGAACCACCCGGGTAAGGGTCACCGCGCTGGACTATCGGCTCGATGTCAACACGCTGCATCGTGACAAGACCGCGGAAGCGTTGCAGCTCAACGAGCTTGGCCGCGTCTCGCTGCGCGCCCAGGTGCCGCTGCTGCTCGACGAGTACACCCGCAACGCCAGCACCGGATCGTTCATCCTGATCGACCCCGATACCAACGGCACCGTGGCCGCGGGCATGGTGTTGCGGGAGGCTTCGACTCGCTCCTCGAGTCCGAACACGGTGCGGCACAAGTCGCTGGTGACCGCCGAGGACCGGATGTCGCGGGGCCGCACGCTGTGGTTCACCGGGCTGTCGGGTTCGGGCAAGTCGTCGGTGGCCATGCTGGTCGAACAGAAGCTGCTCGAAAACGGCGTGCCCGCTTATGTTCTCGACGGCGACAACTTGCGGCACGGTTTGAATGCCGACCTGGGCTTCAACATGGACGACCGGGCGGAGAACCTCCGTCGTCTTGCGCACGTGGCGGCGCTGATCGCTGATTCCGGGCACACCGTGCTGGTACCGGCGATCAGCCCACTGGCCGAGCATCGCGACCTGGCTCGCCGCGTGCATGCCGACGCCGGGCTCGACTTTCTCGAGGTGTTCTGCGACACCCCGCTCGAGGATTGCGAGCGCCGAGACCCCAAGGGGCTCTACGCCAAGGCTCGTGCGGGTGAGATCACCCATTTCACCGGCATCGACAGCCCATACCAACGGCCAAAGAATCCTGACCTAAGGCTGACGCCGGACCGCAGCCCCGACGAGCTGGCGCAGCAAGTCATCGACCTGATCGAGTCCAAAAGTTGAGCATCCATAGCGACGACAACGTGGCGGCGCGGCTGGCCACTGAAGCCGGCCGGCTGCTGCTCGCGGTGCGCGACGAGCTTGCCGATGCCTCGCAGGCGGAGCGAAAAGCAGCGGGGGACAAGCGCTCCCACGATTATTTGATGGATGCGCTAGCACGCGATCGCCCGGCCGACGCGGTGCTCTCCGAAGAAGGCGCCGACGACCCGGTGCGGTTGCGCTCCGAGCGGGTATGGATCGTCGACCCGTTGGACGGCACCCGGGAGTTCTCCGAACTAGGCCGTCAGGACTGGGCCGTCCACGTCGCGCTGTGGCAATCCGGCGATCTGGTCGCCGGTGCGGTTGCGCTGCCCGCACAGGGCGTCACGCTGGCCACGCCCGATCCCGCGCCGCCGCCGGCATACGCGGGATCGCCGCGCATCGTGGTCTCGCGCACCCGTCCACCGGCGATCGCGTTGCAGGTCCGCGACCACCTGGACGGCACGCTGGTCGAGATGGGATCGGCCGGCGCGAAGGTGGCCGCGGTGGTTCAGGGTCTGGCCGACGTGTACGTGCACGCCGGCGGACAGTACGAATGGGATTCTGCCGCGCCGGTCGCGGTGGCACGCGCGGCGGGTCTGCACGCCTCGCGTCTGGATGGCTCGGCACTGGAGTACAACAGGCCCGATCCGCTGCTGCCGGACCTGGTGGTGTGCCGACCGGAATACGCCGACGCGGTGCTGGCGGTGACGGGTTGAGCGACTACGGCGCTTAACCTTGGAAGGCTGCCCGACTCGCCCTCGCCGCGACGCGGCTGGGGGTGCCCCCACCTCGGGCCGGTCCCCGGCCCCCGCCGTCGTCGGGCGGCGGTGGGAGGATCGTGTCCATGCGCATGTCGGCCAAGGCGGAGTATGCGGTGCGGGCAATGGTCCAGTTGGCCACCCTCGATGGCGGCGTACGGGTCAAGACTGACGACCTGGCGCACGCCCAGGGCATCCCACCGCAGTTCCTGGTCGACATCTTGTCCGACCTGCGGACCGATCGCCTGGTGCGCAGCCACCGTGGTCGCGACGGTGGATACGAATTGGCCCGCCCCGGTAGCGAAATCAGCATCGCCGATGTGTTGCGCTCCATCGACGGTCCGCTGGCCAGCGTCCGCGACGTCGGTTTGGGCGATCTGCCGTATTCCGGTCCGACCGCGGCGCTGACGGACGTTTGGCGGGCGCTGCGCGCCAGCATGCGCTCGGTGCTGGAGGAAACGACTCTCGCCGACGTCGCCGCAGGTGCCCTGCCGAACCATGTCGGTCAGCTGGCCGACGACTATCGCGCCCAGGAGAGCAGGCGCCACGGCCCCCGAAATGCGGGGTAGCGCTTAGTTGCGCGAGCAGACGCAAAAGCCCCCGACACGCCGCTTGAGGCGTGAGGGGCTTTTGCGTCTGCTCGCCCTTAGCCGCCTGAGCCGTACGGCCGGGTCAGAATCTCCAGGAAGTGTCCGGCCGGATCGGGGAAGTACACCCCGCGGCCGTCGTCGCGGGTGTTGATCTCGCCCGGTCGTTGGCGGCCCGGGTCCGCCCAGTGCTGCAGCCCGCGCGATTGGATCTTGCCGTAAATCGCGTCGAAGTCGTCCTCCGAGACCAGGAACGCGTAGTGCTGCGGCCGGATCTCCTCGCCTTCGGATATATCGGTGTAGTCGAGGCTTGCGCCGTGCTCGAGAGTGACAGTCAGGAAATGGCCGAAGGGCGTCGGACCGGGCAACCCGAACAGCTCGGTGAGAAACTCCGCGGACTCCCGCTTATCGCGGGCGGCGACAATGGTGTGGTTGAAAGCGATAGGCATTGTGCTTTCCAGTCAACCACTGTGGCCTCCCTGCGACAACGTTGGAGCAGCTACTTCGGCGCGGTCAGCTCCAACGCGATGTTGTCCGGGTCGCGAAACTCCAGGATGTACGACGGCCCGATGTCCTTGACCGGCTCATGGTCGATGCCCAGACCGTCGAGATGCATTGCCGCGGAGTCTAATTCGGCCTTATTGACGGCCCTGAACGCGATGTGGTCCAGCCCGCAGCGGTCCTCGTGGAAGCGGTCGGTGGCGACCGGCCGCAGCGCGATCAGCGCGCCACCCATGTCGTAGATGACACCGCCGAACAGGAAAGCGAGCTGGCTGCGGGTCGCCGCGTTGGCGTTCTCCGGCACCTCAAGCAGAACCGGCCAACCGAAGACGCTCTCGTAGAACTGTCGGGAACGCTCGATATCGCTGACGGTAAGCCGCACATGCGCGATGGAATTGGCGGTGATGCCCATCTAGACATGCTGCCACGCGGCGATGTGCGGGCATCGACCGGTCTGCATGCCAGAATCGCCGTCGTGCAGGTATCGATGACCATGCCGGTCATGGAGCCGGACTTGGATGCCGCCGTGCTGCGGGATTGGGCCCGTGCGATCGACGACGGCCCGTTCGCGTCGTTGTGTTGGGGCGAGCGGATGGCCTTCGACAACCCGGAAACCTTGACACTGATGGGCGCGCTGGCCGCGTGGACCGATCGGGTGCGGCTGGTGACGACGGTGATCGTGCCGCAGCTGCACGACCCGGTCATGCTCGCCAAGGCCAGAGTCGGCTTGTCGGGTTGTTAGAATCGGCGCATGGACGCCGTCATCTACACCAGAGTCTCCAGCGACCCCAGCGGCGGTGGCCGCTCCGTCACTGACCAGGAACGCGAATGCCGCCAGGTGTGCGAGCGCAACGGCTGGCCCGTGCGGCGAGTGTTCACCGACAACGACCGGGGTGCGTCCCGGTACTCGGGTGACCGGCCAGCATGGCGCGACCTCAAGGCCGACCTGCGACCCGGCGAAGTGCTGGTGTGCTGGGAGGCGAGCCGGTCGACCCGTGACCTTGAAGAGCACATCCTGCTCCGCAACCTGTGCGCCGAGCTGGGGGTGCTGCTGTCCTACTCAGGCGGCACGACGCTAGATCTCCGCGAGGGCGAGGACAGGTTCCGAGGCGGTTTGGATGCCCTGCTGTCCGAGCAAGAGGCCGAGCGCATCCGCACCCGTGTCCTTCGCGGGAAGCGGTCGGCGGCAGCCGAGGGCAGGCCGTCTACCCGGCCGCCGTGGGGCTACCGAAGGGTGGACGTGGCGAAGTGGGAACCCGACCCGCTGGAGGCTCCCCGGGTGCGCGAGGCCGTCGAGCGGCTGCTGGCCGGTGAGACTCAGTACTCAGTGCTGGAGTGGCTGCGCTCGACAGACGGGTACTCGCCCGCGTCACCGACGATGCTGCGCCGCGCACTACTCAACCCGGCCCTGGCTGGCCTCCGTAAGCACCAGGGCGAGATTGTCGGCGAGGGAGCATGGGAGCCGATCATCACCGATGAGCAGCACCGCCAGCTCGTGAACCGCGCCAAGTGGATGACGGAACGGTACGGCTTCAACTCCCAGCCGGGACCGGAACCCAAGTACCTGTTGACCGGGATCGCCAAGTGCGGGGTGTGCGGAGACGGGCTGCGCTACTACCTCAAGAAAGGCCGGGTGACGCCCTGCTATGTCTGCCACGCGGGCCACGTCTCCCGGCCCGTCGCGATGCTCGACGAGGCGGTAGAGGGCGAACTGTTCAAGCGGCTCAACGAAGTTGACCCGTCGCAGTACGAGTCCGACGACGCCGACGACAGCGCGGTCCTGGCCGAGATTGACGACCTAGAAGGGCAACTGGCCGAGTGGGAGGTCGAGGCACTTGCGGGCCGCGTGAGTCCTGGCGTGTTCGGTAGGGCCGAGCAGAGCCTCACGGCACGGATTGAAGCGTTGCGGGCCAAGCTGGTTGCGCCGACCGAGCGTGAGTTCGATCCTGACGAGTGGGACGACCTGCTTATGTCTCAGCGGCGGCGCATCGTGCGTGGCCTATTTCAGGTCACCGTGCCGAAGCTGGAACGCTGGGTACGTGCGACCCCCGAGGATGTGCTGATAACTCCGATTTAGGCGTGGGCGGAAACAGGTTTCGGACAAGCAGCCATTGCTCTCGGGAGAGTGGCTGGCTGCTCATGGCTCGCATGTTAGAGCCGCGCACCGATTGGTAACGGGTGCGTCGAGCCACGCGACGGGCTGCTGAATGGACGGCCAGGCCGGAAGGGCGTTGGTGGTCGCTGCTGTCACGGCTCTAAGGGAAGCACGCCGTTGAAGGCGTGAAACTGGTGCGAGGTCAGGGCCGTTTTTCGGGTCGGTGTTCGCGATAATTGATCGTTCATGCCGCTCAGTGTGGACCTGAGTGTTGACAAGAGATTTCCACCCGGTTGACCGACACCCGTCTTGTCGCACCCCAGGTCTTATCCTGGGTACGACGACAAGGCAGCAACACTGGCCGAATCGGAAATCGCAAGGTGTGCTGTAGAATAGAGGGTAGAGGGACAGCATATGTCCGATGCACGAGAGATAGCTGCGGCTCTGGGATTAGGGCCATCTGGTCGCAACATCCAAGCGCCACCGCGACGCATCTACACACCGTGCAAGCCAAGCCGCGCCATCCGCGCGGCCGCCTTCACAAGCGGTCACACAAGCCAAATGACTGGCGTCTCAAGCCAGTTAGGCGACCGTAAGCAGTAAGCATTACAAGCAGTAAACGCGCCGTCCAGTAGTGGTCTACGGGAGCAACGTCGGGATGATGTAGTGACCCGGACCCGGATTCGCGTAAGGGCCTCTGTACCTTCACCAGGCCGCTATAACAGGTGCCTCCCCTCTGGGGCTGACGACCTTGATGCGTGCTGGAGACTCCTGGGTGTCAGTGCAGCGTCGTGGTACCCACCTGCTGTGACAGAGGTGTATCCAATAGGAACCTAATGCGGTTGCAAGCCAACACCATCAGACCACATCAGCAGATCATGATGGTGGAGCGAACGTCAGTGAGCGAAACGGTGGTCAGTGGGTCACCTTGAGCAACGAGATCATGGAGCAGAGAAAAAATGACCGACGAGAACCTAACCGTCGAGGAGGCAGCCGTCTACCTCGGCTACTCCGTCTCCTGGCTATACGAACTCCGGCGGCAGGGACGCGGACCGACAAGCTGGCTAGACCACCACAAGCTGGTGTATCCCCGCTCTGGGCTGGACCTGTTCCGGGCACGGAGCCGACAGCGGACGACGCGTGGAGAGACGGAGTGAGCGTCAGCGAACGGAGCCTGACGGCTCCTGCTCCGGGCCTCTACCGCAACGGCAGAGATCTCTACCGGATCAGCCGCTCTAAGCGTGGTCACTGGTACGCACAAGTTGAGGAGCCTGACGGCTCGTGGATGTACGTGGCTCAGAACGTCGACCCCGCAACCCTCACGCCAGTGAGCGAGCGTCAGTCGAGCGGAGATTGCAGCGAGATGGGTTGCTTATTGCCGCAATGGCATCGGGGGCTGTGCGGGATACACCACGCAATCGACACTCTTCGTCGTATGAGGAGCGGGAGCATCGCCGCGTGAGCGCACCACGCCCGCACCACCTACCGGCGCAGACCGTTGACACGCTGCGCCCTGTGACGGCAGACGTGTTAGGCGTTGGCGTGCAGTGGATGTACAACCTCCAGAACCTCGCCACGGCCCGATCTCTTACCGGAGAGGCCGACGGTTGGTTGTATCCATGCAGCGGGCTGGTCGGCTTTCCCGGCACGCGAGATGCAGGCAACGGTCAGGGGCGAGAAGGAGGCGTGAGGTTATTGCAATTGCAAGTGGTCGGCCCCATTGTGCCGGAGAGAGAGCCGCCGATTTGCATGGAGTGTCCGGCCACCGGCCGGTCGGGGGTACCCCCCCAGGCAACCGAATGTCGGCCGCAGGCAATCGGACTGAAGAACGCTAAAGCATTTCGTGCCAGGGTGCCCTCAGGCCAACATCGGGTGGGAGATCGGCATCCTGGCCCTCAAGCCACGAGTAGTACTTTTCTCGGATTAGTTCCTCTGCCTCCGACCAATTGGTAACGCGCGCGAGGACGAACTCGCTGTCGGGCAGTCCTACCGCATTGGCGGAGTTGCCAAAGACGATGACCTGTCGGCCTTGCTCAACCAGTCGAGAGACGTTGCTCGGGGTGTCCTCAACGTAAAGGTCCGCGTCGACCGCCTCCTTGTCGCGCATGAAACACAGATCCCAGTACGGGACGGCATGGTTGTCCAGCCACCGCACGGTTTGTGCGACGGCGACCTCGTGGAACCATCGGATGAAGAGCCGGTAGGTGATGACCCGGATCCTGATCCCTTCGGTTGCAAGACGTCGGATTGACTGCGGGGCACCTGGAATGGGAACCATCTTCTCAAACAGACCCCGCTGGGTGACAGCGAAGTGGTGGAGGCGATCATATTCGCCGGGCAGAAGTCCCCATTCGCTCATGCCGTACGTGACATCGGAAGTAAGGTCCGCGAGCGCGACCCCTCTCCACTCAGCCGCGACTTCCCGCATATACCCGTAGAAATCGGCGCAACACCCATCAAGATCCAGGCCCAGTACGAACCTCCGACTGGGCCGTCGCACCGCTTGCTCGCTCTCCTGGCTCACACCGAGATGCTACGTCGGCGTCGACGGATCGGACGGTTGCGACTAGCCGATAGAGGCCGAAGCAGAAGTGGCCCTCGGCCGCCGAATCCGCACTCCTGGTCGGATTGCAGCTGAGTCGCCGCTAGCCGTTGGCGCGTTCGGCAAGGAGCCGGTAGAGGGTCGGCTTGCTGACCCCTAAATGCTCAGCGATCACCGGCACCGGCTCACCGGCGGCCCGCATCCGCTCGGCTAAGTCGATCTTGTCGGCGGCCAATCTCCGGGGGCGACCGATGGGCAAGTTGCGAGCCTTGCGCGACGCCTTAGCGGCGGCGCGGCGCTCACGGCCCAGCTCCAGCTCCAGCTCGGCCAGGGACGCCATGATGCCCATGACCATGCGCCCGGTGGCGGTGGAGCTTTCCACGCCCTCACGCAGCGTCCTGATGATGATGTCCTTATACAGCAAGTCCTTGATCGTGAGCATGACCTCGGCGGCAGTGCGGCCCAGCCGGTCTACGCCGGTCACGACGATGGTGTCGCTGGGCCTGGCGTAGTCGAGCAGCGCCGTCATGCCGGGCCGTTGCTCCTTCGTGGAGGTGCCGCTGAGCTTGTCGATGTAGACGCGGCCAGGATCGACCCCGGCGGCGGCGAGGGCATCCTGCTGCGCTTCGAGGTGCTGGTGACCCGTGCTTACGCGGGCGTATCCGAGTAGCTGTCCGGTAGTGGTGGTTGACGCTGTAGGCATGCCCGTATCGTATCTCGAAACTCTGACAGACACAATTTCGATACGAGACGACTTTCAAGACTTATCACCAGCGGTTCGGCTGCGATACAGAGGGATTGGCAGTGCTGTCTTGGAACCAAGGTATCGAGACAAGCCCAACTGGACTCGCGCAAGCTGCAGAGCTTGGTATGACCTTCGATGCCAGGACCAGCTACCTGTGCGTGCTCTTCCGATACAGCCGAAGCGCGCCGGTGCGTCCGCTGGGTAGGCCGACGAGCCACTCCCCAGCGACTGGGTTGGCGGCGTTACCGTGGCGTTCGACGTAGTGCGCGGTCGGCGCGGGCGTCCCAGGTCCAGCCCGGCAGCTCCTGGAGGCGGCGTTCGCGATCAGCGCCAAGCGTTCCGTTGGCGTGATTCACGCGTTGCGTATTGATCCATGTGCCGAGTTTGTAGCCGTCGACCGTGTAGGAGAAAGGAACGCGAGCATCCCCGTTGCGGTTGACGTAATCCAGCAGACGGCTGAAGTTTTCGTCCCACTTGGCGGACTGGGTATCCCACACCCAGCCACCTAAGGCTTCTAAGCGGCAGCGGCGTTCGGAATCGAGGGTGCTTCGTCTACTCCGTTGATTTCTGACCCATGCGCCGAGTTTGTAACCGTCAACCGTGTAGCCATAAGGGACATGAGCGTCACCGTGGCGGTCGACGTAGTCCCGCAGTCGGCTGAAGCCCTCCTCCCACTGGTCGGTGTGGCGATTCCATGTCCAGCCCGGCAGCTCCTGGAGACGGTGTTCCCGGTCGGCGTTAAGGGCCTCCGCGTAGCTGTCGCGTTGTGCTGCAGCCCAATTGCCGAGTTTGTAGCTATTGAAGACGTAACGTGCCGGGACGCGGGCGTCACCATGGCATTCGACATACTCCAAAAGCTTGCTGAAACCCTCCTCCCACTGGGCCGCGATGGGCTTCCATGTCCAGCCTGGCAATTCTTCAAGTCGCAGTCGTCGGTCGTCCTGCAGGATTCCCTTTAGGTAGTTGACGCGTTGCGCCACAACCCACGCGCCCAGCTTGAAGCCATCAACCGAGTGGCTTGCCGGAACGAGTGCATTGCCATGGCGTTTGACGTAGCGGAGGAGCCGACCATAACCGTTGTCCCACCTCTCCGTGCGGCTGTTCCATGCCCAACCCGGCAGCTCCTGGAGGCTGCGTTCGCGGTCAGTACTAAGGGTGCCTTTTGCATAGTTGCCGCGCTGCGTCGTGACCCATGCGCCGAGCTGGTAGCCGTCCACCGTGTGCGACTGGGGGACAAGGGAATTACCATGGCTTTTCACGTAGAGGACGAGTCTGCTGAAACCCTCCTCCCACTGGTCGGCGCGTGAGGTCCAGGTCCAGCCCGGCAGCTCCTCCAGCCGGTGTTGGCGATCAGGGTCAAGGGTGCCTTTGGCGTAATTGCTGCGTTGACGGTCGATCCACGCGCCGAGCCGGTAGCCATCGGCCTTGTAAGCCTGCGGCATTCGTGCGTCACCGTGGCGTTTCACATAGTCCAGGAGTTTGGTGAACCCTTCCTCCCACTGGTCGGCGAAGGGCTTCCATGTCCAGCCCGGCAGCTCCTGGAGGCGGTGCTCGCGGTCAGCACCAAGGGTGCCCCTGGCTTGCTTGCTGCGTTGCTTCTGTACCCACTTGCCGAGCCGGTGGCTATCGATGGCGTAGTCGTCTGCGACGCTGGGCGTGATCGTGGCGTTCGATGAACTGTTCCAACAGCCCGAACCAGAACTCCCAAGAGGCGGTGGTCCTTCTCGACCAGGCGCGCATCGAAGGCACGGGCGAAGTCGGTACCCACCTTTGACGGGAATATCCACATGAATCTTGGTCGGGAAGGCGCGGACGCCTGCCGTTGCGGCCCAACTCGCGACGTAGCTCGTCGAGTTGCTTCGCCAAATCTTCGTCGTGCGCGCGAAGAGCTTGGATAACGTCCCACACTGGCTTGAATGACCGAGTCGTTCAGCGCAGCCTCGGGATCGGTGTGGGTGTCGATGAAGACCGGGATGACGATGGTGCCGATGTTCTTGTCCTCGGCCTTACGGATCGCACGCCCGACCGCCTGCACGATGTCCACCTCCGCCCGACGAGGGTCGATGAACGCCACGCCGTCCAGCGTCGGCACGTCCACGCCTTCCGCCAGGCACCTGGCGTTAGTCAAGCAGACCGAACTCGCCCATCTCCGAGCTGGCTTAGCCGCTGGATCAGCCGACCTCGCTGCCCAGCGTTCATTTCACCGGAGGTGTGCTCGGACCACAGCTTGCCTTTTGGACGTTGCCGAGCGAGGCATCCATGCGATCACTTCGGGCATGGAGGTGGCAAAGTCTCGTGCGCGTTTCACCCGCGAATGGAACGAGATGGTCCGGCGAAGTTCGTATTTCCGCATCGCCTTGGCGAGTCCGATCTGGCCCGCGAGGGTCGCGGCGTTCGGTCCACCTTCATCACCATCGCGAGTAACCAGCACACCTTCCTCTGCCCACTCCCGATACGTGGCATCGTCAACACCGACAATGGCGACTCGGTAGTCGGTCAGCAAGCTTGCGCCTGATCGCTTCTCCGAAGCTCAGCGCGTGGAAAACTGTCGCCGAACTTAACCTTGTCGTCCATCGAGGCGATCTCGTAGTCAGCGTCCTCAGCGGCTCTCAGAATCCGCCCCGTGTAGTAGCGCGGGGTTGCCGTCATGAATAACCGTCGCCTGGCTTTGATCTTGGCGGCATTGAGCACTGTGGCGAAGTCGGAGGAGGAGGACACGGGTCCGGCGCAGCGGTGCGCCTCGTCGGCTAGCACCAGGTCAAATGCGGGTACCCGGCCCTCGGCGAAGGCGGCGGCCACCTGGGGCGAGGACTGGTAGGTGGAGAAAACCACACGCGGCCCGCGTCGCCGGAGGAACCGCGGCGATGTCCTCGGGGTGGGTCGTCACCGGCACCCCGAGATCGGAGGTGTGGGCCACGATGGCGTCCTCGTCGCGGGACACGGTGGCATCCGAGCAGACGGGCAGGATGTCGAAGTCGTTGCGCCGGTTGACCATCCACACCTGCAGCGTTTGCTTCAGCAGCGACAGCGACGGCACCAGGACCAGGGTGCGCTGGGCGGCCAGTTTCTCCTTGATAAACAGGGAGGTGAGAGTCTTGCCGGTTCCGCAGGCCATGATTAGTTGCCCTCGGTCGGCGGATTGGAAACCCTTCACCACATCCCTGATGGCGGCGCGCTGGTAGTCGTGCGGTGTGGCCGGTTTCGGTGGCGGCGATGGGCGCAGGTTCGCCGGGGATTCAGGCCAATCCAGGTAGGCGTCGGTGGCCCGCAAGTCCGTTAGGTCGACCGCTGAGACGGGCTTATCCTGGGCATCCACCGCCCGCTGGGCAAGCTGGTGCAGGCCGCCGGTGGTCGTTGAAATCAGTAGCCGTTGGGCGAACTTCTTGGTGTTGGACTCCGACAGGAACTTGTTCAGCTCCGCCTTAGGGATGGGCTTGTCCTCGCGGTATGCCTTGGCCTGCACCGCCCACAGGTATCCGTCGGCGTCCTCGGCCACCAGATCTATCCCCGCTTCTACGTCACTCGGACGGTCCGGCCACTCCTTCCATAACCAGACGTGCCGCAACCGGTACTTGTAGAGCGGATGGTTAGTGAGGAACCACTTGCAGACATGTTCGAACTGCTTGCCTCGGACCCTCGGGTCGGGGTCGAGGCGGGCGAAAAGGTCGCTGAATGCCCCCACGGCGGGGATGCTATTCCACGGCTACGACGTTTGGCGACGCTCCGGGGCACCGTCCCCGCAACGCTTGTGCTTGTGGGCAGCCAGGACTAGCTTCCTAAATCGCGTCGGTCGGCGCGCTCAAGGAACCCTGGAGAGGTCGCCTGGCGATGGCTAGTCCACAGTTGCAACAGGTGATTGACTCGATTAAAGCCCTGGCCGGTATGGCCTCCGGCTCAAGTATTGAAGAGTTACGCGCGACCAACGAACAGATGGCGCGGCCCCCCGAACCCGACGTCGTAAGTGAACCGGTCGATGCCAACGGGGTCAGCGCGGCGTGGATCAGCGCGCCCGGTGCAGCAGTTGATCGCGCCGTGCTCTACCTGCATGGTGGTGGCTACATCATGGGGTCCTTGAATACCCACCGTGATCTGATGGGCCGCATCTCGCGTGCCGCACAGGCGCGGGTGCTCGGGCTGGACTATCGCCTTGCGCCCGAGCATCCGTTTCCGGCGGCGGTGGACGACACCCTCTCGGGCTACCGGTTCTTGCTTGAACAGGGGCTGGCACCTAAACGGCTTGCGATAGCGGGGGATTCGGCGGGCGGCGCTTTGACGCTCGCGGCGCTGATTGCTGGCCGCGACGCCGGACTGCCGATGGCCGGGGCGGCGGTGTGCTTGTCGCCGTTTCTCGATTTGGAGGGCACCGGCGAGTCGATCAAGACACGCGCGGACGTCGATCCGATTGCCACACCCGAGGTCATCGACGTGTGGGCGAAGGCTTACCTGGCTGGGGCGAATCCTCGCACCCCGCTGGCTAATCCGCTGTATGCCGATCTTGCGGGATTGCCACCGCTGCTGGTCCAGGTCGGCGATTACGAGGTTCTGCTCGATGACTCAACCCGGCTCGCGCAACGTGCCCAAGTAGCCGGAGTCCAAGTCAAACTCGAAGTCTGGCCCGAGATGATCCATCGCTGGCACAGCTATGCCAGCGTCCTGCCCGAGGGCCAGCAAGCCATCGAGGAGATCGGCACGTTCATCCGCGAGCAGATTCCCTAGCAGGCCCTAGCTGTTGCAGAGTCAATCTGGAGAGCGTCAAAGGCAAAGAGCCACGCAGGAGGTTGAGCAGTGAACCCTGACGATGTTCCGGTTCAGCGGCAGGCAGCGCCGGACGGACCTCCGAACATTCTCTATGTGCACATCGACAACCTCGGCATGGGCGAACTGGGCTGCTACGGCGGGGGCATCCTGCGTGGCGCAGCGACAGCGCGGCTGGACCGCTTCGCCAGCGAGGGTCTGCAACTGCTCAATTTCGCACCCGAAGCCCAATGCACGCCGAGCCGCTCGGCCCTGATGACGGGCCGCTATGCCATCCGCTCCGGCAACGGCTCCGTGCAACTTCCCGGACTGCCCGGCGGTTTGGTGGCTTGGGAGCAGACGATGGGCGACATCCTGTCGAGAGCAGGGTACGCCACTGCCGTCTATGGCAAGTGGCACATCGGCGACGAGCCAGGCCGGTATCCAACCGACCACGGGTTCGACGAGTGGTACGGCATCCCGCACAGCTACGACGAATGCCTGTGGCCCGACGATCCGCTCTATAACCCCGACCGCGACGCCATGTCGTTCGTCGTGGCGGGCACCAAAGGCGGTTCGGTTGAAAACCTTGAGCAACTAACCATGGAGGTGCGCCGCAACATCGACCGCGAATACCTCAGCAGGGCAGAGGCGTTCATTCGGCGCAGCGTCGCGTCCGGCACGCCGTTCTACGTCTACTTCAATCACTCGATGCTGCATCTGCCGACCGTGCCGCGCGACGAGTTCAAGGGACAAAGCGGCGCTGGCGATTTTGCCGACTGCCTGCTGGAGATGGATGCCGATTTCGGCACATTGGTCGACCTGCTCGACGAACTGAACATCGCCGACAACACGATTGTCGTCTTCGCGGGGGACAACGGGGCCGAGGATGCGCTGCCGTGGCGAGGGACGTCGGGCTACTGGGAAGGGTCGTATTTCACCGGAATGGAAGGGTCGTTGCGGACGCCGTGCCTGATTCGTTGGCCGGGACACGTTGCTCCCGGACGGGTCAGCAACGAGATCGTTCACATCACCGACATGTTCACCACGCTCATCACCTGGGCGGCCTGTCAGGTGCCCGGTGATCGGGTAATCGACGGTGTGGACCAAGGGGCGTTCTTCCGTGGCGACCAAGACCAGTCGAACCGGCAGGGCTTCCTTTTTTGGAACGGCAACCAGCTTTACGGGGCCAAGTGGCAGAACTTCAAGACGGCCTTCGTCGAGCAACGTAACTTCTTCGACGCATCACCGCCGGTCGCCAACCCCCGCATCATCAATCTGCTGGCCGATCCCAAGGAACGCGAGCCTGTCGACTACCCCTATCTGCACACCTGGGTCGTCGCCCACTTCGTCCGACTCTTTGTCGAGTTTCGGGCGAGCATCCAACGCGAACCGCTCATCCCGTTCGGTGCGCCCCTTGACTTCGTGCCCGGAACTACTGAACCGGCGCAAAGCCCCAGCGAAACGGTCCTCCGGCCACCCGCCGGGTGGGACTAGTGCCGCAGCAACGCGTTGATTCGGTAACCGCGTACTCCCAGAGTGACCCGGTAAGCCGACGTTCGCCAAGGCGTTGGCGACCGGGGACATGCTGTGCGGCGGACGGCTGAGCGTGGGCATCGGCGTGGGCGGCCGGATTGAGGATTATCAGGCGGTCGGCGCTGATCCGGCGACGCAGACCATGCGTGGCATGGCCGAGCGGGTGGCGGTCAGAAACGAGTGTGGGCGGGCGAGAAGATCACCGAGTCGGTGCTGCCGGTCGGGCCGGCGCCGGTCCAGGCGGGCGGGCCGCCGCTGCTGGTCGGAACCATCGGGCCGAAGACCCTGCGCAGCGCTGCGGCCTGGGCCGACGGCCTGGCCGGAACCACATTGGACCTCGACGTCGTCAAGCAGAACGAGCTGTTCGACGTGGCGCGTGCGGCGTGGGCCGAGGCCGGCAAGCCCAAACCCCACCTGATCACATCGTTCTGGTTCGCGCTCGGTCCCGTCAGTGCGGCCCGCCAGCAGGTGCACCGGCATCTGCGGCGCTACATGAACTGGATACCCGCCGAGTACATCGACGCGATGGCGCCGAGTACCGGGTTTGCCGGCAGTGAGGAGGAGCTGGTCGCGGTGCTGCGCAGGTTCGAAGCGGTCGGCACCGACGAAATCCAGCTCATCCCAACCAGTTCCGATCTCGCGCAACTTCAACGGGTGGAAGACGTCGTCGTCGCGATCTAGGACAGTGAGCGGCTAACGAAGCCCTACGCCTCGCCCAACGCCATCGAGCGAGATACTGAACCGATGTCTGAGCGCAACGTGTTGGGCGGTCCGCTGAAACCATGCGGCAGTGACCCGCTCACCGGCTTCTACCGCGACGGTTGCTGTTCGACCGGGCCGGAGGATCTGGGCTTGCACACGATTTGCGCCGTGGTGACCGCCGAGTTCCTTGACCACCAACGTTCGATAGGAAACGACCTGTCAACGCCCAGGCCGCAGTTGCGCTTTCCTGGCCTGCTACCCGGAGACCGCTGGTGCGTCACTGCCGGGAACTGGCTCGTGGCCTACCGCGACGGCTGCGCCGCCCCCGTGGTGCTGGCGTCCACTCACGAGCGCACCCTCGACGTGGTACCTCTCGAGGCGCTGCGGGAACACGCCGTCGACGTACCCGACGACTTAGGCAGTCTGTAGAGCCTTACGCTGCGCACCTAAAGTGTGCCCATGTGGAGATCGTCTTCATGGACGCGACCGCATGGCCCTACGACCCGGATACTCCGTTCCAGCGGCCGTTGGGCGGCTCACAGTCGGCGGCCTGCTATCTGGCGCCTGAACTGGTAAAGCTCGGCCACCGGGTCACGCTTGCCAACCGCGCCGACGAGCCCAGGGTGGTACGTGGCGTCCGCTGCCAACCGATCCGCGGCATGGAAGACGGCGCCCTTCGGAACGCCGACTGCGTCGTGCCTGAGCGACTTCGTCGATTCGTATCTGGCCGAGCTCAAGGCGCAGTGCCGCCCGGACGCCCGCCAGATTCTGTGGACCGGCCATGCTCACGACCGGGCTGCTGTCGCCGGCCTGACACAGTCCGAGATCCAGTCGCTGATCGACGGTTTCGCCATGGTCAGCGAGTGGCAGGCCGCTTGTTACTGCCAGGCGTTCGGGCTCGACCCGGCGCGCATCGGCATCCTGCGTAACGCCGTCGGCCCGGCCTTCGTCGACCTGTTCAGCGGTGAGCCGATTCTGCCGGCGAAGGAGGGCCCGCCGACGCTGTGCTACACCAGCACACCGTTCCGCGGGCTGGACCGGCTGCTGACGGCTTTCCCCCGAATCCGGGCCGCGGTGCCCGACGCCCGACTCGAGATCTACAGCAGCATGGCCGTCTACAACGTTTTGCTGGACCCACACGAGCCGCTCTACGACGCGGCACGGACGTCATGCGGCGTCACGCATCACGGTTCGGTCGCCCAGCCGGTGCTGGCTCAGGCGCTGCGTCGCGCCACCATGCTCGCCTACCCCAACACTTTTGCCGAGACGTCCTGCATCGCCATGATGGAGGCGATGGCGGCGGGTTGCGCGGTTGTCACCAGCGATCTTGGTGGGTTGCCGGAAACCGGCGCCGGCTTCATCGATCTGACGCCTCCGCTCGCTGATGCCGACGCCCATGCCGAAGCGTTCGCTGACCGCGTCATCAAACTGCTGGCGGCCCGGCAGGCAGATCCTGCTGGCACCGAGGCGCATACGCAGGCCCAAGTCGCCTATGTCGTGGCCGAGAACAACTGGCCGCGACGGGCCGAGCAGTGGACTGCCTGGCTGTCCGGCCTGGCCTGACGGGTGGCGCGAACACGCCGTCGACATAAGGGTTGGCGCCCGATGAAACGTGGGCGCGATTAAGCACCGCACCCCCTTGCAGATATAACCTTCCGCCATGATGCGCGTCGCGATCGTGGGTGGTGGTGCCGCGGGCGTGCTCGCCGCGGTACATCTGCGTCGGAGCAGGCCAGATGCGCAGATCACGCTGATCGACGCCTCCGGTCGTCCGGGTACCGGCGCGGCGTATGGCACCGACGACCCGACCCACTTGCTAAACGTTCCTGCGCAGCGCATGTCCGCATGGCCAGACGATCCCGATCACTTCTGCCGTTGGCTCGATGAGCGAGCTGTCACTCCGGTGCACAGCTTCGCGCCGCGTCTTGCATACGGCCGCTACCTGCGAGAACAACTCGCGGTTGCCGACATCCGGATCGAGACTGCCGAGGTTGTCGGGTTGGTGCCGGGCGCGCCCGTGCGCGTAGCGCTGAACGATGGGCGTTCGGTATTGGCCGACGCCGTTGTGCTCGCGTCCGGGCGCCCCGAGGGGGGCATGCCCGAATCGTTGGAACGTGCCTTCGCTCCGGTGTTGGCGGCAGGCACCGACGGCAAGGTTGTGGTGGATCCATGGGCGCCGGGCGCGCTCGCGGCCCTTGGTGCGCGTCGGCCCGCGAGCGTTTTGGTGATTGGTTCGGGACTCACGGGAGTAGATGTCGCGCTGCATCTCATTGCGCGGGGCGCCACGGTCACGCTGCTGTCGCGTCAGGGCGCGCTCCCGCGCCGATTGCGCGCTACCGGCGCGCCGACAGCGTTGCCGAACGTCGATGCGCTCGCGGCCGAGGTCTCGCTTGAGCAATTGCGCGCCGCGCTCGCCGCTGATCTCGCGCACGCGCGCGAAGCCGGTTCGGACTGGCGACAGGTGATCGACGCAGTGCGGCCGCGTTCCGCCCGGCTGTGGCGCTCGTTGGGGTGGGAGGACCAGCGCCGGTTCCTGCGTGAGGACTTGCGGCAGTGGGAGGTCGTTCGCCACCGCATGCCGCCCACGACTGCCGATGCGATTAATGCGGCGATCGACAATGGCCAACTGAGCATCGAAGCGGGCGAGGTCGCCGATGTGTCGCTGCACGGCAGTGGCGTCGAACTGGTTGTTACAACGGGCGACGGCTCCGTGCGTCGGCGCGGTGACGCGGTGGTCGTCGCCACTGGCGCGGTGTGGGATCGGCGCTCGCTGCAACGCTGCGCGCTCTGGGCGAGCCTGTTGGCCACAGATGTCGCGTCGTTGCACCCGTGCGGCGTAGGTGTGCGAGTCGATGCGGACGGCTACCTCATCGACGGGGCTGGGGGCACGGTCCCGGACATCGTGTGTCTCGGCTCGATCCGCCAGGGTGAGTTGTGGGAGACCACTGCGATTCCCGAAATCCGTGCCCAAGCGGCGGCTATCGCGGAGCTGCTCGCCGACGACAAGCGCGACCGTCCGGTGCGTGTGCCCAGTCTCATCACGACTGCGCCGGAATTGAGTGGTGCGCCTGCTTCGTACGCCGAGGGTATGCGTCGCCTGCTCGCCGTCCAAGACGGCGCATCGATCGCCTTCGCTGCCGCGGTCGCGGAAGATCCGCACCACGCGCGTGCGCACGTCGCGCTCGCGATGATTGCCACGGAACGGCCCGACCGTGCGGGCGGCCCGGACGCGGTCGCCGGCCATCTCGCTCGAGCGCGCGCGGCGCTTGCACATGGGAGCGACGAAGACCGCAGCCACGTCGAGGCCATCGCGACGTGGTGCGAGAAGGGAAACGCGGCGGGCACCGACGCATTAATCGACCATCTCGACCGCGTACCGAACGACGAAGTCGCATTGCTTGTGCTCGCGCCGTCGATTGCGTTCGCGGGGGCTGGCGACGCGTTGCCGGACGCGTGGCAGTACGTCGAGCGATTCACTGGCGTGCACGGCGAGGCGCCGTGGTATCTCGGCTTGCGCGCCTACGGCCGAACGGAGCAGGGCCTCTGGTACGACGCAGCCGACCTGGCTGACGCCGCACTCGAACTCGATCCGGGCAATGGCAACGCCGCGCATGCGTTGACGCACGTGCACTACGAGACGGACGCGCATGGCGCCGGGCTGAAATGGCTGACGGACTGGATCCCGAGCGACGGCAGCACGCAGCGCTACCTACCGCACTTTCAGTGGCATGCCGCGCTGCACGAGCTCGCGATGGGAGACGCGGCCGCCGCGGCGCGTCGGTACGCCGCCTTTCTCGCGCCGCCCCGGTCGAAGGACGTGCGCTGTCTGGTTGATGCGGGTTCGCTCGCATGGCGGGCGCGGCTGCATCCGGACTGGGTGACTCCACCCGATCCGATGCCGTTGCTCGCCGAGGTCGGCTCGCTTGCGTATGCGCCGCAAACGCCGTTTATCGCGTTCCACGCGCTGCTTGTACTGGCCGCAGCGAATGATCCGGCTGCGATACGCGCGATCAATGTTCCGGGTGCGACCGATGCGCAGGCAACGACGTTGCGGCTCATCGGAGAGGGTCTCATTGCGTTGACGGAGGGTGAGCCGCGCGCCGCGCTCGACTATCTCCTCGAATCGCTCGCAGGGCTTCCGTCGATTGGCGGTAGTCGTGTGCAACAAGAAGTGGTGCTCGAAACGGCGTTGGCCGCGATGCTCCAACTCGGTGCACCGGGTCAAGCGGCGCGCCTGCTGTCGCGACATCGCGCTGCGCCCGGGCCGCAAGTGACCCGCGGCGCCGTGAACTGACCCGGCGAACGAAGATTACCGACTTTGGGGTGCGGTTGTGTGCCCGAGGAATTCAACTCCAATGTGGCGGGATTCGAGATGGACCCCGGCCTCTGATCGCTAGACCGATCCTGACCGTTGCGATACCATCCCGGTGCGGCACTTCCGGCTATCGCACCGATAAGGAAGAGTCAATGACTGAGGATGCGGCGCGGTTTGGTGATCCGCGCATACCTTCTGAAACGATCACCTCGCAATCGCACCTGTTCCATCTCGGCGCCCTGGCCCCCACCACATATGACGGGGGTACACAGCAGCAGGCACACGAAGATAATTTTCCGATACTCAAGGGTCAACAGGCCAGCATCCAGCTGATCACGTTGCAGCCCGGAGGTATTCGCGAGCCGCACTGGCATCCCAGCGCGTGGGAGATCAACCTGGTCACCAACGGAGTCGCGACCTGGGTCCTCATCGACGGGAACGGCAACCACGAGAGTTTCGACGCCCACGTCGACGACATTGTGTTCGCGCCCCAGGGTTCCTTCCACTACTTCGAGAACCGCGGCACGGGAAATCTGGACGTGCTGATCATTCAGAACACCAGTGCGCCTGAAGACAAAGACAACATCGGTGTCGGCGAGTCCTTGAGTAAGCTTCCGCCTACGGTTTTGTCCGCTGTCTTCGGCGTTCCCACAGAGACTTTCAACTCCTTCAAAAAGTTCGACAACGCGGTCACCATCCTGCGATCGCACAAATAAAGACGGCGAGGTTGGGGATGCCGATTAATCGTCGCAAGGTCTTGGGTGGAGCGGGCCTGGCCGCCGGGGCAGCCGCAACCGGTGTGGGGGTTGACCGTTTTGTCACCGGCTATCGCACCGATAAGGAAATGTCGCTGGCCGATGATGCGACACGGTTTGGTGATCCCCGCCTACCCGCTGAGACGATCACCTCGAAATCGCACCTGTTCCATCTCGGCGATTCGCCCGTCAACAAGTATGACGGGGGCTGGTTTCAGCAGGCGGACGAGGACAATTTTCCGATACTCAAAGGTCAGCAGGCCAGCATCGTGTCGCTCACGCTGTACCCCGGAGGTATCCGCGAGCCGCACTGGCATCCCAGCGCGTGGGAGATCAACATAGTCACCAGCGGAGTTGCGGCTTGGGTGGTCGTCGACGGGAACGGCAATCACGAGAACTTCGACCAATATGTCGGCGACGTCGTGTTCGCACCCCAGGGTTCCTTCCACTATTTCGAGAACCGGGGCCCGGCCGAAATGAAGATTGTGATCATCCAGAACACCAGTACGCCCGAATCCAAGGACAACATCGGCATAGGTGAGTCCCTCAGCATGCTTCCACCGCGGGTGTTGTCCGCCGTATTCGGCGTTCCCGCAGACACGTTCAAGCCGTTCAAAAAGTTCGACAACGCGATAGTCATCCTGAAATCGCACTAGTCAGCACCTGCGGCTGGGGTCCCAATCGGCGCATTGAAACTGCGGGCGCGACTCCGGTTTACGACCAAGTGGTAGTGCCAACGCCGGCAGCGGACGCGGTGAGGTTGCCCGCAACCTCGGTATCAGCCACGACCAACGCACCCGCTCGGCTGCGAATGTCTGCGGCGAAAACTTGGGCCTGCGCTTGACGAGCGGCCAGCTCGGCGGTCGTGCGGCTCGGTTGAGTATCGCTGATCGACAGGTCCTCCCCAACGGTGAAACCGGCGTTGTAAGCGTCCTCGACTGCGTAGAGAACCCGATCGCGTAGGCGCTCCAACTCGCCGGCCTGTTGACGGGCGATGCGTGAGGTAGTGCGCAGTTGGTCGGCGTGGTTGCTGGCAACGGTGTAATCCGATGCTGTGCGCGCCCGCAAGGCATCTCCGCCGACACCCTGCCAGTCCAGCGCATGGGACTGGTTGCGGACCTGCCAGTGGGCATCCTCCCAGTGGTCGGCCAGGCGATCCCAATACTCGGCGGCGTCGACCAGGTGGTCGGTGGTGTAAGCCTCAACCTGGCTGAGCGTAGGGATCATACGACCCCTCCGGTCCCAAATTCTTTGGGCGGCTGATCAATTGGCACCGGCGGTGATGCAGTCGGTCCAGGCACCGGCGCGCTGGCAGTCGGCCCAGGCGCCGGTGGAGTATCAGCCGATACCGGCACCGCTGGAGTATGAGGGGAACTGCCGGCATGACCCAGCGTGCCGGTTAGGTTGTTGACGAGGGAACTTGAGGTCGAGGCCGCCGCACTGCTGACACTCCCGAGCACCCCGGTGACGGAGTTGAGGCTGCCTATGGACCCGGAGATCACGCCGGCGAGATTCGAGATCGGGGATGTGATCGCGCCGATCAGGTCTTTGAATTCGCCTGCTTCCAGCGTCGCCTCGTGGTTCGGATACACGTTGGCGGCATCGTGGGACGCTGCGGCGGTCTCACCAATACGCGTTTGGAACGCCGCCGTGGCGGCGGCCGCCTGGGTATGGATTCCGTCAGTCGCGGCCGCGCTGGGCCAGGTCCGGGCAAGGTTGACTGGTGGGGCATCGCCCGCACCCAGACCGGCGCTAAGCATCTGCCAACGAGTGGCTGCAGCGCCCAACTCATCTGGGTTAACGCGTAGGTCTTTCTGCATCGATCCTCGCTTTCAATCGGGTTGACCTCAGGGCGCGTCTGTTGACGAAGCGTAGCGACCAGTCAGAAGCGCGCAAGTCACCCAATTCTGCTGCGGTAGACGCGATGCAGATCGTTCTCGAACGTCCGTCGTCAAACGCTCGTAATTCGCATGCAGACAACGGGATTGGCGCGCATACGCCGCCATCGCCGCGAAGCGGTGGGATCAGGCAAACCACTGCGTGCCTTCCCCCGGTGCAAGTAATCACCTGAGGCTTAAATCGTGGAAATGGGCAATAGTCAAATAAGCTGTATCCACGCTGCTTGTAGATCAAAGGCGTTGAAAGACAATAATTCTCGGCGGATTACGGGCATCTGATGGACGTTGTCGAGCGTTAATGTGCGGTTGGCATTTTCTTTATTCGCATTTCACCAGGTGCCGCTCGCGCGCCTAACAGTGTGAGCGGGACCGGCGCATATCGTGGGCGTGTGCGCGGTGACGGCAACGGGTGGGTGGTCTCGGCCACCGGCAATCGCTATTGGGGCCGGTATGGGGCTGCTGGGCTCCTACTGCGCGCCCCGGCACCCGACGGTTCGTGCGCCGTCTTGCTTCAGCGGCGGTCGATATGGAGCCACCAGGGTGGCACGTGGGGGCTACCGGGCGGGGCCAGGGACAGCCACGAGACCCCCGAGCAGGCCGCGATCCGCGAGACCTACGAAGAAACCGGCGTCCGGCCCGATCAGATCGAACTGCGCGCCTCGGTGGTGACCGCTGTGCCGTTCGGCACTCACTGGACATACACCACCGTCATCGCCGATGCCGTCGAGCTGCTGCCGGTGGTGGGCTGTGCGGAAAGCGCTGAGCTGCGCTGGGTTAACGAGGATCAGGTAGGTGACTTGCGTTTGCATCCCGGCGTGGCCAATAGCTGGCAAAAGCTACGCGGGATGCTGACGCTCACCGCGACGTGACCGCGAATCCGCGGTGAGCCAGTCGTCGCCGTTATTGTCGGTTGCCGCCACCGCAGTTGGGGTTCGAGGGCTTTGACGGCCATGCGCAGGCACTGACGTCAGCAGTGCTACCGGAGCCTCCGCCGCTAAACACGCCGTAGGTGTCGCCCTGGGTCCCGGTGTAGGTGGCGCCGCCGGCTCCGCCCCAGCCACCTGAAGCCACGACGGTCACCGCCCAGCGCTTACCTTCGAGCGCGGTCTTGTACGCATCCAGAACGTCGGTCGCCGATCCGTTGACCAGGAAGTGCACATGGATGCCGTTGTCTGGAATGGAGGTAGGGCCGTCGGTGCGCTGAGTGTTCGCCGGTGTGGGTATTAGCGATTGCAGTTGCGTTGCTGTGGCTTGCGACGTTGTCGTGGTCGCCGAATTAGGAGAACTGTTGCAAGCCGACGCAACTAAACCGATCGCCATCGCCGCGGCTACCAACCCGTAAGTGTTGCGGCTCATGATTTCTCCCTAGCTTCATGCGCACCGTACCAACGGGTTGGCCCCGCTCCGGCAAAAACGGTCGAAAGAATCGGTCGCCGAGTGTCGCGGGCTGCACGGTGTGACCGCAGTGCGTTAGGCCGCCAGCGGCGCGCCAGGTGTGCTGTCAGGTGCAAAGGGTAGGGGCGTCGCACACGTTGCCGGGGCAATAGGTCGAGTGTGCCGCGTTAACCATGGTTCCGACGTCCCCCAACGTAACGCCCCTCGCGTTCAAGTGGGCGTGGATGTCGTCGGCAATCTGTTGTGGCGTCCAATCCCAAGTGAGGTCGTAGCAGATGAGGTGGGCCTCCCCGATGAGTGCCTCTTCCGTCTGGGGCGGCCAAGTGAGGCCGACGGCGCGCAGTTTTGCCAGGTATGCCTCGTCATCGGGATTGGCAGCAGTCGCAATCGCAGCGCTACTAACCAGGGCAGCGCCAGCCATCATGGGGATGGCAAGTCTGGCCAGAAAGCGAGGTGAGGGCATTCGATTCCCTTCCTTTCTTCTCGGCGTCGGGTGAGTTACCTAGCACATGCTAGAGACGGGAACCGTCACCTACTTCGCTTCTCGCGCAGATGTCTTCGCGATCTGTCCACGGGTACGAACATCACTTCCAGAACGTCATGCCGCTACTGACCGCAGCCGCCTGGCGGTGCCGGTAACGGCCCGGCCAGTTGCGGCACAAGACCGGAGAAGGGACCTGGCGGGGGAGCGGGCACGAGGCACTGCACCACTACGAAGGAGCTCGACGTGCCGCGCTGTGTGGCGTGCCAGTACGAGCCGTCCGGGTAGGGCACGCCGTCGCAAGAGGGCCCTAGGGACGCCGGGTCTGCCGTCACGCCACCCGGGCAGTACTTGGCACCCAAGTCGGGTTTGTGGGGATCAGGGTCGGCGTGGCCTGCTGGCGCGGCCAGCATGGCAGTAGCAATCAGCGCCATCGTCATCACGTGCTTCATAGTCGGCATCATGCTATGGATCGGTTGATCTCGCCACATCCTCGCGCCTGCTGCTGAAAGCTCTTGACGTCTAAGCAGTTTCACCGTCCGGCAAACAGAAGCTGATAGCTGCGTTCCAGAACGGTCCAGGCCTCGCGCTCGGCGGCTGAGAATGCGGCGAGTCGTTCACGTCGACACCGTAGGCAGGCTCGTTGAGCCGCGTCGTTGATGGTGGCCTGATCAGCGCCGGGTGGTAACCGCAGGCCCTCGGCGGGGGTGGCGGAAACGCTGAGGTGATCGAGCTCTTCGACAAGTGGATGTGTGGGATCCCACTGCACACCCGAGCCGACTCGGCCCATCATCCGCTTGGGTGGCCGGCCGGGATCGTATCCGCCAATTTGTGCAGACACGCCTTTTCGCACGACGTTTTTACACATTTTTCGAACGCCAGAGCGCCCGCCGCCGTGTTCAGAGGCATAGGGACCGCGATGGCGCACGCCGGGGACAGGAATGTGATCATGATCACCACGCCGATTGAGATCGTCGAAAGCTTCCTCTATGCAATGCGCGACGAGAACTACGACGCGATGCGTGGCGCCCTCGACGACGAGGTGGTCTGCCACAGCGTCGGGATGCCGATCATCCGCGGCGCCTACCGCGCCGTCAAGATGCTGCGCCGCATGTTCGAGCTGCCCGGCGCGGGCTTCGACGTCAAGATCCACCGCATCGCCGCCGAGGGCACATCCGTGCTCACCGAGCGCACCGACGTGATGCTCTACGGGCCGCTGCGGATTCAGTTTTGGGTGTGCGGCGTCTTCGAGGTGCGCGACGGGCGAATCACACTGTGGCGCGACTACTTCGACTTCCTCGACGTCGTGAAGGCGACAGTGCGCGGCCTCATCGGGATTGCGGTGCCGTCGCTGAAGCCACGGTTCTAACGGTCCAAGCCGTTCAGCTCGTCGAAAGCCGATGTCGGCGAGCGCCAGGGACGTCGTGTCGATGAAGAGGGCCGTGGCGTCGAGCCCGTCGTCGCGCGCGACGCTGCAACCGACCGTCGACCGGCCGCGTTCCATCAGACCAGCAGAGAAAACATGACGCGTTCAGCGGGGATCAGCCGCGAGCAGATACGAGCACGGGGGTCGCCAGCGCCATGTCAAAGATCGAGCTAAGACTGTTCCAATCGGCGCACCCCGGTCCGCTCAGCGGACCGCACTCTTGCGCGACCACACAGATCGGCTCGTAATGGAACCTGTCTTCGAGGAGCATCTCGGGGTCTTTGTCCCTGCTGTTTGGAGGAGATTGTCGTGAAGTACGTGCTTGCGTGGACGAATCGGTCGGGTGGTTCGGCCGCGGAGAACGAGAAGGGCGCGAAGCGGGCGTTGCAGATGTATCAGAAGTGGTCGCCGCCAGCGGGCGTGACGATCACGGAGTTCGTGGCCACGCTCAACGGCGAGGGCGGGTTCGCGGTGCTGGAGGCGGACGACCCGGCGCTGGTGATCGGGATCGGCGCGAGGTTTGCGCCGTACCTGACGACGCAGGTGCATCCGGTGGTGGGGATGGATGTGGCGGCGAAGGCGGGCGAGGAGGGGATTGGGTTCCGGGAGTCGGTCGGCTAGTTTCGCGCGGTAACAAACAGGGCGGGCGTGGTTGCGCCCCTGTGCTGGTCAGAGGGGAAGAGGGCACGACCTGAGCGGGACGGCGCCCTGCCCGGCTGCCCCGCACGGGGCTGCCCCGCGGCCTTCCGAAAAAAATATGTCACGCTTTGACGCCGTTGGTGCTCCTACCTGTGACAGCGGCCGGCCAGATCGGCCATGGGCAAGGCGACAGCGAAGGCAACAGGCTCGCATAGGTGAGCAACCGGAGTCTAGAACCGTTTCACCTGTACCTATGACCTGACAGAGGTACAGTTAGAGCCGTTCTAATCTCGGTTTGACGAGTGGACCGCAGCCTTGCCAGCCGATCACGGCATCACGAGGTAGGCGGGGTGGGTGGCCAATTCTCGGGTGTCACGTTTTCCGGTTTCGTCGACAGGTCATCGCCCCAATCGAACGGCGGCGCAGGTGGTCCCCATTGTCGTGGATGGTCGAAGGCTTTTGTTTGCTCCCGAAGTTGGCCCCTCGAAACGAGGTAGGGCCGGCGAACGTAGCCTCGTTGAACGCGGCGTGGCCGGAGAACGTCGCCCCGAACGAAGTATCGCCGGCGAACGTCGCCTTGCCGAACGAGGCGGGACGGAGAACGTCGCTCCGTTGAACCAGGCGTCGTCGGAGAACGTTGCCGCGCTAAACCAGGCGGACCTGGCGAAGGTCACATCGTCGAACAGGGCGCGGCCGGAGAACGTCACTTTTTCGAACGAGGCGGGGAGGGTCGCGATCATCGACCAACGCCTAAGGTCTGATGTTGTGGCGCCGCACGCGAAGGTCGTCTCCAAGACCCCACCCCCAACGGCCTAATCTGCGTCGGCGGCTAGTAACGACCGATTCGAGGGAGTTCCATGCCAAGTAAAGCCGTGATCAGCCTGACCACCGGGCTCGAAGACGCGGAGAAAGTAACCGTCGCCTACCTCGTCGCCGTCGGCGCAGCCGAATCCGGGCGCCCGACGCTCATGTTCCTCGCCAAGGAGGCGGTTCGGCTCGCCGTCGACGGCACCGCTGTGGGCGTTGCCTGCGAAGGTTGTCCTCCGTTAGCCGATCTGCTGAAGCGCTACGAGGCCGCCGGTGGTCACCACTACGTCTGTCCGATCTGCTTCAACGCCAAGAAGCTCGACGCGGATTCGCTGATCGCCAGCGCCGAGCTCCAAGGGACCATTCCGCTGTGGCAGTGGATCGGTGATGAGCCCGCGACCACCTTCAGCTATTGAGTGAGATCCGCTTTGGCCAGCTGCCCTAGTTAGAGCTTGTAACCGATGGCGCGCAGCAGGTCGTGCCGGTCGGCCACGTCGCGATCGGTCTCCACCCCGAGGGGCGCCTGTCCGTCGACGACGCCCACAATGCCACGGCCACGCGGGGTCACCGCGACCAAGATGTCGACCGGATTGGCGGTGGCGCAGTGGATCGTGCAAACCTCGGGCACCGCCTTGACCGGGTTGAGGATGTTGACCGGGAACCCGTCACGCAAGAAGATCACGAAGCAGTGCCCGGCGGCAATGGCCAGCGCATTGCGGGTCGCGAGCTCGACCAATTCAGGATCATTGCCGGTGCGGCGAACCAACCGTGGCCCGGAGGCCTCGCAGAAGGCCAGCCCGAACCGTAGCGACGAGCTCACCCCCACCATCGCCTCATGCAGGTCCTCGACCGTCTTGATGAAGTGCGCCTGCCCGATCACGACATTGACATCGTCCGGCTTGTCAACGGGCACCACATCCCAGGAAAGCGTCGTCGTGGTCACACACACATGCTGCCACCGGCACGCGATAGCCACGTCCGGTGCTCGGAATCCGAACAGTCCTCTTTGCGGGCGCGCCGACGTGGAGGGCGCGGTGCTTCCCGAGCGGTCCTGTGGCATTGCGAGGACGGCATCATCCGATACGGCAACCAGACCATCGTCTTCTGACGGGAGCCGACGTGCCCGCAACCGTGTTGGACGGCGGTCCCATCGGTGATCATCGATGAGGCACCCGGTGCGTGATTCGTTGCAGCCAAAGATGGCGTTCAGGCTTTTTGGTCGTCGGCAGCGCTGGCGATGGCTCCGGCGGCGGTGATCCGGATGAGTCATCGGCCGGTTCGCGCCGCCTCGGGTGGACGACCAGCAAATCGTCGGATCCCGCCACGACACAGGTCCGGAACTGGCAGCTGATGCGCTCGATCGTTGCGCGCAGCCATTCCGCGTCGGTCTGCGGAACGCGCTCAAGTCGGATTCGCCGCAGGCGCAGCGGAAGCATCCGCAGCGCGGCCAGTTCACCGCCGCCGGGATCGATCGAGATCAAATACAGCAGTCTCAGGTCGGGGCGGTAGAACTCGTAGCCGCCGATGCCTTCATAGTCGTTGATGACATCGCCGCACCCGTACAGGATCGGTTTGCCACGGTAAATCTCGATCGGCCGGGGATGGTGTGAGGAATGACCGTGCACGATATCGATACCGGCGTCGATCAACCGGTGCGCGAACTGGGTTTCATTCAATCCCACGCCATAGCCCCAATTCGGTCCCCAATGCACCGACACGATCGCGACATCGCCGCTGCGCTTGTGCGCCAGCACCCCTGCCGCGACATCATCTGCGGCTCCACGGGCCGACGGATCCCCGATCAACCACACCCCCGGCCCATCGCGGTGCGCCGCCCACGATTCGGGCACCCCACTGGATTTCATCGCAACCGAACCGATGACCACCCGGTGTTCACCGTGGGCCGCCACCACCGCCAGGCGTTGTGCGGTTTCTAAGTCGGCTCCCGCCCCGATACCGTGAATACCCGCTGCGGCCAGAGCATCGAACGTGTCGGCCAGCCCACGGCGGCCGAAATCGAGAGTGTGGTTGTTGGCCAGGGTGCAGACGTCGGGCCGGATCGCGGTCAGTGCGGGGAGATTGCCAGGGTGCATCCGATAGTGAAAACCTTTGCGGTCTGCGAATTCACCCTCGGCGGTGATCGTGGTTTCCAGATTGATCAGACGAACCTCGGGAGCAAGGTCGTCAAGGATCGCTCGCGCGTCACCCCACGCCCACCGCCAGTCGACCGGACGGGGAATCGGCCCATTCACCCGTTCGGCCAGCTCGACGTATCGACGGGCATCATCGACACAGCGCTCACGCAAGGCCGGGTCCCCGGGGTGCGGAAGAATCTGATCGACGCCGCGACCGAGCATGACGTCACCGCCTAACAGCACCGTCACCACATCAGAATCAACGGCCACCTCGAACCACCCGTCGCCACAGCCGAAAGCTCTTCAGCACAAGCAATACAAGGATCTGCCCGACGCAGCGACTGGCGCAACCAACAAAACCCCCCGCCGATGGCCGAGGCAACCTGTAACAGATGACTCAACTCCTGTAACAGATGACTCAACTCAGACTCAGGTCACACGGTGGAGCCAACGGGACCCGAACCCCATACTGAGCCAGCAGAAATAGGTCCTGAACTGGGCTAAATGTTCGATGACACCGACCAGGTCAGCATGGTGGTCGATTTAAAGAACAATCCCCGCGATAATCTGCTCAAGTGTGAACCCGCTTTAATATACCTTGTTGCACCGCATGTGTTGTACAGATGTTGCACCATTAATGTCGGTTCTGACCTATTCAGAGGGCATCGGGAAGTCTGCCCGACGCGATGTAATACGAACCGCTCAGATGCCATTTAAGCTTTACGTCCAATAAATCCGAAGGCAACGCTTCCGCGAATAGGCGGCTATGCGCCAAGCTGTGGTGCGTATTGCCCGCTGGAAGGTCTCCGAGGAAACGGAGCGGATTCAGGATGGACTTCAGGCCAGAGAACGAACAGACATCGCCGATGACTATCCTCCCCCCTCCCCTCACAGCATTCTTCAGTGCTTGGAAAGCTTTTTCGGGCTCACTAATGATCGACAAGCCCAGCGTGCATATCCCCGCGTCGTAAGACGCCGTTTCGACCACACTCTCCGGCAAGGCGGTAACGTCACCTTTGACCAGTGTGACGTTCGTCCAACCATTGTCCGCAATCCTTCGGCGAGCCTGCTCTAACATGCCATCTGACCAGTCGACGCCGAGGATTTCTCCCTCAGGACCAATACGCTCCTGAATGAAGGGGAATTCCCCACCGGTCCCACAGCAAAATGCAATTACACGGTCGCCACGTTTGAGACCCAACTCATTCACCGCCGATTTTTTCAGTGGAATCATATGACGTTGAAGTAGGTCGTAGACCTTCGGTGGAACATGGTCATAAATGAGATGGAACAGCCGAACCCACTTAGCGCTGATCGTGGGAACGCTTGCTGTAGTCATACCGGCCTCACAACTCTAGAAGGTGGAAAGTTCTCGTTCGGTGGCTGACGCAATGATCCACGCCAGGACGGCGGTGCACTCGATCACACCAGGGTGGCGGCGTGGTCAGGCCGACGTTCACCGCATGGCGCGCTGGCTGTCGGCGTTGCGGTGTTTGCGCTGGGCGGCGAAGAGCTTGGCCCAGGAGCCCACCTCAGGGTGCTGCTTGAGCAGCGCGTGCCGCTGGCGTTCGGTCATCCCGCCCCAGACACCGAACTCCATCTGGTTGTCGAGCGCGTCGGCGGCGCACTCGAGGATCACCGGGCAGTGCCGGCAGATCACCGCGGCTTCTCGCTGGGCGGCGCCGCGCACGAACAATTCGTCTGGGTCGCTGGCGCGACAGCGGGCTTTGGACACCCACGCGTTGCGGGCCTCGGCCTGCGCACCGTAGACAGAGCTGTGGACTGAAGTGCTGGTGGTGACCCTTTGTGCGGCGGTCTGAGTAGCTGACACCCGCCCCCCTTTCGCTCCGGCCGGCGGCCGGCATTAACAGATGAGTTTTCGACCACCCCGTTTTCGCCCCGCGGCCGAGCGTGTGTGCGCGTGCCGGGTTTGCCGACGGGTCGACCCCCTTGTGATACTCAGCCCATGGTGGACCCGTCGACCGGAACCCGTTGGCCCAGAACTTCATCAGCGTGCATGCCTACGGCGGTGGATACGACCAGGGTGTCAACGTCATCGACGGGCAGGTCAGCCTCGCTGGGGACAAGGACGACGCCCTGCTCGGCACAGGACAGTTCACAGGCGCGGTCGGCGATCAGTTGCAACGGCCGGACGTGTAGGTCGACACCCCATAGCAGTGCGGTGGTGATTGCCCGACTCGCCTCCGTCCATCGCGCGGTCGAGCGGACCCGGTCGAACAGTTGCGCACTGTCGATGGCCACGGCCGCGGCTGAGCCAAGGGTAAGCACCGATGCGCGACGAGGAGTGGGGCTGAGTACTGGCGGAGCATTCATGATGTCCCCGGCATGCGGTTGTCAGCAGAGTGTTCGGCTCGAGCGACTGCTCAGTGAGGCAGCGGCGGACAGCTGGCCTCATTCCGGACTGGCTGAATTCCTCAGCATCGCCGACGTTACACGTCGCAGCTGCGATCTGCATCAGAGAGGCGACGATCCTGTCGGTGTCGCTGTCATGCGCGCCACACCTCGCCCATGCCGCCGCGGCCCAGCAACTCGACAAGGCGATAACGCCCGAACGGCGTGCCCTCCACCGGCTCACCATACGCAGCCAGACGCTTCACCGACAGGCATTCGAGACGCCGGCGGGAGCAATGTGGTCACGGCCGTGCAGCATCGGTGAAGTGCCACGTCGGCTGTACGGACCTAACCTCCGCGCATGCGCGACCTCGACACCGTCGACTCCGAGCTGCGGCTGCTGGCCGCTGTGCGCCGTTCGATCCGCGAGCATGGTGGCGAGCCGTCGAGTCGTCGGGTCGACGCGCTGCTGGACGAACGCAACCAGCCAACCGGAAGCTGACCGCGCTACCCGGTTTTGTCGACCACCGTGGCGGTGGACGCGTGTGTCTTGATCGCCTCCCGGCACCGCAATTCGCACCTCAGACGCAGACACCCGAGCCTGGTTCCGGCGCGTCCGGGGATCCCGCGGCCATCGTCGCGGCCATCGAGTCGTTGGCCGGATTGCATCAGCGTGGCATCCTCTCCGACGAGGAGTTCGCCGCGAAGAAGGCCGAACTGCTCGGCCGGCTCTGAGGTGCTACCGCATCCGCGCAGACCGTAAGTGGGCGATAACCACCCACGGTGGCGTCGTCGCGGTCGCGTCAGCGGTAGATCGCCGGTAGATCGCCCCGCAGTTCTTGGGCAGCCACTCAAGCCGCGGCGACCTCGCCGTGTTCGTCGCAGGACATAGTGAACAATCGCGCAAGCACGCTTCCCCGCTGAGGGCCGCCTTTCACCGACCCCAGATGGTGTCACTCGCGCGCCGCCGGATGATGACTACCTCTTTTCGTGGGAGCTCGTGGGCTTGGTTTGCAGCGCCTTTGTGACCACACCGCCCGAAGCAGTCTGTGTCGAGGACCGCAGCGTCGCCAGGACGCCGGCGCTGGCGACGATCGCGAACGCCAGCGCCACGACCCAGTCCCCAAGCCGTTGGTACACGGTGTTGACCGATCCGAGCGGAACACTCACCACGGTCGCGCCACGATAGCCGGACGGGCACCAGGTCAGTTGCCGGCCCCGGGCGTCGAATGCCGCGCTGTCGCCCGACAACCCGGCGTGCACCGCCGGGCGGCCCACCTCGACGGCGTGTACGGCGACCTGGCTGGCCAATTGCGGCTGAGCCCAACTTCCCTGGTATGTCGAGGTGGAACTCTGATACACGAGCAGCTGAGCACCGAGTTGCGCCTCATGGCGGGGCAGGTCGGAGAAGGTCGCCTCGAAGCTGATCAGCGGCCCGATGGCGAGCGGACCCGCGTGCAGCACCACCGGTCCGCTCCCGCGCCGCCGGTCCAGGGCGGCGGCGTTGGTGTAGCGGGTGATCCAGCCCAGTAGCGGGCGCACTGGTACATATTCGCCGAACGGCACCAGCCGGACTTTGTGGTAGGCGCCGAGTGTTCCGTTCGGGCCGATGAGGACGGACGACTTGTAGATTCCCCCGGTCGGGGCGGGTGCGTCGACGTTGACGAGCAGGTCCGCGCCGACCCGCCGGGACAGCTCCGCGAGGTCCGTCAGGGCGTCCGGATGGCTGGTGAGATCGACGCCGACGCTGCTCTCTCCCCACACAACCAGGTCGGGCCGCTGTCCTGTCAGAGTCGCGGTGAGCGCTTCGGCGGCGGCCTCACGGGCCGCGGAGTCTGCGATGTCGCCGGGCTGCACCAGCGCCACCCGCACCGTCGAACCGACCGGGGGTTCCGGTCCCAGCACGAACCAGGCCGGGCCGAGTCCCGCACACACCAGGGCTACCGCCAGTGCGATGACCCGACCGGACACACCGCGGCGCAGCATCACCCCGGCAATCGCGGTGTTCGCCGCGACGAGCAGAAAAGTTGTCAGCCAAACCCCGCCGAGTGAGGCCGAGGCCAGCGTGGCGGGCCGGTTCCACTCCGCCGCGCCCAGCAAAGCCCAAGGGCCGCCCAGACTCTGCCAGGACCGAATCGCCTCGGCCATCACCCACGCGCTGGGCAACACGATCACCGCGGCAAGTGTCCGGCGCGTTGTGACCGGGGCGGACAGCAGCCGGTGCGCGGCCCATCCCCACGGCAGCCAGAACGTGCCGAGTAAGGCGGCCATCACCATAAGCAGCGGACCGGCGCTGGGCAGCAGCCAGTACTGCGTGGTCAGCACATATCCGGCGAGACCGCACCACGCCCGCACGCCACCCTCTCTCGCGGTGGGCGCAGCGCGCACCACCAGCAGCAGCGGCACCACACCGACCCAGGCCAGCCACCACCAGGACGGCGCGGGAAAGGCAAGCGCGGGCAGCGCGCCGACCACCAACGCCGCCACGCGCCCGGCGGCGCGCCGTCGACGCGGTCCAGGGTCGGATCGCCGCCACCCCCACGGAGGGATTGGGCCGCCTGTCACAGTTCCGATACCCCGAGCTGGGCATTCAGGCGTGCATAGCTGGGTTCAAACGATCCTATTGGTGGTCCCCTTAGCAACGGAGTGGATCTAACGCCGGACCGGTAGCAGAGTCGACAAGGCACTCTCTGGCCGCGCAGGTCGGCTCCCATCAGCCCTAGCACCGGGCTGTTCTCCGCTGGGCCGGACCACACCCACAACTCATACCCGCCCGGGTTCGTGGGTGATATGTCCAGTGCGGGGCTGTTCTTGCCGATCCCTGGGCCGAAGATGCGGTAGGTGGTGCCGCTGCCGAAGATGTCGGGGTCACCGGCCCGCCGCCAGACAGCTTCTCTGTGCCACTTCAGCGCCATAAGCGCCCATATCGCAACCTCCGGGCCGTCGTCTGCGTAGGCCGCTTGCCCGATCCAACCACCGTCTTCGCCGGACCAGCATTGCTGGCCAATGTTCGTAACCAAAGCGAGCGTGAAGCGTTAGCCGCCCGCTGCCTCGCAACATGGCCGTCCCTGACAGCGAGGGCGGCGGGGAGGGTAAGCGATACGATCGCAGTCTCGTGGAGGCTGGGGGGATGCGGTAGTCATTGCTGCTCTCCCGCTCAGGTTGGTTCCGTGGAGCGGCGAACCGTGCGAGCAGGCGAAGGTGGATGGCACACGGATGGCACACGGCATGTCAGTCTAGGCAGAAATAGCCTCTGAACTGCGAAAACACTTGTGCCCCCGGCAGGATTCGAACCTGCGGCCTTCTGCTCCGGAGGCAGACGCTCTATCCCCTGAGCTACGGGGGCGCTCGCGAGAAATGCTGCGCCAACGGGCCACGACAGACTAACGCATCACGGCGGCCGGCTGAGCACCGGAACGGATTCGGGGCCTGAGGACCTCAGCCAATAGGATGGCCTGCGTGAACCCCGCCGACCTGGCCGAGCTGCTCAAGGCCGCCGCAACGGCGGTGCTGACCGAGCATGGGCTCGACACCGGCGCGCTGCCGCCGACGGTCACCGTCGAGCGGCCGCGTAACCCCGAGCACGGCGACTACGCCAGCAACCTGGCGATGCAGCTCGGCAAAAAGGTCGGCGTCAACCCGCGCGAGCTGGCCGGATGGCTGGCCGAGGCGCTGGGTGAGGCCGACGGTATCGCCTCGGCGGAGGTGGCCGGACCCGGCTTCATCAACCTGCGCCTGGACGCGTCGGCGCAGGGCGTCATCATCAACAACGTCATCGACGCCGGCCACGCCTACGGCAACTCCGACGCCCAGGCCGGACACAAGATCAACCTGGAGTTCGTTTCGGCCAATCCGACCGGACCGATCCACATCGGCGGCACCCGCTGGGCCGCGGTCGGCGACGCACTGGGCCGGCTGCTGTCGACGCAGGGCGCCGACGTGGTACGCGAGTACTACTTCAACGACCACGGCGCCCAAATCGACCGGTTCACCAACTCGCTGATCGCCGCGGCCAAAGGCGAGCCCACTCCGGAAGATGGCTACGCCGGCAGCTATATCGCCGACATCGCCGCGCAGGTCTTAAAGGAAGCGCCCGATGCGCTGAGCCAGCACGACGCCGCGCAGCACGAGACTTTCCGGAAGATCGGTGTCGACTTGATGTTCGCGCACATCAAGTCATCGCTGCACGAGTTCGGCACCGACTTCGACATCTACACCCACGAAGAGTCGATGCACAGCAGCGGCCGTGTCGAGCACGCGATCGCCCGGCTTCGCAAGAACGGCAACGTCTACGAGAAGGACGGCGCAACCTGGTTGCGCACCAGTGCTTTTGGTGACGACAAGGACCGCGTCGTGATCAAGAGTGACGGCCAGCCCGCCTACATCGCCGGTGATCTCGCCTACTACCTGGACAAACGGGAACGCGGCTTCGACCTGTGCATCTATATGCTGGGCGCCGACCACCACGGCTACATCTCCCGGTTGAAGGCCGCCGCGGCCGCGTTCGGCGACGACCCGGCGACCGTCGAGGTGCTTATCGGCCAGATGGTCAACCTGGTCCGCGACGGCCAGCCGGTGAAGATGAGCAAACGGGCCGGCACCGTCATCACGCTCGACGACCTGGTCGAGGCGATCGGCGTGGATGCCGCCCGCTACAGCCTGATCCGCTCATCGGTAGACACCCCGATCGACATCGACCTGGCGCTGTGGTCGTCGGCGTCCAACGAAAACCCGGTCTACTACGTGCAATACGCGCATGCCCGGCTCTCCGCATTGGCCCGCAACGCCGCCGAACTCGGCCTGATCCCCGACACCAGCCACCTCGAGCTGCTCACCCACGACAAGGAGGGCACGCTGGTTCGTAGTCTCGGCGAGTTCCCGCGGGTGCTGAAAACCGCGGCGTCACTGCGCGAACCGCACCGAGTGTGCCGCTACCTGGAAGACCTCGCCGGCGACTACCACCGGTTCTACGACTCGTGCCGGGTGTTGCCGCAGGGCGACGAACAACCCAACCAGCTGCACACCGCGCGACTGGCGCTGTGTCAGGCGACCCGCCAGGTCATCGCCAATGGGTTGGCCATCCTCGGTGTCCGCGCGCCGGAGCGGATGTGAGCGCCCACCCCGCTGGTCCGCGGCACGCCGAAGAGTTCCATCACTCCGGTGTTCCACCGCGCCCCGCGACGGCAGACGAACTTCTGCAACTGGCACCGAACGTCTGGCCGCACAACGCGGTCCGCGAGGACGACGGAGTCGTCAGCGTCGCCGGTGTCACGCTGAACTGGCTGGCGCAGGAGTACGGCACGCCACTTTTCGTCGTCGACGAAGCGGATTTCCGGTCGCGATGCCGCGAGATCGCTGCGGCATTCGGCGGTGGTGCGAACGTTCACTACGCCGCCAAGGCCTTCCTGTGCAGTGAGATAGCGCGGTGGATCGACGAGGAAGGTCTCTCGCTGGACGTCTGCACCGGCGGCGAGCTGGCGGTCGCGCTGCACGCGAACTTCCCGCCTGAGCGGATTGCGCTGCACGGCAACAACAAATCGGTCGCGGAGCTGACCGCGGCGGTCAAGGCCGGCGTCGGCCGTGTCGTGGTGGACTCGATGACCGAGATCGAGCGCCTTGATGCCGTCGCGGGTGAGGCCGGCGTGGTTCAGGATGTGCTGGTGCGCGTGATCGTCGGCGTCGAGGCCCACACCCACGAGTTCATCTCCACCGCCCACGAAGACCAGAAGTTCGGGCTGTCGCTGGCCAACGGCGCGGCGATGGCCGCGGTTCGACGGGTATTCGCCACCGATCACCTCCGATTGGTGGGCCTGCACAGTCACATCGGGTCGCAGATCTTCGACGTCGGCGGCTTCGAACTTGCCGCGCACCGGGTGATCGGCCTGTTGCGCGATGTCGTCGCCGAGTTCGGGGTCGACAAGACCGCGCAGATCTCCACCGTCGATCTCGGTGGCGGCCTGGGCATCTCGTATTTACCAAGCGACGATCCACCGCCGGTGCGCGAACTCGCCGACAAGCTCGGATCCATCGTGCGCAATGAATCCGCGGCGGTAGGGTTACCGGTTCCCCAGCTGGTCGTTGAGCCAGGCCGGGCCATCGCCGGTCCGGGGACCATCACGCTGTATGAGGTTGGCACCGTCAAGGATGTCGGCGTGAGCGCGACAGCGCATCGCCGTTACGTCAGCGTGGACGGCGGGATGAGCGACAACATTCGGACTTCGCTGTACGGGGCGGAATACGACGTTCGACTGGTCTCCCGGGCCACCGATGCGCCTTCGGCACTGGCGCGCGTGGTCGGAAAACACTGCGAAAGTGGCGATATCGTCGTCAGGGATACCTGGGTGCCCGACGATATTGCGCCGGGCGACCTGGTCGCTGTCGCAGCCACCGGTGCGTACTGCTACTCGCTGTCGAGCCGCTACAACCTGATCGGCCGCCCCGCGGTGGTGGCTGTGCGCGATGGGCAGGCCCGGCTGATCCTGCGCAGGGAGACCGTCGACGATCTACTGAGTCTGGAAGTGAGGTGAAGGCGTGAACGGTGATGAAAAGCCGGTCGGTGTAGCGGTATTGGGACTGGGCAATGTGGGCAGCGAGGTTGTTCGCATCATCGAGGACAGTGCCGACGATCTCGCTGCCCGGATCGGCGCGCCGCTGGTGCTGCGCGGCATCGGTGTACGGCGGGTAGCCGCAGACCGGGGTGTGCCGATCGATCTGCTCACCGACAACGTCGATGAACTGGTCGGCCGCGCGGACGTCGACATCGTCGTTGAGGTGATGGGGCCGGTCGAGCCGTCGCGCAAGGCGATCCTGTCCGCGCTGGAGCATGGCAAGTCCGTCGTGACGGCGAACAAGGCTCTGCTGTCGGTCGCTGCCGGAGAGCTCGCGCAAGCTGCGGAAAGCGCCCATGTGGACCTGTATTTCGAGGCTGCCGTGGCGGGTGCCATCCCGGTGATCCGGCCGCTGACTCAGTCGCTGGCCGGCGACACCGTCCAGCGGGTGGCCGGGATCGTCAACGGCACCACCAACTACATCCTCTCCGAGATGGACAGCACCGGGGCCGACTACGAGCGCGCGTTGGCCGACGCGAGCGCGCTCGGCTACGCCGAGGCCGACCCCACCGCGGACGTCGAAGGCTATGACGCCGCAGCGAAAGCCGCGATCCTCGCGTCCATCGCGTTCCACACCAGGGTGACCGCCGACGACGTCTACCGCGAGGGCATCACGAAGATCACCCCGGACGACTTCGTGTCCGCGCGAGCGTTGGGCTGCACGATCAAGTTGCTGTCGATTTGCGAGCGAATCACGACCGACGATGGGCAGCAGCGGGTTTCGGCTCGGGTCTACCCGGCGCTGGTGCCGTTGTCGCATCCGCTTGCGACGGTCAGCGGCGCCTTCAACGCTGTGGTGGTCGAGGCGGAGGCCGCGGGTCGACTGATGTTCTATGGTCAGGGTGCCGGCGGAGCGCCGACCGCATCGGCAGTGACCGGCGATTTGGTGATGGCCGCCCGTAACCGGGTGTTGGGCAGCCGCGGGCCGAAGGAGTCGAAGTACGCTCAGCTGCCGATCGCGCCAATGGGTTTCATCTCTACCCGCTACTACGTGAGCATGAACGTTGCTGACAAACCGGGCGTATTGTCCTCGGTTGCGGCAGAATTCGCCAAGCGCGAAGTCAGCATCGCCGAAGTTCGCCAGGAAGGCGTCGTCGACGAGGGCGGGCACCGGGTAGGAGCCCGCATCGTGGTGGTCACCCACAGCGCCACCGACGCCGCACTGTCCGAAACCGTGGATGCCCTGGCTGATCTCGACGTGGTACAGGGTGTGGCCAGCGTACTGCGGCTGGAAGGAACCACCGAATGAGTCCGGCAAGCGCCGCCAAGACCGGCATTCATCAGCCGTGGCCGGGTGTGATCGCGGCCTATCGGGATCGGCTACCGGTCGGCGACGACTGGGCTCCCGTCACCTTGTTGGAGGGCGGCACCCCGCTGATACCGGCAACCAGGCTCTCGGCAAAGACCGGCTGCACGGTTCATCTCAAGGTCGAGGGCCTCAATCCCACCGGCTCATTCAAGGACCGCGGCATGACGATGGCCGTCACTGACGCGGTGGCCCGCGGGCAGCAGGCCGTGCTGTGTGCATCGACCGGGAACACATCTGCCTCGGCGGCGGCTTACGCCGCCCGCGCCGGCATCACCTGCGCGGTACTGATCCCGCAGGGCAAGATCGCGATGGGCAAGCTGGCGCAGGCCGTGATGCACGGCGCCACGGTCATCCAGATCGACGGCAACTTCGACGACTGCCTGGAACTCGCCCGCAAGATCGTCGCCGACTTCCCGACGATCTCGTTGGTCAACTCGGTCAACCCCGTCCGCATCGAGGGCCAGAAGACGGCGGCGTTCGAGATCGTCGACGCGCTGGGCACCGCACCGGACGTGCACGCCTTACCGGTCGGCAACGCCGGCAACATCACGGCCTACTGGAAGGGCTACACCGAGTATCACGCCGACGGAGTGATCGACAAGTTGCCGCGCATGCTGGGCACGCAGGCAGCCGGTGCGGCGCCGTTGGTGCTCGGCGCACCGGTGAGCCAGCCCGAGACCATCGCCACCGCGATCCGCATCGGCTCGCCGGCGTCGTGGGCGTCGGCCGTCGAGGCGCAGCAGCGGTCCAAGGGACGGTTCCTGGCCGCCACCGACGACGAGATTCTGGCCGCATATCACCTGGTGGCCCGTACCGAAGGCGTCTTCGTGGAACCGGCGTCGGCGGCAAGCATCGCCGGTCTTCTCAAAGCCGTCGACGACGGCTGGGTGGCAGCGGGATCGACCGTGGTGTGCACTGTCACCGGCAACGGCCTCAAGGATCCAGACACGGCGCTGCGGGACATGCCGAGCGTGTCGCCGGTGCCCGTCGACCCCGTCGCCGTCGTCGCGAAATTGGGATTGGTCTAGTGACCCAGATGCTGCCTGCCGGGCTGCTGGCCAGTTCGGTGGTCGCGGCGTCCAGCGCCAACCTCGGTCCGGGCTTCGACAGTATCGGGCTGGCGTTGAGCCTGTACGACGAAATCATCGTCGAGACAACCGATTCTGGCCTGATCGTTGAAGTTGAAGGTGAGGGCGCCGGGGAGTTGGCGCTCGACTCCGGTCATTTGGTGGTTCGGGCCGTCGAGCGCGGGCTGCAGGCGGCCGGCCTCACCGCGCCCGGCTTGATAGTGCGGTGCCGTAACGCCATCCCGCACTCGCGGGGTCTCGGCTCGTCGGCAGCGGCGGTGGTCGGCGGCCTTGCAGCGGTCAATGGGATTGTCGCACAAGCAGGTTCGACTCCTCTGAGGCAGGCCCAGCTGATTCAGTTGTCGTCGGAATTCGAAGGGCATCCCGACAACGCCGCCGCGGCGGTGTTGGGCGGTGCGGTGGTGTCGTGGACCGACCGCGGCTGCGACCCGCCCAGCTTCTCGGGTGTGCCGCTGCGGTTACATCCCGAAATCCATCTGTTTCCCGCCATTCCGGAGCAACGATCGTCGACGGCGGAGGCGCGGGTGCTGCTTCCTGCGCAGGTCAGCCACCATGACGCCCGCTTCAATCTCAGCCGCACAGCGCTGCTGGTAGTGGCGCTCACCGAACGGCCCGATCTGCTGATGGCCGCCACCGAGGACATGCTCCATCAGCCGCAGCGCGCGCCCGCGATGCCGGCATCGGCGGAATACCTTCGACTATTGCGGCGTTGCAACGTGGCAGCTGTGCTGTCTGGCGCTGGTCCGGCGGTGATCGCGTTGAGCACGGCATCCGAGTTGCCAGCCGAGGCCTTGGAGTATGGCGCCGCAAACGGGTTTGCAGTCAGTGAGACGACGGCCGGTGACGGGGTCCGCTGGAGTTCCGGAGTGGCCGTCCGCAGCTAGTGTCGACTGGCGTGGTGAGGGGGCTTCTTGCTTCCGGCATCGAAGCAGGTTATCCTCGGAGCCGTCCAGCAATTGCAGCCTCTGAGTCTGCGTAGACACTAGGACGAACACCAAATCTTCTCGTGGACGATGGTTCGCCATTTAAATCGCCAACTGTGGCGATCACCGTTGCAGAGTCGATTGTTGGTAGCAGTCGGCGATTTGGCCGATTGCAACGAACCCCTTGCTTGATTCGATCAGCGAGGGAAAGAAAGGAAATCCGTGACTGAAACGGACCTCGTTACGGCTGGCGACAGCACTGGAAATGACAAGCTGTCAAACACCGTGACCCCCGACACTTCCGCCGACTCCGACGCATCCGGGTCGGCGACGGAGGCCAACACCAGTGCGTCGGACGGTTCGCTGTCCACCATGGTGCTGCCCGAACTGCGTGCGCTCGCCAATCGAGCCGGCGTCAAGGGCACATCCGGGATGCGTAAGAACGAACTCATCGCTGCGATTCGGGAAAGCCGCCAAGGCCGCGCGAACGGTGCACCTGCCAACGGCGGTGCCGACGGCGAATCACACAACCACGCGACCGAGGCGGCGGCCAACGAGACCGAAGCCACCGCCGACCACGCGACCCGCGCTGACTCCAACGAAGGCGGATCTTCCGTCGACCAGGCGGACGAGCGGCACAGCCGGGCGGAAAAATCCGATCAAAGCACCGACAAGTCCGCGCGCAACCACGCCCAGCAGGACACCAAGTCCGACGAGCGCGAGTCCGATAGGGATTCCGACAAGGGCGGTGATCAACAGGGCTCGGGCGGACAACAGAACCGCGGCGGCTCGAACCAGCAAGACGACGACGGTGACGGGCGCGGCGGTCGCCGAGGGCGCCGATTCCGGGAACGCAGGCGTCGCGGTGAACGGTCGGGCGACGGCGGCGGCGGCGGCGGTGACACCGAACTGCGCGAAGACGACGTCGTCCAGCCGGTAGCCGGCATCCTCGACGTTCTGGACAACTACGCATTCGTGCGCACTTCCGGTTACCTCGCCGGCCCGCACGACGTCTACGTCTCGATGAACATGGTGCGCAAGAACGGCTTACGCCGGGGCGACGCGGTAACCGGCGCGGTGCGAGTGCCCAAGGAAGGTGAGCAGCCCAATCAGCGGCAGAAGTTCAACCCGTTGGTGCGCTTGGACACCGTCAACGGTGGGCCGGTCGAAGACGTCAAGAAGCGTCCCGATTTCTCCAAGTTGACGCCGCTGTACCCCAACCAGCGGCTACGTCTGGAAACCACCCCCGACCGGCTGACCACCCGGGTCATCGACCTGATCATGCCGATCGGCAAGGGCCAGCGCGCACTGATCGTGTCGCCGCCCAAGGCCGGTAAGACGACGATTCTGCAGGACATCGCCAACGCGATCACCGTGAACAACCCGGAATGCCACCTCATGGTCGTGCTCGTCGACGAGCGGCCCGAAGAGGTCACTGACATGCAGCGTTCGGTCAAGGGTGAGGTCATCGCCTCGACCTTCGACCGGCCGCCGTCAGATCACACTCAGGCCGCCGAGCTGGCCATCGAACGAGCCAAGCGGCTCGTCGAGCAGGGCAAGGACGTCGTCGTGCTGCTTGACTCGATCACCCGGCTGGGCCGCGCCTACAACAATGCGTCGCCGGCCTCGGGTCGCATCCTGTCCGGTGGTGTCGACTCCACCGCCCTCTACCCGCCGAAGCGTTTCCTCGGCGCCGCTCGCAACATCGAGCAAGGCGGCTCGTTGACCATCATCGCCACGGCGATGGTCGAAACCGGATCCACCGGTGACACAGTGATCTTCGAGGAGTTCAAGGGCACCGGTAACGCCGAGCTCAAGCTCGATCGCAAGATCTCCGAACGTCGGGTGTTCCCCGCCGTGGACGTGAACCCTTCGGGCACCCGTAAGGACGAATTGCTTTTGTCACCAGACGAGTTCGGCATCGTGCACAAGCTGCGTCGTGTGCTGTCGGGGCTGGATTCCCACCAGGCCATCGACCTACTGATGTCGCAGCTGCGTAAGACCAAGACCAACTACGAGTTCCTGGTTCAGGTGTCCAAGACGACGCCGGGCATGGACAACGACTAGCCGGTTAGCACATCACCGCAGTTCAGATAACGCCGCGCTTCCCGCTGAGCAGCTAAAGCCGCAGCGGTAACGTGCGCCCTGTCGGGACCGACGGGAAAGTGGTGAGCCGTGGCGGACACTATTCAGCAACTGCTTCGCACACGTAGTGGCGACGCCACTCCAGCGGTCAAGTACGGCGATCGGGTGTGGACCTGGCGCGAGCACCTCGCGGACGCCTCGGCGGCGGCCGCGGCATTGATCGGTATCGCCGATCCCAAACGGCCCCTGCACGTCGGTGCGCTGCTGGGCAACACCCCCGAGATGCTCACCGCGATGGCGGCGGCCGCGCTCGGTGGTTACGTGTTGTGCGGCATCAACGACACCCGTCGCGGCGCGGCGCTGGCCAAAGACATCCTGCGGGCCGACTGCCAGATACTGCTCACTGACCCTGCCCGCCGCGCACTGCTCGAAGGCCTCGACCTACCCGGCGTCCGGGTTCTGGACACCTCGGGCACCGAGTGGTCCGGCTTGCTCGCAGCAGCCGGGCCGCTGGTGCCGCATCGCGAAGTCGAACCCACGGACACCTTGATGATGATCTTCACGTCGGGCACCAGCGGCGAGCCGAAGGCGGTCCGGGTCACCCACCTGACCGTGATTTTCGCCGGCGCCAACCTGATCGAGCGGTTCGATGTGGATTCATCCGGCGTCTGCTACCTGTCAATGCCGCTATTCCACTCCAACGCGCTGCTGGCGGGCTGGAGCGTGGCGGTCGGATCCGGTGCGGCGATGGTGCCCGCGACGTTTTCGGCATCCAGTTTGCTGTCCGATCTGCGCCGCTACGGCGCGACCTACATGAACTACGTCGGCAAGCCGCTGGCCTACGTGCTGGCCACCCCCGAGCGGCCCGACGATGCGGACAACCCGCTGCTCGTCGCGTTCGGCAACGAGGCAAGCGATCGCGACATCGCGGAGTTCAGCCGGCGTTTCGATTGCACGGTGTGGGACGGCTTCGGCTCGACCGAAGGCGCGATCATCATCACCCGCGAAGACGGTTGCCCGCCGGGCTCACTGGGCCAGGGCTTTCCTGGCGTGAGCATTTACAACCCGGACACGCTCACCGAATGCCCGGTGGCCCGATTCGACGGCGACGGCGCGCTGATCAACTCCGACGAAGCGATCGGCGAACTGGTCAACACGTCCGGTGCCGGCCTGTTCGCCGGCTACTACAACGACCAGGACGCTACCGACGCGCGACTCCGCCACAGCATGTTCTGGTCGGGCGACCTGGCCTACCGCGACGCGGACGGCTGGATTTATTTCGCCGGGCGCAGCGGAGACTGGCTGCGGGTGGACGGCGAAAATATGACGACGGCGCCCATCGAGCGCATCCTGCAACGGTTGCCGGCTGTCAGCCAGGTGGCGGTGTACGCGGTACCTGATGAGCAGGTGGGAGACCAGGTGATGGCGGCATTGGTGTTGGCGGACAACGCGCAGCTGACGCCGGGGGAGTTGGGTGAGTTTCTGGCCGGCCAGTCCGACCTGTCGCCCAAGGCCTGGCCGCGCCACGTCTGGATCACCGACAGCCTGCCGTCCACCGCCACCAACAAAATCCTCAAGCGCGAACTGAGCGCCCGCGGCGCTGCGCCGGAGGATGGCCTACTGTGGACCCGCATCGGGCGCCACAAGACCTATGTCGTGGTCGACCGGTCGGCCAAGGCCGCGCCAAAACACCACGTCAGCCACACTTAGTCCGGGGAATGCGCGGCTGCCTACGCGCGTTTAGGGGGAGAGCGGCTGACCTGGCATAATCGACAGCCGAAGTTCAGGTTCCGGTTCACGTCCCATAGCTCATCAGGGCGACCCGGCGACCGACGATTGAAGAGGACATCATGAAATCTGACATTCATCCCGCCTACGGCGAGACCACCGTGCTCTGCGGGTGCGGCAACAGCTTCACGACCCGCAGCACCAAGGAAAGCGGCCACATCGTGGTCGAGGTGTGCTCGCAGTGCCACCCGTTCTACACCGGCAAGCAGAAGATTCTCGACAGCGGCGGCCGGGTAGCTCGTTTCGAGAAGCGCTACGGCAAGCGCAAGGCCAGCGCCGAGAAAGACGCTTCGGCCGACAAGTAGTTGCAGCGACGCCCGAACTGTTGCGTAAACCGCACAGGCCGGGCGTCGTTTTGCGTTCGGATAACGTGACAGCGGATTGGAGTCGGCTCGCTTTGAAGGGAGAAGTATGACGCAGGGCGTGCAGGCGATTGACGCGCTGCTGGCCGAACACGCCGAGCTCGAGCGTCAGCTGTCCGATCCCGAACTGCACAGCAATGCAGCCAATGCGCGCAAAGTCGGCCGTCGGTTCGCGCAACTGGCGCCGATCGTGGCCACCCACCGCAAGCTGGAGTCGGTGCGGGGCGACCTGGAGACCGCACGTGAACTGGCCGCCGACGATGCCTCGTTCGTCGATGAAGTCGCCGAACTGGAATCGCGCGCGGCCGAGCTGGACACCCAGCTCACCGACATGCTGGCACCCCGCGACCCCCACGACGCCGACGACATCGTGCTCGAGGTCAAATCCGGTGAGGGAGGCGAAGAATCGGCCCTCTTTGCCGCGGACCTGGCCAGGATGTACATCCGCTACGCGGAGCGACGTGGCTGGGCGGTGACGGTACTGGACGAAACCACCTCGGACTTGGGCGGCTACAAGGACGCGACGCTCGCGATCGCCAGCAAGGGCAATCCGGCCGACGGCGTGTGGTCGCGGATGAAGTTCGAGGGCGGGGTGCACCGGGTGCAGCGGGTCCCGGTCACCGAATCCCAAGGCCGCGTGCATACTTCGGCCGCCGGCGTGCTGGTCTACCCGGAACTCGAGGAAGTCGGCGAGGTGCAGATCGACGAGTCGGACCTACGCATCGACGTCTACCGGTCGTCCGGCAAGGGCGGTCAGGGCGTCAACACCACCGACTCGGCGGTGCGAATTACTCACCTGCCCACCGGAATTGTCGTCACCTGCCAAAACGAACGGTCGCAGCTGCAGAACAAGACCCGCGCGTTGCAGGTGCTTGCCGCTCGCCTGCAGGCGATGGCGGAGGAACAGGCACTGGCCGACGCGTCGGCCGATCGCGCCAGCCAGATCCGCACCGTGGACCGCAGCGAACGCATCCGCACCTACAACTTCCCGGAGAACCGGGTCACCGATCACCGCATCGGTTACAAAGCACACAATCTCGATCAGGTTCTCGACGGCGATCTTGACGCAATATTCGACGCTCTGAGCGTCGCCGACAGGCAGTCACGGCTGCAGCAGGCATGACGACTCGACTGCGGTGCGCGATCGACTTGGCCACGACGCTGCTCGCAGACGCCGGAATCAACTCCGCACGCTACGACGCCGAGGAGTTGGCCGCGCACCTCACCGGCGCCGAGCGAGGACGGCTGGCGCTGATCGATTCGCCTGACGACACCTTCTTCGATCGCTACGACGCCGCGATCACAGCGCGGTCGCGGCGAGTGCCGCTGCAGCACATCACCGGCACAGCCGCATTCGGTCCGCTGACGCTGTTCGTCGGGCCCGGCGTTTTCATTCCGCGCCCGGAAACCGAAGTCATGTTGGAATGGTCTACCGCGCAGTGTCTTCCGGGAGCTCCCGCGCGGCCGCTCATCGTCGACGTCTGCACCGGTTCGGGTGCGCTGGCGCTCGCACTGGCGCAGCGCTGGCCGGAAGCGCGGGTGCTCGGCATCGACAACTCCGATGCCGCGCTTGAGTATGCGCGCAGAAACTCGTTGGGCACCAATGTCGAGTTAGTGCGGGCTGACGCCACCGACCCTGGCCTGCTTACCGAGATCGACGGGCAAGTCGATCTGGTGGTGACCAACCCGCCCTATGTGCCTGACACTGTTGAGCTCGAACCCGAAGTCGCTGAACATGATCCGCCGCAAGCTGTGTTCGGTGGTCCGGATGGGATGAGGGTGATCGCCGCCGTTGTCCGGCTCGCCGGCCGATGGTTGCGTCCGGGAGGTTTCTTCGCCGTCGAGCACGACGACACCACATCGTTGCTGACATCCGAACTCGTCAGCAGCACTGGTCTTTTCGATGACATCGTCGCCCGAACAGATCTGACCGGCCGGAGCAGATTCGTGACGGCCCGCAGAAGGGGCGACTCGTGACTGACGTATTCGACTGCGCCGATCCCGAACAGCGTTCCCGCGGAATCGCATCGGCAGCTGCGGCCGTCAAGAACGGTGGGCTGGTGGTTCTCCCGACCGACACGGTTTACGGTATCGGCGCCGACGCTTTCGACAGCTCAGCGGTAGCCGCACTGCTATCGGCGAAGGGACGCGGGCGCGACATGCCCGTGGGGGTGCTAGTCGGCTCTTGGCACACCATCGACGGCCTTGCGCTGATGGTTCCGCAGTCAACGCGTGACCTGATCCGCGCATTCTGGCCGGGCGCGCTGAGCCTGGTGGTCCGGCAAGCGCCGTCCCTACAGTGGGACCTCGGCGATGCCCGGGGCACGGTGATGCTGCGGATGCCGCTGCACCCGGTAGCCATTGAACTGTTGCGTGAGGTCGGGCCGATGGCGGTATCCAGCGCCAACGTCTCCGGCCGTCCGCCGGCCGTCGACGCCGGCGAGGCGCGCAACCAGCTAGGTGACCTCGTCCACGTCTATCTCGACGCCGGTCCTTCCGCACAGCAGGCGGCCTCGACGATCCTGGACTTGACCGGGCCCGAACCATGCATTCTCCGATCCGGACCGGTCAGCGCCGAGGGTATCGCCGCGGTGCTCGGTTTGGACGCCGCGAGTTTGACCGCCTGACCCGCCGCGGCAATTCACTACGGTCTCAGGGTGGTGCAGTACGGTCTCGGGGTGGTTATGGGTATCCACAACCTCGCCGGCGGTCTGCTCGCCCTGTCTGACCGTGGCGCCGGTGTTCCGTTGCGCGAGTTGGCGCTCGTCGGGCTCACGGCCGCGATCATCACTTACTTTGCGACGGGACCGGTACGTCTGCTGGCGACCCGGTTCGGCGCGGTGGCCTACCCGCGTGAACGCGATGTGCACACCACGCCGACGCCACGGATGGGCGGTCTGGCGATGTTTGTCGGCGTCATCGCCGCGGTTTTTCTCGCATCTCAGCTGCCCGCTCTCACACGCGGTTTCGTCTACTCGTCGGGCATGCCCGCGGTGGTCGTGGCGGGCGCGGTGATCATGGGCATCGGCCTGATCGATGATCGGTGGGGCCTGGACGCACTGACAAAGTTCGCCGGTCAGATCACGGCGGCCAGTGTGCTGGTCACGATGGGCGTCGCCTGGAGTGTCCTGTATATCCCGCTGGGCGGCGTCGGCACCATCGTGCTGGACCAAGCCTCCTCGATCCTGCTCACGCTGGCGCTGACCGTGTCGATCGTCAACGCGATGAACTTCGTCGACGGTCTTGACGGCCTGGCCGCCGGGCTGGGCCTCATCACCGCGTTGGCCATCTGCATGTTCTCGGTCGGCCTGCTTCGCGACCACGGGGGCGACGTGCTCTTCTACCCGCCGGCGGTCATCTCGGTAGTGCTGGCCGGGGCCTGTCTGGGCTTTTTGCCGCACAACTTCCATCCCGCCAAGATCTTCATGGGGGATTCCGGTTCGATGCTGATCGGCCTGATGTTGGCCGCCGCGTCGACGACGGCTGCGGGACCGATCTCGCAGAACGCTTACGGCGCCCGCGACGTGTTTGCTCTGCTGTCGCCGTTCCTACTCGTTGTGGCGGTCATGTTCGTCCCGATGCTCGACCTGCTGCTGGCGATCGTGCGGCGCACCCGGGCGGGTCGCAGCGCGTTCAGCCCCGACAAGATGCACCTGCATCACCGGTTGCTGCAGATCGGTCATTCGCATCGCCGCGTGGTTCTGCTGATCTATCTGTGGGTGGGCATAGTCGCTTTCGGCACCGCGAGCACGATCTTCTTCAACCCGCGCGACACCGCGGCGGTGATGCTGGGCGCGATTGCGATCGCGGTTATCGCCACGTTGATCCCGCTGTTACGCCGCGGCGAGGATATCTACGACGAGGAGTAGTAGGGTCGCCCGCAGTATGATACGGTGCTGGTAGAACCCGAATAAACCTCGCGGGTTGCCGGCCACCGGCCATCGGATTCGCGTCCGATTGGTCCGACGTACGACCGACAAAAGGGGAGTTGTCCCTTGGGTGATGCGAGTGCAGTGATTGCCCTCCGTTACGCTCAACGGGCCACGCACAGATCAACCAGGCAACTCCCCCCTAGCGAGGACGAGGTGCAGCAGTGACAACGCCAGCGCAGGACGCGCCGTTGGTGTTTCCCTCGGTTGCTTTCCGGCCGGTTCGTCTCCTCGTCATCTCGCTTGTACTGACCGTTTTTGCGGTCGCCGTCGCGGGCTCGCTTCGCCACCCGATGGTGGGTGTGTTCTTCGGCGTGGGGCTGCTGCTGGGTTTGCTCAACGCCGTCGGTGTGCAGCGCTCGGTCGCGGCGATTACCGCCGAAGCGCATCCGCTGAAGAAGAAGATGGCGATGAACTCGGCCAGCAGGCTGCTGATCATCACCGTGATCGGCCTGGGCGTCGCTTTCGTTTTCCGACCCGCCGGATTGGGTGTGGTATTCGGTCTTGCGCTATTCCAGGTTCTGCTGGTGCTGTCGACCGCGCTGCCGGTCTGGAAGAAGCTGCGCACCGGGGCCGCCGACGGTGGCTGGGACGGCGATGCCGCCAAGAGAGCGGAAGGGAATGGCAATAGCGATGAGTGAGACGCTCCTGGCCGAGGGCGCCATCGAGGTCGGTCATCACGAGACCGCGCAGTGGCTCGGCCTTACCGTCAACGTCGACACCGTGGCGTCCGCTGCCCTCGCCGCCGTCATCGTCATCGGGTTGGCATTCTTCTTGCGGGCCAAGGTCACCTCCACCGGCGTGCCGGGCGGCGTGCAGTTGTTCTTCGAGGCGATCACCATTCAGATGCGCAACCAGATCGAATCGGCGATCGGGATGCGAATCGCGCCCTTTGTGTTGCCACTGGCCGTCACGCTCTTCGTGTACATCCTGATCTCGAACTGGCTGTCGGTGCTGCCCGTGCAGTACACCGACCCGGCGGGCGGGGCTCCGAAAGAGTTGTTCGCCCCGCCGGCGTCGGACATCAACTATGTGTTGGCATTGGCGCTGTTTGTGTTCTTCTGCTACCACCTGGCCGGCATCTGGCGCAGCGGCCCCGTTGGGTACCCCGCCAAGATTCTCAAGGGGCACGTGTGGAACACGCTGCCGAAGGCCGTTGGGGTGATCTTTTCGCCAATCAATGTGGTTGAAGAATTCGCCAAGCCGATCTCGTTGTCGCTCCGACTTTTCGGCAACATCTTCGCTGGCGGCATCCTGGTCGCGCTGATCGCGCTTTTCCCGCCGTACATCATGTGGGCGCCGAACGCTATCTGGAAGGCATTCGACCTATTCGTCGGCGCGATCCAGGCGTTCATCTTCGCGCTGCTGACCGTCCTGTACTTCAGTCAATCGATGGAGCTGGAAGGGGAAGAGCATTAGGACGGCCACAAAACCCCGACTTCCGCACCACCCACAGACCTGACAGACCCTTACCAAATATCAAGGAGGATATGCAATGAACCCCACAATCGCGGCCGGCGCCCTCATCGGCGGTGGACTGATCATGGCCGGTGGCGCGATCGGCGCCGGTGTCGGTGACGGTATCGCGGGTAACGCGCTGATCGCCGGTATCGCCCGGCAGCCCGAGGCGCAGGGTCGGCTGTTCGTTCCGTTCTTCATCACCGTGGGTTTGGTCGAGGCCGCCTACTTCATCAACCTGGCCTTCATGGCGTTGTTCGTCTTCGCCACCCCAGTCAAGTAGATAGTCGAGATGGGTGACATGAGCGCTGTCGTCCTGGCTGCCGCCAGCCAGGCTGAGGGAGGCGGTAACAACTTCCTCCTCCCCAACGGCACCTTCTTCGTTGTGCTGCTCATCTTCTTGATCGTGCTCGGCGTGATCGGCACCTTCGTGGTGCCGCCGATCATGAGGGTGCTCAACGAGCGCGAAAACATGGTCACCAAGATGCAGGCCGACAACAAAGAATCGGCCGAGCAATTTGCCGCCGCCCGTGAGGACTACGAGAAGGCGATGTCTAAAGCTCGGGTGAAGGCATCGGCGGCCCGCGACGATGCTCGCGCGGACGGACGTAAGGTTCTCGACGAAATGCGTTCGCGCGCTGAAGAACAGGTTTCCTCGACGCTGCAAGACGCCTCCGAGCAACTCAAGCAGGAGGGGGACGCGGTGGCGGCGGATCTGCGTTCTCGGGTGGACAGCATGTCCACGACGTTGGCCAGCCGCATCCTGGGCGTCGAGGTCACGACCGCAGTCACAGCCACCGGGTCAGGTCGGTAGCGACGATGTCGACATTCATCGGGCAGCTGGTCGGATTCGGCGTCATCGTGTGGCTGGTATGGCGTTACGTCGTGCCGCCGGTACGGAAAATGATGGTCGATCGGCAGAACGTGGTGCGTCAGCAGTTGGACGACGCCGCGGCGGCCGCCGCTCGGCTCACGGAAGCCAGCCAAGCCCACGACAAAGCGCGCAAAGACGCCAAGGCGGAAGCGGAGCGGATTACCGAGGAGGCCCGCGCCGACGCCGAACGCATTGCCGAACAACTGCGGGCTCAAGCCGACGCAGAGGTCGAGCGCGTCAAAGTTCAGGGCGCCAAGCAGGTCGAGCTACTGCGAGCGCAGTTGGTTCGCCAGCTGCGTCAGGAATTCGGCGCCGAATCCGTGCGGCGGGCAGGGGAATTGGTGCGTGGCTACGTTGCCGACCCGGCGCAGCAGTCGGCCACTGTCGACCGCTTCCTCGACGAGCTTGATGCGATGGCGCCGTCCGAGGCGGACGTCCAGTACCCGCTATCGGCGAAAATGCGGTCGGCTAGCCGACTGTCGCTGGAGGCTCTGATGAAGCGCTTCGGTGAGATAGCCAAAGACCTTGACGACCGGGGCCTGTCCACGCTTGCTGATGAACTGACATCGGTCGCCGCACTGCTGGATCGCGAGACCGTCGTCACCCGGTATCTGACTATGCCGGCTGAGGACGCCGCGCCCAGAGTCCGGCTGCTCGAGCGGCTGGTGTCCGACAAAGTCGGACAGCCCGCGCTCGAGGTCCTCAAGACGGCTGTCTCGCAGCGCTGGTCGGCCAACAACGATTTGGTCGACGCAGTCGAGTTGGTGTTGCGGAACGCATTGTTGACGCGCGCCGAACATGCCGATTCGCTGGACGAGGTAGAAGACCAGTTGTTCTGGTTCAGCCGGATCGTTGATGCTCAGCCGCGTCTCTCCATCCTGCTCGGTGACTACGAAGCTCCGGCCGACAGCCGGGTTCGGTTGCTGCGCAACGTGCTGGAAAACGCAGGCACCACTGTCAATCCGATCGCCGTTGAACTGCTTTCCAAGACAGTCGAGTTGTTGCGCGGACAACCGGCTGAGGAGGCGGTGCTCACGCTGGCTGAAGTGGCGGTGGCTCGACGTGGGGAAGTCGTCGCGCACGTCAGCGCGGCCACCGAACTCAGCGACGCCCAGCAGGAGCGCCTGACCCAAGTGCTGAGCCGGATCTACGGCCATCCGGTGACAGTGCAGATGCAAATCGACCCCGAGCTGCTCGGCGGGCTCGCAATTTCGGTCGGCGACGAGATCATCGACGGTACGCTTGCGTCTCGTCTCGCCGCGGCCCAGACCCAGTTGCCAGACTGAAACACCACGTAGTCCATCAACAAGCAGGAAGAACGAAAAGCCATGGCAGAGTTGACAATCTCCGCTGACGACATTCAGGGCGCGATCGAGGAATACGTTAGCTCCTTTACCTCCGACACGGCCCGGGAGGAGGTCGGCACGGTCGTCGACGACGGCGACGGTATTGCGCACGTTGAGGGCTTGCCGTCGGTGATGACCCAAGAGCTCCTCGAATTTCCCGGCGGGGTTTTGGGCGTGGCGCTCAACCTCGACGAGCACAGCGTCGGCGCGGTGATCCTGGGTGACTTCGAGACCATCGAACAGGGCCAGCAGGTCAAACGCACCGGCGAGGTGCTTTCGGTGCCGGTGGGTGATGGGTTCCTCGGCCGGGTCATCGACCCGCTCGGTCACCCGATCGACGGCCGCGGCGACATCGAAGCCGACGACCGACGGGCCTTGGAGATTCAGGCCCCGTCGGTGGTGCAGCGCCAGGGCGTCAAAGAGCCACTGCAGACCGGTATCAAGGCAATTGACGCGATGACGCCGATCGGCCGCGGCCAGCGGCAGCTGATCATCGGCGACCGTAAGACAGGCAAGACCAGCGTCTGCGTGGACACCATTCTCAACCAGCGACAGAACTGGGAATCCGGTGATGAGAAAAAGCAGGTGCGGTGTGTCTACGTAGCTATCGGGCAAAAGGGCACCACGATCGCCTCCGTCCACCACACGCTGGAAGAAGGCGGCGCGATGGACTACACGACGATCGTCGCCGCGCCCGCATCTGACTCTGCCGGCTTCAAATGGCTTGCGCCGTATACCGGTTCGGCGATCGCTCAGCACTGGATGTATGAGGGCAAGCACGTGCTGATCGTGTTCGACGACCTGAGCAAGCAGGCCGAGGCCTACCGCGCGATCTCGCTCCTGCTGCGCCGCCCCCCCGGCCGCGAGGCCTACCCGGGCGACGTGTTCTACCTGCATTCGCGCCTGCTGGAGCGCTGCGCCAAGCTTTCCGACGATCTCGGTGGCGGCTCATTGACCGGCCTGCCCATCATCGAGACCAAAGCCAACGACATCTCGGCCTACATTCCGACCAACGTCATCTCGATCACCGACGGGCAGTGCTTCCTGGAGTCCGACCTGTTCAACCAGGGCGTCCGGCCCGCCATCAACGTCGGTGTTTCGGTGTCCCGCGTGGGTGGTGCGGCACAGATCAAGGCGATGAAGGAAGTCGCCGGATCGCTGCGGCTGGATCTGTCGCAGTACCGGGAACTGGAGTCGTTCGCGGCCTTTGCCTCGGATTTGGACGCCACGTCGAAAGCACAATTGGAGCGCGGCGCTCGACTCGTGGAACTGCTCAAGCAGCCGCAAAACCAACCGGTGCCGGTTGAGGAGCAGGTGGTTGCGATCTTCCTCGGTACTGGTGGTCACCTGGATTCGGTTCCGGTCGAAGACGTGCGGCGGTTCGAGACCGAGTTCCTCGATCACGTTCGGGCGTCCGAAGAAAGCATCTTGTCCGAGATCCGGGAATCTCAGAAGCTTACCGAGGAGACGGAAAACAAGTTGACCAAGGCGATCAAGGAATTCAAGAAGGGCTTTGCGGCCACCGGCGGCGGCTCGGTGGTGCCCGACGAGCATGTGGAAGCCCTTGACGAAGGGAAATTGGCCAAAGAAGCGGTGCAAGTTCACAAGCCAGCGCCGCCGGAGCAAAAGAAGTAATCGAGGATGGCTGCCACACTTCGCGAACTGCGGGGTCGGATCCGCTCCGCCGGGTCGATCAAGAAGATCACCAAGGCACAGGAAATGATTGCGACGTCGCGTATCGGCAGGGCGCAGGCCCGGCTGCAGGAGGCTCGGCCCTACGCCACCGAGATCACCCGCATGCTCACCACCCTGGCCGCCGAAGCCGCTTTGGACCATCCGTTGTTGGTCGAGCGCCCGGAACCGAAACGGGCCGGTGTGCTAGTGGTCTCGTCTGACCGTGGCCTTTGTGGCGCGTACAACTCCGGCGCCTTGCGCCGAGCCGAGGAGCTTTTCTCGCTGCTGCGGGAAAGCGGCAAAACGCCGGTGCTCTACACCGTCGGCCGTAAAGCGCTGGGCTACTACACATTCCGAAACTGGGACGTCAGTGAGTCGTGGACAGGCTTCTCGGAGCGACCTAGCTACGAGGATGCCACAAAGGTGGCTGAGACACTGGTAAAGGCCTTCATGGCCGGCGCCGAGAACGACGGTGAGCGTCCGGAGCAGGACGGGCCCGCGGGGGTCGACGAGCTGCACATCGTTTACAGCGAGTTCAAGTCGATGATGTCGCAGTCGGCGGAGGCGCACCGCATCGCCCCTATGGTTGTGGAGTACGTGGAAGACGCCGGACCGTACACGTTGTACTCATTCGAGCCGGATGCGACGACGTTGTTCGAGTCGCTGTTGCCGCGCTACCTGACGACCCGCGTGTATGCGGCGCTGCTCGAGTCCGCTGCGTCCGAGCTGGCATCGCGTCAACGGGCAATGAAGTCGGCGAGCGACAACGCCGACGATCTCATCAAGGCCCTGACTCTCGAGGCCAACCGTGAGCGCCAAGCCCAAATCACCCAGGAAATCAGCGAAATCGTCGGTGGCGCAAACGCGCTCGCCGATGCCGCTAAATAAGCGCATTAGGAGCGAAGAAGATATGGCTGCTACCACCAAACAGACTGAGAAGTCGCAGAACTCCAAGAGCACCGACACCAACGGCCGCGTGGTGCGGATTACCGGACCCGTTGTCGACGTCGAGTTTCCGCGTGGCTCTGTGCCGGAGCTGTTCAACGCTCTGCACGCCGACGTTACGTTCGAGTCGCTCGCGAAGACGTTGACGCTGGAGGTAGCGCTGCACCTGGGCGACAACCTGGTCCGCACCATCTCGATGCAGCCCACCGACGGGCTGGTGCGCGGCGTCGAGGTGATCGACACCGGCGACTCGATTTCGGTACCGGTCGGCGACGGTGTCAAGGGCCACGTGTTCGATGCGCTGGGCGACTGCCTGGACGAGGAGGGATACGGAAAAGACTTCGACCACTGGCCCATTCACCGCAAGCCGCCGGCGTTCGATGAGCTGGAACCGCGCACCGAGGTGCTCGAGACCGGCCTGAAGGTCGTCGACTTGCTGACGCCGTACGTGCGCGGTGGCAAGATCGCGCTGTTCGGCGGTGCGGGCGTGGGCAAAACGGTCCTGATTCAGGAGATGATCAACCGTATCGCCCGAAACTTCGGCGGCACCTCGGTGTTCGCCGGTGTGGGCGAACGTACCCGCGAGGGCAACGACCTGTGGGTCGAGCTTGGCGAAGCCGATGTGCTCAAGGACACCGCGTTGGTTTTCGGTCAGATGGACGAGCCGCCCGGCACTCGTATGCGAGTGGCGTTGTCGGCATTGACGATGGCCGAGTACTTCCGGGACGAGCAGGGCCAGGACGTACTGTTGTTCATCGACAACATCTTCCGGTTCACCCAGGCCGGATCCGAGGTGTCCACACTGCTCGGCCGGATGCCCTCGGCGGTGGGGTATCAGCCCACGCTGGCCGACGAAATGGGTGAGCTCCAGGAGCGGATCACCTCGACCCGTGGTAAGTCCATCACATCGATGCAAGCCGTGTACGTGCCCGCCGACGACTACACCGACCCTGCGCCGGCGACGACGTTCGCACACCTGGACGCCACCACCGAGCTGAGCCGGTCGGTGTTCTCCAAGGGCATCTTCCCTGCGGTGGACCCGCTGACCTCTAGCTCCACCATCTTGGACCCCAGCGTCATCGGCGACGAGCACTACCGGGTGGCGCAGGAAGTTATCCGAATCCTGCAGCGCTACAAGGACCTACAAGACATCATCGCGATTCTTGGTATTGACGAGCTGTCCGAAGAGGACAAGCAACAGGTCAACCGGGCGCGACGGATCGAGCGGTTCCTCTCGCAGAACATGATGGCCGCCGAACAGTTCACCGGTCAGCCCGGTTCCACCGTGCCGGTGAAGGAGACCATCGAGGCGTTCGACAAGCTCGCAAAGGGCGACTTCGACCATGTGCCCGAGCAGGCGTTCTTCCTGATCGGTGGTCTGGACGACCTCGCCAAGAAGGCTGAAAGCTTCGGCGTCAAGCTGTGATCTGTTCTTGCCAGCGGCGAAAGGTGGCTTGACATGGCTGACATGAACGTGGAGATCGTTGCCGTCGACCGGAAGATCTGGTCGGGCGAGGCGACATTCATCTTCACCCGCACCACCGTTGGGGAGATCGGGATCCTGCCAAGGCATATCCCGCTGGTGGCGCAGCTGGTCGACGATGCCATCGTGCGCGTCGAACGTGAGGGCGAGAAAGACCTGCGCATCGCGGTGGACGGCGGCTTTATGTCGGTGACCGAGGAGGGGGTCAGCATCCTCGCCGAATCCGCGGAATTCGAATCGGAGATCGACGAGGCCGCGGCCAGAGAGGATTCGGAGTCAGACGATCCCCGCGTCGCCGCCAGGGGGCGGGCCAGACTGCGCGCTGTCGGCGCGCTCGACTAGCCGGTAACCGCGATGAGCGCGCTCATGATTGCCATGGTCGTGCTCGTCGCCGTATTGGGAATCGCCGTCGTCGCCTTGAGCTATCGCTTGTGGAAGCTACGCCAGGGTGGGACGGCGGCGATCATGCGAGACATCCCCGCAGTCGGAGGCCACGGGTGGCGACACGGCGTCATCCGCTACCGGGGCGGTGATGCGACCTTCTACCGATTGTCCAGTGTTCGCTTGTGGCCGGATCGTCGACTCAACAGGCGAGGTGTGGACATCGTTTCGCGGCGTCCACCACGCGGTGACGAGTTCGACATCATGACCGAAGAGATCACTGTGTTGGAACTGCGTGACACGACGCAGGACCGTAGGGCGGGCTATGAAATCGCGCTGGACCGAGGCGCATTGACCGCTTTCCAGTCGTGGTTGGAATCACGTCCCTCGCCACGTGCACGCCGCCGCAGCATCTGATCTGCGCCTACTTCTCCGGCCGCCCGGGCCGTCCGCCGCCCGGTTGCCACAGCACGTCGCCGTCCGGGTTGGCCACCCGGCACAGGATAAACAGCAAGTCGGACAACCGATTCAGATACTTGGCCGGCAGCGGACTGACATCCGACGGGTGCATTTCGATCGCGGCCCACGCCGAACGCTCGGCGCGGCGTGCTGCCGTGCGGGCGACATGCAGCAGCGCCGAAAGCGGCGAACCACCAGGAAGTACAAAGGAATTGAGCGCGGGCAGCTCTTCGTTGAACTCGTCACACCACGCCTCGAGACGATCGATGTATGACTGCGTGATGCGCAGTGGTGGATACTTGGGATTCTCCACAACCGGAGTAGAGAGGTCCGCACCGGCATCGAACAGATCGTTCTGTACCTGCTGTAAGACATCGGCTAACTGCTTATTCGGATTTCCCAGCGCGATCGCAGCGCCGATCGCCGCGTTGGCTTCGTCGCAGTCGGCATACGCCACCAACCGCGCGTCGTTCTTTGAGACCCGGGAGAAATCGCTCAACCCGGTGGTTCCATCGTCGCCGGTCCGCGTATAGATGCGGGTCAGGTGTACTGCCATGACTAAAAACCGTACCGCTCAGACCGCCATGCCGACTGACAGGTCGATACCGCTTCACTAAACTAACCCGGGTGGCCGAGCGATTCGTGGTGACCGGTGGCAGCCGGTTGTCGGGCGAAGTCGCTGTTGGTGGCGCCAAGAATAGCGTTCTCAAGCTGATGGCTGCGGCTCTCCTTGCCGAAGGCACCAGCACAATCACCAACTGCCCCGACATCCTCGACGTCCCGCTGATGGCGGAGGTGCTGAGGGGCCTGGGCGCGACAGTCGAACTGGCCGGCGCAACCGTGCGCATCACCTCCCCGGACGAGCCGAAATACGATGCCGACTTCGCCGCAGTCCGTCAGTTCCGAGCCTCGGTCTGCGTGCTCGGCCCGCTCGTCGGGAGGTGCAAACGAGCCAAAGTCGCACTGCCGGGCGGTGACGCCATCGGGTCGCGTCCGCTGGATATGCACCAGGCCGGGCTGCGGCAGTTGGGTGCCGTCTGCAATATCGAGCACGGCTGTGTGGTTGCCCAGGCGGATACCTTGCGGGGCGCCGAAATTCAGTTGGAGTTCCCATCAGTAGGAGCCACCGAAAACATCTTGATGGCCGCAGTCTTGGCGGAGGGCGTCACCACAATTCACAATGCGGCGCGCGAGCCCGACGTGGTGGACCTGTGCACGATGTTGAACCAGATGGGTGCGCAGGTCGAAGGTGCCGGTTCGCCGACGATGACCATTACCGGTGTACCGCGGCTGTACCCGACCGAGCACCGCGTCATCGGCGACCGGATCGTCGCAGCCACCTGGGGCATCGCCGCAGCGATGACCCGCGGCGACATTACGGTGACCGGGGTTGATCCGGCACATCTTCAGGTTGTACTGCACAAACTGCACGACGTGGGCGCCACCGTCACCCAGACCGACGATAGTTTTCGCGTGACGCAGTACGAGCGCCCGAAGGCCGTCAACGTCGCAACGTTGCCGTTCCCGGGGTTCCCGACGGATCTGCAGCCGATGGCGATCGGCCTGGCGTCGATCGCCGATGGCACATCAATGATTACCGAGAACGTGTTCGAGGCGCGGTTCCGGTTTGTCGAGGAGATGATCCGCCTGGGCGCCGACGCCCGCACCGACGGGCACCATGCCGTCGTGCGGGGCCTGCCGCAACTATCGAGTGCACCCGTGTGGTCGTCGGACATCCGGGCCGGCGCCGGTCTGGTGCTTGCTGGATTGGTCGCCGACGGTGACACCGAGGTGCACGACGTCTTTCATATCGACCGCGGCTATCCGCTGTTCGTGGAGAATCTGGTCAGTCTCGGAGCGGAGATTGAGCGCGTAGACTAGTGGGACTTAACGACGCACGGCGCTTCCTCAAGGGATCGTCAGTGCAGTTGACGGTGCCTGTGCCGCAGAGTATAGTAGCAGGGTTGCCTGTTTACGGGTGTTGTTTGAGAACTCAATAGTGTGTTTGGTGGTTTTGTTTTTGTTGTTGTTTTTTGCCATGCCTTGATGCCCCGTGTTGGGGTGTGGTTGTTTTTGTTTTGTTTTGTCAGGTTTTCTCTGATTTGAATTCTGCCCATGCGTTTTGTGTGTGGGGGTTTTTGTTTGGAGAGTTTGATCCTGGCTCAGGACGAACGCTGGCGGCGTGCTTAACACATGCAAGTCGAACGGAAAGGTCTCTTCGGAGATGCTCGAGTGGCGAACGGGTGAGTAACACGTGGGTGATCTGCCCTGCACTTCGGGATAAGCTTGGGAAACTGGGTCTAATACCGGATAGGACCACGGCCTGCATGGGCTGTGGTGGAAAGTTTTTAACGGTGTGGGATGGGCCCGCGGCCTATCAGCTTGTTGGTGGGGTGATGGCCTACCAAGGCGACGACGGGTAGCCGGCCTGAGAGGGTGTCCGGCCACACTGGGACTGAGATACGGCCCAGACTCCTACGGGAGGCAGCAGTGGGGAATATTGCACAATGGGCGCAAGCCTGATGCAGCGACGCCGCGTGGGGGATGACGGCCTTCGGGTTGTAAACCTCTTTCACCATCGACGAAGGCCCGCTTTTGGTGGGTTGACGGTAGGTGGAGAAGAAGCACCGGCCAACTACGTGCCAGCAGCCGCGGTAATACGTAGGGTGCGAGCGTTGTCCGGAATTACTGGGCGTAAAGAGCTCGTAGGTGGTTTGTCGCGTTGTTCGTGAAATTCCCTGGCTTAACTGGGGGCGTGCGGGCGATACGGGCAGACTGGAGTACTGCAGGGGAGACTGGAATTCCTGGTGTAGCGGTGGAATGCGCAGATATCAGGAGGAACACCGGTGGCGAAGGCGGGTCTCTGGGCAGTAACTGACGCTGAGGAGCGAAAGCGTGGGGAGCGAACAGGATTAGATACCCTGGTAGTCCACGCCGTAAACGGTGGGTACTAGGTGTGGGTTTCCTTCCTTGGGATCCGTGCCGTAGCTAACGCATTAAGTACCCCGCCTGGGGAGTACGGCCGCAAGGCTAAAACTCAAAGGAATTGACGGGGGCCCGCACAAGCGGCGGAGCATGTGGATTAATTCGATGCAACGCGAAGAACCTTACCTGGGTTTGACATGCACAGGACGCTGGTAGAGATATCAGTTCCCTTGTGGTCTGTGTGCAGGTGGTGCATGGCTGTCGTCAGCTCGTGTCGTGAGATGTTGGGTTAAGTCCCGCAACGAGCGCAACCCTTGTCTCATGTTGCCAGCGGGTAATGCCGGGGACTCGTGAGAGACTGCCGGGGTCAACTCGGAGGAAGGTGGGGATGACGTCAAGTCATCATGCCCCTTATGTCCAGGGCTTCACACATGCTACAATGGCCGGTACAAAGGGCTGCGATGCCGTGAGGTTAAGCGAATCCTTTAAAGCCGGTCTCAGTTCGGATCGGGGTCTGCAACTCGACCCCGTGAAGTCGGAGTCGCTAGTAATCGCAGATCAGCAACGCTGCGGTGAATACGTTCCCGGGCCTTGTACACACCGCCCGTCACGTCATGAAAGTCGGTAACACCCGAAGCCAGTGGCCTAACCCTTGTGGGGGGAGCTGTCGAAGGTGGGATCGGCGATTGGGACGAAGTCGTAACAAGGTAGCCGTACCGGAAGGTGCGGCTGGATCACCTCCTTTCTAAGGAGCACCACGAAAAACGCCCCGCAACAAGGTGGGGTGTGAGCCGTGTAGGGGTGGGTCGCTGTAGTGGCGCCCACCGGGTGCACAACAGCAATGTATTGCCAGACACACTATTGGGTCCTGAGGCAACATCCTTGGGTGTTGTCGCTCCATCTTGGTGGTGGGGTGTGGTGTTTGATTTGTGGATAGTGGTTGCGAGCATCAAGGGGATGCGTTGCCCGTGTGGGTGGCGTGTTCTTTTGTGCAATTTTTGAAAAACTTTGGTTTTTGTGTTTGTAAGTGTTTAAGGGCGCATGGTGGATGCCTTGGCATCGAGAGCCGATGAAGGACGTGGGAGGCTGCGATATGCCTCGGGGAGCTGTCAACCGAGCGTGGATCCGAGGATGTCCGAATGGGGTAACCCGGCACGAGTGATGTCGTGTCACCTGGCGGTGAATGTATAGCCGTTGGGAGGGAACGCGGGGAAGTGAAACATCTCAGTACCCGTAGGAGAAGAAAACAAAAGTGATTCCGCTAGTAGTGGCGAGCGAACGCGGAGGATGGCTAAACCGCACGCATGTGATACCGGGTAGGGGTTGTGTGTGCGGGGTTGTGGGATTGGTATGTCTCAGCTCTACCTGGTTGAGGGGCAGTGAGAAAGTGTTGTGGTTAGCGGAAGTGGCCTGGGATGGTCTGCCGTAGACGGTGAGAGCCCGGTACGTGAAAATCCGGCACCTGCCTTTGTATCGATTCCCGAGTAGCAGCGGGCCCGTGGAATCTGCTGTGAATCTGCCGGGACCACCCGGTAAGCCTGAATACTTCTCGATGACCGATAGCGGATCAGTACCGTGAGGGAATGGTGAAAAGTACCCCGGGAGGGGAGTGAAAGAGTACCTGAAACCGTGTGCCTACAAGCCGTCAGAGCCTTCGTTGTGGGGTGATGGCGTGCCTTTTGAAGAATGAGCCTGCGAGTCAGGGACATGTCGCGAGGTTAACCCGGGTGGGGTAGCCGCAGCGAAAGCGAGTCTGAATAGGGCGTATCCACCGTGAGGTGGTGTAGTGGTGTGTTCTGGACCCGAAGCGGAGTGATCTACCCATGGCCAGGGTGAAGCGCGGGTAAGACCGCGTGGAGGCCCGAACCCACTTAGGTTGAAGACTGAGGGGATGAGTTGTGGGTAGGGGTGAAAGGCCAATCAAACTCCGTGATAGCTGGTTCTCCCCGAAATGCATTTAGGTGCAGCGTTGCGTGGTTCACCGCGGAGGTAGAGCTACTGGATGGCCGATGGGCCCTACTAGGTTACTGACGTCAGCCAAACTCCGAATGCCGTGGTGGTAGAGCGTGGCAGTGAGACGGCGGGGGATAAGCTCCGTGCGTCGAAAGGGAAACAGCCCAGATCGCCGGCTAAGGCCCCTAAGCGTGTGCTAAGTGGGAAAGGATGTGCAGTCGCATAGACAACCAGGAGGTTGGCTTAGAAGCAGCCACCCTTGAAAGAGTGCGTAATAGCTCACTGGTCAAGTGATTGTGCGCCGATAATGTAGCGGGGCTCAAGCACACCGCCGAAGCCGCGGCAACGAGTAATCGTTGGGTAGGGGAGCGTCCTCTCACCGGTGAAGCCACCTAGTGATGGTGTGGTGGAGGTGTGGGGAGTGAGAATGCAGGCATGAGTAGCGATAAGGCAAGTGAGAACCTTGCCCGCCGAAAGACCAAGGGTTCCTGGGCCAGGCCAGTCCGCCCAGGGTGAGTCGGGACCTAAGGCGAGGCCGACAGGCGTAGTCGATGGACAACGGGTTGATATTCCCGTACCCGTGTGTGCGCGCCCGTGACGAATCAATTCAGCTAACCACCCAAAAGGTGGCCGATCAATCCCCTTTTAGGGGTGCGAGGGCCGCTGGCTGCGTGGGACCCGGGTTGGTAGTAGTCAAGCGATGGGGTGACGCAGGAAGGTAGCCGTACCAGTCAGTGGTAATACTGGGGCAAGCCGGTAGGAAGAACAGTAGGCAAATCCGCTGTTCATATATTCCCAGAGGTGATGCATAGCCGGATGAGGTGAATTCGGTGATCCTATGCTGCCAAGAAAAGCCTCTAGCGAGCACACACACGGCCCGTACCCCAAACCGACACAGGTGGTCAGGTAGAGAATACCGAGGCGTACGAGAGAACTATGGTTAAGGAACTCGGCAAAATGCCCCCGTAACTTCGGGAGAAGGGGGGCCCCCACACCGTCATGGCCCGCGCGGCCGGCAGCGGGAGGGGGTCGCAGAAACCAGTGAGAAGCGACTGTTTACTAAAAACACAGGTCCGTGCGAAGTCGCAAGACGAGGTATACGGACTGACGCCTGCCCGGTGCTGGAAGGTTAAGAGGACCCGTTAACCCCTTGCGGGGTGAAGCGGAGAATTTAAGCCCCAGTAAACGGCGGTGGTAACTATAACCATCCTAAGGTAGCGAAATTCCTTGTCGGGTAAGTTCCGACCTGCACGAATGGCGTAACGACTTCTCAACTGTCTCAACCATAGACTCGGCGAAATTGCACTACGAGTAAAGATGCTCGTTACGCGCGGCAGGACGAAAAGACCCCGGGACCTTCACTACAACTTGGTATTGATGTTCGGTACGGTTTGTGTAGGATAGGTGGGAGACTATGAAACAATTACGCCAGTAATTGCGGAGTCGTTGTTGAAATACCACTCTGATCGTATTGGACCTCTAACCTCGAACCCTGAACCGGGTTCAGGAACAGTGCCTGGCGGGTAGTTTAACTGGGGCGGTTGCCTCCTAAAATGTAACGGAGGCGCCCAAAGGTTCCCTCAACCTGGACGGCAATCAGGTGGCGAGTGCAAGTGCACAAGGGAGCTTGACTGCAAGACCTACACGTCAAGCAGGGACGAAAGTCGGGACTAGTGATCCGGCACCCCCGAGTGGAAGGGGTGTCGCTCAACGGATAAAAGGTACCCCGGGGATAACAGGCTGATCTTCCCCAAGAGTCCATATCGACGGGATGGTTTGGCACCTCGATGTCGGCTCGTCGCATCCTGGGGCTGGAGCAGGTCCCAAGGGTTGGGCTGTTCGCCCATTAAAGCGGCACGCGAGCTGGGTTTAGAACGTCGTGAGACAGTTCGGTCTCTATCCGCCGCGCGCGTCAGAAACCTGAGGAAACCTGTCCCTAGTACGAGAGGACCGGGACGGACGAACCTCTGGTCCACCAGTTGTCCCACCAGGGGCACCGCTGGATAGCCACGTTCGGACAGGATAACCGCTGAAAGCATCTAAGCGGGAAACCCCCTCCAAGACCAGGTTTCTCACCCATCAAGTGGGATAAGGCCCCCCGCAGACCACGGGATCAATAGACCAGACCTACACACCTGGCAACAGGCACAGGGAACTGGCACTAACCGGCCGAAAACTTACACACACACGCAACCACAAAAACCCACACCCACACCGCACCCCACCACCAAAACACACCTGAATGACAAATAAAATAAAGTTACGGCGGCCACAGCGACAGGGAAACGCCCGGACCCATCCCGAACCCGGAAGCTAAGCCTGCCAGCGCCGATGATACTACCCAACCCGGGTGGAAAAGTAGGACACCGCCGAACACACACCCAAAAAAGGGCACCACAAACGGTGCCCTTTTTTGCACCCAAACGAAGCCTTAATCAAAAAGCATTAAATTCCCCGATTTTACGTTTTTCTCCATTTCGAGCAGCGACCGTTTCCGATCGAGGCCGCCGCCGTATCCGGTAAGACTTCCGTTTGCACCGATCACCCGGTGGCACGGGACGATAATGGCGATCGGATTGTGGCCATTTGCCAGCCCGACGGCGCGAGCGGCACCCGATGCGCCGATCTGTTCCGCGATCTCTCCGTACGATCGGGTTTCCCCGTACGGAATCGTCAGCAGCGCCTGCCAAACCCGCCGCTGAAACTCGCTACCCACCAAGCTGAGTTCGAGGTCGAAATCGGTGCGCTGGCCGGCGAAGTACGCCTCGAGCTGATCGACCGCGTCCGGAAAGACCCGGTCGTCGGGCACCCAGTCAGTGCGGTTCGGCTCATAGGTTTGGTTCAGCATGCGCAGATTCGTCAGCGCGCCGCCGCGCCCCGCCAGCGCCAACGGACCGATCGGGCTGTCAATGGTGCGGTAGTGGATCATGCGATCTCCTTCGACGGCCAGTGGTTCACCGGATGCTCCAGCGTGGTCCAAAGATGTTGTGTGGCATAGGAGCGCCAGGGGCGCCACGGACGGCTTCGTGCAGTCAGTGCCCGCTGAGCGGTCGGCAAACCCAATTGCTCGGCAGCCAAGCGCAATCCGAGGTCGCTGACTGGAAAGGCGTCCGGGTCACCCAGACCGCGCATGGCGATCACCTCGGCGGTCCACGGCCCGATGCCGGGCAGTGCCAGCAACTGCTGACGGGCCGCGTCCCAGTCGCAGCCGGTGTCAAGGACCACGCTGCCATCGGCCAGCCCGGCGATCAGGGCGGTCAGGGTCCGCCGGCGTGCCGCCGGGACGGCCAAATGGATCGGATCGATGTCGGCGAGCTGCTCGACCGACGGAAAGGTGTGCGTCAGTGCGCCGTCGGCGTCGTGGACCGGCTGGCCATATGCGATGACCAGCCTGCTCGCGTGGGTTCGCGCGGCCTTGGTTGACACCTGCTGACCCAGTACCGCTCGCACCGCGAGTTCGGCCTCATCGACAGTGCGGGGTATGCGTTGCCCCGGCGCCTTGGCCACCACCGGGGCCAGTGCCGGATCAGATTGCAAGATCTCGATCACCGCCTCCGGATCCGCGTCGAGGTCTAGTAGCCGCCTGCAACGGGAGATCGCGGTCGTCAGGTCCCGGAAGTTGTCGAGCACCAGCAGACATCGGACATGATCGGGCGCGGGCGTCAGGCTGACTATGCCGTTTCCGGACGGCAGCCGTAGCGTGCGGCGATATGTGCCATCGCGCACCTCCTCGCATCCGGGCACCACGCCGGCGGCCAGATGACCGAAGACGCCTTCGTAGGCGAACGGGGCCCGTACCGGCAGGCGCAGCGACACCGTCCCCGGTGACCGTACGTCCAATGCGGCACGCCCGAACCGTGCCGCTGCGCGTTTGCGCAACTGCGTCGGAGTGATGTCGCACACCAGGCGCAGCGTGTCGTTGAACTGGCGGATGCTGGAAAAGCCTGCGGCAAAAGCGATATCGCCGAAAGGCAGATCTGTTGTCTCGATCAGTATTCGCGCAGTTTGCGTGCGCTGCGCGCGGGCCAGGGCAAGCGGGCCGGCACCGGTTTCGGCCTGCAGCAGCCGCTCGAGCTGACGTGTGGTGTAACCGAGGCGGGCGGCAAGACCGGTGACACCTTCGCGGTCCACGGTGCCGTCGGCGATCAGCCGCATGGCCCGGGCGACGAGGTCGCCGCGGATGTTCCACTCGGGCGACCCCGGCGACGCGTCCGGGCGGCAGCGTTTGCACGCGCGGAAGCCGGCACGTTGCGCGGCCGCCGCGGTTGGATAAAACCGGACATTGCGGGCGAACGGTGGCCGGACCGGACAGCTGGGGCGGCAATAAATCCCGGTGGTCAGCACGGCGGTGACAAACCAGCCGTCAAACCGAGCGTCCTTGGATTGCACGGCCCGATAGCAGCGGTCGAAGTCTTCATGCACGGTTCGACAATTACACCCGACCACTGACATTACTGGCGGAAAACCGACATCAATGCGACATCAAAGTGGGCGCTTAGCTCGTATGCGCTGCTAGCTGGCACTTTCTGGTGCCGAACGTGTGTGCTCCTGATCCTGCCCTGGCCACATTTTGGCCACATTCTCCGCCACCGACTCCAGGTCGGATTCGAACAAATCGGCGTACACGTCCAACGTCATCGCCGCGCTGGCATGCCCGAGCATGCGTTGAACCACCTTCGGGTTGGCTCCGGCGCTGATCGCCAGCGAGGCCGCGGTGTGCCTTAAGTCGTGGGGCGTCACGCGCGGAAACGTCGGGTCGGCTTTCTGACAGCGCGCCACCGCCACCGCCAGCCATGACGTTTTCCACAGTGACGGACCGCTGATGTATCCACCGCGGGGCGACGGCCAGACCAGATCGTCACGGCCCTTGCCCGCGCATGTACGCGCCAGCTCGTCAATGACAAACACCGGCAGCGCCACACTGCGGTTCTTGTTGTTTTTCAGCGAGCCGACCACAAACTCGCCTCCCACCTTGACCGCGTTGCGGCGCAGCTCCACGCGGCGGCGCAGGAAGTCGACGTCTAACACTCGGAGGGCTGCAGCCTCGCCCAGGCGCAGCCCGCCGACGCCGAGCGCCAGCACCAGCGACTTGTACCGGCCGGACTCGTCAGCGAGGCGCTGCAGCTGTTTGGCGTTCAAGTACACGTTGTGCGGCGGCGGACGCTTCGGCAGCTTCACCCCGCGAGCCTGATTGGCGCCGATCAGCCTGTCCCGCACCGCGTCATCAAGTATCCGGGCCAGTATCGAGTAAGCGATTCTCACCACCCCGGCGCCGCGCTGCGACGAGAGTTCCGCGATCCACGCTTGCACGTCGGAGTAATAAACGCGGGACACCGGAATGTCGGCCCAGCGCCGCGCGACGTGCGTGGCCCAACTCAGTTCATAGGACAGAAGGGTCGACGCCTTCAGGTGGCCGCGCTGGCGGGCCAACCACGCCGGGCCGAGCTCACCGACGGTGATCTTGCCGACCGATGGTGCGACGTACTCGCCGGCTATCTTGCTGACTTCGACCTTGTTGGCGAACTGTTCCGCGTCACGCCGGCTGTAGTGGCGGCGCCGGCACTGCTCGCATCGGCCGCTGCGATGGGTTGTGAGGGCCCGTGTGGGACAAGGCCCATTGCTACCGATGCAGGGTCGCTGAAAACTCATCACCGGGTCGCTGTTCTAGTACTTGGGCTCAATAATCCGGCCCGGCTATCACACACCCGGTGGCGCCGTGATCTAGACCTCGCAAAACTCCCGAGATGACACGCCCAGGCGCAACGGGTAACGCGCAGTTTGGTTGGAACCTGGGGGGTTCTTGAGCCGCCGTCGGGCTTTACACTGGGAGGGAAATGAGCGCCTATCAGACCCTGGTGGTCGGCACCGATGGCTCGGAGTCGTCGCTGCGTGCGGTGGACCAGGCAGCCGCGGTCGCCGCGGAAAATAATGCGAAGTTGATCATCGCCATGGCGCACTTGCCTAATGTGGAGAAGGGAGGCTGGGCAAGACCACCCCACCCGGATGGTGTGATTAACCCCCGCGCCGAGGTTGTCCTCGGGGGCGAGGGGGGCTACAAGATGCACGGGAGTGCCCCCGTATATGCGATCCTGCGGGAGGCCCGCGAACGGGCGAAGACCGCGGGCGCCCAGGACATCGAAGAGCGGGCGCTTGTCGGCGCGCCAGCCCCTGTACTAGTGAATCTGGCCAAGGAGGTCAACGCGGACCTGCTGGTCGTCGGCAATGTCGGACTCAACGGCAGCGTCGCCTTGCAGCTGCTGGGATCGGTCCCAGCCAACGTCTCCCACAGGGCCAAGACCGACGTGCTGATCGTCCACACCACCGACTATCCTGATCGTCCACACCACCGACTGAGGCATCGTTAAGAATCGTTCGGCGTCGGGCCACAACCTGCATCTCAGAATAATTGCCGCGGGGCCGGTCGCCGGGTGCCAGCGTGTCCAACCACTGACCACAGGCCACTAACGCTTTGCATTGTCCACATTGCCGCAACGCCGCAACCTGATTACGGTCGTGGTCTGGGTGTGTGCTCGGAAGCCGTTGGAACTGCGGGCCAGGACCTCGAACCGCTGGCGGGCGAATCGAAGCGCCGCGCTAAGCGAATCTCACGAACTAGCGCCGGTATCGAAACAAATGCGGTGAACGCGATACCCGCGAACATGGCGCTCATTTCGTCCCTCCTAACCGCGCGATAAGCTTCGCCGACGATTCGTCGATTCGATGGTCAATCAGAACAAAGGAAAGCCACCGTACAAGATCGGATCGAGGATGAGCGAATAGATGATCGGGTCCAGCGTCGCCCCGATGCCGCTGGCATACAACATGTAATCCAGGCCCAGGGCGAAGTCACCAGTGGCGTTGAGAGGCACACCGTCGTCGAGGAAATAACCGAAACCGGCGGGGTCCATGCTAAACGGCAGCTGATCCAGTGGAAGGCTCGGGTCCAATCTGTAAGCAATGGTGCTGAACGGGTCGACCTGATTACCAAAATTGAATAGGAAGTTGTCGACGCTTGTGTCCAAGTTGGCGGCCAGGGTCGGATCGTTGCTGGCCAAGAAGCTGTCAGCCGAGGTTGTCCAGGTGTTGATTCCGCTATTGCCGAACAGGTCCTCGAACGGGTTGAGTCCGCTATTGCCGAGGTCGTCGGACGGGAGAACTTCATTGTCGGCGCTGGCTGCGGGAGCGTTAGCCAGTCCGATGAGGGCGGCCGCGAAAGCGGCGCCGACAGCCGTGCCGAGGGTGAGCGGGATTCGGCGGGGGTTCATCAGCCGACCGAGACCGCGAGAACGCAACATGGGTCTTCCTCTCTCTCAGCCCCCTGTGCGTATTTTCTTAGTGACCGCAGCCAGGCACACGAGTAGTCCGGTACTGCATTTCCACCTGTCGTGTACTTAGCTCCATGTGGAGCCAACGGTGGTGGCCAATCTGTCGTTGTGAACGGAACCTTAACTCAACGTGAGTGCAATATGTGCAAATCCTGACAAAACTTAAGGGTCAGGTGTCAGTTCGGGCGCGGCCGGGAGACCATCGACTCCGAGCTGCGGGTGCTGGCCGCCGTTCGCCGGGTGTGCCGCGAGCAGGACGGAATCCTGCCCTCTATGGGCCGGTAGACGAACTGCTGGACGAACGCCGCGAGCTTGACCGGAAGCTCACTGGAAGCTGACCGGGAAGCTGAGGGTTATCTGCCCGGACTCACCATTTTCGTCAAGAAAGTCGCGTTACCCGAATAGCGCAGGCGCCGTGAATAGAGCAGCGTCTGACAATCCTCTTCGAGCAGGTTGCGGGCAGCCGTTTGCGGTGTGGTGTTGGGCCAGCAACGGAACTCAGCGTCGAGAACGAGCGCGTTGCGCTACGGCTTGCCGTGCAGTCTTTTCCTTTTTGATGAGTTCGAGGTTGTGGGCCTTCGCAAAGGCCACCAGGTCACGGTGGACCTTTTTTAACTCCGCGTTTACCCTCTTTACGCTTGCTGGGTCGTTGACATTCATTTCTTTAGCTGCCGCCTGCGCTCGTGCGCCCAGATTCTTGAGTTCCGCTTGCACTTCTTTCGCTTGTGCCTTCGTCGGAGTCACGGTGCATGAGTAGGAGCAGTGAAGCACCCCTTTCGCGTCGACTGACGCTCCGTCGAGCGTGCAATCCATGCCGGCCGTGTGCATGCTGCCGGGGCAACTCTGTTCCGCCATGGGCTTGCTCCGTGTTGGCCGATAGATACGCTCCCAGATATCCTAAGCGGCGCGGCCCGGCCTCTCAAGTGCGTCACCTCGGCCAGCTCGGCGGTCTGGGCGAATCGCGCACGGGCGCAACAGGCTTCGCGCCGGTGACCGTCGTGACAAAGAAGGCGTGTCGGCTGGCCTGACACCTCCGGCCAGTCCACCGCCGATGAGGTCGTTAGATTGGAGTTACTGCGACCGCGCGAGGACCCTTGGGTCCTTGACCGACCTCGAATTGAACTCGCTGGTTATCGTCCAGCGAATTGCCCCACGAATCTCGGAATGGTGGAAGAACAAATCTTCTTCGCCACTATTCCGACACCCGACCTTGTGCTTGCTGGCGAGACGACAGGCCGCGGCGCGCGCGTTAGCGGGCCAGTGTCTCGGTGATCCGCCAGAGCCGCCGCGGCAGGGCACCTTCCTCGAACGCGTGGACGTCGATCAGGGTCCATCCGTCGGCGAGAGCGTCGACCAGGTCACGGGTGAAGAAGTGCACGGCGAAGCCACCGTTTTCAAAGATGTCATCGCCGTGCGGGGTTCCCGCGCCGTAGTGGGCGTCGCCGGTGTGCCGGACGGTGTAGACAAACACTCCGCCGGGGCGCAGCACTCGCCGCACCTCGGCGACCACGGCGTGGATCTGCTCAGTGGACAGCGCCATGCATAGCAGCATGTGTGCGAAGACGCCATCCACCGAAGCGTCCGGTAGCGGGAGCGCCTGGCGGACGTCGTGCACGGTTGTCGAGATGCGCTCGCCGACGCCCAAGGCGTGGGCCGCCTCGCGCAACTGATGCAAACCGGTCGCGCTGAAATCCAGCGCCTGCACGGCGAAACCCTGTTGGGCGAAAAACAGCGCATCGCGGCCATGGCCAGATCCCAGCTCGAGCACGTCGTTGGCGCCCGCGTTCCGGAAGACTGTAGCGGCGTCGATGGCCGGGGCGGAGGGCTGACCGCCGTACATGCCGGGATTGTCGGCGTAGGCGGTGTCCCAGCGCCGTCGTTGCGGGTCTGGGTCAGTCGCCATGAACTGGACGTTAGTGGCTAAAACGTCCAACAAATAGCCGCACGCGACAAGTTAAAAAGTTCGTCGGGTATCCGATGCCACGCCAGCCGAAACGGATGGAGGATTAGTTCATGCCGACGCCTCAATGGGGATGCGAGAGCATCGAGATAGCAGCACCGCCAGAAGTTGTTTACGACCTGCTCGCCGACATCACCCGCATGGGTGAGTGGAGTCCTGAGTGCTATCGGTGCGTGTGGCTGGACGGGGCTACTGCCGCTGAGGTGGGCACGCGGTTTCGCGGGCACAACCGCCTTGGACCCTATCGATGGGAGCGAACGGCAGTAATTACCGCCGCCGATCGTGGCAGCAAGTTCTCCTTCACCACCCTTGATGGCCGTACCGGACGCGAAGAGACACAATGGCAGTACGTGTTTGAGCCGCTACCGTCTGGGACGCTCGTAACAGAGTCCTTCGAGTTCTTATGGTGCCCTGCCTTGGACCGAGTGGTCGAGGCGTTTGTTCCTCGTGGCCGCCAAGTTAATCGAGGCATCCAAGAAACGCTGCGGCGCTTGAAGCAGACCGCCGAGTCAACCGGCAGCTAAGGTCAATCGCCGTCGGCCATCAGGCACCGCCGCCCTTTTCGGTCATCGTCCGGACAACGGCAAGGCCGCCGCGCCGGCGATCCGCCGCGCCGACTGCTCGTGCGCGACCGACTGCGGTGACTCGCGGTGCGCGACGTTGTCCGCGTCCACCTGAAGCGTCATGGGGTAGCAACCTTGCCGTCGCGTCTCGCGATCCGGGTCGCCAGCGGCCTAGGGGGCTTCATCTGCGATGGACATATACAGGGTCTGGTGCCAGGTGTCGGTAACCGCCTCGACCAGGTCGTCCAGCGGGGGCCCGCCTGCGGTCACAGACCGTACGTCGCGTTCCATGACGTGGACAGCAGCACCCACGAGGACGACGGCGACCGGGCGCGGATCTGGGAGCGGTCGAACCAGTCCGGTCTCGATCTCGTTGGTGATCTGCTCGGCGACCCGGTCGACGTAGCCCTCGATCCAGCCGTTCCAGATCTCGCGGACCTCCGGGTCACTTCCTACCCCGTCAAGCAGGGCGACGAGAAGCGCAGCGCGTGCGCGCCAGTACTTCGCGGCCGTCTCGAACGTCGTCTGCAGCCGGTCGCGTGCGGGGTCGCCACCGCCCTCGTACCAGGCCGAAGAGGCCTGGATCATCTCGTCAAAGAAGTCCTCCAGGAGTGCGAGCACAGCGGCGGTCTTGGTGGTGAAGTACCGGTAGAACGCGGGCCGGCTCACGCCGGCTGCCGCGGTGATCTCTCCGATGCCGACCTCGGCGAAGGGGCGCTGGGCGAGTAGATCGTCGAGCGCAGCGAGCAACTTCGCGCGCCGTGCGTCCCCGTGGCGCGGGGCTGGCACGTAGCGAGGTGGGGAAGGCTTGTTGGCGATGGTCATCAGGCTAACGACAAAGACGCTGGTCGACCCATCTGGACATGCTTCATGAATGGTTGACATCCATTCTCCTGGACTCTTGCGTGTGCGGCTCCAACCCTGCGTCGGTTGCCGAGGTGATTCGCTTCTCGTCGCTCATGAACATGACAGTGGCACCGCTGACCCAATTGGAGGTTCGCGTCGACAACAGGCGGTTCTGCACGGTCACCGCCCTCGCCAACGGGCCTACCGGCTGGACGGTTCTGCGCTTCTCGACTGCCGTGTACGCCTTCTCCACCAGCTTTCGCGGGTTTGAGAGCAGGAACGGGAACCGCGCCCAGGACTGCCCGTGCGCCGACTCGTTGAGGATCGGTGTGTCTGCGACCGGGCCGGGACAGCAAGCACTGAAGGTGACGCCAGCGCCGCCGTACTCCAGCTGCAAGGTGCGGGTGAGAACGACGAGATGGGTCTTGCACGGTCCATAAAGCGAGTTGAACGGACTGGACGGGATCAGCCCGGCGATGGAGGCCACGTTGACGACCTGTCCGAATCCTCGCCGTAACATTCCCGGGAGCAGCCGGTAGGTCAGCTCAGCAGGCGTGAGGCACATCAGCTGCTGGTAGGCGCGGTGTTGCTCCCACGGGTGGAGGAGGTAGTGGCCGTCCATCGTCGCTCCGGCATTGTTGATCAGCACGTCGATCTCGAGTCCTTGGCGCTCGAGCTCGGCAACCAGCGTGGCCGAAGCGTCTGGGTCGGAGAGGTCTTGGGCGATCACGGTTGCCTTGACCGGGTGGCTCGCCGTGATGTGCGACGCGAGCTCGTGCAGCATCGCCTCACGACGCGCGACGAGTACGATGTCATGGCCCCTTTCGGCGAGGAACATCGCGAACTCGCGACCGATCCCCGACGACGCGCCGGTCACCAGTGCGCGGAGAGGACGCTCAGCCTTGATCCGGTCGCGGGCGACGCGCGAGCGGGCTACCTCGGAGGTCAGGCGCGTCATCAGAGGGCCATCTCGCTGCGCTCGAGCTGGGCGATCGCGCGGAGCAGGTGATAGGTGACGACCACGATCCAGCCGAAGAAGGCGGCCAGCAACACGTAGTAGTCGATCAGGCCACTCCAGGCGAAAGGTCCACTGGTCACCCAGGGCCAGACGAACACCGGGAGTTGCAGTGTGGTGATGAAGAAGGAGAAGTAGGACACCCATCTCGGCACGAGCTGGCTGGTCGCGGGGACCAGCAGCCACAGGAGTCCGAAGGACAGCATCTGGAAGACGGTGACCATGGCCGTCAGGTCGAAGATCGACCAACCCATGTCGCTGAGGAGCAGAATCTCACTGGGCGTGCGAGATCCCGGGCGGAAGGCAGCCAGGAACCAGGGGATGGCGCAGCCCATGGTGACCAGCGCGGTGCCGACGCCGCCCAAGAGCTGGATGCGGGAGAGGAACCGGTGCGGACCCTCGACGCGCTCCATCAGTCTCGCGACCGCCAGACTCCAAGCCGCGTAGAAGAAGCCGATGGCGAGCATGCCCAGCATCCCGATCTTCACGCGCGTGGAGTTGTCGCTAAACCAGTACGCGAGGTGGTCAGCACCCCAGTTCTGCCGCGGGGGTGGCAGGAAGTGCGCGATCCCCGCCCACGCCACCAGGCCGACGGTCATGTAGATCGGTCCGCACCAGGCGAACATCCTCCATACGGTGAATTCCAGTTTCGCTGAAGAGGCCTGGCTGGTCGCGCCCGCGTTGGTCGATGGCGCAATAGTGATTAGGTCCATGGTGGTCCTTCCGGGCCGCACGATGCGCCCCTACGATTGTTCGTCTTCGTTGTCGTTCGGTGCTCAGCCCGCGACGAACCGGACGGGGACCCTGGCGAAGCCGCGACGCACCATGGTGGTGATGGCGCGCTGGCTCTCGCCGGCGGGCTCGATGTCGGCGCAGCGTAGCGACGGGTCGCGCACGATCGTCTTTAGGTCGGCGTGGCGGGTGACGAGCCAGAATCCGCCGGCGAAGTCCGTGTAGTGCACCGGCGCGTCCTGACGCAGCCGACGAACTATTGGATAGGCGTCCCGCAGGAACTCCGGGTTCATCGGATCGAACTCGACTGATGTCGCAGTCATCTCTTCTCCTGATCGATTAGCCAATGGCCACCGCGTTGGAAGGACCGTACGTCGCCGTGTTACATCTGTCAATTTTTTCTGACATGCGTTACATTAGAGATCCAGGACTAGCCGTTCGGAGCGCGCGCGAGCCACATCGGCTTTATCGGTCATCGCCTGGGCGCCTAAGACGAGCGAGGAGGTACTGGGCGATGCAGAAATTGCACAGGTCGATGCAGACCTTGCCGAGGGGCCCACTACGGTGAGCGCTCTCGCCAATGCAGAGCACGTACGTCCCCAGTCCATGGCCGAGACGGTCGCCGCATTGCGTCGGGACGGACTCGTGGCGGCTAAACCAGACCCCACAGATGGGCGCAAAACATTGATGTCGATCACCGCCTCGGGGCGCAAACTCGTCTCGAGCATCGGCCCCATTCGGGAAGCCTGGCTGGAAGCAGCCATCGACCAGCAACTAAACGCCCACCGACTGTCGAACATTGCTCAAAGCCGCCGGCATCATGGAGCGTTTGGCCGACTGCTGAATCCGACAGGGGGATCGCGTCGGGACTGGGTACACGCCCAGTTGGGTAGAACCGATTCCGTGATGTGCGGCCTTTGGCAGGCGACCTAGATACCCTGCAGTCCGTGGAGACAACCGCAACGGGGGAGCAGATCTCCGCCAACGAAAACAAGCGGGCCGTCGCGGTCTCGCGGCTGACACCAGAGGCGTAACGCTGTTGATGTCATCAACACCTTTGGCGTATCCGCAGGTCGTTTCGCGCCATTTCACGTCGCCTGGCGTACTCAAATCGGGTATTTCCGCGGGTCAGTTAGGTTTTGAGCCCGGTTCGATTCCCGGCAGCTCCACCGAGGAATATGCAGTGAAGATGCAGGTCAGGGCGCTTTCGCCCTGGCCTTCATCTCGCTGTGGGCACATTTTGGGCACACCTTGACACAGGTCGTCCATCTTGTCGGCCACGTCGTCAAGGTCGTCGGGAAACAGGTGGCCGTACTGATCGAGCGTCATCGTCGCCGTTTTGTGGCCCAACTGGGCCTGCACCGTCTTGACATTGGCACCGCCGGCGATCATCAACGATGCTGCCGTGTGCCGTAGTTCGTCGACAGTGACCCGAGGGAACTCCTCATCGGCTGCCTGGCAGCGCTGGACCGCCGCGCCGAACCAATGTGTTGTGGTAGCGGGTCGCAACGGCTGCCCATCGGCACGACACCATAACAACTCATCGGGGCCCTTCCCGACCATCGCCGGGCCCAAAAGCTTGAGCACCGACGCCGATACCGCCACCGATCGCGCTGCGTGAGGAGCTGATCGACGACTACAAATCCTTCACTACCAGCGCGATCGGTGGCGATCCTGCGGCGATGTCAGCTTGCGGGCCGCTCACCGGCTGCGACTTCGTCGGGATAGTCGTCGTAGTACGGGACGTAGCCTTCCTCGCGACCGTTGAGCACGTAGACCGGATCGGCGGCGTCGGGTCCGTATCCTTGCTCGCGCAGATCGACCTTCTTGGTCTTGACCGTCGCGGTGTGCTCCAGCGAATCGACGACCCTTATGAACAGCGGCACCGCGTAGCCGGGCAGGCGGTCGTACACGGTACGGGCCAGCGACGCGCCGTCGAACTCTGTGCCGTCCTTCAACACCGCGGCCGCCATCCCGGCGCGCCCGTCCGCGCCGGGCACCTTCACCCCGAAGACCGTCACCGCCTCGACCCCCGGGTCGGCCGCCACGGCGGCCTCGACGTCCGTCGTCGCCACGTTCTCGCCTTTCCATCGGAAGGTGTCACCGAGCCGGTCGACGAACACAGCGTGGCGCCAACCCTGTGGGCGCAGCAGGTCACCGCTGTTGAGCCACACGTCACCGTCGCGAAAAGCGTTGCGAATCAACTTCTTCTCGCTGGCTTCCGGGTCGGTGTAGCCGTCGAACGGCTGCGCCTTGGTGATTTTGCTCAACAGCAGACCGGGCTGGCCGCGACGCACTTTGCGGACCCGGCCGTTCTCATCGCGAACCGGTTCGCCGGTCTCCGGGTCGTACTCGACGAACGCGACCGCGGTAGGGCAGAGGCCAGCGGTCTTGGGGATGTGAAAGATATTGACGAATCCCGTGTTTCCCTCACTGGCCCCGTATAACTCGAACACCTGCGGGATATTGAAGCGAGCAGTGAACTCGTCCCAGATATCCGGGCGCAGTCCGTTGCCGCCGATCACGCGCACTTTGTTGGTTCGGTCCGTGTCCCTCTCCGGCTCGTTGAGCAGATAGCGGCAAACCTCGCCGATGTAGACGAAGGCGGTGGCGTCGTACCGAGTCACGTCGTCCCAGAACCTCGAGGCCGAAAACGACCGGCCCAAAGCAAGAGTGGCCCCTGCGCTGATCACTCCCGACACCGCCACGGTCAGCGCGGTGTTGTGGTACAGCGGCAGGCAGCAGTACACGGTGTCGCTGCTCTTCAACCGCATGCCTATGGCGCCGGACCCACCCATCGCGCGCAGCCACCGGTAGTGCGTCATGACACTGGCCTTCGGGGCGCCGGTGGTGCCGGAGGTGAAGATGTAGAACGCGGGGTCCTTGGCCAGCACCGACGACGTCACCGCCGGGTTGTCGGTGGGCGCGTCGGCAGAGAGGCGATCCAATTCGTCGATGGTCACGGTGTCGGCGACTTCCGCCTCTGATTCGTCGACCGCAGAAAGCAGGTCCTCCTCGCCGACGATCACCTGGGCATGCAACAGCCCGACGCTGTGTGCCAGCACGTTGCCGCGCTGCTTGTGGTTCAGCATTCCGGCGATCGCGCCGAGTTTGACCGCCGCGAGCATCACGAGCAGCGTTCGCGCCGAATTGCGCATGATGACGCCCACGACGTCACCGCGACCGACGCCGCGTTCGGCCAGCGTGGCCGCGTAGCGGTTGACGGTTTCATTGGCCTCGCGGTAGGTCAGCCCTTCGTCGTCGAAACGGATGAAAACGTGGTCGGGGTAACGCGCCGCACGGTCTTGGAAGACCCGGCCGATCGACTTCTTCGCTGACCCGCGGACGAGAAAAGCCGTGAGCGTGCCCCGCGCAACGACGGGCGCGTCCAGAACCAAGGCAGGCAGGCGCGCGGCGATGTCGGTCAGCCCGACGGTGTCACCGGCCATTGGCGCCTACTCCGGTCATGGCGGTCATTGACGACCACGCCAGCCCAGCGGCTCCGGCTACTCGGATACCGCAACTGCGGCACCTCGGGCAGCCGATCGGCCAACAGTTCACGGACGACATCGAAGGGAGAATCCGGCGCATTTGTCGGGTCATCTCGAGGCTCTGGTGACACGGCGAATCGGTACCGACGGACGTCGAGGCGGCGTTCACCGACATGGCTTCCGGGCGTGGAGCGCGCAGCCTGGTCTGCTTCGGAACCGGCGACCAGAACGGGTCATAGTCCCCCCGGCTCAGTCCGAGTGCTTGGCGCGCCGCCGCCACCACACCTGCGTCGCCCGCTCCACCGGCGCACGCAACACGACGGTGGCGACTTCGGCCGGCCACAACCACCACGGGGCGATCGTGCGGGGTCGATCGGTGATCGCCTTCGCAACGATGTCCGCCGCCTGCTCGGCAGACAGGCCGGGCGCGTTGCGCAGGCTCTTGGTCGGTTCCATCATCCGGGTGTTGATGAGTCCAAAGTAGATCGATGTGACGTCCACTCCGTCGGCGTGCAGCTCGGGTGCAACGCTGCGCAGCCACATGTCGAATGCCCCCTTCGACGCCTGGTAGGCGCCCCACCGGGGGCCTGGCGGGGTGCGGACGCCGACGCTCGACACGTTCACGATGTGCCCGCTCCCGCGCCGCCGCATCTCCGGAACCAGTTCCAGCAGCAGCCGAATAGGGCCAAGGTAGTTGACGCCGATCGTGCGGTCGAAGTCGTGCGGTCGCTCGTACTGTTCGTGCAGCGACCGGCGGATCGACTTGCCCGCGTTGTTTACGACGATGTCCGGCGCGCCATGCTCGGCGCAGATGCGTTTCGCCAATTCGGCGACGGCGGCCTCGTCGCTGATGTCGGCCGGGTAGCTCACCGCATGCCCGCCGTCGGCGGCGATCGTCGATGTGAGTTCGTCGAGTTTGTCCGCCGACCGGGCCGCGAGCAGGACGGTCGCTCCCGCCGAGGCGAGTTCGCGTGCGGTGGCCGCGCCGATTCCGAACGAGGCGCCGGTGACCAGCACGGTCGCGCCCGACACCGCGTCATGCAATCGGTCGGGGTCGGATGCTCGCGGATGGTTCACGAGCATCCCGAGCACTGTTCCGGCTGAGCTCACGAAGTGGGACTTCCCACGATGCCGCCTGATCAATCCGGTGCGCCAACCGTGACGGTCATCGGCGGGATCTCGTCACCGGTGTTACGACTTAGCCCATGCCGCCGTACAGCTGGTGCGCGTCCAACGTGATCTCTTGACCTCCGCGGGGCTCTAAGCAAGCGCAATTGCGCGCTGCCAGTCGAGGGACTGGCTGGGCACATTTTGGGCACACTCAGTGTCCACAGAGGTCGATTCTGGTGAGCCTGGCCATCAGGGTCACGCAGTTGCCGCCGGTGTTCTGCAGTTCGAAGCTGGTGCCGAAGCGGTCGGACAAAGCGGCGCAGACCTCGGCGAAACCGAGGAGATGCTCGTTGTTGCCGGCCATTCCTTCTCCCCTGACAGCATCGAGGTGTAGACGCGGGGTTCGACCTCGTAGGTTTCTGCTAACCCCAGAAACCCCTGCAGAAGGGAATTGTGTTCCCGACTTTTCGCGATTTAGCGTCGTTCGCTGAGTCTGGCTCGGCAGGCAAAGCTGCTTCCTAGCGAGACCCGACAACTAAGCTGGCCTTGTTGCAGCGCCGGGCCGTCACCTCCATGAACAAGATGCGCCAGTAGGCGAGCGTCGCATGAATCGTCCGCCCGCCCTGAGAGAGCGTTCACCTAACGGACGTAACGACGAAGAGTAAATCATGCGAGGGTCTTGACGGGCAGACCGCTCGAGATCGAGTGCGCGACCGCGTTCCCGACGCAGACCCCGAGGACTTGCTGCTGCTCGATGACCTATTGGGCATCGCCGACCCGAATGCTGCGTTACCGGCAATCGATCCCGATGCGCGGCGGCGGCGGTTGACGGCGCTGCTGAATGCCGCTTCCTTGGCTCGGGAAACGCCCGCGGTCTATGTCGTTGAGGATGCCCACTGGATCGATGAGGTCAGCGAGTCGATGCTGGCCGAGTTCCTCACGGTGATTCCGCAGACGCCCTCGCTGGTGCTGGCCACTTACCGACCGGAGTACGAGGGGGCGTTGGCTCGGGTGCACGGTGCTCAGGCCATCGCCCTTGCAAACGGGGCTGGGTTGTCGAAGCTTTCGGTGCGCACCCAGCGGTTGCGGTACCACGCGGCGCGCCAGTTCTCCAGCCGCACGCCGTGGATCATTCCGTCATCGGTAAACCAATGCGCGGTGGCCTGGCGCGGGTTGGGACCGTTGCGCAGATACCACCCGCTGAGCTCCGGCGGAATCGTGCCCTCTACGGGCAGGTCGAAGCGGTCAGTTCGTCGGCGACCGGCGCGTAGCTTCTTGTGCGGAAGAACGGGACGCCGATCTCGGCTGCCTGTGTCATGTCCACTCCTGGTGATGATTGTCGGCGACTGGATCGAGCGAGTCAACAATCGACGCAGACGCCACTCGGCCATCGGTGTGATCAGCCCGGGTCGACTTCGAAGACCAACTCACTCAGACGGCATAAGCCGCCTGAGCCTGTGTTCACCAAACGAGGTCAAGCCCAGGTCAGAATGGCTAGCGGCCGGTGACGCCATCGATGAGCTCGCGCAGGATGTCGGCATGCCCGGCGTGGCGGGCGGTTTCCTCGATCAGGTGCGCGATGATCCAGCGCAGTGTGACAAGGCCGCGGTCGTCGGCGATGACGCTAAGTTCGTCGAGGGACGGGGCGGCGGCGATCACCGCGTCAACAGCCACCCAAGTGCCTCGGTAGGCGGCCAGCGCGGAATCCACGGTTTGGTGTGTTGTTACCGGCGCCGGCTTCTCCCCGCCGGCGAACCGATGCATGATCCACAGCCGCTCGGCGTGGGCCAGGTGTTCGATAAGCCACAGCAGCGTGGTGCCGCTGGGCACTGGAGACTGGCGTGCGGCAACCTCAGAAACTCCAAAGACCTTACGAGCCAGTGACTCCCGCTGATACTGCAGCAACAACGTCAGCACCTGACGATCGTCACCAAACGATCGGGGCGGCTTCTGATCGGACACGACCCACATCGTCCAGCCGCGGCCGCATCGGGCGCAACCACCGGTTACGCTCGCCCAAGATAATCCGACACACGATCGAGAGAGGGCCGGATGCCGGGCTCCGCCTCTCAGCAGCAAACGACTTCGCTGTCACGCCGCCCGGCCTGCCACTGATCCAACGCACATTCCGTCGTGACATATGAGACGACCACTGTCGGACGCGTTGACCGCCGCGCGGAAGTGACCGCGGAACGCGTCGCGTATCACCCGATTAGCGTCACCCGGAGAGCGTGTTAGGTCACGGGATAAGGCTGGCGAACTCGCTGACGGTCGTCGCGGCCGCCTCCACGATGGGCATGAGACCGTTAAACAGGATGTCGTGTGGGACCAGGCCGATGTCGGCGGCGATCGGGTTACCGATCGCGTCGACCAGGTTACCCGACTGCAGCCCATCCACGAAGAGGGTCGCGTCGTATTGGGGGAGGGTGATTCCGAGGGCAAGCACATTGTCTACCAACGGTTTCAGAACGCCGAGGTCAGCCGATGCCGAGGCGGTGAAAGCATCAATGATATTGGCGGGTGGCGAGATCGGGCTGCCTCCGTTTCCGAGCGTGCTGAACGCATCCAAGAACTGCAGCAGCGTCGGATGGTCGGTGGGGGTAAGGCCGACCGTGTGCACGTGTCATTGCTTCAGCGACCACCTTGAGCGCGATCATGTCCATCGCAGCCGTCCAAATCGCTAGGACGCGCATGGCCATTAGTTTTGTCGCCGTGACGATACCGCGATCGCCCACGCGGCAAACCACGGGTGGCTGACCTGCTTTGGGGTCAGGGGACGAGGCTGGCCAGCAGGGTCGGGATGATCGTCGACATATCTGCTGCCAGGTTACCCGCCAGCAGATCCGGGATGCTCGTCGACATATCCGCGCTCAGGTTAGTCAACAGCGTAGTCAGGTCGTTGCCGATGCTCGGACCTAGATTCGTCGACAGGTCGTTAATCAGTGCGGCTGGGTCGCCAGCGATGCTCGACAATGCCGCCGACGGGTCGCTCACAAAGCCGTTTGCAAGCGGGCTATAGTCGAACGCGTTTCCCAGGTCTGGACCCAAACTGAACAGCGGAGTGCTCAACTCAAACTGCGGCGACCCATTGATCGGAATGTCGGTTGTCCAGCTGAATAGGGCAGTGTTACCTGGGGCGAGAAGCGAAAACGTGTCGCAAATTAGGCACGTGGTGCCGGTTGGGTCAAACGTGTTGGCGTACGACTCGGTGTTTGTGAAACCGCCGAGAAGCGTTTCTACGCCGACGAGGCTGGCGACACCGGGCCACGCGCCAGAGGTTGTGCCCACACTCTCGGCGACGAGGGAAAACAGCGGGTTGTCAGGGGCCCACGCCTCAACACCGAGGCCGCCCGCGTTCCCGGTCGTCAGCCCGACGGCGTAGTCCCACGGCAAAACGCCAGTCATGTTGTCGAAGGCGTCGAACACACCCGGAATGTTGAGGCCGAGGATAAGCGGCGGCAGTGAGGGCAGGTCAGAAAAGAATGACGAGTAAGACGACCCCGCATCGCTCGCCGCGTCGGCCGCCGCGTTGCTGATCGTGTCAGTGTAGGCGGTCAGCTGTACAGGTATCTCTGCAGCTGGCGAGGCGGTGTCGCCGATCTGGCCGTATGCGAAAGCCGAGTTCATCATCGCCGTCAGTGTCAATAGACCCGCGCCGGCACTTGCGACCAGTCGGAATCCCAGCGAACGAAGCTTACGACCTGACATTGCGACCTCCCCAACTTTGTGCAGAGCCCCGATGCGGTACGTAGTGCAAAAGCTATACCTCAACTGAACCCTTAGGGACCAAATATCGAAATATTTTTCTCGCTATCCATCGAAGGTAAGCAGCGTGACTGGTCAGGGTTCTGGATGATCCACGACACACCCCCGGATCGCCGCGCGACGCACCGTAAGCTCACCCAGGACTGATTGCGAGGCGGGAGGTTCCATGCGCTTCCGGAGCTTGGCCCGACGTGTCGACGACGCACCGTGGTCTAGGCCGCTGGCGGTGATCGTGGTGGCCCTGCTCGCCGGTCTCGGGTTGTCGCAGATCCGGACCCGCCCCGGCTCGGTCTTCGACCAGGTAGCGTTCGCTGGTGACGCGACCGCCTCCCGGGAGCTTCTCGCCGCGGTCGCAGGCACGATGACGACCGTGACCAGCCTGGTCTTCGGACTCACCGTCGTCGCGCTGCAGCTGGCGAGCACGCAATACTCGCCGCGGTTGCTTCGCTCGTTTATCCGCGACCGCGGTACCCAATTGGTGCTCGGTACCTTCGTCGGGACCGTCGCCTACAGCCTCGCCGGGCTGCACGGAGTCGGCCACGGCGGCGACGTGCCGCGCCTCGCGGTCAGCGGCTCGCTCGCCCTGGCGCTGCTGTCGCTGTGCATGCTCGTCTACTACATCGGACACGTGCTCGACGAGATCCGCGTCGACGCGATCATGGTGCGGGTGGAGCGGGCGACGCTGCGGATAATCAAGCGAGACCATCCGATCGTGAACTCTGGCGACCCGGACACCGGACCGGCCCCGTCCATGCCGCCGAACGTAGCCACCGTCGGCGCACGCCGCGGTGGCTACGTCCAGGGTGTCGACGAGTCCGCGCTGATGCGCGTCGCCGCCCGACACCGGCTAACCGTGCGGCTGATTCCCTTGTTGGGCTACCACGTGGTGCCCGGTGAACCGCTGGCCGTGATCGGGTGGGACGGATTCATAGGTCGGCCCGCCGACCCAGTGCTGCGGGCCGTCGCCGACGCAGTTGAGCTCGCTCCCGAGCGGTTGGTCGAACGGGATGTCGGGCTCGGCATCCGCCAACTCGTCGACATAAGCTGCCGAGGCATGAGTACCAGCCACAACGACGCGTACACGGCCGTGCAAGCGGTGCACCATCTGGCCACGGTCCTCACCGACGCGTCGCGCCGATCGTTCCAGCCACGGGTGTTCACCGACGCGACCGGCGCGGCGCGGGCGTACCTACCGGTGATGGACTTTCCCACCCACCTGAAGGTGGTGTGCGCACACGTGCGCCAGAGCGGGCTCGATCGGCATCCACGGGTGCGGCTGGAGCTGCTGCGGCTGCTCGGTAAGGTCGGCGCGCAATGCGTCGGTGAGCGCCGACTGGCAGCCGTACAGCGCGAGTTCGACGTGGTTCTTACCGATGCGCGGCGGATCCTTGCACCCGGACCCGGAGTCGATCTCGACGAGGTCGAGGAAACCGCCAGCCGCACTCAAGAAGCCTTGCGGCGCTGATGAACTCGGCGTGTTCCCGCCGTCCCGCCCACCGGCACAACGTGGCCTGCTCGGTCGGCCGCACTGGTGTGTGCCTGGGATGACGCTGCAGCCGAACCATCAGTCGCAACCGACGTTCAAACGGTGCAGCGCAACTACGCCGCCAGCGAGTGCCGTCCTCCAAGAGCAGCGCAAAAGGTGACGGCATCACCGGCGGTGATCCTGCCGTTCTCCAACGCGTCCAGCGCCTCGCATTCCTGATCGAATACCCTTGCTGTACCGGTGAACACCGTCCGGCAAGGCCGGCGGTAGTAACCGCAGTAGCCGGTTTGCCTGTCGGTGGAGCGGTTGGCTGCGTATGGTGAGCCGGTGGAAGGCACGCCGTTCGGTCGTTACCGGCTGATCGAGTTGTTGGGCCGCGGCGGCATGGGCGAGGTGTGGCGCGCGCCTGACACGGCGGCCAACAACCGAACTGTGGCGATTAAGCTGCTGCCGCCGCAGCTGGCTGCCGACCACACCTTCGTGCAGCGGTTCCGTCGGGAAGCCGATGCGGCCGCGCAGCTGAACAACCCGCACATCATTCCCGATCCACAACTACGGCGAAATCGACGGCAGGCTATATGTCGACATGCGGCTCGTCGAAGGCCGCACCTACAAGAGGTGCTGGCCGACGGGCCGCTAGAGCCGGCGCGGGCGGTGCGCATCATCGAGCAGGTGGCCAAGGCGCTGCACGCCGCCCATGAGGTTGGTCTACTGCACCGCGACGTCAAACCGTCTAACATCCTGCTCGATCGCGACGACTTCGCCTACCTGATTGATTTCGGGATCGCCCGCGCCGTCGACGAAACGCGATTGACCAAGACCGGCAACACCATCGCCACCTTCCACTACATGGCCCCCGAGCGATTGCGAGATCAGCCGAGTGACGATGCCCCCGCCGACATCTACGCATTGGCCTGTGTGCTGTACGAATGCCTGACCGGGCAGCCGCCCTTCGCCGGTGCCAGCATGGGCAGCCTGGTCAACGCACACCCCCACACTCCGCCACCACGACCGTCGACCACCCAACCCAACATCCCCAAGCAGGTCGACCAGGTGATCGCCACCGGCATGGCCAAAGACCCCGACAACCGGTATGCCACCACCGTCGAGTTAGCCGACGCCGCCCACGACGCCATCACCACGCCGCTGGCACCACCCAGCGAACCCACCCTGCTCGACCCAACCCGACCCGCACCCGCGCCCGCCCGCCGTGACGATCGTGCATGACGCGCACAGGCGTGCAGGTCGTTCACCAGCGCGCACAACGTGTGGTCCCAAAATGGTCCCCAAATATCCCTCCCTCTTTGCGCTTTCGGCCGCGCCCCGTGCCCAGTTCTCGTCGGAACGCATGGTCCGGCAGTACGTCGAGGAGCTCTACGCCCCCGCAGCGGCCACCTACCGCACGCGCCTGGCCGACCATTGCCGGGTCGGGAGCGACGTGCAACGCTGGCGGGACATGATCGCGAACTACTGGAGCGACGTGTCGTTTGGCGCGCTGCACGTCGAGCCGGCCGGAGCCGGGCACGAGTTCCGAGTCCTCGTTTCGCTCGGCGCGATCGGACCGGACGCTGTACAAGTGCAGTTGTACGCCGCCGCCTGGGAGCACGGTCCAACCGAACGGTTACCGATGGAACGCGGCGACGAAGTCATTCGCGGGACGTTCAGCTACCACGCCCGCGTCGAAGGCCCGCGGCCACCCGAGGCGTACACCCCTCGGGTCGTGCCGTATCACCCAGACGCGTC
>CAVVUH010000041.1:0-315147 GCA_963751315.1 uncultured Actinomycetota bacterium | reverse complement strand
CGCATCTCTGCTCATCTGCGGTCGGCGGCCTGGGCAGGCGGCCCATCCCGCGCAGGATCCACGGTGTCCGCCTGGCCATCACCTCCACGGCGCGGTCCGAGCGGCGCATCGCGGTCCGAGGCCCGGGGGTAGGGATTGATGCCAGCTCTACCTCGAACGATCCCGCCCGCGCGCCGCGGCGATCCACCGCCAAGAGTTGCCATGTGCCGGGCACGCCACGCAGCTCGACGCTGCCGCGGTCCTCGAAGCCCGTGCCCGAGCCGACGACCAGGTCACGCACGGTGCGGGAGACAAGGATGTCGCCGGCGCCGGCCTGGCCGCAGATCCGCGCCGCGATGTGTACGGCGATCCCCCCGATGTCGGTGCCCAGCAGTTCGCACTCCCCGGTGTGGATGCCGGCGCGGATCTCGATGCCCAGTGTCTCAGCCTCAGCGCGCAAGGCCTCGGCGCAGCGGATGGCCTGCGTCGGGCCTTCGAACGTGGCGAGATACCCGTCGCCGGTGCTCTTGACCACAGTGCCGCCGAACCGTTCCGTGAGCTCAGCGGTAACCTCGCCAAAGCGCTGCAACACCGCGCGCCACCGCTCATCGCCCGTCGCCGCGGCACGTTGCGTCGAGGCGACGATATCGGTGAACAACACGCTGCGCAGGGCGCGATGTGCCTGAGACGGTGCGGCATGGCTGCCGGTCAGGAACTCCTCGATCTCGGTCAGGATCGTGTCCGGGTCGGTAAACCAGGGCGCATGGTCGGCACCGTCGACCTCGAGGTACCGTGCGCCGGGAATATGGTCGGCGAGATACCGGCCGTCCTGAACCGGCATGGTGTCCTCGCGGGCATGGATGACCAGGGTGGGCGTGGTGAGTGTTGGCAGGATCGGCCGCACGTCGGTCCGGAAGTTCGCTTCCAATGTCGCTCGGAACATCCCCGGGCTGGCGCTCATCCGCTCGAACATGGCGAGCTGGCGTGTTGAGCGGACCGACGGGAACATCATCTTGGCCATTACACCGCTGCCCCACGCCGAGTTGGTGGCGGCGACGCGGGCGAATTCCTGGAAGCGGATGAGCTGTTTTGTCGACGGCGTGTACCTCTCACCGAACTCCGTTAGAAAGCGCGCCCGCAGCTCGGCCGGGTCGTACTCCAAGCCGCGCTTCAAGTCGTCCCAGCTGTCGGCCATCAGGGCCGAGTACGCGCCGTAGAGGATTAGCGCCCGCGTTCGCTCGGGCCGTTTTGCCGCAAACACGATGGACTGCGGGCCGCCCTCGCTCATACCGAAGAGAACGGGCTTTCCGAAGCCAACGGCGTCCATGACGGCCTCGATCTCCGCCGCTCGATCATCCAGCGTACGAACTTTCGGGACCGGGTCCGACAGCCCAACCCCAGCCTTGTCGAACAAGAGGACCCGACAGAAGGTGGCGAGCTGATCGAAGAAGGCCTTGAATTCGGGCATGGCCCAGAACAGCTCGACGTGGGTGACTATCGGCCCGACGAAAACGAGCTCGACGGGGCCGTCGCCGAACACCTGATACGCCAGGCTGAGATCGCCGCACTTTGCGTACGACGTTTCCGCCATGGCATGAGCGTACTGCGGCCGGGCGCTAGCGGTACCGTATCGACTGCATCGCGCCCCGGGCGTACGACGACGCCGCTATTTCGCCCTTCCTCGCGAGAGATACCGACACAAGACAATCCGTGTGGAGCCAAAGGACTAAGAGTCACGCCCGTCGTTTGTTTTGAGATTGGGCTGTTTGATGTTCAAACGTTCAGGGAGAGGCCATGGTAGGGCATGGTTTTCGCTCAATGGGATCCGCTAGCTTGTCGCTGAGAGCGTAACTTCAGCGGATACGCCGCCGGGTAGTTGACTACCCGATTCGGTGACGTCTTGTGCCGGAGAGGGGACGTCGACCGGTCCGGAGGTGGCGTGTTGGGGCAACCCGGTGCGCAGCAAGCGCCGCAGCAGCTCTTGGTCATAGGCGGCGGCCTGGGTGGAATCGATGAAACGCTCCACCACTTCGACGAACCGGTCCGGATCGTCGTCGAATGGGAAATGCCCGCAGCGGTCGAAGATCGTCAGCCGCGAACCCGGCATGGCCGCGTGTGCCAGCCTGGCGTGACTCACCGGTATCACCGAGTCCTGCTCACCCCAAATGAGCTGTACAGGAACGGGTTCAGCCAGATAAGCGCGATCAAGCATCGTGATCATTTGGCCACGCCAGTCGATCGACGAACGTACTGTGCGGGAAAACGCCGCGCAAGCCGCCGGTTCGGAAATCTCGTCCAGCAACCTCAGCACGTTGGGCAGGTCGCGGCCAACGCCGGTCGAACCCGCAGTCAGCCGGACTACCCGCCCGGCAAGCCGCAGCGCCGGCCGTACACCCGGCAGGCGCAGCGCCGCAAGCGCTTCACCGACCATCGGCAGCGAGGCCAATCTCAACGCGATGCTTACGTCCCTGGTGACCCCGCCGGTGCCGACGAGCACCAGCCGCTCGACGAATTCCGGAAACTGGTACGTGAATTGCATGGCGATGCCGCCGCCCAGCGAATGCCCGACCACAGTGGCGCGGTCGATGCCCAACACCGACAGCAGATCACGCAGCCCGTTGGCGTAAGCCGCGATCGAGGAGTCGTTCCGCGGCTTGTCCGACTTACCGTGACCCAGCAAGTCGGGAGCGATCACAGTGAACCGCTGAGCCAGCCTGGCTTGCACCGCGTTCCACGCGGATGAGTTGGCACCGAGACCATGGATCAGCACAATGGCAGGGCCTGACCCGGCGATCCGGAATGCGCACCGGTGGCCATGGATGGTGCGGAACTCCAACGACGGAGTCGTGTCGCGTACCGGACGGAGGTTGGGTGTACCTGCCGTCATCCTCCCAACCGCACGGTATCGGGCGTTTCGACTCGCGCCGACGATGTGTCGCGAATGGGCCTTTGCGTCGGCGTGCTGCTGCCGCACGTTGCCCAGTCGATCCGGGACTGTCGTCGAACCCAGCTTTTTCGAATCAGAAATTGTCGCTACTGGCTCCGATGTCGGGGCGTGCCGCGATGGCATGGCCTTCCCCTTTCTGCGCAAGATGTTTCGGCTGGTCCAAGTCGCTTGGCGGAGATCTTCCGAGACGGCGAGCGCTCGATCAGGGGGTCCTTCGTCACGGTCTTGGAACTGACAACAAGAAGGTTAATTTCAGAACCTAAGCAAATCATATGATGACCTTTTAATAACTCTAATGAATCGAGATCAGACCGAAGTACAGCTACTACAGATCAGCTTGGTTGGTCCGCGGGTCTATTCGCTTTTTGGAGGGGTAGGTTTATGGCGGTATGATTTCCGTACGTACTGCTATCAGTATCTCAGTACCGAGTATTTCGGCTGTTCAATCTCGTTTACTGATGCACTGACCTACGTATTCAGGTGTTTCCGACTTTACTGATCCCGGCGGCCAGCTGAGCAATTCGACAATGACGACGGCTTAGCATATAGTAGTCAGCAAGCAAACTATATGTGCATATTACTGCTCCCCCACATAGAACAGATGTCGCCCTTTATAGCAATCAATATGGAATCTCTCCACGAAAGACTGGCTCGTCGTGTGGCGATGCCCATCGTCAACAAGCTCGCCACTGTCTGCCACCCGGACCTCCCAAACACCGCCTGATGGTGGCTCAGCGAAGGTCTCCCTATCGGCGCACATACTGACATCCTGATTTCCGCAAGCGAAGGGTCGTGCGATCAGCGCTCCCCCAGCAGTGTCGAATCCACTGCCGGCGACCCAGAGCGTTATGGTCCGAATGACTGTCGTAGCGATGACAGCGCCGTGCTCGGCACATCCAGCTTGACGATGTCCGGCGCTACCGAGAGAGCCAGGAAATCCCTGCGACGTCCTCGAGTCGGCTGCCGAGGATGCCGCCGACAATCGCCGCGACGGTCAATACGCCGAAAGCTTCAGCACGGTCGTCGCCGAGATCCGATGATGCAACAACAACAACAGAGGTAAAGGCTGGATGGCTCATGAAAGCAGTAAGATTCGACCGTTACGGCGGCGTGGACGTGCTCGAGGTGCGAGAGGTTCCCGTCCCGGTGCCGGGCGCTGGTGAAGTGCGGGTCGAGGTGAAGGCAGCCGGTATCAATCCCGGTGAAGCCATGATTCGCCAAGGCGCGTTCCACGAGATCTTCGCGGCGACGTTTCCGTCCGGGCAGGGCAGCGATCTGGCTGGCGTGGTCACCGAGGTCGGGCCTGGCGTCGAGCTGTTCTCAGTGGGCGACGAGGTGCTGGGTTTCACGAACAACCGTGCCAGCCACGCCGAATTCGTTGTGGTGCCCGCCGATCAGCTCACCACCAAACCGCCGGCGGTGTCGTGGGAAGCTGCGGGTGCTCTCTTCGTCGCCGGCACAACGGCATACGCCGCAGTCGGGTCGGTCGAGTTGACGCCAAGTGACACTGTCGCGATCGCCGGCGCCGCCGGCGGGGTAGGCGCGATAGCCGTGCAGCTGGCTAAACGCACGGGCGCGACGGTGCTCGGCATCGCCGGCCCGTCCAACGACCAGTGGCTGGCTGCACATGGCGTGATCCCCGTCAACTACGGCGACGGTCTGGCCGACAAGCTACGTTCGGCGGCACCTGACGGCCGGGTCGATGCGTTCTTGGACTTCTTTGGTGGCGGCTACGTCGAATTAGCCATAACCGAGCTGGGCATTGCACCCGACCGCATCGACACCATCATCGACTTCCCGGCGCTAGAGCGGTTCGGGGTCAAGTTCGTAGGCAATCAGGACGGGGCCGACGCCGCTGTGCTGGGCGAGCTCGCGGCACTGATCGCTGCAGGCCAACTGGAAGTGCCGATCGCCGAGCTTATTCCGCTCGACGAGGTTCAGCGCGCCTACTCAACACTCGAACGCCGCCACACCCGGGGCAAGATCGTCCTGACGCCCTAGCTATGGCTGAGGCAGTGTCCTAAAGACCTTCGTATTCGAGACGGCGCCGCCGAAGCACGATGCGAATTGCCCACCTTCGAGCGACTTTTCGCCAAGACCGGTGAAGCGTCGCGGCCGCTTGGCAGCGGCCAAGTCAGGCCTGCTTGAGGGCCTCGATCGCCAGCGTGAGCGTGACCTTGTCCCCGACCATGCTGCCACCGCCGTCGAGCGGCAACTCGGGCCCGACTCCGAAGTCCTTGCGGCTCAGCACAACCGAAGCATCGAAGCCAGCGACTTCGCCGCGTCCCATGCCCGGGTTGGTGCCATTGAACACCAGCGTCATGGTGGCCGGCTTGGTGACGCCCTTGAGGGTGAAATCGCCGTCGACGATGTAGTCATCCCCGTCGGCGCGCACCGCGGTGGATACGAACGTCGCGGTCGGGAACTGGGTGACGTCGAAGAAATCGGGGGCCTTGACGTGCGCCTCACGCTGCTCGTTGCCGGTGTCGAGGGAGTTCACGTCGACCTCGGCGCGGACGGATGGCGTGCCGTCTTCGGCGATGGTGATTGCGCCGCTGAACTGGTCGAATCTGCCGTAAATCTTGCCGACCACCAGATGGCGCACCGAGAAGTTGATCGAGGAGTGGATGAGGTCGATCGCCCAGGTCCCGGCGCTGAGCTCTTTCGTACCAACGGCTGCGGTCATGCGGATTCTCCTTTGAGTCGGACTAACCGGTACCACCGGGCCAACCGGACTGTAGTCCGGATTATTCCCAGGGCCGGAGATTGAGGTGCTTATTGGACCCGCGTCCAGGGTTGACAGTTCCGGGACTCGAAGGCCTTGATCGTGGTGTTGATGTTCGCGTACATCGGTCCCATGGAGCTATTCGCCTGGACGACATGGTCCTTGCTCGCATCGGGTGTGCTGTAGGTAAACCACGAGCACATTTCGTCCTGGGTCGGGATGTTGTTTATCCAAACCCCCCAGGTCGACGCCGTCCCGCCCGTGCGATAAAGGCCCGGTGCGATGTCGGGTCCGACTTGGAAGACACCATTACCGGGGATTGGGTCGCCCGGATCAGCGACGGCTGGTGGCGCGAGGGCGGCCACCGCGACGCATGCAACGAACACGGCCGATGCGCGAATCGTTGGGGACACTGTTCTCTCCCTATTGCGGCCACCCCCGATGGCAGCGTATGCCGAGGCGCGCTTGAGCAACAACAGATAGCTGGGAAGTGGCTTGGCGCGGAGGAAATGCAGTCGGTCAAGAAACGGCGGAAACCGTTGCGGCTCAGAGCTGCGAGCGCATGTACTCGAGGACCTCGTCGATCTTGGCGAAGCCGCCGAGGTGACTCTCACCCGAACGCACGACGAGCTCGGCGTCTTGCAGGCGCGAGACGGCCGCTTCGACGCCGGCGATGGGAACCACGTGGTCGGTGTCGCCGTGCCACCACCGCACCGGCACCTTCACGTCGACCAACCGAAAGCCCCAGTCCCGCCCCAACAGACGGGCGTCGTCGACCATGGCTAGGCAGCGGCCCCGGAAGGCATTGACCATGTCGTCGACGAAGATCGCCTCGACCTCCGGATCGTCGAGCACCCGTCGGTCGCCCTCGGGCCACATGCGGGCGTAGCCCCGGTAGGCGTAGTGCGCGAAGGGGATAAGCGGCGCCAGCAGCAAAGTACTCAGCACTGCCAACAGCCGGCGCAGCTGGGTGAGCACAAGGCCATAGCGGCGGGCCGTGTCGGTGACGCCGCCAGCGGTGGCCTCGGGACCTGCCGATGGGACGGTGCCGTCGAGGATGCCCACGGCGGCCACCCGATCAACCATCGGGGCCAGCGCGCCGCAGGCCAACGCATACGGACCCCCGCCGGACAGGCCGACGACGCCGAGCCGCTCGGCGTCGAGCGCGTCGGCCACCTGCGCCATGTCGGGGACCCAGTCGGTCACGGCGGAGTAGCGGTGAGCATCGGAGAGCCCGGTGCCCGGCCGCTCAATGACGATGACCCGCAGGCCGAGCCGCTCGGCGGCACGCCGCCCAAGCATCGGGAATTGCCGCCGGGCTCCCAGTGTGCCGTGGAACCACAGCACCACCGGGCCGGAGGGGTCACCGAACTCGGCGTAGCCAAGCCGGCGACCGTCGGCAAGGTGGAATTGGCCTTCGGCGCACGGCTTTTCGACGCGCGGTACTCCGGGGGGATGCCGCAGAGGGTTGGTCAGCTTCATCGGATCTCAAAGTGTAGGCGACCAGGTGAGCAGCCGATGACGAGCCTCGCCGCAGCAACGAGCCGGTTCCCGGGTGTTGGCCCGATGTTTCCGTGTGATTCAGGCGGGTTTAGACGCGGTGACCAGTTTCCGTCGCATCGCGCGCAACCCGTTAGGTTCTAGGCATGCTCGTTCGGCTTACCGCACTGCTGGGCGTGTTGCTTGCCCTGTCGGGGTGCTCTGCCCCGCATCGCGGGAAGACGGGATTCCCGGACGGCACCAGCGTGCACACCATGGCCTTCGGCGGGCTGAACCGCAGCTACCGGGTGCACAAACCGCCGGGCCTGGCGGGGCCGGCGCCGCTGGTGGTCATGCTGCACGGCGCGTTCGGCGACGGCGAGCAAGCCGAAAACTCTTATGGCTGGGATCCGTTGGCCGACTCGGCGAAGTTCGTCGTCGCCTACCCCGACGGCGTCGGGGCAACATGGAATGGGCACGGGGGCTGCTGCGGCAAGGCCGAGCGGGAGAACATCGACGACGTCGGCTTCATCACCACGATGGTCGGGCAGATCAGCGCCGACCTAGCGATCGACAAGTCACGGGTTTATGCCACCGGGATCAGCAACGGCGGCATCATGAGCTACGCGCTGGCCTGCAATAGCGACATCTTCGCCGCCATCGGCCCGGACTCGGCCACCATGCTCGACGCCTGCCCGGCACCGCACCCGACGTCGGTGATCCACATCCACGGCACCTCCGACCGACTGGTCCCCTACACCGGCGGACAGGGTGCGAGCACCGTCAACGGGCCATCGATACCTGACGTCAACGCGTTCTGGCGCAAAGTCGACCAGTGCGGCCCACCCGATATCACCGCCAACGCCCCGATCACCACATCGACCGCCGCGTGCGCCGACAACCACAGCGTGGAGTTGATCACCATCGCCGGCGGCCGACACCAGTGGCCCGGCGGGACCACGTTCTTGGAACGAACGAGCCAGACATCGCACGCGCTCAACGCCACCCAGACCATCTGGCAGTTCTTCGCCGCCCACCCCGCCTGAGCGATCCGTCGATTCCGTTGTCGCCGTTGTGATCTCGTACGGCGGCGTGAGTTTTACCAGTGACCGTGGTGGACGACCTCGTCGAACGGCCGCCGGTTGGGTTTGCGGATGGGCTTGAGCGGGCGGTCGGCGGGATAGCCGAGGCCCATGAGGTAGGCCACCTCGTACTCGTCGGGGACGCCCAGGATGGCGCGGGCTTTGTCCTGATCCCCCACCGATGAATGGCCGGTGCCGATGCCCAGGTCGGTGGCCGCGATCATCATCGCCATGGTGGCCTGGCCGACGTCGTATTGGTCGGTCACCTTCCGGCGCTCACTGGGCGGCACCGGCAGGACGAACGCGATCGCGGCCGCGGCCCCCGCGATATGACCGGCGCCCCGCCAGACCGTCGAAAGTTCTTGCAGCTGAGCCTTATCGGTGACGATGACGAAGTCCCAGGCCTGGCGATTCTTCGCCGACGGTGCCCGCCATCCGGCCTCGGCGATTCGGTTCAGGTCGTCTTCTGACACCGGCTCCGGCTTGTACTGCCGAACGTTGCGTCGGGCACAGATCGCATCCCAGGTTTCCATTTCATCCTCTCGTTCTGCGGCCTTCGACCATGGTGCCACCAGCGCCGCCCGCCCGATCTCCCTAAGTGACCTGAGACCATGTGTCAACGATCTTCGCCAGTTTTAGATGCGCTGCGCACAAATTGTGTCGTCTTCTCGGTCAGCTCAAATGTCGGCGACGGCTGAAAACTAGACCTTGAGCGTCGGGTGAAAACGGACCCCTCCGTTGACGCTGAGGGAGTGATGTCAGTGGAGGATTGGGCTGAGATCCGCCGGTTGCGTCGGTCGGAGGGAATGCCGATCAAGGGCGATCGCCCGGGTGATCGGGGTGGGCCGCAATACCGTGCGACGAGCGTTGGAGGCCGACGGGCCGCCGAAGTATCAACGACCGCGCCGGGGTTCGCGGGTTGACGCCGCGGAGCCGCAGGTTCGAGAACTGCCGCAGGCTTGGCCGAGGATGCCGGCCACGGTGATCGCCGAGCGGATCGGGTCCGAGCATGTCTCGAGTGATCGGTCCATACTGGAGGGGTGTCGACGTTTCATCGGCTGTAAGTCGCCCGCACTCGCCGAGAACTCACGGCAGGTCTTGCCCGGGTGGAAGTGGAGGACATCATGATCATCCTTTACATACTGGCCGCAGCGGTCGGCCTTGGCGTGCTCTTGCTGGGCAACAACGTTCGGGTCGTCAAGCAGTTCGAACGAGGCGTCGTCTTTCGTTTCGGACGTCTGCAAACCGGGGTCCGTGGGCCGGGGCTCACGCTGCTGGTTCCCATCGCCGATCGCCTCGAGAAGGTGAACATGCAGATCATCACGATGCCGGTGCCCGCCCAGGATGGCATCACCCGCGACAACGTGACCGTGCGGGTGGATGCTGTCATCTATTTCAATGTTGCGGATCCGGTGCGTGTGGTTGTCGACGTGCAGGACTATGTGTCCGCGATTGGCCAGGTCGCGCAGACATCGCTGCGTTCGATCATCGGCAAAAGCGACCTGGACGATTTGCTATGCAACCGCGAGGGTCTCAATCAGGGCCTGGAGTTGATGATCGACAGCCCCGCGGTGGGCTGGGGTGTTCACATCGACCGCGTGGAAATTAAGGATGTAGTACTGCCGGATTCGATGAAGCGGTCGATCGCGCGCCAAGCCGAGGCGGAGCGTGAGCGGCGGGCTCGGGTTATCACCGCCGACGGTGAACTGCAGGCGTCTGAAAAACTGGCCCAAGCTGCCGAGACGATGGCCGTGCACCCGGCTGCGCTTCAGTTGCGGCTCTTGGAAACCGTGGTCGAGGTCGCCGCGGAGAAGAACTCCACCCTGGTGCTTCCCTTCCCGGTCGAACTGCTCCGGTTTTTGGAACGAGCAACACCGCAAGCATCCGAGAGCCGGGACGACAAAGCCGCTATGCCCTCCGCCGCGGCCGCGGCTTCGAAGAGCGAGATGTCGAAGCTGGACCCGCCACAGATCCCCGACGACGCCCGCGGTCTGGAAGTCGACACACGCATCGCGGGTCCGTATTCCGGCTGAACGAGTAGCCGTTCGAAACGGCACGCTGCGCGGTGGGCGGGCTGCAAGGCGAGATGCTCTCGGGCGGGGGGGTACCGCCGACCCTGGGAGGCGCGCAGAATCGGAACAGGGGTGCAGGAAGGAGTCGGCGATGAAAGCCAACGTAGGCGACTGGTTGGTGATCAAGGGCACCACAACCGAGCGCTCGGACCAGCGGGGGCTTATTACGGAGGTGCACTCCGCCGACGGCTCGCCTCCCTACGTGGTGCGGTGGCTCGCCACCGGCCATGCGGCGACGGTGGTTCCCGGCCCTGATGCCATTGTGGTCACACCAGAGGAGCAGGAAGCAGCGGACGGGCGGGCACGGGAACGGGCCGCACACCGCGGCACCAACCACTAGGTGCTGCGGCTCGCCGTTTTCGCCCCGCAGGCTTGCTGGCGGCCTGGATCTCGTCGCGGCGTGAACGCGGCGTCCGGGGGCGAATCCAGCCCATACCGAGGACGAACCGCGACCGTACCGGCAACGGCCAAATCTGACTCTGCACAGGCGATTTGAGGCGTTGCAGCGAACCATTTCGCCTGGTCGCCGAGGCACTGGCTAGGGACTCATAATCCGTTGGTCACGGGTTCGAGTCACTCACAGGCCGACCAGAGCGTCGTCACCGTCGTGCTGGGTAAGCCGGCGCCGCCGCCAGCCCCCCGGCTCCAGTGGCTCCGGCGCCTTTTCAAGGGCTTGTCACCGTGATTGGCGGGGATACGGATGTGTTCAAGATCGCACACAACGACGTTCCGGATCCCGCAACCGGCGTCGGCGGTGCCAAGATCGGAACCTTGAAGAATGGCTCGCAGGTCTACTCCGGTGTGCCATGCAAAAACGGCTGGTGCCAAGTGAATTCGTCTGTGATCCAGGGCGGCTACGGCTCCGTCGAGCAGGCGCACCTGCAGTTCCCGTAGGCCGACCTCGAGGGGCGAACCCGCCGAGCGTGTTGGTCAGTGTCGCTTCGGGCGGGCCGGTCAAGTTCCTTAACGATGTCCTCACGTAGCCTATTGTCTGTCAACGGGTTCGGCGGTTGGGAGCCGCGCAGCATCGGCGTCAATTGCGCAAAGGGTTATGTTTTCCAACCTGATTGCAGGACGCGAGGGGTCCATGCCGGCCAGGCCGGCGAGCCGATGACGTAGCCATCGTTCATCTGGGCGACGACGCGGGGGCCTTTGAGTCCGCTGTTGTCGTACACGGTCGCGGAATCACATCGGGTGATCGCGGCGGCGACGAGCGCCCAAAGACGTTGGTACCGTTCGCGAATCTTGTCCTCGGGCACATCGTGTCCGCCGGCGCTGACCCGGTGCCGGACCCGCTCTACCGCCAGCTCCTCGGAGAGCAGGACATGCGGGACGATCGTGTAGTCCGCCGCGCGGGCGGCATCGATCAGTTCGAGCTTTGACGGATGGGAGAACACGCTTTCCGCGATGAACGACTTGCCCAGCTCGATGAGCTTCGCCCTGGTATCTGCTGCCACCCGTGCGGCCTGATACGCATGCGAGGCCGGGTCATCGGGCCAGCGTTGTTTGGCGATCTCGTCGGCGTTGACGAAGGCGCTGCCAGGCAGCAGCCGCGCCAGCGTGAGTTCGACGAACGTCGATTTGCCAGCGCCATTGGGTCCGACGACGAGATCGAGCCGCTTCATCGGGTGGGCGCGGCGTTCACCTTCCTGCGTCGTGGCGGTCGGCGTTTCACGGTCAGCACGACCGAGGTCCCATCAGGGCGGTGCTCGACGATCTCACCCTCCTCGTTGAGGGCGACGGTGGTGATTCCACGGGCGACACGCCGATGTGATGTGGCCCACAGAGCCACATGGAATGTTTGCCCTTTTTGTGGCCGTCCAGCGGTCTAATGTGGATGTTGCACAGCCAAACTCGCGCCCATTCGGGCGCGGGGGATACGAACTGACGAACCAACGAACTGACTTACTTGCTCGATTCATCACTTCGTTCGTTGACCGTCATTTTGAAAGGCTGTTTTTTCGTGTCTACACCCGGCCGCAACAAGCTGAGCCCCTACGTTATCAATCGCTGACGCCGCAGAATATCTAGGCGTCACTGATCGCACCATAAGGCTCGCCACCTACGACTATTGCCGGGTACCTACGACTATTGCCGGGTACACGATTGTCAGCGAGACCAATGGGCTCATCACGTAGAACTCGCCTGTTGCAAAGTCCGCGCTGACTTCGGCGTTGTCGACAAACGAGCCCAGCCTTAACGCGACGTCGATAATGAGGTTCTGGCCAGGTGGCACGATCTCCTGCTGGTAGCCCACGAGAGTTCCCCGGTACACCACGTCGTAGTTCGTTTTGTCATCGGTGTCGAAGCCGGTCGAATCGGCGACGAGGTCGAGGACGTTCCACGTTTCGCCGATCTGGGGCGGTGCCGACGATATCGGCTGCGTCCAAGTCTGCAGGAGGTCGAGAGTCGGGTCGAGAGTTAGCTCCCCCTTTCCGCCGAAAAACCAACCGCCTTGCGAGTGCGCCGAGCAGAAGCCGTTGAGGATGAGAAATGCATTGACATCCACGACGGCGGACTCACTCTTTTGGTTCTCCCAGAGGAAGTAGAAGTGAAGGAAGTCATAATTCGTGGTGAAGAGGTACGCGCCGTGCCACCAATCGTGGGACTCGCTCGCGTCGAGGCGAATCTGCGCGCGGCTCTTGTACGGCTCGATGGTGGTCGACTCAAGGTTCACGCCGTCCGTCGCCCAAATTTCGACCGGGCTGTCGAGGGCGAGGTACTGCGTCGTCGGCCCGATGCCGATCACCCCGCCCAACGCTGCGCGCTGGGCATCGACCATGCGGCCCAGAGAGTCGGCCCGCACACCGGACTGGGCGACCGCTTCCGCCTTGAGCTCCTCCAGGCGACGGTGGCTCTTCGCCCGTTCTGCGGCCAGTTCGCGCTCGATTGCCGTGGCGTCAAATCCCATGCGGACAAGCTGCTCGGCGACAAGCGCGCGTACCTGCGTGCTCTGCGGAAGCTTCCGCCCTCTCGTCGAGTCGCCTGCGCCGTGGGGCGCATCCGCGGCGCCGCTCAGATCACGCGCAGCGATCAGCGCCTCACGGAGGCGCGAATCAAGTTTGGTCATCGTGGCCCACCTTTCCTGTCGCACTCAAACGCCCTTGACGCCGATATTCGCACGCAAATGTGAGGCAAGGATGCGTAATCCACTACTCGTTTTCCTGTTGACCGACCCAGAGGAGATGTGATGGCGGGCAGTTCGAGAATCGAAGCTCAGCGTCGATGGTCTCGATGTCGCGCATGCTGGACGTTTTGTGGTGGACACATGCCCACAATCGGCGTGCAATAGGACCGTTATGGCATCCCAATGATCAACGCAGAGCGAGGGAGGGCGTTATGGCACGACCGGATCGAGGAATCGGTGTGCGGGACCTGTTCGGTGGCCGATCGCTTTCCCAGAAGGCTGTGCGCCAGTCGATGGGGGCGCTGGGAAAACGTCTTACCGCAGAGTTCAACGAACGTACCCGTGTTAACGCCGAGATACGAAAGCATTCCCGCGCTTTGTCAGCGTCTTTGAACGAGAAGGCGAGGACCGATAAGAGCGTCGCAAAGGCCGTGGCCGATTCGCGCCGCCTTGCCACAAGTCTGCGAGGTCGTCGGTTGGTCGAGCCCCCGTACCTCGAGGCCCGCGAGCAAGTGTTCGTCGGGTCGATCGGCGCCGTTGTCAAGCCTCCTTACGACTACCAGTGGACCTGGAGCGGGGTCAGCGGCAATCCGGCGGACAACACCGAGTCAGCAGATCGTCAGTCAGGCAAGATGCGGTTCGATTTCGACACCGACCAGGGGGACAACAGCTCAAGCATCAGCGGCAGGACGGCAGTGGGCATCTACTTCTATCCACCGGCCGAATGTGGCGATCTCCAGGTCTGGGCATCGCCCTCGTTCACCGACCAGTGGTACGACATCTGCAGTTTCGATAGCGCACACGCCGATGGCTGGATCGGTCTATACATCGAATCCTATGACCTCACCGGTGCACCAACGGCGACCCTCGTCGATCAGCAAATATCGCTGTGGAGCGACAGTTCATGGTGGAGTGGCGGTTCCGGCCAGGGCTCGAACACCGGATACGGACTCTACGCTCCACCCATGCAGGTCGATCAAGACCATCAATACGCCATCTGGGTCTGGGCGGGCGGCGATGTCTCAGCGGCGGGCTGGGGTACCTTTTCGGGAAGCGGCGCCGGCGACACGATGAACACTGCTGTCCCGTTCATCCGTTGGGAGCTAGGTTAGCGGACGCGAGGCAGACACTCCGACCGCGAAGAGCCACCCACCAACCGCAGCTCGCCGTCGATCGTATCGATGCCGCGCATGTTGCCGTTCCGTGCTTCGTTAGGTTTGGTTTCCGTCGCTGAGTGCTCGGTACTAGAGCTTGCCGGCGACGAAGCTAGCGGCCTGATCCACCAGTCCGGAGTCGATACCACGCTGTCGCCGGTCATCTCGGCGGTGGCAGCCGCATCGGCGTCAATTGCGCAAAGGGTTATGTTTTCCAACCTGATTGCAGGACGCGAGGGGTCCATGCCGGCCAGGCCTGCGAGCCGATGACGTAGCCATCGTTCATCTGGGCGACGATGCGGGGGCCTTTGAGTCCGCTGTTGTCGTAGACGGTCGCGGAATCACATCGGGTGATCGCGGCGGCGACGAGCGCCCAAAGACGTTGGTACCGTTCGCGAATCTTGTCCTCGGGCACATCGTGTCCGCCGGCGCTGACCCGGTGCCGGACCCGCTCTACCGCCAGCTCCTCGGGGATGAGCAGGACATGCAGGACGATCGTGTAGTCCGCCGTGCGGGCGGCATCGATCAGTTCGAGCTTTGACGGATGGGAGAACACGCTTTCCGCGATGAACGATGTGCCCAGCTCGATGAGCTTCGCCCTGGTAGCTGCCGCCACCCCTGCGGCTTGGTACGCATGCGCGGCCGGGTCATCGGGCCAGCGTTGTTTGGCGATCTCGTCGGCGTTGACGAAGGCGCTGCCAGGCAGCAGCGGCGCCAGCGTGAGTTCGACCAACGTCGATTTGCCAGCACCATTGGGTCCGACGACGAGATCGAGCCGCTTCATCGGGTGGGCGTGGCGTTCACCTTCCTGCGTCGTGGCGGTCGGCGTTTCACGGTCAGCACGACCGAGGTCCCATCAGGGCGGTGCTCGACGATCTCACCCTCCTCGTTGAGGGCGACGGTGGTGATTCCGCGCTCGGCCAGCAGCCTCCCGTAATTCGACTCCGCCAGCTTCTCCTGGACAGCCGCGGCGATCTCAGCGTTGAACACCACGCCCTCTTCGACGCTCAGTTCGCGCAATTCCAGATCGCCGGCCAGCGCGGACTCCACCCGCCGCCGAGCCGCCGTCTGCTGACTCGACACCGCGCGTCCCACCCGGGCCCAGTGGTCCAGCTGCTGCTTGGCCGAGCGACTCTGTCGCGCTCCCTCAACTGCCGCACTGTCCAGCAGATCCGCGGCGACACGGGTCACTCGATCAGCGGTACTCGCCATGACGCCTCCATGTGTAGCAGTCTGCTACAACTGTAGCAGACTGCTACACGGTACGCCGCTCACCGAACCCCACCGCGGACTCCGGACCATTTCTTCGAAACCGCAGCTCGCTCATCGCGACGATTGCCACTGCAGGCAGGGTACCGACGACGAAAATTGCGAACTCCCAAACCCACCCGATCGCTTTATTGCGGAATTCTTCACTGTGGGAGAGTTCATCACCGGCGGGTGTTCGAGCTACGCAGCCATCGGTTTTCGCCCACCAGTCATTAGGAACCAGCTGGTAGCCGTTCCTGTCCACCCACTCATGACAATCTTGTCTGATACCACCACACGTTATGCGCGATTCGCGAACGACCTGCGCGTTTGCGAAAGTCTCACACCGTGGATCCCCGCCCCGACTGTGGTCGGAGTCGCCGCAAACCCCGCGGTGGCAGCACCTCCGTGCCTGAGCCACGGAGGAGGACTTCACCTAATCCTTCGGGGCGACGCTTAGGGCGCCTTTTTGCATTCGGTGCAGTCGGCCGAGGACACCGTGGTGACCTTGATCAGGCGCTTCCTCATTTGCACTTGGAAACGGAGAAATACGCGCGAGTCGTTGAGTGCCATATCCACCAGACGCCCCCGGGCGCCGCGGACAATTTCGACGCCATCATCACAATCCCACAGTGCGAGCGAGTAACCGAAGTTGTACGCGCTCCTGTAGCGAATTCCGGTGGCTTCTGGTCCCGCCGGTTGATCTTCAAAGATGGCGCGCGCCCACTCCTGCGTCAACAGCCGGGCTTCGCTCCCGTCGGCAAGCGCCGGTAAGGCACCAATCGCTAAAGCCGCTCCCTTTTGCGCGAGGTCAAACATCGCAAGCCTCCGGGTCGGTGCGAGGATGCAAACCCGGTAGCGCGGACATATCCGCGCCTCCCCGCTCTCGCCGAATACTTCGCAGGCCGAGGTTGCCAGATCTTCACCGACGTAGAGGATTCGCCGACCGCTTGCGTCAACTACCGGTGGGTCCGCTGGGTGATGATGGTCGAGCCGAGCAAGCGGCCCGTATCCTCGGAACGTCGCCCCATCAGGTACGTAGGCGCTTTGGTGGTAGACGCGGCACCACCGCCAGCGGGCTGCCTTCGGCCGCGGCTCCCACAACCACACGAAGGGCGCCTTCGGGAGGGTCCGCGTCGGAGGGCCGAGTTTTTTTACCACGCTGTGGCGGTCAAGACCCGCGCGAGTTCGATGACCGGTGCACTGCCGTGAAGGATCATCTCCTCGCGAGCGTTTCGCCCGTCGAACTCCGGCTGAGCCCTCAGCATCCACCGCGAAAGGCTCACCGGCCCCCCGGGAAACACGGCTTGCAGCGTGTCCAGATCGGGTAGGACGCCGGTGGCAACGTCAGGGTCGAATTGCCAAGTGGGAAGCCGCCACTCGCGACCTACTTTGATGCCGACAAGCTTCCGCGACGCCAGTTTGGCGGTGACGCTTTGTGCAGTGATGCCGAGAAGCTCTGCCGCGTCATCTCTGCTGATGCCGTTCGCCGCCAATTGCTGTCGATGCGCGAACTGGTCACTCAGGTCGGCGAACACAGCTTTCACTGCGGTCACCGAATCAGGGCCGGGGCCCCAGAAACGCTCGTCGAGATCATCGGGTGACTCAGCGGTTGCCGCAGCCTCCAATCGGGCGACCTCCGAGTCGTCTGCCTCATTCACCAAGGCCGCTACGGCGGCACGCAACTGCGTCGTGTCGGTAGGGCCGCGGGGACTGGCCGGTGCGGCTGCATCGGCGTCGATCGAGACGATGGCGTACCCCGACTCCCGCAGGGCATTCTCGAGCTTGTCGCGTTCGGGTGTCTCCACAGGAAGATCGTCCGGGACCCGACGAACCTGCTCATCGACCGCCAGCGGCTGCAGCACAAAAAACTCAGTCATGACGTCGCTCCCTCTTATCGAAGGATACGCAACTTAAGCAGCTAGAGCAATGTAAGGCACGGATGGGCTGGGAATGCGGGTAGTGCTCTCGGCTAAGCCGATCGGCTGACCGCGTCTTCCAGCGCGTCGATCACATCGCGAAGCTCATCGACCATCCAGTTGTCGACGCGATCGGCATACACCTCAAGCAGCGACCGGTAGTACCACAGGTGTAGTTGCGGGTCGTGAACGGTGAACCGCTGCCACGGCTCGTCGCCGTGCGCGCGGAGGTCGCGCAGTATTGCGCGGGCATTGTCGAGTTTGTCGGCCAGCGAGACCAGGATGGCGTCGTCCGATGCGTCCGGCAGGTGGCGGATGTAGCTTTCCTTGCGCTGGCGCCAAGGCGGTTTCGGCGTCTCGAACGTGTCGCTGCATTCGTCGACGATCGTTGCGACGTCGGCGCCGAATTTCTCGCGGATCTCCGCCAGCGTCTCTTCCCCGCCCTGATCTTCGGCGGCGTCGTGCAGCAACGCGGCGATGGCCTGCGTCTCGGTGCCGTCAGCCTCGATGACCAACCCGGCCACCGACAGCAGGTGCCCGAGGTATGGGATATCGCTGGCTTTCCGGATCTGGGTGCGGTGCTTCTCCGCCGCATACCGCACGGCCTCGACGAACGCCGGCGTCAGACGTGGCGATGTGGTTTCTGCGGGCACGCGCTCACAATGGCATAGGGGTACGACAGCCGAACCCCCCACGAGACGTCGGTGCGACGTTCTCCAGTTCGGCGTTGGCCAAGGTGGCCGACGGCGAGTTGTCGGTCTGGTCGGCCTGCCAGAGATCGACGCCGATGGCACGCCCGCGCGGCAGCCGCTTGGCCGCGGCCAGCAACACCGCGCCGCGGCCGCAGCCCATGTCGAGCACCGTCTCGTCGCCGTGCAGCCGCAGGTCGTCGAGGATCTGGTTCCAGACTTCGAATTTGCCGGCTTTGGTCGCGTAGATGTAGAGAGCTGCGCTTGCGGCGGTCCCGATGGCCGATGCACCCGTCAGCGCTGCCGTCAACCGCCTACCACGGCTAAGGCTGATGCCGGCCGAGACAGCGAGGCCTGCTGATGCGGCAACGACACCGATCGCCTGTCCGCGCGCGGAGATGGTGTGGAATGACCCGTCGATTCCGTAGTCGCCCTTGTGCTTCCGTATGGCGATGTCTGTCACGTGGCTCACCAGTGTCCGTGGTGGACGACCTCGCTGAACGGTCGCCGGTTCGGTTTGCTGATCGGCTTTAGCACGCGATCGGCCGGATAGCCGATGCCGAGGAGATAGGCCACAAAGAAGCCCTCGGGCCATCGAGCGGCATCTTGGCGCCAGCTCTATACGCTGCGCAAAGCGGCTATCAGCGCCGCATCCACCCGTCGGCCTGTCTTTGGACAGTCTGATTAACTTGATCTGGAGGTTTTCGCAAAAGGGAAGGTGAACGTGCGAATGCGGTCGGGCCGGCGCATCCAGTCGAAGGTTCGCGGTCACCGGTGGTGGCCGCATGGCCGACTGGTCGCCGTCGCGCTGGTCGGCATCATTGCGTGCGCAATGGTCACGTCGGTCATTCTGTACGTCGATGGAGTTGCGTACCACCGCATTCCAACGCACGGACCGCCCATCATCGGTGGCACCATTGTGACGCTGGATGTGGAAAGTATTCAAAACAACTACAGCGAGCTCGTCGGCGACCTCATCGTGTCGCCCGGACCTGGATTGCTGGATCCGGTGACCAACGGTCTCAAGCAAGACCTCAGTGTCGCAGTCACATCCACGACCACGCCGGTCAGGCGGACATGGTCCAAGGGGATGTTGCCCGGTATTTTCCCTATTCCGTTGACTCTCGTGCGCGACGTCGAGGGCTGGCCATTCGACCGCTACTACACCGGACCGATTACGGTCGAACTGTTCAGGGGCGCGGGGCAAGTACCGCAACGCGCCAACGTGACATTCGTCGACCGGCTGCCCGGCTGGAAAGTCCACGTCAACCGGGCGAATAACGCCAACGCATTGGCGCCGTATGAAGTGGAATTGCAGCGAGCAGCAAGCACAATGGTATTCGCGCTGGTCATCCTGTGCATTCTGGTCGCGATCGCGACAGTGGCCTTGTTTGTCGCGGTTCAGACGCTGCGGGGTCGACGAAGGTTTCAGTCGCCGATGACAACCTGGTACGCGGCAATGCTGTTTGCGGTGGTGCCGCTGAGAAACTCACTTCCGGGCTCGCCGGCGTTCGGAAGCTGGATCGATCTCACGATCGTTTTGTGGGTGTTGGTGGTTTTGGTGGTCGCGATGCTGCTCTACATCGCGGCCTGGTGGCGACAGCTAGGACCTGAGCCGCACGGCGCGGCCACAGAAGCGGAATGGGAAACCAATGCGACTCAACCCGTGGATAGGGCGAGGTGAGCTACCGATGCAGTTCGCCGGTTTGGTCGGTCGCCGGAGGCGAGGACGCGTCTTTGGGGCGCAATGTAAGCCCGGCATGGGCTGAGAATGCGGGTAGTGCTCTCGGCTAAGCCGATTGGCCGATGAGGTATTCCAGCTTGTCGACGACCTCGCGCAGCTCGTCGACCATCCAGTTGTGGATGCGCTCGGAGTAGACCTTGAGCAGCGATTTGTAGTACCACAGGTGCTGTTTCGGGTCCTGAACGCTGAACCGCTGCCATAACTGGTCACCGACCTCGCGGAAGTCCCGCAGGATTGCGCGGGCGTTGTGCAACTTGTCAGCCAACGAGACCAGCAACGCGCCGTCGGATGCCTCGGCCAGGTGGTTGACGTAATTCTCCTTGCGCTCACGCCAAGGCGGTTTTGGCGTCTCGAACGTGTCGCTGCATTCCTTGACGATGTCTGCCACGTTGTCACCGAACTTCTCGCGGATTTCGGCCAGGGTTGCTTCGCCACCCTGGTCTTCCGCGGCGTCGTGCAGCAAGGCGGCGATGGCCTGCGTCTCGGTGCCGTCGGCATCGATGACAAATCCGGCCACCGACAGTAGGTGCCCGAGGTAGGGGATGTCGGTGCCCTTGCGGATCTGGTCTGCGTGCTTCTCGTGGGCGTACTCAACGGCCTCGACGAATGTCGACGTCAGTCGTGGCGTCATGGTCGTTTCCTCTCTGAACCCTCACCGTCACTCTGGCACAGGCGTACGACAAATCCGTCGAACCGCTCATCGTCGTCGCTCCGGCCGTCTATGGTGGCCCGCGATGCCGCTACATCTCCACCGTGCCGAGCGCACCGATCTGCTGGCCGACGGGCTCGGTGCCCTGCTGACCAACCTGCTGCCCGACCCGTTCGCCGAGGAGCTGGTGCTGGTGCCGGCGCGCGGCGTCGAGCGGTGGCTGAGCCAGCGGCTCTCGCATGTCCTCGGGCGTGGTCGTGCCAGTGATGGGGTGTGCGCGGGAGTGGCCTTCCGCAGCCCGGGCTCGCTGATCGCCGAGATCACCGGCACGGTCGATGACGATCCCTGGTCACCCGACGCCATGACGTGGCCGTTGCTGGAGGTCATCGACTGCAGCCTCGACGAGCCGTGGTGCCGCACGCTGGCAACGCATTTGGGCCACTTCGAGAAGACCGACGCCGAGGCCGAGTTGCGCCGCGGCCGACGGTATTCGGTGGCGCGGACGGCTGGCGGGCTTGTTCGCGTCGTACGCCCGGCAGCGTCCGCAGCTGCTGGTCGACTGGCTGGACGGCCATGCGCCAGACCTCGACGCCGACCTGTCCTGGCAGCCGGAACTGTGGCGGGCGCTGGTCGACCGCATCGACGCCGACCCCCCGCACATCCGTCACCAGAAGACCGTCGCCCGGCTGCGCGAAGGCCCGACCGACCTTCCGGCACGCCTGTCGCTGTTCGGGCACACCCGGCTGGCGTGCACCGACGTCGAGCTGCTCAAGCGCTGGCCACTCATCACGACCTGCACCTGTGGCTGCCGCATCCCAGCGACGCCTTGTGGCAGGCGCTCACCGACATCCACGGCGCGGCGCCCCGCGTCGAGGACACCAGTCGGAAGGCAGCCCATCACCCGCTGCTGGAAACGCTGGGCCGCGATCTGCGCGAGCTGCAACGCGCACTGCCAGCCAACGCCCGCGACCGACGAATACCTCGCCGCTACCACCGAAACCGCGACACCCTACTTGGGCTGGCTGCAGTCTGACATTGCCGCCAACGCGGTCAGGGCTAAAGGCCGCGCGTTGCCCGAAACCGACCGCTCCGTTCAGGTGCACAGCTGCCACGGCCCCGCGCGGCAGATTGACGTACTGCGCGAGGTGCTACTTGGCCTTCTGGCCGACGACCCGACGCTGGAGCCGCGCGACATCGTGGTCATGTGTCCCGACATCGAGACCTACGCGCCGCTGATCGTCGCCGACTTCGGACTCGGTGAGCTGGCCGGCGACACGCATCCCGCACACCGGCTGCGCGTCAAGCTGGCCGATCGCGCGCTGACCCAGACCAATCAGCTTCTCGGTGTGGCCGCGGAACTGCTCGCCATCGCCGGTAGTCGCGTCACCGCCAGCCAGGTGCTCAACCTCGCCCAAGCCGCGCCGGTACGCGCCCGCTTCGGGTTCACCGACGACCATCTCGACACCATCACCGACTGGGTGCGCGAGTCGAATATCCGGTGGGGCTTCGACGCCGCAGCACCGCCAGCCATACGGGCTCGATCACATCCTGCACAACACCTGGCAATTCGGGGTCGACCGCATCCTGACCGGAGTGGCGATGTCGGATGACTCCCAAGCGTGGCTGGACACCGCGCTGCCGCTCGACGACGTCGGCAGCAACCGAATCGAGTTGGCCGGTCGGCTCGCCGAGTTCGTCGCCCGACTGGAGTCCGCGGCAGATGCCCTCACCGGAACGCGCCCGCTCACCGAATGGATCGAAGCGCTCACCAACAGCGTCGCACAGCTGACCCGCGTCGGACCCGGCGACGCCTGGCAAGAGGGCCAACTGCAGCGAGAATTCTCAGAAGTGTTGACTCAGGCGGGTTCTCATACCGATACGAAGCTACGGTTGCCGGACGTGCGCGCCCTGCTGAGCGGGCATCTGGCCGGGCGACCCACCCGAGCCAACTTCCGTACCGGCACGCTCACGGTCTGCACGATGGTGCCGATGCGATCGGTTCCGCACCGGGTGATCTGTCTGGTCGGCCTCGACGACGGCGTCTTTCCCCGGATAGACGTCGTCGACGGAGACGACGCGCTTGCCCGCTGCCCAATGACCGGCGAGCGCGACATCCGTTCGGAAGACCGGCAATTGCTGCTCGACGCGGTATGCGCGGCTGGCGAAACGCTGGTTATCACCTACACCGGCTCCGACGAGCACACCGGCCATCCGCGGCCTCCCGCGGTGCCGCTGGCCGAGCTGCTCGACGCGCTGGACCAGACGACGGAATCGCCGGTACGTCAACACATCGTCACCCATCACCCGCTGCAGCCGTTCGACCGCAAGAACGTCACACCCGGCGCGCTCGGCGTACCCGGCAAGCCGTTCACCTTCGACCCGACCGCGCTCGCAGCAGCAGAAGCCGCCGCAGGCAAGCGCACCGAGCCCCCGCGAGTTCTTCACCACCGCTGCTGCCGCCACCGGTCGGAGATGTCGAACTTGCCAATCTGCTGGCGTTTTTCAAGCACCCGGTCAAGGGCTTCTTCAGAGCGCTGGACTACACGCTGCCCTGGGATGTCGACCGCGTCGAAGACGCCATGCCAGTGGAAATCGACGACTTGGAGCAGTGGATCGTCGGCGATCGGATGCTGCACGACATGTTGCGCGGTATGCATCCCGAGGCCGCCGCACACGCCGAGTGGCGACGCGGCACCCTGCCTCCCGGGCGGATCGGCTGCGCGTTGGCGTGCGACATCCGCGACTCGGCGCGCCAGCTCGCTGAGGCGGCATTGGAGCACCGGCAGGTCGAGCCGCCGCCTATGACGTCGACATCGACCTCGGCGATGGTCGCAGATTGACTGGCACGGTGTCGCCGGTGTTCGGCGAGCGCACGGTGTCGGTGACGTATTCGAAGCTCGCTGCGACGCACGTGCTGCAGGCGTGGATTGCACTGGTGGCGTTGGCGGCTCAGCAGCCCGAAACAGAATGGACCGCGCTGTGCATCGGTCGCGGCAAGAGCCGCAACCGGATCGCCACGCGGCTCTTCCAGTCCCCCCGCAAGCCGCTCGACGTGCTTAAAGACCTGGTGGCGCTCTACGACGCGGGCCGACGGGAACCACTCCCCTTGCCGTTGAAGACGTCGTGTGCGTGGGCCGAAGCCCGCCGCGACGATGACGATCCAGTCGAAGCGGCGCAAGACAAGTGGAAGACCACCACCTTCCACGCTGGCGAAAACGACGAGGCTGCACACTCCAGGGTCTGGGGCAGAAACGCCCCGCTGGAGAAGCTCCTTGGCGCGCCACGCCCCGGCGAGGAAGTCAGCGGAGAGGACACCAGGCTGGGCGCGTTGGCCATGCGGCTGTGGCTGCCACTGCTGACCGACGAAAGGTCGGCGTGGTGATGAAACGGTTCGACCTGCTCGGTCCGCTCCCCGCCGAGCGTTCCACCACGGTTTTAGAGGCCAGCGCAGGCACCGGAAAGACGTTCGCATTGGCTGGGCTTGCCACCCGCTACTTGGCCGAAGGCAAAGCCTCCCTTGACCAAATGCTGATGATCACCTTCGGGCGGGTGGCCAGCCGCGAGCTGCGGGAGCGGGTGCGCGGCCAGATCGTCGACGGGTTGGCGGTCCTCGAGGGTCGCCGTGAGCCGGGCAACGACCTGGAAGTGCACCTGCTTAATACCACCGAGGAGGTTCGTCTCAAACAGCGAGCACGGCTGCGTGATGCGTTGGCCGGCTTCGACGAAGCGACAATCATCACCATCCACCAGTTCTGTTCGCTGGTATTGAAATCGCTTGGCGTGGCCGGTGATACGGATGCTGGTGTCGCTCTGGTGGAGAATCTGGACGATCTGGTGGGCGAGATCGTCGACGACCGCTACCTTGCGCACTTCGGACAGCAAGAGGCCGCCCCGGCGTTGACTCGCAAGGACGCATTCACGATGGCCAAGGCGGTTGTCGGCGACCCGTGCGCTCAGCTGCGCCCCGAGGAACCAGATCCGGATTCCGCCGCGGACGTGCGGCTGCGGTTCGCACAGGATGTCCTCGACGAAGTGGATCGCCGTAAACGCCGTGAGGGCATTCTTGGATACGACGACCTGCTTGACCGGCTCGCCAAAGCCCTTGCCCCACAAGACTCACCGGCCGGCGAACGGATGCAGCAGCGCTGGCGTGTCGTGCTGGTCGACGAGTTCCAGGACACCGACCCGGTGCAGTGGAAGGTGATCGAGAAGGCGTTTAGCGGGCACTCCACATTGATCCTGATCGGCGACCCGAAGCAGGCGATCTATGGGTTCCGCGGCGGAGACATCCACACCTACCTGAAGGCGGCCCGCGGCGCCGACGACCAGCGCACACTCGGAACCAATTGGCGCAGCGACAAGGTGTTGGTGCAGAGCCTGCAGACAGTGATGGGCGGCGCGGAACTCGGACATCCCGACATCGTGGTGTACGACGTCGACGCTGAGCACGACGGACATCGACTGGCCGGGGCGCCGCACAACGAGCCGTTCCGGCTGCGGGTGGTCAAACGGCCCACGGTCGGCTGCCTCGACACCGACAACGTGCCGATCGACCTGTTGCGCAGCCACATTCCCGCGGACCTGGCCGCTGACATCGGCGCGCTACTCAACAGCGACGCCACCTACGCCGGCAAGCCGGTCCAGGCTGGCGACATCGCGATCATCGTCGAGCAGCACCAGGATGCCCGTGCGTGTCGTGACGCGTTGGCGCAGGCCGGTATCCCGGTGGTCTATACCGGCGACAGCGACGTCTTCGACTCGCAAGCAGCCAAAGATTGGCTGTGTCTGCTGGAGGCGTTCGACCAGACGCATCGCAGTGGGCTGGTTCGCGCGGCGGCGTGCACGATGTTCTTCGGTGAGACCGCGGAAACGCTTGTCGCCGAGGGTGACACGCTGACCGATCGGGTCGCTATGACGCTGCGTGAGTGGGCCGATCACGCCCGGCTGCGCGGGGTGAGCGCGGTGTTCGAGGCCGCGAAAGTGCAGGGCATGGGCCGCCGCGTGCTCAGCCAGCACGGCGGTGAGCGGCACATGACCGACCTCGCGCATATCACGCAGCTGCTGCAGGAGACCGCGCACCGGGAGCGGTTGGGCCTGCCCGCGTTGCGGGACTGGCTGCGCCGGCAGTGCGATGAACGCAACGGCGCAACCGAGCGCAGACGCCGCCTCGACAGCGATGCAGCCGCCGTGCAGATCATGACGGTGTTTGTGGCCAAGGGGCTGCAGTTTCCGATCGTGTATCTGCCGTTTGCGTTCAACCGCTACGTCCGAACCGACGACATCCTGCTTTACCACGAGGAGGATGAGACCCGATGCCTGTACATCGGCGGCAAGAAAGGTCCGGACCGCCGCCAGGTCGAGGAGCTTAACCGGCAGGAAGCCGCCCGCGACAACATCCGATTGACCTATGTCGCCCTGACGCGGGCGCAGTCGCAGGTGGTGGCGTGGTGGGCACCGACCCGCGATGAGGTCAACGGCGGTTTGTCGCGGCTGCTGCGCGAGCGTCAAGCCGGCGACGCCGAAGTGCCCTTCCAGTGCAAGCCCAACATTTCCGACGACGACGCGTGGGCGGTGTTCAAGCGCTGGGAGTCGGCAGGCGGCCCGGTGGTCGAGGATTCGGTGATCGACACCGCACCGACCGGAAGCGCCGAGTTGCCGTTGGAGCACTTCGATGTCCGCCACTTCCACCGGTCGATCGACACCACCTGGCGTCGCACCTCGTATTCGGCGCTCATCCGCAGCGCCGACGACGCCGGTGTGACCAGCGAGCCGGAAGTCAGCGCACGCGACGACGAGACCGAGGTGGTCGCCGTCGCGGAGGCTCCGGTGGTGGGTGCCGACGTGCGCTCGCCGATGGCCGACCTGCCGGGCGGCACCGCGTTCGGATCGCTGGTGCACGCGGTGCTGGAGACCGCCGACCCGTCGGCCGCCGAACTCGCCCGCGAACTCGACGAGCAGGTGCGGGCGCATATGGCGTGGTGGCCGGTCGACGTCGACCCGGCGGTGCTGGCTTCAGCGATGATCCCGATGCATGACACGCCGCTGGGCCCGCTGGCGTCCGGGTTGACGCTGCGCCAGATCGGTCCACGGGACAGGTTGCGGGAGTTGGACTTCGAGATCCCGTTGGCCGGCGGCGACATCCGCGGTGACGTCCCGGACATCCGGCTCTCGGATGTGGGCGAGTTGTTGCGGTCCTACCTGCCCGCCGATGACCCGGTGGCGCCGTATGCCGACCGGCTGACGTCGCAGGGGTTGGGTGGGCAGCCGCTGCGCGGTTATCTGTCGGGCTCGATCGACGTCGTCTTGCGGTTGCCGACGCAGCGCTATCTGGTGGTCGACTACAAAACCAATTACCTGGGCGACACCGCGGCCGATTACAGCCCCGATCGGTTGCGTGAGGCCATGCTGCACTCCGACTATCCACTGCAAGCATTGTTGTATGTGGCTGTGCTGCACCGGTTTCTGCGCTGGCGCCAGCCCGACTACGACCCTGCCCAGCACCTGGGCGGTGTGCTCTATCTGTTCGTTCGCGGCATGTGCGGGCCGTCGACGCCCGAAATCGATGGGCAGCCGTGCGGGGTGTTCGGCTGGGCGCCGCCGGTTGATCTGGTGGTGGCATTGTCGGATCTGCTCGACGAAGGACGGTCGGCGGCATGACGGTGGCTGATGTCGAAGTGGCCGTCGGCGCAACGGGCCTGCTGCGGGAGTTCAACGAAGCTGGCGTGCTGGACATCGCCGATGTGCATGTCGCCCAACGGTTGACCGCGTTGGGCGCCGAGCCTGACGAGTCGGTGGCGCTGGCGGTGGCGCTGGCGGTGCGGGCGCTGCGCGGTGGTTCGGTATGTGTCGACCTGCAGACCGTGGCCGCCGACTCCGATTGTCCCGAGCTTCCGTGGCCCGAGCCCGCGTCGTGGCTGGCGGCGGTGCGCGCGTCAACGCTGGCTGGTGAACCGCCAGTGCTGCGGCTGTACGACGATCGGCTGCTCTACCTCGATCGCTACTGGCGCGAGGAGCAGCAGGTGTGCGGTGATCTGCTCGCGCTGTCGGTATCCGGAGGGACAACCGACCTGCCCGCCTCCGAGCGACTTTTCCCGCCGGGTTTTGACGAGCAGCGCGAAGCGGCGGAAATCGCGCTGTCGCAGGCGGTTACCGTGCTGACCGGTGGACCTGGCACCGGCAAGACCACCACGGTCGCCCGGTTGCTGGCGTTGCTGGTCGAGCAGGCGGAGCAGACGGGCGCGCCGCGGCCCCGGATCGCGTTGGCGGCGCCGACCGGCAAGGCGGCTGCGCGGCTGGGCGAGGCGGTGGCCACCGAGGTCGCCAAGCTCGATGCGGTGGACCAGGCCCGGCTGACCGGCCTGCAGGCGACGACCCTGCACCGGCTGCTCGGCAGTCGACCCGATACGTCGGTGCGGTTCAAGCACAATCGCGGCAATCGGCTGCCGCACGACGTGATCGTCGTCGACGAGACGTCGATGGTGTCGCTGACAATGATGGCCCGGCTGCTCGAAGCGGTGCGACCGGCTACCCGGCTGATTTTGGTGGGCGACCCCGACCAGCTGGCCTCGGTGGAAGCCGGTGCGGTGCTTGCCGATCTGGTCGACGGCCTTTCAGCACGCGAGGATGTGCGGGTAGCCGCGCTGCGCACCTCGCACCGCTTCGGCGAATCGATCGGTGCCCTGGCCGACGCAATCCGGGTCGGCGACGGCGACCGGGCGGTCGAGCTGCTGCGGGCCGGCGGCGAGCACATCGAGTGGGTCGACGACGAGGACCCGACCGAACGATTGCGTGGGGTGCTGCTTCCCCATGCGCTGCGGGTGCGGGAAGCCGCGGTGCTTGGGGCTGCGCCGGTGGCGTTGAGGACGCTCGACGAGCATCGGCTGCTCTGCGCGCACCGCGACGGGCCGTACGGGGTCGCGCATTGGAACCGGCAGGTGCAGCGCTGGCTCACCGAAGAGACCGGCGAACCGGTGTGGTCGCCGTGGTATGCCGGGCGGCCGTTGTTGGTGACGGCCAACGACTACGGGCTGGGCATCTACAACGGCGACACTGGTGTTGTCGTCGTTCGCGATGACGGCTTGCGGGCGGTGATCGCCGGCTCGGCCGGGCCGTTGGACTTCGCGACCAGTCGGCTCTCCGACGTCCAGACCATGTATGCCATGACGATTCACAAGAGCCAGGGCAGCCAGGCCGACGAGGTGACGGTGCTGATGCCGCCGCAGGATTCGCGATTGCTGACCCGAGAGCTGTTCTACACGGCGGTGACCCGGGCCAAGGAGAAGGTCCGGGTGGTCGGGTCTGAGGATGCGCTGCGAGCTGCCCTCGCACGCAGAGCAATTCGCGCGACGGGGTTGCGAAAGCGGCTGCGCGACAACGCGGGCTGACCTCACGCGAAGCTTGATTGTGGGGTTAATCGTGCGGGCGGTGATCTCCCAGTGAGATCGCCGCTGGGTGCCACGGTGGGCACCGCGGTCATCGCGAGCCAGGTGGGCCGTCGAGCTGGCCGAGTCAGCGCCCAGGCTCTGCTGGGAACCACACGCGCGCCGGAGGGGTCTCCGAACTCGGCGTAGCCGACGTATCTAGGGCGAAACCCTAGCCGAACCGTAGACGGACCGACAACGGTCGGAAATGGCTCTGCACAGGCGATTAGGACGTTTCAGCTAACCGATTCGGCTGGCCGCCGCGTTGGCCAGGGACTCATAATCCGCTGGTCGCGGGTTCGAGTCCCGCCCGCCCCACGATAAAAGGTCTGGTCAGAGGTGGTTCTCGTACTTGGTGTCAACCCTGCGAGCCCGTCTCGGTGTCACGAGTTGTCACAACTCGACCGAAACTGCTCGCGGTCTGCCTCGTGGTGTGGAGGCCGAAAAGGGTCCGCGCGCAACGAAGTTCAATATGAAGCTGCGCGGGCTGCCTCCGTTCGAGGATGACGCGGAGGGGTTGGCCTGATGCGCCGCCTGGTCAATGTTGAACTGCCCGAGCCTGAGCCAAAGATAGTGGCCAAGGGGTTAGAGGATGATGAAATCCTGGCCATGCATGGGGGGGCGTGGGCAAGGCCCGAGCATGGCGAGGGCCTCGTTTGCCGTTTGCACGGTTTGCGCCCAGACGAGCACTAAAGGGGTTTCGTGTGGCCGAGGAGGCTTGGCGGCCGGTGGTCGGCTACGAAGGGTTGTACGTGGTCTCGGACCGTCTGCGGGTGAAATCTGTGGCGCGCACCGTGTTACGGCGCCCAGTGCCAGCACGTGGCGGCGCCCCGGTTCGGCAGCGGGTACGTGGAAGGATTTTGCGCCAGGCGCGGCATGGAGAGCTGTGGCGGGTATCGCTGTCGAGGGAGGGACGTGAAACACGGCACTATGTGCACGTTTTGATGCGCGAGGCGTTCGGCGCATAACGCCGCTGTGTGGCGCTGTGGTGAGGTCGTCGAGTCTGACCTGTCCATACACAGGGAAGGAGCCGGCCTGTGACCGGCTCCTCGCTGTTACTCCGACTCCAAGGCGGTACGGACCTCGGCCCTAATCGCTGCCCGAGCAGCATCGAGTGTCGGACTCGTGAACTTCGGGTCCGCAGCGTCCTGACCGGGAGGGATCACACGGTAACCGTCTATGATCTCTGCCACCCACCGATGCTCCACTACCCTGAACGTACCGACCGGGGTATCCGCTTGCCACTGGCAGCTAGGACCATCGTTTTCGATCTGACGCCAACGGGTGATTAGCCTCTTCATTCTGACTCCACTTCCACATCATCCAGAACCAAGCGGAACACTCGTGCCAAATCGGCGGCGACAGCTTCGTTGTCGGTGACGACTGTGACCTTGTGGCCGGGTTCGCCAACGGCATAGGTCCTTTACGGCCACCGTCTCAGAGAAGACGAGCCCTGGTCCAACCTTCAACTGGTTGAGTATCGAGCCAGTACCCGTCCCTACTGCCAAAATGATGAGCATTCGCCCGGATTAGGCGGATTGCGGCTGTTCTCAACGGTTTCAACTCCGCTATGCCTCGCGTGCGACGACCGTGTCGTAGAGGCCGAGGTGGCTAAGCCCCTCGTGACTCTCGATCCCGGTGTATGACAGCGAGGAATCTTCGTACCGGCGGAACGCGAACACGGCCTGATTCATGTGGGTGCTGTTGAAAACGTTGAGGGAGACCAGGAGATGGAAGTCGTCGACACTTAAGCCCGTAACCGCCTTGAACAAGCCAGGTTCGATTTTCGTAATGACGTCCTTCAGGGCGTTTTCGCGGAAGTCAGTGAGATACATGAAAGCAGGGATGCGGGTCGCGAACTTGATCAGCTTCTCCTGGATCAGCTTCCGCTTCGATTTGTACTCCTTCTCCTCGTCGGTTAGTTCCTTCTTTTCCTTAGTCGTGATGTCCTCGCCCTTGGCCTTCTTGGTCGCCTTGACCTTCTCACTCTTGTTGATGACGGTTTCGAAAATGTCGTCGCCCAGCGCTCGGAACCCCTCAATCCTCATCACAGCTTCTAGAGCTGCCGGGTTGTCGAGGATCTTGCGCAGGGTGTCGTTGTCGACGTTGACGAGCACCGCCGATTCCCACTTCCTGGCGAGCAGTGTCGCGGATGTACCGGCCATGGCGATGTCGAGGATGTCACCGGCGTCCACCGGCAGCATGTTGGAACCGTCGTAGGCCAGCACCGGCAGGAAGCTGACGAGGTCTTTCACCGCGTCCTCCGGGTTGGGCGCTTCCGGTGAGAGCCCGATGCCATATTCGGATATCTGCCGGAGAGCGCGCGTTGGCGCGAAGTCGAACACGAAGCAGGCTGGCTTGAGGTTCACCTCCAGTTTCGGATCGTCACCGTCCGGATTTTTGATCGACCACGGGGATTGGACGCGGAATGCGGCCTGGAAGTAGGTCTCCGGCGAGTTGAGGTTGCGGAGCATCAGGATCGACGACCACTGCGGCACCGTCACCCCGGTGGTGAGCTTGCCGCAAGAGAGCGTGATGGTCTTGGAGTCGTGCCCGTTCCCGATCGCGTGACGAACGGGAGGTAACGCAGCTAATCCGACGCCGGCCCCCGGCCCCGCAACTGTAAGCACCGTGTAATCGTGGAAGAACACATTCTGCTTCTCCTCCAACAGGTTTGCCATGGCATGACACGCGGCCACAGACGGAAGGAACCAGAAGGAATGGTTCATGTACGGCAGCAGGCGGACGTCCGAGTAGGGGAAGGGTGGCTTCTTCCCTCCGAGTTTGAGGTTGTCGACCTGCGTGGGGGAGTATGCGCCGCGGATGATGTTGAGCCACTTCTGTACATCGTCCTTGTATTTGAACTCCGCTGCGTTCCCGTCGCCGATCGCGGTGAAGAACTCGTTCAGGTCGAACTCATCGAATTCCCCTTGGCTGGCGATGGCCAGCAGCTCTTCCGGCATTTGATAGGTCAGCAGTCGCATCTCCGGCAGTGCCCCGTACGGGTTCCAGGTGCCTGGGTGCTTCGTCTCCCACTGCTGCTTGGCCCGTTGCTCGTCGGTGTAGGTCCAGTTGAAGATCTGTTCTTCGATGAATTCGCCTGTTGCCAGCGCCTTGAACGGCGTCCCGGACAGGTAGAGGTACGACCTGGTGGTGATGGGCAGGAACTCCAACTCGGTGCCACCCAGCTCGTCGAGCTCCTCGTTGAACGTGTCCAGCTCAGCGTTGTACTCGGCGGCGGCCTCCTTCTTGGCCTCCGCCTCGTCTTCGCCCTCGAACAACTCCTTTGCCCGGTCACGCCATGCGCCGAAGTGATACTCGTCGAAAATCACCAGATCCCAGTTAGTCTCGTGCAACCAGGCATTCTTGGGTTTGATGTTTCCGGATTTGTCCTTCCCCAGCAGGTCCTGGAAGGAGCCGAAGTAGACGATTGGCTTGTCAGGACCAGCCGTGGTGGGATTCTTGCCGGTGGCCTTGGACAGGTACTGCCAGCCGTCGAAATCAGCATGTGATTCGAGGTCGTGCTGCCAGGCGTCCTCTACCGCTGGCTTGAACGTCAGCACGAGTACCTTGCCCGCGTCCAGCTTCTTGGCCAGCTGGTAGGCGGCGAAGGTCTTGCCGAACCGCATCTTGGCGTTCCACAGAAAGTGTGGAACGGTGTCGGCGTCTTCATTCCAAATCGACTGGTAGTAGGCGTATGTCTTGTCGACGGCCGCGATCTGCTCGGGCCGCATAGTGAAGGTCTCGTGGTGGCTGCCCGTGAGTACCTGCCCCGTCCGCAGCTCCGTAATCGCGGTCTGAACGTCGACGACCGTGCATTCCATCCACTCCAGCTCGGGGTTGGCGTGGCCTTTAGCTTTGAGCCGGGCGCGCACCTGATGGTCGGTGAATACCGAGCCATTGTCACGCTCGGCCGGCTCGTCCAGGTGGATGGTGTAGTTCTTGATCGCCGCGGTCTTGAGTTGTTGCGCCACACGGGTCTTTACATCATGTATGGTCTGGCCGACTTTGAGCAGGCCAGCGTGGGCATCGTCCTCGATGGAGTAGGCGTAGATGTGGAGGCGGGCTTCGGGCTTCTCTGGAAGGAGTTCCTCGATCGACTTAGTCATCCGAGAGCTCCATCGGCCGGATCGTCGACTCGATGAAGGAAACCTCGTCATCCGTCAGCCCGTATTTCGCGTAAAGCTCACTGTCGGTCCAGCTCCGGTCCCACAGCTGAAGAGGAACCCATTGGTACGTCGAGTGGGTGGCGTGCTGGGTGATCTTCCGCAGGGACACCAAGAAGCGGAAGAACCTTGTCGTGTAGTAGGACCTGACGCTCTGCACCTGGTCCTCGGAATCCAAGTAAAAGAACAGGAACGATTGGGTGCACACAGACGGAGATGGCGCGATTAGCGGTGGGCCAAGCACGAGGTCGACACCAGACTTTTCACGCTCTCTACCCGATCCGGCCGAAGGAACGAGTAGCTTCCACGTATCGACTAAATGTGCGCTCTTGGTTACGGCATCACGGGCGATGAATCCTTTGTCGCGTTTCATCGACCGGATGTAGTACAGGGGCACGTCGCCCGGCTGCTGCACGTCGTGAAAGCCTTCGAAATTGGAGGTCCAGCCGAACTCCTTGTCACGAGCCAGGATCGTGTTGACCGAGGGCTCTCCCCTTTCAAGGACCTTACGCAGGATGGTTAGCGCTCGCGCGTCTCGAACGAGTACATCGAACTCGTTCAGTGACCGCGCCATCGGGCCTACAACTTCCCCGCTCCGCACTGTTGTCACATTGCAGTCGCCATCATGCGCAACGTCCCAAAGGAAGTAGCAGGCGCCGCCGTTGATCCCAACGGACGGGAACACCTCCGCTGCGTTGGGGTAGTCGACAAGTTCTCGGATGCGAGTGTCCGCGAGCATCGTTCTCCGAAACTCGCCTAGGCCGAGTCCGCCTGCCATCCATCTCGACGGAATGACCATGGCTAGGTACCGAGGCTCAAGCCGTTTCGCTTGCTCCACGAAGTGTTGGTAGATGGGAATGTCCCGAGTCCCGCCATCCGACTGAAGTTGGTAGGGCGGGTTGCCGATGATGACGTCGAACTGCATGTCTTCTCCGAACAGCTCGGCGATCCGAGCCTTGATGTCGTCGGTGTGGATGAAGGCGTAGGCGTGAGTTTCCAGCCCCTCGCCGCGGTCGAGGGCTTTCTGGCTGGCACCGCAGTATGAGCACCTACCATTGATGCCGGTGCTGACAGGGTTGCCGTTTTCGTCGGCGGTCTCGACGTACTCGGTGGCCCCGACCCAGGTGTGGTTCATCGGCTCGAACCAGATGTGACCGCTGTCGGTGGTGAAGGACGCAGCAACGGAGTGCTCCCCGTTGGCGAACTTCGAGCAGTACACGCTGCGCCGCGCGATCAAGGCAGTGAGCTGGGTCGTTCCGATGCCGAACACCTGCTTGGTCAGGACGTGGTCAACCCGCTTATGCAGGTCAGGGATCTCGTCTTTCAAGCCTTCAACGAGACGTGATGTGATCTCGCGAAGGTAGACGCCCGACTTTGTAAACGGGTCAAGGAAGGTCACGGACTTGTCGGCCCAGATGTTCGCGCCGGCCCTACCCTCTGCCCACGCGTCGGCTACGAGGTCGAGCATCTGGTTCGCGAAGCCGGGTGGTGTGAATACCTCGTCGTTCGAGAGGTTCGCGATGCAGGTCAATACGTCTGGATTCCGGTTGCGGAGGCTGAAGGCGGCTTGATCAGTCATCGGCATCCCTTTGCCTCGCGATATCAGCGCAGGATAGCGTCCCGTAGTCCTTGGCCGGTGTGAATATCTCATGCTTTCCGCGGTCACTGAAGAGGGTGTCCTCCTCGCGGAAGGATGACATCTTCGTCATCGTGTCAAGACGAAAGTCCCGGCGGTGGAAGCGTCCCTTCCCCAGGTACGACCATTCGGCGAATGTGATCGGCCGCGGTGCCGCGCCGCGAGTGGTCATCGACTGCGCGTCTCCGTGAACGATGTTCACCGTCAGCACAGCGGTCGCCGCGGCGTGCCAGATGTCGCCCACGGCGACGCCGAGGTCGGCGGCGAAGACAGCCAGCAGGTTGTCGCGGCACTCGGCAATATTGTCATCGAGTAGTTCGATGCCATAGATGGACATGAGGGCTAGGAGGGCTTGATGGCGCCTCTCGAAGTCGCTGTCGCCATACCGTGTGCGAACCGTCGTGAGCTTGCGCTTAAGCACGGGGATCAGGAAGTTTCCGGAGCCGCATGCCGGTTCGAGGAAGCGGGAGTCGATCCGTTCCGACTCGCCCTTCACTAGGTCCAGCATCGCCTCGACCATCCAGCGGGGCGTGAACACCTCACCGTGGTCGCCCACGCGCACCTTCGATTTCACCAACTCCACAGCGGAACCTTATAGCTTGCGGCACCGCAGACGACGTTTTCCGCTCCCGCGTCGATGACATCCGGGGCCTTGCCTGACCGAAACTGCGACACAGGCTAGGCGAATCGGCTGTGCGGTCAGTGCGCACCGCTAGCATGCTGACCATGGCAGCAAGGATGCTGTCGACACACCGTTCGGTCGCTACCTCTTGGTGGAGAGGCTGGGCTCCGGCGGCACGCCGACGTGCAGCTTAGATCGTTGCGGGCCATGAGAATTAAACCAATTTAATGGACCAGATACGCGAATTCCATGGAGGTCTCGATGGTCGGCGAAGCGGAAAACATCGATTTCTTATTTCGGTTTAGGGACCTCGTCGCCCCGACAATAGAGGAACACCGCAAGATCATTGACGAACACGGAATCTGCTGGTGGGGGTGGTGGAAACGGCCCTCCGAAGATAGTCGGCAACCAGTATGGACGGAGTTAGCGAACGCGATTCACAGCAACGGATCGCAACAAATAGGATTATTCGACTCCGGCAGAAACAATGTGAGGCCCGCGAAGGTTATCGAAATCGTCAGGCCACGTGAAGAAGAAGGCTCCGCTGTTCTTGTAGATGTACCGCATGGTCAACGTGAGTTGATCCCGAGCTACTATCGACAGAGCCCATTCAGCCGTGCATGGATGAAGCTGTCAATGATCGGTGATCCGATCGACGACTTTTTCGATCATTATTCTTATGCGGAAGCGCCAACATTACCGAACTATACACCGGTCACGCTTGAGAAATTTAAAGGAAAAGTCATTCTCTCAGCGGAAGAGCTGAGAGGGATGGACACCACAATTTGGAAAGTACGCCCAGCGGTCGCTACCGATTCCAGAAAGTCGATGATACTCGGTGTGCCGGCGCTGCCATGGGCCATCTCGGCAGAACCGGTGAAATGTAACTCCGACGTCGTGCTTCATATCACAGATCCACATTTCGTCGCTCCTGCTCCCCTGGGAACAACCCGCTCGCAAGACTCGCAACATGTGTGGCGACTCGAGAGCGAGGACGCTGACGAAACGAGGCCGACCCTCGTAGAAGCGATCAGTCGAGCACTGAATGGAAAAACCGTTGGCTTAATAGTCGTTACCGGCGACCTGACATTTATGGGCAGTGAAAAAGAGTTCGAGGAAGCCAAAAGGAATCTCTTGCTGTTGCTTGGCCTACTCGATCTAGGGCCAGATCATTTAGTTATTATTCCCGGCAACCATGACATTGTATGGAGTACAGACGCTACATACAAGGATAAGGCCCAGGTCAAGAATGCACCACCTGCCGCGAAGGAGAATTACAAAAGGTTCTATAAGGATCTCTTCCGTCACGAGCCTAGTGTGCACCTATCCATGGGCAGAAGGTTTTTATTGCCCTCGGGTCTAACGCTAGAGATTTGTGCGCTGAATTCATCCTCTCTTAGTACGGGGAAAAAATTCCTGCAAGGGATGGGCAAGATTGACGAAGCAAGCTTTGATAAGGTCGCGACTGATCTCGGTTGGACGACGAATCCGCGAACGTTGGCATTGCGCATTCTCGCTATTCACCATCACCTTGCCTTAACGGAAGACGCCGAGGAAGCTGATGGCTATTCTCGTGGCTATGGCATCGCCGTGGATGCCGTAGGAATACAGAGACTGGCGGCGAAGCATGGCGTTCAACTGGCTCTTCACGGCCATAAACATCGTGCCTTTATTTGGCGGTCTTCGGTTTACGCACTTCCCGAGCTCGCGAACCCGCAGTATAAGCTAGGCGATCTATCGATCATTGGCGGCGGGAGCGCCGGCTCTAAAGAAACCGATAATAATAGCAATTATTTCAATATTCTTTATTTTTCGCCGACTGAGCTACTACTCGAAATTTGGCGCTCAATACGATGCGGTGGATTTTCTCTTATGCAGGAATGGCAAGCATCATTGGAAATTGATAGCGAAAAGGGTAAATTAATGTTGAACGATTGGTCGTTCGTGAAGTAAATATGAAGCCGACGATATCGCTGTTGATTACCGACCTTGACAATACTCTCTATGATTGGGTGGGCTCATTTGTACCGTCATTTTATGCGATGATCGATGACGCGGTGACGAGGTGGTCTATTCCGAGAGAGGTACTCCTCGATGACTTACGCGCAGTTCACCAGCGCCACGGCAGTTCCGAGCACCCCTTCGCGCTTAGCGAGGCTGATTGTATCCGAGACCTTTTTTCTGGGCTCAGTGAAGAAGAGGTGAAACAACAGCTAGACCCGGCTTTCCGCGCTTTTAACAAGACGCGAAAAGCGCACCTACAACTCTATCCAAGCGCATATGAAACGTTTAAGGCAATTGTGGATAAAGGTGTTTCGATCGTCGCCTATACCGATGCTCGGGCGGTTAACGGCTTGGATAGGATCAAGAAGCTTGGTCTAAGGCCGTTTATCAAGCGGCTTTATGCGCCAGGCCAGCGGCTGTCATCTTCCGATCTCATTTACGACGACGAACACGACTACGTAACTGTTTTGCCGCCCGAAGATCGCAAACCGAATCCGAAAACGTTACGCGACATCTGTGAACAGCTTGATGTCGATCACCGCTTTGCGCTTTATCTGGGCGATAGTCTCGTCAGGGATGTATTCATGGCGAAATCTGCAGGCGTTGTTTCGGCTTGGGCTCGATATGGCACGGCGGTCGATCCCGACCTTTGGGAACGGTTGGTGCGTGTAACGCATTGGACGGAGGCTGATGTCGAACGAGAAAAAGAACTTCGGGAGAAGGCCGGTCTCGACAGGGAGCCGGATCTAACCCTAGACGGAATTTCCGATCTTCTTGATATGGTCGATTTTAAGCCAGCTGCATAGAGAAACGCGGGCGCGGTGGGTGACGGCGATTGCCGTGCTGATCTCTCCTCACGCGACCACGATAGGCGACGCCAAGCGGGATCCCGCGAAAGTGGCAAAGGCCCCGAACCCCGGTGCTGATCGGTGGCGGCGACCTGCGACCCGGCGGAACGGGATCGCCATCAGATAGCCAGTAGCTTCTCAAGATCTTCAAAAATACCCTCTGAACTGCGGTGAAGCTTGTGCCCCTGGCAGGATTCGAACCTGCTGACGGGCCATGCTGTCTGGGGCGCACAACCAAAACGTTCGTTAGGCTAGTCGCCCGGCACCCTTAACGTGCCGATAGGGCTGCTGGGAATCGCCACCGAGCTGCGGGATCATCTTCCAGGTGAACACGACGCCGCTCTGGGTACCAGTGGTTGTTGCCATACTCGGCGTCCTGGGGACGGTGGGTGGAGCCATCGGCGGCGTGCTGATCACTCAACGCCGAGCGGATAAGCGTGAAGCTGACGCATGGAAACGCGAATTAGAACGGGAACGAGCCCGTTGGGCGCGAGAGGATGCAGCGAGGACGTTTGAACAACGCCGCGCCGCATATACCGACTTCTACGAATCATTAGGCATGATGATGAAGCGCGTCAATAACCACGGCACGGGGCTGGGCGGCGATCGTGTCGATAGATTGCCAGAGGGTTGGGACACACCCACATTCGAGCGATTCACGCGGCTCGAACTTTATGCTTCGCCCAACGTAGCGTGGCTGGCCATCAACGCGTGGGAGATCACCCGCAGCTGGGGAGGAGCGACCCGGTGGGGCAAGGCCGACGAGGAGTTCCAGGAGGATCACGGCCGCGCGGAGGACGCGCGAACTGCGCTGTTGGATGCGATACGCGAGGATCTGGGAGTGGATCGCCCGCCCGCCGACGGATAATGCGCTGCAGCGGGCGCGAGCGAACGGGCTCTAGCCGCCCGACGGGATGCCGCGATAGAACGATGGGGCGAAGGTAGTAGGCACACCCCGCGATTGCCGACGCCACACTCTCGGACAGGTTGTATGACCGCGCGCTGACCGACGACGCCACCGCCGCCGCCGCCGCCGCCGAGTGGTAAACCTTGCCTGCCTTGCCCTGCCAAGCCGAGCCCTGCCGAGCCTAGCCCAGCCCGGCCCGGCCCTGCCTCGCCGTGCCCGGCATTACCCGCAAACTTCCGCGTTCTTCCGCGTAGTGCAATGCGGCAGACCCCGTTGTGACCCGTTGTGCTAGTTGAGTGCACGACGCCGGTCCGACGCTTCAAAAATGGCCTCTGAGCTGCATCGGAGCTGGTACGCGGTACTGGGATTGAACCAGTCGACGCAGCGAGTGACGCGGGCAAATGGACGCCAACTCCATGGGCCCTAAGGGAGCGCACGCGGTGATCGCTTTGGTTACTTCCTCATGTTATGGGGCTCAAAGCGGCTCGAAGGCCCTCTTTTATTCATTGATAATGATCGGCAATCGGCCGGAGTCGCTGAGTTCACGTCGGTTTACTCAGGTATCGAAGTTCCTTGTCGCACAAGGAAAAACCAGCACTCTCAGAAATTGCCGAGAACCGCCAGATGCGAATCCGTTGGTCGCGGGTTCGAGCCAGCGGGATCAGGAAGACCTCGTTCGTTGATGGGTTGAGGATGAATGCGGAAACGTCCTTGAATTCCACGACGATTTCTCACCACCGGCCAAGCCGATGATGTCGTCTTAGCCGGCTGGAATCTGTCTGAGCTGCTTGCTGATTCGCTCGAGCAGCTTGTCGTCGGTTTCGATGTGTAGAAGCACCGGATCCAATTCGATTGTGCCGCGCGCGTAGTGCAGCATTGCTGGCATTTCGCCGACACGCTCCACAAACTCGTTGATGAACGTGCGGTACCCGGCTAACGGCGCGTCCATCAAGCGCGCCAGGTCGCGAAGGAGCCCTGCGTAGCGACTCGGCGCTGCGAGGCCACGGCAACGCTCCGCAAGACCGAGAAATCTTTCGTGATAGTCCATCAGTCGGTTGGCCGCATGCAGGATTCCGTCGGCGTCAGCGCTGCCGTCGTCGCCCGGTTCGCCGAACACGCCGACGAACGCCGGCGTGAGCATGAAGCTCTCCATCTGCCCGGCGAGCGTGAGCAACTCGTCCATGCGGTCCAACACGAAGCGACCTACCTCGGTGCCGCCAGGCGCACGCTCGCCACTGGGAGCCGCGTAGCCGAGCTGATTGTCATGCAGACGCGACTGCAGCTCGGCACGCCGTAGCACCAAAACCGAGACGAACGCAGCCCACCGCCAGCAGGGCAGCTTCTCGGCCAGCAGCGTGGCGATCCTCCGCCGTGGAAGCGACGGCGGCGGTCTGCGGATACGCGGTGGCCTTGTCTAGCTCCGCGTCAATGTTTGGCTCGGGCGAGATACCGCGCATGAGCTCAGCGCCCTTGGCGCCGTAGACACCTCGGGTGTCGCCGCGCAGTGCACATCGGTTCTGCTGGTCGGCGCGGCGGATGAGTTCTGCGCTGACCTTGGACGAAACCTCCGGGTGTCTGCGGCCCCTGATAGCGCGAGCATGAATGGCGACGCACAGCCCGCCGAGACCTGCAAGCGCGACAACGCACCAGATGATCATCATGCCTGTCCCCTACTGCACCGCCGATAGATGCGGTGGTCCCCCGCAGCCCGGCCGACGACCGCGCCCTTACACCGGGCCGGTATAACCGTTGCCCCGTGCCCAGCCAACAACTTCCGCCTTCGTGTCCGGGCACATGTTGTTTACCGCCGATACCAGGATGATCGCCGACTCGGCCGGCGCGAATCCCGTTCTCTGCAGCTTGCCCAGCACCGCCGGAGGTGTCGCCCCGTTGCGCAGATCGTGGCAGAGCTCCTTGCCGATATCGATCATGTCGATCATCGACTGGTAGCTCACCCCCGAGTTGTCAAGCTGCGAGATGAAGTCGTACTGGTCGGCATGAGCCGGACCCGACAACGCCACCGCTGCGCATGTTGCGACCAATCCCGCAATAACCCCACGTCCGCGCATGATCTCCCCCTCATATCGCGCTGAGGAGCAAACAATACGACCGGCCACCGACAAGAAATCGCGATAGTGCCGGTAGGCCGCACTGCTGTCCGCCCGACGTAGTTCAATCGTGCGGTGGGGATAACCGAGGAGCCGACCGCGGCCAGTGCCGACCAGGCAGAGCAAGTCGAGCAGCTGTGCGGCGTTGTGGCAGGGCTGCTGCCGTGACCATCACTCCCGAGGAAACCCCCCGCCTGGCCAACGCCGCCGAGCGCAATGTCTACCAAGCCCTGCTGGAACAGCTTCAACCAAACGACCGGGTGGTTCCCGGCCAGCGTGTTACCGATCACCTCAAGGACCATGAGGTGGACTTCGTCGTTGCGATCGAGGGCGCCGGCATTGTCTGTCTGGAGGTCAAGGGCGGCGACGTCTGGCATGACGGTGACACGTGGTGGCAGCGGCGACGCGGCCGCGAGCACAAGATCGATCCGGTCCGCCAGGCCCGCGAAGCCTGTTATGCGCTGCGCGAATTCATTGAGAAGGACGACCGCTGGACCCAGGGCCGGCTGCGCTGGGACCACGTGGTTGTGCTGCCCAACGCCGAGATCGCCGACGATTTCGCGTTGCCGCAGTGCCCGCGGTGGAAGGTCATCGACCGCAACAACCTCCCGTCGCTCGTCGACAAGCTCACACACGTCCTCGTCCAACAGCAGCTCGACCGCCCGTTGCTCACTCGGCAGGGCATCGAGCAGCTCTCAACGGCCTTGAGCGGCAGAGGATTGCCGCAACGAAGCGTCGTCGCTCGCGCGCTGGCCAATCAGGACGCCGCCGACGCGCTAACCGAACATCAGGCCGTCATCCTCGACGCCATCCAACTGCTCAACCGCGTCGAGATCCGCGGGGGGGCGGGCAGCGGCAAGACCTTTCTCGCGGCGCACCCGCGCTCGATACCGCGAACATTGCCGACAAGGTTGTGAACGTCCGGGTCCCACAGGCAACGCAGCAGCCGTCCTTCCCGCGCATAGGCCACGCCACGGCGATAGCTAGCATCGCCAAGCAGCGCAAGCGCGCTCGCAAGCTCGATCGACGGATACATCAGCGATTGCACGCCCGCACCCTAACGACCCGGTCCGACGGCCCAACCATGCCGCGCGACACGCGAAAGTGGTGGCGATGAGGTTCGGGAGTCTGCCGTGACGAAAGTTCCGCCTGCGTGTGCCTAATGTGGACGCTGTGCTCTCTGTATGCACCTGCCTATGCGATCTAGTCCGACTAGTCCCACTAGATCGGATGGTGTGACCGCGTTATCCTGGACGCGTGAAGACGGTCACGAGCACCGAGGCCAAGGCAAAGCTCAATGCGCTCCTGGCAGAGGTCGAGCGGACCGGGGTGTCGGTGACCATCACCAACCATGGACGTGCCGTGGCTGTGCTCGCGCCAGCGCATCCCCGGCCGCGGAAATTCGGTCAGCTGTCGGCGCTCATCGTGCCCGACAACTTCGACGAACCGCTTCCCGAAGCCGAAATCGCTGCGTGGGAAGGCAATTCATGACTGCCCGGCGGCCCACGTCGACACCGCTGGCTGTTCTCCTGGACACAAATGCCCTGCTGTGGCTGGTCAGTGCGCCGGAGAAGGTTTCCGACTCGGCGCGTCAGCAGCTCCGCGATCCGAGTACCGAGATCATGGTTTCGGCAGCGTCGGCGTGGGAGATCGCAATCAAGACCCGGTTGGGTCGCCTGGATGGAGAGCCGCTGTTGTCAGCGTGGTCGGACATCATTGCAGACATGACCGCTACCGACTTGGCGATCGACGCGGGCGATGTCATCCTGGCCGGCCGCCTGCCTTGGGAACACAAAGACCCTTTCGGCCGGATGCTCGTCGCCCAGGCCGCTCGGCGAAACCTCACCCTAGCGACAAGCGATGCGGACATTCTGCGCGCAGCGCTTACCCCGACCTTGAAAACCTAAAGCGTGTCGAACAACTGGGTGCGGTCGAGTCGTCGGAGCAGGAGGGCGATTTGGCTCAGGATCAGAAATCCTTCGTGGGCAGCGAGGGTTTGCGTGGCAGACATCGCAGGATCGCGACATGCGGCCGGTGATCGTGCCCGACGGGCAGCGGGTGATCGTCGTGTGGCGGCTGAAGGCCACCCGCCCGCGCGGAGCGCGCCTTGACGTGCCGGTGGTCAATTTGGTTGAGCTGCGGGACGGCAAGGTCGCCGGGCTGCAGATGTTCCACAGCGACACCGCGACGGTGGGCCACTTCCTGCCACACAGCGGTCCAGCTTCTGTTCAGCAGACGCTGGCAGCGATGGACCAGGCCGGGGTGTCTCGGGTGCTGCTATGCGCCTGGTCCAGCCCCACCGGGATGCTCATCGACAACGATGAGGTTGCCAAGATTGTCGGCGCGCACCCCGACCGCTTTAGCGGGGTCGCCCCGGTCGATCTCCGCCACCCGATGGCCGCCGTCGCCGAGTTGCGCCGGGCGGTAATCGATCTGGGATTCGTCGGCCTGCGCATCGTGCCCTGGCTGTGGACGGGACTCACCCGCGGTCACCGGCACGTTCACGACCAGCGCTGCGTTGCGCCTCGTCTTGGATGCGCTGGGCGAGCAATAGCGATGCCGCTCGGTTGTCCGCTCAGGCGAGCAGTCCGCGGATGTCGTCGGCGGTGAGGGTGGAGCCGAACGCGTTACCGTCGTCGATAACACTGGCAAACAGCTTGGCTTTGCGGGCGTTAAGGGCCATTACCTTGTCCTCGATGGTGTCGTGGGCAATGAGCCGGTACGCCATTACGTTGCGGGTCTGGCCGATGCGGTGTGTGCGGTCGATGGCCTGGGCCTCGGTGGCCGGATTCCACCACGGGTCGAGCAGAAAGCAGTAGTCGGCCTCGGTGAGGTTCAGCCCGAACCCACCGGCCTTGAGGCTGATCAGGAAAACCGGTGCGTCTCCTTCCTTGAACCGCTGTACCACCGTTGCACGGTTACGGGTTCGCCCATCGAGATAGCAGTAGTCGATTCCCTCGGTGTCGAGGCGATTGCGGACCCGGCCGAGGAAACGGGTGAACTGACTGAACACGAGCGCGCGGTGGGCGCCTTCGACGACGTCGCGGAGATGCTCAGCGAGCGCGTCGATCTTCGCGCTCGCCAGCGTGTCGTGTGCGGGGTCGACGAGCCCGGGATGCAGCGCCATCTGTCGCAGCACGGTCAAAGACTTAAGGATCGTGAACCGGTTGCGCTGCATGTCGCCGAGCAGGCCGAGCACCTTCTGCCGCTCTCGTTGGAGTCGCTTGTTGTAGAGGGCGCGGTGCCGCGGCGGCAGCTCGATATCGAGGACCTGCTCTTGCTTGGCCGGCAGCTCGGCAGCCACGCGCTCCTTAGTGCGGCGCTTGACCAACGGCTTGATGCGGCGGCGGAACAGGGCCAAAAGCTCGGGGTCGCCGGTCTTCTCGATGGGCTTGGCGAAGAAGTCGGCGAACTTCGTCGGGTTGGGGAACAACCCGGGCGCGGTGATCGACAGCAGCGACCACAGCTCCATGAGATTGTTCTCCATCGGTGTGCCGGTGATCGCCAGCTTGAACGGTGCGGCCAGCCTGCGTGCGCACTGGTAGGTCTTGGCGTGGTGGTTCTTCACGTATTGGGCTTCGTCCAGGATCAGCCCGGACCATGTCCGGGCGGCGTGGGCGTCGAAGTCCAGCCGAAACAGCGTGTACGAGGTGACCACGATGTGGGCGCCCGCTGCCAGCTCGTCGAGGTCGACGCCGGCGCGGCGCAGCGTGTCGCAGATCGGCACGACCGACAGCTCAGGCGCGAACCGTGCGGCCTCGCTGGCCCAGTTCGCGACCACACTGGCCGGCGCAACTACCAGGAATGGCGCCATGCCCGGATTCTGTTGACGGACTTGGCAGATCAACGCCAGCGACTGGACGGTCTTGCCCAGGCCCATGTCGTCGGCGAGGATTCCACCGAGCCCGTGGGTGTGCAGGGTCGCAAGCCACGAGAACCCATCGGCCTGATACGGCCTTAGCTGAGCGCGCAGACCGGTTGGCACCGCTGCCGGTTCCAGACCCTGCAGCGCGCGCAGCCCATCGACCTGGCGCCGCCACTCGTCGGCCTGCCGCGTCACGACTCCGAGCTCGGCCAGTTCGTCGAACAACCCGACCTGGAATCGGCTGATCCGGGGCGGCCCCTCTTCGGCATCGGTGAGCGCGCGGGCCTCCTCGATGAGCTGGCGCAGCTTCACCAGCTCCGGCTTGTCCAGCGCGAAGTAGGCGCCGTCGGGAAGCAGCAGGTGCGACTGCCCGGACGCGAGCGCGGTGAACACGCTGACAAACGGAACCTGGTTGCCTTCAATGCTGATCGTGACACCCAGGTCGAACCAGTCTGTCTCGCCGGCCACCGCGTCCGTCGTCACCGCGATGACCAGGGAGCCGCCCGCCTCCCGGTAGTCCACCGGGTCGCCGATCACCTCCAGCGTGACATCGGGAAGCTCGGCGAGCAGCGGTTGCACTTCGGTGGCGAATCGCATCGTCTCCAGGCCCGACAGTCGCGCCCCGGCGATGAGCGTGCCGTCGGCGGCGCGGAGTCCCAACTTCTCCAACGGTGCTTCGATACTCGAGGCGAGCGTCTTCTCGGCTTCCAGGTCGCGGCAGGCGACATGCTCCGATGTGCCGACCGGTGCGCGAAAGTCGTTGTCGCCTAACCGGTATGTCCATTCCCACGTCAACTCGAGCTCGTGCTCGGCCCGGTAGTCGGCCCGCAGGACCAGTGTCGGCCCGACGATCGCCGGTGGCGTGAACGACTCGTCCGACGACGTGATGGCCGCGATGTGGCGCAACCTCGGGTAGTACTCCGCGGCGAACCGCGGCGCCTCGTCCGCGGGTATGACCAGCGGCTTATCACCGAGTGTCATGCGCTGCAACGCCTCAGGCGCCGGCTTGTCCAGTCGGGCGAGCCGCAACCCGCCGTCGGCATACACCACGCCATGACCTGACGATCCAATGAACGCCACGGTCCGTGCCGCGGCGCCGTCGACCCGAAGCACAGGCTCGACAGTGAGATCGCCCGTCTCGTCGATCGTGACGTTCAGGCACAGCTGCGCCCTAGCGTACGCCGGCACATCCTGCTGTGGCCGCGCCTGCACCAGCTGCACCCCGACTCGGCGCGCTTCGTCCAGCAACGGCCACAGCTGCGCGGATTCAAAATGCAACAGCGAGATTGTCTTCGCCTCCCCGTAGGTATAACCCCCGTACGAATAGCGGTAGTACCCAGTCGAATTCGAGTTCGACGTTCGGTAGGTCGTATAGAGCTCTTGCAGCAGCCGAAGCTGAGCGTCGGGATAACCGCAGTGGCGCAGCATGTGGATCTTGCCCCAGCTCAGATCGCCGGCCACCCAGCCGCCGCGCTTTCCGGGCCGCACGAGCCGCGCATCGAGAGTCGGCGACGGCCCGCTCACCGACAGGCTCAGCTCGATCGCCAGTGGTGTCCCGACGCGATCGTTCGTCGAGGCCGCGGGAAGCAGTGCATCCAGCGACCGCCGCCACGCCGTTGGAGCTGGCGGAGGCGGCGTAGGTTGGGCGCGCCTCTTTGTCGCCCCTGCAGCGGCGATGACGATTGCCGCGACATGCTTGCAGTTCACGCGCACCGGGCAGCTGCAGAACCCCCTTTCGACACTGCAGCTATCGATGTCTACCGGCAAAAGCTGCACCGTTGTGGTGTAGGTGCGGCCTTGGCTACCGCGAACATTGCCGGCAAGGTTGTGAACATCCGGGTCCCACAGGCAACGCAGCACCCGTCCCTCCCGCGCATAGGCCACGCCACGGCGATAGGCATCGGCACCAAGCAGCCCGAGCGCGCTCTCAAGGTCGATCGACGGATAAATCAGCGACTGCACGCCCGCACCGTAACGACCCGGTACGACAAGAAGGCCCAACCACGCCGCGCGACAGGCGAAAGTGGTGGGGATGAGGTTTGGGAGTCAGCTGTGACGAAAGCTTCTGGCCCGCGTTGGTCCCACCCTGCGCGCCGTTGTCGCGCAGGCATGCTATCATCAATATGGCCGTGATAGCATTGGTGACGTGAAGCAGCTTCTGCTCCGGGTGCCCGAGGATATTCACCGCCGGTTGGTCGCGCGTGCTGCGCGCGAGGGGCGCAGCCTGAACGCGGTCGCAACCGAGATCCTCGACGCGGCCGCCGACGCCGACAGTGGCGATCGGCGCGCGCAGTTGCGCGCCGCGGCGGTCGCCGCGGGCACGTTACGCCGCGTGAACGCGCGCTCAGTGAGTGCGTATCGACGGCGGCGAATCATCGAGTCGACCCGCGGCCTCGGTCCGCAGATCGACCAGTTGCTCGCGGAAGAGCGCGAGCGGCCGTGATCGCCTACCTGGACTCCTCGGTTCTGGCCCGTGCGTACCTTGTCGATGAGGACGGGCACCAAGAGGCAACCGCGCTGCTAGCTGACCCAGACATTGCAACCGTCACCGGGACGTGGACAAGGATTGAGGTCTCGGGCGCGCTGGTGCGGGCCGCGCGCGCAGGCCGCGGTGATGAGAAGGGCTTGCTCGCGCTGCTGGACGGCGACCTCGCGGGCCCGGTGATCGTGCTCGGTGCGCCACAAGAGCAGGTTGAGCAGCACGCCCTGCAACTCGTCCGCCAGCATGCGCTGCGTGCAATGGACGCCTGGCATCTGGCAGTCGCAGCCATCGTCGTTTCGCCGCTGCTGGAGCCCGGCGAGCCGCGGGCGTTCGCCTCGCGCGACGAAGCACAACGCCAGGTCGCCGAAGAGCTTGGGTTCGTCGCGCTCTGAGCGGCTCAAATCCAGAGAAACGACGACCAACCCGCCGGCGCTTCGTCCTGCGCTGCATATATTCGCCTGAATTCGTCAGGCTGGGTTTGTCTGTCTCACCGGTGATACACTGCGGCTGTGGAGTCAGTCGAGATGGTCGCGGCGGCGATCCGCACGATTTTCGCCCAACCCGACGCTGAGCATGTGCGTGAGCAGCTCGACACCATCGCCGCCATGCTCGGGCGCCAGCTGCCCAAGGTGGAAACGATGCTGCGCGACGCCGGCCCAGATCTCACCGCGTTCGCCGATTTCCCTGTGCCGCACTGGAAAAAGATCTGGAGCACCAATCCGCTGGAGCGGCTCAATAAAGAGGTCAAGCGCCGCACCGATGTCGTCGGCGTCTTTCCCAACCCCGCCGCGCTGCTGCGGTTGGCCGGCTCGGTGCTCGTCGAAGCCCACGACGAATGGCAGGTCGCCGACAAACGCTACCTGTCCGAAACCACCCTCGCGCTGCTAACTCCCACCAAGGACTCCAACGACCCACCCGCGACCGTCGCTACCGCCATCACCGCATAGTGGAAACGGGCAGATACTCATGGGAATCGCCAACGTGACTACTCCCACTCCAGGTGGCGACAGCGAGGTCATGACAGCCACGCCTGGCAGAACTAGCTTCACTATGCGGTCACATTTTGCGGCCGATAGGTGTCGATACTGGTGAGGCCGCAGCAGCGGTACGGGCTGCACTCGAGCAGTCCGCCCCGATGGATCGTCAGCGCACCGTCACCGTGATGGAGGCTCAGCCGATGGACACACCGGTATCACATCGCCGGACACGGGTCTCATCTGCGCAAGCCAGGGATATTGCCTACTGGGCCACTACCGCCGTCCTGGTCGTGGAGTGCGTCGTGGGCGGGGTGATGGGAGCACTACGGCTGCCGCCGTTCCTGGGCACCGCGACGCATCTGGGTTATCCCGCCTACTTCATGACCATTCTCGGTGTCTGGTACATCTCGGCGGGCGTCGTGGTGCTCGCCCCGCGGCTTCCGCGGCTCAAGGAGTGGGCGTATGCAGGTTTGATGTTCAACTACACCGGAGCGGCCGTGTCGCACCTCTGGGTCGGTGATGGCGCCAAAGCGCTTGTGGGTCCGCTGGTCTTCGTTGGGCTCACTGCCGCCTCTTGGGCCCTGCGGCCGCAAGCCCGGCGTGGGTTCAGACCGAATCCCCTAACCATCCCCGGCTTCACCATGGCCCGCATCATCGGCTACTGGATCACCACCGTGCTGGTCGCGGCCGAGCTCGGAGTCGGCGGCATCTGGGATCTCCTTCAAACCGATCAGGTTCGCGTCATGGTTGGACAGCTCGGTTACCCCGCCTACCTATTGACCATGATGGGGGCCTGGAAGTTGGCGGGCGCGGTAGCGCTGCTGATACCGGGATTTCCGCGGGTCAAGGAGTGGGCCTACGCCGGCGCGGTCATCAACTACGGTTCCGCGATCGCCTCCCACTTGACCCAAGGAACGGGCAGCGGCGCACTCGGCGCTGCGATCGTGCTGCTTGCTCTCACCGTCGCCTCGTGGGCCTTGCACCCACCGTTGGCCAAATCCGACGCTAGGACGTAATGCTGTGTGCGATATCCACCAATCGACACGGAATGAAATGACTATGCAAGCAACCCAGTCAACCATCGGGATCTCTGGCGTCAATTGATTTGTCCTGAGCCGGACTGTTGCCCGCCCGGCGGCCGAGGGCTCCTCGGTGACGCTCGCATGCATGCTGTCGTGCAGCGAGCTCGCCAACTCGACCAAATTGCACGCATCGACATGCAAGTCTGGAGATGGCAACGGCTCGCTGAGATGGCCGATGCGGGTCTTGCTCTCGCCCAAAGCATCAACCGTCATGCACCAACCAATCCGTTGATCACACAAGTTGATTGCCGAGCGTTATCCGCTATCAGCGCGGTCAGCCATGCCCGTCGACAAGACAGCCGGACTGCGCACGTGGCGTAGCTGGCAGGACAGCCTCGCCGCGTTCAGCGTACTGACTGCAGCCGGAACCCTCCTCCGCCGCTGACCTCCGACCCACTCGGGGCCTGGATAGGCTCGCAAATACGCTTGTCCACACCGAATTCGCCGTTACACCCATAACCTGGTTGACAGATAACTTCGTAATTGCGAACCTATCTGTTATGGAGTTCGTGGCGGTGACGGATGCCGCACGACGGCTTGGCGTGACAACGCGGCAGGTTCAATACCTCGTTGCGCGGGGCGACCTGCGCCCTGTGGCGCGCGGCCTGATCGACCGCGCCTCACTGGATCGGCATATCGCCACTCGGCAAGGGGCTCGGCGTCGTGCCTGGTCGGAAGGCACCGCGTGGGCTGCTGTGGCGATGCTGTCAGATCTGTCCGCGCCATGGCTTGGCCCTACGCAACGCTCGCGGTTGAAGGGCACGCTGCGGCAGCTGATCGGGGTCGAACTAGTCAGCCGCGCCCGGGGCCGCGCCCAGGTGCATCGCTACGAAGGCCATTCCCGGGCGGCTGAACGACTACGACATGAAGTGGTCGATACCGCAGGCGCCGCCGGCGCACTCGGGTTGATCGAGTCCCCGGACCGGGTGGACGGTTATGTCGCCACCCGCGACCTCAACAAGATCGTCGCCCGTCATGCCCTCATCGAGGCCGCCGACGGTCAATGCACATTGCGGGCTACCGAAATGAACCTGGCGACTGTGCGTACTCTCGCCGGGAACGCACCGGTGCTCGCAGCACTCGACCTCGCCGAATCTCTTGACATCCGGGAGCGCCAGGCTGGCTTGAATTTCCTCGACGACAGGCTCAAGCGGCTCAATGCGTGAACGGCCCACGATCGACGTCGTCGCAGCGCCGGGCGTTTGCTGCATCGAAGACCCGTACGTTGAACGAGAACGATTTGCGGGATCCGATAGAAACGACTGAGGTTGCTTGCGAACTCCCTTTCAGCGGATCATCCTGCATGGCAACGCATCCCAAGCGGAACGCGTGCTGAAGGCCTGGCCGCGCTGCGGCTCCTCTCGGCGCCAGCTTGACCCGCTTCGCTTCGTCCGGCACTTGATCGACCAGTCTCCTTGAAGCGCGTCGTGGTGGTGCGAGAGGATGCGGACCATGACGAGTCTGGTGGATCTGTTAGAGCGGGAGTTGTACGCGACTGCCACCGCGCGTCCGAGGGATTCGGCTAGGTACGCCACGGTGCTGGAGCGAGCAGTGCGGACATGCGACATCGATCCGGAGGTCGCTGAGGCGTTTGATCTCGCGGAGCTGTATTTCGAGTTGGCGACGGCGTACCAGGCCCTAGGGCGGTGGAAAGATGCGCTGGCCGCGGCCGATGCGGCCGTCGACGCCGGGCTCAAGATACAACCCGATCCGCGGTGTCTGCGGGCGGAGATCTTGATGCGGGCCGGCCGGGTCACCGAGGCGGAACCTATCTGGGCAGCCGTGCTCGCCGACACGCCCGACGATGTGTGGCTCTACAACAACGCCGGGCTCGAGTACGCCCACGCCGGTGACCACGACACGGCGGTGCGCTGGTTGACCGATGGCCTGCAACTAGCGCTGCGCACCGGCGATCCCGAGCGGCTGGTGGATCAGATCGCCGACCTACGTCAGGAGAGTCTGGACAAACTGGGCCGACCCGCCGACTCGCTGCAAGAGCTCGCGGCGACATTCCTACGCGAGAATCGCCCGACGCGGTCCTCGTGGACGGATGAGCCGTCGCCGAAACCCACCGGCGACGCGGTCGGCATGGTGGCGTTCGCGTGGCTGCCGGCCGGCGACTACGAGCAGGCGGTGACGCTGTGGCCTGAGCTGGCCAGCAGCGAGCGAGTCGCCGGCCAGGACGGGCCACTGCCGCACCCGCAGTACTGCCGGGCGCTGCAGCAACAACTTGTCGAGTACGCGGAGGCCGGCATGCCCCGGCTCGCGATTGCGCCCGTGCGGGTGGCGCCGTTTACCGCGTGGTGCGCCGAACGGGAGAAGCCGGCCGATTCAGCCAGTGCCCGGTCCGAATATGCCGCGCACCTGGCCGCCACGGGCGACCCGAGTGTGATCGCCTGGCCGCCGGGCCGCAACCAGCCCTGCTGGTGCGGGTCGGGACGCAAGTACAAGAAGTGTTGCGCCACACCTTCTTTCGTTGACACGGAATCACCGCGGTGAAGACCACCCGGCTGCGGGTGGTGTTGCGCGACGTCGAGCCGGCGGTCGCCCGGATGATCGACGTGCCAGCGTCGGCGACCCTGCCGGAGCTGCACGAGCTGCTGCAGGCCGCGGTCGGGTGGACCGATTCGCATCTGCACCAGTTCGTCACGCCGCAGGCGACCTACGGGATGGAGATTCCCGGCGAGGAGGTGTGGCCGGAGGATCAGCGGGACGAAACCGGCGCGCTACTGAGCGATCTCGGCGCCGAGTTCGAATACCACTACGACTTCGGCGACGGCTGGACCCACGACGTCGAGATGCTCGGGCCCGGTGGCTCGGCGCCGGGTTGCGTGGACGGGTATGGCGCCTGCCCGCCCGAGGACTGCGGCGGGCCCGGCGGTTACGCCGAGCTGCTCGACGTGCTCGCCGACCCCGCGCACCCCGAACACGAGCAGATGCGAGCCTGGGTCGGCAACCGGTTGCGCCCGTTCGACCGCGTCGCCACTGACCAACGGGTGCGCCGGGTAGTCGGTGTGGTGCCCGATAGCGTGCGGCTGCTGCTCGATCTCGTCGCCGACGGGGTGAAACTCACTCCGGGCGGGCGGCTGCCAAGGAGGGTGGTGCGCAGCATGCAACAGCACCGCCCGCAGTGGCATCCGCTCGGCCGGCCCGCCGCCACCGAGGACGACCTGTGGCCGCTGGTGGCGCTGCATCACCTGCTGCGCCGCGTCGGGCTCCTGCGAATGCGCCACGGCGTCCTCGCTCCCACCCGTGCCGCCGGCGATGATCTCGCCGCGGTGCGCCGACTCAGATCGGCGTTCCAGCCCAACACGTTTGCCACTGAGATCACCGAACTAACGATCGGGGTGCTCGCCGCGCACGGCTCCCTCCCACGCACACAGCTCGCGACACGGGTGCACCAGCTGCTCGGCCACGGCTGGCAGCGCGACGGGCAACCCGTCACCGAGCGTGACGTAGCAGACGCCATCGCCCAGCAGTCCCCGATCATGAAGGGACTGGACCTAATCGACGACACCAACTGGCACGCATGGACCGTCGGCCCCTCGGCGCGATCCCTGCTTCCCCGCGCGAGCATGCTCGCCGAGCTCTGGACCAACCACGATTGAGTGGGTTGGCCAGGTCTCCCGCTCCCGTCCCCGTGCCGATGAGTGTGTCGACGTGGCGGACCGGGTTCGTAACGAACGCGGGCCCCTCGGTGTGTGCCGCGCGCGGAGCGCCGGTCAGCATCATGCAGACAAGAACCGTCGCTACCAGCGCGGCGAGAGCCTTTCGTGACCGCATAGCTGTCTTTCCTGTGGGCATTTCGAGACAGGACGGTAGGCCTGGTCGAGCACGGCCCCTCGACGGCGCGGGCGATCATCCCCTCGGTTGCTGCTGTGGTGACCCCGGTCGGCACCGCGATCGCCGTGATTCTTGCCCATCGCCGACGGCTTGCCGCCATCGGGCATCACCACTTCAGGCTTCTCCACGCCATCTACGATGACCTGCAAGGTGCGGATTCGCCTGGGTGACCTGATCCAAGGTGTCGCTCGGATTCGTCTGACGACCAATTCGTGTGACTTCTCTGACGGCTGAAGCCGCCAGCTTCTTTTATGCCGCTTGGGCATGTTGGGCCAGTCCGGCCCGCAGGATGTTGCGTGCGGCGTGTTCGTCTGCCGGGGCGAGATGCGCGCATCGCTGGCAGGCGAATTCCGCTTGCGTGACGCGGTTCTCGCGCGCTGCGTGCCCGCAGCGCTCACACCTGTCGGAGGTGTGCCGGGGGTCGACCTCAATCCACGCCCGCCCAGCTTCTTCCGCTTTGGCGCGCAGTATCGAGACGAACTGGCCCCAGCCAGCGTCACTGATCGATCGGTTGAGCCCGGACTTCGCCCGAGCCCCATTCGGGAGGTACTGCCCGGGGTTGGCGGGATCGGCGACGGGTTTGGCCCGGCGCAGCATGTTCGCGATCTTCAAGTCCTCCACGACGATCAGGTCATATCGGGCGGCGAGTTCGCGGGCTTGTTTGTGATGAAAGTCCTTACGCTGGTTCGCGATCTTGCGATGCCGCGCGGCCACTGTCTCCCGCCGCAGAGCGCGGTTGTTCGATCGAGTCTTCGCACGGGCCAGCCGCTGCTGGGCTGCGGCCAGCCGCACCGCCGAGGCGCGCGCCCACCGCGGATTGTCGACGTGCTCCCCGTCGCTGGTGGTGGCAAAGCTAACGATGCCGACGTCGATGCCAGCCTGACGGCCGGTCACGGGCAACGGATTGGTGGGAACGTCATCACAGGACAGCACCAGCATCCAGCGCCGCCCTTGCCGTTTGATCTGGATCGTCTTCACCCGACCCGCCACCTCGCGGTGCGCGTGAACCTTCACCTGGCCGATGCCTTGCAGGTAGACCCGCCGCTGCTCGGGCAGGAGCGCCTGCGGTGCCTCGCGTGGTCCTCTTCTGGAGAGGCAGGCCGCGATCCGAGCCCGGCTAGGGCAACTCGGCATACCCGTAGAAGGCGAAGGGCCCGCTTCTCCTACTACGGCGGAGCCGCCATTTCCGCCGCTCAAGCAAATCAACGGACTGACAGAACATGGAGCGCAGCGCGTCGATGGCCGAGATGGGCATGGCGTCAACGACAGCGCGTTGCAGGACGCCGTCGAGCATCCGATAGGGCCTCCGGAGTACGCGTCGGATCAGTACGGCGGCAACTACACATATGTGGGCAGGGATGCGACAGTTATCTTGAACAAGGACGGAAAAGTGATAACCGCATGGGCGAACAGCCAGGACGGATGGAGGAATCCGTGAGCAACGTCCTTGACGCCATCCCAGACCAAGCCCGAGTGCTAATCATCGAAGAACTCAAGCGTCGTAACCCCGCCCTCTTAGCGGAGCTTTGTACCACGAACAAACCGACCAACGACCAGAGCGATGGCGTTGTGTTGGGTGCGCTCGCACCCGCATTGCGGGAAAACTTCGGACCCGACCATGTGCCCAATGAGTACGGTTTAGCGGTCGAACGCGCGATTGACGCCTATCTAGAAGCGTGGCCGATATACCGGTAATCAGTTCACCGGATCCGATAGCGCACACCGTGAACCTTGACGAATTCCTCTCGCGGGCCGGTGACCACGGGCCCTATGTCGGTGTCCACCCCGCGGCGTCCTCGCCGGTGGTAGCGCCGGCCGGTATCGAACTTCGAACAATCGACGGGGCGCAGACCAAAACCCTGGATGCCCTGTTCGAGGCCTCGCCGAGGCCTGGCATTTCCCGCCATGGTTCGCTCCCAATAAGGACGCCTTCAATCCGCCGGTGCCGCTCGTACCACTGGTCCTCGACCACAATCTTCGCAACACCCGCCAGATCGCGAATGCGTTCCAGCCGCTGGTCGATCACCCGATGCGCTACCTCGGCGGCGAAGGGCCCGCGGTGAAGTTCGTCGCCTGTTCGCAAGACGACGCGATGAACGCCGGCGACGACGAGGTCGAGCTGCTCCTGGAGGAGGGATGGCGCCCAGAAGACGTCGCGCTACTGACCACCGGCACCTGCCACCCCGAACAGAAGGAACGCCAGGCCGCCGGCAACGCCGCCTACTGGGACAGCTTCTGGGATGCCGACCAGGTTTTCTACGGCCACGTCCTCGGCTTCAAGGGGCTAGAACGCCGTGCCGTCGTGGGGCTACAACCTCGGGTATTTTTACAATTTCCCGATCTGAGTAGCGCCGAAGCGTTTAGGCTCCCCTCGACGAATCGGCCAGTGTGGTCGGCGGCCGTATGTGCGAGGATCGGCAGATGATGCACGTTGATCGTGCGGCGCTGCCCTCACTGCGCGGCAGAGTCGAAGCGATCGCGGTGGCAGAACAGGCGACTGCCCCAATGCGCCAGGTGGAACGGGCGCGGGCTCTGGCTGGCCGAGGGCTCGACGGAGACCGCTACGCGGCGAAAGCAGGAACGTTCACTCCGTCCTGGCCCGTGCGCCTGCTGGCCAAGGGCCCCGCACGCGGCTACGCACACGGCTACGACCTCACGCTCATCGCAGCCGAAGTCCTTGACGAGCTGGTGTTGCCCAGCGGCGGCAACATTGAGTACATCGAGGCGCGACGCAATATCGTGACTCGCGGGATCGACCTGAACGCTCTGGTCGGACGTCGGTTTCGAATCGGAGACGTCGAGTGCCAGGGCCAGCGCCGGTGTGAGCCGTGTTCCCACCTGGAACGCCTCACCACGAAGGGCATGCTCCGCGGCCTGATCCACCGGGGGGGCCTGCGCGCCGACGTCCTCACCGACGGGCAGATCAGTACGGGCGCAGTCATCGAGACGATCGACTAAGAACGGCAACGCCGACGAAGACGGTGCCACGGGTCAGCGCCGGGCCAGGTGGCCAGCTTAGGACGACGCAACGATGCATTGTCTGGTACGGGCTGAGCCGTGTCGGTCGCCGATGCCCTCACCCAAGCGCGCGACCGAGGCGGGTGCCGGCCTCCTTGGCAAGATTCTCGGCAGGCCCCCGCAGGGCATCGCCCAAGTTGCGGGTGAACACCTGACCGAGTTCCGACCCCAGGGCATCACCGATGTGCTGACCGGCGCCCTTGAAGTGATCCTTGAGTTGCCCCGCGGCTTTATTCGCCGCGCTCTCGTCGAGCTTGGCCACAACATCAACGAAGATTGAATCTTCATCGGATGCCATTGGTGCTCACCGTCTTTCAAGGGTGGCCCCTGAGAGCCGGCGCGGAAAGGGAGGGTCCGGGCAGACCCGAAACACGCTGACTCCCAGGGGTTTTGGTCCCGAATGGCACGCGACTCCGCAGACGCGCATTAAATTTCGACAGGGCCCGCAGCCCGGCGGGTTCCCAACGGGCGGCGTGTTGGCGGCATATTCCGAACGCGTTCGGAATATGTATGAAAGCCGGTAGCAGTTTGCGTGAGGCGCTTACAGCGTCGCGCCACCTATTTGGTTCCGTTGACAATTCGATCGCGGATGGCGGTGGCGGTCATGAGATGCCCTTCGGAGGAACTTAGGAATTCCCTAGCGTGCCGGGCCTCGTTCGCATCCTTGTCCTCGACTGCGGCGATGCAGAAGTGTGACGCGACGTGGAAGTCGCTAAGGCTAGCTTGCAGGGCGTCGGTGAGTTCTTTGTCGGGGGTGGGCATATGGCCCTCAAGGGCCTCGGCCGCGTCATGCGCCTGGTGGCAGTCTGCCGCGAGACCGGCGTAGTCCTGGCTAGCGGCGGCTATATTGGCCTTGCCCACGGCGATCCCCAAGTCTTGCATTTGGGTGTTAGTGACTTCGACCCATGCGCGCACGGCCTGAGCGTGAGACGTTGTCGTGGCGGTGGTGCTACTGCTGGTGTGTGTTTGGGGTACGCAGCCAGCGGCGACAAGAACCAACGCTGCGCCCACAATGGCTTCCTTCATCACCGCTGGCCTCCTGACCTCTTTTCAATGCCATTGCTTCGACGGCTACGGCATGCCGACAGGGATGGGCAGACACTTGGGCGGCATCGCCATGATTAATATCGTGACCTGTGGACATCGGAAGTGGTGCTTCTGCTCTCCATCCACGCAGAGGTAGAAGGCATTCGAATTGTTGGCATCCCGCACGTAGTTAATACCCGCGATGTCAGGGTAGGTGATGTCAGTGTCCTGGGGAATGTGCGGCGGCTGCGCGTGCGCCACACCCGGACTTACAACGGTCACCCACCCGAGGCCGACAACAGCGGCCACCTGTTTAATCTTGGCGGACACGAACATTCCTAATCTTCCACGCCAACACGGGTGCCTGGACAAGGGCCTTTCGGCCCGGCGTCATCGCCTAACGTCACCTGTGACGCAGCGAGGGTCGGAGAAAACCCAGCCCGCAAACCTCTAGTGCTCGGCCCGTGGCCACCCATGCCGCGCGCACACCAAACCGTCCCCGCACCGAAATGCTCGTCGTCAACGAGGCGTCTGCGTTCGAACGCTCCCGCGAACGCCTCTACGTCGGCCTGTCCCGCGCCCGCGATGAACTGGTCGTGTGTGGCGACCCGGACTTCATCCGCGAGGTCGGCGGGCCGGATCTCGCCCGTCGGTTGAACCTTCCGCCGGCCGCCACAAGGCAGCAGCGGTGTCCGCCGCGCGGTTGAATCGCTGGCGAAATTCATGACCACCGGTGGGCGTGCGGTAACCGTATAAAGCTAAGAGCTCGCGGCGGGCGTCAACGACGAGGGGTTGGCATGAGCGGGTCGGTGGTCAACAGCCCACCCGTAGCACGGCCGTCGAAACCCAAAGTTCAACCCGCCGTTCGCTTTTAATTCCGGTTGATTTCTATTCCGCTCGCGACAGCTGGGCACGTCGGGGACAACAAGGAGGTGAACCGGTGGAAGCACGCGACCAGGTGTGCGTTTCGCAGCGTGGTGGTCGAGCTGGCTCTACGGTCATCGTTTATTCATCGATAATGATCGAGAATCGACCGGAATCGGTGAGGTCTGGTCGGTTCACTCGGTGAGCCAAGTCGTTGTCGTAGAAGCATGACGACCGTCGGGGCCAAGGGATGACGAAACGCACAGGGCTGCTGCGTGGATGGTGCGACATTGGTGCGGTCGGCCCCGCTGCAGCGGGCGTCTACTGTGCGCGTGCCTTGGCAAGCTGACGTCCGCGACGTCGGTACTGAATCGTCAACACGACCACCCCAACGAATACCAGCGCCGCGATGATCGCCCCGACCAGGGAGGCGCCGCGGAATCCGGGTGCCTCCACGTCCATGATCCTTTCACCCGCGTGCGCGGCGCTGTTGCCCCCGAGCACGACGCTGAGCGTCATCAGATTCGGCAACGCGAACAGGAGCGCCAGGAGGGCCGCGATGCCGGCGATGACCCGCCCGCCGCGCTTGCGCCGAAACAGGATGGCAGGTAGGAGCAGCAGCAACGGCACCAGCGTGCACAGTCCGCCGAAGAGCAGACCCCACGTAATACCCCGGGCGAAACCTCTATCGGACAGCTCGCCTATCCGCTCCGCCCACCAACGCGGGAGGAACGCCGCCAGAATGAAATACACGATGACGAGGACAGCGCCGAGGATCGCGAACATGATCACTCGCTTGAGCCAACTCGGCATTCCCGACTTCGAGGTCGTCGGTCGATCCTTAGAGTCGGTCACTAGGGCACCATCCTTGTTGCAGGCCTGAGGGTTCGTTGTTGAGGTGACTTCTCCGGCGGCTGGAAGCCGCCGGCTTCTTCTCATGCCGCTTGGGCCTGAAGGGCCAGTCCGGCCCGGAGGATGTTGCGTGCGGCGTGTTCGTCTGCCGGCGCGGTATGACCGCATCGCTGACATTCGAACTCCGCTTGGGTGACGCGGTTTTCGGCGGCTGCATATCCGCAGTGTTCGCAGCCGTCCGAGGTGTGCCGGGGGTCGACCTCAATCCAGATACGCCCAGCATCTTCCGCTTTGGCGTGCAGAATCGAGACGAAGCCACCCCAGCCAGCGTCACCGATACTCCTATTAAGCCCGGACTTCGCCCGGGCGCCGTTGGGTAAAAACCGCCCCGGATTGTCCTCATCCGCGACGGGCTTGGCCCGACGCATCATGTTGGCGATTTGCAAATCCTCCACCACCACAACGTCATACCGCTCGACAAGCTTGCGGGCCTGTTTGTGGTGAAAGTCCTTACGCTGGTGAGCGATCTTGCGGTGCCGGGCCGCAACGGTCGCCCGCCATTGTTGGCGGTTGTTAGAACCACGTTTGGCGCGGGCCAGCCGTTGCTGCGCCGCGGCTAGCTGGGCCGCCGCGTGCCGGCCCCAGCGTGGATTGTCGACGTGCTCACCGTCACTGGTCGTGGCGAAACTCACGATGCCCACATCGATGCCGGCCTGACGGCCGGTCGCCGGCAGCGGATTGGTCGGCACATCATCACAGGACAACACCACCACCCAGCGGCGTCCCTGCCGTTTGATCTGGATTGTCTTGACCCGGCCCGCTACCTGGCGGTGCAGATCAACCTTGACCTGGCCGATGCCCTGTAGATACACCCGGTTGGTCTCGGGCAGCCAGCGCGCACCGTCACCGTCTTTGGGCCACTCCACACTGTCGAACCGACCCGCCCCCTTAAACCGCGGATAGCCGGGCTTGACACCGGGTCTGGCGGACTTGACTCGCCGAAAGAACCCGGCGAAGGCCTTATTCAGTCGGCGCAGGGTGGCCTGCTGGCTGGAAAACGACCACACCGCCACATCCGGGCGCACCACGCGGATCGCGGTCAGCTGCGCCGACTGATCGCCGTAGTTGATGCGGGTCTTGTTGTCCGCCCAGGCATCCCGACGCTCCTGCAACGCCGCGTTATACAACTCGCGGTGCGACTCCACACACTCTGCCAACGCCACATGCTGACGCGCCGTCGGACGCAGCCGAAACACATACGCACGCCTCACGACGCCATCACCGCATCCCACTGATGCTCGATGTAACGGCGCGCACCGTGAACTCCGAGACATAACCGACCGAGGCGGCGAAATACGACGGCGACCACAACACCTTCGCGTGGTTGCGCAGATGCGGGAACTCCTGGCGCAGCACTGGTGCCGTGCGGCCCTTAAACGCCTGCACCACCACCGCCGGCGCGTCGGTCTGCCACACCCGCACGAACAGGTGCACGTGATCGGGCATCACTTCCTTGGCCACGATCTCCCAGCCGCGCTCGTTAGCGATCTGCTCCAACAGCTCGCCCAGCCGGCGGGCCACCCGCCCGCCCAGAATTCTGCGGCGGTACTTTGGGCACCACACCACGTGCAAACCCAACGACGACACCCCTCCCGCGGTGCGACGAAATCGGCGCTGCGACATACCGCGCACTTTACGAAACGACACCGACAACCACCGGATGCCACACTGTTCGCCTGCCCGGATTCCCCCGACGGCCAAAGCAGCCGGTCCCCTCCGGGCGCACTGATGGCGGGAACCGCGGTGACGTCACGGGCCAGCGCGACTTCGCTCTCACCCCGAACCGGTCGCGACACCGTCTGCTGCTCGGATCGCAGGCGTGCTCCAGTCTGGGTCAACGTCACGTCTTGCAGATCAACGAACGCGAACCCCCTGCCTACGCCAACGAGGATCCCGACGACTGGTGGATACGTGACATTGGCGTCCCAACGGACCACGACGTCGCTGACCTTGCCGACGCGGCTTCCGGCGGCGTCGAGGACGCGACGGCCGAGCAGGTGGGCCAACGAGATCGTCTGGTCGGCGATAGTCCGACGAGCAGCGATCCGATCGTGCAAAGCGGCTGATACAGCCCCGCGGCGGGTGGCTCTGCGCTTATCAGGTGCGGCCAATGTTGCCTCCCCGCGGTTCTCGGACGCTCCTGAAATGAGGGCGCAAAATGCACCAACGGTGCCCGCTATCCTCCCAGCACGCGCACGTCGCGGTGGATGTTTCGGTGGAAACGCGGACGCAATCCGGCCGACACCCTCAGAGATATTGTCAAGGTCTGTGGATCGAAGCGGGCGATGGACTCACATGCCGAAGTGCGTTCGATGCACCGCCGCAACGGCCTCCGGTGGTCCGCTCACTTCGACCTGCGCTGCAGCTTGGCGCCCAAAGACGTATAGGAGGAGTTCGCCCGGCGGACCGCTGAGTCGAGCCGTCGGTTCGCCTGGTTGAACCGTCACCCGCTCGTCGGTTCCGGCCCGCTCAATCTCGAGCCCGCAAGCGTGAAGCCGCCGACTCAGGTAGTGGCTGCCGCGGCGAACGTTTCGCCACAAGGCAGCTTCCATTGCAGGCGTGAGGCTACGGGGCCCTTGTCTATTGGCTCTGCGAACGTCCTCGTGATGAACAAAGAACTCGTTTAGATTCGCCAAGGCGCGGACCCATCCGATGCGGAAGAACCCGATGGGTGGGCCGGACCGGATCCGCGCGACGAGCCACGTGAAGTCCTTGCTCTGGGCCAATCTGGCCCTGCGCCGCTCGGCGAACCGTTGGAAGGGATCAGGTAGAACGATGCAAGGGCCAGCAACGAGATCGCGTTCTCGCAACACGATGTGGGCGGCGAGATCGTGAGCAGTCCAGCCCTCGAGCAGTGTAGGAACGGAAGGGCCGAGTTCGTCGAGGAGATCACAGAGCTCAAGGCGCTCTTGCGTGTCTAGCGGAACATCAGCCATGTCGCCGGAGTCTACGGGGGCCTAAGGTGGCAGCTTGGGCGATGTTCGGCAGCATCGTGAGTGACGGAGGTCAAAGCGTGGCGGCGAAACAGATGGTGTTGCGGCCGTACAACTCGGCGCGAGTTCAGGCGGCTTCCCTCGCGGCTGATCCGGCAGGTTCGGTCGGGATGATTTCGGTGGGACGTTCCAGCAGTTTGCCCTTGTGGAAGGTGGCTCCGGCGCGGACGAGTGCGACCAGGTGTGGTGCGTTGACCGCGCGCCAGCGGGTCTGTGCGGCCTCGATCAGCTTGTAGGCCATCGCCAGCCCGGCTGAGCGCGATCCGGGCCCCTTGGTGACGTTCGTTCTCAAACGCACTGTGGCGAAAGTACTTTCGATCGGGTTAGTCGTCCTGAGGTGAATCCAGTGCTCGGCGGGATACTTGTAGAACTCGAGCAGCACGTCGGTGTCGTCGACGATCTTGGCGACCGCCTTCGGGTATTTGGCGCCGTAGTCGATCTCGAACGCTTTGATCGCAACCTGAGCCTTGTCGATATCCTCGGCGTTATAGATCTCCCTCAGCGCTGCCAATGCACCCGGATGTGCCGATTTCGGCAGCGCGGCAAGGACGTTGGCCTGCTTGTGCCACCAGCATCGCTGCTCTCGGGTTGCGGTCAACACCGTTGCCGCCGTCCGCGTTTCTGAAGATGGGTGTAGCGATAAGCCCCCGGTCACCGGGCAATTTTGCGGGCGGCTCTTACGCGAATCCGAGTGTCACGGCCGAAATTGGGAAAAGCTCGGCCGTTCGATGCTCGGATGAGCGGCCGGTGGGTTTGCTCTTCCGGTGAAGGAAGGCCCGCTACCGGGGCCTCAGCTACGCGACGGTCGGCGCGGGCCGCACGAAGCCGGCGAGCAGCTTGCCCATCTCGATCTGGGCAGTATGGCTTGTCAGGACGGGGTCGCTCGCAGCGAACGCGCGTAACTTCTCCTCGTCGTCGGCCTCCACGACGCCGAGGCCCCAGGAGCCAGTCCCATCGAGTACGGGGCCAAAGATCACCATCTGTCCGGAGTCGATCAACGGCTGCCAGTAAGCGGCGTGACGGGTCATGATCTCCCGCTCCTCGTCGGTCATGTCGAGCGCGAAGTTTGGGCGAGGCGCCTGGAGCCTGAAGACGAAGGTGGCCACACCCGAACTCTAGCCGGGTGCCCGTGACAGGATCGACGGTGAGCAGCGGCCAACGTGTTTCTTTCCGTACCTGACCCCGCTGAACTACCTGATCGCCCGCAGCGAGGACATGGCCATCCGCTCGCGGGAAGCCGCCGCGGCAAGCGGGAAAGCGACGCCTACATCCGCGACGTTCCGGGCCGCTCGCCGGCACAGGAGATCGCGCATACCAAGGAGTTGCTGGACGCGGGCACGATCACCCAGGCCGAGTTCGACTCACTGGAGGCCAAGGCGCTTCGCTAAATATCAGATGTAGAACTTGTCGCTCGGATCAACCGAATTCTGGATAACGTTCTGGCCCTTGATGTCACTGAGATCGGGCGGGTCGGAATGAGGTTCCGTCCCGCTGCCCGTGGCAGAGCTGTCGGTCGACGTAATCGATGGCCTCCCATGTTCAACGAGCTGCTAAGGACCAACATACCCACCATGCCGATCGTCGCTGCGAGGAAAAACACTGCGCACCCTACCGCGGCTGTGGGGGCGAAACCGATGATGGTCTGGCAGCGATGGCTGTCAGCGGTCATGTAATTCCCCAGGTTTGAGGGCGTCATCGCGCGTGTTTGACGCAACATCCCGTTACCGGTGTGCCATGTTGTCGAATGTGACCATCCGAGGTGTTCCGCCGAGTCGGCAGTGCGCCACGCGCGGCGGCGGCTCAGAAGGCCGGCCCCGGGCATGCGGTGGATAGCTGCGGTGCCCGTCGGGGACATCGCTACCGATCAGAACTGGTTCTACTCGGCGGGTTTTGGTGGCGTCGCGGCCGCCGCGGTCGGCGCGGTGGCCGCATGGTCGATCGTCACGACCAGCCGGGCATCGGCGAAGTCCAGACTCCACCAAGATGCCGGCCGCGATGCGCTGCGCCGCTGCTGGGAACGCTTCGAGTGGCTGGCGGGCAACGACGGGTTGTCGATCCCGCTGCGCGCCGCGATCATCCTCATCGGGCAAGACGACGCGTTCGCCGCGGGCGACGCGAGGCTGTCGGGGGTGTTGATGCGCTACGCGGAGCACCTGACCCGGTGCGCCGCCGGCGGGGGGTCTGATCGCCGGATTGCCGACGAATTCCGTGCCCTCGATCCGGACACCTACGCACGAACATTGCGGGAACTCGCCGAGGTGGGTCGCCGCCACGTCAAGGTCGCCGGAGGCCCGATGCCCCCGGCACTTCGCGCGATCCTTGAGCCACGTCACGGGTCACCGCCGCAGGCGCGGCACCGGAAAGCTGCCCAGCGTTCACCGCAGACCCCGCCCTGGATCCCCACCCGGGCCAGCGCCGAGCAGCAGCGCCGAGCAGATGCCGAACGGCGCCGTCAGGTACCGGCGGCCCCGCCGGGCACCCCTAGAGGCCGCACAACAAGGACCGGCCCCACCGGTCAGCCGAGCCTCATACGCCCCTACATTGTGACGGGCGGACGGACCGAGAGCAGCATCGACCTGCCCTCCGAGGCAACCATCGAAACCCGGGAGTCCGCGCGCCGTCTGCGGTGGCGACCCGACGACCTGCGGGGCCAAATCGTAAGCCTGTGCGTCACCAGGCCCTCTGTCCCCCAAATCGCCGCCCACCTCCGCCTACCCCTCGGAGTGGCTCGCGTCCTGGTTGGCGACCTCGTAACCTCCGGACACCTCCAAGTACACGGGTCGTCCGCCACGTAAATTCACCTGGCCACGTGGCGGGTGAAGTTGAAGCGCCCCTGAAAACCTCAGATAAACCGTTCGCCGACGGCGCGCCCGTTCGGGCTGGAGGTGTCATGTCTCACCGGTGATACACTGCGGCTGTGGAGTCAGTAACCGTGCGCGACCTCCGCAATAGAGGAGGAGAGGTGCTGGACCGTGTGGAGCGCGGCGAACGTGTGATCGTCACCCGGGACGGGCGCGCGGTCGCCGAGTTGCGCCCGCTGCCACGCCGCAGCGCCAGACCTGTCGAACTCATTGAGCGCAGGAAAGGGTTGCCTCGCGTTGACCCCGACGTGCTGCGACGTGACATCGACACCGTCATTGATCCAACGCTGTGACCCCTGAGCCGGCGTCGAGAGGGATGCTCGACACATCAACGGTGATCCTGCTTGGGCGCATCGACGACCCTGCAGATCTGCCCGACGAAGCCGTGATCAGCGCGATCACGTTGGCCGAGCTGTCGGTGGGGCCGCATGTCGCCCATACCGACGAAGAGCGCGCGGCACGCCAGGCGCATTTGCAGCAGGCGGAGTCGGACTTCGACGTGCTGGTCTTCGATGCCGAGTCTGCGCGCGCATTCGGGGCGGTTGCCGCATCGTTGCGAGCGTCCGGCCGAAAGCCGGCGGCACGCGCTTATGATGCTCTGATCGCCGCCAGCGCCATTGCCTATGACCTGCCGCTATACAGCTGCAATCCGTCAGACTTTGACGCGATCCCACGCCTGGACCTACGAACCGTCCCCCACCCCGATCACGGCAAGCCATGAGCCTGCGGAGACCCCCTTTCCGAAAGCCATTGGTGCTCAATACAACACGCAGTGGCTTCAAGGGGCTCGAACGCCGTGCCGTCGTGCTCGTCGTCAACGAGGCGTCGCGTTCGAACGCTCCCGCGAACGCCTCTACGTCGGCCTGTCCCGGGCCCGCGATCAACTTGTCGTGTGTGGCGACCCCGGACTTCATCCGCGAAGTCGGCGGGCCGGATCTCGCCCGCCGTTTGAACCTTGCTGCGGCCGGATTTGGCGCGCTTTAGCTAATCGTTCGTGCACTATGTCACGTCTTCGGCGCTCGCCGAAAAGAACCTCAGTTGTGGGCCGCCGACATCCCGGCGGTCGCTGGTCGCAATGAAGTCCTCGATCAGCTCGACCACCTTGTTGGGTGCCTCCACGTGAGCGAAGTGACCGACATGGGGCAGCAGCTCAAGTCTGGCGTCCGTGCGCGCTTCGTGCGCGGCGTGTGCGTGCTGGACGGGAATGATGTTGTCCCGCTCGCCCCAGATCGCCATGACCGGTAGGTCGGTGCGCAGCCCCAGCCTGTTCAAGGCACTGACCGCCTGCCCGCGGTAATCGACCACAGACCGCAGCGTCCGCAGGAACGACGCCCGGGTGTCCCGATCTGACAGCGACGAGTACGCGCTCCACAACTCGGCGCCGCGCGGCGAATGAATGCCGGCGCTTCTCAACCATGACCTGAGCTTGTTGCCGACATTGAGCACCGGCTTCGGCGCAATGATCGGCAGCACCAGCTCCGCCCCGGGCGCCGAAAGCAGCCGCAGCACCAGTCCGACATCGGGACCCAGGCCGCCGCTGCTGATCAGGACCAACCGCTTGACGTAATCGGGATGCTGGTAGACGAACTGCATGGCGACACCACCGCCGAGCGAGTGGCCGACCACGGTGGCCTGGCTGATGCCGAGTTCGTCGAGGAAATCGCGCAGCCACACCGCGAATGCGCCCAGCGAGTAGTCACTACGGGGTTTCGCCGACTCGCCGTGGCCCAGCAGGTCCGGCGCGATCACCCGGAATTTCTTCGACAGCTGCGGTAAAACGGACCGCCAGCTGTCCGAACTTCCCGCCATGCCGTGGATCAGCAGCAGCACTTCCCCGTCGCCGTTGTCGCGGTAAGCGACCCGATCGCCGTGCAACTCCAGAAACTTCAACTCGTTCATTGACCCCGTGTACCCCCTCTAGCCCTGCTAAAAGCCGCGCTGACGCCAATCGTGGCAGAAAACACCGGGTGCCGGCCCGGGGGCTCGTGGGTCTGTGCGATACCGCGGGCGACGCCGGCATCAGGACAACGACGCGATCTCCCAGCCGTCGTCGTCGGTTCTCGCCACGGTTGCTCCCTCCTCGTCGCGACTCGCCGACGGTACCCGCGCCGCAAAACCGTCAGGTGGCCGCGCTGAGATCGGGACTCGACATCGTCGTCGCCTGCCCGGGCCGGCTGGAAGACCTGATGCGGCAACGCCTGGTCAGCCTCGACTCGGTGGAGATCACCGTGCTCGACGAGGCCGACCACATGGCCGACCTCGGCTTTCTGCCGGGTGTGACCCGCATCCTGGCCGCCACCCCGGCCGGCGGTCAGCGCATGCTGTTCTCCGCCACGCTCGACAACGGCGTCGACAAACTGGTCAAGCGGTTCCTGCGCAACGAGAAGACACACTCGGTTGACGAAGTGAACTCGCCAGTGGCCGAGATGACCCACCACGTCTTCCATGTGACCGGTGTCGACGCCAAAAAGGAGCTGATACATCGGCTCGCTTCCGGCAACGGCCGTCGAATCCTGTTCATGCGCACCAAACATCAGGCTCGTAAGCTGGCCCGCCAGCTCACCGAAGCCGGAGTCCCGTCAGTTGACCTGCACGGCAACCTGTCTCAGCCCGCGCGGGACCGCAACCTCGCCGCGTTCAGCTCCGGCACGGCACGCGTGCTGGTAGCCACCGACATCGCCGCGCGCGGTGTGCACGTCGACGAGGTCGAGCTGGTGGTGCACGTGGACCCACCGGCCGAGCACAAGGCCTATCTGCACCGCTCGGGACGCACCGCACGCGCCGGCAGCGCCGGCGACGTCGTCACCGTGGTGCTTCCCGAGCAACGCAAAGACCTCTCTGTGCTGATGCGCAGAGCCGGCATCAACGTCCGCCCGCAACAGGTGACCGCCCACTGCGAACCGGTCACCAAGTTGGTCGGCGACGTCGCTCCCTACCGGGCGCCCGCTCCCAAGGCAGTCCCGGCGACAAGCGCCGCACCCGCCAGGTCCCGTCGACGTCGACCCGCAGCGGCCGGGGCAGACGAGGCGCGGTCGCAGCCGCTCCGACGTGATTTCGACACCCGCCTTCAGGTCGTTGATCAACGCATCGGCAAAGTCGACCAAACCGGCGACGTCGACGCCGTGGGGGGCCGGGCGGTCGTCATGAGAAAGGCGGGTTGACGCGTTGCGAAGCAGACTCATCGCACCTTTGACGTTGCCGCGCTGGACGTGGGTGATGCCAACCGCGAGTTGTGTCAGGCCCTGCCACAGCATCCGCTCGTCGGCCGGAACGTTCTTCCACGCGGCCTCAAGCACCTCATGCGCGTTGAACGCTAGGCCCCGGTCGAGCAGCTCCTGAGCATAGGCGAGGGTTTCGGCCGGTGCCAGCTCGAGGTCGTCGGGGATAGGTGGGGTTCCGGCACTGTCGCGGGGAAGCGGTCGGCCAAGGGAGTCGCGCGGGCGCGCACTTCGGGGTCGGCCGGACTCGTCGCGATCACGCTTGGCCATGCGGCCATCATGGCGATCTGAACCGAGATCCGCACGGCGCGTCTCAAACCGCTGCCACCCAGACAGAGGAGAGGCGGGCTCATGCTCAGTGGACAGCGTGTTTCGCCACCTGCTCGTAGGCTCGCCTCGCCTCGGGGGAAACAGCCGAAGAGAACACCACGACCACATCCTCCACTAGGAACATGCGCGGAATCGAGGCCGCATACAATTCTGCTTTGCCCGTGCTCGGAAACTTCATGATCGACACGGTGTCGGTGTCCACGGCGTCAATACAGCCGATCTGCGGACATTTCTGCGGCCCGACATCGTGGGCGTTCGGCACCGCGAGCCCCGCATCGGTGAAGGCCGCCACGAGCTCTCCGACGGTCGTCGTATTGAGGATCACCGCGCCACTCGGGCGGCCGGTTCGGTGGTCACCGCCGGAGGTTTGGGCACCGCACGCCGCAACCACAAGACCGGCCACCGAAACCACCGTGGCCAGAAGCCGACTGGCGGTGCGTGCCTCCGCTCTCGCGCGGCGCGAAGGCCCTCGCACACCTCGACGCGCTGTCACCGACATCTCCGTAATCTTTCCCCGGCTGACACCGAAGCGGTGCCGGACCGCAGTTCGGAGCGATACCGCGATGTCTGGCGACATTACGCGGTGGTAGGCCAGGCGCACATACCGCTGTGCCCGGCTACGAGCGACAAATCCCCTGCGTGCCTTAGTTTGTTGCTGTAAGGCGGGCACAATGTGTACGGCCCGACCCAAAGATGCGTGTGACAGATGTTATTGTCGCGGCCCGAGACGCCGCTAACGTAGTGACTAAATCAGCAGCGCCCTAGGCGGCTTGGCGGGCGCGCTTGTTGGCCGATGGGAAGAAGCGCGCCGCCGCCGCGGCGATCACCCGCTGATACGACGAGCCGCCGACCCGCGCCAGCACATCGAGGGCCTTGGCCTCCCAGCCGATCAACACGCGGGCGCGGCCCCTGGCGACGCCGTCGATGATCGTCGCCGCCGCCATCTCCGGCGAATGCAACGCCAGATACTTGTCGAAGAACTCCGCAACGGTCTGCGCATCCTCGCCATCGCAGACCGTTGCGTTGCGGGCGACCGCGGTCTTGATGCCGCCGGGATGCACACACGTCACCTTGACCGGGTGGCCGGCAACCAACATCTCTTGGCGCAGCGCCTCTGTGAAGCCCCGCACCGCGAACTTCGCCGCGTTGTACGCGCTCTGGCCCGGCACCGCGATTAGCCCGAACAGGCTCGAGATGTTGACGATGTGCCCGTCGTTCGACGCGATCACATGCGGCAGAAACGCTTTGGTGCCGTTGACCACGCCCCAAAAGTCAACGTCCATGATCCGCTCGATGTCCTTGAACTCCGAGTTCTCGACGTCGCCGTTGTATGCGATCCCGGCGTTGTTGTACACCTGATGAACCTGCCCGAAGTGCGCGACGACGTCGTCGGCGTACGCCAACATCGCCGCCTGCTCGGCGACGTTGAGCCGGTCCGACTTCACTTGCACGCCCAGCGCTTCGACCTGGCGCACCGTCTCGGCAAGACCTTCGGTGTCGATATCCGACAGCGCGAGCTTTACGCCCTTCGCAGCGAGATTGAGCGCCAACGCCCTGCCGATGCCGGACCCTGCACCGGTGATGACGGCGACCTTGCCGTTGAACTGAGTCATTTGAGTGCAACCTTTCCTGTAGTCGTGTGAATCAGCGGCCGACAAACCCCATAAGCCGGCCCGGATGACTCCGCGACGGATCCTCATGCCGCCACCGCGACCCTCGTCGCCTCGAACCTCAGCACACCGTCGTCGACAGGATCGTCGAGCAGCATCTTGGAGTCCTTCTCGTAGTGCATCAGCACCTTCCACGGCAGCTTCGATCCCTGACGCGGCATGATGTACTTGGCGCGCTGCACGTAACCGGACTGCAGCTGGTCGAGCATGCCGTCGTCGGTCGCGCAGGCCTCGACGTCACGCGCCGTCGCCACCGTGTAGCGGTTGTCGTCCATATGCTTGAACAGCCGGCACAGGTAGGCGCCGGTGATGTCGGACTTCAGCGTCCACGGTGCGTTGGTGTAACCGAAAACCCATGCCATATTGGGGATGTCCTCCACCAGCACGCCCTTGTAGGTCATCTGGTCGTGCAGCTCGCGCGCCTCACCGTCGACCGACAGCTGCATGCCACCCAGCATCTGCAAGTTCAGACCGGTCGCCGTGACAATGATGTCCGCCTCGAGCTCCCGCCCTGACTTCAGCAAAATTCCTGTCTCCGTGAACGTTTCGATCTGATCGGTGACCACCGACGCCTCACCCGACGCAAGCACCTTGAACAGATCGCCGTCCGGCACCGCGCACAGCCGCTCATCCCACGGCATGTACTTCGGCGTGAAATGGCTCATGTCGAACGCGGGCCCGACGCGGCGGCGCACCTGCCACAGCAGGAACCAGCGCATCGCACGCGGCCAGCGACGGCACGCCTTGTACAGCTGACGCTGGATGACGATGTTGCGCTTGCGCCCGAACGCGTACACCCACTTCTCCGGCAGGAAGCGACCCAGAACCTCGGAGATCTTGTCGAACGCGGGCAGCGAGAACACGTACGACGGCGAGCGTTGCAGCATCGTGACGTGCCCGGCGTCGCCGGCCATCGTCGGCAGCAGCGTGACCGCCGTTGCGCCGCTGCCGATCACGACGACCTTCTTGCCGCGGTAGTCCAGGTCTTCCGGCCAATGCTGGGGGTGCACGTAACGCCCCCTGAACCGCTCCACGCCGGGGAAGGTCGGCAGGTAGCCCGCGTCGTAGCTGTAGTAGCCCGTGCAACTGATCAGGTAGCCGCACGTGTAGTGGCGGGTCTCGCCGGTCGCCTCGTGCTCGGCGGTGACGGTCCAGCGGCTCTCGGCGCTGGACCAGCCTGCGCCGACGATCTTCAGCCCGTAGTGGATCTTCTTGTCGATGCCGTACTCCGCGGCGGTGTCGGCGATGTACTGGCGTATCGACGGACCATCGGCCAGCACCTTCAGCTCGCGCCAGGGACGGAACTTGTAGCCGAAGGTGAGCATGTCGGAGTCGGAGCGAATTCCCGGGTAGCGGAACAGGTCCCAGGTGCCGCCGAGTCGCTCGCGCCGCTCGAGCACCGCGATGGTCTTGTTCGGGAACTCGGCCGTTACCTGGCACGCGGTGCCGATCCCGGACAGGCCTGCGCCGATGATCAGAACGTCGAAATGCTGTGAGGTCATGGCTAGAGCATGGCCGCCGACGACGCCCCCAGTCTTGACAGTTCCCGACACTCTTTTATCATTTCCCGACAAGTGATCAAATGAGCAGCCTTATCCGCGCCGCAGCCATGTGGGGCTACCCCGAGCTCGTCCGAGAGCTCGGTGGTGACCCCGAGGCCTTCTTGTCTCGCTTCCACATTCCCTCCGGGGCCGAACACCAGGAGGACGCGTTCATGTCCTTCGATGCGTTCATTCGCATGCTGGAGGCCAGCGCCGACGATCTGCAGTGCCCGGACTTCGGACTTCGCCTCTCGAGTCGGCAGGGCCTGCATATCCTCGGACCCCTCGCGGTAATCGCGCGGAATGCTCAGACCGTGCTGAGCGGTGTGGAGGCGATCGCGCGCTACCTCTACATCCACTCCCCCGCATTGAAACTGACCGAGCGGCGAACCGAGCGCGGCATCGAGTTCGCCTACGACATGACTGAACCCAGTGTTCTGTACCCGGTGCAGGGATACGAGCTCAGCATGGGCATCTCGGTGCGCATTCTGCGCCTGCTCGGCGGGCCGGAGGCGCGATTCCGCGCGATCTCGTTCATGCACGAGCAATGGGGCTCGGACATGGCCTACCGCGATGCGCTGGATTGCCCGGTGCGCTTCGGGCAGACCTGGTGCGGGTTCGAGCTGCCCACACGTCTGGCCGAGAGGCGTATCGAGAACGCCGACCCCGAGACCAGGCGCATCGCCACCAAGTACCTGGAGGCCACGTATCTGCCGGGCACCGCGCCGCTGTCGGCGCGCGTGGCCGAGTTGGCCCGCCGACTGCTGCCCACCGGCCAGTGCAGCGCCGACGCCATCGCGGACGAACTGGCCATGCATCCCCGGACCCTGCAACGACAGCTGGCCACCGAAGGCGTGCGCTGCCAGGACGTCATCGACCGGGAACGCCGCACCCAGGCGGCGCGATACCTCACCGAACCGGGATTGCATCTCAGCCAGATCGCCGGCCTGCTCGGCTACACCGAGCAGAGTGCGCTCAACCGTTCGTGTCGACGCTGGTTCGGAAAGACACCCCGGCAGTGCCGGGCGAGCGGGCTAGCCGACGTGTCCAGCTCACTTCTTCGATGTTGATACTCCGTTCTACTGCACGGGAAATCATCAGGTGATGATCCTGGTAGGTACCGCGATCGCGCGCGTGTGGCTCATCACCGACGGTTCGTCGCCGTCGCGTACCACCACGGAAACCACGGCGAGTCAGCCGGCGTTCACCCCGAATAGGCAGGCGCTGCTCGAGGCAACGGCGTGCACTGGGACTTGCTAAAGCCGGTTTTCGCCCTCCTCCGCTGGGCCGTCAGAAGAGTTCGATCCGGACAGGGCTCAACGCTCCCAGCCACCATCCGGCTGGATGAGGTTGTGCGAACTCTCTATCGCTTGCGGCAGTTAGCCACCTTCACTCAACGGTCCGATTGCTCGATGTCGTCAAGCTGTCTGTCGAGGTCTGCTAGTTCCTTTGCCAGGCGACGCATTTGGCGTGCGACCTCTGCGCGTCGCTGCTCAAGCAGCGCGCGGCGCTCTTCGCGGCTCACGTTGTTGTGCGCATCGGTCGGCATGGTGGTCGCTCCCCCGTGATCTGGCCGTGCAGTTGCAGACATCCGGGCAGTGTGTAATCTGGTGCGCTCGCCTGGCCAGCTCACGCTCCGACTGACAGCACAACCGACAAGCAACCGACACCGGCCCGTGATCGGCACTACCGCAAGTGCCATCGACCGACCGGTTCAGTGGCCCGCAGTCGCGCGTGTCTCTCGTCTTCGATGCCGTGGTCTTCGGCTCCGGCACGACGGGTTTGCACAACGCGTTGCCCCTGGCGACAGTTCGCGGGCCGGCGTGTCGCTGCCGTCGCACGGGGTTATGGTCTGCGAGACAAGCTCGCACGGACCTCCACACGTATCGCACGAATGGTTCGGGTCTGGCCGAGTGTGAAGCTGAAGCGGCATGGCTTCGAGTGTGGCCGCAGACGCGCGCGGACCCTACCCCGAACGCGGCCACATGTTGGCCACAGTTCGGACACAGTTGGGCCGCTGAGCGGGCCAGCCGACAATGGCGAACATGAGCCACCGGACGACATTTCGGCTGCACCAGACATATCGCTGCACTGTCGGTGCGTTGCAGGATGCCCGGCAGCAACGCGCTGCCAAGGAAACCGGGAAATCCGATCATCAATACGGTCATCTCCGCACTCCCTGGTCAGGAATGGTGTAGACGCTCTCGACCAGGAGTGCTGTGCAGACGAGTCTTTCGCGGTGGGCAAGGACGACATTGACTGGCGATTCCCGTCCACTCCGCATAAGTCGTTGAGTCCCATTAGATTAACGACACGCCCGCAGCAGGACACCAAACCATAACGATCCGGCAACCGAATTGCATTCGCGACGCCAGGGCTGCCAGTGTGATGGCTGTGACTATTGATGTTGACGACGACCTCGTCCGCTTCCTTGAGCGAACGCACAAGGAAAGACGGCCTCACCGCTGTAAGCGGGGCCACTGGCTGCTGCCGGGACACATGATCGTCGGAAGTCTGCCGTGTTCCTGCGGTCGGCACACCACATGGGAATGCGAATGCAGCGACGTCATCTATAAGCCGGCGCTCACTGAGTCATGCTCCTTATCCAACGGTCGCGGCGGGGGACTTTAGACGGTTGCGGCTGCCAAAGGAGGCTGCACGGCGACTGCTGTCGCGCTGATCCTCCGATAAGCCATGCGAGAGCACGGTCAGCGGCAGTCGGCGTCGACCGACTCGTTGTTGGGCGCGCAGCCGCTCGTGGTGGATGTTCGCCCTCAAAATCTGCCCTTGAACTGCACGTTCCTGCGTCGTCCTGACAGGATTTGAATCTGCGACCACTTGACCCCCAGTTAGCCGAAAGGGGTCCGCCGATGTCAGCCGGAGTAGTGTCTGCGCAGCTCAAAGCGTTTGGCGGCGTCGGCGGACACCCGCGGACGGGCGCGTAATCGGCGCGGTTGGCGTATGGGTTGGCGTACGCGTCGGTCGACGCTACGGCTCATCACTGGCGCGATCCACCAGGGAGTGCATAGGGCTCTGGCCCGGTTGAAGTTCGCGTACCGCATAGGGGCGCCATTCACCGAGCCGCCTCGGTTTGCCCAGCCATCGGCGGACCCACGCCCACCGGCGCCGTGAACCCCAACTCTCAAAACGTCGACGCGCACGGAGAACCGGAACCAGCTCCACTGCTCGAATCGCGGCTCGTCGAGCCGTCTCCGGAATCCGCTACGGATCGCCTCGCCGAACGGGCTCGCCCATGTCAACACCACCCAGAGATCACGTGCAGCGTCAGGGTTGAGATCAAACCGCCATTCGATAGGGTCGCCTTCGCACGTCATCCGGTACAGCACCGGCGGCGAGTCAACGTAGCCCAGTGCACGCTCAGATACTTCACCGCGCTGTCGTCGACGAACTTGCCGGCCGCCGAGTTGGTGATCCGGTAATCAGCGGAAAGGTATATGGGCGTGCCTGGTTCGGCGGGAAGGTCGTGGACGGGCTATGCCAAGGCCCCGACGAACACCTCGCCGCCCCTCGTCGTGGTCGTCGTCCAGCCGCGATCGGGTTCCAGCAAACACTCCAACACCGCTGCCGCACAACAAAACTGGCGCGCTAGCAGTCGCGCCGTTTTTTGCTCGTTTTCTCCCGTTTTTTCGCGGCGTACAAATCGGCCGCGACCCATAACGCTATTAAACAAGTTGCGCCACAACACATCTCGAGTTCGCCAAAACACCCTCTGACCTGCGGTTTCCCCGCGATTTTTTCCCGCGGTATATAAAACAGCCGCGAGCGTTCCGGGCTCCGAGGTGCAGACAAAAAACGCGGACCCACCGGTCCTGGCCTGCGCACTAATCACCAACGGGCACAGTAACTTACGCATATGGCGGAAGCTCGCCTTGATGGCTTGGGCAGTAGACGTCCACTGATGCGGTTATGAATCTGATCGCGGTTCTTCTAACGCGATCGGGACGTAGGTGTAAAGCCGGATTGTCCCCGAACGCAAAGTTCATCTCGTCGTCGACCACGGTCTCGACCGGGGTGCCGCCATCGAGTTCGCCACAAATTTGATGGGCTCGGGCGATGAGACCAGGCACGTTATCGATGGGGGGAATCTGTTCTTGTTCGAGCAGCGCCACAAACTGATCCTGCTGGCTTGGGTCGGCGCCTGCCGCGCCAGCGCAAATAATTGCGGCGGCCAGCACCACCGAGGCGTTAGCCAGAGCGTCCGCAAGGCTGGTGATACCGGTGCGCACGGCTGAGCTCATCGGCGCTGCCGCTTGCGCTGGTGCCTGGCCACGGCCTCTTCGGCGGCGCCGAGCAACCGGAAGTCGTCCCAGGTGTTCGCTGCACCTGGCGCCCAGGTGCCGGCGCGGCCCTCTGCATCCGCGGCGCCGAGCCGTTGGTCGAGGTCGCCGATGGCCGCCTGAGCGCGGTATCGGGCGCGGGCCAGAGCAGACCCAGCTTGTGCACTGAGCGAGTCGGGCGGCGCGGCGGCTCGCGGCCGTGGGCACCACATTGAAATGCCTTCCATTTGGGCGTCAGCCTTTCTGCCCGTTTGGCGAGAAGCGCCGCCCGAATCCGGCCAGGCCGCGTCGCTCTGCGTTGACATAGTCAACATGGCGCCGGCCGGCAGCGTCGAGCTCGCGGTCGGCGCCGCCGCTGTCAAGGGCCGCAACCTCGTACGCGCTTCGATTCATTATCCTCGGCGGATCAGGTCGGCGTACTCAACCGCCAGGACCGCGCGTCCAGGCCCGCCGCCAGGATCACCGCCTGCCGGATGCCCGCCTTCGTGGCATCGAGGAAGAACTCGTCGAAAAACGCCGTCCGGCAAGCCATATAGCTGACCATCGCCTGCATCTGCAGCGCCACCTCGGGTTCGGCTTCGATGACCTCGGGCGGCAGCGGCCCCGCCGAGTGCCAGTTCCACACCCCGTCACCGGCGCCATCGAGAAAAACCTGCGCGAACGGATCGCGGATCAACGGGTTCTCGCTTCGAGTTTCCGCCGCCCGCGATGACGCCACACCCAGGGCCGTGGGGCCCACACTCTCAGTGATCTCCCAGCTGTCGTCATCGCTTCTCGGCACGTCGACGGCCACGGTCTCCGTAGCTCGGAAGGGTCGCGACGGTGGCGGGACTGACGTCAACGGTCACCCTGTGCGGCCCGCACCGAAGGACGGCGGCGCGGAGGACTCGGCTGTGCCCCAGCGCGGATTGGGAATGGAGGAGAGCGAGTATGTGAGGTCGCCACCGGTGCGGATGATCGATTCCGGCAGAAACGTGTGATCCGTGGGCCGGCCGTCGATGCTCAGGCTGTTGATGTACTTCAGGCCGTTCGATGCGCCCGGGGCGGAGATCCTGATGGATTTGCCTGCGGGAAGCGCGATCTCGGTGCGCTCGAACAGCGGTGTGTTGACAGTGAGGAGCGCTGTTCCCGGGGTGATCGGGTACAGGCCGAGGGCGGCCCAGACATACCAGCTGGACATTGCGCCGAGGTCGTCGTTGCCGGGCTCGCCGTCGGGTGTGGGGCGGAACAATCCGCTGCGCACCCGGTCGACGGTCTGCTGGGTCTTCGACGGTTGACCGAGATAGTTGTACAGCCACGGCACCCCAAAGCCCGGCTCGTTCCCGATCCACAGATGGGGGTCGTTCGGGCCCGCGTTGACCTCCGTGGTGAAGCGGTCCAGCCGGTCGGCCACTGCCTGCCGGCCGCCGAGGGCGGTCACCAGGCCGGCGATGTTCTGCGGCACCCACCACACGTACTGCTCGGCGTTGCCCTCCTCGAATCCGTCCTGTCCGAAATCCGAGGTGGGCCCGGAAAACCCAGAGCTGACAAGGAAAATACCCTCGGCGCTGCGCGGCGAGATGTAACCGGTCGCCGGATTGAACAGGTTGTTCCAGTACCGCGCCCGGTTGCGGAACTCGGCGGCAATCACGGTCTCGTCCAGCGCGTCGGCGAATCGCGAGACAGCGAAGTCATCGACCGACCACTCCAGCGTGGTCGAGGCGCCGTCGATCCCATGGTCGCCGCGGAACTCGTCGGTCTGCGGCGCGTAGCCGTGCTGGAGGTAGGTGGCGATTCCCGGCCGCTCCACGTAGCCGCCCCGCCCGACACCGCCGTCGGTCCCCGCCTTGCGCATGTAATAAAGCGCCTTTTTGAGGTCAAAGTCCTTGGCCCCGAACATGTAGAGGTTGACGATCAGCGGTACTACGCTGTCTCCGGTCATCTCGCCGGTCGCAGAATTCGCCAGCGCCCAACGCGGAAACGATCCGCTCTGCTCGGCGTCGTTCAGCAGCGATTGGGCCATGTCGCTGGCCCGCTCGGGGAAGAGCAGTGCCTGCAGGGCGGCAAGGCAGCGGTAGCTGTCCCAGTCAGAGAAGTTGGCGTACTGGGTGTGCCCCTTGGCCACGGTGTGGATGCCGCCGTCGAATCCGAGGTAGCGTCCGTCCGCGTCGTTAAAAGTGTTGGGGTGCAATAAAGACCGGTAGAGGGAGGTGTAGAAGGTTGCCAGCTCGCCGATATTGGTGCTGGCCACCGCGATGCGCGACAGCGCGGCGTTCCATTCGCGGGATGCGGCGGCACGGACGTCGTCGAAGCTCGCTCCGCCCTCGCCGGCGAGGTTCGCTCGCGCTGCGTCCACACTGATATAGGACAGCGCGGTCCGCACCTCGAGCACCGAGCCGGCCGGGAACGCCACGTATCCCCCGCTCGAACTCGAATCCGCTCGGTGGACGCCGGCGAACACGGACTTGCCGTCCCAGGTTCCGTAGGAAGTGAACGGCCGGCTGAACTTCATCGCGAAATACACCCGGTAAGAGTTGTTCTTCATGCAGAATCCGCGACTGGTCGACGATCCGGTGATCGTGGTGTTATCGCTGCCGATCTCGATGGTCGCGGCCGAGTTGCCCGCCAGCGACCCGCCGGAGCGCACTTGGAACAGCGCCGGCCGACCGTTGGGCGGGTAGTGAAACCGGCCGACGCCGGTGCGGGTGGTGGCGGTCAGTTCCGCGCTCACTCCGGTGTCGGGGAACCGCGCGGTGTAGTAGCCGGGCGCGCCCACCTCGGTGTTGTCGTGGGCGATCTTCTCCCAGGCGCTCCAGGGTTGCGAGCCGATCGGGGTGGTGGTGGGCAGCATCGGGATGTCGCCGAACGCGGGGCAGCCCACCGAGGCGTGGGTCAGGCTGAATCCAGTGAAGTGCTCGTTGTCGTGCTGGTAGCCGGCGTAGGCGTCGATGGTGTCCGGCGAGTACTGCACCATCCCGAACGGCACGGCGGCGCCGGGGAAGTTGTTGATCTGTCCACCCTTCGCGCTCGACCCGGTGCCGATGAGCGTGTCGACATGGCTGGCCGGGTTGGTGACGAACGGAGGCTTGTCGGCGCGCGCCGCGAACGGAGCGCCCGTCAGCATCATGCAGCCAACCGCCACCACTGCCAGCGCGGCGAAAGCCCTTCGTGACCGCATAGCTGTCTCATACTGCATAGCCGTCACTTTGGCACCTTGGGTGGGCGTTTCGACATGGGCGGGCATGCCGCCATAGGACCAACGACACGCGCGCGGCATGGTAACGAGCCAGCAAGCCCCTGGATTCGCGATACGAGGGATGCCAGTGTGATTCTTGTGATTGTTGATGTCGACGTCCGCGTCGGCTCCAACTGAGCCGCTACGACTCCACCCGCTCGGCCGCCACGAACAGGTTGTGCGGGGTGGTGTCCTGGACCTCGGGGGCCGGTGAGCGTCCGTAGCTCGCCGTCAGCTCGTACGAGGTCGTCACCGTCACGTCCCAGCCGTGGCGCCGGAACCAGTCGCCGACGTCTTCGCGCTCCTCGAAGTACCACAGCTCGTCGTTGCGGGGGATCTCACGCTGCGGGTCGACTTTGGCCATCACCGCCCGTATCCGATCCATCCGCTCACGCCGTTTGGCGCGCACATCGGGGTCAGCAAAGTCGGGGCTAAGCGCCTCCACGGCGACGCGGCTCCCGGTCGCGGTGAGCTCGTGCACACGCTCGAACAGCAAGTCTGACGCGGCGGCAGGCAGATACGGCGTCAGCCCTTCGGCCGACCAGACGCTCGGCGCCGACGGATCAAAACCGGCCTGCCGCAACGCCGCCGGCCAGTCCTGACGCAGGTCCACCGGGACAGCGACCCGATGGCACGCCGGCTCGGCCCCGTGTTCGTGCAACGTCGATGCCTTGAAGTCCAACACCTTGGGCTGGTCGAGTTCGTAGACCGTCACCCCATCGGGCCACGGCAACCGCCACGACCGCGCGTCCAGGCCCGCCGCCAGGATCACCGCCTGCCGGATGCCCGCCTTTGTGGCGTCGAGGAAGAACGTGTCGAAAAATGCTGTCCGGCAAGCCATGTAGCCGACCATCGCCTGTATCTGCAGCGCCACCTCGGGTTCGGCTTCGATGACCTCGGGCGGCAGCGGCCCTGCCGAGTGCCAGTTCCACACCCCGTCGCCGGCGGCATCGAGGAAAACCTGCGCGAACGGATCGCGGATCAACGGGTTCTCACTTCGAGTTTCCGCCGCCCGCGATGACGCCACACCCAAGGCCGTCGCGCCCACACTCTCAGTGATCTCCCAGCTGTCGTTATCAGTTCTCGCCATCGTCATGTCCTCCCTCGCCGACCACATCAGTTTTGTTTCAATTGTTTCGATTGCACGCACGCCTGGTAGCCTGGAGCTATGTCCACTGCCCTTGCCCCGCTTGCCCGCCAGGTCGCCGAGCGCGCACAAAAGGACTCCGGGTTCGCCGAGGTCCTTGACGCCATTCTAGAGGCGCCGACGGAGCCGCATGGAACGCTGCAGCGCATCGCGGCCCGCAGCCTCAACGACGAGCGTCGCGGCGCCCTGGTGCGCGAGTTTGTCGAGGGGTCGCTGCCCACACCACAGGTCCAAGCCCGGCTGGGGCTGAAGTCCCCGCAGGCCGTCCACCGGCTGCGCAGCCGGGGCAAACTCCTCGGCTCCGCGGTGGGCAACCAAACCTGGTTCCCGGCCTGGCAATTCGACGACGACCGGGTGCGGCCGGACCTGCCGCGGATTCTGGAGCTGCTCACGCAGTTCACGTCGGACCCGTTGGCCGCTGATCGCGTCATGCGGCTGCGGCACGACGACCTGGGCGGCGCGTCCATCGCCGCGGCGCTGCGCCGCCCGAAGACCGCCGACACCGCGTGGCGGATGCTCGCCGCCGTCGGTGCCTGACCTTCCCGCCGGCTACCGGGCGCCGCTGCCCGACGTCCGGCCCGTCGGCCTGCGCCGCCGCCGCGTCGACAAAGGCACCGAACTGTGGCGCGTCGACGCCACCCCACCGACGCAGTGGAGCTGGGACGGCTTCCCCACGGCGCGCTTCCGCTTCGACCCCGAATCCGGCACATTCCGAACCCGCTATGCGGCAAGCACATTCACCGGCGCGTTCCGGGAGCGCTACCGGCCCACCGGGCTGGTGATCCCCGCCGACCACGCCGCCCACCATCTGGTGCGGCTGACCGCCAAAAGGCATCTGCGCGTCTTCGACCTGCGCACCGAGGCCAACCTGGACATCCTCGGCATCGACGACCAGATCAGCACCGGACAGCATCCCGACGTGTGGGCCACCTGCCATCGGCTCGCCGACGCCGTGCAGCGCTGGTGGAACGACCTGGACGCCCTGGTGTACCGGCCGCGCACCACACCGGAGAGCTCGGTCAACTACGCCTTCTTCAGCCTCGACGCGTTCGCATGCGAGTCGTGGCCACTCGCGCAGCGCGACGACATCCTCGCCGAACTCGTGCTGCGCCAAGACTTCACGGTGAGTTGGGACATCGGCGGCGACACGTAGCGGCACCCACCACTCGTGTTAGCCGGCGCAGTCGACGGCGACCTCGAGGGCTCCGCAAATCTCACGCATCCGGGTATCGGCAAGCCGGCCAAGGCGGCTGACTAAGACTGCCACTGAGACGCTTTCGACGGAATCCAGATTCACCGCCGAACGGCGCGGGACGGGGTCGGAATCGGGTTCGAGGACAACCTCGCTGGCAAGTCCCCGGATGATCGTCGTGCATGGCGCGACCAAGGCGCGTCGAAGCCGAGGGATCGCCGCGTCACGAGACAGGACAACGACTGGGCGTCGGCCGATCTCGGCCAGCTCGCACCACCAAACCTCTCCGCGAGCCGGCAATCCACTCACGAAGCGCCCGCTGCCCGCCGCCACGTCGCCAGGTCACCCCACTCGTCCGCTTCCTCAGCCGGGTGCTCGTCATAGGCGGCGTAACTGGCGTCCAGCTCGGCGGATCGATGACGAGCGAGCAGCGCCGTAAGGGCCTCATCGATGAGGGCGGCATCGGTAATCCCCGAACGGACGCTGCGTGCGCTGCCGAGCAGTTGCGCATCCACCGTTGTGCTCAGGCGTATGCGATTCATGCCATCATTATGCCACGCCCGGACGGGGACCTAACGGCTACAACACCGACCGCTGCGCCGACACGAACAAGGTGTCCGGCGACCCGTCCTCGATTTCCTCCGGAGGGTGACGATCGTAGAGGGCCATCATGTCCTCGGTCGTCAGCACCGACACATCCCAGCCGTGCTCGAGCAACCAGTCCCCGACGTCGGTGCGGGCCTCGAAGTACCACAGCTCGTCGAAGTCGGGAAAGTCGTGCTCCTCGCCGCCCAGTTGGATCGCCAGCGCGCGGTAGCGCTGCATCTGTGCTCGCTGCCGATCCCGGGTCTCCGGATTGGCGAAGTCGGGACCGGGCGCCTCGACGGCGACCTGGCTGCCGACGGCGGTCAGCGCCTGGATGCGCTCGAACAGTAGATCCTGACCGGCCGACGGCAGAAACGGCAGCAGCCCCTCGACGGTGAAGGCGCTCGGCGCGGTGGCGTCAAAACCGGCCTGCCGCAACGCCGTCGGCCAGTCTTGCCGCAGATCCACCGGAACGCTGACCACGTTGGCGGTCGGCTGCGCGCCGCGCTCCCGCAACGTCGAGGACTTGAACTCCAGCACCCGCGGCTGGTCGAGCTCGTAGACCGTCACCCCGTCGGGCCACGGCAACCGCCACGACCGCGAATCCAGGCCGGCCGCCAGAATCACCACTTGCCGCACGCCCGCTTCGGTGGCGTCGATAAAGAACTCGTCGAAAAACGCTGTCCGCGAAGCCATATAGTCGCGCATGCCCTGCATCCGCAACGGCACATCGGGTGCGACCTTGGCAATCTCGTCGGGCAGGTCGGAGTTCCCGAACCAGTTCCAGATGCCGTCGCCGGCGGCGTCCAGAAACACCCGCGCGAACGGATCGTCGATCAGCGGATCGTCACTTTCGGTGTCGGCCGCGCGGGCCGCCGCCACACCTAGCGCCGTCGCTCCCACGCTCTCGGTGATCTCCCAGCTGTCGTTGTCGGTTCTCGGCACGGTTGCTCCCTTCTAGTCGGCACTCGCGAAGGTACCCGCGCCGGCTGTGAGGTCCGCGATGCGATGCGTTGCGGGAGCCCGATGAGGCGGCCCGACGCGTCATCGCGGAGTCGCCGTCCGGTGCAAAAGGCTGGGAGCACCCGGCTTTTCACCGGAATGGAGCGCTATCTGGCCGACGCTCTCTCCACGTCGCCGTCAGATCGGCAGTTCGACCGGATACACAGCATGGCTACCGCGGAACCCCTTGAGTTCGACCTCGCGAGGGGGGCCGAGCCGGATGTCGGACTGGCCTTCGACCGCCTCGCGCACCGGTTCGCTGATCAGGATCTCGCCGCCGTCGGCCTGGCCTGCCACCCGCGCCGCCATCGCCACGTTGCGCCCGAAGAGGTCGTCTCCGCGTCTGACGGAGGTACCCACGTGAGCGCCGATGCGCACCCGGATGTGGTCCCAGTGCTCAGCGCTCTCGTGCAGGGCTTGTTGCACCGCGATACTGCAGCGGACGGCTTGTCGGGGATCGGAGAAGGCGATCATGAATCCGTCGCCTTGGCTCTTGACCACGTGGCCGTCGTGATCTTCAACGCGCTTGTGGATGAGTTTGTTGTGCCGGTCGAGCAATTGGACCCATCGTCGATCGCCCAACTCCTCGTTGCGCTCGGTGGAACCCTCGATATCGGAGAAGACGATCACGACTTGGCCGTCGGCGGTCAGCCTGGCGAGATCGGGCCGCTCGACCTGGGCCCAGCCTGCGAGGTCCTCGATCGAATTGCGCACCGTGGCGCCGATACCCTTGTTGATCAGCGAGTCGGCCGTCTGCCAGGCTGTCCTGATGGCGAACGGCGCGACTCCGCGGCGTCGGCGGCGTGGCTTGTCTTGTCGGCTGCGCTCGAGTGCCCGCCGTGCCCCCTTCAGTTGCCGCCGAGAAACGGTCAGCAGAACTCCGAGCGCGATGATGCTGGCTAATTCGACGGTGGCAGCTGCCACCAGCACGGGTACGGTCACTGTTCGTTCGAACCCGCGGCAGGCGCTATCACTGCCCGATTATCGCGGATGAGAAGGCTTAGTCGGGTGGCTCGCGGCGTTGTTGACGTTGTCCACTAACCAGACGGCGAGGTCGTGGATTTTGATGTTGGCTTTTTGCGACGTGGAGACCAGCAGATTGAAGGCTTGGTCGTCGGTGAGGCGTTCGCGCTGCATCAGGATTCCTTTGGCTATCCCGATGGTGTCGCGGGACGAGAGCGCTCTGCGAAATTCGGCCTGCTGAGTGGACCCGGTCAGCGCGATCGCGGCGTGCGCGGCGAACAACTCCCCGATGACTTCGGAGTCAGCGTCGAACGCGTTCCGTGTCGAGGAGTACAGATCGAGCGTCCCCAGGTTTCGGCCGCTGGTAAAGAGTTTGTATCCGAGCATCGACCGGACACCATGCGCTTCGGCGGCCGCGGCAAACCGGGGCCAGCGAGTGTCCTGTGACATGTCGTCGATCCGGTAACTGCGATGATCGAGTAGCGCCTGCAGGCAGGGGCCCTCGTCGAGTTCGTGCTCGATGTTGTTGATTCGCGTCGTCAGGTCACTAGTCGAGGCGACGGTCTGCAAGAGTTTGCCTTCGCGAAGCGACACCCCGGCATGTTCGGCGCCGGGGACCGTGTCGGTGGCCGACGCAACGATGGCCTCTAGCACGTGCTGCAGGTCCGGTTCGGCCTCCAGCGATCGGGCGACGTCGCGCAAAGCCTCGGCCACGTCGACGAGCGGGCTGGGCCCCGATTCAGACGGTTTCTGCTGTTCCTGTGGCATTTATATTCTCTGCTCACTAGCGGAGGTAGTAGGGCCTAAAGGCTGGGATCATCCACCGGCGCCGGGCTCGAACCGACTTTCACAGCGAATCAGGCCACGGTACGCGCGACACGCCACCACCGCCATTTCCCCAACTCTCGACACTTGAACCTCAATCAGTTTGGCGGCAACGATCGTTACTGCGAAAAGCCGCTACCCGCGACCGGGTTCTACGACAACCAGACGTGGTCGTAGCCGCTCCGGCGCGATCTCCACACCCGCCGCGAGGTCGTCGATCAGCGCATCGACAAAGTCGACCAAACCAGCGATGTCGATCGCGTAGCGTGCCGGGCGGTCGCCGCGGGAAAGACGGGCCGAGGCGCGGCGCAGCAGACTCATCGCGCCCTTGACGTTGCCGCGCTGGGCGTGGGTGATGCCAACCGCGAGCTGTGCCAGGCCTTGCCACAGCATCCGCTCGTCGTCAGGGCCGTTCTTCCAGGCCGCCTCGAGGACCTCGTGCGCGTTGAACGCCAGCCCCTGGTCCAGGAGGTCCTGGGCGTAGCGGAGGGTCTCCGCGGGCGCCAGCTCGAGGTCATCGGGGATCGGTGGAATGCCTTGACTGCCACGGGGCAGTGGTCGGCCCAGAGCATCGCGCGGGCGGGTGCTTCGGGGTCGGCCGGACTCGTCGCGATCACGCTCGGCCATGCACCGATCATCGCAAGCCCGCGAGATCCGCAGAAGACGTGTCGACAAGTCGCCGCCTCCGCGCCGTCTCAGGCGCTCAGTTCAGCGCACCGCCAAACAAACACGCGCGCTTGCTAAGAAGGTGACACATGTCACCTCGTGAGGGCGCTGAGCGGTTCATCAGATAGGCTTTGAGCAACGTTGGCGTCACCAACACAGATGCTGACAACGTCGTGGAACGCTCCGTCATCCACCGGAACTCACCGGATCTCGATGATTCGTGCATCCAGCACAGGATTTTCTCGCGGCGATCGATTTTGCCCACCGGCAATCTCGCCACCTTGTGCTGAGCGCCGCACGACATGAGTCGTCGCGGCGACGCGGCACACCCGATGCCTGAGAGGCACCGAAAACATGACTACCCAAAGAACTTTCGCCGAACTCGGCGTACCCACACGGCTGATCAACGTGCTCACCGCACAAGGAATCGTCACGCCGTTCCCGATCCAGGTCGACACCCTTCCCGACACCCTCGCCGGCCGTGACGTCCTCGGCCGCGGCAAGACCGGCAGCGGCAAGACGCTGGCCTTTTCCATCCCGCTGGCGGCCCGGCTCGCGTCGGGCAAGCGGCGGCCCTCGCGGCCGTCCGGCCTGGTGCTGGCCCCCACCCGTGAGCTGGCGACGCAGATCACCGCCGTGCTCGCCCCACTTGCCGCCGCCCACGACCTGAAGGTCGGCACGATCTTCGGCGGCGTGCCGCAAAACCGTCAGGTGTCCGCGCTGAGATCGGGACTCGACATCGTCGTCGCCTGCCCGGGCCGGCTGGAAGACCTGATGCGGCAACGCCTGGTCAGCCTCGACTCGGTGGAGATCACCGTGCTCGACGAGGCCGACCACATGGCCGACCTCGGCTTTCTGCCGGGTGTGACCCGCATCCTGGCCGCCACCCCGGCCGGCGGTCAGCGCATGCTGTTCTCCGCCACGCTCGACAACGGCGTCGACAAACTGGTCAAGCGGTTCCTGCGCAACGAGAAGACACACTCGGTTGACGAAGTGAACTCGCCAGTGGCCGAGATGACCCACCACGTCTTCCATGTGACCGGTGTCGACGCCAAAAAGGAGCTGATACATCGGCTCGCTTCCGGCAACGGCCGTCGAATCCTGTTCATGCGCACCAAACATCAGGCTCGTAAGCTGGCCCGCCAGCTCACCGAAGCCGGAGTCCCGTCAGTTGACCTGCACGGCAACCTGTCTCAGCCCGCGCGGGACCGCAACCTCGCCGCGTTCAGCTCCGGCACGGCACGCGTGCTGGTAGCCACCGACATCGCCGCGCGCGGTGTGCACGTCGACGAGGTCGAGCTGGTGGTGCACGTGGACCCACCGGCCGAGCACAAGGCCTATCTGCACCGCTCGGGACGCACCGCACGCGCCGGCAGCGCCGGCGACGTCGTCACCGTGGTGCTTCCCGAGCAACGCAAAGACCTCTCTGTGCTGATGCGCAGAGCCGGCATCAACGTCCGCCCGCAACAGGTGACCGCCCACTGCGAACCGGTCACCAAGCTGGTCGGCGACGTCGCTCCCTACCGGGCGCCCGCTCCCAAGGCAGTCCCGGCGACAAGCGCCGCACCCGCCAGGTCCCGTCGACGTCGACCCGCACCCGGGGGACAACGGCGCAGGAGTCCCGTCAACAGGTAGCCAAGGCCGCCCACCCATCTAGAACGGGTTTTTCCGCGCGGCCCGGGCTGCAAATCAGGTTCGCGGCACCGGTCTGCGGTTATGTTGGCGACGAGCCGCTGACCGACGCGGCCCGGAGGTTGGTTGAAGCATGCACGTCGACGGGCGGGAAGTCACCGTTTCCGGCAGCTTGCTGCAACCGCCAACCCGGCGCACCAACGATATCCTTCGGCTGGTGCTGTCGGCGGCGTTGCTGGCGATCGTGATCACCAGTTCGGTGATCACCCGCACCCGGTGGGACGAGCTGGAGAAATCCATCTCGCGCATCATCGGCGTGCTCTCCCCCACCCAATCCGACGTGGTGTACCTGGTGTACGGCGTCGCGATCTTGGCGTTGCCGTTCATGATCTTGATCGGCCTGATCATCTCCCGGCAATGGAAACTGCTCGTTCCCTACGCGGCCGCTGCGCTGATCGCCTTTCTCGCGCTATCGATCACCGGCCTGCGCCTCTCGGCACCACAATGGCACTTCGACCTCTCCGACCGGCTGCGCACGGTGTTGTCCCAATTCCTCGACGACCCGCGCTGGATCGGCATGCTCGCCGCGGTGCTCACCGTGTCCGGCCCTTGGCTGCCCGCCCGCTGGCGACACTGGTGGTGGACACTGCTGCTGGCGTTCATACCGATCCACCTGGTGGTCAGCGCCATCGTGCCGGCCCGCTCACTGCTGGGGCTGGCCGTCGGATGGTTCGTCGGCGCGTTGGTGATCCTGGTCAGCGGCACTCCCGCGCTCGAGGTGCCGCTAAAAGGCGCGGTCCGCGCGCTGGCCAAACGCGGATTCGTCGTGTGCGGACTGACGGTGGTCCGCCCGGCCGGAGGCGGGCCGCTGATGCTTTCGGCAACATCGACGGAATCAGATGCCACCGCGGTGATCGAGATGTACGGCCCGCATCAAAGCAGCGGCGGCGCGCTGCGTCAGCTGTGGGGCAAGCTGCGGCTGCGCCGCACCGAGGCCGCACCCTTTCAGGCGTCCATGCGCCGCGCCGTCGAGCATCGCGCGCTGATGGCCATGGCCGTCGGCGACCTGGGTGTAGCCAACACCTCGACGATCGCCGTCGGCGCGCTCGACCGGGGCTGGACGTTGTACGCGCACAAGCCCGTTCGCGGAGCCCCGCTGAAGCAATGCGCCACGTCGACCCCGGTGACCCGGGTGTGGGAATCGCTGCGAAAGCTGCACGAGGATCAGATCTCGCACGGCGACCTGCGCGACGCGGAGATGACGGTCGACGACGGCACCGTCTTGTTCGGCGGGTTCGGCAGCGCCGAATACGGCGCCACCGACAACCAACTCGATGCCGACATTGCCGCGCTGCTGGTGACGACGTCATCGCTCTACGGCGCGGAGTCCGCGGTCAACGCGGCGATCGACGCTTTGGGCAAAGACACCGTGCTGGCCGCATCGCGCAGGCTGACGAAATCCGCTGTCCCGAAACGTATCCGGGACTCAGTTAACGACGCAAAGGCCGTCATCTCGCGCAGCCGTGCGGCGGTGATGCGCCAAACCGGCACGGAGAAGATCAAAGCCGAGACGATCACCCGGTTTACCCGCAGCCAGCTCATCCAGCTGGTGCTGCTCATTGCGCTGGTCTACGTCGCCTACCCGTTCATCAGCACCGTGCCGACGTTCTTTTCCGAGCTCGGCAAAGCGAACTATTGGTGGGCGCTGCTGGGTTTGGCAATTTCGGCGGGCACGTATCTGGGCGCGGCAGCGTCGTTGTGGGCCTGTGCCGACGGGTTGGTGAGCTACCGCCACCTGATACTCCTCACGGTCGCCTGCACTTTCGCCGCGACCACCACCCCGGCCGGAGTCGGTGGGCTCGCGCTGAGCACCCGGTTTTTGCAGAAGGGCGGGCTCAGCACGGTGCGGGCGACGGCGGCGGTGGCGTTACAGCAGTCGGTACAGGTGATCTCGCACATCGGGTTGCTGATCCTGTTCAGCACCGCGGCCGGCGCGTCGACCGACTTGTCGCACTTCGTCCCGAAGGCCACCATGCTGTACCTGATCGCGGGTGTCGCGCTGGGCATCGTCGGCACGTTCTTGTTCGTGCCCAGGCTGCGACACTGGCTGGCGACGGACCTACGCCCAAGGCTTGCAGAGGTCAGTAGCGACCTGGTCGCGTTGGCGCGCGAACCGAAGCGACTCGGCTTGATCGTACTCGGTTGTACCGGAACAACTCTCGGCTCTGCGCTGGCGCTGTGGGCCAGCGTCAACGCGTTTGGCGGCAGCGCGACGTTCGTCACCGTCACCGTGGTGACGATGGTCGGCGGCACCCTCGCCTCGGCCGCCCCCACCCCCGGCGGTGTCGGCGCCGTCGAAGCGGCGCTGATCGGTGGGCTCGCCGCCTTCGGCCTACCCGCGGCCATCGCTGTGCCGTCGGTGCTGCTGTATCGGGTGCTCACCTGCTGGCTGCCGGTGTTCGTCGGCTGGCCGCTGATGCGCTGGCTGACGGACAAGGACTTGATCTAGCGGCCCGTGACCGGTGTTACGAGATGCTTTGGTCTTAACGGACTCCGAGGGTCTGAAGGTAGTCGATCATGCTGTCGACAGCAGCTTCCAGGGGGGCGGTGGTGCGGCGAACCTGGCTAAGGAGCAGACCACCCTGGATCGCGGCCAGCATCCCCAACGCCACTTGATCGATGTCGGTACCGTGGGTCAACTCGCCGCGCGCGGCGATCACTGTCAGTCCGTCGTGAATCATGTTCTCCCACTGAGCGAATGACCGAGCGAGCTGCGCGCGGGCCAAGGGATCGATTTCGGCGAGTTCGTTGGCCAACGATCCGATGGGGCAGCCGCCCACACAGCCCAAGCTGCGCACGATGTCGATCATGATGTCGCGCCACCGGCGAAGGTCATCGAGGCATTCGAGGCGGTCGAGACCCAGGTGTTGCACCGCCAGGACCTGGTCGGTCTGGAAGTCGATGACTGCTGCGACCAGGTCACCTTTGTCGGCGAAGTAGTGATACATCTGCGAGGTGCTCACCGCGGCGGCTTCCTGGATGTCCTCGATGGTGGTGCCGGCCACTCCTTGCCGGGACATCAATTCGGCCGCGGCGGCGACGATCCGCTCGCGGGTCGCACGTCCCTTGGGTGTGAGTTTCTCGGGTGCGATCGTAGGCATTCGGTCGCTTTCTCCTTGGTGATCCCGTCATGGGCCCGACGCGGCGCGGTGCTTAGCCCATCTCGCTGTGTACTCAGCCCATTCCAGCCTAATGAAAATGGAGTGTCAACTCCAAAATCTGATTACTCGTCGAATGTGTTTTTGGAGTTGACACTCCAATTTTATTCGCGCAAGCTCGCGTTGTCTGGAAATTGAACCCATTCCCGAACCCATTGCCCGGCAACGGCATACATCTGAAAGGCTGACTGATGACTACTTCTGCTGACACCAACCCCACCACGATCGCCGATCGGGTGGGCAAGATGCACGAAGGTATCGCGGGCACGATCCCCGATGAGGTGCTCAACAAGTTCAGCGCCGAACAGGCCGGCCTGGATGCCCGCGGAATCCCCGACGGCATCGCCCAACCCGGAGACAGCCTCGGCGATTTCAACCTCCTCGACGTCCACGGCGCGCCGACCACACTGTCGAGGGAACTGGGCGGGCGCACCGCGGTCGTCGTGCTCTATCGCGGCGCGTGGTGTCCCTACTGCAATTTGACGCTGCGGGCCTACCAAGACGAGCTGGTCCAGATGCTGGACGACAAAGGTATCGCACTGGTAGCTATCAGCCCGCAAAAGCCCGACGGTTCACTGTCGACCCAGGAGAAAAACGAGCTAAGCTTCGTCGTTCTGTCCGACCCAGGCAACACGATCGCCGCACGACTCGGCGTGCTGACCGCTCCGACCCAAGACGCCCAAGCCGCACAGCGCGTGATCGGTGTCGACTTGTCCGACCTCAACGCCGACGGCGGCTACGGGCTGCCCATGCCCACGGTCGTCATCGTCGACGCAGCCGGGGTGATTCGCTGGATCGACGTGCACCCCAACTACACCACGCGCACCGAGGTCAGCGACATTTTGGCCGCCCTGGGCACCATCTCCAAAGAGTAAGGCGGCGAACATGTCTGAGGACCCGGGAGATCGGCATACACGAGTCGGACGGCGCTCCTCACGAAAAGGAGCGCCGTCCGAAACACCAACCACTTGGTTACCAAGCGTGCATGATGGCGCAGTGAAATGTGGCCTCGGCGTCCAGATACAGTTTCCCGGCCTGGACGCAAGCCCACCGCGCTGTGCCCAGTTGATGGGCTTTGCTTCGCGTGGGTGCCTAGTGCTCGTGCTAGGCGCCACAGCCGAGAGGAGGAATCTTCTCTTCCGGTCCGACCTTGGTCTGCCGTGGATCCGTACTCTAAGTGTACGCCTCTGCAGGTAAAGCAGCAGTAAAACGAGTTGGGCCGAGCGTTCAACGGGCATCTCGGCGCCGACCATCACCAATCCCTTTGTCCGCGCACGTGTTCGGCCGGATCGACAGCATCGACGCCGATATCGCCCGACATTCACGTGCAGATCGAGGCGCGGGTGGCCCCTTTCGTGTGGAAGACGATCTTAGGGCGGTGTCCATCAGGTTGGTGGCGCAGCGTGTCGGACTCGACCGCCTAATCGCGCGGTTCCGTCTCGTACGCGACCGTGTACTTCCTCATGCCTGGAGTGTTTTCCACTGCGTGGCCACCCCGCGGATCCCAGTCCACCACGCGCAGGAGCTGCCTATCGGCGGGAAGTTGCCTTCTTACTTCCTCCTCAAGAGCCTCACGCAATCGTTCCCGCTCGAATGGCGTGATGTCCTGTGTTACCAACGCCTCCGTAAGCTCCATGCGGGACTCCATGCAGCGAATTGTGCTCCGCTCCGCGACCCGTCCGGGCCTGACCCGACGCGATTACTGGGTCGCGGCGGGCGCCGCCGAGGTCACGATGTCGTCCTTCGTGCTCTCGACGATCGCGTCGAGCTCGCCGCGCTCGCGCTCGGGCACGCCGAACTTCGCGAGGGTCTGGTGGAAGTCGTCCATGAACGCATCCCACTCCGCGCCGGAGATGAGCAGCCCGCGGTGCGCGTCTAGCATTGTGCGCCCCGAGTAGGTCTGCGGGCCGCCCGCCGCCCAGCAAACCTGCTCGGTGACGTAGTACTTGAAACCCTGGGCCGAGACGCGGTGGTGCGCCTCGTCGACCCGCGGGTTCGCGTTCAACCGCGGGTCGACCATGATCCGATCGATGAAGTCGTCGACGACGACGGCGATGGCGTACACGCCTCCCAGCCGCTCGTACAACGACTGCGTTTCAGCCGCCACCACCGCCCCTTCCTCTCTTCCGATCGAGTGCGCGCCCATGATTTCGCCCCTTTCCCACGGCGGACCGCGCCGTTGGCGGCGCCAACAAGACCGCGGCGAAGAAATAGCTACGCGGGCAGATTCACCCGCAGCGCCAGGTGCTCATCGAGTATCCGGCGCAGCGCGGCGTCCATCGGATGCGCGGATGCGAGGTCGCGGCCGAACCGGCTGTCCACCACGACTACCGTGCCCTCACGCAGTTCGGCGGTGTCGACCTGATCGACGAACGGATCGAACAATGCGGGCGGCGTGGAGAGGTAATACAGCGCCCGGCGCGACTCGTTCAACCCGGCGGCATACATCAGTCCGTGTTGGGTGATCACGAACAGTTCGGAGGTGATCCTGGCGTTCGGGGTCTCGGCTTTGGCCCATGCCGTTGCGGCGCAACGGGTTTGTGCCAATCTATCGGGGACGTCGTCAGTCAGCGTGAGTAACCTTTCGACGAGTGCTCCGCCCATTCGCGGATATGCGTCGATGGCGGGTCTGAAGTACCGCTGGAAGAGCTCGCCGAAAAAGTCGTACCGTTGCTCGCTCATCGCAGCTCCCCAGGTTTCAGACGGACACCCCAATTGTGCGCCCGTACCGTCAGCTGAGCAATGCTGATCAACCACATCCAAAGCAAACGCGTGGCTGCCGGTTTCGACCGTCAGTGGCACTCGCTCACAGTCGTTCTTCCCCCCTTGCGGGCGAGTCTGGACGAGACCCTGTCTGGCTGACTCCGGTCGCGCGCTGCTTTGAAACCGCCATGACTGCAAACTGCAGCGCGTACGATCACCGCATCTAGCGTTCGGAACCTAGCTTCACGGTGACGCGACCCGGAGGGCACGTGGTTGGAGCTGATCAGCACGCCAGCAGGCAGGAGCAGCTACCTTATATCGGGTATCGCCTCGCTGCTGCTGGTCGCGAGGTTGCCGAGGACGCTCGGCTGGCGCTCCTCGAGCAGATCTTCGACCCGCTATCACGACGGCGCCGGGACATGGTTCAGCCCGGCTGGCGTTGCCTTGAAATCGGTGCGGGCCGCGGGTCGATGGCGGTCTGGCTGGCTCGGCGGGTCGGCCCTTCCGGCCACGTGGTGGCCACCGACGTCGACGTCGGCTACCTCGAACAGTTGGATCTGCCAAACCTTGAGGTGGTGCAACACAACATCCTCGAGGACCCGCTTGAACTCCTAGGTCCTGGCTCGTTTGACGTTGTGTGCTCGCGCCTGTTGTTGTTTCACCTCGTCGGCCGCCAGGAGAAGGCGATAGCGCGAATGGCGCAGTGCCTACGTCCGGGTGGCTGGCTGATCGACGAGGACGCAGACTGGGGCACACCTGGGTCAGTCGATCCTTCGCATCCGGGTCATCAGGTCTACCACGACGCGTGGCGTAGCGGTGACTGGTGGATTTCGCGCGGCTACGATCCGGTGTTCGGGCGGAAGCTGCCAGCGCTGTTTGAGCGCTGCGGTCTGGAGGAGATTCGACACGAGGCCTCCACCGAAGTGGTTCGTGGAGGTTCCCCTTGGGGGCGGTGGTTTGCCGAGACCCTCGAGGTCATGAACACACTTGGCGGGGGCGCGGCGAGCGAGGTCCAGCAGCGTGAGCACGAGCGGATCGTGGCCACTTTTGCGGACCCATCGATCTGGGTGCTGAGGGAACTGTTGCACGCCTGCTGGGGCAGGCGTGCAGGGCAGGGTGCCTAACGACTAACGCCCTACTCGGCCGAGGCCTGGAGCACCACCATCGCGCGGGACTCGACCCGCAGGGTGTCCGCCGCCGCAATCGGCTTGGGCTCGTCGCCGTCCGCCGAGTCAACATCGCTGTGTTGATCACCGGGGTCATCACCTCGTCGTGAGCGGCCAGCGCGACCCCTCAATATCGCTGAGCAAAAACGTCACAACGCCCGAAGGCGGGCCCACCGCCAAAGGATGTCACACAGCGCCCTCCTCAATCTGGCCAATCGCGACTGACTTTCGAGACTCTCGGAACTCGTCTGTTCTGAGTCAGGAAACTTAGAAGCGGGTACCTGGCCGCTCTAGCCCGGCGTCGGGTTTGATCTCCAGTCCGAAGTACGTGGCGGTGTTAGTAGTGGGAAAGGTGTTGTGTGTCTTTCCAGATTCCGTTGGCGGGCATGTCGAGGCGGTCGGTGAGGGGTTTGCGCCATTCGGGTGTGGTGGTGGGTTCGCCCCAGTAATCGGTGACTTTGGTGGCGTGACCCTCGTGGACTTCGGCGATACTGACGTTGCGGTAGAGCCGTCCGTCGCCGTAGTTGCAGGTCCATTCGACGACGATGACGTCGTCGTCGAGGTGGAGCCGTCCTCCTACTTCGAGGGTCAGTTCAGCGAAGTTGCCTTCAACGTCGGCGATGAGGTCGCGTCCGCGCACGACTTCTTCCATTTGGGGCCACTGTCGTTGGCACTCGGGTGCCAGTGGTACGCCCAGGATGTAGGCCAGGCGGGTTTGTCCGTTCGATGATGTCGATGGTTCGGTCATGGTCGAAGTCTCCTTGGTGCTGCTGGAGCTAGGCGGGGAATGCTGTCACTGCAGGGGGATGTCGTGTCCTGGTCCGCGTTCGCAGTCGGGTCGGGGACCGAAGAAGCGCCGTTCGGCTTCGGTGATGGTGACGTCGTTGATGCTGGCTTCGCGGCGGCGCATGAGACCGTTGTCGTCGAATTCCCAGAGCTCGTTGCCGTAGCTGCGGTACCACTGTCCGGCGGCGTCGTGCCATTCATATTGGAAGCGCACTGCCATGCGGTTTTCACGGAATCCCCACAGGCTTTTGCGGAGCACGTAATCGAGCTCGCGTTCCCATTTCGCCGTCAGGAACTCCACGATCTCTGCTCGTCCGATGATGAACTGGTCGCGGTTGCGCCACACGGAGTCTGGGGTGTAGGCGAGGCTGACGCGGTGGGGATCGCGAGTGTTCCAGGCGTCTTCAGCGGCTTGAACTTTCTGTATGGCGCTGGGCACGTCGAACGGCGGGAGTGGTGGGCGTTGTTCAGTCATGCTGTGTCCCTTCGTGGTTGTCGGTCAGTGGCGGGTTGCGACGGTAGGGGCTGTGGTCGCTCTCGCCGAGAGCGGGCACGTCGGTGGCGATGACGTACCGGGGGGTGAACTGCACGCGGCGGCCGGTGTGGCCGTCGTCGCCGGCGCTGATGCCGGCCCCGGCTGGATCCCAGTGCACGATAGCGGTGCCGGACAGTTGGAGCGTGGAGCCGACGCGGTAGTCGACGAACAACAACGCGGCGGTGGGGTCGACACTGAGGTTGCCGAAGCTGTTGAACATGTTGTTGCCCGGATAGTCGGGCCACCACAGCTGCTTGGGTGTGACGCGGACGAATCCGGGGGTGCCGCCGCGGTGGGAGGCGTCGTTGCCGGAGTCGGGGTGGGTGGTGCCGAGGAAGAAGGTATCCGCGGCATGGATGAGGTGGACATCGTTGGGCCGCAGTGTTTGTCCGCGGAACTGCGGGCTGCGGATCGGGTCGGCGTGTGCCTCGTCGACGTGCAGTATGCGCTGCTGAATGTACTGCGGGCAGTTGCCGTAGGCCTGTTCGACGTTGACCACGAGCCCATCGGCACTGGCCGCGGCGAGGACACCGTTGATGCGTACGCGGCGACGGCTGGCGAAGTCGATGACGATCATGCCGACCGGCTGTCCGGGGTCCAGCGCGTGCAAAGGGTCTGCGCTGGGCGGTGCCGTGTCGATGAGCAGGGTGCTCGGCGAGGCCGCGTGCACAAAACCGGGCAGGCCGAACAGCGGTGAGGTCCACAGCCGTCCGGTCCGGTCGCGGGCGGTGATGGCTGCGAACATCGCGTTGGCAATGAAGGCGGCTATCCCGGCCCGCAGCTCGCCGGGGGCCACCATCGGCGCCAGCCGGGCGGCCTGGGCTTGCACCCCGGCGTGTTGTTGGACGGCCAGCTCGCCGCTGTGGAATCCCACAGTGGCGGGCCGGCGCTGGTCGATCATCTGCTCGGGCCTTACCGGTTCACAGGGACACGACGGGCCAGTCGTTGTCGACGTGGGCCAGGACGTTGAAGTAGTTGGTCAGGATGTTCAGCGCGAGATTAGCCACCACCTCGCCGATCTCTTCGTCGGTCACGCCGGCCTCGCGGGCCGCCTTGACCTCGACGTCGTTGACGTCTTCTCCAGCGTTCTTGGCGATGGTGTTGGACAGCTTGAGCAGCGCGGCCACATGTGCGTCGTCCGACTCGCCGCGCCGCGCACTGTCGAGCTCGCCGGCGTCGACCTTGGCGATGTTGGCGCCGATGTAGGTGTGCGCCGACAGGCAGTACTCGCAGCCGTTGAGTTGGGCGGTGGCGATCGCCAAACGCTCGCGCACCCCAGGGGGTATCACGCCGCTGGCCACGGCACCGGACAGCGCCAGATAGCTCTTAAGCAGAGCGGGGCTGTTGGCCATGACTTTGGTCATGTTGGGGGTCAAACCCAGGGACTTCTGTACCTGCGCCAACAGATCAGCAGCCTTGCCGGCCGCGGTTTCGGGCTCCACGGGAGCGAAGTTGGTCATTGTGGTTCCTTCCTCAACAGACCCGTTTATAACGGTTTCAGTGGATTGTTTCCGTTAGAAGTTGTACCACTGCCTTCTAACGGATGCAAGTGGTTTTACCCGTGATAATCTGTCTAGGTGACCGAAGGAACACCGACATGGGTGCTGCCCGCCGAGCCCGCGCCCGTGCGCATGATGAACACCATCTGGGCCGACACCGACGGTGTGCACGACGACCTCACCGACGGCGCCGCGCTGCGGGACTGGGTGGCGGTCGTCTACGACCAGGGCGCCCAGGAGATCGGCGATCCCAGCCGGGAAGAACTGGACGAAGCCCTTCTGCTGCGAGACTCCCTGCGTCGGCTGGCGGCCTTCGTCACCGAGGACTCCCGGCCGAGGGCGAAGTCTCCCATCGACGCCCTAGAACAAGCGGTGGCCGCGGTCAACGCGTCCGTCGCGCGGCTGCCCCACGTGCAGCTGACCCTCCGCGAGGGACGACTCGAATGCGAGGACCTGCCCACGGGATCGGCGACGGGCACCGCGCTGGCCGTCCTCGCCCGCGAGGCGATCGACCTGTTCACCGGCCCGGCAGCGGGGCAGCTGCGCGCATGTAATGCCCCCGGGTGCGTGCTCTACTTCCTGAAGTCGCATCCACGTCGGGAATGGTGCTCAGAGGCCTGCGGCAACCGCGTCAGGGCCGCACGCCACTACCAACGCACCCGGGCCCGTCGTCAATGAAGCCAGCCGGTCAGCCCGCGGCCACGTCGACGTTAGGTCCTGTACGCCGCCTGCAATTTCGTCTCAGAAGGGAGACCGTCATGTCTGCTGATGCTTGTGAAGCTGGCGTCGAAAGCCGGATCGCCGACTTGTACGCGACCGACGCTCAGTTCGCCGCTGCGGCACCAGATCAGGCCATCAGCGCCGCGACCGACCAACCGAGTTTGTCGCTGCCGCAGCTCGTCCGAACAGTGATGGACGGCTACGCAAAGCGGCCCGCACTTGGCCAGCGTGCCGTGGACTACGTCACTGATCCGGCCACCGGGCGCACCACCGCGGAACTGTTGCCGCGGTTCGAGACCGTGACCTACGGCGAGATGTGGAAGCGCATCGGCGCGGTCGCGGCCGCTTTGTCAAGCGATGGGGTAAAGGCCGGCGACCGCGTCGCTATCTTGGGCTTCAATAGCGTCGATTACGCCACGATTGACATGGCGCTGGCCCAGATCGGTGCGGTCTCGGTTCCGATGCAGGCGAATATGCCAGTGGCGCAGCTGCTTTCGATCATCACCGAGTCCGAACCGACGGTGGTAGCCTCAAGCATCGATCTTCTTGCCGAGGCTGCCGAGTTGGCAATCAACGCGGACTCACCGTCGCGGCTAGTGGTGTTCGACTATCAACCCCGCGTTGACGATCAACGCGAGTCCCTTGAGACTGCCGCAGCTCAGTTGAGCAGAGCCGAGCGGCCAATCGTCGTAGAGACGCTGTCCGACGTCATCGACCGCGGCACGACCCTGCCGACAGCGGAGGTGGTTTCTGATGAGAACGCGCTGAACCTGCTGATCTACACCTCCGGCAGCACCGGAACCCCGAAAGGCGCGATGTGGCCGGCGCGCCTGATGACCAACTTGTGGCGTCACTCATCGCGGGCAATCTGGGGCATCCAGACCGGGCATCCGTCGATCGTGCTCAGCTTCATGCCGTTGAGTCACATCGTTGGCCGGCAAATCGTGTTCGCAGCGCTCGGCAACGGCGGCACCGTCTATTTCACGGCCAAGAGCGACATGTCGACATTTCTCGAGGACCTCTCGCTGGTGCGCCCCACCCAATTGGACTTCGTGCCCAGGGTTTGGGACATGCTGTTCCAGGAGTTCCGGAGTCGAGTCGATCAGCGCTCGTCGGCAATCGCCGATCGTGCCCAGGTCGAGCACGAAGTGATGGTCGACATGCGTCAAAACCTGCTTGGCGGACGTTATCTGTCAGCGTTCACGACGTCGGCGCCCATCTCCTCCGAGCTGTATGGGTGGGTCGAGTCGCTGCTTGAGCTGCATCTGGTGGAGCCGTATGGCGCGACGGAGTGTCAGATCGTGTTCGTCGACGGTCAGATTCGCCGCCCACCGGTCAACGACTACAAACTGATCGACGTCCCGGATCTCGGCTATTTCCACACCGACCGGCCACACCCGCGCGGTGAGTTGCTGGTCAAGACGGCTGACTTATTCCCCGGCTACTACAAGCGGCCCAAGACCACCGCCGAAGTGATCGACGCCGACGGCTACTACCGCACCGGTGACATCGTTGCGGAGGTCGGTCCTGACCAACTCAAATATCTCGACCGTCGCAATAACGTGCTCAAACTCTCGCAAGGCGAATTCGTTGCACTCGCCAAGCTCGATGCCGTGTTCAGCGGCAGCCCGCTGATCCGCCAAATTTATGTGTACGGCAACAGCGCTCAGTCCTTTTTGCTGGCGGTGGTGGTGCCCACCGAAGATGCGCTGGACCGTGACGAGCTCGATGAGCTCAGGCCACTGATCTCCGAGTCGCTGCAGAAGACGGCTAAGGCGGCAGGGTTGCAGTCGCATGAGATCCCCCGCGATTTCTTGGTCGAGACCACGCCGTTCACCGTGGAAAACGGCCTGCTCACCGGGATTCGCAAGCTGGCGCGTCCGAAACTCAAGGCGCGCTACGGCGACCGCCTGGAACAGCTCTACGACGATCTGGCCCATGGTCAGGCCGAGCAGCTGCGCACGCTGCGACAAAGTAGCGCCGATCGCCCCGTGCTGGAGACGATCTCTCGGGCCGCCGGCGCGATGCTGGGCGTATCTGGGAGCGACCTACAGCCCGACGAGCAGTTCACCGATCTTGGCGGCGACTCCTTGTCAGCGTTGTCTTTTGCCAACTTGATCCACGACATCTTCGACATCGACGTTCCGGTCGGGGTCATCGTCAGCCCGGCATCGGATCTAGCATCGATCGCGCGGTATATCGAGACCCAACGCTCCGGCGACAGTCAGCGGCCGACGTTTGCTTCTGTGCATGGTCGCGATGTGGCCGAGGTGGCGACCCGTGATCTGATGCTGGACAAGTTCATTGACGCGGCAACGCTGGCCGCCGCGCCCACGTTGCCGAGGCCAAGTACCTCGATCCGCACCGTGTTTCTCACCGGCGCAACAGGTTTCCTCGGCCGTTACCTGGCGCTGCAATGGCTGGAGCGGATGGACCTGGTTGACGGCAAGGTGATCGCCCTGGTGCGGGCCAAGTCCGACGAGGACGCACGGGCCCGGCTCGACAAGACATTCGACAGCGGCGACCCGAAGCTGCTGGCGCACTACCAGGAACTGGCCGCCGATCACCTGGAGGTCATCGCCGGCGACAAAGGCGAGGCCAACCTCGGTCTGGACCAACGGACCTGGCAGCGGCTGGCCGACACCGTCGACCTGATCGTCGACCCGGCCGCGCTGGTCAACCATGTGCTGCCCTACAGCGAGCTGTTCGGCCCCAATGTCTTCGGCACGGCCGAGCTGATCCGTATCGCGATCACCACGAAGCCAAAACCCTACACCTTCGTGTCGACGATCTCGGTCGGCGACCAGATCCAGCCGTCGAAGTTCACCGAGGACGCCGACATCCGGGTCATCAGCCCGACCCGCCAGATCAACGATAGCTACGCCAACGGCTACGGCAACAGCAAGTGGGCCGCCGAGGTGCTACTTCGCGAGGCCCACGACCTATGCGGCCTGCCGGTCGCAGTCTTCCGCTGCGACATGATCTTGGCCGACACCACCTCCGCGGGTCAGATCAACGTGCCGGACATGTTCACCCGGATGATCCTGAGCCTGGTGGCCACCGGCATCGCGCCCGGTTCCTTCTACGAGCTCGACGCCGACGGCAACCGCCAACGCGCCCACTACGACGGTCTCCCAGTCGAATTCATCGCCGAGGCGATCGCTACTTTGGGCGCCACCCAGGGTGAAGCCCGCAACGCTGACGAATTCCATACCTACCACGTGATGAACCCCCATGACGACGGCATCGGCCTCGACGAGTACATCGACTGGCTCATCGACGCGGGTTGCTCAATCCAGCGGGTCGGTGACTACGGCGACTGGCTGAAGCGCTTCGAAGCCAGCCTGCGCGGTCTGCCGGAAATGCAGCGCAACAGCTCGCTGCTTCCGCTGCTGCACAACTACCAGACGCCCCAGAAGCCGATAAACGGGCCGATGGCACCGACCGACCGGTTCCGCGCAGCGGTCCAGGACGCAAAAGTCGGACCCAACAACGACATTCCGCATGTAACGCCCGCGGTCATCGTCAAATACGTCACCGATTTACAACTCCACGGGTTGTGGTAGGCGCGACCGTCCGGACTGAAATCGGTGCCGGAGATGTCAATTCGGCGCAAGACTACGCAATGTCCACTCGGCTGGGGAGTGCTTCTGACACGAAGTTTTGAGAGTCTCGTATGTCGTCTCTTTTGGGACAAGGTGGGTATGCCTCCCGACTCGCCCGCCGTCATGGCATCGCCTCGGCCCACTTCATGTGCCCTTCGAAGCCCAGCGATGTCGCCACCTCGCGGTAGCGATCCCGATAGTCGCGATAGGCGATGTCGTCGCCATGGACTCGTGCCAGCAGTGCGCGCAGCCGCAACAGCCATATTTCACGTATCACCAGACCCTCATCGGCTGGTGCGGCTGCCAACCGCTCGATCGCGGCCTGGGCTTCGGCCGCATCAGCGGCGGCCCCGCGGTCGAGCAGTATTTCCACCAAAACACCCGTCGCAGGAATGCCCCACGCCAGCAGCCGTTCGTCGCGGAACAGATGATCGACGGCGGCGCGGATGAGCGGTACGGCGTCATCGCGATCTCCGCACCGAGCCCTCTCATGCGCGGAGTAGACATCGACGATCGGCAATTCGGACAGGTTGTGGCCCCGGCGCTGGAACACTTCGCTGACCTCGGTCAGGATCTTCTGTCCGCGGTCACGCTCCGCAGCCGTTGGGCGGTGCACCAGCGCAGTGCCCAGCGTCATCCGGGTCAAGGCCAACGCGAGATCATCGCTGGATCGTTCGGCAATCCGTAGGGCATGCTCGATTTCGTGCACTGTCCGGCCATCTGCGGCCAGCACGCCAAACGAAATTCCCGCAAAGTAGACCCAGCCGACAACCGCTGCGAAGGAGAGGGAGTCGGCGCTGCGGGCCAGGGCCAGGCCGTGGTTCAGGTCGTCGCGCCATCCGGGACGACCCAGGCAATACCGGGCCATAGCCCGGTTCGTATGGGCGATCGCTAACGGAGACCCGAAAAGGAAGTTACCTTTGGCCGGGTCACCGTCGGCCAGGTCGATGACCCGTTGTGACCAACGCAGCGCGTCAGACCACTCGGCGCTCTCAACTTTGGCGTAGGTCGGCGCGAAGGACAGCCCCACCGTCAGCGTCGGATCGCCGATTGACTGGATGAGGGCCATGGCATCCGAGGCCAGCTGCGATGCCTCGCGCAGCCGGTCCCGATACACGTGATCCATCACCAGCCCCGCCATCGCGATGGCCAGCGACGCCTTGTCCCCGGTGGCGGTGCACAACTGCCGCAACTCATCAAAGGGGGCGCCGGCCACGTTCAGTTGGACTCGAAAGGCGATCCCGCACAGCATGGTCCGCGGGGTGATGCGCATGGCGGCCCGGTTGGGGTCCTCGGCGGGCAATGCGTCGGCGATGTTTCGGGCACGCTCCCAGCTCAGCCGTGCCGCGGCGATGTCGCGGTTGGTCGCCCAGGCGGCGGCCCGCATCTGCCAGCCGTAGGCGGCGTGCAAATCACCGGCGGCCTCCAGATGTTCGGCGATCAGCGCGGCATTTTCGTCAGCCGAGGCCGGGCTCCGGGCTTCGATCACGGCGGCCAGCCGCCGGTGCAGCTCGGCACGATCCGACTTGAGTTGTGCTTCGTAGGCCACTGTGCGGATCAGCGGATGGTGGAACAGATACTCGGGTTCTTCGGTAGAGGTGATCTGGTCGATGAATTCGCCGCCCACCAAATCCTTGAGGACGGGCTCAATGCCCAGGGTTTCGAGCAGGTCCGGTTCGAACCGTGAGCCGATGACCGCCGCAGCGCTCAGGGTGCGCTTGGCCGCCGGGCTAAGGCGGTCGATGCGGGCGGCAATAGTCGCCTGCACGGTGGCGGGCACGCTGACCTCGGTAGCGCTGACCGTCGAAATGTAGGCGCTGCGGTTTCCGCGCAGGACACCGCGCTCGGCCAGTTCGCGGACCATCTCCTCCACGAAAAACGGGTTGCCCGCCGCCCTTTCGACGATCGTGGTGGTCAACCCCCCGACCGACGAGTCCGGCCCCAGCAGATCGGTGACTAGTGCTGCGGTCTCCGAATCGCTCAGCGGCGCAAGGGCGATGCTTTGGGCACCGGGCACTCGGCTCAATGCGCCGCGATATTCGGGGCGGCAAGTGATGAGCACCAGAAAGGGCGTCTGCGGCGTCACAGCCATAAAGTCGGCGAGCATGGATTCGCTGACCTCGTCGATCCAGTGCACGTCCTCAATGACATAGACGGCCGGGGCTTGGCGGGCCAGCGACGCGGCAGCGACGAGCGCGGTCAACCGTCGCCGCCGGGCATCCGGATCGATTTTGGGCAGCTCCGCTTCGGGATCGGCGATGCCCAGCAGGTCTTCGAAGAGCACCAAGTCTTCCGGATGGGCGTCGGGCACCCGGGCCCGTACCTGCGTGCGGGCGGCTGAGGCGTCCAGATCACCCACGCCGGTGGCTGCGCGCAGCAGTCGCGCCACGGCGTAAAACGGGATGTCGCTGGCGTGCGATTCGCAGAACGCGGTGAACACGTCGACACTCCGGGCCGCCGCCATCGCGGCGACCTCGCGCACCAGACGGCTCTTGCCGATACCCGGTGATCCCCCCACCTCGACCACCGCGCCGTCGCCATCGATGGCACGCTCCAGCAAGCCCTCGACCGCAGCCATCTCCCAGCGCCGCCCGACCAGATTGGACTCAGCACGCCAGCCAGCACGATGCCGTTCGCCTATGCCCAGCAGCCGACGGGCTGGCACCGGTTCCTCGGTACCTTTGACGCGCAACAACTCCGGCTCTCCCAGCACCGCTCCCTCGACTAGCCGCGCGGTGGACTCACTGAGTATCACCCCACCGGGTGGAGCAACCGACTCGATCCGCTGAGCCAGTCCGACTTGCTCACCAACCGCGGTGTAACCCAAAGCGGCTGAGCCGATCTCACCGGCAATCACCTGACCGGAGTTCAACCCGACACGTAACCGGAGTTCGATACTGTCGCGGTTTTGGACTTCGACGGAAAGTCGCTTCACCTCGTCTTGGATGTCCAAGGCTGCCAAGCAGGCGCGAAAAGCGTGGTCCTCCAAAGCCACCGGTGCGCCGAACACCGCCATGATTCCGTCGCCGGTGAACTTGTCCACCGTGCCGCCAAAGCGCTTCACTACTGCTGTTGTGATGCTAACGAGTTCTGCCATGATCTCGCGCAGCCGCTCGGCACCGACCGCTGCCGCGATGTCCATCGAGTGCACCACGTCGGCGAACAAAACGGTGACCTGTTTGTATTCAGCCGGTCGGGTGGCTTGTGTGAGTGGCGCGCCGCACTCGCTACAGAACTTGGCCGTCGGGCTTGACTGCGCGCCGCAGGAACCACAGGACAGCCCCGTCGCGGTCAGTCCACCGCCACCATCCCCGCTGGGGTCCACGTCAGTATCGTTTCACTGGTCAACGATGTCTGTCATATCGCTCTGCCATCTCTGACGCGAAGTTTCGAGACCCTCGTATGTCGTCACAAACCAGACGGGCCGCGAGCTGTCCGCCATGCCCTCAGCTTCATAGTCATTTTCACCCATCCGAAGTCCTGTGAGGATTAAATGCCTGCGATCAACCGTTTGGACCGGTGGATGTTCCCGCATAGCCGAAGGAAACAGATGACTCAACAGGTTGTTCTCATAACCGGCGCCCTCACCGGCATCGGCCGCGCCACTGCTGTGGCATTCGCCGGTAACGGCGCCAACGTGGTCGTGTCCGGCCGCCATGACGACAAAGGGCAAGCCCTTGTCGCGGAGTTGAAAGCGCTTGGAGCCGACGCAGAATTCGTTCGGGCCGACGTTACGAAGGAAGACGAGGTCCGCAACCTGGTCGACCAAGCAGTCGCGAGATTTGGCCGTCTCGATGTTGCCGTGAACAACGCCGGCTCCGAAGGCGAGACCGGCCCCATCCAGGACGCCACCGTCGAAAACTTCAAGGCCGTCCACGACACCAACGTTGTCGGCGTATTCCTGAGCATGAAGTACGAACTGCGCGCGATGGCCGGCCAAGGCAGCGGCAGCATTGTCAACATCGCCTCGACCTACGGGCATAAGGCGACCGCTGGCGCGGCGGCCTACGTGAGCAGCAAGTTCGCAGTGGAGGGTCTGACCAAGACGGTCGCGCTCGAGCAGGGGAATTCAGGTATTCGGGTGAACGCGGTCGGGCCGGGGCCGATAGACACCGGCATGCTCGACCGCTTCACCGGCACCGCAGAAGGCAATGACGCGCTGATAGCGACCGTACCTTTGCTTCGCAGGGGAAATCCTGAAGAAATCGCGAACGCCATTGTGTTCATTTCGTCGCCCGAAGCCTCCTACATCTCCGGCACGGTGTTCGAAGTCGACGGTGGCATGTCGGCAGCCTGACCTCGTCGAGTACCTCGCAAGGTTCGCGGTTCGCTTCCCCCTTGGCGGCCCAAGTTCAAGGAAGCCGCGTCGCGCTCGCCGTGGAGACTCTGGTGATGCAACCGGTACCACGTTGCGGCGCAACGTGGTACCGGCCTCACCGCTTCTAACGCGAGCTAGCCGTTTCCTCGATCGGCTGTATCAGCGATTGAGATTGACGACGAACTGTTGCACGTTGTACGGATCGTTCGTCCAGGTATTCCACTGACTGACCAAAATGATCGCCTGGTCCAGGGTGGAGCCGGGAACGATGTAGCCGCCGTAGTTTTGCGGAACGGTTTCTTGGGTCGCAACTATCGTCACCGGTGTTTCCGGCGCCAACACTTGCGTCACGTCGTCAGTCACCCGAACCTCGATATTCCCCGTGCTCGCGTTGAACCCGGACAATACGGACATGCCTTCGATCAACCGGAGGCTTAGCTCGCCCCAGTTGTCACCGCTAAGAGGTGTCGGGTCCACGTTCCAAGCCCAATTGCCGTCGGGCCCGATTCCCCAGGCCCACCAGGTATTCCGGTCCGTGAAGCTCGACGCCGGGCAGTGGTAGAGCCAGACCTGGTGATCGCGGGCGAACCCGTCGGCGACGATATAACAATTGCCGTCGGGCGCCTGGTAGCCACTGATCTGTGTTTCGTTGCCGTTCTGCCAGCTGACTGCGTCCCGACAGGACCCGGGAACGGTCGCCCACCCCGGGTTGTTGGGGTCGATGGTTACCAGTCGCGTATTGATGGGTTGAAGGTTCGCCGTCTGTACCACGAAGGCATAGTCGACGCCGAAGACCTGGACGGTCCCGGCCGGCAATTGACTACCGCCTGGGACGTTAGGCGGGGGCTGGTCGTAGAGGGTGCCATTCCCGCCAAACGAGCCGCTGAACTGGATTGGGTTGCCGTTAACGGTGCCGGGCGCGACTTGCAGGGCCATCGATGCGCTCCAGTTTCCCACGCCTTCAGCGTTTCCCGAGAAGGTGTCGCCGCCGATAGCCACCAGACCGCTGGGCGATATTTCGCAGAGGTCGACCGCTCCGGCGCCGAATTGGCCGGTAGATGATTCGGTCCCGGCGATGGGCCCCAGATTGATGGCTTGCCCTGGTGCGGGCTGTGGCAGCTGCGGCAGCGCCAGCGACTGCACAGCCGCAGCGAGCACGGCAGGCGCCAGAGGGCGGGCACCTGACTTGGGTGCCGGTGGTACGCGTTTGCCGACTCGTTTCCGTGGTGTCGGCTTCTTCAACGCGGTACTGGCCTGCCCTATCGATGGAGCTTTCTTCGATGCGGCACTGGTTTTCTTCAGTGCAACACTGGTCGGTAGTGCTGCTGGGGCCTTTTTCGCTGGCTTCGTTTCGAGCGTTGTTTTTAGCATTTTGATCCCGTCCTTGGTTGGTGGTTGAAGTCGCTCACTGACCGGTGAGGCCGTGTTCCGCGGTGAGGGCGTCGACGTACACGCCCGTCACCTGTCCCCAGTTCTTGATGCGTGTCAGTTCCGTGGCGCTGGCGCCTGCGACGTCGACCGTGCTGAAGTTGTTGTCGGCGTAGACGAAACCGTGCGATTTGCCAGCGGTGTCGGTGTAGACACCGGCGATGTCCCCGTTGTCGTTGATGCCGTACGCGGTCGTGTCGCTGGCAAGCGGGAAGTTGATCGGGGTGAATACACCGCCCGAAAGCAGAAAGCCGTGGTCTCCCGTTGAATCCCCATATACTCCGACGACGTCGCCGTTGGCGTTGATTCCGGCGACCGCAGTGGTTGTGGCTCCGGGGTAATCGACGGCCGTGAACGTGCCGCCGCTGCTGACGAACCCATGCTCGACGTTAGCGGCGTCGAAGTAGGTGCCCACGACAGCTCCGGCGTCGTTGACGTCGATGGCCTGAGTGTCGGTGACTCCGGGGAAATCGACGTCGTTGAAGGTGCTGCCGTCGCTGGTCGTAAAGCCGTGTGTCAAGCCCGCGACGTCCTGGTACGTCCCGACGATCAGACCAGAAGTGTTGATGCCCGTTGCGATGCTCCAGGTCGAGTTGGGGACGTTGAGGGTCTGGTACACCCCTCCTGCCTCAGTGAATGCGGTCACGGGCGAGGACGCGTTGTTAGGTGCGAAAACGAACGCGCCCAGCGCCGTGGTGCCGTCACTGTCGAAAACTATTGTCTGCGCGGCGCCGGGATAGTCGACGCTGGTGAACTCGTACACCTTCGCCGTGTCCGGCTGAGCCACGGCGTCGTCCGGCGAGACCGCGGTGCTTTCGACCGCGACGCTGGGTGGAATGCCCAGCAGTCCGAGCAGGACGCTCCGTATCGTTGGGTGCGCTGATGGCGGTGCAGTCGTAGTCATGTCGATCCCCTTCGAGCTCACAAGCATGCGGATGCCGCTGGCCCGCTCGACACACCACTGGCTTAAGGTTTGCCGCGCTGGGCATCGGGGTTACGCGGACCTGTGTTTCCCCGACAACGCGAATCATCACCGGCGGGTGCGCGCGACCGCACGAGTAGTCCGCTACTCAATTAGCAGCGGGAAATGCAGCGCGCGGGAAAAACGGTACTCATGACCGAGGTATTCAGGACTCTCGAAGTGCTTAAAACGTCCAGCTTCGCTGCGGGTCGAGGACGAACCCGTGCCGTTGGGCGGTGTCGTCGCCGTGGTTCTGACGGAATCCCCTGATTAACATGCACGCGACTACAACGTCTTGCACGCCGCAGGTGATCTGGTCACCGCCCATCAGCTTTCCTCCGGCGCCTAAGATCACCTTCTCGGCTGATGCCAAGGGCTTCCCGTTGAGCTTGTCTGTGCTGGGAGGCCTGTTCTGGTCGAAATATGCCTTATAGTCCCCCGCGTAAACCTGGTTCGCCGGATGATCGAGACCAGGGATCGCCCCGAAGCAGAATGCCGCCGTATCTCCACGGCTGCTCCACATTGCACACTGCAAGCCCGTTGGGCTCGTAAATGTTGCCAAGGCGTAGTGGTGGGACACATCGTGATCCTGCGACACGTCGGTGAAACCATTGAGATCCGGAAACCCTGGCGGTGGCGGGGCCTGAGGCGCGGTCAAAGCCGAAGTGGATGTGGCTGCCGGAGGGGCTGCAGGTGCCGAACCCACAGCCGGATGCATTAAGACCCGCACAACGACCACGACGACGGCGGTCACGACTGTCACGACGGCCAGAGCGATCATGACCCGCCGCCACGTAACGGTATTCACCTACACCACCGCCCCTCTCCGAACGACGACCGACGTACAACACGCCGGGCCGCGTCCTCTCAGCCGAGGACGGCTACCGCTTCGTGCCCGAAACCCGCGCCTGACATCTGCTACGACTACGCGGGCACTCCAGCAGTTGCATTGCGCGCGTGCGTGATTCGCCTGACCACCGAGTCCACAGCGGATCGCAGGCCGGGCACGAACGCCTTCCACTGCATCGTACAGCCGGCATGTCCGGCATCGACGGCCACGGTATGCGCGTCGGGAATCTGTTCGGCTACCCAACGCTGGTGCCGCGGCGGGATGACCCGGTCACGCAGCGTTATTAGCACCGAGGTCGGTACATCGATGTCAGCGATCCAGCGCGTGGAATCAAACCGGGTAATCTCGGCCAGCGCCCGCATCATCGCCCCATAGCTGGTCGCCCGGAATTGCCCAAGCGCCCAAAGCCGGTCATTCATCACGATGTCGTCGACGACGGACAGCCGCGCCGGGTCGGGCCGCCCGGGCTGCGGGCCGAAAGCCTCTAGCAGCGCGGCGAAGACACCGGTCGCGAGCCGCTCATGAGTGGCACGGCCGAATGTCGCTGCCGCGGCGCAGAGCACCAATGCATCGACCCTGTCTCGGTGGCGCCGCCACACATGCTGCGCCACCAGTGATCCCATCGAAAAGCCCACCGGTATGAATGTTTCTATGCCGAGCTCGTCGGCCAATGCGGCGACGTCGTCGGCGCAGTCCTCCAGCTGGAAACGTGACGAGGCGATACCCGAACCGTGGCAGCGCTGGTCGAACACGACCACACGCCCGAAGCGACGCATCATCTCCAATGACGGATACCACGTCAACAGCCCGGTGCACGCCAGCGAATGGAGCAATACAAACGTCGGACCACCGGCAGTTGGGCCGGAATCCACAACATAAGTGCTGCCGCGATTGGAAAGCTCTACCGTGCGGCCGCGCGGAAGGCGGCCAACGGGGGCGACATCGGGCAGCGCGAACGACGGGAGCGGCGACGTCAGCCTCAGTGGACCAAGGAGCGCGTCGATCACGCAGGATGGATTGGGGAAACCTGACGAGGTCGCTGACGGACCGCAATTGGTCTCATGGGAATCGAGGTGAGACACGCTGCGGCGCAACATGCTTGGTCGCAAAACGGCTGCTGCGGCCAGTCGCTGTGGAAATGCGCGTAAGGCGAGCTGCCGAACGTCATCGCTCATCTTCGGTGCCCCGCAGTCTGTGGGTCGTACGTTGCTTCAACGCGGCACGACGGCAGTCGGTTGGCACGCCCTCGCGGACGAGGCCCGATCCTTTGACCCAACCTCCCTGGGCGGAAGGTCTTCCACTCCTCAGGGCGTGAACCGCCTGCGCCGGCACCATGGGTCAAGAACACTCGGGACATGGGGCTATGTTCATCACGAGAGCAGCCGCGCACCAGAGTAGGTGGGTACTCGACCTCCTGGATCCTCTACCCGAGACACCGAGGCACCGCTGAGGGTTCGCAGTGACACGGAGCTGCGACTGACTTATGAGATGCCCGTAACTCGTCTATTTGGAGACGGCGGGACGCGGATCGACGTGGTGTCGCCCGAATCGTGGTAGTTGCGGATTGCCAGAGTGAGGTGATCGAACGCGGCCAGCGTGTCGCCGTATTCGGCCTCGAGGTGGGACAGACCGGCCGCCAGGAGTCATCAGCGCGATTAGTAGCCAACGGGCGACCCCGCGTGGTGCGACGGTCCGTGCAAGGGCGCGGCCTGCAGTTCGGCTGCGGCAGCGGCCAGCAATGCGTCGCGGTCGCGGTTCAACGGAGGATAGATACGCCGGGTGTTGATGGTGTGCTTGGTATCTTTAGCCTCCTGGCCGCAGGCAACCACGTGGCGGTCCCAGCCCTCGGTATATACCGCACCTGCCGGTCCTAGGTCGAGAACCGTTACATACCAAGGGATTCGCAGCGGCTTCATCGGCTTGTCCAGGAGATCGCTAATGACGTTGTATCCCGCCCATCGGCCCATCGGGCGGCCGTGCTGGCAGGACATCACCGACATGTGCTTGTCGTCCATTTTTGCGGCGGCGACGTCACCAGCGGCGAACACCGCGGGCACACCGCAGACCCGCAGATAATCGTCGACCGGGAGTCGACCTAGTCGGTCACGGTCGACCCCGAAGTCTGCGGTCAGCGGGTTGGCCCGCATGCCGGCACACCAGACGACGGTGGCGGCGGCCACCACCTCACCCGAGGAGAGCGCCACGGCGCGCCGGTCGATGGCGGCGACCCCGACGCCCAAGATGGTCTCGATCCCGGTTTGGGTCAGCGCCGCCTCGATGATCGGTCGCGCCGATGCGCCCATGTCCGAGCCGACGAACGGGTTGCGGTCGATCAGGACGACCCGCGGTGCCACCGCACGCGCGGCAAAGTTGTCGGCGAGCATCGCAGGCAGCCCGGTCGCCTCTTCGATCCCCGTCAAACCCGCCCCGACGACGACTACTGTCGCCGCCGCCGGGTCAGCGGGGCCCTCCGCAAGTCGGCGTAGGTGGGCTTGCAGCCTGGTCGCTGCGTCGTGGGTGTCGATGTCAAAACTGAACTCCCGCAGGCCAGGGATGTCGGGCTTGACCACCTGACTGCCCAACGCGAGCACCAGTCGGTCGTAGCCGTGCGCCCCCGCGGTGGATTCCACGATCCGCGCCGGGGCATCGATCGCCGTCACTTCGCCGGTGATGTGGTTGATTCCGACCGGATCGAGAAGATCGCTCAGCGGGATGCGGGACGGGCTCAGGTCGGTCTCGTAGTCGCGCACGCGGATATCGTGGTACGGCGTGGAACTGACCATCGTGACATCGACGGTTCCAGGCGCCACACCAAGCTCGTCGAGCCGCCGGGCCGCCGCGAGCGCCGTCCACAGACCCGCAAACCCGGACCCGAGAACCAGGACACGCGTGGGATCGGTCATGCGGTCGGCAATCTCTGCGGGTCGAACATCGAGATTGGGTGGTCGGTGGCGCGATCGATGGCCAGGTCGGCAAGGATCTCGCCGACCACCGGAACGAATTTGAAGCCGTGCCCGGAGAATCCGCACGCCATGATGACGTCGGCGCATTGCGGGTGGCGCCCGATCACGAAGTGCCGGTCGGGTGTGTTGGAGTACATGCAGGTGGCCGCGCGCAGGCACTCGCCCGCCAGCGCCGGCAAAAACTCAGCGACTCGCGCCCTAATCGCGCTGATTTCCCGCTCGTGCACTACCCGGTCGATGGTGTCCGGGGTACAGGCGATCCCGTTGCCGGCGAAGCCGACTTTCACACCGCCCCGCGGTCCGTCGATCGCCGGGAAGCCGTATGTGTGTATGCCTGAGGCGTTCTCGTGGATGAAGATGGGGTGATCCTCGAACCCCGAAACACCGCCGATCGGGTCCAGCCAGTACATCACCTGACGTTCCACCGTGATCGGGACACCGAACTGACCCAGCACCTGCGGGGCCCAGGCGCCCGGGCAGATCACCAACTGCCCAGCGGTGTACGACCCACGACTCGTAATGACCCGCATCCCCGCGGCGGTCTGGTTCCAATCCAGCACGGGTTCACCGAATTGCAGTGTGGCCCGCGCTTTTTCGGCGATTTCGAGATGTGCGCGCACTGCCAGCTCCGGTCGTGCAAACCCGGCTTTGGCGTCGTAGAGCGCGATATCTTCGGGTTGGGGCGTGAAGTTCGGGAACCGGGCGGTGATCTCGGCGGCGTCGAGCAACTCATGCGGCAGATTCCATTGGCGGCTGGCGCGCAGGCTACCGGATACGATCAGGCAGTCCGGTGGCCCGATGAAAAGGCCCCCGGTGAGTCGATAAACGTCACGTTGGGAGTCGGCAGCCAGCTTCTCCCACAGCTCGTAGGCGCGCAGCAACAGCGGAACATAACCGGGGTCCTCGAAATAAGCCTGGCGGATGATCCGAGACCCGCCGTGGCTGGATCCCTTGTCGTGGGCGGGCTCATGCCACTCCAGGCCGAGCACCCGGCGTCCTCGGGCGGCCAGATGATAGGCGGCGGCACTTCCCATACCGCCCAATCCCATCACGATGACGTCGTAACCCGTTGTTGTGCTGACCATGTCGAGTTACCTCACGCAGCCTCTCCGTGTCGATCGTCATCGCCCGCGCGGGCCCCGGCCGCGTACCGGTCGGCGACCTGCAAGGGTGGCCCGCTTGGCGGCATCCCCGTGCCAGTCGTACTCACCGCAACCTCGTAACCGTGGGCCATGCGTCCTACTGCGACGAAGTCATCAGTGTGTTGCTGGGCAGGGAAACGTCAAGCACTTTGCGCGCGGTCTCGGCCCCAGCGATGGGAAGGCCGTCGGGATCGAGCAGGCCGAGTTGAACGAGCACGCTGGCTTGGTCCCAGTAGATGTGCTCATGCACGAGTTTGTCTTCCTGAAATTGCACAATGGCCACTGTCGGAATCTCCACTGCGCGTCCGGTGGGCTCAATGCCGGGCAGCATCCAGTCCATCCGAGTGGTGTGCGTGAAGCGGACGATGAACTCGTCGACAAGGCAACTCTCCCCGACCGTGCGGCTGACGGGGAGGAGGTCGAAGTCGGGAGGGTTCACCCCGATGAAATGGTGCGCGTAAAAATGCCGCAAGCTCTCGAAGCCGACGCCACCGGTCATGGTGGGGACGTGGTTGACATAGGGTTCCGCCACCATGGTGGACATGGTGGCGTCCACGTCCCGCGTTTCAAACTCGTACCGACAGTGAGCCTCCCACAACGCGGCAAGATCGTAAGCGGCCATCGCCAGCACCTCTCTCGGTGAGTTCCCAGCCTACGGTTAACCAGCACACTGTTAGGGCTGAACGGACTGGCAGCTCCCAACGCGGGATTGAACCGCGAAACGGTGACCGGATAGGCCGTTGGACACTCCACGAGGGGCTGTTGGCGTCCACAGTGGGTGACACCAACACGAAGTTTGAGACCCTCATATGAAGCATCCCGGGTTTCATCCACCCTCGGGGTTCTGTGAGCCGGCCGGTTGGCCGGTCATGTGTGCGGAATAGTAGTGGGCTTCGGAGGGCATTGAGATAGTCATCAATGGGTCAACTCAACCCGATAAGGACTACCAACGGCGTGCCGTCCCGGACACGAGGGTCTAAGAAGCTGTAATCGGGCACGGCCGATGCGCTATCGGCTTCACTTCCTCGACAGGGCGTCGACGCGGCCGACGACATAGGCGACCATCGCCGAATCGAGGTAAGCGCGGACCTCGACAATGAGGTCACCGTCGAAACGGCACATCGGTCGCGCCGTCTTGTCCCGCCTTCAGGACGATTCCGGTCGCGCGGCCCGTACGCGACGGTTGTTGCGGATCAAGACGGCGTCGGGGTCGGCGGCCAGTACCGGCTTAGCCGGCGCGTTCAGTTCTGCCAGGCGGCCCCGGAACGCCTCGGTGAGCTTGTGGCTGATGTCTAGCAGGCGCACCTGGTCCTCATCGGCGAGATCTCCGAAGGCGACGGCGACCTTGCTCTGATGCTCTTCCCACACTTGCCGTTGCTGTTCTCGGCCGGCCTCGGTGATCTCGACGATGGTGCTGCGTCCGTCGGTGGGATGGGCGTAGCGCTCGACCAGCCCGTCGTCGGCCAGCGCGTCGACCAGGGCGGTGACCCGGCGCCCCGTCACTTCGAGTGCCTCGGCGAGCTTGGTCATCGTCAGCCCCTCTTGCTGGCATTTCAGGGCGTTGAGCACCCGTAACCGGGCGTAGCTGACAGTGTCGTCGGGAATGGTCGCCTGCACCCAGCGGACCCAGGCCGGGCCCATTTCGGTGAAGGCAGCAACCAGGTCGATGAGACGTGCGTCCCGCTTCGCAGTTGACATGGAATACTCCGCTACTATTTACTGTATATAGCTACTAGTTGATGTACTCCACCAATAATACCTCAGGAGGGCGCCATGGCCGCTCACCCCACTCGTTTCGGTATCAACCTGGTTTTCGCGGGCACCGTCGCCCAGACCGTCGAGAAAGCCAAACGTGCCGCCGACGTCGGATTCGACGTAGTGATGGTCGGCGACCATCACGGCTCTCCGGCGCCGCTGCCGACCCTGGTCGCCATCGCCGCTGCGGTGCCCTCCATCCGGATCAGCAATCTGGTCATCAATGCGCCGCTCTACCAGCCCGCGCTGCTGGCCCGCGATCTAGCCACGGTGGACGCCGCCAGCGGCGGACGCCTCGAGATCGGCTTGGGCAGCGGGTATATCGCGGCCGACTTCGCCGGTTTTGGACAGCCGTTCCCGTCGGCCGGACAGCGGGTGGAGGTGCTCACCGAACACGTCACGACGATCCGCAACTTGCTGTCCAGCCCGGACTACCGCCCGGCACCGGTGCAGTCCCCGCCGCCGATCATGGTGGCCGGCATCGGCGACAAAATGCTGTCGATGGCAGCCCAGCACGCCGACATCATCGCCATCGCAGCCCAGGGCCACCAAGACCAACTCGGCGAGCGCGTCGACTACATCAAAAGCCAGGCCGGGCCGCGTTTCGAGCAGATCGAGTTCGCGTTCAGCTTCTTCCAGCTGTCTTTCAACAAGACACCGGACCTGACGTTGTTGCGGTCAACCTCACCGACAAGCACCGACGAGGAGCTGATGCAGTCGGTGACCTTGCTGCAGGGCTCGGTCTCTGAAGCCGCCGACCGCATCGCCGCGCTGCGCGAGCAGTTCGGGATCAGCTACTTCACCCTCAACCTATCGCCAGGCACCACCTGGGAGGACCTCGAAAAACTCCTCGCCACCGCCAGATAACTGCCCATGCGCCCTCGGTGCCGCGAGCGGCCTCGCTGGCCACCAAGCGCCGGTTGACCGTCGGGCCCGAAAGCCTTCCTGCACCCGCGCTCGGGCGGCATCGCGAATCACACCACCTCAGAGAGGATTTCGATAATGAGCCCATCGACAAGTGACCGTCACCGCCTCGCGGACAAGACGGTGTGGCGAGTCGGGTACGGCGCCATGCGGCTGTCCGGCGACGGCTTGCAAGGTCCACCGCTAGACCGCGGTGAGGCGTTAGCGGTGCTGCGCGCGGCCATCGACGCCGGGGTCGACCACATCGACACCGCTCAGTTCTACGGGCCCGGCATGGCCAACGAGTTGATCCGGGAGGCGCTGTTCCCCTACCCCGAAGGACTGGCGCTGGTGAGCAAGGTCGGCGCGCGCCGTGACGAATCCGGCCACATGATGCTCTGGGACGACCCTGACCAGCTGCGCGCCGGCATCGAGGAAAATCTCGCAACGCTGGGCGTCGAGCAACTCACAGCGGTGAACCTGCGGCTCATCGAAAACGCCGTCCCCGATGCGCGATTCATCGATCAGCTTGGCGCGCTGACCGCGGCTCGCGACGAGGGCTTGATCGCCGGTGTGGGGATCAGCAACGTCAGCCTCGCCCACCTGCAGCGGGCGGTCGAGGTCACCGACATCGTCTGTGTGCAGAACGCCTACAGCCTCGTGGATCGCACATCAGAGCCCCTCCTGATCGAGTGCATTGCCCGGGATATCGCGTTCGTGCCGTTCTTCCCCTTGGGCGGGTGGGACGCTCAACGCGACGCAATCCTGTCGAACTCGGCCGTTACCGCGATCGCCGCCCGCCACGGCGCCCTCCCCGCCCGAGTCGCCCTTGCGTGGCTACTGGGCATCGCCCCCAATGTTCTGCTGATCGCCGGGACCACAAGCCGCGGCCACCTCGCAGAGAACCTCGCCGCCGCGGATTTGGACCTGTCGGACGACGAGATCGCCAGCCTCACCAATGCATTCAGCTGACCGCCTGAAAGGAGCGCACCGTGAGCACCGTCCGTTTCGACATCGTTGACACCCTGGGGCGCATTACGCTGACGAGCCCGCCGTACAACTTCGTCAGCGCCCAATTCAACACCGATCTGGCCGCTGCGGTGCACGAGGCCAGCGACAGCGACATCCGCGCGCTACTGATTCAGGCTGAAGGGCCCAACTTCTCTGTCGGCGGAGCCGCGGACGAATGGCCCGGCAAGAGCTACAGCTGGTTTCGCACCTTCATCGCCGAGGTCACCAACACATACCGCGCGATCGAAGCCCTGCAGATACCGGTTGTGGCCGCCGTGCGTGGCAAGACTGGCGGGGGTGGCCTCGAGCTGGCGCTGTCGGCGGACTTTATCGTCGTCGCCGATAACACCGTGATGTGGTGCGCGGAGGTCATCATGGGCCAACTGCCGCTGGCTGGGGGCTACCAACGTCTGGCCAGTCGGATCGGGCCGTCTGCGGCGCGCCGCATGGTCATGCTCGGCGAACCCACCCCGGTCGCCACCATCCCCGCGGTCGCCGACTACATCGTGCCCGACGATCAACTCGACGACACCGCGCTACGGCTGGCCACAAGACTCTCGCAAGGCCCCACCCGCAGCTACGCCGCAGCCAAATCCGTTCTCAAAGCCTGGTCGACGGGCGGCATCGCCGCAGCCGACAAACTCATGCTCGACCTGAGCATCGGGCTGTTTCACACTGAAGACTTCCAACAGGGCCTCGAAGACCCCCAAAAGGGCCTCGACGCACTGCTAGGCGCACTGGCGCGCAGCGAGCAACCGGGCGTCGGCCGCGACTCGCCCGGCATCACCTTCAGGGGCCGCTGACGACGAAATCGCCAGTCTCAGCACCGCATTCGATCTGGAATTGCTCGCCCCCGGGCGCGGTCGTCACCATGACCGAAAACAAGGGCCACCCCGACGACGCCGAGGGCAGGGCGCGCTAGTTTCACAATCGGCGGGATTTCGATTATCAAGGAGGCTCTCGTGGAAATCAGCGTGAATTGCTACCTCAGTGACGACCCCACCGTTTCGCCGGTGGATGACTTCGTCGCGCAACTCGCGAAGCTGCGAGACGAAGGGTTCCGGCGAGTGTGGGCGCCTCAAATGCACTGGCAGGCTGATTTGTTGACAGTGCTCGCGGTCGCGTTCCGGGAGGTTGACACGATCGAGGTGGCGACGGGCGTACTGCCGATCCAGAACCAGCACCCGATGCTGATGGCCCAGCGTGCCCTCACGGTCAGCTCGATTGCCGGCGGTCGGTTCACGCTCGGGCTTGGCATGACGCACCGCCCGGTCACCGAGGGAATGTGGGGGATTCCGTGGGACAAGCCGGTGCGCCGGCTCGGCGAATACCTCAACGGTCTGCTGCCGTTGCTGTCCGGAAAGGACGTCGACGCGGCCGGTGAGACCGTGACAACCCGCGGGGTGGTGCGCATTCCCAATGCGCCCGCGCCACCGGTCTACATCGCGGCGCTGGGCCCGCAGATGCTGCGGCTGACGGGCCGGCGCTGCGCGGGGACGATGACCTGGATGACCGGACCGAAGACGTTGGCCGAACACATCGGGCCCACGCTGCGCGGCGCGGCCGCCGATGCGGGCCGGCCCGAGGGCGCCGTACGGGTCGTCGCCGCGCTTCCCGTGAGCGTCACCGACGACGTCGAGGGGGTGCGTGCGCAAGCCGCGCAGGACTTCGTGATGTACGGGCAGCTGCCGTCCTACCGCGCCATGCTTGATCGGGAGGGGTACCGCGACCCGCAGGACGCGGCGCTAATCGGTGAGGAAAAGCTGGTTACCGAGCGGCTCGACGAACTGCGCGACGCCGGTGTCGACGAGTTCGTCGGCTACCCGTTCGACGCCTCCGCGGAAGGCCGCGTCCGGACACGGAAGCTCTTGAGGGAGTATGGCCACTAGGTCATGGCGTCGGTTTGAGCAAGCCACAAACACTGCGAAGGTGAACCGCTCCGGTGAGTCCGGAGACTTTCTGATTTGAGAGCTCAGCCGGCGGCTGGTCTCTGGTGTTGAGCGTAATAGGTTGCCTCCAGATCGACGGCGGGATGTCGCCGCAGTATTCGTAGAGGCGGCGGTGGTTGAACCAGTCGACCCATTCGGCGGTGGCCAGTTCGACCTCCTCGATGGTGCGCCACGGCTTTCTGGGTTTGATCAATTCGGTTTTGTACAGCCCGTTGATCGTCTCGGCCAGCGCGTTATCGTAGGAGCTGCCGACCGCACCAACCGACGGCTGGATGCCAGCTTCCGCGAGCCGCTCAGTGAACCGGATCGATGTGTATTGAGATCCTCTATCTGTATGGTGTACAACATCTTTAAGATCAAACAAGCCTTCACGTTGGCGCGTCCAGATCGCCTGTTCAATCCCATCGAGCACCATCGCGGTCGTCATTGTCGACGCGACTCGCCAGCCCAGAATCCTGCGCGCGTAGGCGTCGGTGACGAACGCGACGTAGGCGAACCCCGACCAGGTCGACACGTAGGTAAGGTCGGCCACCCAGAGTCGGTTGGGCGCCGGCGGGGCGAAACGGCGCTGCACGAGGTCAGCCGGACGCGCAGCTGCCGGGTCGGCGATCGTGGTGCGCTTGACCTTTCCGCGCACCGCACCGGTCAGACCCAGCTCGGTCATCAGTCGCTCGATGGTGCAGCGAGCCACCGCGATGCCCTCACGGTTGAGCACCAGCCACACCTTGCGCGCCCCGTACACCCCGTAGTTCGCGGCGTGAACACGCTCAATCGCGGATTTGAGGCCGGCGTCGCGGACCTCACGCCGGGTCGGTGTGCGGTCAACATGCTCGTAGTACGTCGAAGGGGCAATCTGAACGCCGAGCTCGACGAGCCCGGCACAGATCGACTGGACACCCCATCGCAGACCGCCGGCGCCGCGGCGGCCCTGATGCTCACTGATGAAGCGAACGATCAGTGCTGTGGCCGGTCCAGCTCGGCCGCGAAGAAAGCCGACGCAGTCTTCAGAATTGCGTTGGCGCGCTTGAGTTCTGCGTTCTCACGCTTAAGCCTCTTGAGCTCCGCAGACTCGTCGGTCGACACCCCCGGTCGCGAACCACCGTCGATCTCGGCTTGGCGAACCCACTTGCGCACCGTTTCGGCCGTGCCGACCCCGAGCAGCCGGGCCACTTCACTGATCGCTGCCCACTCCGAGTCGTACTGATCACTGACCTCGGCGACCATCCGCACCGCCCGCTCACGCAGCTCCGGCGGATACCTCCTCGACGAACCACCTGACATGACTCCAACCTTCCCCAAGAGATGGAGTCTCCGGACATGCCGGGGCGGTTCAAGGGGCAAGACAAGCCGACTGCTGATGAGAAGGTCTGTCCGTTCGACGCGGAGACAATCAAGGCAGCGGCCATAAAGTGCCGCTACTGCGGCTCAAACCTGTAGCCAACGGCTATGACTCACGTGCTCGCCGGGTCAATTCAAACATTAAGTGACACAACCCGATTGAATGAACCATCCCGAGTTTCGTGCACCCTCGGGGTTCTGTGAGCCGGCCGGTTGGTCGGTCACGTCTCCGGAATAGTAGTGGGCTTCGGCCTCGGTGGGTGGGACACGGCCGAGGCGATGCATGAGACGGCTCTGGTTGTACCAAGCGACGTAGTCGGCGGTGGTCAGCTCGACATCGGACATGGTGCGCAGCGGGCCGCGGCGAAACGGTGAATCGGTACGGATGCATTCGTTCTTGTAGAGCCCGATGGTGGTCTCGGCCAACGCGTTATCGTAGGCATCGCCGACGCTGCAAACCGAGGGCCTCAGTCCCGAAAGTGACAGTGTCTCACCGAATCTCACGCTCGTATACTGAGATCCGGCATCCGAGTTATGGATGGCACCGTCGATCGGATGACCCTGGCGTGACGGGCAGCCCGGCTCATCCTCGCGGCAAGGCGAGGACGTCACGTTCACCATCCAATTCGATCTCTAGACGGCAGGCCACTCGGAAGCCCGCAACCATCCTGGATCGTCTGGTGCAGCTAAGTTATGTTGCTCGCCACGCGTTCCCAGTTCTTGGTCTCAGAGAACATCTCTCCGGTTGGGTTGACGAAGGCGCCATGCGCGTAACTGTCGCCCTGAAGTTGATACATGAACCATGCTGTGGGATAGCCCAGGTATCCGTACACGCCGTTGGCACAGCCAAAGGGCACCGAGGTGCAGTCGGGCTGGCCCTGGACGTCGTTGTGGTTGGGGCCTTTGAGGGATCCCTTGACTTTCACGATGTTATTCGGCGCCGCGTTGTAGTAGCCATCAACGGACTGCTGGCCTGAGACCCAGGGAGGCTGCGTTTCGGGAGAGATGATCCCATCGGCGCTTCCATCGATGAGAAAGATGGATCCGGAGGTCATCTTGCTCGTGTCCGCGCAGTTGACGCCGCTGCTGCACCATATTTGTGCCGGGATTTCTATGGCGATTGCGGTCTTGATGAGGCCCGCCGATTTGATGAGGGCGTTCAGCGCGCCTCCGGTTCCCTGCGAATGCCCAAACGACCCGATCTCGTTCACGTTGAGCTTCTGGTTGAAGAGGCTCTGGGGGTCGTTGTTGGCGTTCTTCAGGAAGTTTGCGCCATCCAGGACAGTTTGTCCTGGACCCGTATTGATGTCCTGCGTGGCGATCACGACGAATCCCCACGAAGCCATGTGTCTGAGATAGTAGGTGTAAAGGCTCGAGGTGGCGTTCGTTCCATTGCCCCAGGTCAGAATGGGGTGCTTGAATCCGTTCGCGCCCAGTTGAGTCGGGTAATACAGATCGAACTTGTTTCCGGCCGAGTCGCAGCATCCGCCGCCAAGGCTCACAGTGACAGCCCAGGGGCCGGTGGCGTAATACTTCAGTTCGATCGGCCCGGCGGGGTAGTTGGGCGGGTTTGACGAACCGCAGCTCAACAGTGCACCGGCGACCGCTACTCCCGCCGCCAATACCCGACAACGTTTCAAAATTCGGTTCACGGATCCCCTCCTGAAAGGTGGGACGACTGGGACGACGGCTTCGATCCGCAGGCTACTGGCCCGGTCCGCTCAGCGGACCGGCCTCTTGCACGACTCGCGGCCCTGGACGCACCGTAGGGTTCTTCGTCCAGCCAGCGAGGTGTGAGATAACGGCCGCATCGTCGGAGCGGCTTCGGTCCGCCATGAACTGACAGTAGACGGCGGGGCACGTCGAGCAGAACAGGATGGTAGTGCTGGTTGGTCGGGTGGACTGTCCTCCCGAGACAATGTGACCCACCCGATTTCATCGGGAGAAGACGGTGTGGGCGACGTCCCCGGTTCGTACGCTGGACAGGTCAGACATTCAACGATCTTGGGACAACGCATGAACCTCGCCGCTTTGCCGGATCGGCGCGCCAAGCAGGACCCATCGGGGCCGAGCATCGCCGACGACAACACCAACCTGACCAACGCGGAATTTCTCGACGCGGTCGAGCGCGCCGCCGCGGTGCTGCAGGCCCATGGGGTCTCGGCCGGCGACGTGGTCGCGATCATGTTGCCCAACACCGCGAGCTTCGTGGTATCGCTCTTCGCGGCGTGGCGGCTTGGCGCCGCGGCCACGCCGATCAACCCGAGCCTTGCCATGGCCGAGGTTGCCTATCAGGTCACAGACGCCGCGGCCAAGGTGCTGATCGCGGAAGCGCCGCTCGCCGTCGAGGTGCCCGGGGCCGCACTGGTGTTGACGAGCGAACTTGCGTCGGGGCCATCGCAGCTCGACGGATCCGCACAGGTGCCCGCCGATGCACTCGCACTGCTGATCTACACCAGCGGCACGACCGGTCGCCCCAAGGGCGTGATGCTCGACCACTCGAATCTGAACGCCATGTGCGCCATGGCGATCGACGCGTTCGAATTCGGCGGTGCAGACCACAGCCTGCTGATCCTGCCGCTGTTTCACGTAAACGGCATCGTCGCCGGCACATTGTCGCCGCTGCTGGCCGGCGGCCGCGTCACGGTGGCCGGACGATTCAGCTTGAAAGAATTCTGGAGCCGCGTCGAGCAGAGCAGGGCCACCTATTTCTCGGCGGTCCCGACCATCTACACGATGCTGGCCAATCTTCCTGCGGAGGTCACACCCGACACATCGTCGGTCAGATTCGCCGTCTGCGGGGCGGCCCCGGCCAGCGTCGAACTGCTGGACAAGTTCGAATCCCGTTACGGCATACCGATCATCGAGGGATACGGGTTGTCCGAGGGCTCCTGTGCAAGCACCCTGAACCCGCTCAACGGGCCGCGCAAACCGGGCACCGTGGGGCTGCCGTTTCCCGGGCAGACGATCCGGATCGTCGACGCGAACGGCAACCCGGTCGCCAACGGCGAGGCCGGCGAGGTCCTCATCCAGGGCCCGAATGTAATGCGGGGCTACCTGAACCGCCCCGACGAAACCGCCAAGACGCTTGTCGATGGCTGGCTGCACACCGGCGACATCGGCCGCCTCGATGAGGACGGCTACCTGATCTTGGTGGACCGCGCCAAAGACATGATCATCCGGGGCGGCGAGAACATCTACCCGAAGGAGATCGAAGCGGTTGTGTACCAACTGCCGGACGTCGCCGAGGCCGCCGTCGTCGGTCGACCCAATGCGCTCTACGGCGAGGAGCCGGTGCTGTTCGTGTCGCTGACCTCCGGCAGCGCGCTCGACTCCGCTGAGATTCGCGCATATCTCACCGAAGCTCTCGCGAAATACAAGCTCCCCGTTGAGATCACGGTCCTCGATGAGCTTCCGAAGAACCCGGTCGGCAAGATCGACAAGCCATCGCTTCGGAAAAACCTGCCACCTATCCACCAGGCTTAACACCCCGACAAATCAGGAGACACTCAAATGGGATTCTTCAAGCCGCGTTTCCCCGACGTCGATCCGGACGAATTTCTGCGCAAGCCGCTGATGGAGCGGGGACGCATCCTCACCCAAAGCTGGGTCGAGTACGGGTTCCCGTCGCCGAGGATGGTGCACGCCATCTACATCCTGAAGTTGGTCTTCTTCTACGCCCTCGGCGGCGTCGTCGTCGCCACGTTGACCTCAGGCCTGCCGGCGTTCTGGCATGTCATGCAATGGTGGAACCAGCCAATCATGTACCAGAAGTTCATCCTGTGGACCGTGCTGCTGGAAACCATCGGCGTCGCGGGTTCCTGGGGCCCGCTGGCCGGCAAGATCAAGCCGATGACCGGAGGCATCCGCTTCTGGGCCCGCCCAGGCACCATCCGGCTGCGCCCATGGAAGTGGGTGCCGTTCACCAACGGCGACCGCCGCACTTGGTTCGACCTCGCGCTCTATCTCGCACTGCTGATAAGTGTGGCAATCCCGCTGTTTTCGCCCGGCGTGCACAGTGATTCGCTGTCAGCCGCGATGCCCGGCAACACGTCCGGTCTGGTGAATCCTGCACTGCTGGTCGCGCCGATGGTCCTGTTGGTTCTGATGGGGCTGCGCGACAAGACGATCTTCCTGGGTGCCCGCGGTGAGCAGTATCTGCCAGCGCTGTTGTTCTTCACCATGTTGCCCTTCGTCGACATGATCATCGCGCTGAAACTGCTGATCGTCGTCGTGTGGGTGGGCGCCGGGGTGTCGAAGTTCGGCAACCACTTCGGCAACGTCATCCCACCGATGGTGAGCAACAGCCCCGCCATTCCGTTCAAATGGCTGAAACGGGCCCACTACCGCGACTTCCCACGGGACCTGCGGCCATCTCGAGTTGCCGACATGATGGCCCACGTCGCCGGCACCACCGTCGAGATCATCGCCCCGCTGGTGCTGCTGTTCTCCACCAACAAGTGGCTGACGGTCGCCGCGGTCGTCGTCATGGTGGCGTTCCACCTGTTCATCATCTCGACGTTCCCGCTGGCGGTGCCGCTGGAATGGAACGTGCTGTTCGCCTACGCCACGATCTTTCTATTCCTGGGTTTCCCGGCATGGCAGGGATACCGCGTGACCGACATGTCGTCGCCATGGCTGACCGCGGCCATCGTGGCCGGGCTGGTGTTCTTCCCGATCCTGGGGAACTTCAGGCCTGACAAGGTCTCGTTCCTGCCGTCGATGCGCCAGTACGCCGGCAACTGGGCTTCGGCCGTGTGGGCATTCGCACCGGGCGCTGAGCAGAAACTCAACAAGGTCACCCGGTCGTCGAAGAACCAGCTCGACCAGTTCGTCGACTTCGGTTACGAGCCCCAATGGGCGGAGATCACGATGCAGCATTCGATCGCCTGGCGCACCATGCACAGCCAGGGCCGGGGCCTGTTCTCGGTGCTGCTGAAGACGCTGCCCGACATCGACACCCGCGCGGTGCGCGAGGGCGAGTTCGTCTGCAACTCGTTGATCGGCTTCAACTTCGGTGACGGTCACCTGCACAACGAAGACCTGATCGCCGCGGTGCAGAAGGAGGCCGGATTCGAGCCCGGCGAACTGGTCATCGCGTGGGTGGAGTCGCAGGCCTGGGGCAGCAAGGTACAGCACTACAAGCTCATCGACGCGGCACTCGGCGTGATCGAGCGCGGCACCTGGAAAGTCGCCGATGCGGTCGCCGAGCAGCCCTGGCTGCCCAACGGTCCGATCCCTACGCAGGTGACCTGGTCGCTGGTCGGCACGAGGGAAAAGCTCCGCGAGGAGCAGGATCACGGGCACGGGGCGCTGGCATGAGCTCCGTCATCGCACTTGGTCAATATGCTTATAGAGCAGCCCTTTTCGTCGATAAAACGAGAGGTTCCGGAAGAAATGAATGATCTGTTAGGACGGCGGGCGATCGTTTCGGGCGCAGCCCGTGGCATCGGTCTCGCGATCGCTCGGCGGCTCGTCGAGGGAGGCGCCAGAGTCGCGGTCGCAGACCTCGACGCCGACGGTGCCTACGACACCGCCGCTCAGCTGGGCAACGGCAGCATCGGTTTGCATTGCGACGTGCGCTCCACGGCGGACGTGAACGCCGCCCTGGAGACGACCGTCGAAGCCTTTGGCGGCCTAGACTTGCTGGTCAACAACGCCGGCATCGAAATCGCCAAGCTGATCACTGAACTCACCGAGGACGAATTCAACCGAGTGCTCGACATCAACGTCATGGGCACGTTCCGCTTCACCAAGGCGGCAGTGCCCGCGCTGGCGGCGGCCGAAGGTAGCGCGATCGTGAATTTATCGTCCGTCGCGGGCACCGCCGGTGGCCCGTTGCTCAGCGCCTACTGCGCATCGAAAGCCGCTGTCATTCGTTTCACCGAATCCGCCGCAATTGAGCTACGTCAGGCCGGAATTCGCGTCAACGCAGTCTGCCCGGGCCTGATCAAAACCGAGATGGCCGAACGACTCGCCGCTCCCATCGAAGCGATCATCCCGATCAGTTACGACGAGCTCATCAACCTCAAGCAGGGCCGCTTCGGCACCCCTGAAGAGGTGGCCGAGACCGTTGCCTTCCTCGCCTCTGACGACGCACGTTTCGTCACCGGCGCCCACTACCTCGTCGACGGCGGTCTGACCGCCAATCTTTTCTAGGAGCACCCATGACAGATGCAGCGTCCACCCGAAGCGCGGGCGCAGCCGTTTCCGATTCACTCGCCGGGAAGATCGCGGTGATCACCGGTGCGGCACGTGGTATCGGTCACCAGATCGCCACGGCCTATGCCGCTCAAGGCGCGACCGTGGTGTTGTCAGACATCGACGAGTCAGCGGCCAAGGCGGCGGCGAGCACCGTGCCCGGGTCCACTGCCGTTCGATGCGACGTGCGCGACCAGAACAGTGTCGCCGAGCTCTTCGACAGCGCCGCAAGCGCACACGGCAAGGTCGACATCGCGGTCGCCAACGCCGGAATCGCCACGGTCTCAACGCTGCTGGAGATGTCGTTCGACACGTGGCGCACCATGATGTCCATCAATCTCGACGGTGTCTTCCTCACCCTGCAGCACGCCGCACGCGCGATGATCGCAACGCAGACAGCGGGATCCATTATCACGATGGCATCGGTGACGGCCCTGGCCGGTGTACCACTGGTCGGGCACTACGCCGCAGCAAAGGCCGGTGTCGTCAGCTTGACCAAGACCGCTGCGCTCGAACTGCGGCCGGCGGGAATCAGGGTCAACGCTATCCTCCCGGGCTTTGCGGAGACCGAACTCGTCACGGCCAACCGCGAGCAATATGGCGCAACGGCGGGCGTCGACTTCGACAGCGTGATCCGTCAAGGTCAGGGCGGGTACGTCAGCGTCGACGACGTAGCAAGCCTGGCGCTGTTCCTCGCTACTGACCGGTCAAAGTTCTGCACGGGTGGCGCATTCGTGGTCGATGGTGGCCTGACGGCAAGCCTCCTCTGACAACTGCGCTGTCAATGGAAAACCATTCGACCGGGGTGCGAACAACGCAGGAGGCGACCAACGAATAAGCCTTGGCCGGTATCGGGACCTGGCCGCTTCCCCGTTCACGGAGAACCGCCCGACCGGTGAAACCACCGCGACTTTGCGCAACGAGCTGTTGTTTAAGCGCGCCATGCAGACGTATCTGTGGGCATTGCCGTTGCTCAACACCCTTGGCATGAAAGAGGGTTCGGAACAGATCTTCGGTGCTGGCTACAACGTGCTACCGGTGTGGAAAAAGCGGCTGGACGCGAAAACGCTAATCACCACTCCCAACTCGGACGTCACCCACAGCGCCAGGAATAGCTGATCCCGTCGGCGCTACGTATGGAAAAGCCCCAACTCGAGGGCGTGCGCGATCTGAGTGATCGCGGCCTGGGCGCGCACACTGTTGCCGTCCTTGTCCAGCGGCGGTGAGTACGCGGCGATCGCCAGTTTTCCCGGCGACACCGCGACCAGGCCGCCCCCGACCCCGCTCTTGGCGGGCAGCCCGACGGTGTAGGCCCAGTCGCCGGAGGCGGTGTAGAGACCCTCCATCGCCATCAAGGCCAGCATGTGTGCCACGTTGGCTTGTTTGATGACGCGCTTGCCGGTGACGGGGTTGATGCCCCCGTTGGCCAACGTCGCGCCCATGACGGCCAGGTCGACAGTGGTGACCAGCGTCGAGCACTGCAGGGTGTAGACGTCGCAGGCCTCCATCGGCTCGCAGTACATGTATCCGCCGCAAAGCAGCAGCCACGCGATCGCCCGGTTGTGAAAGTTGGTGCCCCGTTCGGAGTCGGCGATCTGTTCGCTGAGCGAGATGCTGCGTCCGGCGAAATCGCGTTGAATCTGCAGGATCTGGCGCCAGCGGTCTTCAGCATCGGTGGCCGACACCAGGCTCGTTGCCGTCATCGCCCCCGCGTTGACCATCGGCGACATCGGCATGTCGTTGTGCAGCTCCAGTGCCAGCACCGAATTGAACGCCGCCCCAGTCGGATCGGCGCCCACCTTGCGGTGAAACACCCGCGGACCTACTTGTTCCATAGCGAGCGCGGCCGTGAAGACCTTCGAGATCGATTCCAGCGCGAATTGATACCTCGCGTCGCCCGCCGAAAATGTCTGTCCGTCAATCGTCGCCACGCAGACCCCGAACAGCTGCGGGTCGACCTCCGCCAATGCCGGTATGTAGGCGGCGTTCTTGCCGCGGCCATTCTTCTTGTGCTTGGCGTGTGCCGCGACGACCGCCTCGGTGATCCGGTCGCCGGCGATCGGTGCGCTGGCCTTGGTAGTCAATTCTGTTTCACCGCAGCATATTCGGTTGCAGCCGTGGTCACGACGCGATGGATGAAGCCAAGCTTCGCGACGACGTGCGGGTGGATAGTGAACGGGTAAAGGTCATCGCGACCCATCGAGTTGTTGACCCGGTTGAGCACGCCGGACAGCACTACCCAGTCAGCCATGATGTCTTCGATGGTTCCATCGGCGTAGGACTCCCGAGCATCGACATCGCAGGACAGGTCCCACTTCACCCGCTTAGCTTCGACGACCAGGCCCGAATCCGCTATGGTGGCAAGGGTTCCGGTGATATGAAGATAGTGGGCCCAGGTCTCGGCGAAGTCTTCCCACGGGTGGGCGGTGGCGTACTCCGAGATGAAGTCCTGCTGCCAGTTAGCCGGTGCGTCGCCCTCGTAGTGCCGCTGCAGTGCGGCCTGGTAGTCCTGCCGATCGTCGCCGAACAGTGCCCGGGCGTCATCGATCAGCGGGGTGTTCTGCACCAGCAGCATCTCGTAGTAATGGCCGACCTCATGGCGGAAGTGGCCCAGCATGGTGCGATAGGGCTCACGCAGCTTGATACGCAGACGCTCGCGATATAACTCCAGCGACTCGGCCAGGTCGATGGTGATCACGCCGTTGGAGTGCCCTGTCGTCACCGGCCGCCCGAGCGTCTTGCTCGACAGCAGATCGAACGCCAGACCGTGCGGGTCCGCGTAGTATTGATTAATGGGCAGGCCGAGGTCCATCAGCTCGAAGATCAACCGCCGCAGCGCCTTTAGGGTCGAATCGAGTTCGGCCATCGCCTCGGTGTCGTCGGGCGCAGGTCCCTCGCGCACGAAACTGTCGGCGTAGCAGCGGCCGGATTCGGCGTCGTCGGCAGTCAACCAGTTGCAGCCCCGCTCCCAATGCGCGCACCGGTCCCAGCCGCGGCCGTCCACGGTGAGCGTTTGCGACGGTGTGCGCACCATCTGCCGCGACGGGTAGTGGTAACCGACCGTCACGGTGCACGTCGGGCACTGCTGCACCTCGAACGGCACCGCCTGCCCGCAGTTGGGGCATCTGAAGGCACGCACGGTCAGGACCCGCCGGCGTTGCCCGGCTCGATGTACGTCCACGGTTGCTGCGGACGGTCCTTCAAATAGCCACGCTGCCAATCCCATTGCGGATGCTGCCGCAGGAATGCGTCGGCGTCGAACTCGGTGCCGTCAGCACGCCCAGACCGTGCCCACAGACTGAGCGCCCTGATGTCGGCTGAGGTGACGACCTTGCCGTCCACCGACCCGAACGGGGTGAACGGGGTCAGCCCACTGTCGTGGCAGGGGTCGACGTCGGAATGTGCGCAAATGGTCCGGGCCGAGGGATGGATGTAGCCGAGGTAGGTATCGAACGTGTCGCCCAGCATGCGCTTGCCGACCTCGGCGTCGATGCCCCCGTTGTACTGGTCGAGCAATTGCCGCCAGCGAACCTCCCGCGCACCATTCGGGGTGCGCACGTCGCTGAACCCGGTCCCGAAGCACTCCAGGTTACGGATCCGCGGATCCAGCGGTGTGTTGTCGCCCCAGAAGTAGCCATCGGTGGTGCGGCTGAGGCTCTGATACAGCAGGCCCTCCTCGTAGCGCGCGATCTCACCGGTCTTGACGTCACCGATCAACCACGAGTTGGCGTATCCGCCGTTGTTGTCGGTGTTGAGCGTCTCGACCCAATGGTCGATGTCGCGGGCGTACTGCGAGGCCTTACGGGCGCGGACGAACTCCGGGACCCGGGTCTCGTCGTAGCCCTTGAACCCGTCATAGCCACCGATGGTGGTCTCGGTGATCACGAGTCCGGCGCTGGTCAACCAGAAATCGCTCATGCTGGCGATCCAGCCCGGCGCCGTCTGCATGACCATCCGGTTGCCGTCATCGGGGGTCATATCCAAGATGACGTTCTCGAACTGGCCCTGCCAGAAGTCGGCGAAGCTGGTGTGACCCACCACGATCGAACCGTCGACGGTCGCGCTGCCGGTCGCGATAAAGGCGCTGCAGTGGTTGCCCTCGCCGCCGGTCGGCGCCAACGCGGTGTAGCGGCCCGAGTTCTTGGGCCACCAGTAGCCGGTGAGTTCCATCCAATCATTGACGCCGAGCACATCGTTGAACGTGGCCGGCACGCCTGCAGCGGTGAGACCCGCGGCGACGCCGTCCATCTCCTCGCGCAGCTCGTCGGGGATCTTGTCGGCGTGCAGCTCTGCGGCCCGTTCAACAAAGAAGTCGTAGGTCATACCGATGTCCTGGTAGGTCATCTCCCGGTACACCCGGATCGACTCCGCGTACTCGTCGGCGACGAGGAATCCGTACTGAAAGCCGCGTGCGGCCGGTGATCCCTTGATCGTGACGTGCAACCAGCCGTTGGTGTCGCTGCGCGAGGCGTCGGATAGCCACCCCCGCTGCTGGTCGGTGAGTTCGGCGGGTGTGGTTCTCGCCGGCGGTTCCGCCGGCCCGGGCGGTGGCTTTACGTTATGACCCCTCGGGGTTGACGCGATCGCCGTCATAAGCCCTCCTCGGTCGGAAGCCACACGCCGATGAGCTTAGTGCCGCCAGGTCGCTGGCGACGGTGCCTATCAGACGAACTGCTGCCCGCCGTCGATGTCGTATGTCGCGCCGGTGAGCGCGGTGTTGGTCATGATGTGTACAGCGAGCGCCGCGACGTCGGCGGGGCCAACGACACGACCGATCGGCAGCGTCGCCCGCAGCTCGCTCCGGCGCTCCTCGAGTTGATCCCCCAGCAGCGACGCCGACAACGGCGTGTCAACGAAGCCAGCAGCGATGAGGTTTACCCGAATGGGCGCGAGCTCAAGTGCGAGCGCCGCCGTGAACGGAGGCAAGGCCGCAGTAGCCGCAGAGACAATTCCGAGGTCTTTAGTTATGCGTCTGCCGCCGGTGCCTCCCATGAACAATAGCGATCCTCCCTTCTTCATCTTGCTTGCGGCGGCGCGCGCCACCTCGAGGTACAGCACCACGTGATCGCTAAGAACCTGGCGCACCTCGGCTGTCTCCATCTCGAGCAGCGAGCCGTAGCGGGGGCCACCGGCTGTGACCATCACGTGGTCGATCGGCGTGGGTAGGTCTCGGAAGAACCTCTCCAGGGAACCCACGTCGGTGGCGTCGAAGGCCGCGGTCCGTTGCGCGCCGACGTCGCACGCCGCCTGTGTGAGCCGGTCGCGATTGCGGCCAGTAATGATGACGTCGGCGCCCTCGGACCGGGCTCGTCGAGCTGTCTCCAGTCCGATGCCCGCGCTGCCGCCGATCAGGACGACGGCCTGTCCCATGAGTTCCGGCTCGCGTGGGGTGGAAACGGGAGTGGGTGCGGTGGTCATGATTCCTCCGATAGATAGTTCCGAACCGCGATCACTAGGCTATGACAAACACGATCCGGCTGAGCGTGGCAGCGACAATCACTGTCACGGCACCCGCCGAGAACATGAACTCGCTCTGACATTACCCACACAAAAGGAACCACCGTGAGGAAGATTGCACTGGCAGGAGCCGGAATCGCTTGTGCGACACTGGCTTTTTCGCCACTAGCCAGCGCCGATCCCACCGCGGGCCACGACGCGAAGGTGAACACCCAGACACCACGGATGCTCTGCGAGATCGGCTCCGATGACGCCGATCCGGGGATCGGCCCCAATGTCACCTGCCAGGGGAGTTTCGTCCAAGCCCCGGCGGGCGACGATCAGGCCTTCGTCACCGCGTCAGGCCAGTTCAGCTACCGGAGCGCAAACATCGGCATCGGCTACCCCCATGCCCCTTTTGACACCCTCGTGTCCGGCCAGACCTACCACATCCAGGGCTGGACGGTGGCGGCGGGCGGCGACGGCACTCGCTTCACCAACGACGGCACCGGCCACGGCATGTTCATCGGCAGCGATACCACCGTCAAGCCGTTCTGATTCGTAGAAATGAAAATGAACAAGATCGCACTGGCAGGATTGGCAACCGCTGCCCTGGTTTTCGCGCCATCGGCCGCCGCCGACGTGCCGGGGCTGGCCCCGTTTGTCGGTTCCTGGCACGCCCACGAGGAGGGTCTGGACATCCAGCCCAATGGCAACGGTCGCGAGACGTATGCCGACAAATCGACCTGTCCCGATGCACCGGCGGCTGGCTGCGGCAAGACAGCCACCGTGGACTTCACGCTGACGTCGGTATCCGGCGACACCGCTACCGGTGCCATCACCGCCGCCTCGAATCCAAAACATCCCATCGGCGGGCCGGTGAGCATCAAGCTCGTCGGCGGCGGCCAGGGTCTTGAGCTGACTGTGGCGGGCGGGGATCAGGGCTTCCCGTTCTGCAACAGCAACGACAACCTCGACGCGAGTCACTACTACTGCGGTGCCTGAGATGATCGCTGGCCGGTGCGGGCGCCGCCCGCCGGCGGCAGCGGGGCTCCGGCCAGCTGCAGTACTGCCAACGGTGCCCGCGCGATGCGTGTCGGCGACGGACTACGGTGAGGCCATGACCGAACAGTCAAACCCGATCACCGTGTCGCACCCACCCGAGGCGTTCCTGCGCCTCGTCAACCCGATCATGAAACTGCTGCTGCACACTCCATTCGCGGGTGCGGCACGCAACCAGCTCATGGTGGTGAGCTTCACTGGGCGCAAGAGCGGCCGACACTACTCAATTCCGTTGAGCGCCCACGTAATCGACGGCATTCTCTACGCCATGACCGGCAAGACGTGGAAGAACAACTTCCGCGACGGCGCCGCCGCACAGGTCTTGCACGACGGGAAGACCACGACGATGCGCGGCGAGCTCATCACGGACAAGGCGCTGATCACCGATCTTTACTCGCGCTGCACCGAGTCCTACGGCGTCAAGCGCGCAGAGCGAGCGATGGGGTTGGGGTTCCGCGATCATCAAATGCCGACCCGCGATCAGTTCGCCGAGGCGGTCGACGAGCTGCACCTGAACGCGATTCGCTTTACCCCGGCCACTTAGAGCTGGTCGCGGAGTCGGTCGACGAGGCTGAGCAGCCGCGCATAATGTGACCCCGCCCAGTAGATGCGCCCGCAGTCTGCGCAGCGGCTGAATTCGTCGTAATAGCGGCGGGTCAACGGCTCGAGCTGGTCGATCACCTCGTCCTTGGAAGCCGCGGCAAGCATGCCGTTGCAGCGCACACAGCGGGTCAACGGCGCGAGCTGTTCGCGCAGGTCCAGTCGCCGGATCACTTCGAGCGCCTGCTCCTCGGGCTCCAAGGAATGCACGAACAGCCCACGGGTGATCGCGCGACGCTTCAACAGGCCGCGGTCTCGGGTGAGCAGGATGCGTTGCCGCTCAAGGCTGATGTCGGCCAGGGTCTGGTCGTCGGCGTCGCTGGACCACCAGACATCGAAGCCGAAGACGCGAAGCAGCCGCGCGAGCCGGCCGAGGTTGACGTCGACGACAAAGCGCGGATGGCGCAGCGGCGTTGGCCGCAGCCGGGCCGTCGACCCGATGTCGAACGCCTCGAACATCGGATAGGCGGCGATGCGGTCGCCGGTGGTCGGGCGGTGCGAGAAACCTTCCGGATCGCCGTTCACCAGGATGAGGTCGATCTCGGTGTGCGGAATACCCATCGCCTCCAACACATCCTTGACGGTCTGATGGCTACGGAATGGACGGCGCACCGTCATACCGCGCGAGTCGGGCGCCAAGAAGTCGTTGAGCTCGGCGTAGGCTCGCACGTCCACGTAGCCGACCATTCCCCATGCTCTCCCCACCAGGTCGACGCATGCAATGTTTCGCGGTGCGCTGTCCCAGGATGCTCATTAGCCTCAGCAGTCGCGTGCAGAGGGGTAACTACCTGTCCCGTTTTGATATCGCATGTGACATCGATTCCGAACCACATGTCATGGTCGGTTCTTGGTGCAGCCGTGGCTGCTGTGACTCGCCGTTGACGGGTTTAAGGCAATGCGCTCGCGCCCTGGGCGGCGCAAGTCCGGCTGATCACCGGTTCCTGATAACCCGCCGAGCGCACCGCTTCGCGCACCGCCGCCCCGACCACCTCGACTCGACCGGCCCGCACCAACGCGATCACACAGCCGCCGAATCCGCCGCCGGTCATCCGGGCGCCCAGAGCGCCCGCCCCCACCGCGGTGTCGGCTATCAGATCGATGTTCTCGGTGGTGATTTCGAAGTCGTCACGCATGGACACATGTGACGCGTTGAAGATGCGACCGGCCTCGACATAATCCGAATCACTGACCGCCGCAACAAAATCAGACACCCGCTGGTTCTCGGTCAACACATGACGCGCACGACGGGCATCGATCGCGTCAGTGACCCCGTCCAGCACCGAGAGCCCACGATCCTGGATCTCCCGCAGCGACACCACACCCACATCGGCGGCCGCCCGCTCACACGACACACGGCGCGCCGCGTATTCGCCGCCGACGTGACCGTGCCGCTCCCGGGAGTCGATCAGCAGCAGCGCGACACCGGACGCCGACGGGTCGAAGACCACCGGCTGGACGGTCAGCTTCCGAAAGTCGATCAGCAGCGCCGTCGACTCCTCGCCGAAGAGCGAGGCCAGCTGGTCGAGCAAACCCGTTGGGGCGCCGACATACTCGTTCTCGGCGCGCTGCGCTATCCGCGCTTGATCGATGCGGTCGATCCGCCAACCCGCAGCCGCCACGAAAGCGCCCAGCGCCGCGCACTCCAGTGCCGCCGACGACGACAGCCCCGATCCCATCTCGACATCGCTGGTAATCGACATCGTGCCGCCGGGCACCGGATGCCCGGCAAAGCGCAGCGCCCACACCACGCCAGCGACATAGCTGGCCCACCCGGTAACCTCACCGGGCTTGGTGCGCAACGGAATCCGCACCGATCCATCGACACGGTCGCTGCACACGATAATAAAGTCGCCATCCGAGGGCTCGAACGTCACCACGGTGCGTTGCGGCAGCGCGATCGGCAGCGCCCAGCCAAGGTTGTAGTCGGTGTGCTCGCCGATCAGGTTGATCCGCCCCGGCGCGGCGTATCGGACCGTCACCCGAGTCCTCGCAGCCGCTCGGCCACGGTTTCGGGCGTCACGTCACTGATGAACGCGTCCATCGCCGACTCCGACGCGGCCAGATACTTGAGCGCGACCGCGCTGCGACGAATCGACATCAGCTCGACGTGAAAGTAGCCATCCCGCTGGGCATCGGTGTCGGCGAATTGGTGCAACGCCGAAATATACGGCAGCGGGCCCGAATACATCCGGTCGAAGCGTCGCAGGATATCGAGATAGATTCGCGCGAAATCGTCCAGCTCGGCGGCAGCGAGATCAAGCAGGTTGTGCACGAACCGGTTCGGGTAGATGTGCACCTCGACCGGCCAGCGCGCGGCGAACGGCACGAACGCCGTGAACATATCGGTGCGCGCGACGATGCGGCTGCCGTCTTCCACCTCGCGGGCCAGTAGGTCGGCAAACAGGTTGCCGCCGTGTGACTCTCGGTGCTGAGCAGCCTGCTGCAGCATGGCCGCGGTCCGTGGCGTCAGATACGGATAGCCGTAAATCTGGCCGTGCGGATGGCTCAGCGTCACGCCGATCTCTTCGCCTCGGTTCTCGAAGCAGAACACCTGCACGACGCCGGGCATCGCCAGCAGGTCGGCGGTCCGGTGCCGCCACGCGTCGACGACAAGCCGCGCCTGCGCCGTTTCCAAGTCCGCAAACGACCCAGTGTGGTTGCTGGAGAAGCAGATCACCTCGCAGCGGCCGCTACCGGGAGCCGAGACGAAGCCGTCACCAACCGACGGCTTCTCCGCCACCCCGGATAGACTCGGGAACCGGTTTTCGAAGACGACGACGTCGTAGTCGAGCGCGGGCACCTCGCTGGTCAACCCGCTCGGACCCGGACACAACGGGCACTGGTTGGCCGGCGGCTTATACATGCGGTCTTGCCGCAGCGCCGCGATGATCACCCACTGCCCGGTCGTCCGGTCGAACCGCAATTGCGTCTGGTTCGGGTTCCGCGGCGGCAGCGGCCGGCGGTCGGCGACCGGTGCCGGGGTGTGGCCGGGCAACGAAAAGAACAGCAGTTCACGCCCGTCGGCCAGTTTCGTCCGCGTCGGCTGGGGAATGCTCATTGGGTCCCATCTTGGCCGCTATGCCAGAGTCAAGTCACGATAGACAAGCATTCCGCAGAGAGAGGCTGATCACGGGTGTTCGATCGCGCAACCGCGCTGTATGAGCGGGCGCAGAACTGGGCGATCGGCTCGGACCCCGGATTGCTGCGGTTGCGAATGGCCGCCCGCACCACGGTCTCCTTGGCGGTCGCGCTGTTGATCCTGTTTCTGCTGACCAAGGCCGCCCACCAGCCGTTGACCGTCGCGCTGCTCGGCGTGCTGATCACCATGGTCGCCGGACGGGCCGTCAACGAGCCGGACCCGTACCAGCAGAAGATCACGATTGTCCTGTTGCCGCTGCCCGCCGCGCTCGCTATCACCACCGCTGTGCTGCTCGCGCCGCACAAGCTGGTCGCCGACGTGGTGTTCGTGGTGATCGTGTACGCGGCGGTCTACGCCCGCCGGTTCGGCGCGCGCGGTCGGGCGCTCGGAATGGTCGCCTTCATGGCCTACTTCTTCACGCTGTATCTGCGCGCGGCAACTGCCGAGCTGCCCTGGCTGATCGGGGCGGTGCTGGTCGGCACGGTCTGCAGCTTTGTGATGACGGCCTTTGTGCTGCCCGACCGACCCGAAGGCGTGCTGCGGGCCACCGTGCGGTCATTGCGGGCGCGGATGGCCATCGTCGTCGACACCACCGCGGAGGCAGTCGAGGATGGTTGGATCGATGAACGACGCCGACGCCGGCTGCGGCTGCGGACCAGAGCGCTCAACGAGACCGCGCTGATGGTGCAGAACCAGATCGAAGAGAAGGTCAACCCGGCCGCGCTGTGGCCCGGAGTCAGCGGGGAGGACCTGGCGCTGTGGCTGTTCGACGCCGAACTCACCGTCGAGCGGGTCGCCACCGCCGGAGCGCGAGCCGCGATCGCCACCGCCGAGATACCCGCGTCGACCCGCGCCGACCTGGTCGGGGCCCTTTCCCAACTCTCCAGGGCAATTCGCCAGCCGCAACCGGAGGGGCTGGAGCGGGCCGCGCGCCTAGCCCAGGAGGTGCTCGACCGCCCGTCAACCGCCAGCGCCGACCCCGCGGTGCGCCGCCTCGCCCTCGCGATTATCGCCACGGCAACAGCGACTTCCGAAGTCCGCGCACTGGTCGCGCAGGCTGTCTCCGAAACTTCGGTGGCTGCGACCTCCGACGGCGGCGGGTCCGCTGAGGAGCAACGCCCAGCCGGTCTGCTGCCGACGACCAAGCAAGCCATCCAGGTCGCCCTCGCCGCATCGCTGGCGATTGTCATCGGGGAGGCGGTCTCCCCGTCCCGCTGGTATTGGGCGGTGATCGCCGCGTTCGTCATCTTCGCCGGCACCAACACCTGGAATGAAACGCTCACCAAGGGCGGGGCGCGATTGATCGGCACCGTGCTTGGTGTGCCCGCTGGAATGCTGGTCGCCACGGTGGTCTCCGGCAACAGCACCGCAGCGCTGGTGTTGATCTTCGTTTGCGTGTTCTGCTCGCTGTATTGCTTCAAGGTCGCTTACAGCCTGATGACGTTTTGGATCACCACGATGCTGGCGTTGCTCTACGGACTGCTGGGCGAATTCAGTTATGGCATACTGCTTTTGCGGATCGAGGAGACGGCGATCGGCGCGGTCATCGGCGTCGCAGTCGCGATCCTGGTGTTGCCGACCAACGCCAGGACGTCCATGCGCCACGATGCCCGCACTTTCTTGACGACATTGGCCGAGGTGATCGAAACATCGGTGTCGACGCTATTCGGTCACGAGGCCACCGCAAGCCCGACCGACAAAGCGCGGCAACTCGGCCGAGACTTGCAACAGTTCCGAACCACCGCCAAGCCGCTGACCGCCGGGGTCGGGGGCTTCTCCGGTCGGCACAGCATCAGACACGGCCAACGGATGCTCGCCGCTTGCTACCGCTATGGCCGGACCCTGGCCCGTAACAGCGATCGGTTCGACCAGGCCTCCACGCGGCTGACGGAGGCGATCACATCGGCCGCGACGCACATCCGGCACAGCATCGACGTGTTGACCGCCGCCCTACACGGCCACCACGACGCGACGGTCATGCCAGCGACCGACTTCCTTGACGCCGCAGAAACTTTCGCCAGAGAGCACCACGAAGAATCCGAACGCTCCAGCAGGGCACGACTTCTGGCCATCGTGCATGCACTGCGCCAGATCGACCGGGCGATTGTCAGCGCCGCCATCGACCTCGGCGCAGAGGATGTGGTGGCGGCCGCGGCTAGAACCGCCCGTGCCGAGTGAGGAAGTCCAACACCGCATCCGCGAAAACGTCGTTGCGATCACCGGCAACCATGTGTCCCGCACCGCGGACATCGACGAACTCGACTTGCGAAAAGCGCGCCAGAAATTCGTCGGCACGCTCCTGGCTGACCAGATCGCTCACTTGGCCTCTCACCAGCAGCATGGGCACGCCGCCCGCGAGGATCGTTTCAACCGCCGCGTTCAGCCGATCGACGTCGGCCACCTCGGTGGGCGGCAGCGACGCGATGTTGCTGATGAACTTCGGATCCCAATGCCAATACCAGCGATCGCCGCGGCGGCGCAGGTTGGTGCGCAAGCCGTCGAGATCGGTTGGTCGGGGCCGATGCGGGTTGTACTCGGCGATCGCGTCGGCGACCTCGTCGAGCGACTCGAACCCCGATTTCATCCGGTCGGCCATGAAGTTGTGTATCCGGTTCGCGCCGGACGGATCCATGTGGGGCACGATGTCCACCAGGACGACCGCGCGGGCAATTCCGGGCGAAATCTCTCCCGCGAGAAGCATTGTCGTGAACCCGCCGAGGGATGCGCCCACCAACACCGGTTGCGGCGGCACGTGACGCAGCACTTCCTGGATGTCGAGGGCGAAGCTGGTGAGGCGGTAATCGCCACCCTCCGACCAGTCCGACTCGCCATGGCCGCGTAGGTCGACGGTGACGGCCTGCCACCCACGCTCGGCCACCGCCGCGGCCGCCTTGCCCCACGAGCGGCGGGTCTGCCCGCCGCCGTGCAGGAACACCACGGCGGGCGCTGCTGGATCGCCCAGCCGGTCGGCCACGATGCGCGTGCCACCGACGCCGCAGGTGGTGAACGTTCCCGGCGCGATAGTCATCGTGTGATCCTAGATCGCGAGCGCATCACCCTCTTGCCTGTAGCTCTTGTCTTAGTTTCCCAATTTCACTGCGGAGCTCATCGACATGGGCGGCAGTTGCCGCCTGACTCGCGGTTTCTTCGACCGCCACACTCTGGATGATCCACGACGCGAGGGCTGCTGTGACAACTCCGACGAGACTGATCCCGCCGATCATCAGCAGCACGGCAATAACTCGGCCGGTGTTGGTAACCGGGTAGACGTCGCCGTAGCCGACGGTGGTCACCGTTGTGATCGACCACCACAACGCCTTTCCGAAGGAGTTGATGGTAGCGCCGTGCTGGTATCGCTCCTTGTCGAACACGGAAAAGACGCCCAAGAAGAGGACGGCGGCTGCGGCGAGTGGCCATTCGCTATGCCGCTCCCACCGCTGCAAATACGTTTCGGTATTCATGAAGCGAGTCTCCAAGAGGTCAGAGCGAACGGCAGGGCGACTCGCCGACCTGCGACAGTTCGCGATCAAGGACACCGTCGGCGCGCCACGCGGCCCGGCTTTCGCCGGCGCCGGCGCCCGACGGTACGACGCCTTGGACCGCGCGGTGACCGCCCGCGCACCAGAGCTGCCGGATGCGCAGCGCAGAGCGCTGGCCGGACTGCGAAAGTCATTGCGGCGGTTGACGACAACGAACCGCCAATTCTCAGCGCCTGACTCAGGCTGGGCTGGCCGGGGCCGAGAAACCGCTGGTGGCGTAGCCTGAGGGGTAAGCAGTTTGTTCTTCCGACGCCCCGCACCCGCGGGGGTCGATGCCGAATGAAGGATCCGCCTGTGGCATGTACCGCCCTAGCCATGGGCCTGCGGCTCCGCCACCTCCGATGACGTATCCAATTGGCGGTCTACGCCGGGCCACTCCCGTACGGTTATCAGTGGCTCGCGAGCTCGGCCGTGATATCGACGGCGCGTGGTGGCCACGAGTAGATCGCATCACCGCCGAATTGCCCAACCTGGTTGCGACCCTGACCCCCCTGCTCGGCGACATCACCTCCATCAACGTCAACTGGCCGCCGCTGCAACGACCACCCGACTTCAACTGGCCCGGATGGGAAGCCAAGCCCCAGCACGTGATGACCGTCAACGGCGCGGATGCTTGTGCCAACCTGCTGGTCATCCCGTACGCGACCCACAGCGGGCTCGCTTTGATGGTGCTGCGCTGCGCCGCCAATCTGCACATCGACGCCGCCGACCGCGACAAACCCGCATTCTTGACCGCTGGTTCAATCCTGCGGGCCGCCGAACGACAACGCAGCGCGTGAATTGCTGCAGATCCGGCAGTCGGGGAGGTAGCGTCATTCACGGTTGACACTCCAGCCTCCCGGAAACGTCACGGTGGCGATCCGATTTTCCCCGCCGAACGGGCTCTAGCTCAGACGTAAGCCGACAGTTCGGGTTGTCTTTCGGGCGCCGGAGGTAACGCTTTGGGTGCGGGTTCAGCGGTGATTGGCGTGCCGCACGGCTCGGCGGTCGTCGAGTCTGTACAGTCGGCACGTCTGACAGCATCTGGGGTGTACAAGAGAGGGTCACGCTCTTCCGCGGTCGTGCCCCAGCGGCTCCGTCGATATCGACACAACACCGATCCGACCAACACATGCCGAGCCGTCGCGCCGGAGCCAGGGGGATTGTGGTGAGCCGATTCACCGAGACCATGTACGACAACGCCCGCAGCAGTCTCAAGGGCATGATCACTGGGGAGCCGAACGCCCCGGTCCGGCATACCTGGCGTCAGGTGCATGAGCGGGCCCGCCGGGTTGCGGGCGGTCTGGCCGCAGCCGGTGTGGGCCGCGGCGACGCGGTCGCAGTGCTGGCCGGGGAGCCGGTCGAGATCGCCCCGACCGCGCAGGGCATCTGGATGCGCGGCGGCAGCCTTACGATGCTGCACCAGCCCACGCCGCGCACCGACCTGCAGCGCTGGGCAGAGGAGACGACGGCCGTCATCAACATGATCGACGCCAAGGCGGTGGTGGTCTCCGACCCGTTCATGGCGGCCGCACCGCTGCTGGTCCAGCTGGGAATGCCGGTGCTAACGATCGAGCAGTTGCTTGACAGTCCGGCGGTCGACCCGCTCGAGACCGACGACGACGACGTGGCGCTCCTCCAGCTGACATCCGGTTCGACTGGATCCCCCAAGGCCGTCCAGATCAGTCATCGCAACGTGGTCTCGAATGCCGAGGCGATGTTCGTCGGCGCAAACGTCGATCGGGAATCCGACGTGATCGTGAGCTGGCTGCCGTGCTTCCATGACATGGGCATGACCGGCTACTTAACCGTCCCAATGTATTTCGGCGTCGAGCTGGTCAAGGTCACGCCGATGGACTTCCTTCGCGACACCCTGCTGTGGGCGAAGCTCATCGACAAGTACCAGGGCACCATGACAGCGGCGCCCAACTTCGCCTACACGATGTTCGCCAAACGCCTGCGCAGGCAGGCTCAGCCCGGCCAATTCGACCTGTCCACGCTGCGCTGGGCGCTCTCCGGCGCCGAGCAAGTCGACCCGGCCGATGTCGAGGACTTGTGCGCAGCAGGCGCGCCGTTCGGGTTGCGTCCAGAAGCGATCGTCCCCGCCTACGGCATGGCCGAGACAACGGTGGCCGTGTCGTTTACCGAGTGCGGCCGCGGCTTGATGGTCGACGAGGTCGACGCCGACCTGCTTGCCGTGTTGCACCTAGCCGTCCCGGCATCCAGGGGTAAAACCCGGCGACTGGCCTCGGTCGGTCGTCCGCTCAAAGGACTCGAGGCCCGGATCGTCGACCAGGACGGCGACGTGCTGCCGACTCGCGGTGTCGGCGTCATCCAGGTGCGCGGCGAACCTGTGACGCTGGGGTACACGACGGCTACCGGTTTTATCCCCGCACAGGACCGGGAAGGTTGGTACGACACGGGCGATTTGGGCTATTTCACCGAGACCGGCAACGTGGTGGTGTGCGGCCGGGTGAAGGACGTGATCATCATGGCCGGGCGCAACATCTATCCGACGGACATCGAACGCGCCGCCACCCGCGTGCAAGGGGTCCGGCCCGGCTGTGCCGTTGCGGTGCGCCTGCACGGCGGGCACCCACGCGAGACATTCGCGGTCGCCGTCGAATCCAATGTCTGGGAAAACCCGGCCGAGGTGCGCCGCGTCGAGCGTCAGGTGGCCCATGAGGTCATCGCCGAGGTCGATGTCAGGCCCCGCAACGTGGTCGTGCTCGAGCCGGGAATGATCCCGAAGACGCCGTCGGGAAAACTGCGGCGCACCCACGCGTTGGCGCTGGTTACCTAGATCGGCGGTACATTTGTTGCTGACCATGACCAACTACGACGCTCAGCCTGGTCGCGAACCGCCAGAGCAGCCAAAGTTGTCCACCGCCCAACGGGAAGCGGATGAACTCGACTTGCATGCCGGGCTGCTCGGGCTGGCCGGGATCGTGGCCGACGCCCGCGGCGCGTTCGAGCTGTTGGGCGAGGTTGCCGAGTTCGCTGCCCATGTCATTCCCGGGGTCGACGGTGCCGGAGTTGGGTTGATCGACGCGGATCAAGGCATACCGACGCTCCAGAAGGCTGCCGCCACAGCAGAATTCGTCCACGAGATCGACGTTGTTCAGTACGACGAGTTGCATGAGGGGCCATGCATCACGTGTATGCAGTCGCGGCGGGCCACCGTCAGTGGATCGCTGGGGAGCGACGGCCGTTGGCCGCGCTTCGGTGGCCGGGTGGCGAGGATCGACGTGCATTCCGCGCTGTCGCTGCCATTGATGGTCGGCGAACACGTGATCGGCGCGATCAACTGCTATGCGACGAGCCACGACGCTTTCGGGGAGCACGCCGTACAGTTGGGTTCGCAATTCGCCGGGCCCGCGGCGGTCTCGATCTACAACGCGCAACTGCTGGCCGGAGCTCGCGAGCGCGCGGAACAACTGCAGCAGGCGCTGGAAAGCCGCGCAATGATCGATCAAGCGATCGGCATCATCCGGAGTCGGACTGGTGCCAGCGCGGAGTGGGCCTTTGGGCGGCTCGTCCGGATGAGTCAAACCGAGAACACCAAGCTGTATGTGATCGCGGAAAAACTAGTCGCCGAGGCCGTGCGGCGCGCCCAAGCGTGGAGACGTCAGCCGTGAGTCAGTTCGGTCATCCTTTCCAGTAGCGCCGGACGGGAACTCGGTTCCCCCATCAACTGCCGTGCAACCTCGGTCAGGTGCTCGCCGTGGGTACGCGCGTACCTGCGCAGCAGCGAAAATGCCTCGTCGACGGAAACATCGAGTTGTGCGCGCAGGAAGCCCTTGGCCTGCTCGACGACGATGCGGCGGGTCAGCGCGGAGCGCAGCTGCGGTATCACCGTCGAGGGCGTCGGCGGGTGTTCCTGCAGGATCGCCACGCAGGCGATATGCGCCAGTGTCTGCCCGACCAGGAGATCGGCCTCAGTGAGTTCGCCGGACCGGGTACCGAACAGACCCAGGGAGCCCAAAACGATGCCCGCGGCGCGCATCGGAACCGCGTGCACGGAAGCGATGCCTGCCTCGAGCGCGGCCGGAACGAACCGCGGCCAACGGGATTTTGCGGCGCGCAGATCTGCCACCGAGACCGGTTCTCCGGTGGCGTAGCACTCCAAGCAGGGCCCCTCGTCGGCTTGTAATTGGAAGAGTTCCAGTTCGTGGGTCTGCTCGGAGGTCGCGGCCAGCAAGCGGAGTTGCCCCAGCGGGTTGGCGAGCAGAAATCCCGCCGCCGCGATATCCAACAGGTCGGCGCAGCGCTCGGTGAGCTCGGTGAGTAGGTCGAAGACGTCGAAGTCGTCGAGCAGGTTGTCGACAAGCGATACGACCGCGTCCAGTACACGAGTTTCACGAGGAGTATCGGTCATGTTGCCTCCTTTTCGGACTGCATTAGTTGGAATCGAGCTGCAGTCGCCGGTCGAGAATGTCGCGGGCGACGTCGGTGGCGCTGCGGTTGGTTGCGTAGGAGTGGGCGCGCAGGCGCACCAGCGCCTCGGCGGGTTCGACCGCGAGTTGCGCGACGAGCATGCCGGTGGCCTGGCTGACCTCCGTGCGGCTCAGTGCGTTCAATTCGGCCCAGGCGCTGCTGTCCGGGTCGGTGACGGCGGCCTGCAGGTCGGAGTGCATGAGGTCAAGCAGGGGCATGCCGGCCAGCTCGGCGGCGACGACAGCGCCGGCCAAGTCCTCAACGTGCAGCTCGCCGGGTTGCGCGCGGAAAAGGTCCAGGGCGCCGACGTATTCACCGGCCAGCACGACCGGAATCGCGAATATGCCCCGGATCTTGTAGTCGAGCATGGCGGGGCCGTACCCAGGCCACCGGACGTCGTTCCCGTTGGCGAGGTCGGCGATGAGGACGGGGGCGCGCGACGCAACGGAGTCCAAGCACGGGCCCTCGCCGAAGGTGAACTGGAGTTCGTCATACGCGCGCGCGGCCGCGCCGCTGGAGCCCAAAGTTCCGCTGGTGACCCCGGCGAAGACCAGTGAAATGGCCGCCGCGTCAATCCCGAACAACATCACGCAGGCCTCGCAAAGTGAGTCAGCGGCCGCTACGCCTCGCCGGCCGTCGACGGCCGCGCGAAGCTTTTCGTGGATTGCCACATTTAGCCGGGCGCGCGTAGGGCATCGATGGCATTGCCCGAATTTCGAGGTGGCGAGGTCATACCTCTACCATCCGCTTGTTGGAGCCGATTTGCGAGTGTGGGCGCAATGGGCCCGTTAGCCGATCGACACCACTTGGTCGATCGAGTCTATGGGAAGGTCGCCGTCCACGATCGCCGTCACCGCCAGCTTGTTCAGGATGATCGCACCCCCGTGGTTGTCCAGGAAGGCGATATCGGCCGCGTCGCGTCCGGTAGCGATACGCACCAGCGACTGCCGTGGCGCCAGTAAGGTCCCGTCGACTACCCGCCATTGCCCGTCGACGAATGCCTCGGCCACTGCATGGAAGTCCATCGGATACAGACCCGGCGCGTATACCGAAACCGCGCGGGCGGGTACCTTGACCGCACGCAGCAGCGCTACCACCAGGTGCACGAAGTCACGGCATACTCCGGCACCGGCCAGCAAGGTCTCGACCGCCCCGTCGATGGGGTCGCTCGAGCCCGGCACGTAGTTCAGCCGGGTACCCACCCAGAGGGAGACTCTCTCCAGCAGAGTCGTCGAATCGACGTAGCTGCCGAATTCAGTTGCGGCAAAACCGTAGAACTTGTCGGCCTCGGCGTACCGGCTGGGGCGCAGATACATCGACAGGTCGGCTTCGGTCACCGGCGCCGGATCGGTCCGACCGACGATCGTCGCGGCATAGTCGACGGTCATGTAGCCCGCCGGGACCTCCATCTTGTGGATGCGGTTGCCGTGCATACCGCTGATCTCTGAGGGTTCAACGGGATTGCCGTCCAGTACGAACGACAACCGCTCTGAAACTTTGGTATTCGGGTGCGGTGCGACGGCAATCTGGAATTCCAACGTCGTCGCCTCGGTAATCTCGACTTCGAGCTCCGCGCCCACCTCGCGCTTCATAGCACCGATGCCGACCGGACGTGCATCAGCCACCAAGGCCCCGAGGTGCGCGGCACTCTACCCCGTTGGCCAGCGACTCATTTTCTCCCGTTGCCCCGCCCTCAGAATCCCACGTCGACTGTGCCGCAACCATTTCCCTGTGTCTGACCCTCCTGCGGACACCCGCGCCGATTATGTCTCTGACCGTCAATGGGATGCGGGCAGCCGCTGGGACGGGCCCGCCCGTGACGGCATAGTTGCCGATCACACGCGCGCCGGTGATGTTCGTCATACCTATCTCTCTGTCTGCCCACGGAGGCGAGCTGTTGATTGGGTTTGCGGAATCCGCGTAGAGGTGTCCGGGTGCCGGATCGTCGCGCTGGACCGGCGGTTGTTCATGGGTTCGCGCGCCGACTTCTGGTGGTCGAGCTGCCGAATCAGCTCACGCTTCGCATCACTCAGCGCGTGGGTGATGTCCGGGTTCTCGGCGACCGCTACGAGCGGCGTCAGGCCGGGTAGGCTCGTACGCAATGTAACGCGCTGCTCCTTGCCGCCGCGATCCTGGAGAGAGACGTCCACGTTCACACCGCGCGAACCCCACCTACCTAGATGCGGCCCAAGCGTCGACAACGTTTCCACCACATGTGGGTGCTCCTTCGCCGCGAAACCCGCACCTATACGGATTACATTCTCGTGAACAATATTTCGTTGCTGCTTATCAGAGTTCCTCATCGTGGCCCTTCAGTTGAGTGGTGGGCACCCATGCATCCGGGTGTCCCGACCCACGTCGCCGTCGTGTGGTGGCCTGACCCCGAATCCGGGGATTCACGCACACCGATTCCAAAGGCGAATCCGTACGGCCACAGCTGACGGCAATTTTCCAGGCTACCCCTTCTAGTAAACGCGCCGATAATTGCGATGTCAACATCGTTGGCGCACAACGTGGTTCGCGCAGGTTAATATCGTGCCTGGCAACAACATTGGCCATCGGAGTGTTGTCGTTCGCCGAGTCTTAAACTGTCGCGGCTGAATCTGCGATATCGACGTGCGCGAGTTGAGTTCGCCGGAGGCGTTGCGCGCACAGTTTGCTCTCAGCACGCGCGGCGCGCACAACATCGTCGGCAATCCGGAATGCTTCGCTGTCCCGTTCTGCATCCACGATGTCAAGCGTGGCGGCTCGCCGCAACACCATTACGGCCACAGCGCTGGAGGTCCGGCACGGGACCACGAGGAGATTCGCCGAACACTGACTGCCAGTGATCATCATCAGGCGGTGGTGGCTGGTGACCCAGATGGGGTTCGCCATGCTCGCGCGCTTCACCGTATCGAGCTCTGGGCAACCCTCCAACGATGACCAGTTGATGCTGATATCGAAGATCTCGCCCAACCGGCCGGACAGGGCGCCAATCAGCTCCGGAAGCTCGCGGGCTACCGAGGCCGTGTGCGGCCACCACGCCCCATCGAGGCCCTCGCCAAGTTCGACGGCCAAGGTAAGCCGGACCGGGCTGGCCAGGCGCCGACCGCACGCTGCGCGGTTCATGGTGTTGAGCAGGCGGTAGTCAACGAAATCGGTGTCGCTGCTAGGCGATGAGTGCATGGGTCCCGGCGCTCCATGGACGATTCCTTCACTTCGAGGTTCTCCCGGCACACGAGTGCGGGATCGACGAACGAATCTGATCGCAATGGGTTATGTCCGGCCGACTGCACGCCCTGGGATGACCGGGGCTACCAAACGTTCAACATTAACGTTACACCCCGCCCGTTGCACGGATTGCTCGTGCTACCTTGAATCAGGATGTTTTTCGTACATCTGTTCTGAATGAGAGAAGTTGGAAGGTATGACACAGGGAACTGTGAAATGGTTTAACAGCGACAAGGGCTTCGGTTTTATCGCTCCTGATGACGGCGCAGCGGATGTGTTCGTTCACTACTCAGAGATCCAAGGGAGCGGTTTCAAATCGCTTGAGGAGAACCAACGGGTTCAATTCGAAGTCGGCCAAGGGGCCAAAGGCCCTCAGGCAGTGGGAGTGACACCGGTTTAGCGACTTCTTTGTCACAGGTGGGCTGGCGGGCAGTGTCCTGCCAGCCCCCTTTGCTTTAGGACGCATGAATCCGACAGGCTTACGCGGGGCCTGAGCGCGACGGCTCGGCGATTGCGCCCGACCTGCCGAGTGCGAGTAGTGTCGAGGCATCGGCGGTATGTCGCACGCGACCGTCTCAGATTGTGTCGTCGCCGATTCGAATGATTTGGCCGATTCGCGGCCAAGGCAGGGGCGTCGCATGACGCTGCAACAAAGCCGAAGCACGACCGGCTCGAAGCACACACCCCCCGAGAAGACACCGCGACTGCGCTTGAAGCCCAAGGCTCCCACTAGCGGATATGTCGATGGTGCATGGTGGCCGCACAGTGAAGACCTTTCGATTGAGCTGCCAGATCTGCTGGCGGTTCTGTCGGTACGACTCGGCCCGATTGATCGCGTGCTGTACAACCTCGACGAATGGGCGAAGGCCCCGGCCAAACTGGCGACGGGCGGCAGAAAGGTACGACTCGGCGGGTACTACAGGCAGCCGGTCAACACCATCGAAGTAATCGGACTCAATCGCGACAAGATCGTCCTGCTGGTGGTGCCTGCACGCACCGACCCAGGCCACGCACACGACATCCTGATGGCTTCGGCGGCGCCGAACAACGCTTCGACGACCGACGGCCTACTGCATGACTAGCGCCTGAGACGGTTAATAGCCACGACCGTGGCGACGCTGGGTGGCGTGTGATGTCATCTCTGTGACGACCGAGCGGCCTTGCCCGCGAGGGGATTTCCGCGCGGCCGCCACCAGGAGGTCGAGCGAATCGGCTATCCCGGTCGCGATGTCGTCGACCGCGGGCACATTGTCGGGACACGCGCACACACTCAGATCTATCGCCTCGCCACGGGTGGTCAGCGTGATGTTCAACCCGCAGCCTTCCACTAGCGGCGTCACCGTGTGCATACCGACGACCTTCGCGCCGGCACAGTACGCGGGCACCGGCTGTCCGGAAATGTAGGAGACATTGGCGTGACAGATCGGCGCCAGTCGTTGCCGCAGACCCAATCGGCTGTAGATCTGCATAGCTGCGTGGACGACGGTGGTCGGGATCAGCGACGCGACCCGCGCCAAATCGACTGTTGAATCCGACTTTTCGGCATCGTGCCGGTGCGCGGTGTTCATCCTCTCGGTGGCGGTATGTAGGTTGGTAAGCACCTCGACGGGGTCGTCGAGCTGCACCGGAATGCGAATTTCTCCAACGGTCGGCCGATCGCCAAAAGTGGTGGCCGGGGCGTCGGACAGCGCGAGCGGCATCCGTATCACCAGCGGATCGTCCGGCACGGTGTCGTGGCGTTGTAGCCAGGCGCGCAGCGACAGTGCGCAAGCGGCCAGGAAAACATTGGTGATGTCGCCGCCGAACGCGGTGCTGACCGTCTCCAGGTCGGCTAGCTGGATCGAGACGAAAGCCACGGCCCGGCGCTTGGTCAACGGCGCGTTGAACACGTTGCGCGGAAGCGGTCCGCTCATCGACGACACCGGTGGCGGGGTCGGATCAGGCTCGCTGGTACCGAGCAGCTGACCTCGGACGGCGCCCAGCACACCAGTCACGGTCTCGGCAACGAGCCAAAGACCCTTGATCTGCTGCTCGAAAAGCTGGGTCATCACGTCGGTAATGAGTTCGCCCACAGCAGGCATGCCCAGGCCCGGCTGCGTCGGCTGATCATCGGCCCGGTCGTCGTGCGCATCGGAACGTAATAGCCGCGACCACACGGACGCTGCGCCGACACCGCCGTCGTTCAATGCAGGCGACATCCGCACCGCCAGCGCCCATCGGCCATCCGGTAGACCGTTGATGCTCCAGGCTTCCCACAGCGCTTTGCGGTGATCATGCGATCCGGCGCTCAGTTGCGCGATCAGGTCGGCGAATTCGCGCTGGCCGCCCGGAGCCCGGATGGTCGCCCGGTGGATTTGAGACGTCGGGTCATAGTCGTCGATCTCGGCCCACAACGGCCGGCCCACTCCTAGGGGCCTGCCCACAAGCCTGCTGCGGAAGCGAGCAAGTTGCGGAAGCGACGACCCCACCAGCCGGTCTAGCCGCTGGTGGCTGAATTGATCGGACGGCTCAAGAATGACCAACGACACCGTATGCGCCGGCATCGTTGACGCCTGCGTAAGAAGCCGCATCGCGTCCGCCGTCGACGATCGGATACCCGCCAGCATGCTTCCGGGGAAGCCACCCAAACCTGTTGAACCAGAGCCTCTCACGCGTCGCGACGCTCCCGCCTTGACCCGCCTTGAACCCAGACCAGCCAAATCATCCGAATCGGCGACGACACGACCCAGAATGGTCGCGCACGAAGCACCGCCGATGGTTTCGACCCTACGCTCGTCTGGTCGAGAACGCAGGGACGCTGCTAAGACGACGTTGCGATCGCCGCGCTAGGCCAATAGCTGGCGCTGCAGACTTTCGGTGAGCCATTCGCGGTACCGGTCCTGGCTCCAGCGGCGTTGCCGGACGAGGACATGGTGGAGCGTTGGGTCGTTGAAAATCCAGATGATATCGCGCGCCTGACCAACAGCCAGGCCGTCGCGCAGACCGCCCTTTTCACTTATCAGCGCAGCGAAAGCCTTTGCACCGGCGAGGCGTTCCTGACCGATCTGCGCCCACAGCTCACCGACCTCCGGGTCGCATCCGGCCGCGGAGTGGATCGCTTCACAAATCGCTGAGACCCGTTCGGCTGCCTCGGCGACGATGCGCGCATGGCCGACGACGATCTCGGCCGGGTCGCTCATCTCGAACAGCTTGCGCGCCGCCGGACGCTGCAGCAGTGGCACCGGCTCGTCGTCACCGACAATCGCGCGGTCGTAAGCGGTTTTCAGCAGCCACGACTTGCCGCCGGCCGCGGCGAACACCGTCGAGCGACCGACACCCGCGGCTTCGGCGATCGCGTCGATCGACGTCGCCGCATATCCGCGCTCCACGAACAGGCGGGTCGCCGCGTCCAGCACGAGCCGGCGAGTGGCCGCGGCCTGCTCGGTGCGCAGCTGTGACCGATAAGGATTTTTCGCGGGATGGGAATTCATCGGACTCTCCTGACATTGACCATACTGATAGTACGACGAACTTGACTACTGAAAGGACATTGTCATGACACCTCGTCCCATCAAGCTAGGCCTGGCTCTGCTGGGTCAGGGACCAGTATCGGAGATGGTCGAACAGGCCCGGCGAGCCGAATCCATCGGCTTCGAGGTGATACTCCTACCCGACCATCTCGGCTTCACCGCCCCGCTGGTGCCACTGGTCGCCATCGCCCAAGCCGCACCCACCGTCCAGGTCAGCAATCTGGTCCTCAACGCCGCGTTCTACCAGCCCGCGCTACTGGCCCGGGAACTGGCAAGCGTGGACTCCGCCACCGGCGGACGGTTGATCATCTCGTTGGGCGCCGGCTACGTCGAAGACGAATTCGTTGCTGCCGGGCTGGCGTTCCCCAGCCCCGGTGAACGGGTGAAACGGCTCACCGAACACGTCACCGAGATCCGTCGATTGTTGTCCGACCCCGGTCACATCCCGCCACCGGTGCAAACCCCGCCGCCGATCATGGTCGGCGGCGCCGGCGACAAACTGCTGACGATGGCTGCGCAACAGGCCGACATCGTCGCGATCGCGTCCACGGGGACCGAGGCCGACCTGGCCGAGCGCGTCGCCTTCGTCAAAGCCCAAGCCGGGGCACGCGGCGACGACATCGAGCTCTCGTTCGGGTTCTTTCAGGTCTCCATGGACGATCCCAGCGACCTGTCCATTCTCAGGATGGTCGCACCCGACGCCAGCGAGTCCGAAATGCGCCAGTGGACAACGTTGCTCGATGGAACGGTCGACGAAGCGGCCGAGCGCATTCACCGGCTCCACAACGACCTGGGCATCAGCTACTTCACCGTCAACGCCACCCCCGGCACGTCCTGGGACACCCTGGAAAAACTCGTCGACGCCGTGCGCTGACACCAAAACCCTACTAACGAAGGAGGCCTCATGGCCCGCAAAACCCAAACTCCAGCCGCACGTGTCAGCGTCGGTGACCGATTCCCGGAACTGCAGCTCACCGCGATCACCGGCGAAACCGTCCCAATCCCCGACGCCGCCGGCGCATTGGTCCATCTGCAATTCCGTCGTTTCGCGGGCTGCCCGATCTGCAACCTGCACCTGCGATCGGTCATCGCCCGTAGCGAGGAGATCAGCGCGGCGGGTATTCGCGAAGTTGTCGTCTTCCATTCCACCGCAACCGAACTCCGCAAATATCAGGACGACATGCCGTTTCCCGTCATCGGTGATCCGGACAAGATCGCTCTACCGCCGGTTCGGCGTCGAGGCGTCCGCCAAGGCCGTGCTCAACCCGCACGCGTGGCGGGCCCTTCCCGGCGGCTGGCGCCACGCCATTGCCAACGCCGTTGCCCGGCGGCGAGCCCCGCTACCGCTCGCGCCCACCAACGGCAACCTCGGCCTGCCCGCCGATCTATTGATCACCGGCGACGGTCGCGTCGCGGCCGTCAAATACGGCGTCCACGCCTATGACCAGTGGTCGGTCGACGAATTACTAGACGCGGCAAACGGTTCGTAGTCGAACTCGTCGAGTTCGACTCGGGATAGCCGCTCGACGAACGTGTGGCCGTTGTAAGGGAACTGCGTCACGACCTTGCCATTGGGGTGACGGAAGTAGTTGTTGCAGTTGGCGACCCACACGGTTCCGGCCAGCGCAGCCTGGATTTCGGCGTTGTAGGCATCGTGGAGATGCTGTTTGATGTCGATCGCCCGGAGCCGCCGGCGGCCCATCTCGTCCAGAACGCGACGGACGAACTCGGCTTGAGCTTCCAGGATGTAGATGATCGAGGTAACGCCATTCGTGTTGGGTCCATACAGCGTGAACAAGTTGGGATATCCCGGCACCACGGTGCCCAGGTAGGCCTCGGCACCGTCGACCCAATCGTCGCGGAGCCGGCGCCCGCCGCGGCCGTACACGTCAAGGCTGCCGAGGAAATCCACTGCGCGAAAGCCCGTTCCGTAGATGACGGTGTTGACCTCGTGCTCTTTGCCGTCTGCGGTGCGCAGACCCCGTTCGGTGAATTCGACGATGGGCGAGGTCTCCAGCGTCACGTTGGGTAACGCGAACGTCGGGAACCAGGTGCGCGATTGCAGTGGTCGCTTGCAGCCGACGGGATAGGTCGGGGTCAGCTTGGCGCGCAGATCCGGATCCTTGACTTTCCGAAGCAGATAGCTGCGCGCCATGCCGGTCAGCTCTACGGTCATCGCGGAATCGACGGCGAAATTCGCCGACTCATAGTCTTGATAAGCCGCGTCGCGTACCTTCAGCGCTTCGACGGGGTCGTGTTCGAAGAGTTCCTGCTGTTCCGGGGTGAACGGCTCGTCGTACCGCGGCGACACCCAGATCGGCGTCCGCTGAAATACCGTCAGATGCGCGGTGTCCGCGGCGATCTCCGGCACATACTGGACGGCGCTTGCCCCGGTGCCGATCGACGCAACACGTTCGCCCGCAGTCGATTTGGAGTGATCCCATTGCGACGAGTGAAAAGTGCGGCCACGGAATCGGTTGGCGCCCGGGATGTCGGGAATCTTCGGGACGTCCAGCATTCCGACGGCGCTGACCACGATGTCGAATTCGCGGCTCTGGCCGTCTTCGGTTGTGACCGTCCACCGGTGCTCGGTGTCCGACCACCGCAACGTGGTGATGCGGGTCTGTCGGACCAGGTGCTCGGCCAGACCATGGGCGTCGACGACCTTCTGGATATACGCGAGGATCTCCGGCTGCTCGGCGAAGGTCTTGCTCCACCGCGGGTTCAGCGCGAACGAGTAGGAGTAGAAGTGCGACGGCACGTCGCAGGCCGCACCGGGGTAGGTGTTCTTCCGCCAGGTCCCGCCGAAGCCGTCGCCGCTGTCGAAGATCGTGAAGTCGTATCCGCCGTGGGCGAGTTGAATGCCCATCGCGATGCCGCCGAGACCCGCGCCGACGATTGCCACCGTCGGCTTGTTCGGCGCAGAGGTCACAGGAAGGATTGTGCCTCACAAGCCTGGTCACAGCAGCCACGTCTGCACCTAGACCTGACCATGACATGTGGTTCGGAATCGATGTCGCATGCGATATCAGGTCGAGGCCAGGTGCATCTTGCGCACACAGCGTCTACTGCGCAGCATGAGGCGATGACACGAATCGCGCCATCGGCGGCATTTGCCGACGTACCCGTCGTCGACTTAGGACAGGGCGATCGGATCAACCTCGGCGTGGCGGCCATTGTCGGCCGGCTGGGGAAGGTCGCCGAGGGACTCGGCGCCCTCAACGCGGCGCTTCGGTCGACCGGAACGCTTCCTCCCCGGCTGGTCGAGCTTGGTGTGAACTGCGCCATCGCCCTCGGCATCGGAAGGCTCACCGCGACATGGGATGTCACCGACGACGTCCCCGACGCCTTCCGGTCCGAGAACGACGGCCAAGTGACGCCGTGGTCGTCTGCCGGCGTCGTCGCAACGGGTTAGAGCCAGTTGGGCACGATCCACTCGCCGTGCGGGGCCACGGCGAGGATGTCGAGGATGCCGGACTCGTCGAAGGCGCCGCCGAATTCGTCGACTCCTTCACTGAAGTGCGCCCACCCGTCGACGTGAGCTGGAATGACGAGCCGTGCGCCAAGCAGTTCGGCGGCCGCTGCGGCCCGTTGACCCGTCATCGTCAACGGTCGTCCGCGTTCCTTCGTCGGCACTCTGGCCGCGCCGGCGAAAATCACCGCCACATCGACGGTGCCCACCCGCTCGGCCACGGCCTTGACTGCGCCGATCGACGCGTTATCTCCGCTGAGATATACCGTCGGCAGGCCCGGACCCGACAGCACAAAGCCGGTCACTTCGCAGTTGACGTGACCACTGGCGTCGCGTTGACCATCAGCCGGCCCGTGTACGGCCGGAACTGCTTGTACCGTAAGAGTTTTGACATCATCCTCGCCTGAAAGCTCGAAAGACTCGAATGGCTTGAGCCCCACGGCCGGCGGCCCGAGCCGGCCCGCGGCGCCGGGATGAGTCAGGACAAGCGAGGCGGAAAGTGCCAGCTGCCGCCCCTCCCGGTCGAAGTTGTCCGGATGCTCGTCATGGCTCACCAACACCACATCGATTGATCCAAGCGCGGCGGCCGGCACGGCCGGCCCGACTGTCTTGGTCAGATAGTCGTGCGGGCCCGGCTGGTCGAAGGTCGGGTCCATCACGATCCTTCGGCCTCCGATGTCGACCACCGTTGTCGGGCCGCCCAGGACGCTGAATGCGACGTCGCGGCGCTGCGCGTCTACTCGGTTGCTCATGAACCTTGGACTGTAGCGTTGCGATCCTGCGGTCAGGTGAGGAGTCGATGACGTGGAGATGTGGGAACTGGTCGCCCGCGAGCACATCCGCGACACGCTCGCGCGCTACAACTGGGCCGGTGACGCAGGCCGTCTCGACGAACTTGCCGAAACCTTCTGCGTTGACGGCGTACTCGAGATACGCGGCGCCCAGCCACTGCGCGGCCGCTCTGCGATCGTCGCGTTCCTGGGCGGAGTCACCGGCAACATCGCCGTAAGCGCCGACGTCAAGCCGATTGTCCGGCACAACGTTGCCAACGTGCTGTTCACCGAGATGACTCGCGACCTAGCGCACGTCGCGTGCTACTTCACGGTGATCACCCACATCGGGCTCGACCACTTCGGGCGCTACCGCGACACCTTGGTGCCCGACGGCGACACCTGGCTGATCAAGCATCGCAAGGTATCCACCGACTGGGCGGCTCCGGACTCGGCGATGGCTCGGCCGACACCCGGCCGCTGAGTGGGCCTCGTATCCTTGTCGTTGCTGGCCGAGTGGTATTCCGACCGGGAGGCAGGCGATGGGTCACAAGGCAACAGTGGAACTGGTGCTCGACTGTGGAGAGCCACAGACGCTCGCCATGTTCTGGAGCGAGGCGCTCGACTATCGCGAGTATTACAAGGACCCGAAGCTGGCTGTGCTCGTTCCCAAACAAGCCACCGCTTCACCGCTTCTCCTTCAGCGGGTACCCGAACCCAAATCCGGCAAGAACCGCATGCACGTCGACATTGTGGTCGACGATATTGAGGCCGAGGTCCACCGTCTGCAGGCACTCGGCGCTCATCGCATCGACGAAGGCGTGCAGTGCTTCGGGGGAACCCGGTGGGTGAGGATGTCGGACCCCGAGCAGAATGAGTTCTGTGTTTCCACCGGCGTGGAGTGGTGAGGCTTGACCACGCGCGGCGTGTCCGAGGACGCGCTACTTGCGCAGGAGGCGTGCTTCGCGCGGGCATTCGCGGATGGCGATCCGGCGGTCGCACGTGATCTGTATCAGCCCGACGTTGTGTACATGAGCCCGACGGTACGTCTCTTCGGTTGGCCGGCGCGCATCGGCGGCATCGAGCGCACCCTGGAGTTCATCGCACTCACCATCCGTGACTGCGCGGCCATTCGCTACGAGGCGGTGGAGCACGCCATCACGCCCGGTGCGGACGCGGCGTTCGTGTGCGTGCAGTTCGACTGGACCCAGGGCGCGGAACGCCTGCGCTCGACGTACGTGGTGATGTACCGCTATCGCGACGGGCGGATCGCCCGCCAGGAGCTGTACTACGACCCGAGCGGGGCGCTGGAACGGCGCCCCCGCTGAGTGTGGTGGCAGGTCCAGGATTCGAACCTGGGTAGGCGTAAGCCGACGGATTTACAGTTGCGGCATATTCGGCCGCGGCGTCTGGCGCGCCGCTGTGAGCGAAGCTAAGCAAAGACAAACCGCTGGCGGCGCCCGAGCAAGTGCTGACACCTGGATGCCGCAAAACGTGGGCGACGGTGCCGCGGAGGCTGTCACCCACGGAAGTCCCGCTTTGGGCCAGGTCGGCCAGACCCTATCGGGTGTGATCAAGCACAGGCCAGCGGGCGCCTACTGCGCGGCGCAGGGGTTTAGGGCGGTGTCGCGCCGGCCAAGGGAGTCGCGCGGGCGCGCACTTCGGGGTCGGCCGGACTCGTCGCGATCACGCTTGGCCATGCGGCCATCATGGCGATCTGAACCGAGATCCGCACGGCGCGTCTCAAACCGCTGCCACCCAGACAGAGGAGAGGCGGGCTCATGCTCAGTGGACAGCGTGTTTCGCCACCTTGCTCGTAGGCTCGCCTCGCCTCGGGGGAAACAGCCGAAGAGAACACCACGACCACATCCTCCACTAGGAACATGCGCGGAATCGAGGCCGCATACAATTCTGCTTTGCCCGTGCTCGGAAACTTCATGATCGACACGGTGTCGGTGTCCACGGCGTCAATACAGCCGATCTGCGGACATTTCTGCGGCCCGACATCGTGGGCGTTCGGCACCGCGAGCCCCGCATCGGTGAAGGCCACCACGAGCTCTCCGACGGTCGTCGTATTGAGGATCACCGCGCCACTCGGGCGGCGGGTCTGGTGGTCACCGCCGGAGGTTTGGGCACCGCACGCCGCAACCACAAGACCGGCCACCGAAACCACCGTGGCCAGAAGCCGACTGGCGGTGCGTGCCTCCGCTCTCGCGCGGCGCGAAGGCCCTCGCACACCTCGACGCGCCGTCACCGACATCTCCGTAACCTTCCCCGGCTGACACCGAAGCGGTGCCGGACCGCAGTTCGGAGCGATACCGCGATGTTCGGCTCAGGGACAGCGCCAGGATTGAGCTCGCCAATGCGGTGCGCTCGTCGGACGGATTCGACGTCACCAACCCGAACGACGGAACGCGCTATGAAGTGCGACCCACCGGCATCTCAATTACGTCGCCGGGTGGTCAGGTGTCCTCAGAGCCAATGATCGAATACGCGGCAAGGTGACCCCACCCGCAAGTTACTGGGCGGAGATTTGAAGACGGGTTCGCTCGTCTCTCCGATGCCGCTGGCGACTTTGCCGGTCGCCGTCGTGCACGACCTATCTCACCGCCGGTGTCTGGTCATGCTGAGATCGGGTCTCGCTTCTTGAGAACCTTCAGGGTCCTGAACAAAGTGCTACGACTGATGCCGAACATGGAGGTCAATTCACTCACCGGTTCGCCCTGTTGGTAGAGGCGCAGGAGTCGCTTCTGTTGCGCCGCATCCAGTTTCATCGGTTTGGTGGCGGGCGGTGCTACAGCACTTCGGTGAGAACACCGCCGACCTGACGGAAAGATTCGGCGGCACGGTGGTCAAGAGCACCGGTGACGGCCACCTGGCCACCTTCGACGGCCCGACGCAGGCCATCCGCTGCGCCGAGGCCCTGCGCGCTGACGCCGAAACACTGGGCATCGAGATCCGCGCTGGCATCCACACCGGCGAATGCGAACTGCTCGACAGCGACATCGAATCCACCGGTATGCCACACTCCAATTAACCCAGACGTGAATAAGGCAGACGTAACCCGAAAGAACAACAGTATAAAACTATACTAAGACCGCAATAGAAATATCGTAAGACCGCAATAGAAATATACTAAAGACCACAAAAGGTTGGCTAATCGGTAAGGCAATGTTAAAACGAGTTTAAATAAAGGCAATGTGAACACGAGTTTAAATAACTGGCTTGACCTTGGAAATTTTCCGCGTGTGGAATACCGTCTCCCTGTTATATAGCTCCTGACGTGCACGAAAGCTTCGACAGATCACTCAGCGAAATTTACGCAGACGTAGACAACCGCTGAGCCCATGCGGGCTCCGATACCTTGACCCATGCTTCGGGCACGCCCATCTGCTGTTGCTATGAGGAGGGGAATTGGCTACCGTCCAGGCGAATCACGACAGCGCGCAGGACCCAGATTCGACCCATTCTTTGCTCGCTATGAACAAAACTCCCGCTACTCCGATTGCCATCATCGGGATGGCCTGCCGACTTCCCGGAGGCATCGAATCGCCGGACCAATTATGGGAAGCGTTGCTGCGCGGCGATGACCTGGTCACCGAGATTCCGCCCGACCGGTGGGACGCCGATGAGTATTACGACCCCGAGCCAGGTGTGCCAGGCCGGCCGGTGTCCCGGTGGGGCGCATTTATGGACGACATCCGCGGCTTCGATGCCGAGTTCTTCGGGATCAACGAGCGGGAGGCGACCGCGATGGATCCGCAGCACCGCTTGCTGCTGGAAACCTCGTGGGAGGCCATGGAACACGCCGGTCTCACGCGCGAGAGGATCTCCGGCTCGTTGACCGGTGTGTTCGTGGAGTTGACGCATGACGACTACCAGTTACTGGCCGCCGACGCGCATTCCGTGGAGGGGCCGTACGGGTTCACCGACAACAGTTTCAGCCTGGCGTCCGGACGCATCGCCTATGCCCTGGGGGTCCACGGTCCTGCACTCACGGTGGACTCAGCATGTTCTTCCGGCTTGGCCGCCGTGCATATAGCTTGCCGCAGCTTGCATGACTGCGAAAGCGACCTCGCCTTCGCCGGCGGGGCCACCGTGATGTTGGACCCGCGGAAATTCTCCTCCAGATCGGCCCAGAGCATGCTGTCTCCGACGGGACGCTGCCATGCCTTCGACGTCGCAGCGGACGGGTTCGTGCCTAGTGAGGGCTGCGCCGTGGTGTTGCTCAAGCGGTTGGCGGATGCGCAACGCGACGGCGACCGGATCTTGGCGGTGCTGCGTGGCACCGCCGCCAATCAGGACGGTCGTACCGTCAACATCGCGACACCGTCTGCGGATGCGCAGACCGCGGTATATCAGGCGGCGTTGACTGCCGCGGGCGTGGACGCGCGCACCATCGGAATGGTGGAGGCGCACGGGCCCGGCACCCCAGTCGGTGATCCCATCGAATACGCCAGCCTGGCGAACGTCTACGGCACCGGGGGCCCCTGCGCACTGGGGTCAGTGAAGACCAATTTCGGGCATACGCAGGCGGCCTCGGGGGCGCTAGGCCTGATCAAGACCATCCTGGCACTACAGCACGGCGTGGTCCCGCCGAATCTGCACTTCACACGGCTACCCGATGACCTGACCCGGATCGACACGAAACTCTTTGTCCCGCAGACCACCACACCATGGCCCACCAACGGCTATCACGCCCGACGGGCCGCGGTGTCGGCATATGGGATCTCCGGAACCAACGTGCACGCGATCCTCGAGCAAGCGCCCCAGAGCACTGCACCCGACGACGTCGTCGACCAATCCGCGATCGCCGCACCATTGGTGTTCGCGGTGTCATCTACCTCGGCTGACGAACTGCGCCGCACCGCTGGCCGCCTGGCCGACTGGGTGGAGCTGTGGCCCACCGAAGAGACCGCGCCGCGCTGCTTATGGTGCGGCCGGCAAGACTGTCCGGATATGGTGCGGCCGGCCGGAGCTCAGAACACGAAAGCAAACGCCGGCGATGTGGCGTTGCCGGATCTGGCCTACACCCTGGCCCGTCGGCGTGGGCACCGGTCCACGCGAGCCGCCGTGACGGCTGCCAGCACCGAGGAGCTGGTCGAGGCGTTGCGGGAGATCGCCGACGGTGACACCCCATATCCGGCTGCGGTCGGTCACGACGACCGGGGACCGGTGTGGGTGTTCTCCGGGCAGGGCTCACAATGGGCCGCAATGGGCGCTCAGCTGCTGGCCACCGAACCGGTGTTTGCCGCCACCGTTGCCGAGGCCGAGCCGCTGATCGCGCGGGAGTCCGGATTCTCGGTGACCGAGGCGATGTCGGCACCCGAGACAGTAACCGGAATCGACCGCATTCAGCCAACGCTGTTCACCATGCAGGTGGCGCTGGCCGCCACCATGAAGGCCTACGGGGTGCGCCCGGGCGCGGTCATCGGGCATTCCCTGGGCGAGGCCGCGGCAGCGGTCGTCGCGGGAGCGCTGTCGCTGGAAGACGGGGTGCGCGTCATCTGCCGCCGCTCACGGTTGATGACCCGCATCGCCGGTGCCGGCGTGATGGCGTCGGTGGAGCTGCCCGCCCAGCAAGTGCTTTCGGAGCTGATGGCTCGCGGCGTCAACGACGTCGTGGTCGCGGTGATGGCCTCCCCGCAGTCCACCGTCATCGGCGGCGCAACCCAATCGGTTCGCGATCTGGTCACGGCGTGGGAGGAGCGCGACGTCATGGCCCGCGAGGCGGCCGTCGACGTCGCTTCGCATTCCCCGCAAGTCGATCCGATCCTCGACGAGCTGGCCGATGTCCTGGCCGAGCTCAGCCCGATGACACCGGAGATTCCGTATTACTCGGCGACCGAGTTCGACCCGCGCGAGCAGCCGGTGTGCGATGCCGGTTACTGGGTGGAGAATCTGCGTCACACGGTGCGGTTCGCCGCGGCTGTGCAGGCGGCGCTGGAGGACGGCTACCGGGTCTTCGCGGAGCTGGCACCACGCCCCCTGCTCACCCACGCTATCGACCAGACCGCCCGAAGCCTCGGCATGCCGATGGCTGCTCTGGCCGCTATGCGGCGTGAGCAAGAGCTGCCGCATGGGCTGCGCGGCTTCCTGGCGGATCTGCACAGTGCGGGTGCGGCGGTGGACTTTTCGGTGTTGTATCCCATTGGGCGGCTGGTGAACGCGCCGCTGCCGACCTGGACTCACCGTCCGCTGTTCTTGACCCGCGACGGTCAGGATTCCCGGGTGCACGGCACGTGCACCATCGCGGTGCATCCAATGTTGGGGCCGCATGTGCGATTGCAGGAGAAGCCGGAGCGTCACGTTTGGCAGGCCGAGGTCGGCACCGCGGCGCAGCCCTGGCTGGGCGACCACCAGATACATAATGCGCCCGCCCTCCCAGGGGCTGCCTACTGCGAGATGGCCTTGGCGGCCGCTCAAACGGTCCTTGGCGAGGCGTCCGAAGTCCGCGATATCCGCTTCGAGGAGATGCTGCTGCTCGATGAAGAGACCCCGGTCGGCGCCATCGCGTCGGTGGAGGCACCGGGCGTCGTCACGTTCGTGATGGAGACCGACCAGGACGGGGAACACACGCGGCGTGCCAGCGCAGTCCTGCAGGCCGTCGAGGACACGGGCCAGCCACCGGCACAGGACATAGCTGCTCTGCTGGCGACACATCCGTGCCGCACGGAAGGGGCTCAGCTTCGACGAGGGTTGGACGAGCGTGGTATTCAGTTCGGTCCGGCTTTCACCGGTCTGACGGCCGCCTGCACTTCCGAAGAAAACGGCGCCACGGTGCTGGCCGAAGTCGGGCTGCCCAGCTCGATCCGCTCGCAGCGGGCCGGCTACGGCGTGCACCCAGTGCTGCTCGATGCGTGTTTCCAGTCGGTTGCAGCTCATCCCGGTGTCGGCAACGCCGGCAATGGTGGTCTGCTGTTGCCACTGGGTGTCGGCCGGCTGCGGGTTCACGGACCGGTCCGCAACGCCCGCTACTGTTTCACCCGGGTGACCAGAGCCGACGCCGCAGGCGTCGACGCCGACCTCGATGTCTTGGACGAGCATGGGACAGTCCTGCTCGCTGTACGTGGGCTGCAGATGTGATCTCGTGCTAAGAGCACCCGGGCGACAAACTCGGCCCTTAATCATCCCCCGACACGCGGCACCGGGTGGCGCCTTCTCGCACGCGCCACCCGGCTCTGCCGGTGCGCCGGTGCGGGCGGCCTGTCACTCGAGAGTCCATGTCCGAAGCTGCGCGCGTCCGACGAGCTGACAGATGTGCGTTCGGGCAAGCTGCATGGCTGCTCTGGTGAATTCCCGGTTGCTAACGACCAGGCTTCTGGTGCACTTGTGATGCATCGCACCGGCGACAACTTGTTGGACAGCACCTACACCAACCACCTTGAGCCGTTTGCATTGCACGGTGACGCGCTCACCGTTCCTCTCGGCGATCACCTCAACGCCGAAATCACCGGTAGCGGCGGTCATTGAAACGGTCCATCCAGCTAGGCGGAGCCAGCCGTGACCGACTTATCGGAGCCTGGCAACCTCGACGAGCTGCTGGGTCGGCTACCGAGAACAGTTGATACGCCAGCGTCCGTCGACTTGGGCTGGCACGTCGGCGTAGGTTCATTGATACTGAGACCTTCAGCCAGTCCGGGATGAGGTCGGCTGTCCGCCGCTGATCTCGCCGAGCATCAGCTCCCGCGCCCGTACACATCGGTGAACGCCGCTCGGGAGTTCCCATGACATCGCAGAACCACGCCACCCTCAGCAAACTCACCGGCACCGGCATGACGGTCGACAATGCCACTGACGACATGCGCGGGCGGAAGGTAACGGACAAGGACGGCAAGGACGTTGGCAAGGTGCAGGACGTGTTCGTCGACGATAGCGAACGTAAGGCCCGCTTCCTGCTCGTCGAACACGGCGGGTTTCTCGGTATCGGCGAAAAGAAGTCCTTTCTTCCGGTCGACGCGATCACCTGGACCACCAGTGATGACGTGTCCATCAACGACACTCGCGACCACATCGCCGAGGCGCCCGGCTATGACCCGGAACTGGTCAACGACAGCGGCTACCAGAGCAGCATCTACGGCTACTACGGCTGCGCGCCCTACTGGTCAGCCGGCTACGCCTATCCGGGCTTCAATCTGTAATGCGAGGTCCGATGGCCCGGCAGATTGTGTTGACGACGGTTAGACGCCGTCCCACAGCACCTCGTTGCCAACCACCCTGGCGCCCGCGGCGACACGATGTTCGGAACCTCCGGCACGCGGGCGAACTAAGATCGGCGTCTCAAGGAGGCAGTCATGTCCGCCAAAACGAAGGTCTCGGCGCTTGACCACGCGATGCAAACCGCGCACACGTGGATCAACGACGTGGCCAGGGAGTTCGACACCGAGGATCGGGAGTTCGCCTACCGAGTGCTGCGCGCGTGGCTGCACACCCTGCGCGATCGGCTCACCGTGGAGGCGAGCGCCCACTTTGCGGCTCAGCTGCCCGACCTGATCAGGGGCATCTTCTACGCGGGCTGGAATCCCAGCGCCGTCCCCGAGATGTACGACGCCGAGGCCTACGCTGCCCGGTTCGCCCGTGAGGCGATCATCGCCCCCGACAACGTCGGCAAGGCGGCTGCGGCGACCACCGCAGCCGTATTGCACCATCTCCCGCCTCCCCAGATGGACAAGGCCCTGGATCAGCTCCCCAGAGAAATCCGCACCCTACTGCAAGCCCAGCGGTGAACTTGCTCAGAAAACGGCGGCACCTACGCGGCTGCGATTGAAGCGGTGACGCGCCAGCTGCAAGACGACCCTGGCCAGCCGAGGCCGCCGCCGTGGCGGCCACCCGGCGTTGGGCCGACAACCCGCCATAATTCGTCGGGTCTCGGCGTTTGATCGGGCGAGAAGAAGGCGACGCTCGCCTCCCGACCCCAACCGACCGTGTCTCGAAAGAACGTTTTCGGGACAGTTGGTCTCGTCGCGCTTCGTGGTAAGGCAGAGTTGATCCTGCCGGTTAGCCAACAAGGAACAGCAAGTGAGCCGTAAGGACAACGACGGGCCCCCTGAGGAAGTCGCCACGGAAACCACCTCCCCTTTCCGCGACGACTTCCTCGGCGAGCTTGACGCGGCGGCCCCCGCCAGGGCGGAGGGCCCGATGTGGGACGTCGAAGGGTTGCCGAACGGCTCAGCGCTGCTCATCGTCACACGCGGCCCCAACGCGGGTTCCCGATTTTTGCTGGACCAGCCCGTCACATCCGCGGGCCGCCATCCCGACAGCGACATCTTCCTCGACGACATTACCGTCAGCCGCCGCCACGCCGAGTTCCAGCGGAAGCAAGGCCAATTCCGCGTCATCGATGTCGGCAGCCTCAACGGCACCTATGTCAACCGGCAACCGGTGGATTCGGCGGTGCTGGTCAATGGTGATGAGATCCAGGTCGGCAAGTTCCGTCTGGCCTTCCTGACCAGGCCCGCGCCGAGTTGACGCTAAAGGCAACGGCCAGCACTTAGGGCCGGTCCCGACGGCGCCCCCAACGGTCAGTGAATGGGCGCTTACGTAGCTAAGTAGAAATGAGACAGCATCACCTGCAGGAATCGCCAGACCGCTGGCGAGCAAAAGTAGCGTCTCTTTTGTCTAGATTCGAGAATTAGAGTTGCGGCCAGCGCCTAGGAGGCTTTCGACCGGTTGCGGCGGCAACCGACCGGCTGACTCGCGCGAGGCGCTGGTTTGGGCGACGGGAGTGCTGGCCCTAGCGACGATCGCGTTGGTGATCGTAACGCTTTCCGCAGCTAAGTGACGGGCATGGCGGTACGAAAAGGTCGAGGCAGCCGACGAGCTGGACCGCTGGACAAGCAAAACCAAGGTGACACGATGAGCGCTAAGGGGAGTCCGCCGTGGCGCCCAGCGCGGGTAACAGCAAAGTGCTGCATATGTGGTGCAAGTAATTATTTGATGAGCTAGATAACAGCTCTGAACAGCAATAACTCTGATGCGGCAGCCGCTTACCGATGCTTCCGGGCTTGCTACTTTGACAAGACTTCGGCGTGTCGCGGGAGCCTGATAATTCCGAACTGAACTCGGCCAGCGAGGCTACACCGTTAACAGCAGTCACATTGTTAACATCACGCGATGCAGGACTCGTCGGGGACTATCAGCCTCCGGCGATCACGCCCGGTTTCCCGGCGTGACGCGCTACGCTACGCCACCGCTGTGTCGGCGCTGGCCGGGCTGGATGCGGCATCAGCAAGTGCCGGCACCCCCACGGCGGCGGCCGCCGCTCCCCAACTGATCGACTTCGCCATGCGCCAGATTCCAGCGGAGCACATCCGATCTGCTGGCTATTCCGGGGTGGTCAACTACGTCTCGCTATCGCGTCCCGGCTCGTCCTTTGGCGCCAAGCCGATCACCCGGCCCTACGCCGAGTCGCTGACCGCCGCTGGGCTGGTGATCGTCAGCAACTACCAATACGGCAAGCCGGGCGGGACAGCACCATCGGACTTCACGCGCGGGTTCGCCGGCGGCGTCACCGACGCTCGCACCGCCTGGCAGCTGCATACCGCGGCAGGTGGCGGCCAGAGTGCACCGATCTTCTTCACCGTCGACGACGACATCAACCGCGACACCTGGGACACCGTCGCGCTGCAGTGGTTTCGCGGAATCAACTCGGTGCTTGGAGTCCAGCGCACCGGCGTTTACGGGGGTATCAATGTGTGCCAGTGGGCCGCCACCGATGGCGTTATCGGGAATTCGCGCACGCCCGGCCACCGGTGGGCCTGGCAGACCCGGTCCTGGTCTCGCGGTCAGATCGACCCCGCCGCAGTTCTCTACCAGCGCGTGGTGAGCACCGCGTCGAATCCAGGCCCGGTGGTCGGCGGGCTCGAAGTCGACGTCAACGACGTCCTGGCCCAGGATTGCGGCCAGTGGAACCTACATCCGTGAGGTCGTAAACCACTCCAAGCGGTCGTGGCAGGACGCCACCATCACCGATGGTCGATGTCCCTCACCGCTTCGACACGGACTTGGTGCAAAGCTCACGCTAGCGGCGAGGGCGAGCGCACCCTGAATGGTCTAAGCACACCTGGCAAACAAAGCCTCTCGATGCCTCAGCAGGGTCTGCCCGACGGTGTCGTGAATTTAGCTAAAGCGCCTAATAACCTTGTTTTAACAACCAAGTACGGTTTGTTAATCTCTGTTGCATCTCGGCAGCTGTCGACGTGCAGGAAAGATCGACAAGACACGCCTGGCTAGATTGACAAAATTTCGGCGTGTCGCGAGGGCTTGTCAAAGTAGGTGATTCACTGGGCATCCCGACTGCTGCATGACGCCTCACGCGATGTCGCCATGTCGCGGTAGCGGTTCCGATACTCGCGATGGCATCGTCAAGTTATTTGAGAATGCTTGTGGCGCAGTTGATGTGAGTCGCGATATTCGCGTCGACATCGTTCCTGATGGGCTCGTGCCGCGGTGGACAGACGAACGCGACGCGCTTTCTTGGCTCTCCTTGCTCCGTCCGATGGCATGCCTCGACCTGGTACGACGAATCCGCTGCATTCAGTGAATCTGCAGCTCGAATCGTAGATCTTCGTCAACAAGCACATCACCGTTGGGAGCAACCCGCTGGTAGTGGAGTCGATAACCGCTCAACACGCCATCCTCCTCAATCCGTACCAACGCAAGGCTAACCTGATCCGCTTTTTCGGCGATCATCGTATCGGGCGTCTGCAATAACGCACCATTGGACGACGCCGTTTCGGTAATACCGCGCGCTACGCGCGCTAGGGTGGCGGCCGCGACGGAGCGCACTACTGCAAACTCGCCCGATTTCGTACTACTTAGTCGCCGATCAATTCCACGACGGACCGGGTAGATCCGCGGACTGGCTGCGGACTGGCTCATCGCTCAAATCCGTTCCAGCGGCAACAAATAGCCTCTGACCTCGGTGGCAGGTCCAGGATTCGAACCTGGGTAGGCGTAAGCCGACGGATTTACAGTCCGCTCCCATTGGCCGCTCGGGCAACCTGCCTGTGTGGTACGGGTAGCAAGAGTACAACGAGGATGTACCGGGTGCACAAACGGCCAACACCGATGAAAGGGGACGGGTCCAATGGCGGATTCATCGTTCGATGTCGTCAGCAAGATCGACCGGCAAGAGGTCGACAACGCCCTCAACCAGGCCGCCAAGGAACTCGCCACCCGGTTCGACTTTCGCGGCACCGACACCAAGATCGCCTGGAAGGGCGAGGAGGCGATCGAGCTGACCAGTTCCACCGAGGAGCGGGTCAAGGCCGCCGTTGACGTGTTCAAGGAGAAGCTGATCCGCCGCGACATCAGCCTCAAGGCTTTCGACGCCGGCGACCCGCAGGCCTCCGGTAAGACCTATAAGGTCACCGGCGCCCTCAAACAGGGCATCAGCAGCGAGAACGCCAAGAAGATCACCAAGCTCATCCGGGACGAGGGACCCAAGACCGTCAAGACCCAGATTCAGGGCGATGAGGTCCGCGTCACCAGCAAAAAGCGCGACGACCTGCAGGCCGTCATAGCGATGCTCAAGAAGGCCGACCTCGACGTGGCGCTGCAGTTCGTCAACTACCGGTAGCGCGTGCGATTCGTGCAATTCTCAGAGATGCATGAATCGCATGTAGCATGGTTGGCATGACCACGGCGGAGGACCTCGTCGTCGCAACCCAGCGCGTTCGGGAGAGTGCTCAGGCCCTAGGCGCTGCCCTCGCATCGGTCGCCGTGTACGCCGAGCCCGCGATTGCCCGGGCGGTCCAGGCCGAGCAGAACCTCTACTTCCGAATCGAGGGAGAGTTCGGCATGTTGACCAGCACCGAGGCCGGCAACCGAATGGGGTCGCGGTCGCGCGCTCCCCGCAACTTTGCCGCCGCCGCACACCGCAACAACACGCTTGTCGCCGTGCGACAAGGCAACAGCCTCGTCTACCCGGGGTTTCAGTTCGGACCGGACGGGCAGCCCCTCGCTGTGATCGGTCGGCTGCGCGAGATCGCGGAAGCCAACGACTGGTCTGAGGCGGGTCTGGTGCAGTGGCTGTGCTCGCCGACGACGTACTTCAACGGGGATCGACCCGTAGACCACCTGACTGAGGATCCGGACCGAGTCGTCGCAGTGGCTGCGGACGCTTTGGCCGTCTCGTGGTGAAAGGGCCGCCGACCCCGTTCAAGCCGAACATTGAAGCCCTGCCCGCAGAGCACCTGCTGTATCGCGTCTTCACGAATATCGGCCCACCCACGAACTTCAACCCCGGCCCGGGTGCGCCGACCCGGTTCGGTTTCTTCGGCAAGCCGGTGGTCCCGATCATGTACGCGGCCGATACCGAAGAAGCGGCCATCGCCGAGACCCTGCTGCACAACATCCCGGTCGAGGGGGGTCTTCTGCCCTATGACGATTACTCCCGGAAAGCACTCGCCCGCCTCAAGGTGACCCGCGACCTGCGTCTCGCTGTCCTCCACGGCCTGGGGCTACGACGCCTCAAGGTCAGCCCACAAGATGTCACGTCGAGCCCTGCGTCCACCTACCCCGACACAGTGCATTGGGCCGAAGCCGCGCACGGGATTGGTGTGGATGGCATGGTGTGGATGTCGCGAATGTGCAATAGCAGCAAGGCGTATGTGTTTTTCGGCGACAAGTGTGCTGACGCGTTCGCTCAAGACCCCTCGCACGCACGCATTTTCGCCAGCCCCGCCGACCAGATATGGCTGATCGACCTGTGCGCACCGCTGCATGTCGACGTATTACTTCAGCCGTCGTGATCGGCGCCACGCTGGCTCAATCAACCGGTGGGTGCCTAATGTGGTGATCAGCACCGCACCGCCGCGGGAGAAGCGAGGTTCGCAATGAGCGTGACGCCACAGGACGCGGAAGACGTCGACGTCGTCATCATCGGCGCCGGCATCTCGGGCCTGGGCGCGGCCTACCGCATCACCGAGCGCAACCCGGGGACCCGCTACGTCATCTTGGAGCGGCGCGAGCAAATCGGCGGCACCTGGGACCTGTTCCGCTACCCCGGCGTCCGCTCCGACAGCAGCATTTTCACATTGTGCTTCCCGTTCGAGCCGTGGACCCGGAAAGAAGGGGTGGCCGACGGGGTGCATATCCGCGAATACCTCACCGCCACCGCGCGCAAGTACGGCATCGACCGCCACATCCGGTTCAACAGCTACGTGCGCTCGGCGGACTGGGACTCGTCGACCGACACCTGGACGGTCACGGCCGAGCAGGACGGCGCGGAAAAGATCTACCGCGGCCGGTTCGTGTTCTTCGGGTCCGGCTACTACAACTACGACGAGGGGTACACCCCGGACTTCCCCGGCATCGAAGAGTTCGACGGCGCCGTCGTTCATCCGCAGCATTGGCCCGAAGACCTGGACTACACCGACAAGAAGATGGTGGTTATCGGCAGCGGCGCCACCGCGATGTCGCTGATCCCGTCGCTGGCCGAGAAGGCGTCGAAGGTGACCATGCTGCAGCGGTCGCCGACTTATCTGTTCTCGGCGTCGAAATACAGTCCGGCAGCGGATGCGTTGCGAAAAGTGTTGCCGCGCAGGGTTGCTCACTCGATCATCCGGCAACGCAATGTGCTGCGGGAGGGCTTGATCTGGTTCTTGGCGCGCAAGACACCGGGCTTTATACGGTGGTTGATCCGCCGCACCGCGATCAGCAATCTGCCCGAGGGCTACGACGTCGACAGCCATTTCAAGCCTCGCTACAACCCCTGGGACCAGCGACCGTGCCTGATCCCCGACGCCGACCTGTACGTCGCGATCGGCGATGGGCGCGCCGACGTGGTGACCGACCACATCGACCACTTCGATTCCAGCGGCATCGTTTTGAAGTCCGGCGGGCATCTCGACGCCGACATCATCGTCACCGCCACCGGTCTGCAACTGCAGGCGCTGGGCGGCGTGACGGTGTCAGTCGACGGCGGCGAGATCAAGCCGCAGGACCGCTTCGTCTACAAGGCCCACATGTTGGAGGATGTGCCGAACCTGTTCTGGTGCGTCGGGTATACCAACGCCTCATGGACGCTGCGCGCCGACATCACCGCCCGCGCGACGGCAAAGCTGCTGGCACACATGAAATCCCGCGGCTATACGCACGCCTATCCGCATCTCGACGGTGAGCCGATGCCCGAAAAGCCGTCGTGGGATATCCAGGCCGGTTACGTGCTGCGCTCGCCGCACGCGCTGCCCAAATCCGGCACCAAGCGGCCGTGGAATGTTCGGCAGAACTACTTCGCCGACGCCATCGATTACCGGTTCGACCGGATCGAAGAGGCCATGGTCTTCGGCCGCGCCGACGAAAAGGCGGCGCTGGCCGGATAACTGCTCCGTTCGCGAAATGTCGGTGACACACCGATAACTCGACTGGCAGCCGCGCACTTACCGAAGCATTATTGAGCCATGCTAATCACACGGAACTTCGTCGCATCGGTGGTCGTGGCGGGAGCGGCCGCCGGGGCGATTGCCGCCGCATCGGTAGCCGTCGTGAGCACGACGGCGCCGACCACCGCAACCAGTCACGTCATTCTCGCCGACCCAACGAATGGCGGCGGCGGCCCGGACGGTCAGGGTGGCGGAGGCGGCTGCGGGAGCGGTCCCGGCTGGAACGGCTGCGGCGGCTGGAACCCATTCCAGGGTGGCACGGTCAACGCTTGCTCGAACGGAGTCTGCGGGGGTTGGGACGGCCAACGCGGCTGGGGCCACTTCTAGCCAACCGCCGGTAAAGATTGGGCGACGGCAATACGCTGGTCGCCATGGCAGCTGCTAAGCGCGAACCGAACGTCGTCGTTTTGGGCGGTGGTTCCTGGGGCACTACTGTCGCGTCCATCTGCGCGCGCCGCGGACCGACGCTGCAATGGGTGCGATCGGAAGAGACCGCTAAGGACATCAACGAGAACCACCGCAACACGCGCTATCTTGGCAAGGACGTCGACCTCAGCGAAACTCTGCGCGCCACCACCGACTTCTCCGAGGCCGCCAGGTGCGCCGACGTCATCGTGATGGGGGTGCCGTCGCACGGGTTCCGGGGCGTGCTCACCGAGTTGGCGACCGAGTTGCGTCCATGGGTGCCGGTGGTGTCGTTGGTCAAGGGGCTCGAGCAAGGCACCAACATGCGGATGTCTCAGATCGTCGACGAAGTGCTACCCGGCCACCCCGCCGGCATCCTGGCCGGGCCCAACATCGCCCGCGAGGTCGGCGAAGGCTACGCGGCCGCGGCGGTGCTGGCGATGCCCGACCAGCACCTCGCCGCGAGGCTGGCACAGCTGTTCCGAACCAAACGTTTTCGCGTGTACACCGTCGACGATGTGCTTGGCGTGGAGATGGCCGGCGCATTGAAGAATGTCTATGCGATCGCCGTCGGGATGGGCTACTCGCTGGGTATCGGCGAGAACACTCGGGCGATGGTGATCGCTCGCTCGGTGCGCGAGATGTCAAAGCTGGGCGAGGCGATGGGTGGAAAGCGCGATACCTTCTTCGGCCTGGCCGGCATGGGCGATCTGATCGTCACCTGCACCAGCCAGCGCAGCCGCAACCGCCACGTCGGTGAGCAACTCGGTGCCGGCAAGCCCATCGACGAGATCATCTCGTCGATGAACCAAGTCGCCGAGGGCGTCAAGGCCGCCACCGTGATTATGGAATTCGCCGACAAGTACGGGTTGAACATGCCGATCGCGCGCGAAGTCGATGCGGTGATCAGCCACGGCGCGACCGTGGAAGACGCCTATCGCGGCTTGGCCGCGGATACGCCCGGTCACGAGGTCCACGGCTCGGGCTTCTGAGCCCGCAAGCCACAGGCGCACCAGAACCTTGGGGGCACACTTGTTTTGCAAACGATGCCGTATGCGATATCAGAGATCGAAAAGACCAGTTGGCGGACGATCGGCGAGCTTTTGTACCGCCCACTGATTCATCGACACGTTCTGCTCGGCAGCTTCGACGGCGAGGCCGGCATGTAGCGCCGGCGATGTCCTGATGACGAACTTGCCACTGTACTTTCGTTCGGTTAGCGGGGCCGGCGGCTCTTGGTCAAGCGCCTCGCACTCGGCGATGTACTCATCGGCGGCTCGCTCGACGTCGGCAATCGCTACCTGCATGGTCGGGGCCCTGCGACAACCACGGCAATTCGATGCATCGGCCTACGTATTCGCCCTGTTCAGGCGACCATTCCGCGCGATAGGTGTAGCGATTCATGCTGCCGTGATATCGCATGCGCCGTCGAATCGGAAAGTCACCGCATGGTCAGCTTGTGGGGACTCCTGAGGCTGGTGAGACTAGTGCCCGGCCATTTCCTCGAGCCGCCGGATCCGGTCGGCGATCGGCGGGTGGGTGGCAAACAGCGAACCGATTCGCTCACCGTTGCGGAACGGGTTGGCGATCATCAAGTGTGCCTGGGCCGCAAGCCGCGGCTCGGGAGGTAGCGGCGCGGCCTGCACACCACCGGAGATCTTGCGCAGCGCCGAGGCCAACGCCAACGGGTCGCCGGTCAGCAGCGCACCCGATTCGTCGGCTTGGTATTCGCGCGATCGCGACACAGCCATCCGCACCACCCCGGCCGCGATCGGGCCCAACAGCGAAACCAGCAGCAGCGCAAAGGGATTGCCCCCATCACGATTGCCGCCGAATGCACCCGCGAACATCGCCATATTAGCCAACGCGGTGATCACCGACGCCAGCGCACCGGCCACACAGGAGATCAGGATGTCGCGGTTGTAGACGTGCGAAAGCTCGTGACCCAGCACCGCACGCAGCTCGCGCTCGTCGAGGATGTTGAGAATCCCGGTGGTGCAGCACACCGCGGCGTTGCGCGGGTTGCGGCCGGTGGCGAATGCGTTGGGCGCGGCGGTGTCACTGATGTAGAGCCGCGGCATCGGCTGGTGGGCGGCGGTGGCCAGCTCACGCACAATCCGGTACATCGCCGGCGCCTGCACCTCCGACACCGGCTGCGCATGCATCGCCCGAAGCGCCAGCTTGTCGCTGTTGAAATAGGTGTAGACGTTCATACCGACGGCGAACAGCACAGCGATCCACAGCGCGGTCCGGCCGAACAGCCCGCCGACGAACACGATCAGCGCCGACATGCCTACCAGCAAGGCGAACGTCTTGAACGTGTTGTGATGCGGATGCCAGGTCATCAGCTTCCTCCTAGTCGCTCATTAAACGCTCAAGGCAGCCCCATGAGTTCCTGAAACCTAGCCGTGTCGGTGGATCGTGTAGTCGACCAGAGTGGCCAGCGCCTGCCGACCAGGGCTCTCGGGCAGCGCGGCCAACTCCTCCCGCGCCTGCGCCGCATATCGCGCCACAGTGTCCTTGGCCTTAGCCATCCCTGCCGAGGCTCGCAGCAGCGCCAACGCCTCGGCCACCCGCGCGTCGTCGTCGATCGGCCCGACCAGCAGTTCGCGGAGCCGATCAGAATCCGGTCCGCTGTCGTGCAACGCGTAGAGCACCGGCAACGTGTGGACACCTTCGCGCAGGTCGGTGCCGGGCAGCTTGCCGGACTCGTCGGGGTCGCTGTCGATGTCGATGATGTCGTCGGAGATCTGGAACGCCGTACCGACAATGCTGCCCAGTCGTCTGAGCCGCTGGATTTGATCCTCGTCGGCACCGGAGAACATCGCGCCGAACTGGCCCGCCGCACCGATCAGACAGGCCGTCTTCTCATACACCACCTTCAGGTAGTGCTCGATCGGATCGGCGCCGCTGGCCCCTTCATCTATGCCCCGGGTCTCGCGCATCTGACCGGTGACCAGCTGGGCGAACGTCTCGGCGATGATCCGCACCGCGTTGGGACCCAGCCGTGACACCAGCCGCGACGCCGTCGCGAACAGGTAGTCGCCGGCCAGGATCGCGACGTTGTTGCCCCACCGCACGTTGGCGCTGGGAGCCCCGCGGCGCACTTGAGCCTCGTCCATCACGTCGTCGTGGTAAAGCGTGGCCAGGTGCACCATTTCGATGACCGCACCGGCGATCGTCACCTCACCGGCGTCCGGCCGCGGCCCTAACTGGGCGGACAGCACCGTGAAGAGTGGGCGGAATCGTTTGCCACCGGCCTCGAACAGATGCAGCACAGCCTCCGTCATCAGGTCATCTGACCCGCGCAGCTCGGTTTCCATCAGTTGCTCGATGCGGGCCACCCCGTCGCGCACATTCGTGGCGAATGCGGCATCACCGAAGTCCACGCCCGCTACCACCGTCGCCGGAGTCCTCACCCGACCAACATACTGGTGAGCATGCACAGCAGCGCCGACGTGGTGGTGGTGGGCGCCGGACCGGCCGGGTCGGCGGCGGCCGCCTGGGCCGCCCGGGCGGGCCGCGACGTGCTCGTCGTCGACGCGGCCAACTTTCCCCGCGACAAGGCCTGCGGTGACGGACTGACGCCGCGAGCCGTCGCCGAGCTGGAGCGGTTGGGGCTGGGCGACTGGCTGGATGCCCGGATCCGGCATCGCGGACTGCGGATGAGCGGATTCGGCGGCGAGGTGGAAGTCGAATGGCCCGGCCCGTCGTTCCCGTCGACCGGCAGCGCGGTGGCCCGCGTCGAGCTGGACGACCGGATCCGCAAAGTCGCCGAAGACTCCGGTGCGCGCATGCGGCTTGGCGTCAAAGCTGTAGGCGTTCATCATGATTCGTCGACGCGTGTGGTTTCGGTGGCGCTGTCGGACGGGACGGAGATCAGCTGCCGCGAGCTGATCGTCGCCGACGGCGCCCGTTCGACCCTGGGTCGCGTTTTGGGTCGACGATGGCATCAGGAGACCGTGTACGGCATCGCCGCCCGCGGATACCTGACCACGCCGCGCAGCGACGAACCGTGGCTGACCTCACACCTGGAACTGCGCTCCCCCGACGGCGCAGTGCTGCCCGGCTACGGCTGGATCTTCCCGCTGGGCAACGGCGAGGTGAACATCGGCGTAGGCGCGCTGTCGACCTCCAAGCGGCCGGCGGAGCTGGCGCTGAGGCCGCTGATGTCGTATTACACCGACCTGCGCCGCGACGAGTGGGGGTTCACCGGCCAGCCCCGCGCGGTGTCGTCGGCGCTGCTGCCGATGGGTGGGGCGGTGTCGGGGATCGCCGGTCGGAACTGGATGCTGATCGGCGACGCGGCGGCCTGCGTCAACCCGTTGAACGGCGAGGGCATCGACTACGGGCTGGAGACCGGGCGACTGGCCGCGGAAATGCTAGAAATGCTCGGCTCGGGTGACCTGTCCGACCTGTCCAGGGCATGGCCGCAACTGCTGCAATCCCATTACGGTCGCGGGTTTTCGGTGGCGCGTCGGCTGGCGTTGTTGCTGACGTTCCCGCGGTTCTTGCCCGCGACGGGTCCGATCGCGATGCGCTCGACGAGGCTGATGGGCATCGCGGTGCGGGTGATGGGCAACCTGGTCACCGACGACGACGCCGACTGGGTCGCGCGGGTGTGGCGCGGCGGCGGGCTGGCCTCGCGGCTGATAGACCGCCGAAAGCCGTTCAGCTGACCGCGTTCCCCGGTGAGCAGACACAAAAGCCCCTCACGCCTCGGCGTGTCGGGGGCTTTTGTGTCTGCTCGGCAGCGGTCAGGGCTTGTAGGCGGCGTGCAATGCGACGATGCCGCCGGTCAGGTTGCGCCACCGCACCGCCGACCACCCGGCGCGCGTAATCTGGTGCGCAAGCGCCGGCTGGTCGGGCCAGGCCCGAATCGACTCGGCCAGGTAGACATACGCATCCGGATTGCTCGACACGGCGCGCGCCACCCGCGGCAACGCCTGCATCAAGTACTCCTTGTAGGCCGTAGCGAAAAGCCGATTGGTGGGCGTGGAGAATTCGCACACCACTAACCGCCCACCGGCGCGGGTGACCCGAGCCATCTCGCGCAGCGCCACGTCGCGGTCGGCGATATTACGCAGTCCGAAACTGATGGTGACCGCGTCGAACACGTTGTCGCCGAACGGTAATCGGGTGGCGTCACCCGCGACTTTCGGCACAATCCGGGCATGCCCGGCCGCCAGCATTCCGACCGAGAAGTCGGTCGCCACGCACCACGCCCCGGAGCTGGCCAGCTCTACCGTCGACACCGCGGTGCCGGCCGCCAGATCCAGCACCTTCTCACCCGACCCGATGCTCAGCGCCAACCGGGTGGCGCGACGCCAATACCGGTCCTGACCCAGCGAGAGCACGGTATTGGTCAGGTCGTAGCGCCGGGCGACGCCGTCGAACATCGACGCCACCTCGCGAGGATCCTTGTCCAGGGTCGCGCGGCTCATGACGCTGAACCTACCTGTGCCGCGTTGCGACGATGCGGGCCGCGTAGCGGCCGGAGGAGGAGCAGCGCAATCGGGCTGGGGAATGAGCTGCCGACGGATGCGTTGCACAACGGCGTGAGCGAAAAAGTGTGGTTCATTACGGGTACATCGCGCGGCTTCGGACGGGAATGGGCGATCGCCGCGCTGCAGCGAGGCGACAAGGTCGCGGCCACCGCGCGGAACACCGCGACGCTGGACGACCTGGTGGACAAGTACGGCGACGCGATTCTGCCGATCCAACTGGACGTCACCGATCGGGACGCGGACTTCGCAGCGGTCAAGCAGGCGCACGATCACTTCGGGCGCCTGGACATCGTCGTCAACAACGCCGGCTACGGCCAGTTCGGCTTCGTCGAAGAGCTGTCCGAGCAGGACGCGCGCGACCAGATCGAGACCAACGTGTTCGGCGCGCTGTGGATCACCCAGGCCGCCTTGCCGTACCTGCGCGAGCAGCGGAGCGGGCACATCATCCAGGTCTCCTCGATCGGCGGCATCACCGCGTTTCCCTTGGTCGGCATCTACCACGCCTCGAAGTGGGCGCTAGAGGGTTTCTCGCAGGCACTGGCCCAAGAGGTCGCGTCGTTCGGGGTGCACGTCACACTGATCGAGCCGGGCGGGTTCGACACCGACTGGTCCGGTTCGTCGTCCAGGCGCGCCGATCCGCTACCCGCATACGCCGAAGTGCATGCGGCGACCGAGGCGGTACGCCAGCAACGGTGGTCAGCGCCGGGCAATCCGAAAGCTTCTGCGGCCGCGCTGCTGAAAGTGGTGGACGCCGAGGAGCCGCCGCTGCGAGTGTTCTTCGGCGAGGCGCCGCTGGGGCTGGCGAAGGCCGATTACGAAAACCGGCTACGCACGTGGGAACAATGGCAGCCGGTCGCCGAGTTGGCCCAGGGGTAGCTCACTCACCCTGCGCGCGTTGCCTGCGCGCCATGCGCGCCCGCGCGATGGGCGAGAGTACCGCTTCGTAATGGCCGAGCAGCTCGTCGCAGATGACCGGCCAGCTGCGGCCCAGCACGCTGCGCCGCGCGGCCACCGCGTAGCGCTCTCTTTCCGCGACCAGGTGCGCGACAGCCTCAGGCAGCCGCGCCTCGAACTCGTTGACTCCCAACAGCAGTCCGGTGCGCCACGGGGTAACCAGGTCGCGTGGGCCGCCGGCGTCGGGGGCGATCACTGGCAACCCCGACGCCAGCGCTTCCTGCACGACTTGGCAAAATGTCTCGTGCTCACCGGCGTGCACGAAAACATCCATGCTGGCATAGGCTTCGGCGAGTTCCTCGCCATACAGCGCGCCGGTGAAAACAGCTGTCGGCATTGCCGATTGCAGCTTGGCACGGTCGACCCCGTCGCCGACGATCACCACCTGTACCGTGTTGCCAGCAGCCAACGTGATGAGTCGCTCGACATGCTTCTCTGGCGCGAGCCGGCCCACAAATCCGACGATCGGCTTGCCATCTGGCGACCAGTGCTGCCGGAGGGCCTCATCGCGAGCCGACGGCACATAGCGAATCACGTCGACCCCGCGGGCCCACCGGTGCACCCGTGGAATGCCATGAGCGACAAGAGACTCCATCGTCGCACTGGATGGCGCCAGGGTGCGGTCGGCGAGGCGGTGCAGGTGGCGGAACCACGCCCAGGCCGCCCGGGTGGTGATCCCGATCCCATAGCTCTCCGCGAAACCCGGTACGTCGGTTTGATATACCGCGACCGCCGGCACCCCGAGACGACGCGCCGCCCGCACACCGCCCCACCCGAGCAGCGCCGGCGACGCCAAATGCACTACGTCGGGATCGAATCGGCGCAGCACGCTCGTCATCCGGGGTGTGGGCACTCCGAGCGGTAGCGTGGTGACCCTCGGAAACATCCGCGACGGCGCCCGGTGCACCCGGATACCGTCGTGGATCCGATCGGCGGGCGGTTGTCCCGGCGGCGTGTCGGGCGCAATGACAAGGGCTTCGTGACCGGTGTGGCGCAGGTGCTCAAGTACCCGGACTACTGAGTTGCTGACGCCGTTGACGTGCGGGAGAAAGGACTCCGCGACAATCGCTACGCGCACACCATCACGGTGGCAGCGTCGCCTGTCGGTATGGTTACCGACGGGCATACGACACACGAACTCTCATGCAAAGGGGGGTTGGACAATGCGGTCCTGCCTGCGGTTATTGGCGGTTACGACGTTGTGGTCGGTGACGTTCGTCACTGGGACCGCTTACGCCGACGTGCCACGCACCCCAGACGGCAATGGGGTGATAGTCGCAGCTGGCTGGTCTGGCGCTGCCCCAGTGCAGTTGGAGATCTTCTGCGACCCACAATGCCCGTACTGCGCGCAGCTGGAGTCGACCTACGGCGACCGGTTTGCCGCCGATCTGGCCAGCGGCCGGCTCGCGGTCACGTATCGATGGCTGACCTTTCTCGATGCCAAACATCACAACGACGTTTCCGCCCGGATCAGCAATGCGCTGTTTTCGGCGGCCGACCCGACAACCTCGGCGACCGCGTATCAGGCTCTCGTGCAAGACCTCTACCGCCACCAGAGTCCCGACGGCCCGAACAACAGCGACATCGCGGCGATGGCCCGCGAAAGCGGGGTGGCCGCGGTGGTGGCCGACCGGATCGCAGCCGGTGATTACGCGGTCGACGCCGCCGCGCTCAACGAGGCCAACGGGGCACGTCTCGACGAGGTGAACCCGGCAGACCCCGGCACCCCAACGGTTTACGACCTCAAAACGAACAGAGTCGTCGACATTCAGGACCCGGGCTGGCTTGACACCTTGTCCAGCTGACGATCCAGCCGTTTGTCCACCAACACCAGCCCGGCCAGGGCGGCCGCGGCGACCAGCCAACCAACCACCGCGATGGATCCGGCCGGGATGATGGCCAGCTTGGCGTTGCGGTGCTGCACCCGCACCAGGTTGGGGTTGAGTTTGTCGTATTCGACGTAAATCCGCATCCCCGTTGCCAATTCGGACGGATAGAGCACGCCGAGCTCTGGGCGGTAGGTGACCCGGTCCGGTGTGACGAATTCGATGGTGGAGCGCCGCGGTCCCGCGCTGAGCACCTCGGCCTCCGCCACTCCCATATTGCGTTGGACGGCAATGTCGTTGCGCCACGCCCCGGCCACCAGCAGCAACGACTGCAGCGTGACCAGGCCCGTCAGGATCAGCACGCCGATGCGTGCCCAACGCACCACGCGATGCCCGCGAGTGTCGGGGACTTCGCCGCTGCGACCGTGAATGAGGATGCGCACCACAGCTTTCAGCGATGCTAGGGCCGTCACGGCCCCAGCGGGGACCTTCACAATGCGGCCTTGATGGCGGCGTGCAGCTGCCGCAGCGAGGATCGGTCGGCCTTGACCTCGAGCACTCGCATGCCGACGCCCGGCTCGTCGAGCGCGGGGCCGAGTTCAGCGACCTCGATTTGCCGGCTGTCGACGTGGTAGGCGCGGCACAGCGCGCCGACGTCCACGTCGTGCGGGGTGCCGAAGACCCGGGAGGACACGTCGGAAAACCGTGGGTCGCCCTGCTCGAGCAGTTCGAAGATGCCGCCACCGTTGTCGTTGGACACCACGATGGTCAGCTGGGACGGTATCGGTTCGGTCGGCCCGATCAGCAATCCGGAACTGTCGTGCACGAAGGTCAGATCGCCGATCAGCGCCACGGTGCGAGGCAGGATGTCGCCGCCTGCGCGGCTCCGGCGACCTGTCTGCTCGTGCGCCAGCGCCGCCCCGATCGCGGTGGACACCGTCCCGTCGATGCCGGCAACCCCACGGTTGGAGCGCACCTTGATGCCATGCGGATTGAGGCCCACCAGGGCGGCGTCGCGCACCGGGTTGGACGCACCCAGCACCAGTTGGTCACCGGGGCGCAGCGCGTCGGCGACGGCGGCGGCCACATGCAGGCCGGTGGTCAGCGGGTGGGCCTTGAGCTGCCCGCGCACCGCGGCGATCGCGTGTCGGTTGAGTTCGGCGCAGCGGCCCAGCCAGGCCGGGTTCGGCTCACCGCTGGTGGCCGCCCGGGTGCCGGTGGCCTGCGAATTACCCGACACATCAGGCCAGCGCGGGCCGGTCGTCAGCGCATAAACCGGCACCGACGGGTCGGCCAGCAGCGCCGACACCGGTCGGTGCAGGGTGGGGCGGCCCAGCATGATCACCTGCTGCGGGCGCAGCAGCGGCAGCGCCAGCGGGTGCAGCGGATTGGCCGCGGGCGGGGCGGTTGGCTCCGCGACCATCGGCAACGCGGCCAATTCGGGTTGCTCGCCGGCGCCGTGACCGGCGATGACCACCGTGTCCAGGTTCAGGTCGACGTCCAGCGGCTGGTCGAAGCTGACCGGCGGGGTGTACGTCCATGGTCTGCCGTTCGGGCGGCCGTGCGGAGCAGGGCCGGGGTCGGAATCGGGCACCAGCGGCTCGCGCAGCGGGATGTCGAAGTGCACCGGTCCGGCATTGGCGCTGCGGGCACCGGTAGCGGCGACCAGTACCCGGCAGGTGGCTGACCGCCAGGTCGCGTTGAGCGCGTCCATCCGCTCCGGTGCGTCCTCGGCCAGCCCGAGGCTGATCGTGGCGCGGACCTGGGTGCCGAAGTAGCCCAGCTGCTCCATGGTCTGGTTGGCGCCGGTGCCGAGCAGCTCGTAGGGCCGGTTGGCCGACAACACGATCAGCGGCACCCGCGCGTAGTTGGCCTCCACCACGGCCGGACCCAGATTAGCCACCGCGGTACCCGACGTCATCGCAACGCACACCGGCGCGCCCGCGGCGATGGCCAGCCCGATCGCCAGATACCCGGCGGTCCGCTCGTCGATGCGCACGTGCAACCGGATCCGGGCGGCACGATCGGCGTCTTGCAGCGCAAACGCCAGTGGGGCGTTCCGCGAGCCTGGGCACAGCACCACATCGCGGACGCCGCCGCGGATCAGTTCGTCGACGACGACGCGGGCCTGTGCCGTCGAGGGATTCACCAGATCAGCCTAGTCGGGCGACGATGCAGGCCGGGACGGCCTGAGGTGGGGGTACCTCCCGCTTGCGGGGGCGAGCCCGACCATTGGGTTTAGTTGGGTCAGTTGAGGAGCCCGGTTAGAACGGCACCTCGGTGAAGAAGTCCAGGATCGCGGTGTTGACCACCTCCGGCCGCTCGAGGAACCCGAGATGCCCGGTGTCGGCGATCTTCAGGTAAGTGCCCTTAGGCATGGCATCGGCGACTTCTTTGCCAAGGTGCGGCGGTGTCACCACGTCATCCGCGAAGCCCAGCACCAGCACCGGCGTCGGAATACTTCGATACGCGGGCAACCGGCTGCCCTGCGGCGAGGCCTTGCCTTGGCAGACCAGTCCCGGAGTGAGCTTGATCGGCCAAAGCTTGAACATGGCGATCCACTCGCCGACGACCTCGTCGTTGCTCAGCGTCTTGGGTGAAAAGTTCTCCAGCAAACGGATTTTCGCGTCATAGGAAGCGGGCAGCTGGACGCCGGACGCGGCGAACTCGTCCTCCGCGGTCCGGAAGAAATCCCGTGCACGGTCCAGACGGCCGCGGGTGGCCATCAACACCGCCTGGCTCACCAAATCGGGCCGGACCACCAGCAACTCTTGCGCGATGTAGGAACCCATCGACACCGCCACGATGCGCACCGGGCCCGCGTCCAGGGATTCGATCAGCGCCACGGTGTCGGCGACCATGGTCTCGGCCGTGAAACCGTCGGCGTTCGCTGTCGCGCCGACCCCGCGGTTGTCGAAGGTGATGACACGGTAGCCGGCCGCCAGGAAGGCCGGGACCTGTTGCAGATGCCAGGTGCGTCCCAAGCCGCCACGGCCGGCGATGAAGAGGACGGGCTCGCCCTTCCCGCTGTCGTCGTAAGCCAGGTTGATCACGACGATGAACCTACCGAACGCTCCCGGCTCAGCCCCAAAACGCGCAGTCATGTCCCCGCGACGCGATTCGATCCAAGATCCGGCCAAGCATATGGCCGGTAGAAGCTGGCCAGCTGCGGCAATTCAGCGGCGGACGACCTTGGCCCGCGCCGCCGACAGCGCGCGGTCCCACAGCAGCAGCGTCCCGGCCTTCAGCTGAGCCGGTTTGGCCACATCCCTGGCCATCAGCGCGGTGGCCGCCGCCTTGGTCTTAGCGGATGCCTTGGACATGTGGCCCGAGTCGAACGGCGGCTGCGGGTCGTATTCCATCGACAGCTGGATGGCCTTCGCCCGATCGTCACCGCCGATCCGGGCGGCCAGCCACAGCGCCAGGTCGATCCCCGCCGACACCCCCGCGCTGCTGACGATGTCGCCTTGGTGTACTACGCGTTCGTCGCCAACTGGGATGGCGCCCAACGTTTTCAGCACGGGGAGGGCCATCCAATGCGAGGTGGCGCGTTTGCCGTCGAGCAGGCCGGCCGCCGCGAGGATGACCGAACCCGAGCACACCGACGCCGTCCAGGTCGCGGTCCGATGCGCCGTGCGCACCCAGTCCAGCAGCGTCTCATCGCGGGCATGTGCCACGGTGGTCATCCCGCCAGGCACCAAAACCACATCGGGCGAAGGGGTTTCGGCGAACGAATGAGTGGCCCCGATGACGAGCACGCCGGAGTCGGCCGTGATCGGACCCGGTTCGTGCCACACGAAGCGGACCTCGGCGTCGGGCAGCCAGCGCAGCACCTCGTACGGGCCGATGAAGTCCAGCGCGGTGAAACCTGGATATACCACGATCGCGATCTGTGTCATGCGGTGCTCCTTGATTCAGGCGAATGTTTTTCGGTACTGGTCGGGCGACACGCCGATCCGGCGAATAAAGTTGCGGCGCATCGTTTCCGCGGTGCCGAAGCCGCAGCGCGCGGCGATCGCCACCACAGTGTCGTCGGTCTGCTCGAGTTGACGGCGGGCTGCCTCGGTGCGGACCCGTTCGACGTACGCGCCGGGCGCCTCGCCGACTTCGTCGGTGAATACTCGGGTGAAGTGCCGCGGGCTCATGGCGGCGCGGCGGGCCAGCTCACAAATGCTGTGCGCGGCACCGGGTTCGGACTCAATGGCATCTTGGACGGTGCGGATCGGTTCGCGTTTAGCCCGCGCTACCCACACCGGCGCCGCGAACTGCGTCTGCCCGCCGGGCCGACGCAAATGCAGCACCAGGTACCGGGCCACCGTTTGTGCCACCTCGGTGCCGTGATCCTCTTCGACCAGTGCCAGCGCCAGATCGATCCCCGCGCAGACGCCGGCGGCCGTCCACACGCTCGGCGAGCTGCGCACGAAGATCGGGTCCGGATCGACGTCGACCGCCGGGAATTCGCGCGCCAACTGGTCGGTGAAGGCCCAATGGGTGGTCGCCCGGCAACCGTCGAGCAGACGGGCCTGGGCGGCCAGGAATGCTCCGGTACACACGCTGACCACCCGGCGGGCATGTGGCGCCGCTGCCACGATCCAGTCGATGATGCGTGAATCCTGCCGGGCCGCATGTACCCCGTGACCGCCAGGCAGCACCAGGGTGTCGACGGGTTCATTTGGGTCGGGCAGTTTGACCGTGGCGAAGGTCAGCCCGGTCCCGGTGGCCACCGGCTGCCCGTCGATCGAGGCCACCACCGGCTGATAGCCCTCTTTGCCTTCGGCGGACAGAGCCAGTGATGCCCCGGCGAACACGTCGAATGGCCCGACCATGTCCAGGGCCTGGACGCCCGGGAAGCCGACTGTCAGGACTTTTCGCGCCATAGAGCTAAGTGTTCGCGACAGACGCCGTGTCGTCTACGCCATGTACCCCACAAATCAGGACATCAGCGGGTAGCAGGCCCTGACCCGGTCGATCCACCACTGTCGCCGCTGCGGCGGCGCGGCCAGCGCCTGCAGCCTCGCCGGATCCGGCACCACCGACACCACCGGCAGGTAGCCGTCCACGGGTGCGACAGGCTCGGTGACGTCCTCGACGAACAGCCGACCGGTGCCCAGCCCGCAGGCATGATGCAGGTCCGGCAGGGCGGCGGCAGCGGCCAGGCCAACGGCGATCCCGACCGCCGAATCCAGCGCACTGGAGATCACGACCGGAATGTCGATCTGCGCGGCGATCTTCAGCAGAGCCGAAATGCCGCCCAGCGGCGCCACTTTCAGCACGGCGACATCGGCGGCACCGGCGCGGACCACGGCCAGCGGATCGCCGGCTTTACGGATGCTCTCGTCGGCTGCGATCAGCACGTCTTTCATATCCGGGTGACGGCGCAGTTCGGCGAGTTCGTCGACCGTGCCGCAGGGCTGCTCCAGATACTCCAGCGGACCGCTCGCGGTCAGCGCGGCTGCGGCCTCGACGGCCTGCGCGACCGTCCAGGCGCCGTTGGCGTCGACTCGCACGGTGGGAACCAGGCCGCGGACCGCGTCCACGCGGGCGACGTCGTCGGCGAGGGTCTGGCCGGGTTCGGCGACTTTCACCTTCGCGGTGCCCGCGCCGGGGAAACGGGCGAGAATTTCGGGCACCTGCGCGGCGGGGACCGCCGGGACGGTGGCGTTAATGGGGATGCGGTCTCGTCGCGGCGGCGGCGCCGGCCGGTAAGCCGAGTCGAGAGCCGCGGCCAGCCAGTGCGCGGCCTCGGAGTGGTCGTATTCCAGAAAGGCGCCGAATTCGCCCCATCCCGCCGGACCGTCGATCAGTGCCAGCTCACGGCTGGTGATGCCGCGGAAGCGCACCCGCATCGGCAGCGCCACCACATGCAGCCGGTCGATCAGATCGTCCAGGGCGGGAGTCACTGCGAGTAGACCTGGCGGCCCGCCAGATAGGTCGCACGAACCTCCAGGTCGGCGATCTGCTCGGGCGGCACCGCCCGCGGACTGGCGGACAGCACCACCATGTCGGCGTATTTGCCGACTTCCAATGAGCCGACCACGTCGTCGGCAAACAAGTGCCACGCCGCGTCGATGGTCTGCGCCCGGATCGCCTGCTCAACGGTCAGCCGCTCCTCGGGCGCCAGCACCCGGCCGCTGGGTGCCATTCGGGTCACGGCCACGCTGATGTTGCGCAGCGGCTCCTCCGGCGTTACCGGCGGATCGTTGTGCAGCGAGATGCGCATGCCGGTTGCCACCGCGGATCCTGCTGGCATCCAACGGGATCCGCGCTCCGGACCGAACAGGCCGTCTACGATGATGTCGCCCCAGTAGTGGATTTGGTCGACGAAGATGCTGCAGGTGACGCCGAGGTCGGCGGCCCGGCGGAGCTGGTCGTTCCGGATGGCGCCGACGTGTTCGAGTCGCAACCGGTGGTCATCGCGGGGATGGCGGCGCAGTGCCTCTTCGTAGACGTCGAGGATGGTTTCCACCCCGGCGTCGCCCTGCACATGGCAGGCCATCGGCCAGCCCAGCGGAAAGTAAGCCTCGACGATTTCGCTCAATTGTTCGCGGGTGTAGTTGGCGTGGCCACAGGAACCGGGCGCGACGCCGATAGTGCGGGTGGCGGGGGTGTCCAGGTACGGGAAGGACAGTGCGACGTTCCCGATCCATGGCGAGCCGTCGACCCAGATCTTGATGCCGACCTGGCGCACCATGTCGTCACCCTGGCCGGGTGTGGCGTCAGTCGTCATCTGCGGGTTGGAGATCTCGTAGGTGCGCAGCCGCACCGTCAGCCGACCGCGCAATTGGTCGACCAGTGGCCGAAATGCCGGGTCGAACGCCATCTCCGAGCAGGTGGTCAGCCCGGCACGGTTGAGCCGCGCGCACTCGGCCAGCAGCATCGTCGGGTAATCGCTCGGCGCGATGGCGCCGTGCACCAGCGGAAACACCGCGCCGGTTTCCTCGGCGGTGCCGTCGAGTTCGCCGTCCGCGTCGCGGCCGAACTTGGCGCCCTTGGGGTCGGCGGTATCGCGGTTCAGGCCGGCGCGCTGAGCGGCGACCGAGTTGAAGAAGGCCTTGTGTCCGGAGTTGTGAATAATCACCAGCGGACTGTCGACTGCGATCTCGTCCAGCCAGGCCAGCGTCGGCTCCGGCAGTCCTGGCTGCAGCAGTGCGTCCCAACCGAGAAGGTAGGCGCCGTCGGGTCCGCGATGCGTGACCTCGCGGTGGACAGCATCGACAACGTCATCCGCGCCACGCATAGTCACCGGCCGAATGTCAACGATCCGGTCGGATAGCACGACGGCCTCCATCAACGGATGGCCATGCGCCTCAATGAATCCCGGCATGACGCAGCCGTCGCCGAGGTCGATGGTTTCGGTGTTGGCACCAACGAAGCCCGCGACGTCGGACCTGGTGCCGACGGCAATGATCCGGCCGTCGGTGACGGCGAGCGCCTCGGCGGTGGGCCGAGCGTCGTCGACGGTCAACACAGTCCCGGTGATGACGACATCCGCATCGGCCATGGGCACAAATCCTAATGATGGCCGAGGTGGCAGAGGGGGTGGCAGACAAGAATTGCAACACGTTCTAGTCTGGCCACATGAGTGACGAGCTGCTGCGCAATCCGACCCATAACGGCCATCTGCTCGTGGGCGCGCTCAAGCGCCACAAGAACAGGCCGGTGCTGTTCCTCGGCGATACCACGCTGACCGGCGGCCAGCTGGCCGAGCGTGTCAGCCAGTACATCCAGGCCTTCGAGGCGCTGGGTGCCGGCACCGGCGTCACGGTCGGCCTGCTATCACTCAACCGGCCCGAGGTCCTGATGATTCTGGGCGCCAGCCAGACCCAGGGATACCGACGCACCGCCCTGCACCCACTCGGCTCGCTGGACGACCACGCCTACGTCCTCTCCGATGCCGGTGCCACGGCGCTGATCATCGACCCCAACCCGATGTTCGTCGAGCGGGCGCTGGGGCTGCTGGAAAAGGTGGACTCGCTCAAGAAGATCCTGACCATCGGCCCGGTACCCGAGGGGCTCATGGATCTAAAAGAGCGAGCAGTTGATCTGTCCGCGGAGGCGGCCAAGTACTCCCCGAAGCCACTGGTGGTGGCGGATCTACCGCCGGACCACATCGGCGGCCTGACTTACACCGGCGGCACCACCGGCAAGCCCAAGGGCGTGATCGGCACCACCGGGAACATCGCCACCATGACGTCGATCCAGCTCGCCGAATGGGAGTGGCCGGAGAACCCGCGATTCTTGATGTGCACGCCGCTGTCGCACGCGGGTGCGGCGTTTTTCACGCCCACCGTGGTCAAAGGCGGCTCGATGTTCGTGCTCGGCAAGTTCGATCCGGCCGAGGTATTGAAAGTCATTGAAGAGCAACGCATTACGGCCACCATGCTGGTGCCGTCGATGCTGTACGCCTTGATGGACCACCCGGATTCGCAGACCCGGGACCTGTCGTCGCTGGAGACCGTGTACTACGGCGCCTCGGCGATCAACCCGGTTCGGCTGGCCGAGGCGATCCGGCGGTTCGGCCCGATCTTCGCCCAGTACTACGGCCAATCCGAGGCGCCGATGGCGATCACCTACCTGGCCAAGGCCGACCATGACGAGAAGCGGCTCACCTCGTGCGGGCGGCCCACCCTGTTTGCGCGGGTGGCGCTGCTCGGTGACGACGGCAAGCCGGTGCCGCAGGGTGAGCCGGGCGAAATCTGCGTCAGCGGACCGCTTTTGGCCGGTGGGTACTGGCATCTGCCGGAGGCGACGGCCGACACGTTCAAGGACGGCTGGCTGCACACCGGCGACATGGCCCGCGAGGATGAGGACGGCTTCTACTTCATCGTCGACCGGGTCAAGGACATGATCGTCACCGGCGGCTTCAACGTGTTCCCCCGCGAGGTCGAGGACGTCATCGCCGAACACGCGGCGGTCGCGCAAGTGTGCGTGGTGGGCACGCCGGACGAGAAGTGGGGTGAGGCCGTCACCGCCGTGGTGGTGTTACGCGCCGATGCGGCGACCGACGACGCCGCGATCGAGGCAATGACCGCCGAAATCCAGGCGGCGGTCAAGGACCGCAAGGGCTCGGTGCAGTCGCCCAAGCGGGTGGTGGTCGTCGACGCGTTGCCGCTGACCGGGCTGGGCAAGCCGGACAAGAAAGCCGTCCGCGCGCAGTTCTGGGAGGGCGCCGGCCGCGCCGTCGGGTAGATCTGCGCGAGCAGACGCAAAACCACCCGACACGCCGTGCGTGCGGGGTGCTTTTGCGTCTGCTCGCCGTCACTGCCAGGGACCGATCCCGCCGACCTTGTCGATGCGGATGTGCGTCACGAACCCGGGCGGTGCGTTGTCCGGCGGGAACGTGGTCGGGTCAGCCAGCGCCTGCGCCAGTGTCTTGAGCAGCTCCGGGGCGCCGCCCTCCTCGATCCACGCGGTGCCGTCGATCGCCAGATACGGCCGCATCGCTTTGCCGACGTCGCCCGGAGACACGATCGTCACACCGACGCGCGGATCGCGGCGGATGTTGCGGACCTTCTTGTGCTCGCCCAGATGGGCACTTACCAGCTCGTCACCGTCGGGCGTGGATCGCAGTGCCATCCAGACGACGGTCACTTGAGGACTGCCGTCGGGATTCAGGGTGACCAGGGTGGCGTCGGCGCCATTCCCGATGAGCTCGCGCGCTGGTTCATTGAGTTTCATGCAGACTTCTACCACCGAGCGCGTCGATTGATTCCCTCAGCGATCCGAAACGGCGATGCCAGCCACCAAAAGATCAAGCAGTCGGCTGGTCTGCTCCGGTGAACCGCTGGCCAGGAAGATGCCGATGAGGCTGGACACCACATCGTCGGCTTGCACGTCGGCGCGCAGGCTGCCGTCGTGGGCGCCCGCCTGTAACAGCAAGTCCACGGCACCGGCGATGCTGTCGCGAGTCTGGCTGGGTTGCATGGCGCCGGAGTCGAACATCGCGTGTAGCGACTCGGCCATCCCGCGCTTGGCGGCCACGAAGTTCGCGTAGCGGTCCATCCAGCGGCGCAGCGCAGTCTTGGGCGGATGCCGCTGTAGCAGCTGTTCGGCGGCCGCGGCCACTTCGGCGAGCTCGGTCCGGTAAATCGCCTCGACCAGCGCCTCCCGGTTGGGGAAATGGCGATAGAGCGTGCCGATCCCGACGCCGGCATCGCGGGCGATCGACTCCAGCGACACCGGCCGCCCGGCCGCCGCGGCGAAGGCCGCGGTCGCCGCCTCGAGCAACTTTTCCCGGTTCCGGCGCGCGTCGGACCGAACGCTCCCAGCCAAATCGGAGGGTCCTCCGTTTCTGCTACCATCAAACAAGCGGAGGGTCCTCCGCATTTCTCCAGTGTCTCACGATCAAGGGAGCACCAATGACAGACAAGCCAGCACCCGGCGGCCCAGGAGGCTCGGCCAGCATCGGCACCAACACCGTCGCACGGGTCGGCTATGGCGCCATGCAACTGTTCGAGACATCGGCTGACGACGCTGCCGCGGTGCTGCGCCGCGCTGTCGAACTCGGCGTCAACCACATCGACACCGCGTCGTTTTACGGCCCCGGCGAGGTGAACCGCCGCATCCGCGCGGCGCTGTCGCCCTACCCTGACGACCTCGTCATCGTCAGCAAGGTCGGTGCGCGATACACCGGCGAAGAACCGGTACCGCTGGCCGCGGCGCAACGGCCCGCCGAGCTGCGCGCCGCCGTGGAAGACGACCTGCGCCAACTCGGCATCGAGCGCGTTCCGGTGGTCAACCTGCGCCGCCTCGACCTGGGACCCGGCCTGGCGGCCGAGGGTGACCAGATCGTCGACGTGGACGACCAACTCGCCGAAATGATCGCGCTGCGCGACGAAGGCAAGATCGGCGCGATCGGTGTCAGCAGCGTGCCGCTCGATGTGCTGCGGCGCGCGCTGCCCGCCGGGATTGTGTGCGTGCAGAACGCCTACAGCCTGCTCGACCGCTCTCAGGAGGAGATGCTCGAGGTCTGCAAGGCTCAGGGCGGGGAAGGAATCGCCTGGGTGCCGTACTTCCCGCTGGGGTCGGCGTTCCCGGGTTTCCCCAAGGTCGCCGACAACCCCGTGGTGGTCGACATCGCCGGCGAACTCGGTGTCTTGCCCGCTCAGGTCGGGTTGGCGTGGCTGCTGGCTCACGCACCGAATACGTTGCTGATTCCGGGGACGCGGTCGATCGCACATCTCGAGGAGAACCTCGGCGCGGGCGAGGTCGCTCTAACCGCCGAGGCGATCGCCCGGCTGGACGCCGTCACCACACCGGGGGCCGACCCGCACCCGCACGGCATCGAGGGCTTCATCGAACAGCGCTGAGTTTTCTTGCGCGAGCAGACGCAAAAGCACCCGCACGCACGGCGTGTCGGGGGCTTTTGCGACTGCTCGGCGTGGTCAGGTGATCGCGGCGCCGACCAGATGACCTATCAGGTAAGTGACCGCCAGGGCCAGGCCCCCGCCCACGAAATTGCGCAGTACCGCGCGATGCTTCGGTGCCCCGCCCAGGCCGGCCGACACCGCTCCGGTGATCACCAGGGCCAGCAGCACCGCAGCGACGGTGACTGGGATCCGCAGCGCGATCGGCGCGGCCAGGATCGCGATCAGCGGCAGCAGCGCGCCGATGCTGAACGACAACGCTGACGACAATGCGGCCTGCCACGGGCTGGTCAGGTCCGCGGGATCGAACCCGAGCTCTACCTCGGCGTGCGCGGCGATCGGGTCGTGGTCGGTGAGTTCCTCGGCGACGGTCCGTGCTGTCGCCGGCGACAGCCCTTTGGCTTCATACAGTGCCGCGAGTTCGTCCAGCTCGGCCATCGGGTCGTCATACAGCTCCCGGCGCTCCTGCCCCAGCAGCGCTTCCTCGGTGTCGCGCTGAGCGCTGACCGACACGTATTCGCCCAACGCCATCGACACCGCGCCGGCGGCCAACCCGGCGACTCCCGCGGTCATGATCGGGGCGCGAGCGACAGTCGCGGCGGCAACGCCCACGACGATGCCCGCGGTTGACACGATCCCGTCGTTGGCGCCGAGCACCCCGGCGCGCAGCCAATTCAATCGGGCCGAGACCGAACCCAGATGAGGCTCATGCGGATGCGGTTTAGCGGTCACGGAGCCACACATTAGGCCTTACCGAAGCGCTATCCAAGGTGACGGGTAACGTCGCCGGTATGTCCGGCAGCAAACCAGTCCGGCCGCCGTGGTGGCTGAAACCGGCGAACAAGGTCGTCATCCAGATGTCGCGATTGGGCATGAGTTTCGGCGGCGAGAGCCCGGTCGTGCTGACCGTGCCCGGACGCAAATCGGGACGCGAGCGATCGACCCCGGTCACCCCGATGAGCGTCGACGGCCAGGAGTACGTCGTCGCCGGGTTCCCGGGCGCCGACTGGGTGGCCAACGTGCGAGCCGCAGGACAGGCCAGGCTGGCCCGCGGCCGGAATGTACGACGGGTGAACATGGTGGAGTTGTCGACAGACGACGCGCGGCCGTTGCTGCGGGCATTTCCGACCGAGGTGCCCACCGGTGTCGGCTTCATGAAGCGGGCTGGACTCGTCATCGAAGGCCGGCCTGAGGAATTCGAGGCGCTGGCCGGCCGCTGCGCGGTGTTCCGGCTGGATTCGGTGTAACCCGATGAGCGACAATCCTTTTCACGCTGAGGACTGGAAGCCGGTCGACGGGTTCGCTGAGCTGACCGATATCACGTATCACCGCCACGTCGCCGACGCCACCGTGCGGGTGGCGTTCAATCGGCCCGAGGTGCGTAACGCGTTTCGCCCGCACACGGTCGACGAGCTCTACCGGGCGCTCGATCACGCCCGGATGTCGCCCGACGTCGGAGTGGTGCTGCTGACCGGAAACGGGCCGTCGCCCAAGGACGGGGGTTGGGCGTTTTGCTCCGGCGGGGATCAACGCATCCGCGGGCGCAGCGGCTACCAGTACGCCGCCGGCGAGACCGCCGACACCGTCGACGCCGCCCGGGCGGGCCGGCTGCACATCCTCGAGGTGCAGCGGCTGATCCGGTTCATGCCCAAGGTGGTGATCTGCCTGGTCAACGGGTGGGCGGCCGGCGGCGGGCACAGCCTGCACGTGGTGTGCGACCTGACCCTGGCCAGCCGCGAGCACGCCCGGTTCAAGCAGACCGACGCCGACGTGGGCAGCTTCGACGGCGGCTACGGCAGCGCATACCTGGCCCGGCAGGTCGGCCAGAAGTTCGCCCGCGAGATCTTCTTCCTCGGCCGTGACTACACCGCCGAGCAGATGCACGCGATGGGCGCGGTCAACGCCGTTGTCAGCCACGCCGACCTGGAGTCGGTGGGTGTCCGATGGGCGGCCGAGATCAACGCGAAATCGCCTCAGGCGCAACGGATGCTGAAGTATGCGTTCAACCTGCTCGACGACGGACTGGTGGGCCAGCAACTGTTCGCCGGCGAGGCCACCCGGCTGGCCTACATGACCGACGAAGCCGTCGAAGGCCGCGACGCATTCCTGGAGAAGCGGCCTCCCGATTGGAGCGGGTTCCCGCGCTACTTCTAGCGACGCCGAGTGTCACGCCAGCGTGGCAGTGGGATGCGAGCGTCACGCTGGCGTGACGCTCGGTGCAGGTAGGGCATCCCCCTAGACTCCCGAACTGTGAGCAAAAACCCGTTTAGACGATTGACCGACCAGTTCGTACTGGCCACCATGCGGCCGCCCATCGCGCCGCAACTCGCCTTATACCGACCCGCCGGTAAACCCGTCGAACTCGACGGCAAAAGGATCCTGCTCACCGGGGCGTCGTCGGGAATCGGGGAGAGCGCCGCCGAGGAGTTTGCCCGCCGCGGCGCCACCGTGGTCGTCGTCGCCCGCCGCCAGGACCTGCTCGACGCGGTGGCGGGACGGATCGAAGATCGCGGCGGCACCGCGATCGCGATCCCCTGCGATCTCGCCGACATGGACGCCGTCGACGCGCTGGTCGCGGATGTCGAGGAGCGTCTTGGCGGGGTGGACATCCTGATCAACAACGCCGGTCGCTCGATCCGCCGGCCGCTGGTCGAGTCACTGGAACGCTGGCACGACGTCGAGCGGACGATGGTGCTCAACTACTACTCGCCGCTGCGGCTGATCCGCGGGATCGCACCCGGGATGCTGCAGCGCGGCGAGGGACACATCATCAACGTCGCGACCTGGGGAGTTTTCAGCGAGGCGTCACCGCTGTTCTCGGTGTACAACGCGTCGAAGGCTGCCCTGTCCGCAGTGAGCCGGGTAATCGAAACCGAATGGGGCGCAAAGGGTGTGCACTCGACCACGCTGTATTACCCGCTGGTGGCCACCCCGATGATCGCGCCGACCAAGGAATACCAGGGGTTGCCGGCGTTGACCTCAGAGGAGGCCGCCGGCTGGATGATCACGGCGGCACGTACCCGGCCGGTCCGGATCGCGCCACGGATGGCGGTTGCCGCACGGACGCTGGACACCATCGGTCCCGGTTTGGCGACCACGCTGATAAGACGGCAGCGCCTTCAGCCCGGCGACGATGCAGAGCGCGGAGCGCGATGAGGAGGAGCCGGGCAATCGAATCGAACCCAACCGGTGATGCAATACGCGCCGAAACCCCAGCGACCGCGCAGCGCGTGATAGACACGAAGGCATGGAGATTCTCGCCAGCCGGATGTTGTTCCGGCCGGCGGACTATCAGCGGTCGCTGAGCTTTTACCGCGACCAGCTTGGCTTGGCGATCGCTCGTGAGTACGGCGCGGGCACCGTGTTCTACGCCGGCCAGTCACTGATCGAGCTGGCCGGCCACGGCGCGCCGGACCAGCCGGCCGGGCCTTTCCCCGGCGCGCTGTGGCTGCAAGTGCGCGACGTTGCCGCGACGCAGGCGGAGCTGGAGAGCAGAGGCGTGTCGATCGCCCGCGAGGCCCGCCGCGAACCATGGGGTCTGCACGAAATGCATGTCACCGATCCCGACGGCGTACTCCTGATCTTCGTCCAGATCCCACCTGATCACCCGCTGCGCCGCGACACTCGGGGTGATCGCCCCAAGCCCGAAGGTTAACCGCAAGCGAACATCTGTCGACGCTTGTCCAATACCTGGGATTCACGCCCCCGTTCTTTCGACAACCGCACCCCGATACCCCCAGAATTAGCGCCGTGGACCTTCAGCTGTTCCTCTTGATCATCGTCGTGATCACCGCCCTCGCATTCGATTACACGAACGGGTTTCACGACACCGCAAATGCCATGGCCACCTCCATCGCTAGCGGCGCACTCAAGCCGAAGGCGGCGGTATCGCTCTCGGCAGTGCTGAACCTCGCCGGAGCATTCCTGTCCACCGCTGTCGCCGGAACAATCGCCAAGGACTTGGTGAACGGTCACCTGGTGACCTTGCAACTGGTCTTCGCCGGTCTGGTCGGCGGGATCGTCTGGAACCTGATGACCTGGCTGCTGGGTATCCCGTCGAGCTCCTCGCATGCCCTGGTCGGCGGCATCGTCGGTGCCATGATCGCCGCGGCCGGCGGTCACGGGGTGATCTGGACCGGTGTGGTGTCGCGCGTACTGATCCCGGCCCTGGTGTCGGTGGTGTTGGCCGGGTTGGTCGGTGCGGTCGGCACCTGGATGGTCTACCGGCTCAACCGCGGCGTCCCGGAGAAGCGCAGCGAGGCCGCTTTCCGCCGCGGCCAGATCTTCTCGGCGTCGCTGGTCTCGCTGGCGCACGGCACCAACGACGCGCAGAAGACGATGGGCGTGATCTTCCTGGCGCTGATCTCTTACGGCGCGGTCAGCCGGACAGCCGCCCTGCCCCCCTTCTGGGTCATCCTAGCCTGCGCCTGCGCGATGGCACTGGGTACCTACACCGGCGGCTGGCGGATCATCCGCACCATGGGCAAGGGACTCGTCGAGATCAGCTCGCCGCAAGGCATGGCCGCCGAATCGTCTTCGGCGGTCATCATTCTGCTGTCCGCTCACTTCGGGTACGCGCTGTCCACCACTCAGGTGGTAACCGGATCCGTGCTCGGCAGCGGGGTGGGCAAACCCGGAGCAGAGGTGCGCTGGGGGGTTGCCGGCCGCATGGCCGTCGCCTGGCTGATCACGCTGCCCGCCGCCGGTACCGTCGGTGCCGTCACCTACTGGGTGGTCCACTGGATCGGTGGCTTCTTCGGCTCGATCGTCGGCTTCGCTCTGCTGGTGGCGACGGCCGCGGCCATCTACCTGCGGTCGCGCAAGACGAAGGTAGACCACAACAACGTCAACGCCGAGTGGAAGGGCGACCTGACCGCCGGGCTCGACGAGGACGGCCAGCCGATGGCCAACGTCGGCGCGGGAGTCCCCGGCGGGAACGGAGCGGTTACCGACGCCGCTCCCGGCAGCGCCCCGGCGAAGAAAGCAGGCATGCCATGAGCACTTGGTTCAACTACGAGGCTTCGTTGAAGATCCTGGTCTTCGGTTTGGTCCTCGGTAGCGGGCTGCCTGCGCTGTTCGCACTCGGCGTGCGGGCGGGCGCCGCGGGCGCCGGTGTCGAGGGCTCCGATGGCACTGCCGTGGGGCAAAAGAATCCGGCGCTGACCGCTGTCAGCTACGCGTTGTACGCGTTGGCGCTGGTCGCGGTCGTGATCGGCGTGTTGTACGTCGCCCGGGACTTCATCGGGCTGCACACCGGCATGTACATCCTCGGAGCCAAGCCCGCGTAGCATCAGAATCTCTAATGAGGGTTACCGACGGCTCCGCGGGGGAAGTTGACACACTGTGAACCGATTTCTGACCACGATCGTGGACTGGCTCCGGGCGGGGTACCCAGAGGGCATACCACCCACCGACTACTTTCCGGTGCTCGCCCTGCTGACGCGTCGGCTGTCCAACGACGAAGTCAAGGCGGTGGCCCACGAACTGACGCAGCAGGGCGACTTCGACAACGTCGACATCGGTGTGTTGATCACCCAGCTCACCGACCGGCTGCCGTCGCCGGCCGACGTCGAGCGGGTCCGGACACGCCTGGCTGCCAAGGGTTGGCCGTTGGACGATGCCCGCAACGGCGAGGACGCCGTATAGCCGTCCTGCGCGCATTCGCCGTGGCGCAGGGCTCCTCGGCGCGCCCGCTGCTCGCGGCGCTGGAGCAGGTTCTGGACGGCCGTGCGTCTGCGTTGCTGCCGGTGCCTGCCGGTGCCGATCGCCGGTCGACATTGTCGGCGCTGCGGGTGGGCGAAGCGATCGACGACGACATCGCCGTAGTGGCGACGACGTCGGGAACCACCGGCGCGCCCAAGGGTACGCTGCTCACCGCTGCCGCGCTGACCGCCAGCGCGGCAGCCACCCATGACCGCCTCGGCGGGCCGGGCCGGTGGCTGCTGGCGTTGCCGCCGTATCACATCGCCGGTGTCCAGATGCTGGTGCGCAGCCTCCTGGCCGGCACCGTTCCGGTCGGGCTGGACGTGTCGGCCGGCTTCGACATCAGCGGATTGCCCTCTGCCGTAGACGAACTCGGCTCCGGTCGGCGCTACACCGCGTTGGTGGCCACGCAGTTGGCCAAAGCGCTGACCGATCCCGCGGCCGCTGCGGCGCTGGCCGAGTTGGACGCCGTGCTGGTTGGCGGCGGACCGGCCCCACGACCGATCCTGGACGCCGCCGCAGCCGCGGATATTACGGTAGTCCGCACCTACGGGATGAGCGAAACCGCCGGCGGCTGTGTCTACGACGGTGTCCCGCTCGACGGCGTCAAGGTCCGGCTAGACGCCGACGGCCGGATCGTGATCGGCGGCCCGACCCTGGCCAACGGCTATCGCAACCCACCCGACCCCGACCCGTTCGCCGAGCCGGGGTGGTTTCGCACCGACGATATTGGCGCTGTTGATGATTCGGGCGTACTCAGCGTGCTGGGCCGAGCCGACGAGGCGATCAGCACGGGCGGTTTGACCGTGCTGCCGCAGCCCGTGGAGGCGGCGCTGCGGACCCACCCTGCGGTGTCCGACTGCGCGGTTTTCGGGCTCGCCGACGAGCGGCTGGGCCAGCGGGTAGTCGCTGCCGTCGTCCTGGCCGATGGTCACATTCCGCCCTCGCTCGAGGAGTTGCGGGCACACGTCATGCACACTCTGGATCGCACCGCCGCGCCCCGCGAGCTGCATATCGTCGACGCGCTGCCAATGCGCGGCATCGGCAAGGTGGATCGGCAGGCACTGGCAGGCCAAGCCGGGAAACGGTTGTCCTAGAAGACTGGACGCCCGCGTCAGCGCGCGGAGTTGTTAATGCCGGATGACATAATGACTCGATGGGCCGGTCCGAAATCTTGGAGAACTCGGTCGCCTTCGGGCTTTCCTTCAGGAGCGTACGAGAGCATGCACCGCCACATCATTGTTAGTGGTGACGATGCGCTGGCCATGACGATCATCGATGAGCTGAAAAACGCCGGAGTGACCGTCGCCAGGCTGGCCAACCTCGACCTGTCCGAGGCCGGGGTTTCTCGTGAACTCGCCCTCGCCGAGGTCGGTCATGCGCTCGCCGTTGTCTGCGCCGGGGATGACGACGCGGCAAATCTTGAAATCGCGCTGCTGGCAAGGAAAGCCAACCCGAACGCCCGCGTGGTGGCACGGCTGGCCAACGACGTGCTGCGCGAAGCGATCGCCGACGACAACGGGCCCGGCGCGATCTTGAACGTCGCCGAACTCGCGGCGCCGTCAGTGGTCGAGGCATGTCTGGAACACACCACGCACCAATTCGAAGCCGCGGGCATCGAGTTCGTCGTCTCCGGCGGCGAGGCATACCGCGACGCCACGCTGCGCGAGCTGTACGGGGATCTGGCCCCGGTAGCGGTGATTCACGGCGATGGCTCCCCCACCCCCGGCGAGATGGAGGTCTGCCCGAGCCGGGATCAGCGGGTGCACGCCGGTGATTGGACGATGATGGTCGGCACCGCCGACGAGGTGGCCGCCCAAGGCATCAAGATCCGAGGCACGAGACGCACGCGAACGCGTCAGCCGCGGCTGCGGCGCGCGTTCGACGCCGTCCGGGCGCTGGTCAACGACTTCAACCCGGCGTTTTACCCAATAGTGGCCGGCTCGCTGCTGCTGCTGAGTCTCTCCACGGTGTTGTTGCGGTTCGGCTACCGGGCCCCGCCGCGGATGGGCTGGGTCGACGCGGTCTACTTCACCATCGAGACGATGACCACGACCGGCTACGGCGACTTCAGCTTCGTGCACCAGCCCACCTGGCTGCGAGTGTTCGCCGCCCTCCTGATGTTCAGCGGGGTGACCACCACCGCTTTGTTGGTCGCGTTCGTCGCCGACGTGCTGCTGTCGCGCCGCTTCGTTTTCGGGTCCGCACGCCCGCGGGTGCGTCATCTGCGCAACCACATTGTCGTCGTCGGATTGAGCGCGCTTGGCATCCGCGTGATCAGCGATCTGACCGCCGCCGGCTACGACGTGGCGGTGATCGAGAAAAACGAGGAGAACAGCTTCTTGTCGCTGGTACAGAAGCTCGACGTGCCGGTGATCTTCGGCGACGCCACGTTAGGCCAGACACTGCGATCGGCGCGAGTGGATCGCGCCCGCGCGGTAGCGGTGCTGACCCGCGACGACATGACCAACATCGAAACCGGGATCGTGCTAACCGAGATGCTGGGCACCAAGGTCCGGCCCGGGCTCAACTGGACCGATGTTCCGCTGGTACTGCGGGTCTATGACAACACGCTGGGTTTCGCGGTGGCGCAGCGGTTCGGCTTTGAAAACGTGCGCTCCACCGTCGAGCTGGCCGTACCGTGGTTCATCGGCGCCGCGGTCGGTCTGCAGGTGCTGGGCACGTTCTCGGTGGGGCAACGCTCCTTTGTGGTCGGCGGGATGCAGGTGGCGCGCGGCAGCGAACTCGACGGGCTGCGCATGTTCGAACTGTCCACCCAAACCCGGGTCATTGCCATCACCCGGCCCAATGCACTGGTCAAGCTGCACCCCCGCCGCGACGCCCGACTGCACGCCGACGACACCGTCTACCTCGTCGGTCCCTACCGCGAACTGCTCGACACGCTGCGCAAAGGACGGCCACCTCAACAACCCGCGGCCGACGCGCCTGCGCACAACTAGGCCGGGCGGCTTACCGGTCGTGAGGATCGCCCGCCGAGAAGCAATCGCGGTTGCGATCGGGTTGGTCCTGGTTGCGGCCGCATTCGTGTTGCCCCGCCTGAACTGGGGCATCAGGTCGCGGCTAAACACCGCGCCGGAACGTTTCGGCTGGCATGCCGGCGCTGCTCCGATCTTCGGCTGGTTCGACGCCCACGTCGGCTGGGGCACCGGACCCGCGATTCTACTCGCGCTGGCCGCAGTGGCGTGGGGACCCGTTGTGGCGCAGCGACTTTCGTGGCGGGCGCTGCCTCTGGTCGCGTGGGCCACATCGTTCGCGTGGGCGTTCGCGCTGGCGATGATCGATGGCTGGCAACGCGGCTTCGCCGGCCGGTTGACCGACAAGGACGAGTATCTGGCGCAGGTGCCGGGCATCACCGACATCCCGGTGGCCCTGCGTACGTTCTCCAGCCGGATCCTGGATTTTCAGCCGAACTCGTGGATCACCCACGTCTCCGGTCACCCGCCGGGGGCGCTGCTGACGTTCGTGTGGCTGGACCGCATCGGACTGGGCGGCGGCGCGTGGGCCGGGTTGTTGTGCGTGCTGGTCGGGTCGAGTGCTGCCGCCGCAATCGTGATCACGCTGCGGGCTCTGGCTGACGAGCCGACCGCGCGCCGCGCCGCGCCGTTCGTGGCGGTGGCACCCACGGCGATCTGGATCGCGGTCTCCGCCGACGGGTACTTCGCCGGGGTCGCCGCCTGGGGTATCGCACTGCTGACATTGGCCGCGTGCGGCACGGTTCGGTTCCCTGTGCTGGTGGCGGCCGCGGCGGGATTGCTGCTGGGCTGGGCGGTGTTCCTCAGCTACGGCGTGACGTTGATGGCGTTTCCGGCGCTGGCGGTACTGGTGTGCGCCACCGGCTGGCGCTCGGCGCTACGGGCACTGGGGCCGGCAATTCTGGCCGCAGCCGCGGTTGCGGCGGCGTTCGCCGCGACCGGCTTCTGCTGGTTTGACGGCTATGCCCTTGTGCAGCAGCGCTATTGGCAGGGCATTGCCCATGATCGGCCGTTCCAGTACTGGAGCTGGGCCAACCTGGCTGCGGTGGTGTGCGCGATCGGCTTGGGCAGCGTCGCCGGGCTCAGCCGGGTCTTCGACCTGGCCGCGATACGTCGGCGGTCGGGCCCGCACCTGCTGATCCTGGCGATGCTGGTCGCCATCGTCTGCGCGGACTTGAGCATGCTGAGCAAGGCCGAGACCGAACGGATCTGGCTGCCGTTCACCGTCTGGCTGACCTCCGCGCCGGCGCTGTTGCCGCAGCGGACTGTGCGGCTGTGGCTGGCGCTCAACGTCGTCGGGGCACTGTTGCTGAACAGCCTGATCTTCACCCACTGGTAGACGACATGGACAGCCAACGGAATCAATCGGGCCAGCCGGAACTGTCCCGCCGGCTCGGCACCGGCGACGCGGTGGTGATCGGGCTGGGATCGATGATGGGCGCAGGAGTGTTCGCCGCCTTCGGCCCGGCCGCGCGCGCCGCCGGCGCCGGGCTGCTGATCGGGTTGGCAATTGCCGCGGCGATCGCGTACTGCAACGCCACCGCCTCGGCGCAGCTGGCGGCGGTTTATCCGACGTCCGGCGGCACCTACATCTATGGGCGCGAACAGCTCGGCCCGTGGTGGGGCTTCGCCGCCGGGTGGGGGTTTCTGATCGGCAAGACTGCGTCGTGTGCGGCGATGGCGCTCACCATCGGCGCGTATGCGCTGCCGGGAGCGTGGTGGGCGCAGCGCCTCGTCGCTGTCACCGCGGTGATCGGGCTGACCGCGCTGAATTACCGCGGTATCACCAAGACAGCGGCATTGGCGCGAATCTTGTTGGCGTGCACGTTCGTTGCCCTTACCGTCGTGGTCATCGGCATCGCGATCGGTGGCATGCGGCTGTCGAATCTGAGCGGTGCGGGCGCCTGGTCATCGGCAACGTGGTACGGGGTTCTGCAATCGGCCGGGTTGCTGTTCTTCGCGTTCGCCGGTTATGCGCGGATCGCGACGATGGGCGAGGAGGTTCGTGACCCGGCCCGCACCATACCCAGGGCGATCATCGTCGCGTTGGGGATAGCCGTCGTGGTGTATCTGGTCGTCGGGGTCGCAGTGCTGCTGGCAGCGGGACCCGATCGGCTGGCGCGGTCGCCCGCCCCACTGGCCGAGGCGCTGCGCGCCGCCGGGGCGGTGACGCTGCTGCCGGTGGTGGCGATGGGCGCGACGCTGGCCAGTCTGGGTGCGCTGCTGGCGCTGACCGCCGGCATCGGGCGCACCACCCTGGCCATGGCCCGTCACCGGGATCTGCCCGGCTGGCTGGCCGCCGTACATCCGCGCTACCAGGTGCCGCATCGCGCCGAGATCACGGTCGGCGTGGTCGTCTGCGTTCTCGCGGCCACGGTCGATCTGCGCGGCGTGATCGGCTTCTCATCGTTCGGGGTGCTGATTTACTACGCGATCGCCAACGCGTCGGCCTACACCCAGCCGACCGCGCAGCGCCGGTGGCCGCGTGTGCTGAACGTGTGCGGCGTCGTCGGCTGTCTGCTGCTGGTCGCCACCTTGCCGTGGCAGTCGGTGGTCGTCGGGCTCGGGGTGTTCGCGATCGGCCTGACCGGACGCGTGATCGCCCGGCGATCCTTCACAGACCCGCGGCGCGGGTGACTTCGGCAAACCGACTGCCCGGCCGACATCCAGCACGGACCGCGGCCACGTCGTCGGCGACGTCGAAATCAGCCAACTCGTCGAGAAGAATGACGCCAACACCGTTGCTGCGCAGCGATTTCAGTGTCAACGCTCCGGTGTCCGGCTGAGACATCGGGACATAGCGCAGACACTCGGCGAGCCCCGGGGTTTGCACCCCGAGCGCCCACCAGCCCCCGTCGCGGGCGAACCCGAGCACCGCCGTCGACTCAGCCAGGCGTCGCCCGCAATCGCCCAGCAACTCGGCGGTCACCTGCGGGGTGTCCATCCCGATCTGCAGCACCGGATGCCCGTCGACGGCGGCCGCGTCGGCATGCGCGTTGGCCAGCCGGTCGCCGAAGTCGTTGCCGCGCTGATCGATCACGGCAAACGACGCGAGCCGGCGCCGTATCTCGGCGGCGTCGGCGGCAGCGTCGAGCTCGCCGGTGAGCGCCACCACCCGCGTGGCGACCGGCGTGGCCGCAACCGCCTCGAGGGTGTCCAGCAGCGCGGCGGCAGCGATCTGTGCGGCGACCCGGTCGCCGACCGTCGCGGCCAGCCGGGTCTTGGCCTGGCCGGGCACCGGGGCTTTGGCCACCACCAGCAGCGTCACCGGCACGAGACTCATGCGCGCCGCTCTCCCCCGCAAGCGGGTGGGGGTACCCCCAGCCGCGTAGCGGCGAGGGGGCGTGCCCCCACCTCGTCGCTTCGCTCCGCATCGTCGCCGTCGCGGCTCAAGAGATCACCTTCCAGAAGTCCAGGATCGCGGTCACACTGCCCCGCAGCGAACCGCTGACCTTCGATTTACCCCCAACACGGGGCCCGTATGCGACGTCGTGCTCAACCACCCGCCAGTCGGCCGCGGCCGCGCGAACCAGCAGCTCCAGCGGATATCCCGACCGGCGGTCACGCACGCCCAGGCTCAGCAGGGCGTCCCGCCGGAAGACCCGCATCGGCGCGATGTCGTGTACCGGAAGGCCGTGCCTGGTGCGTAGCCGCCAGCTCATCATCACCGTGCCCAGCCGGGCCACCCACGGCCAGCGCAACCCCGGCACCGGGCGGCGCCTACCGATCGCCAAGTCGGCGCCACGGTCCAGCTCGGCCACCAGCGCGGGCAGATCGGCGGGGTCCAGCGAGCCGTCCGCGTCGATCACCGCCACGATCGGCGTCGTCGCCGCCACCACCCCGGCGTGCACGGCCGAGCCGTAGCCGGGCCGCGGTTCGGCGACCACCCTGGCGCCGTGTCGGCGGGCCACCTCGGCGGTGTCATCGGTGCTGTTGTTGTCGACCACCAATGCCTGGTAGTCCGCGGGCACAGCGGACAGCACAACCGGCAGCGACTCGGCCTCGTTCAGACACGGCAACACCACAGTCACCAGACCGTCGGCCATCAGTTGGCTTCGGCGATGGCGGTCATGGTGGCGAGGATGGTCGCCACGTGCTTCGAACCGCCGCCGGAGACGGCGTAGGCATCGCCTCGGCAGACAGTGAGATTTCGACCGGGACGGACGACCTCGCCACGCGCTTGCAGGAAGTCACCGACCGCGGGGGCGAGCAAGTTGACCTTGAGCTCCACGGTCAACACGCGCATCCCGGGCGCCATGAGCGTGAATGCCGCACAACCGCAAGCACTATCAAGGATGGCGATGCCAACCCCGGCGTGGAAGAAGTCGTCCTGCTGGCTCAGTCCCGGCGAGAACGGCACTTCGATCTCGACCGCGCCAGGCTTGATACTTCGAAGCTCAGCGGCGAACGTGGCCATCAGGCCCTGCCGAGCGAAGGTCTCACGCACTCGCTGCTCGTAGCCGGGATCACCAGGTTCGAAAGCGGGACTCATGCGCCGAAGAGTACCTGGAACTTCTCGGCCTGCAGATGCTAGCCGCGCAGCGGCACGAACGCGAAGTCGCGCAATCCTTCCCGCGGCTTGACCACCGCCCGGAAACCCAGCACGTCGGCGGCGCGGGCCGGATCGGCGACGATGTGGCGCACGTCGCCGCTGCGATATTGGCCGGTGACGACCGGCGACACAGGGCCTACAGCGGAACCTCGCGCTTCGCACAGCATCGTCGCCACCTCCATGATGGAAATCGGCTGCCCGGAGCAGACGTTCGCGGCGGTGAAGCCACCGCGGTCAGCCGCCACCGCCGCCACATTGGCCGCCGCCACGTCGTCGACATGAACGAAGTCCCGCATCTGGCCGCCATCCTCGAAAACGTTTGGTGGCTCACGTTTTTCGAGCGCTGATCGGAAGATCGCGGCGACTCCGGAATACGGCGTGTCGCGCGGCATGTCGGGGCCGTAGACGTTGTGGTAGCGCAATGCCACCACCGATCCGCTCGTCGACTCCGACCACGCCAGCGCGTAATGCTCCTGCGCCGTCTTGCTGGCCGCATAGAGGCTGCGCGGCTGCAGCGGCGCGTCTTCGTCGACCAGCCGCCAGGACAGTTCCTCCCCGCCGACCGGGCAGCGGTGCTCGAAAACACCGGCATCGAGATCGGCCCGTCGCCGCGGCAGCGGGGCGACCGGCCCGTGCTCGCGGCAGTGGTAGCGGCCTTGCCCGTAGACCACCATCGATGACGCCAGCACCAGACGCGCTACCCCGGCATGGAACATCTGCGCCAGCAGCACGGCGGTCCCGAAATCGTTGTGGCTGCCGTATTCCGGAGCATCGGCGGCATTCACGCCGGCACCGACCATCGCGGCCTGATGGCACACCACGTCGATGCCGTCGAGCAGCGGGGCCAGGGCGTCGGCGTCGCGGATATCGACGCGTCGACAATCGCGCGGAAGCCCCGCATCGCGGCCGTGCGCGGCGGGCAGCATGGCATCGACGGCGACCACCTCATGACCAGCGGCCCGCAGCGCCGCGCCGACTCGCGAGCCGATGAAACCGGCCGCGCCGGTCAGCAGCACCCTCACGGCTGGTCGAACGCCAGCTGGATACCGGTGTGCGACAGGCATTCTGTGCAGGTGCGTTCGGCGGGGACCTGGCCGACCGCCTCCTGCACGAGTTTCTTGAACGGCTCGATGTTCTTCTCGAATTCGGCGATGACGTCGACGACCTTCACCCCGGCGCCGGCATCGATGCCGGCATCCAAATCCGTCACCAAAGCGATTGTTGCATAACATATTTCGAGCTCGCGAGCGAGCACCGCCTCCGGATAGCCGGTCATGTTGATCAGGGTGAAGCCCGCGGCGGCGAACCACTGACTTTCCGCGCGGGTGGAAAACCGCGGACCCTCGATGACCACCATGGTGCCGCCGTCGACCACGCCGGGCAGCCCGGTGACCGCGGACCGCAACGTCGGGCAGTACGGATCGGCGAAGGACACGTGCGCCGCACCGGAGTCGAAGTAGGTGTCGGCGCGGCGACGAGTACGGTCCACCAGCTGATCGGGCACCACGATGGCGCCCGGCTCGAGTTCAGGCGTCAGGCTGCCGACCGCGCACGGGGCGAAGACCTGCCGCACCCCCAATGCGCGCAGCGCCCACATGTTGGCCCGATACGGCACCTTGTGGGCCGGGTACTGGTGGTTGGCGCCGTGGCGGGGCAGGAACGCGACCTCGTGCTGGCCGACGGCGCCGACCGTCACCGAGGCGCTGGGCTCGCCGAACGGGGTGTCCAGATTGACGGTGCGCGCGCCTGAGTCGAAGAACGTGTAGAAGCCGCTGCCGCCGATCACTCCGATCATCTACGCCGCTCCTCCTCATCGCTCCGCTCTGCATCGTCGCCAGCGGTCATCTACGCCGCTCCTCCTCATCGCTCCGCTCTGCATCGTCGCCAGCGGTCATCTACGCCGCTCCTCCTCATCGCTCCGCTCTGCATCGTCGCCAGCGGTCATCTACGCCGCTCCTCCTCATCGCTCCGTCCCCCGCAGGCGGGTGGGGGTACCCCCAGCCGCGCAGCGGCGAGGGGGCGTACCCCCCTACCGGCGGGCATCCGCTCATTGTCGTGCACGACGCATGCAACGATCGACGGGTGGCCAGTTTTGCGCAATGGGTCGCGGGCGCGCGACCGCGGACGTTACCGAACGCAATCGCGCCGGTGATCGCGGGTACTGGCGCCGCCGCCTGGCTGCATGCGGCCAACTGGTGGAAGGCGCTGTTGGCTTTGGCCGTCGCGGTCGCGTTGATCATCGGGGTGAACTTCGCCAATGACTACTCCGACGGCATCCGCGGCACCGACGATGAACGCGCCGGTCCGTTGCGCCTGGTGGGCTCGCGACTGGCGACGCCGCGGTCGGTGCTGACGGTGGCGGTGCTCAGCATGAGCGTCGCGGCGGTGGCCGGGTTGGCGCTGGCTGTCACTAGCGCGCCGTGGCTGATCGCTGTCGGCGCGTTCTGCATCGCCGGAGCGTGGTTGTACACCGGCGGATCAAAACCATACGGCTATGCGGGTTTTGGCGAGCTCGCGGTATTCGTGTTCTTCGGGCTGATCGCGGTGCTCGGCACCCAATACACCCAGGCGTTGCGGGTGGACTGGGTGGGCCTGGTGCTGGCGGTGACGACGGGCGCGCTGTCGTCGGCGGTGTTGGTGGCCAACAACCTGCGGGATATCCCCACCGACGCACAGTCCGGCAAGCTCACGCTGGCGGTGCGCCTCGGCGACACCGGAACTCGCAGGCTCTATCAGTCGCTGCTGGTAATCGCCGCGGTCTTGACCCTCGCGCTGACAGCGGCGACACCGTGGTGTGCATTGGGTTTGGTGGCCACGCCGTTGGCACTTAGGGCCGCGGCGCCGGTGCGGTCCGGTCGGCTGGGTGCCGAGCTGATTCCGGTACTGCGCGACACCGGCCTGGCGATGCTGGTGTGGTCGATCGCGGTAGCAGTCGCGTTGACGCTGTCGGCATGAGCGGGCAAACACGCGCCTTGCCGGCCGTCAGAGTTCTCATGCAGTGGGATCGGCTAATTTCGCGACAGCGTTGCCGACGTCGATCTGCGGGTCGAGTCGGGCGGCGCAATGTAACGACGTGATGAGGAGTTCGACGACCACTTCCACCATTGCGTCGGGATCAAACGGCCGCTCATTCTTCAGCCAGTAGGTGGTGGCCTCATCGAGGGCCCCCGCGCAGGAGCGCAGCATCAATCGCAATGCCGGCCGGGCGAGGTCGAGTTCGAGTAGCTGAGCCGTCCATTCGATGGTGTGCCAGCGTGACTGATCGAAGATTTGCCACGCCTCAGGGTCGCCGCCGCTCCCGCCAAGGACCAATCGCAGCGCCAAGTCGTCGTGCTCGCTGAGGTATTCCAGGTGGGCGCGCAACATTCGTCGAAACTGCGTCCCGGGAGAGCCATCACCAGATGGCGGCGTAGTGGCGGCGTTCAGCCTGTTGGCCGCGTCGCGCAGGGCCTCGAGGTAGATGCCGCGCTTGTTCTCGAAATAGTGGAACAGCAGACCCTGGGCGACGCCTGCGGTTTCGGTGATGTCGCTGGTCGCGACGTCGTCGAAGTGACGGGCGGAGAAGTGCTCGACAGCGGCTTCGAGAAGCTTGCGCCGGGTCAGTTCAGCCTGCACCTGCCGTTGCGTTGCGGGTCGTGGCGTCTGTCGAGTCACTTTGGCGTTCCTGGCAGTCACTGGTAGATCGTGCGACAAGAGGGCCGGTGAGGACAACTCAACGAAGGAAACTCGTAGAGTCATACTCATTGACACTGAATCAATCAAAAGCTTACGTTGTCTGCATCGGACACCGCTGACACAGCTAACGAGGAGACCGCTTATGCCCGAAGTCAAGGCATTCGTCATCGTGCAGATCGCGATCAATGACCGGGATGGCTACCACAGCTACGAAACTGCGGGCCACCAAGAGATCTTCGACAAGTTCGGCGCAAAGGTGGTCGGCGTCGACGAGCAGGTGGAAGCCGTCGAAGGAAGCTGGCCCTTCACCCGAACCGTGATCATCGAGTTTCCCAGCAAGGAGCTCGCGCGGGCCTGGTATGACTCCGACGAATACCAGGCGGTGGTTGGTTTGCGCCACGACTCCACCACATCGAACCTGGTAATCGTTTCCGGCTACCCCGGATGAGTGCGAGAAATCGCTGACGCTGATCTCGCTGGCCTTGACGATGGCATCGGCGAAGACTGGCGGCGTGGCTTCTCTGCGTGGCCGACGCCTTGGATTTACCGTTCGGCGACAGGGCATTCGACCGCGTGATCACCGGGCACTTTTACGGACATCTTCCGCCCGATGAGCGTCACGCCTTCCTGGCCGAAGCGCGTCGACTGGCAGGCGAGTTGATCGTGATCGATTCGGCGCCCGGGAATCGAACCTGAGCAGTGGCAAGAGCGCGTGCTCAACGATGGTTCACGTCATCGTGTCTACAAGCGCTATGTCAGTGGCCAACGGCTCGCCGACGAGCTCGGCGGGCAGACATTACTGGACGGCACGTGGTTTTCCGCGGCACAGGTCCGGTGGCCGCGGTCGCAGATAATTACGCGGCCTTCTCGAGCAGTTTGACGACCGCCGCGCGCAATTGCGCCGTGTAGACGTGCTCGGTGATCAATCCGACGGCCGCGTTGTCGCCACCTCGCAGGATGCCAAGCAGCAGGTGCTCGCAGCGGATCTCGTTGTCTTTGTGCGCCAATGCTTCTCGCAGGGCGAGTTCGAGCACCTTTTTGGCCCCGGGGCTGAATGAGATATGCCCCCGTGACCGGCGCCGTCGCCCCGACCGGGACAGGGCGTTGTCGAAAGCGTCGGTGCCGAAGGTGCGAGCGATGCTGTCGCGAACGGCCCGCAGGTCAATACCGATGGTGCTCAGCGCATCGGCATCCTCGTCGAACGACTGGTCGCCGGTTGACGTTTCGGCAAGCCGGGCCCGCACAACCTCGGCGGTCAGCCCGTAGCCGGTCAACACCGCCGAGAGCTCCTCCCCTGCGGCCTGCACGATTCCGAGAAGCAGGTGCTGCGAACCGGTTTCGCGGTCGCACAGTTCGCGGGCCTCTTCCTGGGCCAGCATGACCGCAACCCGGGCATTGCGGGCGAACCGCTGAAACGGTCTCATCGGTCATCTCCTCCGGTTGTATTTCTGGTGCACCGCCTGCCGGCTCACGCCCAGCGCGTTGGCGATCGCCTGCCAGCTCCAGCCCTGCTCGCGCGCGTTGGCGACGTGGATCGCCTCCAACCGCTCCTGTAGCCGCTGCAGTGCACGCACCGCGCGCAACCCGACTGCGGGGTCGGCGCTGCCTGCGGCGTCCGCGGCGCTACCCAGCGACAGGTCGGACAGTTCACTCACGAATGTCAACATAACTTGACAGTCTCCAGCCTGTCAAGGAACGTTGACAGGCGAGCGTAAACGGTGCCCGGGAAGCGTTTTCAGTCGGAGGTGTCAGAGTCGGCGTCGGGCGGCGCCTCGCCGCGCAGCCTGGCCCGCAGCTGCTCGCGGTCGCGGCGCCGGCGCTCGGTGGCCACCTCGAGGCCGGCGGTGGCCCGGCGCCGTAGCGGACCGAACAGCCAGATGCCCAGCGGCATCGCAATGATGAGGGCAAACAAGATGGCGATCACCACCGGGAACTCTCGCACGCCAAGCAGTCGTCCCGCGCCGTAGATCACCGCGGTGAGCACCGCCACCAAGACCAGCCGGGCCGCGACATAAAGCAGGACGCCGGCGACGGCGTGACCCGCTGAGCTCTGAGCCTTTGGCACCATGCGAGCCTAAGACGCCGCGTATATTCAGACCAAGGAGGTGTTGAGTGCTGTACCTGCTCCTCGTCCTCGCTCTGGGGACGCTGATCTACGTCGGCTGGCGCGCGATCCGTTCACAGGTCAACCGGCAGAAGACTCGCGTCATCGGCCCCGACGACGATCCGGAGTTCCTGTGGCGGCTAGGCCACGGTGACAACAACCCGCGTTAGCTAGATGAAGTGCTCGTTGGATCGGCGCTGATCGCTCGGAAAACCGTCGGCGACAACGGCTGCCAGTTCGATGAGCGCTTCCCGAGTTTCCCGCTTCAGCCGGTCCAGGCTGATCTCCGCACCCTCCTCGAGATGCGGGTCGAACGGCACCAGGCGCACCGCGCGGCAGCGCCGCGAGAAGTGATCGACCACTTTCTGCATGTCGACTTTGCCTGAGCGGGGCCGCACCGCGTTGACGACCGCGATCGAATTGCGGACCAGATCCTCGTGGCCGTGCGCGTCGAGCCAGTCCAGCGTCGCTGACGCGCTGCGCGCGCCGTCGATCGATCCCGAGCTGACCACGATCAAGGCGTCGGCCTTGTCCAGCACCGACGTCATCGCCGAATGCAAAAGGCCGGTCCCGCAGTCGGTGAGCACCAGTCCGTAGAACCGTTCCAGGATTTCCAGCGTCTGCGCGTAGTCGTCGGCGCTGAACGCGTCCGACATCGCCGGATCGCTTTCCGAGGCCAGCACTTCCAGCCGGCTCGGGCCCTGCGAGGTGTAGCTGCGAACATCGCTGTAGCGCTCGATGCCCTCGGCGTCGCGCAACAGGTGGCGCACCGTGGCCGGCGTCTCCAACGGCACCTTTTGACTCAGCGTGCCGCGATCGGGGTTGGCGTCCACGGCCACCACCCGGTCGCCGCGAATCGACGCGAAGGTCGCCCCCAGCGTGGCGGTGATGGTGGTTTTGCCGACGCCGCCCTTCAGCGAGAGCATCGCGATGCGGTAGCAACCCCGCAGCGGTCTGTTGACCTGCACAATCAGGTCGTTGTAGCGCATCATCCGTGGGCTTTCGCCCACGTTGATCAGCTGCCCCGACAAGAGGAACAGCCACCGACGCCAGCCCTCCGACGGCGGCGGCTTGACCTGCCGCAGCAGCGTGCTGGTGGATAGTTCCGGATACGGCGACGGCGGGTGCACTGCCTGCCGGTAGGCCGTGTTCGCCTGCGCGGCCGGCGGCTGTCCGCTGGAGAAGCCGCCGTAGCCCTGCGACGGCGAATCGACGACCCGCGGGAGTCCTTTGTGCGGCGTGGCTGCCCAGGCCCGTGGTTCGACGCGGGTCTCGGGGGGCGGCACGCCCCGCGTCTGCGCCTCGCCGAACCGCCGCTCGGTGCGAAACCCGGCAAACGCCGTGGTCGGCGGCTCGTTGGCCGGTGGCGGTGGCGGTGGCGGCGGCTGCGGCCGCAGCTCGCTAGTCGGATGGTCTTCGGGACCATGCGATACCGCATTTTGCGTCGGATGCTCAGACACGTGCACTTTCCCCTTGTTGCAACGCTTGGGTCGCTTGTTGACGAACGATCCTGTAACCGACATATCGTGGCGCCGATCGGCCCCCCGATGTCGGCCTAACCCACCCCAGCATAGGAGTGCAGGCCAACCGTCACCAGGTTGACGAAGAACAGGTTGAACACCATAGCCACGAAACCGACGACATTGATCCAGGCCGCTTTCCTGTCCCGCCAGCCTGCCGTCGACCGAGCATGCAGGTAGGCGGCGTAGACCACCCAAGCAATGAACGCCACCGTCTCCTTGGGATCCCAGCCCCAATACCGGCCCCAGGCCTGCTCGGCCCAGATCGCGCCGAATATCACACCGAAGCCGAACACCGGGAACGCGAAGATCGTGGTCCGGTAGGCGATTCGATCCAGCGTCTGCGCGTCCGGCAACCGCTGCACCATGCGGGCAAACGCACCCGGCATATCCGGCTCACCCAGCCGCGAGGTCCGCAGCAAAAACAGGATGCTGGCCACGCCCGCGACGAGGAACACCCCCGAACCCAGGCTCACCACCGACACATGGATGGGCAGCCAGTACGACTGCAGCGCCGGCATCACCGGTGCGGCGTTGGTGTAGAGCCAGCGCCCTGACACCGTCAGCAAAATCAGCACCGGCAGCAGCAGAAAAACCCACAGCGGACGGTACTGCGGTCGACGCAACACAATCGCGCCTGCGACCAGGCCGCAAAAGCAGGTCAGGTTGATGAACTCGTACATGTTGCCCCACGGCACCCGCACGGTGGCCAGACCGCGCAGCACGATGCACAGCAGCAACAGGCCGATGCCGGCGTAGACCAGGATCAGCCCGGCCCGCCCGACGCGTTCGTCGAACGGCCGACGTGCGACATCCAGCACGACGCCCGGCGTCGCGCTGTCGGCGGCCACCGATCCGGCGCTGACCAGCTCACGTTCGGCTCGGCGGCTGCGGGCATAGGCGAGTTCGACGGCCAGCAGCAACAAGGCGACGACCAGCACCACCACCGCGGAAGTGAACGCCCAATCCGAATTGCGCGCCAGGCCCAGGTGGACATGCGCGGTGTTCATCGGCGCCACTCCTCACCGCCGGCTACGCCGGCTTTATCGTCGTCGGCGCGGTTCATTCGAGGCTCCTTCCGGTCCCGACGGGCTCAACAGCAGCGGCGGCCGGGGCATCGAACCCGTCGATCAACCGGCCGGTTAGCCGCTCGAATTCGTCGCCCCATCCGGAGTTGTCCGTCCGCGCCAGGCCGCCTAGCTCGACGTTCACCGTACCGGCCGCGGTCGGTATGAGCCGGACCCATACCCGCCGTCGGCGCACCAGCAGCGACACCACCAACCCGGCCATCATCGTGATGGCGAACACCAGCACCCAGATCTGCCCGGGGTCGTGTGAGACCTGCAGGTTGACGAACGGGACGGCGCCGTCGAAACGCACGACGGTGCCCGCCGCCGGGCCCTGATCGAGCCGCACGCTGTCGCCGACCCGCAGGTTGATCCGTTTCACCCGGGTGAGCCGGTGCTGGTCGATGAGACGCGGATCCAGGGTGTACAGCGACTGCGGCCGGCCGGTGTCCAGGCCGGTGTCACCGGAATAGATGTCGACGGCGACCGCCGGGGCATTCAGCGCGGGAAAGCTCGACGACAGCAAGGTGCCCTCGAGCTGCTCGGTCGGCGCGAGCAGACCCTGGATGGCGATCTGGTGTTTGCGACGTTCACCGGCGTCGGGATACGCCCCGGCCGGCGGGTCGATGCGCGCGACGCCCGACGACAGCAGCGTTCGGGGGTTGTCGGGTCGCCACTGCACCGTCGAGGTGCGAGCCTGCCCGTCGGGGAAGGTCACGGTGAACGTCGGCGCATAGCCGTGGCCCTGCAAGTACACCCGGTTGCCGCCGACGCGCAGCGGGTGGTTGACCTCCAGCCGATAGCGCCGCCAACTGTCGTTGGCGAGGTCGCGCCCGGCCTGGTAGTCGATGTCGGCGGCGAACGACGTGGCCTGCCCCGAGGACAGGTAACGCGCGTCAAAGTCTTTGACGCGCAAGCAGATCGGATGCAGCGACGTGCCGTCGACGGTGTTGCCGGCCCGAAACGAGTCGAATGCGGCGGGCGATGCCGAGCAGAAACCGGGACCGCCGTCGGCGATCACGACGACGTTGCCCTCGTAGCCGAACAACTTGCCGGCGGCGACCGCCACCAGCAGACCCACCAGCGAGAAATGGAACACCAAGTTGCCGAATTCGCGGAGATAGCCCTTCTCGGCGGAGATTTCGATGGCGCCCTCAACGGCACCGGCGCTGCGGGTGATCTTGCGCCAACCCCGCAGCCGGCCGGCCAGCGTCGCCGCCAGCTGGTCGTGGTCGCCGGGAATCGTGGCGGTGGCGTGCTTGGGCAACCGGGCCAGGTTGCGCGGAGCCGCCACCGGCGTGGCTCGCATGCTGCGGGCATGCTCGATGATCCGCGGCGTCAGGCAGCCCACCAGCGACACGAACAGCAGCGTGTAGATGGCGGTGAACCAGAAGCTGCCGAACACGTTGAACGCCTGCAGCCGATCAAGCCACGGCCCGATCATCGGGTGGGCGGCCAGGTAGTCGGCGACCTTGCCGGCGTTGAGGCTGCGTTGCGGTAGCAGCGCGCCGGGCACCGCACCCAGAGCCAGCAGGAACAACAGCACCAGCGCGGTGCCCATCGAGGTCAGCGCGCGCCAGGTGTTGCGGGTCTTTCGTGCAAGCGCAGCCAAAAGCGGCGCGAGCAGACGCAAAAGCCCCCCAAAATCCGCCATTTTGGGGGCTTTTGCGTCTGCTCGCCGGGTCAAATCGGCAACCTCACGTCGGAGACGAACGCGTCGCGCAGCCAGGATATGAAGTCGTTCCACACGCCGCTGACCAGCGCGATGCCGACCGCGATCAGCAGCACGCCACCGAAGATCTGTAGCGCTCTGGTGTGCCGACGCAGCCAGCCGAGGCCGGCGACGGCCGCCGCCGAGCCGAACGCCAACAGCACGAACGGGATGCCCAGGCCCAGGCAGTAGGCGATCGTCAACACGATCCCGCGGGCCACACTCGCACCGTCGGTAGCCGAAGCGACGGTGATCACCCCGGTCAGCGTCGGCCCCAGACACGGTGTCCAGCCCAGCGCGAACACCGCACCCAGCAGCGGCGCTCCGGCCACCGTCGACAACTGCCGCGGCGCGAACCGAACCTGACGCTGTAGCGCCGGAACGTATCCCACGAACACCAGACCCATCACGATGGTCAGCGCGCCGCCTACCCGCTGCAACACCAGCTGATCGGTGATCAACGTGGTGGTCATGCCCAGCACGGCGACCGTGCCGAGCAGGAACACCAGCGTGAACCCGGCGACGAACAACGCGGCCGACCCGGCGACCCGCCACCGCGCAGCGGGTGGTGCCTTGAGTGCACCGGGCTGCGGCTGCTCGTCGACACCGACCACCGCGGCCAGATACGACAGATAGCCCGGGACCAGCGGCACCACGCACGGCGACGCGAACGACACCAGCCCGGCCAGCAGGCACACCGCCAACGCCACCAATATTGGCCCGGCAGCGGCGATTTCGGTGAAGCCGGTCATTGCGCTCTCGGTGGTGCCGGCTGCTCGGCGGGTTCAGACGCGATTCGTTGTACCACCGGCTGCAGGTCCTCGGCGAGCAGTTCACGCAGGAAGACCGCCGCGACCCGGTGGCTGCGGTCAAGCACCAGGGTGGACGGGATGACGGTGGTGGGGTATTTGCCGCCGAACGCGATCATGGTGCGCATCGCCGGGTCGTAGATCGACGGGAACGTCACGTTGCGGTCTTTGACGAAGTCCTGGGCCGCTTGGCGGTTGTTGTCGCGGACGTCGATGCCCAATAGCGTGACGCCGTCGGCGCGGGTGGCGTTGTACACCTGCTGCAGCTGGGTGACCTCGGCTCGACACGGGCCGCACCACTGGCCCCAGACATTGATGACGACGACCTTGCCGGCAAAGGGGCCGGCGGGGTCGTCGACCGACACGGTGCGCGACGGGTCCGTCAGCTCGGGGCCGGTGACCGGTCCGGGTCGACCGCGGTGGTCGGGCGGGTCGTAGTAGATGTCGGTTTTGCCGCCGGGAGCGACGAATTCGAAGGTGCCGCCCTGCGCGACCGCGTCGTCGCCGCTGGAGCAGCCGACCAGCAGGCCGGCCACCGCGGTCGCGACGAACGCCAGCCGCCACATGGTCAGCCGCCCGCCGGCTCGCTGTACAGCACGTCGACCAACCGCTCGCCGTCGTACACCAGCGACGTCACCGAGGCGACCGCGCACTGGCGGCGTCGTGGATCGTGCCAGAGCCGCTTGCCGGTCAGGTACAGCCGCTCGGTCCACACCGGCAGCTGGTGGCTGACGCACACCGCCTCGTGACCGGCGGCCCGCGCGCGGGCCTTGTCCACTGCGGTCGTCATCCGGGCCGCGACCTGTTTGTACGGCTCACCCCAGGACGGGGTGAACGGGTTGCGCAGCTGCCACCAGAACCGTGGGTCGCGCCAGGCGCCCTCGCCGGGGCCTAACCGCTTGCCTTCGAAGAAGTTTGCCGACTCGATCAGGTCGGGGTCGGTGTCCACCGTCAGGTCGTGACGGGCGGCGACGGGCGCGGCGGTCTCCTGCGCCCGCTGCAGCGGGGAGGCGATGACCGCGACGATGTCGCGATCGGCCAGCGCATTCGCCACCGCCTGGGCTTGCCGGATTCCCTTGTCGGACAGGCGGAATCCGGGCAGCCTGCCATACAGCACACCCTCGGGGTTGTACACCTCGCCGTGACGCACCAGGTGGATTCGGGTCTGTTCGGCCATCAGGGCTTGCTCTCCTTGGCTGCGGCGGCGGCCGCTGGCAAGGCCTCGGCGATCCGGGCGAAGGCGGCATCGTCGAGCGCCGCCGAGACGAACCACGCCTCGAAGGCACTGCACGGCGGGTAGACACCGCCGTCCAGCAGGGCGTGAAAGAAGGACGGGAAGCGCCACGTCTCGCTGGCCCGCGCGGCCGCGAAATCGGTTACCGGCGCCTCGCCGAAGAACACGCTCAGCATATTGCCGGCCCGCGGAATCTGATGCGGCACACCGGCATCCGTCAGCGCCTGGGATAGCAGGCCGGCCAGCCGGTCGGCGTTGACATCCAGCGCCGCATATACCGCGTCGTCAGCGGCCCGCAACGTCGCCAGCCCGGCGGCCATCGCCACCGGATTGCCGGACAGCGTGCCGGCCTGATACACCGGCCCCAACGGCGCCAGCCGTTCCATCACCTCAGCGCGCCCGCCGAACGCCGCAGCAGGCAGCCCGCCGCTCATCACCTTGCCGAAGGTGAACAGGTCGGCGTTCACCGGATCGATTCCGTACCAACCGCTTCGGCTGACCCGAAACCCGGTCATCACCTCGTCGACGATGAGCAGCGCGCCGTGCGCGGCGGTGATCTCGCGCAGCGCCGCGTTGTAACCCGGCGCGGGCGGGACAACGCCCATGTTGCCGGGGCTGGCCTCGGTGATCACCGCGGCGATCTGGTCACCGAACCGGGCGAAACTCTGTTGCACAGCGTCAATGTCGTTGTACGGCAACACAATCGTGTCGGCCGCGGTGGCACCGGTCACACCGGGTGACGACGGCAGGCCCAGCGTCGCGACCCCGGAGCCGGCGTCGGCGAGCAGCGCGTCGACGTGGCCGTGGTAGCAGCCGGAGAACTTGACCACCTTGGCGCGGCCGGTAAAGCCGCGGGCTAGTCGCACCGCGCTCATGGTGGCCTCGGTGCCGGAGTTGACCAGACGTATCCGCTCCACCGGTAACACCCGGTCGATGATCTCTGCGGCCAGTTCGGTTTCGGCGGGTGTCGGCGCCCCGAACGACAACCCGGTGGCGGCGGCCTTGGCGACGGCGTCCACCACCGACGGGTGGGCGTGGCCCAAAATCATCGGTCCCCACGAGCAGACCAGGTCGACGTAGCGGTTGCCGTCGGCGTCGGTGAGCCAGCAGCCGTGGGCTTCGGTGATGAAGCGGGGGGTGCCGCCGACTGCCTTGAAGGCCCGCACCGGTGAGTTCACCCCGCCGGGAATGACCGCGCAGGCGTCGTCGAACAGCTTCGCCGAGGCGTCGGTATGCACGTCCTCTAGTGTCCCAGCTGCTGCGACCGGCTTCACTACAGGGTGTAGTTGGCTTCAGCACCGGCGAGCTCGACCGAATACAGCCCTTTCAGTTCGGCGGCGTCGAGCCATGCGAGCGAACCGCACGGTTCGAAGTCAATGACGTCGACGCGTGCGCCGCTCGTCACTGACGCCAGCCGGACTAGCAGGGCGTCGGACACCGAGCCGGCCCACCGCGCCAGACCTGCGTGCCGCGACAGCGACAGCTGCTCACCGACGCCAGGCAGCGTGGAGGTGGCCTCTTCGGGCAGATCGTCAACGGGGGGATGGGTCATCGTTTTCCTCCTCCTCAACTATTCGGCGCGGGCGTCGTCTTGGCTTGGAGCGGAAAGGAATGACACACCGCCCAAAAGGGCAGCACGTGGAAGCCAGTGACCCGCGCGTGCAACCTCTGGCATGTAGGGCCACACCAAGGTGAAGTGTCCTGGCGCGGGTGTTCGGTTAGGTTGCCCACGTGGGCAAGTTGCGAGTCAGCGCCGATGACGTTCAGATCACGGCCGCCTACTACCAGGCCTCCGCAGGGAAGCTGGCCGGCGGCACGTTAACCGGTGCGGGGCGGTCGTTTCAGCCCAGCGCGGCAGCGGTGCAGGCAGTGCACGCCGGTGCGGCAATGACGCGGGCGGCGCTTTCGGCGCGGACGGCGGCTACCGGGGTCAGGGTCACTGAAGCGAATGCGCGCTATCTCCAGAACGAGGCCGAATCAGCGACCAAGCTCCGCGCGGTGTGCCCACAGGCGGTGTAGATGGACGTGGGCACCCCGCTGCCGACCCTGTCGCAGATACGGAACTGGGACACCGAGCACCTGAGTCAGGCGGCGGACGAGTGGGAGGCCGAGGCGGAGCGGTGGGAGACCGCCTACGAGCAGAACTACCAGCGTCTTGCCGCGACCGACTGGCACGGGCAGGGCCGTGAAGCCGGGTTGGAGCGCGCCGGGCTTGACCTAGTGAAAGTCCGCGGCCCTGCCTGGCAGCTTCAGGAGGCGGCGACAGCTGCCCGTTACGGGTTTGCTCAACAAAACGGTGCCAAAGACTGGGCGTTGGACGCCGTTGCCGAAGCCGAGCAAGCCGGTTTCAGCCCAACAGAAGACCTGTCGGTCGCCGATCGCCAAACCGGCGGCAGCGCCGCAACGCGGGCCGCGCGGCAAGCCGAGGCCCAAGCCCTGGCCGCCCAAATCCGGCATCGCGCCGCGCTGCTGGTCGTCAGCAATCAGGAGGTCGCCACCAAAATCACGGCCGCCGCCGGCAACATCGGCGAATTCAGCTTCGACGAGCCCACTGGCGTCGCGACCACACCATCGACGCAGAAAAACAACGGGATTCAACTCGTCGACAACAAGGCTTGGAAACAAGACCCGCCGCCACCGCCACCAGCACCCCGTCATGAGCCAGGTCTGCCCCCGCCGGGTATCCGTCCTCCTGTTCCGGGAAAGTTGACGCCGGGACCACCCAGTAAAGCCAGGGAACGGCGACTCGGTCGCGAGCATCTCTGGGACGAAAATGGTGGCGAATGGCGGTATCACCCTGATGACCCGTGGCATAACCCGCATTGGGACTACAACCCGCACGACACACCAAATCGCAGATGGGATGAAATTCCCATCGAGGGTCTACCACCACTAAAAGAACCACCAGATCCTCTGTCGCCACCCTTGCCTAATCCGCGGCCACAGTTCCCTCCGTTGGACATGCCAGACCCGCCGGCCGCGCCGGCTCCGATATATACGCCACCACCTGGAGGGCCAATCATCAACTTGCCGCCGATCTCACACGACGACGCCGCGAAAGCCGGCGCAGCGACGGGGTTGACCGGTATCGCGGGAATTTTGGCCTGGCTTGCCTTGATCCTTGAACAAAACTGACGCCGACCGACCAACCACAATGACACCAACGATCTCAGTGACGACGTCCACGACGCATTCGTCAATACCATCGCTGCAGCCACCAGAGCAGCACGTCCACGCGCCCAGTAACCTGGGCACAGGCGATCTTTCACCCTGGGAGGGGACGGATATGGCCATCTTTCGTGTCGGTTATTTTCCAGATTTTGACTTAGGCGATGCTGTGGTCCTCGTAGGTGCGGATCGGGATGGGATGCGCACGTTTCAATGCGCGGTGCGATCGGCACATGAGGACGGGGCGGCGAGCTTTGAATTCGACGCAATCAAGCATTCCGTCGTGCGGCAAGACGGTGGAGCTGATATCGAACTAGGACCGCAGACTGTTGTGTGGCGGTTCGATGATGCGCAACTAGTTGAGATGCTCGATTTGATCGAGCCACTGGTCGACACTGAAGGGCCGGGCCACCAATACGTCGATCTCAACAGTCCTGTCGATCTGCTCATCTTGTCGGTCGACGAATACACGCATGGTGGTCCATTCGCGGCGTTTCCTCACGGTTTGCCGGTGCCACGCTCTGTCGATTCGCAGAGATCCGCTTCGACCATCGAAACCGGCCCCAGCCCAGGTGCTCTTCAGGTCAAGCCATCGCCGCCGTCGCTCCCGACGGAGCAGGTCGGCACAGAGCGTGCATAAGATACCGGGGACAGATATGGCCATCTTTCATGTCGGTTTTTTCTCAGATTTTGACTGAGGCGATGATGTGGTTCTCGTAGGCGCAGATCGAGATGGAATGCGCATGTTTCAATCCGCGGTGCAATCTGCACATGACGACGGCGCGGCGAGCTTCGAATTCGACGAAATTAAGCACCACGTCGTGCGACACGACGGTGCAGCTGATATCGAACTGGGATCGCAGACTGTTGTGTGGCGGTTCGATGATGCGCAACTGGTAGAGATGCTCAACTTGATCGAGCCACTGATCGACACAGAAGGGCCTGGCCATCAATATGTCGATGATCTAAACAGTCCTGCAGAAACGCTCATCTTGTCGGTCGACCAATATACGGACGGCGGCCCATTCGCGGTGTTTCCTCACGGTGAGCCGGTGCCACCCGGTCACCAAGGCTGAAGCGGCGCGGCACGTCTTCCACCACAATCAATGGGTGAGCCGGCAATCGGCCCGCGAGGTCGCACTCGCCAGCATCGGAGCCGTCCGCGACGACCCGGGTGGGCGGCTGGCCGTGATGCGCAGCCAATACCGGGTCCCACCGGACGTGGACCGCGGCTATCTTCCCTACCGTCAAGCGGCGTCGGCATTCATGCGATGGCAGCTGCGGCGAGGGCTTCTCAACCCGGTCGACTCGCCGAGACCAGGAAGTCCATGGTGGCGCGCGATCAACGAGCGGCTGCTCTTCGACGGCGGCGAAGCACGCGCCCTGGCCTTCGGCCATCCCGGGCCGCCGAGCTCGCCGACGGTCGCCGCCTGGCTGGAGTTCATTCGACGTCCCAGCGCCGTGCGTTGGTATCGGGCGCACAACATGAGCGTCGTCGGCGGGTATCTCGAACACGAACACCTGGCGGCGCGCGAAGGCCGAATCGAACGGTTCTTCATCAACGTGGTGCTGGCTCGGGTTCTCTACACCCACGCGATGGTCGCCGCGCCGCGACTGGCACTGGCCTGGCTGGCCCCCGCCGGCCGGCTGCTCGGCGATCCACGGCTGGGCATGACCGGCATGTTCCTCTCGCTTTCGCGAGTGCTACCGGACCGCTATCCCCTCGGCGACGACGTCGCGCCCTATGCGCAGCTCGAACATGGACTCGGGCATCTGCTCGATGTCGGCGTCATCACCCCCCGGGTGGAACGCGTCTACGCGTGGTCGGCGGGTGAGCTGGACACTCCGGGCCTACGACAGCTGCTGTCCGGCCAAACGCCTTGCTACGCCTGGCCCGCGACTGACCAGCAGCCGTGGAATCCGGCCCCGTCACGGCTGGCCCGGCTGTCACGAAGGCTTTTGCCCGCGGACCTCGGAGGCTTGAGATAGCAGCGACGGGCCCAGGTCAACTGGCGAGTTGACTTGAGCCACAAGACATTCACCCGCGCCGGCTGAAGACGGCACGGCTGGACCCCAATGCCTAGCAGAAATCCCTCCGCAGGCTAGGACGGGCGCTGAACGGGAGCTTGCAGCCCTGAGAGCACAGATTGCAGCCCTGGAGGCGCAACTAAAGGAGTGCCGCGCACAGTAGGCGTCAAGGTTTTCGACGTGTCGCCGCGGTCGGCGGCGGCTCACCCTCGGCCGTGAACCGGCTGCGCCGCCACTTGCCAACCAAGTACAGCGCGACCACCACGGCCCAGGAGAGCAAGCCGAGCCAAAACTGGACACGGGCAGTGCGGTCGAACGCCATCTGCACCAGCACGGCGACGATCGCGACTAGCGTCAGGATCGACAGCACCGGGAAGAACCACATTTTGACACGCAGCTTTTCCGGCGGCGTCTTGACTCGTAAAACGATCTGCGACAGCGCAATCAGCATGTAGACGAACAGCACGATGGCGCCTGACGAGTTGAGCAGGAAGATAAACACCGTTCCCGGAGCAATTCCCGACATGATGACGCACAGGAACCCCACCACCGATGAGCACAGAATCGCGACGTAAGGCACGCCACGTCGGCTGACGTTCATCAACCGAGCCGGCCCCTCGCCTCGGCCGGCTAGCACAAACAGCATGCGAGATGAGGTGTATAGGCCGGAATTCAAGCAAGAAAGCACGGCGGTGAGCACGATCGCGTTCATGATGTCATCCGCGCCGCGAAGTCCCATGTGCTTGAACGCCGCGACGAATGGTGACGCACCGGATTCTACGGAGTCCCACGGCTGGATCACGACCAGCAGAAAAACCGAGCCCACGAAGAAGATTGCGATGCGAGCGGCCACCGCGTTGGTGGCTCGCCGAATTGCCCGCTCGGGATCGGGCGTTTCGCTGGCGGCGATGGTCGCAACCTCCGCTCCGACCATCGAGAAGATCACCACAACGATCGCAGTGAAGACGGCGCCAACGCCGTTCGGGAAAAATCCGTGATGCGAGCTCAGATTTGAGAAATCCCGGTGCCGCCCCGGCCAGAGCCCCAGAACGAATATCGTGCCGAGGCCAAGGAATAACACGATGGTCGCGACCTTGATTCCGGCGAACCAGAATTCGAATTCCCCGAAGGATGACACCGAGTACAGATTGGTCGCGGTCATCGTCAGCATCAGGATCAGCGAGACCAGCCACAACGGCGCATCGACCCAGTAGTTGACGACTTTCGCGCCGGCGACCGCCTCGAAGCCAACGACGATCACCCAGTAGTACCAATACAGCCAGCCCACGGAGAAACCCGCCCAACCGCCCAGCGCATCACGCGCGTAGTCAGCGAACGAACCCGTCGAGGGGTTTGCGGTAGCCATTTCGCCGAGCATCCGCATGACGAGAACGACCAGCACGCCGCAGAGCACATAGGTCAGAACCGCGGCGGGGCCGGCGGTTCGAATCACCACACCCGATCCGACGAAAAATCCGGCGCCGATGACACCGCCGATGGCGATCATGGTCAGCTGCCGTTGTGACAACCCTTGGTGCAGTTCGGATGTGGCACCCATGCTGTCCTCGATTGTGAATCGGGCTTCAGGTCGCGCGAAGCGGCGAAAGCGCCGGATCCACTGCCCGCTGGCGAGATACCACATGGGTGACCGGGACCGGATACGCCGCACGTGCTCGGTCGACCAGTCCGAGCCGCAGCCACGATGGGCGGGCCTCGGCGATCACCAGGTGGTCGGGCTGGAAGCTTTGCACCGCGGCGGCCAGCGCGCGCAACGGCCGATAGTCGCCGAGTTCTCCACCGGCAGACAACCCGATGTCGCGAACCGCGGTCAAAATAGCGTCCAGCCTTTCGTGTGCAGCCGCAACGGTGGCGTCCCGCACGAAGACCGGGCCAGTGCGCTCAGCCTGGCCGGTGTCGACGGCGTTCACCGGAACGCAGATGAAGTACTCGGCACGCTGCTGGGCATCGACGCGCCGCACCACGTCGAAAAGCTCGTTCGTGGAGACGTTTTTGTTGGCCAACACCAGCACGCGATTGGCCTTACCGGTCGGCACTGTGGGCTCGGACTTGGCCGGCCCACGACGCCACCTAGGCACGAAGTACAGCACCAAGACGACCACCCAGGACAGCAGGCCGAGCCACAACTCGGTGCGAGCCCGCGGGTCGAGCGCCATCGACACGAGCAGGCCGACGATCCCGACCAGGGTGAGTACCGACAGGCCCGGGAAGAACCACATCTTGACCCGCAAGCTTTTCGACGGCGTCCGGCGGCGCAACACAATCTGGGAGAGCGCGATCATCAGATATACCGAGAGCACCAGGGAGCCCGACGATTTCAGCAGGAACACAAACGCCGCGCCGGGAGCCACCCAGGCCATGACCACGCACAAAAAGCCCACCACCGACGAACACAAGATCGCGATGTAGGGCACCCCGCGTCGACCCACTTTGACCAACTCCACCGGAGCCTCGTGCCGGGCGGCCAGCACGAACAGCATCCGGGAGGCGGTATAGAGCCCGGAGTTCAGACATGACAGCACCGCGGTGAGTACCACCGCATTCATGATGTGACCCGCCGCGGGAATCCCCATCTCTCCCAGCGCGGCAACGTAGGGCGACGTGCCCGGCTGGTGTGAGTTCCACGGCACGATCACCGCGAGCAGGAACACCGACCCCAGGTAGAAGATCACGATCCGGACGACCACCGATTTGGTCGCCCGCGCAACCGCACGCTCGGGATTCGCAGTTTCGGCAGCCGCGATGGTAGCGACCTCAGCACCGACCATCGCAGAGATGACCACCGAGACGGCACCGAAGATCGCGCCGACGCCGTGCGGGAAGAAACCGCCATATGCGGTGAGGTTGCTGAAGTCGATACCGTGGCGCGGCCAGGCGCCCATAACGAAGAGCGAGCCGAGGCCCAAAAAGATCACGATCGCGGCGACTTTGATTCCGGCGAACCAGAATTCGAACTCACCAAAGGTAGCGACCGAGAACAGGTTGGTCGCCGTCATCCCCACCATCAGGATCAGCGACAGCAGCCACAGCGGCGCCTTAATCCAGTAAGAGAGGACCGCGCCGCCGGCGATCGCCTCAAAGCCGACCACGACGACCCAGAAGTACCAATACAGCCACCCCACCGAGAAGCCGGCCCAGCCGCCGAGAGCTTGCCGGGCGTAGTCGGCGAACGAACCGGTCGACGGATTCGCGGTGGCCATCTCCCCGAGCATGCGCATCACCAGGACGACGAATACCCCGCACACCGCGTAGGTGATGAAGGCACCCGGGCCGGTCTCGCCAATGATGACGCCGGATCCCACGAACAAGCCGGCGCCGATCACGCCCCCGAGCGCGATCATGTTGAGCTGCCGTTGCGAGAGTCCGCGATGCAGCTGCGACGCGGAGCTCATGTCAGCCTCGCGCGTCTGCAGCATGACGGGACGCTAACACCCCTTTTCGCGGTCCCGCTCGATTCAAAGCGGCACGGCGCAGGTGTGGCCACGCGCGAGTCACGTGCTGAGCTGGGCATGGATCACCGGCGTGATCCGAGCGATCAGATCCTCGGCTGACGCCGAAGCAATCGGTTCGACCTTCAAGATGTAGCGGAGCAGTGCGACGCCCAGTAGCTGAGCCATCGCAAGGTCGATCCGCAAATCGCCATCCGACTGTGCGAGCGGTTCAGCGAGCCGGGGATAGAGCTGGCCGTGAATGAACTGGCGGACCAGCGTGGCGGACTGCTCGTGTGTGGCCGCGCCACGCAGGATCGCCAACAGTGGCGCGCGTGAGTCCTGCTGCTCCCACATCTCGAAGAAAACCTGCGTTAGGCGTGCACCCATCTCGTTGCGATCACCATCCGTGATGCGCGCGCCGATCTGGGCTGGCTCGAACGGCCACCCCATGGTGGCCCGGAACAGTTCGGCCTTATTGCCGAAATAGTGCCGAATTAGTGCCGGGTCTACTCGGGCCGCGGCCGCGATGTCACGTATCGACGTTTTCTCGTAGCCGGTGTCGGCGAAGAGCCGCCGTGCGCTTGTCACGATCACGCCCCGGGTGTCGGGTTTTCCCGGACGTCGTCCAATCGGCCGCATAGTTCAGAAACTCTACAGGCGTTGACTTTATGACCCTGTCAATGCAAAACTCTACACATGGGGAGTTATTGTCGCCATCCATCCGGTTCATCCTGCACAGGGTGCTCGAAGCACCCGAGTTGCTTCCGCTTGACATCGTGAACGTATTGGCGATCGCACGCTAATTGGCTTGCGCAGCAACGCATGAAGCAACCGAAAGGAGAACATAATGCGCACATCGACCGCCGCGGTGGGTAGCGCGATGTTTTTCATCGTCGCCCCAGGCACCGTCGTCGGGCTGATCCCGTGGCTGATCAGCCACTGGGAGTTTCACCAGCCGGCGCCGCATTGGGTGATCGCCCAAGTAATCGGAGCGTTGCTGATCTGCGTGGGTCTTGCGCCCGCAGTATCGGCGTTCGTCGAGTTCGTCAAAGCGGGTGGCACCCCGATGCCCGTCGCTCCGCCACAACGGCTGGTCGTCAGTGGCTTCAACCGCTATATCCGCAACCCGATGTACTTCGGGCTGCTGCTGGTAATCATCGGCGAGGCCCTGCTGTTCGGCAGCCTCGGCCTGCTGGTCTACGCCGTGCTGGTGTGGGCAGCCCCGGCGGCGTTCGTGCGCTGGTATGAAGAGCCCGCCCTCATCCGCCAGTTCGGCGCCGAGTATCAGGCGTATCGACGAGCCGTGCCCGCCTGGTGGCCGCGGCTGCGCCCATACACACCTAGCCGTAGTGGGATCCAGAAAACGCCCTATTCACAGTGAAACTCACCAGCCGGGGCCCCGTTGCCGGTCCCGCTCGATTCAAACGGGCACGGCGCGCAACACGGTGGGCAGGCTGGGCAGGAAGTGTTCGGTGGCAAAAGCCCGGATGTCGTCGGCGCTCGTTAGGGGCTTGCGGCTGGGCAACAACAGCAGCATCGCCGCATAGCGCAGGATGGTTTCGGCGAGTTCGTCAATTGCCTGGTTGCCGATCCGCTCGGCAAAGCCGTCGGGGAAGATGATGCGCAATGCGGCCGCCATCCGCTCGACCGCGCCATCCCAGTGCTGATCGGCCAACTCGATCATCAGACCGGGCTGGTCAGCGAGCACACGGGTCAGCACGCGGTGTTGCCGGAATCGCATGATCGACAGCGTGAACGCCTCAACATAGTAATTCGATTGCGGCCGGCGGCTTTTCAATTCGTTGGCGATATCGGCGAAAAGCGCCGCGTTTTCGCGGTCGATGACGGCGGCGACCAATTCGTCGCGTCCGGCAAACCGCCGGTAGATGGTGGTGCGGCTGACCCGCGCGCGGCGGGCTACGTCGTCGAGCGCGACACGGCGGAAGCCGTGCTGTTCGAACTCGACGACGGCGGCGTCGAGGATGGCACGGGTGGCGGGATCATCCGTTGACATAGCCGGCCTGGGCAAACCTGTTGTAGCGCAGCCGCATCGGAAGATGCTCCCATAGCCAGTTGACCGGCCGCGACCGCCACACTGCGGCGAAACGCTGGTAGCGGCGCTCCTGCCGGTCGCTCCAGGCCAGACCGAGCAGGGTGCGCGCCCGCGACGGCAGGCCACCGGTGGTCAAAAACGCCGCGACCGGATTGAACGCCGGCGAGACCAAGCGCCACACCAGTGACGGCACACCCTTGGGGCACGGGAACCCTTTAGTTACATATCCGACACCGTATTTCGCGGTCGGATGGTCGACCACGACGTGGTCGAGCATGTGATCCCAGTACCGCTCGAACTCGTCGTAGTCGGCCGGCATCGGCCGGTCGCTAACACCGTAGCGGCGATACCAGGTCTTGGACTCGAGGTAGATCTGCTGCTTCTCCTCGTCGGTGAGGCGTTTGACGAAGGTGTCGGCGAAGTACAGCACCTGCTCGACGAAGGTGGCGTGCGCCCAGTAGTAGGTATCCGGGTCCAACGCGTGATACCGCACGCCGCCGGGCATTTCGCCCTTGATCCCGTGATGAAAATCACGCACCTGCTGGCCGGGGTGATCGCCGTCTGAGCCGTAGACGGTCATGAAGATCGGCGGCAGCGAGCGTTTGACACGCGCCGCAGTGTCGCTGAAGAACACCGAGTGGTCTAGGACGCCCTGCCCGAGTTCGGCGAGCATGTTCTGCAGCACGGCAGGCCGCGGGCCGATCAAGAACATCCGGTTGTCACCGAAGTACCGCCACACCAACGACTGCGGCCCGAGCGGCAGGGCGTCAGAAGTCCTGGTCGTCCCAGTGGTCGCAGACGGCTCGGTCAGCTCAGTCATGTGGCACAGTGTTACAGATTTTGCACTTTGTGCCAAACGGCAGGGCGCCAGGCCGGTCGCCAGGCGTTGTTGCCGGACTGTTGTCGGACCGTTGCCGCTCAGCGCCCGTTGGCTTGGCACGATTCGCTGGTGAATGCCATGACCCATCGGACGAACCGTCGAACCGCGCTGCGCCTGGGCGCCATCGGTGCCGGTGCCGCGGGTCTGTGGGCGCTGGGAGCGCTGCCGGATCCGACCCGGGCCGCGCCCGCTCCGCTGAGCAGCCCGCCGCCCACCCGCGAGGAGGGCTCATTCATCTCCGCCGCGCGCGGCGGACGGAACACCAGGTGGATCATCGCCCGCCCGCCGGGCCAGACCGGCCCGTTGCGCACGGTGATCGCGCTGCACGGGTTGGACAGCGATGCCGCTGCGGTGATGAGCCTCGGTGTCGAGGACGGCCTGGCCAAACTGGCCGCCACGGGCAAATCGTCGATCGCGGTCGTCAGCGTCGACGGCGGCAATGGCTACTGGCGGCCGCGGGCCTCCGGCGAAGACTCCGGCGCGATGGTGCTCAACGAGCTGATCCCGATGCTTGCCGGCAAGGGTCTCGACACCTCGCGGGTGGCGTTCATGGGCTGGTCGATGGGTGGGTACGGGGCGATGCGGCTGGCCTCTCGACTGGGCGCGGCCCGGACCTTCGCGATCTGCGCAATCAGCCCTGCGCTCTACCTGACGTATTGGGGAGCGCCGCACGATGCCTTCGACGGCCTCGATGACTTCCGGAAGAACTCCACGATCAACGCCGCGGAGCTGACGTCGATTCCGCTGCGGGTGGACTGCGGGACCGGCGACGGCTTCTACTTCGCCACCCGGGAATTCGTCAACCAGCTGCCCAGGCAGCCGGCCGGCGGGTTCTACCCGGGCGGCCACGACGCGGAGTTCTGGCGCCAGCACCTGCCCGACCAGCTGGCCTGGCTGGCCTCCTAAGGCCGGCGCATCAACGGGTCAGGCCGTCGAGTGCCGGCGTACCCGTCGCAGCCTGGCCACGCCGACCACCGTCAGCATCCCGGCCGCCGCGGCCAGCAACAGCGTCAACAGCAGCAGCGGAGGATCATAAACCACCGACGTCGTTACCGGCTGGCCGTGCGCGATGGGTGCGACGGCCACGGTGGAGCGCACCTCCGACCAGCTTATCGCGCAGCCGATCACCGCGGCGCAGGCCAGGGCTAGCTCGATGAAGGCCCGAAATCGGGCCATCACCAGCGTCATCCGGCGTCTGGGCTTTCTGGGCCCTCGTTGTCCTGCGGCTCGGGCGGTGCACCGTCGGGTCCGACGCGCTCCTCGACCAGTGGCGTCAGCACGGCGCGCAGGTGACGGTGTCGACGCGCCCACGCTTGCGCGGTACGGCCGCCGGTGAGTCGCAGACCGATGCCGGTGCGGCCGCGGGGCACCCCGAACAGCTCACCGAGGGCACGTGCCGATTGCCAACGCTCCAGCTCCTTTTCGGATGCCAGCGGATGGTCGGGTTGCGGGTAGACCTTCACGATCTCGGCCACCTTGATGGTTTCGGTGCCTTGCCGCAGCGTCTGACTGGTCAGTTCCACCGAAGTGTGGATGCGCGCCGCCTTGACTTGCAGCGCAATGAAACTGGTCACCAGCACGAGAAAGAGCAGCGGGACCGAAAGCTGCCAGCCGTAACCGTTGGATCTCTCGATCCACAGCATGGCCGCGGCCGACACCGGGCCGGCCAGCACCCAGTACCAGCTGGCACCGGCTTCGCGAAAGAGCGGAGCCGACTTGGTCTCCGTACCTGCGGTCATCGACACATCATCCCCCGCTGCGCCCGACGCCAAACCACCTGGGGGTCCTCCTGGCGGCTCACCTGGTGAAGTACGCCTGAGCGTCACTGCGGTGCAGCAAAAACATCCCCCCGGCGACCAGCACCGAACCGACGATGCCGGCAACCCCGCAGATCAGCGCGAACGTCGGTGGCCAGTTCACGGTGAACAGCCTGGTCCCGACGTAGACGACGGTGGCTATGCCACCGCCGGTCAACACGGTTCGGGCCCACCGGTAACCGGCTCGCATCAGGATCAGGAAGGTCACCACGATCGCGCACAACACCGTGGTGAAAAGACCTGATGCGACGTACAGCAGCGCCGATCCGCGACCGGCCGATGACCCGACCATGTCGGCGATGTAACCGACCACCATCAGCGGCAACGCCACCATCCACAACCAAAAGCCGGTGTCGACGTCGACGGGCCGGGTCTGCGGCTCCGGCGGCCGCGGCGGGACGGGACTCGTCACGACAGCCAAGCCGCCGCTTCGGCGGCCCAATACGTCAGCACGATGTCGGCCCCGGCCCGTCGGATACCGGTCAGAGATTCCAGCGCGGCGGCGCGCCCGTCGACCCAGCCGTTGGCGGCCGCTGCGCGGATCATCGCGTACTCCCCCGACACCTGGTAGGCGGCCACCGGTACCGGCGAGATTGCAGCCGCGGCCGCCACCACGTCGAGGTAGGCCATCGCGGGTTTGACCATGATGATGTCGGCGCCCTCGTCGAGATCCAGCCGCACCTCACGCAGCGCTTCGCGGGCATTGCCCGGCTCCTGCTGGTAGGTGCGCCGGTCCCCGGACAGGCTCGAGCTCACGGCCTCGCGGAACGGGCCGTAGAACGCCGAGGCGAATTTGGCGGCGTAGGCCAAAATCACCACGTCGGCGTGGCCTGCGGCGTCCAGGCCATCGCGGATCGCCCCCACCTGGCCGTCCATCATGCCACTGGGACCTACCAGATGCGCACCCGAATCCGCCTGTGCCACAGCCAGTTCCACATACCTCTTCAGAGTAGCGTCATTGTCGACCCGGCCGCGCTCGTCCAGCACACCGCAGTGCCCGTGGTCGGTGAATTCGTCCAGGCAGGTGTCGGCCATCAGCACGGTGGCATCGCCCAAGTCCTTGGCCAGATCGCGCAACGCGACGTTGAGGATGCCGTCGGGATCGGAGCCCGCCGACCCGGCTGCGTCCTTGTCCGCATCGCGGGGCACGCCGAAGATCATCAGCCCGCCCACCCCGGCGGCCACCGCCTCGGCGGCGGCGGTACGCAACGAGTCTCGGGTGTGTTGCATCACGCCCGGCATCGATGCGATCGGCCGCGGTTCGTCGATACCGTCGGCGATGAACATCGGCAACACCAGATGCCTTGGCTCCAGCGATGTTTGCGCCACCAACCGGCGCAGCGCCGGCATCGAGCGGAGCCGACGCGGGCGTTGCCGGGGGTAGCTCATGAGTGGCGACCCGCCGCGCCCGGCTTCGCCCTAACGTGGCGGCCCGCTGCGCGCGGCTCCGCCGCGCTTGCGACCGCCACGGCCGCGCTGGCGATCACCACGGCCACTAACGCCTGCGGCTCTTCTTACGCGGCGGCGGCAGCGCGCCCTCGGCGCGCAGTCGGGCCGCGTGTTCGGCCAGTGCCTCAATCAGCGGACCCACCGCGGCGGTCTCGGGTTGCACGTCGACCCGCAAACCGAATTCGGCGGCGGTCTCGGCCGTCTTGGGGCCGATGCAGGCAACGATCGTGCGCGCGTGCGGCTTGCCGGCGATGCCGACCAAGTTGCGCACCGTCGAGCTGGAAGTGAAGCACACCGCGTCGAAACCACCGGTCTTGATCATTTCCCGGGTGGCGGCCGGCGGTGGCGCCGCTCGCACCGTCCGGTAGGCGGTGACGTCCTCGATCTCCCAGCCACGTTCGCGCAGGCCCTCGGCCAACGTCTCGGTAGCGATGTCGGCGCGCGGCAGCAGCACCCGGTTCACCGGGTCGAAAATGCTGTCGTACGGCGGGAATTCGTCAAGCAGGCCCAGCGACGACTGCTCACCGGAGGGCACCAGCTCGGGGCTGATGCCAAACGCGCGGACCCGGTCGGCGGTCGATTCGCCGACGCAGGCGATCTTCACCCCGGAGAATGCGCGGGCGTCCAGGCCGAACTCGCCGAACTTCTCCCACACCGCGCGCACCGCGTTGGTGGAGGTGAACACCACCCACTGGTAGCGGCCGTCGACCAGACCCTTGACCGCGCGCTCCATCTGCGCGGGGCTGCGCGGCGGCTCGACGGCGATGGTCGGCACCTCGATCGGCAGCGCGCCGTGCGCGGTCAGCCGCTCGCTCATCTCACCGGCCTGATCCTTGGTCCGCGGCACCAGCACAGTCCAGCCGTACAGTGCGCGACTCTCCCACCAGTTCAGCTTGGCCCGATTCTGCACCGTCTTGCCGATCGTCACGACCACCGGTGACGGCGCAGCGGGGTCGGCGCCGACGACGACCGACGAATCGGTCAGCCCGCCCAGCGTGGACTCCACCGAGCGCTGCGCGCAGGTGGTTCCCGACGACGTCACCACACACGGGGTGGTGTCGGCGAGCCCGTACTCGATCAGCGTGCGCGCCGCGTCAGCCACGTGCGAGGACGTCGCGTGCAAAATCAACGGGCCCGGGGCGGCGGCCAGCGCTCCCCAGTCCACGTCACCGCGCACGTCGGCAACGGTGTGCGACGAGCCCAGCGGCAACCCGGCATAGGTCGGCACCGCGCAGCTGGCGGCCAGGCCGGGCACGATCTCGAAGTGCAGGTGGCTGCGGGCGACGGCGTTTACCTCGGTGATCACCGCGTCCAGCGACAGTGGGTCACCGGCGACCAAGCGCAGCACGTCGGTCCCGGCACGGGCCTCGGCGACCAGCGTTTTGGCCACGTCGGCGGGATCGCCCAAGGCCGGCCGGATGTCGGGTCCGACCGACACCACCGCGGCGGGCTGTTCGTCGGTGCCGGCCCCCGCTGCCCCTTCAGCCGCTCCGCTCTCCGACTGGCCACTCGGCTCGGCCGGCGCAGGCCCGGACACCGGCGGCAAGTCCTTGCCGATCAGCGCGAGCACCGGCTCGGGCACGTCAGGATCAATGAACACCAGGGGGGCATTTGCCAGCACCGTCGCGGCCCGCGTCGTCAGCAGAGCCGGGTCGCCTGGACCCGAGCCCACGAACATGATGCGGCCGGGCCTCGGCTTACGCCCTCGCGTCGTCATCTGTGTCTCTCCCACTCAATTTCCTCGTGCGGGTGGTCTCACCGCGCAGCCGACATGAGTTCCCGTGCGCCCAGCGCGAACAGCTCGGCGGCCACCGAGAGCCCAAGCTCTCGTGCCCGATCCGGACTGCCGATGCCGGACGCGCGGATCACGTCGGATCCGTCCAGCGCCGCCACGCAACTGCGCAGCGACAGCTCTTCGAAGACACGGCCGTCCTCGTCAATGGATTCGACCACCTCGGCGATCGCCCCCACTGGCGCGGAGCAACCCGCCTCCAGTTCGGCGAGCAGGGCACGCTCGGCGGTGACGGCCGCGCGGGTGTCGGCGTCGTCGAGCTCGGCCAGCAGTGCCGCCAGTCGGGTGTCCCCGACGCGGCACTCGACGGCGAGCGCACCTTGAGCCGGTGCCGGCAACATCTGCACCGGCTCCAACGTCTCGGTGACGTCACCAAGACGACCCAGTCGGGCCAGACCCGCCCGGGCTACCACGATTGCGTCCAAATCACCGCTGCTTACCCTGTTCAACCTGGTATCTAGGTTGCCTCTTAGGGGGCGGATTTCCAAACCGAGACCCAGTGCTCTAAGCTGTGCCGCCCGCCGGGGCGACGAGGTGCCTACCACCGAGCCGGTCGGCAGCTGTGCCAGCACCAACCCATTGCGGGCCACCACCGCGTCGCGGGCGTCCTCCCGCGGCGGTATGGCGGCGACCACAAACCGTGAATCCTCGGCGGTCGGTAAGTCCTTGTGCGAGTGCACCGCCGCGTCCACCCGGCCGTCCTCGATGGCCTCGCGCAACGCGGCGGTGAAAACCCCGACGCCGATGCTGGCCACCGGGTCCGAGGACCGGTCGCCCTCGGTGCTGATGGTCACCAGCTCGGCGCGATGCCCGTTGGCGACTAGTGCGTCGCGGATGCCACCGGCTTGGGTGGTGGCCAGCAAGCTGCCCCGGGTGCCTATCCGGATCACGTCGGCCAAGCGGCTACTCAGCGCCATCGGATGTGCTTGGCAGCGCGGGCAATTCGCCTGCGGTGGCGACGGCGTCGACGGCGGTCTGGTCGAGCTCGAACAGCTCGCGCAACGCCTCGGCGTAGGTGTCGCCGCCGGGTGCGCTGGCCAACTGTTTGATCCGCACAGTGGGCGCGTGCAGCAGCTTGTCCACCACTCGTCGCACGGTGTGGGCCACCTCGTCGCGGTGGGCGGCGTCGAGTCCGGGCAACCGGTTGTCCAGGCGCAGCAACTCGGCCTCGACGACGTCGGCGGCGCGCTGGCGCAGCGCGGTCACCGTCGGGGTGACCTCGGCCATCCGCTGCCCGGCCAGGTAGGTGGCGACTTCGGTGGCGACAATGTGGCGGGCGGCCGCGGCGTCAGCGGCGGCGGCACGCGCAGACGGCTCCCGTTGCACCCGGTCCATGTCGACGACCCACACACCCGGCAGCCCGGCCACCGCCGGGTCGACGTCGCGCGGCATGCCCAGGTCGCAGATCACCAGCGGCTGGTCGGTTTCGTCGCGGCGAGTCGCGGCCAGCGCATGGTGCACGTCGGCCAGCGACACCACCGGGCGCACCGCCCCAGTGCAGCTCACCACGACGTCGGCATCGGCCAGCGCGGACGGCAGCCGGTCGAAGCTCAGCGCTTCGGCTCCGGCGCCTGATTCGCGGATCTTGCGGGCCAACCGCTGCGCGCGGGGCAGCGACCGGTTGACCACGTGGATGTCGCGGACGCCGGCCCGGGCCAGGTGAGCCGCCGACAGTGCGCCCATCGCGCCAGCGCCGACCACCACCGCGGTCTTGCCTTTCAGCCCGCCCAGCTTGCTCGCGGCCATACCCAGCGCGACCGAGACCACCGAGGCGCCTGCGGCGTCGATCGCGGTCTCGCTGTGCACCCGTTTGCCGGCCGCCAGCGCGCGCTGGGCCAGCTCGTGCAGCACCCGGCCGACCGTGCGGTTGGCCTCGGCGGCGGCATAGGCGCGGCGCACCTGGCCGAGCACCTGCTGCTCGCCGACCACTGCGGAATCCAGGCCACTGGCCACCGCGAACAGGTGCTCGACGGCGGCCTCGCTGTAGCGAACGTAGGCATATTTGGTCAGGTCGCCCAGCGACATCCCGGAATGCTCGGAGAGCACCTGCCCGATGACCGCCAGACCGCCGTGGAAGGCGTCGACCACCGCATAGACCTCGACCCGGTTGCAGGTGGACAGCACCAGGGCCTCGGTCACCAGCGGCGATTGCATCATCTCGTCGATGATCTTGATCTGGTCGGATTCGTCGGTGCTTAGCTGCTCCAGAACCGAGACGGGCGCGCTGCGGTGCGACACACCAAAAAGCAGGACGCTCACGGCTGAATCACCTGGCCCGCTCCCTTGCTATCACCAGTGATCGAACTTGATCCCACGGTAGACGTTTAACAGGTGGGCCACCAAATTTGCGCCGATGTCAGCCGATGTCAGAGGCGCCGCTCGGCGACGATGCGGGCGGTGTAGCCGCCCGAGGAGGAGCCGAGCATTCGGTTAGGCAAGGTCGTTGCGCAGCCGGGGCTCGTCGACCTCCCAGTAGCTGTGCTCGCGGCCGTCGAGCAGCACCACCGGCAGCCGGTCACCGAACTCGGCGCGGAGGGCGCTGTCGCCGGCTGCCGCGGCTTGGTCTACGTCGGTGGTCGACAGGTCGAAGTCGAGTTCCGCGGCCAGTTGGTTGAGCTGCGCGTGCACCCGATCGCAGATCGTGCAGCCGGCGCGGGTCAACAGCTGCACCTGTGGGCGGCTCATGGCCCCAGTGTGGCAGGGGTCACCGCCGCTCGCTCCCCCACGTAGCCTCCGCCGGAACGCTCCGCGGCTCCCCGGCGGATACTGTTGAACTGTGAGCGCTCCCGGCGGCCCGGACACCGTGGAACCCGGCCCCAACGCAGGACCTGACCCGGATGAACTGGACCTGGAGGAGCTGGCCGCCAACGCCAGCGCCGACCGTGCGCTGCTGGACGCCCATACCGACGCCGCCCCCGGGCCCGAGCAGCCGCCCGTCGACTTAACTGCGGCGGCGTTCTTCGACGTGGACAACACCCTGGTGCAGGGTTCGTCGCTCATACATTTCGGCCGCGGTCTGGCCGCGCGCAAGTACTTCACCTATCGCGACGTGCTCGGGTTTGTCTACGCGCAAGCCAAGTTTCAGCTCATCGGACGTGAAAACAGCGACGACGTCGCCGCGGGCCGACGCAAGGCCCTGGCCTTCATCGAAGGCCGATCCACCGAAGAGCTGGTCCGGCTGGGCGAAGAGGTCTTCGACGAAATCATCGCGGACAAGATCTGGACGGGCACTCGCGATCTGGCGCAGATGCACCTCGACGCAGGCCAGCAGGTCTGGCTGGTCACCGCCACGCCCTATGAACTCGCGATAACCATCGCCCGCCGGCTAGGACTGACCGGCGCGCTGGGCACGGTCGCCGAGTCGGTCGACGGCGTGTTCACCGGCAGGCTGGTGGGCGAGATCCTGCACGGCCCCGGCAAGGCGCACGCCGTGCGCTCGCTGGCCATCCGCGAGGGCTTCAACCTCAAGCGCTGCACCGCCTACTCCGACAGCTTCAACGATGTGCCGCTGCTCTCCCTGGTCGGGACGGCTGTCGCCATCAACCCCGACAGCCACTTGCGCGACCTGGCCCGCAAACGCGGCTGGGAAATCCGTGACTTTCGAACGGCGCGCAAGGCCGCCCGGATCGGGGTTCCGTCGGCCCTGGCGCTTGGGGCAGCGGGCGGTGCACTGGCCGCGGTCGCCTCCCGACGCCAATCGCGCTGATAAGCTGCGCCGCTGAGCATCCCTAAGAGTGGAGATCAGTGCATGTCACTTCCCGAAGGCGCCGAAGGACTCATCGGAACGCACTACCGGTTCCCGGATTACTTCGACGTCGGACGCGAAAAGGTCCGCGAGTTCGCGCAGGCCGTCAAGGACGACCATCCTTCGCACTACTCTGAGGCGTCGGCCGCAGAGGCCGGTTACGACAGCACTGTGGCGTCGCTCACCTTCCTTGCGGTCGCCGGACGGCGTGTCCAGCTCGACGTCTTCACCAAGTTCGACATCCCGATCAACCTCGCGCGGGTGCTGCACAGGGACCAGAAATTCGTGTACCACCGGCCGATCATGGCCGGCGACCGGCTGTTCTTCGACACCTACCTAGACAACGTCATCGAATCACACGGCACCGTAATCGCCGAGATCCGCAGCGAGGTCACCGACGCCGACGCCAACCCGGTGATCACCAGCATCGTCACGATGCTCGGCGAGTCGTCCAACCCGGATGCCGACGCAGCTGCGACGATTGCCGCAATTGCATCCATCCGCGGCGGGGCCTAGTCTCAGCCGGGACCTGTTAGGGGGAGGCCAGAAACCGATGAGTACCAATCTCACGCCGCACTTCGACGACGTCCAGTCGCACTACGACCTCTCCGACGATTTCTACCGGCTCTTCCTAGACCCCAGCCAGACCTACAGCTGCGCGTACTTCGAACGCGACGACATGACGCTGGAAGAGGCCCAGCTGGCCAAGATCGATCTGTCGCTGGGCAAGCTGGGCCTGCAGCCCGGCATGACGCTGCTCGACGTCGGCTGCGGCTGGGGTGCCACGTTGCGCCGTGCCATCGAGCGCTACGACGTCAACGCGATCGGCTTGACGTTGAGCAAGAACCAGGCCGCACATGCGCAGGCATCGCTGGACGAGCTGGACAGCCCGCGTTCCAGGCGGGTGCTGCTGGAAGGCTGGGAGCAGTTCCACGAACCGGTGGACCGAATCGTCTCCATCGGCGCATTCGAGCACTTCGGCTTCGACCGCTACGGCGACTTCTTCAAGATGGCGTACACCGCGCTGCCGGCCAGCGGCACGATGATGCTGCACACGATCGTGGTCCCCACGGTCGAGGAAATCCAGCAGCGTCAGATCAAGCTCACGATCACGCTGGCGCGGTTCGTCAAGTTCATGATGAGCGAGATCTTCCCCGGCGGTCGGCTGCCTTCAGTCGCGCTTGTCGAAAAGCACGCGGATGAGGCCGGGTTCGAGGTGTCCCGCGTGCAGTCGCTGCGGCTGCACTACGCGCGCACCCTGGAGATCTGGGCGGCAGCGCTGGAGTCGCGCAAGGACGAGGCCATCGCGATCCAGTCCGAAGAGGTCTACGAGCGCTACATGAGGTACCTGACCGGCTGCGCCGACCTGTTCAGCAAGGGCAACACCGACGTTTGCCAGTTCACACTGGTCAAACCGGCCGCGTAGGGGCTCAGCCGAAGAACATATTGCGGCGCCCGGCCAGCAGCTGGTAGAGCGTCTGCTGGATGGTCTCGCGGACCTGGTCGGTCAGCTCGAAGGTGACCATGGGATCGTCGGCGTCGGCGCTCTCGTAGTGCGCGGTGGGAATCGGCTCACCAAACGCGATATGCCACTTCGACGGCAGCGGCACCAGCCCGGCCGGCCCGGCCAGCGGGAACAGCGGGGTGATCGGGAAGTAGGGCAAGCCGAACAGTCGCGCCAGCAGCCTGACGTCGGCCAGCATCGGGTAGATCTCCTCGGAGCCCACGATCGAGCAAGGCACGATCGGGGCTTTGGTGCGCAGCGCCGCCGCCACGAAGCCGCCGCGCCCGAACCGCTGCAGCTTGTAGCGGTCTTTGAAGCGCTTACCCAGGCCTTTGTATCCCTCGGGGAACACCGCGGTCAGTTCCCCGGAGGCGAGCAGCCGATGGGCGTCGGCGGTGCATGCCATAGTGTGGCCGGCCTTGCGGGCTGCGTCGCCGATCATCGGCAGGTCGAACACCATATCGGCGGCCAACAGCCGCAGGTCACGATGCGCCGGATGCTCGTCATGAACAGCCACCGAGGCCATCAGCCCGTCGAACGGCAGCACGCCGGCGTGATTAGCCACCACCAACGCCGCGCCGGACTCGGGCAAATTCTCGATTCCGCTGACCTCGACCCGGAACCACGACTTGAAAAAGAACCTCAGCAGCGGCCGCACGATTGCGTCGTTGAAATGCGGATCAAACCCGAACTCGTCGACCTTGTAATCGCCGGTAAGCCGGTGGTGTAGGAAGTCGGCGACGGCACTGACCTTGTGCGCCAGCTCGTTGCCGGACTGGTCGGCTACGGATTTGCCGCCTGAAGCGCGCCGGTGGTGGTCGATCTCGCGTACAACGGCGGCGATCTGATCGGCCGACGCCCGATTGCCCGGTTCGGAAAGCAGCGAGGGATGCTGACGAGACGCCTGGGTACGTTGGCCGGCGCGTCGCTGCGCCGCTGCACGACCTGAATTCGCATGCAGCGGAATAACTTTCGCTTTTGAATCGCCCGCCATTAAGCTAACCCTGCCCCCACCCCTTAGTTGATTTTGGTTCGGCCACCTAAGCGCTGCGCTGCTGCTACGGCCCGACCTTCAATGGAGCGTACCCACTCTGGATCGATAATGGGAGTTAAACCTCGGCCGCGTACGTAATCGTCAAAAGCCTCTGCAGTAGTCCACTTGGGATGGTATTCAAGCTCGGTTCGCATCCTTGTGGTGTCCATCACCCGGCCGTAGCTCAAGTAGTCGAGTTGCTCACGGTTGATCTCGGTGTAGTGGTTGGCCCGTCGCAGTGAATCCAGCGCCCACAGCCCGAATCCGGGCACTGGCACCGAGACTCGGCCTGCTCGCCGGATCGCCTGCGACAGCATGATGATGCCGCTGGCGCCGATATTGAAGGTGCCTGCCTTGCCGGCCATCACGGCGCGCTCCAAAGCGCCGAGCGCATCCTGCTCGTGCAGCAGCTGCAGCCGCGCGTCGCGGCCGAGCACCGTCGGGACCAGCGGTCCGGCCAGGTATCGCGACAGCGTGGTTTCCATCGCCGGACCGATCATGTTGGCCAGCCGCAGAATCGTCACCGCGATGTCGGGCCGACGCCGGCCGAGCCCGCGGGTGTAACCCTCGATGTCCAGGCTGTCTTTGGGAAAGCCCTCCCGGAACGGACGACGGCTGCTGCTGTCTTCGGTGAACATCACCGGATCGTGCGGACTGGAACCGTAGACCTCAGATGTCGACTTCAGCACGACTCGACGCACCGACGGCGCCTTCTGGCAGGCCGCGAACAGCTGCATCGCGCCCAGCACGTTGATTTCCTTCAACGCTGCGCCGCCACCGGACCGCGGCGCAAACGACGCCGCAGCGGCGTGCACCACGGTGTCGACATCGCCATTTCGAATCACCTTGGCGACAAAGGGGTTGCGGATGTCCGCGCGGACGAACTCGGCGCGGCCCATCCGGCGCAGCATGTCCTTGCTGGGCGCAACCGCGTCCACCGCGATGACCCGGTTTATCAATGGGTTCTGCGCCAGCCGCGCCGTCAGGTAACCGCCCAAGAACCGGCAGGCGCCCGTGACCAGCACAACTTTCGGGTAATGCACGGTATTGCCGGCGTTACTGCCGGTGCCACCTGTCCGGCTGCCCGTTCCGGTACCTGGTTGACCGCCCGACGAATCCACCCCGCTAGCCTAACGACCTCAGCTGCCGCCGCATGACCTGCAAGCTCGAGCAGCCGTTGAGAGAAGTTACTTTCCGAGTTTTCTGCGCTGCACCCGAGTACGGCGAAGCAGCTTGCGGTGCTTCTTTTTCGACATCCGTTTGCGCCGCTTCTTGATTACTGAACCCATAACTCCGCTATCTGTATGGCGGCCCAAGTCCGCCATGGCCGACCGTGTGCAATAACCCAAACACTCTACCCGGGAGGATGCGTCGAATACCAAAATGACCGGCGGGCCGATACGGCTCACACCGGCAGTATCCGATGACCGGCGAGTGTCACGTCAGCGTGACTACCGAGGGCGGGCGTCACGTCAGAGTGACGACAGACCCACACCCGGGCGCTAGCCGGCGTCGAAGTAAGAGCTCTCCAGCATGTCGTGGACGGCCTTGGCGTGCACCCGGAAGGATCGCCCCACCCGGACTGCAGGCAGCTCACCGTTGTGAACCAGCCGGTAGACCGTCATCTTGCTGACTCGCATCAGCGCTGCCACTTCGGCCACAGTGAGGAATTGCGTCCGGGGCGGCTGGCCGTCTGCGGAACCGGCATCCCGTCCCGATTTACCGCCAGCCGCATCCCGTGCCGATGGCCCGTTCATAGACGTCATCGCAACCCAATCAGTCAGGCATCTGCAGTCCCAGCGGCTTCCCCTCCGCTGGCACCCACAGGTGCTACCAAGAGGAGAATAGCGGGACTAGTGGGGTTACTGCGACGGGTGGGGGCAAATAAATAAAATTCTATAAATTACTCTGATGTAATTCTTAGCTGCTCAGAGCGGGTTTTTGCGGCCCGCACCGCCTCGTCGACAGCCGCCCGCAAACCCCGTCCTTCCAATTCCCGCAGCGCAGCAGCGGTAGTGCCGCCGGGCGAGGTAACAATGGCGCGCAGCCGCGCCGGAGTGGTGTCCAGGGACAGGTCCGAGGCCATGTCGCGGGCTGTTCCGCGGTCTTGCTCCATCCGGTCCAGCAACATCGCCGCCGACCCGGCCATCGTCTGCGCCACCAGCTCGGTGGACACCGACCGGCTTAGCCCGACCCCGACCCCGGCGTCCACCAAAGCCTCGACCATCAGGAAGAAATACGCTGGACCGGAACCCGACACCGCGGTCACCGCGTCCAGCTGTTCCTCGGGAACCGTCAGCACAGCGCCGACCGAGTCGAACAGCGCGGCGACCTCTTTGAGCTGCTCAGGGGTTGCGAACCGGCCTTTGGCCATCGCGCTGATACCCGCGCCGACCAACGCCGGCGCGTTCGGCATCACCCGCACCACCGGCGTCCCGGCCAGCAGCTTGGATTCCAGATAGGCCGTGTTGACCCCCGCCGCGACGGTGATGAACACCTGCTCGGGGCTGTCATCGTGGGCCTCGGCGACCACTTGGGCGATCTCCCCAACCACCGACCCGACGTCGGAGGGTTTGACGGCGACGATGACGAACGTCGCGTTTTCCACCGCGTCCCGCACTGATGCCACCAGCACCGAATACGTCTCGGCGAGGTACCGGGCGCGGTCGGGCAGCCGTTCGGCGACCACGATGTCTTTGACCTGGCGTCCGGCCCGCAGCAGGCCCGACAGCAGGGCTTCGCCCATGCTGCCGCCGCCGATGATCGCGATTCTGGCCATGTCGCACAGCATGGCAGAAGCCCACGAGTTTCGTGGGGACCACCGGCGATCGCAAGCGCGGCGAAGCCGGGCGCAGCGGGTCGCCCGATGAACCACCGGCGATCGCAAGCGCGGCGAAGCCGGGCGCAGCGGGTCGCCCGATGAACCACCGGCGATCGCAAGCGCGGCGAAGCCGGGCGCAGCGGGTCGCCCGCGAGAACTAGCGCGCCGGGGGGACCATCGCCAACTGGCGGGCCTGCACCACAATGCGGCCCTCACAGTCGACAACCGTGTGGTCCTCGTCGAACCAGTCCTGCCCGATCTGCATACAGGTGCACACCACCCGCAACCAGCCGTCCGCCGGCAATGCGCGCAGGTATGCGGTGAGCTGCACGGTCGGCGCCCAGCCGGTGCGGCTCACGGCGAACGTCACCGGCGCCGACACATCGCCGCACATCAGCGCGAACAGTACGTCGGGTGCCAGGCCGCGCGGCCGCACCCACATCTGGATCACCGGTAGCCGGCCGTCGGTGGGGCCCAGCGTCGAGACCAGCGGCCGCACGTCGCAGCCCTCGGCCAGGTGGACCAGCCCGGCCAGCTGGTGACCCGGACCGATCGGCGCGACGTCGTCGGGCGGCTCGGGATCCATCAGGCCCACCACCGGATTGGCCGACAGCAGCGGCGGCACCAGGTGCTCCGGCTCTCCCAGTGTGACCACGGCGTGCACGGCGGTGCGATCGCCCTGGCTGAGCTCGACGTCGACGACGCTGATCCGCCGCCCGCGCTTGCGGATCGATGTCACCAGCCGCATCGGACCAGGGTCGGGCGCCCACAGGAAGCTGCCCGAGACCGCCACCGGCTGCCAGTTCGATTGACCGGCGCCTCCTCGGGCCGTCGGCAAGCCCGCATCGTCACCGGGCGAAGATCCGCCATGAGCAGTGCGGGCGGCATTGGCGCACAACGCCAGCATTGCCCCGCCGTGCACCTTCGGTCCGATGGTCCAGTGTTTGTTCAACTCGCCGGCAAAGACGCCGGGGTCGACCTCACGCAGCGCCATCGCGTGGCTGAATAACGCGGTCATGAACTTGCGGGATTTCCTTCTGGCGTCAGTGCAGCAGGTGCGTACGGGCGAATTGCAACGACTCGGCCAACATGGTCTCGCGCTCAGGGGCCGAACGCGCTCCGGACGTAGAGACCTCCAGCACAACATGGCCGGCGAAGTCGCCGCCGGCCAACATCTCGCACACCTCGACCACCGGTTGGTTACCCCGGCCCGGCGCCAAATGTTCGTCGGCCGGCAGCCCGCTGCCATCGCATAAGTGCAAGTGCACCAGACCCGAACCCATCCGACGCGCCATGTCCAGCGCATCGGTGCCCGCCGTCGCGGTGTGCGACAGGTCCAGCGTGTAGTGCGCATGGTTGCCGTCCAGCGGGTCGTAGGACGGCGCGAAGGCCGAGATCCCGGGCCCGGGGCCGCCGCCGCGCCTGCGCATCCGCTCCTTCAACTGCTCGGCCCGGAAGAACCGGTCCGCCCGGAACGGGAACATGTTCTCTACGGCTACCAGCACGTCGCTGGATGCCTCCAAGTCGGCGACCTGTTCGGTGAACCCCTCGACATAGCGCCGTTGCCAGCGGAACGGCGGATGCACAACTACCGTTTGGGCGCCGAGCTGTTCAGCGGCGCGCACACTGCGCTCGAGCTTGGGAATCGGGTTGGCGCCCCACACCCGCTGCGAGATCAGCAGACACGGCGCGTGCACCGACAGCACCGGCATCCGGTAGCGCCGCGACAATTTCTCCACCGCGTCGATGTCCTGGCTGACCGACTCGCCCCACACCATCAGCTCGACGCCGTCGTAGCCGAGCTTGGCCGCATAGTCGAAAGCGGCCTCGGTCCTCATCGGGTAGACCGAGGCCGTCGACAGACCGACCTTGATGGCAGGGCGCACGCGGGTTCCGCCGGGCGCCTAGCCGGATTGCAACAACGCTAACGGCCCCAGCGTGACCAGCGCCCCAACCGCCACCGCGATCAACGTACTGGCGATGTCCTCGGTTTTGCGGACCACCCGCACGCCGACCACCAAGCCAAGGATGACGAGCACCGACAGCACCAGCGCCACGATGTTGTTCCACCGCCACAGCTGGTCGAACGCGATGAACAGCCCGGCACCGAATCCAACAGCCAGAATCGACTGCAGCACAACCATTCCGCCGAGCCGGATGCTCTCGGCGCGGGACCACGCGGAGGAATCCTCGACCCCATCGTGGAGATCGTCGGCGACATCCTCCGGGTAGTGCTCCTCGTCGTGGATGCCGGCGACGTCCCGGTAGTCGGTGTCATCAGCGGCGTTCTTGCCGCGCGACCGACCAGCCGACGAACGCAAATATGAGCGCACATAGGCGGAGTCTTCGTTCGCGAGTTCGGCGTCGCGCACGTCGGTGTCCATCACGTCCACCGAAATCCCCGCGTAGTCCTCCAGCGGGTCCGGGTTCATCCCCTCCGCACCGGACCGGTCCGCAGACTGGTCTTCCGCGCCCTCGGAACGGCTGGCGTCCACCCGGACGTTGTTCCGCGACGCCAGCGGATACGGGCTGCGCTCGGGGCGCGATTCCCGCGAATCGGGCCGTGATTCGCGCGGCCGAGGCGGCGGGGATTCCGGCCACCGCGGCTCGGGTTCAGACCAGTAGCGCGGCTTTTCGGCGGGGGCGGACTCATTGTCAGCCACCTCGTCGAGCCGAGCAGATCCGTTGGCGCGGTGGGCATGTGACTGCGGATCCGAGTGGCCGGTCGCGTCGGGTTCGATGTCCTCGTCGATGACCGGGATCTCGCCGGTCAGCTCGGCGACGGTCACCGCGTCGGAGTTGCCGCGGCGACGGCGACGGCGGTTGGGAACCGGGGCACCGATCGTGCCGTTTTTGGCCAGCAACTCAGCGACCGAGATGGGTCGTGTGTTGTCGTGTGGTCCGGTCATCGTGTGTCGCCTCTCGATCGGTCAACTGCATTCCGATCAACTCGCTGACCGCCTGCATCCCGCACAGAAACCTCAACGAGGGCGGTCCCGTCAGCTTCGCTATCGAGTTTGCGCAAAATAAGGCCTTCTCGTAGCGCCCACGGACAAATGTCCACCGTTTCTATCGACAGCGCACGCATACTCGCCTCTGCGACCAAAGCCCCCGCCACGATCTGTGGCGCTCGCTCGGCGCTCACTCCTTCCAGTTCAGCACGGTCAGCGGTCGTCATCCTAGAGATGAAAGATATGAGTTGTCTGAGGCCGTTCTCGGTGAGCGTCCTTTTCACGCGCGGTCCCGCGGCCGATGGCGCCGCACCGGTCAGCCGGGCCAGTGAGCGGAAAGTTTTCGACGTTGCCACCGCAAGGTCGGGCGTGCCGGCGTCGAGCATTTTGGCGCTGGCTTCGGCCAGCTCGGCGTCGAGCCAGTCGCGCAGCATCGCCACCCGGCGCCGGCCGGGCGGGTCGTCGTTGAGCCATTCGCGCGTCAGCCGCCCGGCGCCCAAAGGCAGGGACAAGGCGACTTCGGGTTCTTCGTCTACGCCGTTGGACAACTCCAGCGAGCCGCCCCCGATGTCTAGGTTGATGATCCGGCCTGCGCTCCATCCATACCAGCGACGTACCGCCAGGAATGTCAGCCGCGACTCGTCAACACCCCGCAGCACCTTTAGGTCGACACCGGTCTCTTTGCGGACTCGGGCCAGCACGTCCTCGGAGTTCTTGGCGTCGCGGACCGCCGAAGTCGCGAATGCCATCAGCTCGGCGCAGCCCGAGCTGTCCGCGATTTTTTCGAACTCGTCGATCGTCTCGATCAGCTTGTCGGCACCGCGCCGGGTGATTTTGCCGGAGCTATCGATCGATTCGGCCAGCCGCAAGGTGGCCTTGGTCGAGCTCATTGGCGTCGGGTGTCCGCCGCGGCGGGCGTCCACCACTAACAGATTGACCGTGTTGCTGCCGACGTCGAGCACTCCTAATCGCACGCAACACAACTTAGCCCTGCGACGATGCAGACCGCGTAGCGGTCTGAGGAGGAGCCGGGCAATTTATCTCGCCCTGCGACGATGCAGACCGCGTAGCGGTCTGAGGAGGAGCCGGGCAATTTATCTCGCCCTGCGACGATGCAGACCGCGTAGCGGTCTGAGGAGGAGCCGGGCAATTTATCTCGCCCTGCGACGATGCAGACCGCGTAGCGGTCTGAGGAGGAGCCGGGCAATTTATCTCGCCCTGCGACGATGCAGACCGCGTAGCGGTCTGAGGAGGAGCCGGGCGAAGTAATCGGAGTGGGTGAGGCGTCGCGGCGTTGGATTGGTCTACCGTGCAAACTGTGGCAAATTCGCAGCCAAACCATCCCGGTGAAGTCGAATTGGACTTCGCCCGCGAATGGGTGGAGTTCTATGACCCGGATAACCCCGAGCATCTGATTGCCGCGGACCTGACCTGGCTGCTCTCCCGCTGGACGTGTGTGTTCGGCACCCCGGCCTGCCAAGGCACCGTAGAAGGACGTCCCGACGACGGATGTTGCTCGCACGGCGCGTTTTTGTCCGACGACGACGACCGGGCCCGGCTGGACGACGCTGTGTCCAAGCTCACCGACGAGGATTGGCAGTTCCGCGAAAAAGGCTTGAGCCGCAGGGGCTATCTCGAACTCGACGAGCACGAGGGCGAAGAGCAGTTCCGCACCCGCAAACACAAGGGCGCATGCATCTTCTTGAACCGGCCCGGGTTCCACTCCGGGCCGGGCTGTGCGCTGCACACCAAAGCGCTGCGGCTCGGTGTGGCACCGCACACGATGAAACCCGACGTCTGCTGGCAGTTGCCCATCCGGCGCAGCCAGGAATGGGTGACCCGCCCCGACGGCACGGAAATCCTCAAAACGACTGTCACCGAATACGACCGCCGCGGCTGGGGCGCCGGCGGCGCCGACCTGCACTGGTACTGCACCGGTGATCCGGCCGCCCATGTCGGCGCGGAGCAGGTATGGGTGAGCCTCGGGGCCGAGCTCACCGAACTGCTCGGTGAAAAGGCGTACTCAGAGCTGGCCGCAATGTGCAAGCGGCGCAGCGCATTAGGGCTCATCGCGGTCCACCCGGCAACCCGTGCGGCTTCTTCCACAACCCCTGGATCATGCCGGGGTTCGGGTTCGTCACCGGTTTCGCCAGCGACTGGCTGGCCGTCAACCTGATCTTCATCCCCCGCGAGCCGAAGAAGCTGCTGGGTTTCATCCCGGTACGCGGCGTGCTGCACGCCCAGCGCAACAATGTAACCCGCGACTACGCCCACATTCTGGCCAACAACCTTTTATCCGCCGATGTGGTCTTGGAAGCCATTCTGCACGGCCCCACCTCCGAACGCCTCTTCGCAGCCGTCGATAAGGAGCTGTCCGCAGCGCTCGACGCGCAGGCTGGGTTCGCCAAGCCCCTGATCACACTCGCGATCGGTACCAACCGCCACCGCGACGTGAAAGGCACCATCGTCCAGATGGTCCTCGAGCGCCTGCCGGAAACACTGCAGGAAGCCAAGGACTACACCGCAAAGACCCTCGACATCGAGAACCTCATCGTCGAGAAGATGAACAAACTGACCCCGGACCAGTACGAAGCCATCCTTGGACCCGTGTTCAAGGATGACGAGATGCTCATGGTCACCGTCGGCGCCGTGCTCGGCTTCCTGGTCGGAGAGCTGCAAGTGGTCCTCGTCGAACACTTCGGCCGCTAGGTAATGCCAGGCGAGGTCAGCTGTCCAGTTTGTAGCCCAGGCCACGGACCGTCACCAGGTGTATCGGATTGGCGGGGTCAGCTTCGATTTTGGACCGCAGGCGTTTGACGTGGACGTCGAGTGTCTTGGTGTCGCCGACATAGTCGGCGCCCCAGACGCGATCGATCAGCTGCCCGCGAGTCAGCACCCGGCCGCTGTTGCGCATCAGGTACTCGAGTAAATCAAATTCCTTGAGCGGCAACGTGATCAGCTCACCGTTAACTGAGACGACGTGGCGTTCGACGTCCATTCTTACCGGCCCGGATTCCAGCACGCCGTCGGCGATCTCGGAGTCGTCGTCGCCGCGGCGGCGCAGCACCGCCCGGATCCGGGCAATCAGCTCACGCGCCGAATACGGCTTGGTCACATAGTCATCGGCGCCCAGCTCGAGGCCGACGACCTTGTCGATCTCGCTGTCACGCGCGGTCACCATGATCACCGGCACGCTCGAACGGCTTCGCAGCTGCTTGCACACATCGGTACCGGACATCCCCGGCAGCATCAGATCGAGCAGCACGATATCGGCGCCGGCCCGATCGAACTCGGCCAGCGCAGAAGGGCCGTCGGTCACCACGGTGGCCTCGAAGCCTTCTTTGCGGAGCAGAAACGCCAGCGGATCAGCCAGCGACTCTTCGTCCTCCACGATCAGCACACTGGTCATCAGTGCCGCTCCTCCTCATCGCTACGCTCTGCATCGTCGTAGGCACGGGTCACGACCGCCACTCCTCCATGATCGGCACACTGGTCATCAGAGCCGTTCCTCCTCATAGCTTCGCTCTGCATCGTCACGGGCTCGGGTCATCGATGTATTTCTTCCTCTCGTTGGGGCATCTTGGGCCGGATTTCGCGCTCGGGCAATTGGTCGAGTTGTTCGCACTCGGCGTCATACGCGGGGATGGACAGGGTGAACGTCGACCCGGTTCCCAGCTGGCTCCATAACCCGATCGTGCCGTTGTGATTGGCCGCCACGTGCTTGACGATGGCAAGGCCCAACCCGGTGCCGCCGGTCGCCCGCGAGCGCGCCTTGTCGGCGCGGAAAAACCGCTCGAATACCCGCTCCTGGTCTTTGCGGGCGATCCCGATGCCCCGGTCGGTGACGGCGATCTCGATGTTCTCGCCGCGGCGACGGCGGCTGATGGACACCAGCGAGCCGCGTGGTGAATACGCGATCGCGTTGGACACCAGGTTGGCCAGCGCGGTGACCAACAGGGCCTGTTCACCCAGCATCCGCAAACCACTCGGATCGTCGGTGCGAACCATGATATCGGCGTTGTCGGCGGGCACCTTGTGGCGTGAAATCGCTTCGGACACCACGCTATCGACGTCGACGGCGCCCATGTCGGGCAACGGCTCCGCGCCCTGCAGCCGGGACAGCTCGATCAGTTCGCTGACCATGCCGCCCAGCCGGTTGGCCTCGACGAGCACCTTCTCACCGAACCGCCGCACCGTCTCGGGGTCGTCCGCGGAGGCCAGCAGGGCCTCGGCGAGCACGGCCATCGCACCGACCGGGGTCTTGAGCTCATGGCTGACGTTGGCCACGAAGTCGCGCCTGGTGGCCTCCATCCGCGTGTATTCGGAGTGGTCATAGACGAAGACCACGGCGAACCGGCGGTCCTCCTCGCTCAGCAGCCGCGCCTGTCCGTGCACCGACAGGCCCGATCGTCCCGGTACCAGCCGCTTGCCCGGCAGCAAGTCGAATTCGACGTCAGCGCCGTCGGCCAGGGTCTTGCGCGCCGCCTTCCAGGCCTCGTCGTCGAGCTGACGCTCACGCACCAAGCCGAGCTCTTTGGCCCGGCTGTTGTGATAAACCGCGTCGCGGTGACGGTCCACGACGGCGGTGCCCAGCGGCATCAGCGCAACGATGCGCTCCAACATCTGCGCGACGGTGATCCCGGCCGCTTCGACGGCCACCCGCTGGCGTCGCTCCAGGGTCCGCGGCGCCAGCCGTGCGCCGACGGTGACACCGACGGCCAATGCCACGAGAAACAACACCCCGGCCAGTGACAGGGCCGAGAACACGGTCACGTAAAAATCCTACAAATCCGGTGAACGCCAACCCAGCAGCGCAAGGCCAAAATCAGACATGTCACACGCGACGAGGCAGGTGTTCCACGTCCGTTCACGTCACGTTTGCCCTTTGCCTCTATCGGGCGCCCTGGCTGGCCACCGCCGCCGCGCCCGCGGCGGCGGCTTCCGGATCGAGATAGCCGCCGCCGACGACCGTTGGCTTCATGTCGGCGTCCAGGTCGTAGCGCAACGGAATGCCGGTGGGGATGTTCAGGCTCACGACGTCGTCGTCGGACATCCCATCCAAGTACTTGACCAGGGCGCGCAGCGAGTTGCCGTGCGCGGCGATCAGCACCGTCTTGCCGACCCGCAGATCCGGCACGATGACGTCGGTGAAGTACGGCAAGAACCGGGCCACCACGTCGGCCAGGCATTCGGTCAGCGGCCCGCCGCCGATGTCGGCGTAGCGGGGGTCGGCGTCCTGGCTGAACTTGCTGCCCGCCTCGATCGGCGGCGGCGGGGTGTCGTAGCTGCGCCGCCACGCCATGAACTGCTCCTCGCCGTAGCGGTCCTTGATCTCGGCCTTGTCCAGACCCTGCAGCGCGCCGTAATGCCGTTCGTTGAGCCGCCAGCTGCGCCGCACCGGGATCCACAGCCGGTTGGCGGTGTCCAGCGCCAGGTTCGCGCTGGTGATGGCGCGCCGCAGCAGTGAGGTGTAGACCACGTCCGGCAGCAGATTGTGCTCGGCGATCAGCTCGCCACTGCGCACCGCCTCGCCACGGCCCTTGGCGGTCAGGTCGACGTCGACCCAGCCGGTGAACTGATTACTCGCGTTCCATTCGCTCTCGCCGTGGCGGAGCAGCACCAGCGTGGCAACCGCGTTCCCCATGGTGGCAAGTCTCTCACCCTCGCAGGAGGGCCTGCCACGGCATGATCCGCGGTGAGGTGTGTCACACTACGTCCGCGCATGTTGATACAGGTATACAGTTATGCCGTAATCGAGTATCAAACTCCAACTGTGAGGAGAATTCGATGAGCGAGAAGACGACATGCCTAATCGTGGGCGGCGGTCCTGCCGGCATGGTGGCGGATTTGTTGCTGGCCCGCGGCGGCGTGGAAGTCACCGTGCTGGAGGAGCATGCGGACTTCCTCAGAGATTTCCGGGGCGACACGGTGCACCCCTCGACGCTGCGGCTGCTGGATGAGCTCGGCCTCTACGAACAGTTCAACGCGTTGCCGCACACGCGGCTCGAGGGATGGGGACTAGACCTGCCCGATGGCCGTAAGGCGCCGATCATCGATTTCAGCCGGCTGCGCATGCCGCACCCCTATATCGCCATGGTGCCGCAATGGGACCTGCTCGACCTGCTGGCCGAGGCCGGGCGAAAGGAGTCGACGTTCACGCTGCACATGAGCCACGACGTCACCGGGCTGCTGTACGAGGCGGACCGCGTCGTCGGCGTGCGCTATAAGAGCCCCGATGGGCCCGGCGAACTACGCGCCGACCTGACGATCGCGTGCGACGGGCGCTGGTCGCTGTGCCGGCGCGAGAGCGGGCTCATCCCGAAGGAGTACCGGGTCAACGGCGACGTCTGGTGGTTTCGGCTTCCGAAGGCCGCAGGTGTCGGAGACACGTTGCTGCCCCGGTTCAAGGACGGCTTGTTCCTCGGGGTCATTCCGCGCAAGGACTACCTGCAAACCGGCTACTTTCTCCGCAAAGGCGCTGACGCGCAACTGCGGGCCCAGGGCATCGAGGCGCTGCGCCGAGACATCGTGACCGCCATCCCCGAACTGTCCGACGCCGTTAACGGCCTCGAATCAATGGATGACGTCAAGCTTTTGGAAATCCGGCTGAACCGGCTGCGGCGTTGGTATCGGAAAGGGCTGCTGTGCATCGGCGACGCCGCGCACGCCATGTCGCCGGCCGGGGGTGTCGGCATCAATGTGGCCGTGCAGGACGCCGTGGCCGCGGCGAGGCTGCTCGCTCAACCGCTTCGCGACCATCGTCTAACCGAGAAAGACCTGGCCGCGGTGCAGCGCCGCCGCGAGCTGCCCACGGTGGTCATTCAGACCTTGCAACGCTTCCTGCACGCGGGCATGAACCGCGCTATGACAACCGGTCGGACGCCCGCGCCCAACAAGCTGCTGCGCGTGCTTGCCCGCTTTCCGCAGCTGTCGGTGATCCCCGCTTATGTGATGGGGGTCGGCATCAGACCCGAACACGCTCCACAGTTCGCGTGCCGGGCGACGCAGGAAATCCCGGTGCCTGCCAACGAAAAGGATTGACGCTCATGGCATTTCCGCGTCAGATGGCCGCCTTGCCGCGACTGCTGAACCCGCTTGTCCTGCCACTGACTCGCCGCGTACCGCCCCTTGCCGTACTGCACCACAAGGGCAGACGCAGCGGGCGGTCCTACGACACCCCGGTGCAGGCCTACGCCACGCCTGAAGGGTGGGTGGTCGGGTTGGCCTACGACCACAATGCCCCGTTTGCGCTCAACCTGTTGGCCGGCGGCGGTGGCGAGATGACGCGAGCCGGTCGTCGATATCGGATCACCCGGCCGCGCCGTGTTGGACGCGAGGCTCTGCAACTCCTGCCGGCCTTGGCATCACTGGAGATGCGTGCGGTGGGCATCGACGAATTTCTGCTGTTCGACGTCGCCCCGCTCGATGATCGGCGCCAGCGACCATGTCTGTGTCAACGATGAGCGACGTCCCCGCCGACGTGGTCGAGGCCGCCCTGCGAGCCGCTGAGAATCTCGGCAGGGACGTCGCCGATGTACCTCTGATCGCGATCGCCCGTGAGGCCGGGATGTCGCGCAGCACCCTGATACGGCGGTTGAATGGGTCCCGGCAGCCGTTGGACGATGCGGTGCGCGCTGCGGGCGTGGAACCGGGTGGCCGGCCACCGGTGCGCGAACGTGCGGTACAGGCCGCGGGATCGCTGATCAGCGACCGTGGCTTGGCCGCAGTGACATTGGAAGCGGTTGCGGCCCAGGCGAATTGCTCGGTGCACAGCCTGTATGCGGTGTTCGGCGGGCGTGATGAATTGCTGCGCGCGGTTTTCGATCGCTACGGCCCGATCCTGGATCTGGACGAAGCGATCTCCGACCCGCACGCTGACCTCGCCGAAACCGTGCATCGGATCTACCGGTTGATGGCCGAGGCGTACAGCCGCGAACCGCGGGTAGCGCCGGCAATGCTCGCCGAGGCACTGGCCCGCCCGACCGGAGCTGCAGTGCAGACGCTGGCCCAACACACCGCCCCGCGCATGCTCGCCAGCTTGGGCCAGTGGTTAGCTGCCGAAATCGCAGCCGGGCGTATCCACGATCTGCCGCCGCCGTTGCTCATCCAACAGATGCTGGCACCGGTCACGATGTACACCATGCTGCGGCCGGTCCTCGGCAACGTCCCCGAAGTCGAGATGCCCGAGCTGGACGAAGCATGCACGGTGTTCGCCGACGCGTTCCTGCGCGCCGCCGCCACGTGATGGGCCAGAGGGCTTAACCGTCTTCGTCGTCGATCAGGTGGGCGAACGCTTGCAAGTTCTTCAGCGACTCACCGCGGGAGACCCGCCACTCCCATTCCTTTTGGATTGACGACCGAAAACCCAACTCCAGCAACGTGTTGAAGTCGGTATCCACCGCTTCGAGCACCTGTCCGAGCACTCGGTCGATCTCGGCGGCGTCCACCGACGCCAACGCCATGCGGCCCACCAGGTAGATGTCGCCGACGTTGTCCAACGTGTAGGCCACGCCGTACAGACGGCGGTTGCGTTTGAGCAGAAATCGGTAAACGCCCTCGTGGTTCTCGTCGGGCTTGCGGCACACAAACGCCTCGATGCGCACCGAATGCTCGCCGATGCTCAGGATCGTGTTGGTCTTGAGCCTGCGTTCGCCGGGCAGCTCCACGATCAGTCCCGGCAACCCGCCGTGCGAACCGGGATGCCGTGAATACGTCAGGTCGCTGGCGTCCAGCGTGTCCTCGATCACCTGCTGGACGTGCGGCACCGGCGGCGCCCCGCGATCTCCGGCTTGGGTCATTGGCGCCACTCCTCGATCCCGGCTACGCCGGCAACATCGTCATCGGCGCGCGTCATGCCCAGGCCTCCCTTCGCGATGGCCGTCGTCGGGTCCGGCGCGCCAGTGACAAGTCGCTCACAGAGCGACGCGCAGCGGTGAATTCGCCAATCGCACGCCGGTAGCTGGCCAGCAGCGCATCGACGGTGTTGTCCCATGAGAACGTCGCGGCGTGCTGGACCGCCGAGCGACGCATCGCCCAGGCCCGCGGCCCGGCGCCGAGCCGCAACAGCTCGTCGATGGCCTGCGCCCACGGGTCGACGTCGTGACCGGCCACCAGCGTGCCGCTGACCCCGTCGCGCACCGCCACCGGCAACCCGCCGACCGCGGCCGCCACCACCGGCGTCCCGCATGCCTGCGCCTCCAGGGCGACCAGACCGAACGACTCCGAATAGCTGGGCACCGCGACCAGGTTGACGGCCTGGAACAGTCGGGCCAGATCTTCCCGCGACTGCGGCGGCAGGAACGTCACCCGGGTAGTGATACCCAATTCGTCGGTGAGTCGAACAAGGCCGTCCGGCGCGGTCCGTCCGCTACCCGACGGTCCGCCGGCGATCACGACGTGCACCCGCTGCAGTTTGGCGGCCGCGCGCAGCAAGACGTCGGGCCCCTTGAGCGGTTGGATCCGCCCGACGAAAGCCACCACATCCCCGTCGGGCGGTAGCCCCAAGCTGGCCCTGGCGGCGCGGCGGTCACCGGGCCGAAACACGTCCAGGTCGACACCGGGGTGGGCGACGTCGATCCGGGCGGGGTCGGCGTGGTGCAGCGAAACCAGTTGTCTGGCTTCGTCTTCGGTGTTGACGATCAGCCGGTCGGCTTCGTCGACAACCTGCTGCTCGCCAACCGTGCGCAGCGGCGGCTCAGGTGTGTCACCTTCGGCCAGCGCGGCGTTCTTCACCGCGGCAAGCGTGTGCGCGGTGTGCACCAAGGGCACCGACCAGCGGTCGCGGGCCAGCCAGCCGACCTGACCGGACAGCCAATAGTGCGAGTGCACGATGTCGTAATAGCCGGGTTCGTGGGCGGCTTCGGCGCGCAGCACTCCGGCGGCGAACGCACACAGCTGAGTCGGCAGATCGTATTTGTCCAGGCCTTCGAACGGCCCGGCCACCACGTTGCGCGCCAGAACACCGGGTGCCACCCGCACGATAGGCGGATCGGTGGACGCGGTGGCCCGGGTGAAGATCTCCACCTCCACGCCCCGGCGAGCGAGATGCAGCGCGCTCTGCAGCACGTAGACGTTCATCCCACCGGCGTCCCCGATGCCTGGCTGGGCCAGCGGCGAGGTGTGCACCGCCAGCACCGCGACCCGGCGCGGATCGGTCAGCTCGGAGGTGTCCAGCCGAGATAAGTCAGTGGGGGCCACATTGTCATCTTTGCAGGACCGCTCGGACGTCCTCCGAAGACACAGGTCAGGCGGGTGTCTCGGTGGCGACCTGCAGCGCGACTGCCGGCGGTTGGGCGCGGCGCATGGCCCCGAGCGGATCGGCGTACAGCCCGGCCAGCGACACGATGCCGGCTCCGGCCTCCTGTACCCGGTTGCTGAAGGCGGTGACCCGGATGTCGCGCGGTGGTAGCACCGAGCGTGCGGCGAACGCCGCCTCCACGTGCTGCATGCCCTCCGGGTATTCGGTGAACGCCTGCCCGCCGACGACCAGGTCGTCGGGATTGAGCAGGTCGCGCAGCAGCGCAACCGCTTCACCTAGCACCCTGGCCCGCTCGGCGAGGAGTTCTTGGGCCTGCTCGTTGCCGCTGCGCGCCGCGCGCAGCAGCTCGGTGACGGTGGCACCGGTCCCGCCGTTACGGGCCGGCAGGATGCGCATCCGGCGCGCCGCGGCGAGCACGGCCTCATCGCTGACGGTGGATTCCAACAGCCCGGAACCGCCGAGCAGCTCCGATTGCGCGGGCAGGTTGGCGATAGTGCCCGGTCCGCTGGCCGGACTGTGTACCCGCCCGCCGATCGACAGTGCATAGCCCACCGTCTCGCGCGCGTAGACATACAGGCTGGTCGTCGAGTTGGGCGCGAACCGCCGCATGCCGAGCAGCAGTTCTGCCGCGGCCATCGCGTCAACGTGGCATGCCACCGACACCGGCAGGCCCAGCGCCTCGGCGAACACCGGTCCGACCGGCGCGTCCCGCCAGCCCAGCCGGGCATGGTCGACGTGCCCGCTGGCGCCGTCGACGATGCCGCCGATTGCCACCCCAACCCACAGCGCCTGCCGGCGGTGCCACCGCCTGAGGTACCGCCGTGCGCCGTCGGCCAGCGAGGCCAGCGCCGGACCCTGGGCACTTCGCGGTGTCGGGGTCTCGACGGCGTCGAGGGTGCGGCCGAACAGGTCGGTGGCCACGATGCTGGTGGTTCGTGCCCCGATGTGGATGCCCAGCGTCAGGAACGGCTCGTGGTTGACCTCGACCGGCACCCGGGGACGGCCGATCGCACCGGAGACCGCCAGGTCGGCGCGTTCCCGGAGAAGGCCCGCGTCCAGTAGGGCTGTGACCTGGCGGTTTACCGTCGCAATGGACAGCGATGTGACCTGCGCGATGACGTCGCGGCCAATCGGGCCGCGGAGCCGCACCGCTCGAAAGACCGACGAAGCGGCGGCGTCGGAGAGCTGCAACAAGGGCGCGACGACTCGGTGCTGCCGGGGTGATCGAGCGCCGTTCCGGCCTTGCGACTGGCCAGGATGACTATGGGAGTGGGAGGTGAGAGTGGTTGAGCGCACGTGGGGTGTCCTTGTCCGAGTTCCGATGGCGGTCTTGGACCGCACCGTCGCGAGCGCTTGCGGTTCGCTCAGGCGCGGCTAGCTGCGCGGCAACAACACGCGCAGTCCGCGAACAGACACGCGGACGTGCAGCCGAACAAGGCACTGGAGTACACACCAGGAATTTAGCACGCTTATTAGAGTTGTTCAGATGACAACTGCTGAGCAACGGGTCGCAGTGATAACCGGCGCTAGCGCCGGTATCGGCGAGGCAGCCGCGAGAACCCTTGCCGCGCAAGGCTTTCACGTGGTAGCAGTGGCACGCCGGGCCGACCGGATCAATGCGCTGGCCGCCGAGATCGGCGGAACCGCGATTGTGGCCGACGTCACTGATGGTGCGGCCGTTGACGCGCTGGCCGGCCGGCTGAGCAGGGTCGACGTGTTGGTCAACAATGCCGGCGGCGCCAAGGGCCTGGAGCCGGTCGCCGACGCCGATCTGGAGCACTGGCGGTGGATGTGGGAGACCAACGTGCTGGGCACCCTGCGGGTGACCCGTGCGCTGCTGCCCAAACTGATCGACTCCGGCGACGGTCTGATCGTCACCGTCACCTCGGTTGCGGCAATGGAGATTTATGACGGCGGCGCCGGCTACACCTCGGCCAAACACGCGCAGGGCGCGCTGCACCGCACGCTTCGTGGCGAACTGTTGGGAAAACCGGTGCGGCTCACCGAGATTGCTCCCGGAGCGGTCGAGACCGAGTTCTCACTGGTCCGCTTCGGCGGTGACCAGCAGCGCGCCGACGCCATCTATGCTGGCATGACGCCGCTGGTGGCCGCCGACATCGCCGAGGTGATCGGATTTGTGGCGTCCCGGCCGTCGCACGTCAACATCGACCAGATCGTCATCCGGCCGCGCGACCAGGCAACTGCCACCCGCAGGGCTACCGGCCGGCCGGTGCGCTAGTCGTCGGGGTGCCCGACAACGTCGGCGCGTCGTGGGGGGTGGCCGGCGCGCTGCGGGGTATCGACACCGGCGACGGCTTGGCTCCGCTGGGCGGCGGCAGCGCCGACATGCCCACCCAGGTGTCCCAGTCCACGGCCCAGTCCCAGATGTCGCCGTCGGAGTAGGACAGCTCGATCGTGCTGCCGGTCACCTCGACCGGGTCGCCGTAGATCGCGCTGCCGAAGTACTGCTGGGCATCGCCCGTCGACAGGTTGATGCAGCCGTTGGTGACGTTGGTGTTGCCCTGCGCGCCGGCGCTGGACGGGTTGGCGTGGATGAACTCGCCGTTGTTGGAGATGCGCACCGCCCAGCGTTCGTGGATGTGGTTGTAGCCGGCGGCGGGGTTGGACATGTAGAAGTCGGAGTACTTCTCGCTGACCACGTGGATGCCGTTGCGCGTGACGTTACGGGCTTTGTCGGCTTCGCCGTAGCTGCACGGGAAGTCCATGATCACGCCCTCGTCGCGGACCACCTGGATGCGGTGTGACGAGACTTCGGCTTTGACCACTTGGCGGCGACCGATGTCGAAGCTCAGGCTCATGTCCTGCTTGCCGTATGCGCCGTCACCGAACGCCAGCCCGTACAGCTTGGCGTCGACGTTGACCTTGGTGCCGGCCGGGTAGTACTCGCGGCTGCGCCAGTGCACGCGGGCGCCCCCGACTTCGTCTGGCAGCCACGCCCAACTGCCCTCGACGGGCGGCTCGGTGGTGACCTTCAGCGCCCGCTCGACGGCGGCCTTGTCGGCGATCGGCGCGTCGAACTGGATGATGACCGGCGCCGCGACCCCGACGGTCTGCCCGTCGGCGAGCTGGAACCCGCCGTCGATCACCTTGGTGGGCGCGATGGTGGTGAGCTTGCCCTTGACCGGAACAGCCTTGCCGTCGTGACCAACCGCCGATCCGTTCCAGGTGTAGGTCGCGTCGTAGCCGAGCGGTTCGGTGATGGTGTAGATGGTGCGGTCGCGATTGAGAGCGCCCGCGACTACCTTGCCGGCCGAGTTGGTCAGCGCGACGTGCTGGAACCAGCCGTCGCGGACCTCGACACTGATCGCCGCGGTCGGCACCACCTCGGTGGTCTTGTCGGCCGGCCGGAACGTCACGCTGACCTCGGCGGGCGGCTTAGCCTTCTCCGATTGTTTGCTCGACCCGCCGAAGCAGGCGGCTAGCACGTTAGGCGCGAAGATGCCGACCGCGAGGGTCGTCAGGGCCCGGCGCCGGGTGACCGGCGTGAGGCTGCGCGCTGTGTCCACGACACAACAAGATACCGGCGAAAATGACCCCACTCGCGCAGGCGCTGGTCACAGAACGCAGCCGACCAGCACCGGCTCGGGTGTCAGTGTGACACCAAACACATCACGGACTCCGTCTCGCACGGTGCGCGCCAACGCCACCACGTCGTCGGCGCTGGCTCCGCCACGATTGGTCAAAGCAAGCGCATGCTTGGTAGACAGCCGACACCGCGCGGTCAGGTCGTCTGGATAGCCTTTGCCGAACCCCGCTTGCTCAACCAGCCAGCCGGCGGCCAGCTTGACGCCGTCGGGAGCGGGATAGTGCGGCACCGGGCGGTCGACGCTGTCAGCGAGCTGCTGGTAAAAGTCCGGCGCGACAACCGGATTGGTGAAGAACGAGCCCACGCTCCAGGTGTCGTGGTCGGCCGGGTCGAGCACCATGCCCTTTCGGGCGCGCAACCCCAGCACGGCCTCGCGGACCGCGGCGGGATCCGTGCGCTCCCCGGCCGTCGCGTTCAGCGCCGTGACCAATTCGGCGTAGCGCAGCGGCGCGCTGCGACCCGACGCGTCCAGCGCGAACTCCACCTCCAAAACGATTGCCCCGTCGGAGTGTTTGAGCACGCTGGTGCGATACCCGAACCCCAGTTCGCGGGGCGGCGCCCAGCGCACTACGCCGCTGCGCCGGTCCAACAGCCGGACCCGGGTGATGGTGTCGGCCACATCGGCGCCATACGCGCCGACGTTCTGCACCGGGGTCGCGCCCGCCGAGCCGGGGATGCCCGACAGGCACTCCAGCCCACCCAGGCCCGCGGCGATAGCCGCGACCACCACGTCGTCCCACACTGCCCCGGCCTCGGCCCGCACAATGTTTCCGTCGACGCTGATGTTGGCGGCGGCCAATCGCACCACGGTCAGATCCGCCAGCGTGTCGGCGATCACCAGATTCGAGCCGCCGGCCAACACCAGCAGCGGCCGGCAACCCTCGCTGTCGAGCTGGCGCAGCGTGGTGACCACCTGCTCGGTGCTGGTGCAGGTGATGACCCGCGGCGCGACCGGACCGACCCGCAAGGTGGTCAGCGGCGCCAGCGGCACCGCTTCGTCGACGCGCGCACCGGCGAAAAGTGTTCCCACACCGCCTTGCCCCATGGGCCTTGACGGTAGCCTGACCTGCTATGCCGCGTTCGTTCGACATGTCCACCGATTACGGGGTCACCGTCGAAGAGGTTCTCCGGGCCTTCAGCGACGAGGAATACTGGCTGGCCCGACTCGCCGATTCGGGCGCCGACGACACCACGCTGGATTCGATGCAACTCGGCGGTCCATCCGGAACCGACGGCAGTATCGACGTGATCACCACCCAGGTGCTGCGCAGTGACCGGCTCCCGGGCATAATCACCCAATTCCACCGCGGCGATCTGCGCATCCGCCGCGAGGAGAAATGGGAGCCGGTGACTAACGGCTCGGCGACCGCGACCATCACCGGCTCGATCCTCGATGCGCCGGCGTCGTTGACCGGCACTGCGGTGTTGGAGCCGGTGGCGGAAACTGGCGGCGCGCGGATGAAGCTCCGGGCGACCGTCGAGGTGCGCATTCCGCTGGTCGGCGGCAAGCTGGAGAACTTCATCGGCAACCAACTCGTCGAGTTGCTGATCGCCGAGCAGCGTTTCACCACCACGTGGATCGGCGAAACCGCTTAGCAAGATCGCGATCAGGCGCGGCCTTCTGCGGCGTCGATGGCGAAGCTGAAGAGTTCGCCGATGACCCTCTTCAGCACCAGTGACAACAGCCAACTGGCATCCGGTGCGATCGCCCCGCGCCCAGCTCCCCGAACGTCACGCTGGAGTGGCGTTCATCGCCGAGCGTCACGCTGGAGTGACGCCGGACGCGGGGATCCCCCTAGGCTGGCGGTCATGCGGATTGCGGTGGCCCAGATCCTCAGCGGCACCGACCGGGCCGACAACCTGCAGCTGGTGCGGGACTACGCCGGGCGGGCCGCCGACGCCGGCGCGCGGTTGGTGATGTTCCCGGAAGCCACCATGTGTCGGTTCGGGGTTCCGCTGGCACCGATCGCCGAGCCGGTCGACGGCCCGTGGGCCGACGGCGTACGCCGGATCGCGGCCGACACCGACATCACCGTGATCGTGGGCATGTTCACTCCGGCTGAAGACGGGCGGGTCCGTAACACGCTGCTGGCGGTGGGTCCGGAGGGGACGGCCACACCCAATCAGCCGGACACCCACTATCACAAGATCCACCTCTACGACGCGTTCGGCTTCACCGAGTCACGCACGGTCGCACCGGGCCGCGAGCCGGTGGTAATCACCGTCGACGGCGTCGGGGTGGGGTTGACCACCTGCTACGACATCCGCTTCCCCGAGCTCTTCACCACGCTGGCGCGCCGCGGCGCTCAGCTGATCACCGTCGGCGCGTCGTGGGCTGCGGGCCCCGGGAAGCTGGAGCAGTGGACGCTGCTGGCCCGCGCGCGGGCACTGGACTCCACCAGCTACATCGCCGCGGCCGGGCAGGCCGATCCGGGTGAGCCACTGGCCTCGAGCGCGCCGACCGGGGTGGGCGGCAGCCTGGTGGTTTCGCCCTTCGGCGACGTCGTGGCGTCGGCGGGAGCCGACCCGCAGTTGCTGGTCACCGATATCGACCTCGATCGGGTGGCGAAGGCTCGCGAGACGATCGCGGTGCTGCGCAACCACTCAGCGTTCGCTAATGCTGATAAGGCAGAATCGCCCAGGTGACGAATCCGCAGGGACCTCCGCACCAGGACCCGTCGATATGGGCTCGTCCGGGCAGCCAGAGCCCGTCTACTCGGCCGGCGCCGCAGGCCGGGTCGCCAACCACACAGACCGCTCCGAGTCACGGCGGGCCGCATTTTGATCACGCGTATGAACCACCGGCGCAGCCGCCGCACCAGACCATGCCGTTACCCGCACAGGAATACCCGGCTGAGTCGCCGTACGGCCAGCCGCCGTCGCAGGACCCGCCAGCTCCCGTGAAAACCAAACGCCGCTTCATCGGCGACCCGGTGTCGATCATCCTGGTTCTGGTCATCGTGGCGGCGTTGGCTGTCGCCGGGCTGATCGGAGGCGAGCTGTATGCCCGCAACCGCGCCAACAGCATCGTGGCCGCGGCCACCGAATGCGTGGTGCAGGACCAGGCCAAAGTGTCCTTCGGTCCCAGCCCGTTCCTGTTGCAGCACTTCGCCGGCCACTATCGCGACATCTCCATCCACACTGCTGGCCACCAGCTCCGCGACGCCAAAGGCATGGCGGCCGACATCAACATCAACAACGTCGACCTGCATGGCAGCGGCGACTCGAAGGGCACCATCGGCGAGTTGGATGCCACCATCACCTGGACGTCGGACGGCATCAAGGAAACCGTGCAGGGTTCGGTTCCGTTCGTGGGTGGCCTGGTCAACAGCGTCAGCACCAACCCCAGTGCCGGCACCATCGAACTCAGCGGTGCGCTGGGCCTGGGCAGTGTGACCGTCAAGCCGCAGGTTGCCGGCAGCGGGCTGTCGCTGCAGGTTGTCCAGGTCACCGCGATGGGCGCCACGCTGCCGCACGAGACCGCGCAAGCGGCGCTGGACACCTTCACCGCAAACCTGACCAAGCAATATCCACTCGGTATTCACGCCGACAGCGTGCAGGTCACCAATGACGGTGTGGTGGCGCACTTTTCGACGCGCGACGCCTCGATCCCGGCCGCCCAGACGGATCCCTGCTTCGCCCATGTGTAAGGAAAGATCGCACTGATGGTTAATCCACGAGGGCCCTCGGGCGGCGACCCGTCGGAAGGGGCCGGTCCGCGCAGACCGGCCGGACCCCCCAACCGCGGCGTACCGCCACGCCGTCAGCCCCCGCCGCCGTCGGAACAACCGACTCGCCATATTCCGGTCGGCGGGCGCCCGCAAGATCCACCTATCCGTGACGTCCCCCGCCCGCAGCAGCCTGGTCCGCCGCCGAACCGCCCGCCACAACAACCAGGTCCGCCGTCGCAACAACCGGGTCGACCACAACAACCCGGTCTGCCGCCCATTGCGCAGCCGCGTCAGCCTGGTCCGCCGCCTCCGCATCCGTACGAACAGACCACCACCACTCGGATAGCCACGCCGCCGCCGTTCAACGACGCGCCGATAGCCGGCAAGCCCGGGTTCTTCGGTAACCGGACGGCGATCCTGTTGATTCTGGCGATCGTGGTGCTGCTGGTCCTCGCTGGTGCGATCGGCGCCGAGCTCTACACCCGCCATCTGGCCAGCAGCAAGGTGGCAAGCGCGGTGCAGTGCGAGGTGCAGGACGGCGCCATCGTGTCCTTCGCCGGTGCCCCGCCGGTGCTGTGGCAATACCTCACCAGTCATTACACCGACATCTCCGTGCAGACCGCGGGCAATCAGGTGCGGTCGGCCAAAGGCATGAAGGTGAGCCTGGACATCCGGGACGTAAGACTCAACAACACCAACAACTCTCAGGGCACGATCGGGTCGCTGAACGGCACCATCACCTGGTCCGCGGATGGCATCAAGCAGTCGATCCAGGACGCCATCCCGGTGCTGGGCAAGTTTGTCACCGGCGAAGTCAGCACCAATCCCGGTGACGGCACCGTTTCGCTGAAGGGGACGTTCGACAGCGCCACCGTCAAGCCGCAGATCGTCAACAACGGGCTGTCGCTGCAAATAGTCAGCTTGACTGCGCTCGGTTCCAAGATGTCCACGACTACGGTGCAAAAGGACTTGGACGACCTCACCTCGAAAGCGACCCAGAACTATCCGCTGGGCATTCACGCCGACAGCGTGAAGGTCACCAGCACCGGGGTTGAGGGCAGCTTCTCGTCCAGCAACGCCACGATCCCCGCCGGGGGCAGTCCGGATCCCTGTTTCGCCAACTCCTGACGGCGGTCGCGCGCCCGGTCGACGATGCGGGACCGCGAAGCGGCCCGCTGAGGAGCCGGGCAATCGGCTCCGCCCGGTCGACGATGCGGGACCGCGAAGCGGCCCGCTGAGGAGCCGGGCAATCGGCTCCGCCCGGTCGACGATGCGGGACCGCGAAGCGGCCCGCTGAGGAGCCGGGCAATCGGCCTCAGTCCAGACCGTCGAGGACCGCGCGGGTGCCCGACAGCCCTAGCCGGGTGGCGCCCGCGTCAAGCATCGCCAGCGCATCGGCGGCAGTGCGGATCCCGCCGCTGGCCTTGACCCCCAGCCGTCCGCCGACGGCGTCGGCCATCAGCGCGACAGCGGCCACCGACGCCCCACCGGCCGGATGAAAACCCGTCGAGGTCTTCACGAAATCCGCGCCGGAGTCTTCGGCGGCGCGACAGACGTCGGCCAGGGTTTGTTCATCGGCCAGTGTCAGCAGCGCCGCCGACTCGACGATCACCTTGAGCACGGCGCTGGGTATCGCGGCCCGCACCGCCGCGATCTCTGATCGCACCGCGTCGACATCACCGGCAACCGCGGCGCCAATGTCGATGACCATGTCGATCTCACTGGCCCCGGATGCCACGGCCAGCGCCGCCTCCCGTGCCTTCATCTCGGGTAGGTGCTTACCCGACGGGAAGCCCGCCACCGCGGCGACCCGCACCCCCGCGGTGTTCGCGTCGGGCACCATCGACGGCGAGACGCAGACGGCGTAGACGCCCAGTGCTGCGGCTTCAGCGGCGACCGCGGCCACCGCAGCGGCAGTGGCCTCGGGCTTGAGCAGGGTGTGGTCGACGAGGGCCGCTACTTGCTCGCGGGTTGCTCGGCCCGGCATCAGAAGCCCTCTTCGGAACCGCCGGGGTTGCATCCGGAGCCGATCATCGTGGTGGCGTCGACGACCGGCCGCCACGGCTCGAGATTCCAGCTGGCCTTGCCGGGTTGGAGAACTTCGGCCAACTCCCAATGGCACAGGAACTGCTCGCGCATGCCGGGGGTGTCGGCATCCGGGGCCAGCGCGAGCACCTCGGACCAGGCCTCGTCGGCGTCAGGCCCCGCCGAACCGAGTTGCCTGGCGGCCGCACGCCCGGACGCCGTCGGATACACCCGCAGGCTAGTCAGATGATTCCGCTGGGACCATTGGGTCCAAAAAACCTGGTCGACGAACGGCGGCGGGTAGGACGGCGCGGTTGCCCCTGCAGCGCCCGGATCGGCGGATGCGGGAACCGCACCCAACAGCGCGACGACTGCGCTCGCCGCGAGGGTCAGAACTCGCATACCGCTATCGCGACTTGCCCTGAATCTCAAGAAGTTTCGGCCGAACATCGACCAGGTAGACACCCGCCGCGCAGGCCCCGATGGCCGCCCCCAGCGCGCTGAGCAGCATCGTCAGCGGCACCGCAGCGCCCAGGATCAGCAACCACACCGGCTTGGTCATCTTGTCGGCGGCGGTGTAGGCGTCGGGGCGCTGCATCGCCGCGTGCACAAAGGCGTAGAGCGCTGTCATCGCCACCGCAACCTGCAAGACGAAGACGACGGTAAGCATTAGGTCGTTCACAAAGTAAGCGTACGGGGGCGGCGCCGAAAACGTCGACTCCGAGCCGCCCGATCGGGCGGCTCGGAGTCGAGGTGTAAAGCAGGTCCGCGCTGCCCTTGCCGGGCAGCGCGGACCGCGTCATTACTTCTGGGTGACCTTCTTGGCCGGAGCCTTCTTGGCCGGAGCCTTCTTGGCCGCCGCCTTCTTGGCCGGAGCCTTCTTGGCCGGAGCCTTCTTGGCCGCAGCCTTCTTGGGCAGCTCGATGCCGACCAGCTTGGCGGCACGCTCGCCGACCGCGCGGGTCTGCGAGGCAACGGTGCCCAACGCCTCCTGGGTCAACTCGACCGCCTGGTCGACGTAGCCCTCGGCGCGCGCCGACGCGTCTTCGAAGCCGGCCTGGCTGCGCAGCCGCTCCAGGGCAGCCTCACCGCGCTCGACCAGCTCGTTGTACCGAGAGGTCGCCGCCTCGACATAGCCTTCCGCGGCGCTGCGCAGCTCGTCAGCGGTGAACCGCTCGCGCAGCTCGCGAAGCTGGTCGCGCAGTTGCTCGGGCAGCTCCTCCCGCCGCTTGGTCAGACGGGCGCGGCGCTCCTCAACCCGGCTGCGGGTGTCGGAGCGGGTCTCTTCGGCGCGCTCGCGCAACTCGACGAGCAGGTCGTTGACCGTGGCCAGGGCCAGGTCGGCAGCGCCAAGAGCGGCGAGCAGCGGGGCCTTCAGGTCGTCAATGGTCGGGTTGTCCGCCATGGTGTGTTTCCTTTCGTGTTTTCGTTGTGCGTTATTCGGTTGGCAATGCTCAATCACGAGCTAGGCAGGGTTAAGCAAGGTCTAGGCAGGTGCAGTCTCCTCACGGGCAGCTTCGTTCTGCTGGACGAACGACGTGTAGATGTCCAGCAGGACCTGTTTCTGCCGCTCGGTGATCGCCGTGTCGGTGATGATGGCGTCGCGGACTTCGCTGTTCGCGCTGGGCTCGAGAATCCCGGCCTGCACATAGAGAACCTCGGCGGAAACCCGCAGTGCCTTGGCGATCTGGTTGAGCACACCAGCGGACGGTTTACGCAACCCGCGCTCGATCTGGCTGAGGTACGGATTGCTGACACCGGCTTTCTCCGCCAACTGTCGCACCGATACTTGCGCCGCCTCACGCTGCGCCCTGATGAAGCTGCCGATGTCGGACGCAGCGGTAGACACCACAGCGGAAAGCTTCTCCTCCTGCGGCATGGCGACTCCTTCCGTCGGATCGTCGGTGCGGACGCGCCCTACAGTAAAACCTAGTGCTAACTTTTGCAAGCACTAGTTAGCAGTGCTCAGAACAGCAGCTGCGCGATCGCGTAGATGACCAACCCGGCCAGCGAGCCCACCACTGTACCGTTGATCCGGATAAACTGCAGGTCACGGCCGACGTGCAGTTCGATGCGCCGGCTGGCCTCCTCCGCATCCCAACGCTCGATGGTGTCGGTAATAATCGCGGTGATCTCTACCCCGTACTGGGCAACCAGGTGCTCGGCAGCCCGCACGATCCAGTTGTCGACCTTGTCCCGCAGATCGGCGTCGTCACGCAGCGATTCGCCGATGCGCATCACCGCGTCGGTGACGCGGGTGCGCAAGGCGCTGGACGGGTCGTCCACACCCTCGAGCACCAGGCGTTTCAACGTCTTCCAGGCCGTCGCCGCGGCGTTGGCGACCTCCTCGCGGGCCATCAACTGCTCTTTGACCGCCTCGGCCCGCGCAATCGTCGCCTCGTCGTGCTGCAGGTCGTCGGCAAACTCGAACAAAAAGCGCGTCGCCGACCGCCGCAGCTCGTGATCCGGGTTGCGGCGCACCTTGTCGGTGAAGTCCATCAGCTCGCGGTGGATGCGGTCACCGACGAGATGGTCGATGAATCGCGGCGACCAGCCGGGCGAATCGCGCTCGACTACCCGCTGGATGACCTCTCCGGCATTCAGCGACCATTGAAATGCCCGGTCGGCCAGTAGCTGGATCAGGGCCTCCTGCCGGTTCTCGGCCAGCAATGTGGCCAGCACCCGGCCCACCGGCGGACCCCACTGCGGCTCGGCGAGGCGCCGCACGATCATCCGGTCGATGATGGTCTGGACGTCGTCGTCGCGCAGCAGTTCCACCACGACCCGCAGCACGGTCGCCGTCTCGGCGGCCACTCGCTCGGCATGGGAGGTTTCCGACAGCCACTTGCCCAACCGGCCCGGGATCTGCGCGTCGCGAAGCTTGGTCTCCACCACCGGCGGCGAGAGGAAATTCTCCCGCACGAAGGTGCCCAGGCCCTCGCCCAGCTGGTCTTTCTTGCGTTTGATGATCGCGGTATGCGGTATCGGGATGCCGAGTGGGTGCTTGAACAGCGCGGTCACCGCGAACCAGTCCGCCAACGCGCCGACCATGCCGGCCTCCCCGGCGGCCCCGACATAACCCACCCAGGTGGCGGCCGTGCCGCCGGCCTGCGCCCACCGGCAGCCGAGGAACACGGCGGTGGCGCCGACCAGAAAACTCAGCGCCACCACTTTCATTCGCCGCAATCCCTGACGCCGTTCGGCATCAGCCTGCGGATCGGCGCCGGCGAACGTCTCCGCGAGGGACGCGGGTTTGCGGGTCTCCAGCCGCGGCGGCGTTACCGGATCCCTCCGCCCCGCCCGTAAACCTCGCGGATCGGCTCGGTGTTTGGGTCCCGGAGTGAGTCCAACTGCCACCACACCATCATCCGCCATCCGCGTTGCTGTTCGGCAACAATGCGGGCCCTGCGGGTCCGCTACTCGCTAGCGGAGAAAGCCTCAAATCGGCAGCGGTAACTGTTACCGGCCCGACGACAAATCTCCGTCTTACGAGGTGCGAGGCGAGAAAGCGGCGTCGATAAGTCGTACGTCGTACTATGAAGACCATCTAGTGAATGGGAACCAGCGATAGTGGCAAAGCAGGTCCCCGCGGGGACGGTAAAAGCCGATGGTCGCAAGCGACGTTGGCACCAGCACAAGGTGGAACGCCGCAATGAGCTGATCGACGGGACAATCGACGCGATCCGGCGCCGTGGTCGCTTCGTGAGCATGGACGAGATTGCCAGCGAAATCGGCGTCTCCAAGACCGTGCTCTACCGCTACTTCGTCGACAAGAACGACCTGACGACCGCGGTGATGATGCGGTTCGCGCAGATCACCCTGATCCCGAACATGACCGCCGCGCTGTCGTCGAAAATGGACGGCTTCGAGCTGACCCGCGAGATCATCCGGGTGTACGTGCACACCGTGGCGAACGAACCGGAACCGTACCGGTTCGTGATGGCCAACAGTTCGGCCAGCAAGAGCAAGGTGATCGCGGACTCCGAGCGGATCATCGCCCGCATGCTCGCGGTGGTGTTGCGCCGCCGCATGAAAGCGGCCGGGATGGACGTCGGCGGGGTGGACCCGTGGGCGTACCACACCGTCGGCGGCGTCCAGCTGGCCACCCACTCGTGGCTGCTGGAACCGCGGATGAGTGCCGACGAGCTGATCGACTACCTGACCATGCTGAGCTGGAGCGCGCTCTGCGGGATCGTCGAGGTGGCCGGCTCGCTGGACAAATTCCGTGGGCAACCGCACCCGTCGCCGATCGTGCCGCCGCTAGGTTTCTGAACATGACTCACGTGACGGTCCGCTCCCGGCTCAGCTCCTGGGGCTATGCCCTGCGCACCACCAACCCGCCACCGGACGGGCCGGTCGACTTCGTCACCCGCTGGATCGTCGTCACCCGCGCCGCGGTGTTGCCGATGACCCTGTTCGCCGGCTTGGTCGCAGCGCTGCTGGCGGTCGGCCGACCCGGATTCGATTGGCGCTGGCTCGTTCTCGCAATCGTCGGAATCCTGTTGGCGCACACCGTCAATAACTTGATGAACGACCTTTTCGACACCCAGACCGGCACCGACAGCGCCAGTTACCCGCGCGCTCTTTACGCCCCGCACCCGGTCCTCTCGGGGCTGGTCAGCCGCCGCACCCTGCTCGTCGCGATCGCCGCGGTGAACCTGGCCGACCTGGCAATCCTGATCGTGCTGACGTGGGCTCGCGGCTGGCCCGTGGTGGCATTTGCGTTGTCGGGCTTCGTGCTCAGCGTCGCCTATACAGCCCCGCCGGTACGACTCAAGAAACGTGGCCTCGGCGAGCCGGATGTGTTCGTTGTCTGGGGTCCGTTAATGGTGTGCGGAACGTATTACTCAGCGGTCGGCACCGTGGGCTGGGATGTCTTGCTGGCGTCGCTGCCCTACGGGTTGCTGTGCACGACGGTGTTGATGGGCAAGCACATCGACAAAATCCCCTACGACGAGCCCCTTGGCATCCGCACGCTGCCGGTGATCTTCGGAGAAGCCCGTGCTCGCGCGGTGACGCTCGGGATGATGGTCGGGTTCTACCTGCTGGTTGTGGCGGCGGTGCTGGCCAAGGCGATGCCGTGGCCGGCGCTGCTTGTCGTCGCGGCGCTGCCGCGGCTGGTCAAGATCTGGCCGTATTTCCGGCGCCCGCCGCCGGAAGAGCCGCCGGGCAACTTCCCGGTGTGGCCACTGTGGTACGCAGCGCTGGCCTGGGTGCACGTGCGCCAAGCTGGGGCATTGCTCGTGGTTGGCCTGGCGATCGCCGCGCTGCTGCGGTCCGATCTAATGGGCTACCTGGGCGCCTTCTCGCACGTGTATTGGCAGATGTCGGGGTAGCCCTGGGACGAGCTCGGCCCGCTATCCCTTCACGAGGGTGAACCGTCCCACCTCTGAGACCGCCCGCCAAGGGACTCTAGTGGCGTCGACGGCTATTTGGTCAGGGTGAACTGACCGATGTTGGTGATGCCTCGCCGGAAGAAATCCGCGCAGCCGGTCAGGTATCGCATGTAGCGGTCGTAAACTTCCTCGGACTGGATGACGATGGCGCGTTCCCGGTTGGCCCGCAGATTGGCCGCCCACATGTCCAACGTGCGCGCGTAATGCGGGCCGAGCAACTGGATCCGCTCCATGGAGAAGTCGATGCCCGCTGACAAGTCGAGAAGGTCTTCGACGGCGGGTAACTCGCCGCCAGGGAAGATCTCTTTCCCGATGAACCGCATGAACTTGAGGTCGCTGATTGTCACCGCAATGCCGTTGTCTCGGAAGTACTTGGGCGTATGGGCCAGTATGGTGTGCAGCAACATCCGGCCGTCATCGGGAAGAACGTCGTACGCCCGGCGGAAGAAGGCAGGGTACCGCTCGGCTTTGAACGCTTCGAAGGCGCCGATGGTGACGATCCGGTCGACCTTTTCGTCGAACTCTTCCCAGCCCTGCAGCCGCACCTCAACATTGCGTCCCGTCGGGATCTCGGCCAGCCTGGCCTTGCTGTACTCGCACTGGTTGCGGCTGAGCGTGATGCCGATGACGTTGACGTCATACTTCTCAATCGCGCGGTGCATCGCGCCGCCCCACCCGCAGCCAACGTCCAGCAACGTCATTCCCGGCTCGAGGTTGAGCTTGCCCAGCGCCAGATCGAATTTGGCGTTTTGCGCCTCTTCGAGGCTCATATCATCGCGCTCGAAGTATGCGCAGGTGTATCCCATGGTGCGGTCAAGGAATAACGAGAAGAATTCGTTCGAAATGTCGTAGATCGATTGCGACTCTGTGTAGAACGGCGCCAACTCTGACATTTGCGGCAGCTACCTCACCCTTAACATGGTCGATCTGACGTCCAGCACGCTTACCCGACATAACGTGCTACATGGTAGCTGCCGTATCGCTCAGCAGAAGCAATGTGCGAACCCGGCCTTGGCCTTACATTCAAGCGGGGATTGTATCAGGCCCGGCTGCCAGGCGCCCGGTCACCGGGAGCTGCCGGGCGCCCGGGTCGCAACCAGACCGCTTGTGGCCGTTCGCGCTTGATCCGCCGTCGGACGGCGCGGAGCCGCCGAAGGCCTGTCTCGGTGCGGGTGCTGAGATGTTGAATCTGCTTCACCGGAAACCAGGTCACGCAACAGAATTCGACGATCTGTGACGCTTACCCGCGCGGGTATACCCAGCGACAACGATGGGATAGCGGCCTCACCGTCAATATCGGCCGAAGGCCAAAGCGACGTTATGGCCGCCGAAACTGAAGGAGTTGTTGATCGCGTACCTGTAGTCGCCGGCGCGCGGCTCATCGGCCACCACATCCAGATCGACCTCCGGATCCAGATTGCGCAAGTTCAACGTCGGCGGGATGACGCCGTCCCGCAGCGCCAACACGGTCAGAATCGACTCCACCGCGCCGACGGCGCCAACAGAATGACCAAGCGCCGCCTTCGGCGCGTAGACCGCCGGCCGGTGGGTGCCCAACGCGTTGTTTATCGCCTTCCCTTCGGCCAGGTCGCCGTCGGTGGTGCCGGTGGCGTGCGCGTTGATGTGATCGATGTCACGGGGAGTCAACCCGGCAAGCTCGATCGCCCGGGCGATCGCGTGGCCGGCCCGTTCGCCATTGGGATCGGGCGCCACGATGTGGTGGCCGTCCGAAGTGATGCCGGCGCCCATCAGTCGACCAATGATGTTGGCGCCGCGGGCTTTTGCGTGGTCCTTGGTCTCGACGACCATCAGCGCTCCCGCTTCGCCGAACACAAAGCCGTCCCGGTCCCTGTCGAACGGGCGGCACGCGCCGGCGGGATCGTCGTTGTTCGTCGATACCAGATCCAGCTGAGCGAAGGTTGCGATGGGAACGGCTTCGATCCTGGTCTCGACGCCGCCGCAGATCGCGATGTCGGCCCCGCCGAGCACGATGTTGCGCCACGCCTGGGCGATGGCCTCGGCCCCGGAGGCACAAGCAGACACCGGGGTGGTAATCCCAGCTTTGGCACCACGTTCCAGCCCGACAGCCGCGGCCGCGGCGTTGGGCATGGCCTTCTGCACACCCAACGGGGAAATCGCCCTGATACCGCGTTCGCGGATGTCGTCGTAGGCAGAGATCCATTCCTCGGTCGAGCCCATCCCGGTGCCGATGGAAACCATCAACCGGTTGGTGTCGACCTCGGGCGAGCCGGCGTTCGCCCAGACCCGTCGGCCGACCGTGGTCGACATCTTCTGCAGAAACAGGTACCGGTGCAGTTCCACTCGCGTCAGCTCATGGTCGAAATCCTCGAGCAAGTGCCCACCGATGCGAACCGGGAGGTCGAACTGCTCGATGAAGGGATCGTCGAGCTTGCGGATCCCGCTCTGTCCGTCCAGCAGCTTCTTCCAGGTGTTGTCAGCGTCGGTAGCCAGCGCAGTCGTCATCGCGATGCCGGTGACAACCACATCAGGAAAACCGTCCCCGGTCGAGAGCTGCGGCATGGCGTTGCTTCGTGCCCCTCTTCCGAGGCTTCAAAGCCCCGTTGCACCAGTCTGATACCCTCGCGACTCCGAATAAAGCCTAGATCCGGTCCCAACCAGGGCACCGTAGACTGAACACAGCTATAGCTAGGCCGTCGGCAGTGATTGCCTCGGCCTGAGGAGGGGTATAAGTTCGCCATGATGGCCCGCGGAATCGAAAACACAGGTGAGACGGCTCTGAAGCCAGATGTGGACAACATCAAGTCGCACTACGACCGGTCCAACGAGTTCTTCGAGCTGTGGCTCGACCCGTCAATGACCTACAGCTGCGCCTACTTCGAGCGCGACGACATGACGCTGGAAGAGGCCCAGCTAGCCAAGATCGATCTGTCGCTGGGCAAGCTGGGCCTGCAACCCGGTATGACGCTGCTAGACATCGGATGTGGCTGGGGTTCCACCATGCGGCGGGCGATCGAGAAGTACGACGTCAACGTAATCGGGTTGACCTTGAGCGAAAATCAGCTGGCTCACAACAAGCAGAAGTTCGCCGAAATGGACTCTCCGCGCAGCAAAGACGTGCGGCTGCACGGCTGGGAGGAGTTCGACGAACCGGTCGACCGCATCGTGTCGCTGGGCGCGTTCGAGCACTTCGCCGACGGCGTAGGTACGTACGAGCGATATGCCGACTTTTTCAAGATGTGTTACAACGTGCTACCCGACGACGGCGTCATGTTGCTGCACTCGATCGTGGTGCCCACTGCAGAAGAGGGCGAGCAGCTGGGGTTGAAGCGGACGATGTCGCTGGCACGGTTCATCAACTTCATCCGGAAAGAGATTTACCCCGGCGGCCGGTTGCCGATGATTTCTGTTGTCGACGATTACGCGACCGCGGCCGGTTTCGACATCACTCGTCATCACATGATCGGACACAACTACGTTCGCACCTTGGACACCTGGGCCACGGCACTGGAAGCGCATAAGGACGAGGCGATCGCGCTGAAAGGCGAAGACGAGTACAACACCTTCGTGAAGTACCTGACCGGTTGCCGCGAGCTGTTCCGCGACGGCTACACCAACGTGTGCCAGTTCACCATGGAGAAACCAGCCGCCTAGTCGCTGTGCTGGCTACTTAGTCAGGGTGAACACGCGTCGAAGGCCTCGACGGTGATGATCCGGTCGACTTCTCGTCGAACTCTTCCCAGCCCTGCAGCCGCGCCTCCACCGTGCGTTCGGTCGGGATACTGGCCACCGTGGCCTGGCTGTACTTGGAGTGATGCGCACTCGGAAAGATTGTGTTGCCCACCGCAATTCGGGCGCGGGACGGGCGCCGGATGAGGTTAGTAGAACCTCAGTACGTGTAGAAGCCCTTACCGGATTTCTTCCCCAGCAAACCTGCCTCCACCATCCGCAGCAAAAGCGGCGGCGCAGCGCATTGCGGATCTTTGAACTCTTGGAACATCTTGTCCGCGATCAGGTTCAAGGTGTCGAGGCCGATCAGATCGGACAATCGCAGTGGCCCCATGGGATGCGACAGCCCGGCGACAACCGCCTTGTCGACATCTTCGACGGTGGCAAAACCACCCTCGACCATCCGGATCGCCGAAAGCAAGTAGGGCACCAGCAATGCATTCACCACGAAGCCGGATCGGTCCGAGCACCGCACCACTTGCTTTTTCAACACCGCGCTGGCGAATTCCTCGGTGCGAGCGGCCGCGGCTTCGTTGGTGACCAGCGTGCTGACCAACTCCACCAGCGGCAGCACCGGAACGGGGTTGAAGAAATGCAATCCCAGCACCCGGCCCGGATTGGCGGTGGCGGCAGCCAGCTTCATGATCGGAATGCTCGATGTATTGGACGCCAGGACCGCATCGGGGTCGGTGATCACCCGATCCAGTTCGGCGAAGATGCCGGTTTTGACGTCCTCGTCCTCGAGCACGGCCTCGATCACCAACTGTCGATCGGCTAGCCCGGCGAGATCGGTGGTGAATTTCAGCTTACCGACGGCGGCGTCGCGCTCCCGCTCGGTGATCTTTCCCGCGCTGACACCGCGCTCGACCGATTTGACGATCCGATTGCGCCCGGCGGTGGTTAAGGCCTCGGTCGGCTCGTAGACGAGCACGTCAACCCCTGCACGGGCCGATACTTCGGCGATGCCGGCACCCATTTGTCCGGCCCCGATGACTCCCACCCGTTCGATTGACACGTTTCTCCTTAGGCTCCGCGGTGCCATGCCCGGCGGACGGCAACAGGCCCCGCCCAGGTTCGCCGGGCGGGGCCTGTGCTGTCAACTTCGCGGGATCAAGCCGCTCAGAAGCTCATCCAGCCGCTCGTCCTCACTGGCTCAGTGGAACTGACCCTCTTCGGTCGAGCCGGCCAGAGCGGTCGTCGACGAGGTCGGGTCCACCGTGGTGGCGATGCGGTCGAAGTAACCGGCACCGACCTCACGCTGGTGCTTGGTCGCGGTGTAGCCCCGCTCCTCGGCGGCGAACTCGCGCTCCTGCAGCTCGACGTAGGCGCTCATCTGGTTGCGGGCGTAACCGTAAGCCAGGTCGAACATCGAGTAGTTCAGCGCGTGGAATCCGGCCAGCGTGATGAACTGGAACTTGAATCCCATTGCGCCAAGCTCTTTTTGGAACCTCGAGATAGTCGAGTCGTCGAGGTGCTTGCGCCAGTTGAACGACGGCGAGCAGTTGTACGCCAGCATCTGGTCCGGGAACTCGCTCTTGACGCCCTCGGCGAACTTGCGCGCCAACTCCAGGTCCGGTGTGCCGGTCTCCATCCAGATCAGGTCGGAGTACGGAGCGTAGGCCTTGGCGCGAGCGATGCACGGCTCCAGGCCGTTCTTCACTCGGTAGAAGCCCTCGGCGGTGCGCTCACCGGTGATGAACGGACGGTCGCGCTCGTCGACGTCGGAGGTGATCAGCGTGGCCGCCTCCGCGTCGGTGCGGGCGATGACGACCGTCGGCACGCCAGCGACGTCGGCCGCCAGACGGGCGGAGGTCAGCGTGCGGATGTGCTGCTGGGTCGGGATCAGCACCTTGCCACCGAGGTGACCGCACTTCTTCTCCGAAGCCAGCTGGTCCTCCCAGTGCGAACCGGCCACACCGGCGGCGATCATGGCCTTCTGCAGCTCGTAGACGTTGAGGGCGCCACCGAAGCCGGCCTCACCGTCCGCGACGATCGGGGCGAGCCAGTTCTCCACGGACGTGTCGCCTTCGACCTTGGCGATCTCGTCGGCGCGCAGCAGCGCGTTGTTGATGCGGCGCACCACCTGCGGCACCGAGTTGGCCGGGTACAGGCTCTGGTCGGGGTAGGTATGGCCGGACAGGTTCGCGTCGCCAGCGACCTGCCAACCCGACAGGTAGATGGCCTTCAGGCCGGCGCGCACCTGCTGCACCGCCATGTTGCCGGTCAGCGCGCCGAGGGCGTTGACGAACTCCAGGTCGTGCAGCTCATTCCACAGCACCTCTGCGCCACGGTGGGCCAGGGTGTGCTCCTCGACCACGCTGCCCTGCAGGGCGACGACGTCGGCGGCTTGGTACGTACGGGTGACGTCCTTCCAGCGCGGGTTGGTGTCCCAGTCGTGCTGGATCTGTTCGACGCTCTTCGGCGTGCCAACGCTAGACATTGCGCTGCTCCTAAAGGTTGTTGATCGAGGACCCGAATTTCCAGGCTTGCTAAGGCCCTCAGCATCTTTGCTCATCTGCTAAGTCGAAGATGGCACAGGTTAGCTTCGCAGGTCCACCCATTTCACTTGCAAACTTTGGCTAGGAGTTTGCGCAGTTTTGCAAAGCTTGCGAAGGCCTGTTTGAACTGAAACGTTTCAGTTGCTACCGGCCAGTAACTTAAATCCGCAGGTCAGGGCGGGCGTTTGCGTGACGGCCGTACGGTTAGAGCGCGAAGATCGACGCGACCGCTTTGATCTCGTCGCCGACGGCATATGTGAGCGTTCTAACAGTGCGATCGGCCAGCTCAGCGCCGAAACGATCGGTCGATCCAGGCGGATGCACGTGCGAGATGATCTCCAGCTTGTCGCCCAGCGCTACCGCGGCGTCATGCTCGATGGTCACTCGCAACGGCGCTTTGAGCAGCTCCGGATACGACGAGAGGTAGTCCTCGACGACGCTCCAATACACGGAGTTGTTCATGTGGTCGAAGAAGTCGATGTCGGTGAATCGGACCGGAAACTCGTGGATCTCCGCGGCGTCCTCTCGACTGCCCGCTTTCAGATAGGCCTTCCACCGCAGCCGGTCGATATCGGTGGTTTTCCGCAGGCCCTCGAGAAAGTCGTCGGCGATGCGAGCCGGCATCTGGGTGTCGCGGCTGAAGTTGATCCAAAACCCCTCGGACTCCAACAGGCCGCCCTTGCGACCGTCGATACGGACCCGCATCTCACACCACCGGTTCGACGTTCCCGAACACCACCGGCGCATCCGCAACATGTCGCCGAACTCGATCGGACGGATCAAATCGATCATCGTCCGACGGACAATCCAGAGCGGATGGGTTTCCTCGAAACCCATCTCGCGCAACTGATCCTGGCCAATGTCGACGATGTGGCGGGCGGCGGCGTCGCAGCGCAGCCGACCGTCGCGGTCGATGTCGGCGACGCGCAGCGGCCACTCACGATCGAAGACGTCAGGATGGCCGTCCGGGACCGGCATCATCACTTTGTCCAAGCTCACGGTTTCACTCCCCGCTGCTGTTCATGCTGGCCCGATCCGTCGCGTTGCTAGACGGCCTAGCTAGCTTCCCCCAACCGAGAACTATGCCAAACGTCGCTGCTGCGGCGCCAATCCGGAGCGTCGTGCCAACTCTGCAAACCCTATCTTCGCAACGCAGGTAGTCTGGGCAGGTGTCCAAGACGTTCGTCGGCTCACGCGTTCGGCAGCTACGCAGCGAGCGCGGCTTCAGCCAGGCCGCGCTGGCGCAGATGCTGGACATCTCGCCGAGCTATCTCAACCAGATCGAGCATGACGTCCGGCCGCTGACGGTGGCCGTACTGTTGCGGATCACCGAAGTCTTCGGGGTCGACGCCACCTTCTTCGCCTCTCACGACGACACTCGGCTGGTCGCCGAGCTGCGTGAGGTGACCATGGACCGCGATCTGGACATCGACGTCGACCTGTCCGAAGTCGCCGACATGGTCAACGGGCACCCGGGGTTTGCCCGGGCCATGGTCAACCTGCATCGGCGCTACCGGATCACTACCGCCCAGCTGGCCGCCGCCACCGAGGAGCGGTTCTCCGACGGCAGCGGCAGCGGGTCGATCACCATGCCGCACGAAGAGGTGCGGGACTACTTCTACCAGCGGCAGAACTATCTGCACGAGCTGGACACCGCCGCCGAGGACCTGACCACCCGCATGCGGATGCACCACGGCGATCTAGCCGGCGAGTTGTCCCGCCGGCTCACCGAGTTGCACGGCGTGCACATCAACAAGCGCATCGACCTCGGCGACTCCGTGTTGCACCGCTACGACCCGGCGTCCAACACGCTGGAGATCAGCAACCACCTCTCGTCGGGCCAGCAGGTGTTCAAGCTGGCCACCGAGCTGGCCTACCTGGAGTTCGGCGACCTCATCGACAGCATGGTCACCGACGGCAAGTTCACCAGCGACGAGTCGCGCACCCTGGCCCGGCTCGGGCTGGCCAACTACTTCGCCGCGGCAGTTGTTCTGCCGTACCGACAGTTCCACGACGTCGCGGAGAACTTCCGCTACGACGTCGAGCGGCTCTCGGCGTTCTACTCGGTGAGCTACGAGACCATCGGGCACCGGCTGTCCACCCTGCAGCGGCCGTCGATGCGCGGTGTGCCGTTCTCGTTCGTGCGCGTCGACCGGGCCGGGAACATGTCGAAACGCCAGTCGGCCACCGGTTTTCACTTCTCGTCCAGCGGCGGGACGTGCCCCCTGTGGAACGTCTACGAGACCTTCGCCAACCCGGGCAAGATCCTGGTGCAGATCGCCCAGATGCCCGACGGCCGTAATTACATGTGGGTGGCCCGGACCGTCGAACGGCGGGCATCACGGTATGGTCAGCCCGGTAAAACCTTCGCGATTGGGCTGGGCTGCGAACTGCGGCACGCCCACCGGCTCGTCTACTCGGAAGGACTCGACTTGTCCGGCGATATCGCCACCCCGATCGGCGCGGGCTGCCGGGTCTGCGAGCGGGACAACTGCCCACAGCGCGCGTTCCCCGCTTTGGGCCGGGCACTTGACCTCGACGAGCACCGCAGCACGGTGTCGCCCTATCTGGTGAAGCAAGCATGACCGGCACTGCGGAGACCGGTCAGGTCGGCCGGATACCTCCGTCGGGCAGGCTTCGCGATTTGGGGCTGCTCAATTGGATTGTGGCGAAGTTCGCCGCCCGCACTGTCGGCGCGCGCCAGATGCACCTGTTCGCCACGCTGGGTCAGCACAAGCGGCTGTTCCTGGCGATGATGCCGTATTCCGCCTTGTTGCTGCGGGGCCGCTTGCCACGCGTCGACACCGAGTTGGTGATCCTGCGGGTCGCTCATCTGCGCGGTTCGGAATACGAGCTGCAGCAGCACCGCCGACTGGGGCGCCGTCGCGGGCTGGATGATCAGACCCAGGCCATGATCTTCGCGTGGCCGAACCCGGCCGGCGGGCTCACCGACCGGCAGCAAGCGCTGCTGCGCGCCACCGACGAGTTCATCAACAACCGCTCGATCAGCCCCGAGGTCTGGCAGCAGCTGTCCAGCCACCTCGATCGGCGTCAACTCATTGAATTCTGCATGCTCGCGGGACAATACGACGGACTAGCCGCCACCATGTCGGCCCTCGAGATTCCGCTGGACCACCCACGGTAGCGGTCCGTTACAGGTAGCTGTCGGCCAGCACGCCCAACGACAGCAGGACGGGAAGAACCGGCAACGCGAAGGCGAACGACGACAGCGGATAGTTTCGCCGCCGGCGCAGCCGCTGTCCCCATAAGACCGCCCACAGCGCGAACGCCGCCGAGACGATTAACACGATCAGACTCCACAGGCCCACCGTGGTGAAGGCCTCGCCTATCGAGATTGCCACCAGCCACAGGACATAGCCGATGATCACTCCGCCGATGACGGCCCAAATCGAGTCGGTACGGACTGCTTTGGCCACCCGGACATGGTATCGCTCGTGTCGGCAGGCTGACTGATCGGCCGCTCGACCGCCCAAGGTCCACGCCGAATGCGACGACACCACAAACAGGTGCCGGCGCGTCGGCGTCAGAAATTGATCATGTGCCCGGTCAGGCCGTGGAAACACTCTTGCAGTGCCTCCGACATCGTCGGGTGGGTATGGACGTTGCGGGCCAACTCGAATGCGGTCAGATCCCACTTCTGCGCCAGCGTCAGCTCCGGCAGCAACTCCGAGACATCGTGGCCGATCAGGTGCCCGCCGAGCAGCTCGCCGTGTCTGGCGTCGGCGACCAGTTTGACGAAACCGCTGGGATCGCCAAGGCCGTGCGCCTTGGCATTGGCGGTGAACGGGAACTTGGCGACCTGGACGTCATAACCCTCGTCGCGGGCCTGCTCCTCGGTGAGTCCGAAGCTGGCCACCTGCGGTTGGCAGAATGTCGCGCGCGGCAGCATGCGGTAGTCGCCCAGCGCCAAAGTCTCTGCGCCGGCGATAGTTTCGGCTGCCACCACGCCCTGCGCCTCGGCGACGTGCGCCAGCTGCAGCAATCCGGTGACATCGCCGATGGCATAGATGTGCGAGACGTTGGTCTGCATGTAGTCGGTGATTCCGATGGCTTTGCGGTCGGTCAGCGCGACCCCGGCCTTGTCCAACCCGTAGCCTTCGACGTTGGGCGCAAACCCGATGGCCTGCAACACTTTCTGCGCTTTGATTTCTTGCGCCTTGCCGTCCTTGCTGACGGTCACCGTGACCACGGACCCATCGTCGGCGATGGACTCGACCTTGGTGCCGGTGAGGATCTTGACGCCGAGCTTCTTGAACTGCTTCTCGATCTCCTTGGACACCTCGGCGTCTTCGTTGGGCAGCGCGCGCGGCAGGAATTCGACGATGCTCACGTCGACGCCGTAGTTCTTCAGCACGTAGCCGAATTCCATGCCGATGGCGCCGGCTCCGGCGATCACGATCGACTCCGGGAGTTCCCGGGAGAGGATCTGCTCTTCGTAGGTGACGACATTCGCCGACAGCGACGTGCCGGGAACGAGTCGGGTGCTGCTACCGGTGGCGATGATGACGTTGTCGAAGGTCACCGTTTCGGTACCGCCGTCGTTGAGCTCGACCGACAGCGTGTGGGCGTCGGTGAATCTGCCGTACCCGTGGATCTCGGTGATGTTGTTCTTCTTCATCAGGAAATGCACACCGGCGACCCGGCCCTCGGCCACCTTGCGGCTTCGGTCGTAAGCGATGCCGTAGTCGAACGTCGCCTCGCCGTTGATGCCAAACGTCTTGGCTTCCTTGGTGAAGATGTGGGCGAGTTCGGCGTTGCGTAGCAAGGCTTTCGACGGGATACAGCCGACGTTCAAACAGACTCCGCCCCAGTATTTGGGTTCGACGACGGCCGTGTTCAATCCCAGCTGCGCGGCGCGGATGGCCGCCACGTATCCGCCGGGCCCGGCTCCGAGGACGACAACGTCATAGTGGGTCACGTGCCCACCCTAGTGGGCGTCCATCCTGACCCTCCCTGGCGGCTAGGATCTCACGAAGCAGTTCATCCACGGCGTCGTCTGAAACCTCCGGCACCTGGGCAGGCAGGTCCATCCCGCGTGAGCCCGCGACATCGGTCGTCTCCGCCGCCGGCGCCCCGTTATGCTGCGTCGCGCGCGTGTCGGCTGCCACGGTCGGATCGGGTTGCGCCGGAGCCGCGCCGGAGAGCTGGTCGCCGAGCCAGTCGGCGAGACCCGCGACGCTTGGTCCATCCAGCAGCTGGACGACCGGCAGAACGATGCCCAGGTCGAGTTCAACCTTTCTGCGCAGCTCCATCGCGGTGAGCGAGTCGATCCCGAGGTGCTTGAGGGGCAACTGAGTGTCCAGACGCGACGGTGTCAAACCGAGTTTGCTGGCAACTTCATCACGCAGGTACGACTGGTGTCAGCGGATTTGACACAGGTGGAGTAATAATTCGACACAGTTGGCGCGGAAATACGTGCAGTAGCGGTTTTCAGGGCAGGACGGCGAGGGCCAAATCGTGCGTCACGCACGCCGATCGTCTTAAGCCCCAGACCGATCCAGCCTTAGTAAGCGGATGAGCTGGTCGCGGTCATCGATGCCAAGCTTGGCGAAGATGCGGTAGAGGTGTCCATCCACCGTTCGCACCGAGACGAACAGCCGGTCAGCGACCTGATGGTTGGACAAACCGGCCGCGACCAGCATCGCGATCTCGCGTTCGCGGTCGCTGATGGGCAGCGGCCGCGCGGCGGCAGCGACCGCCGGTGTCCGGATTTCGCCCTGGCTGGCCAGCCCGTGCGCCCGGGCCGACGAGGCTACTTCCTTACCCCGGTGGCCCGTGCGCGCGTGTTCGCGCGCTGCCTGGGCCGCCGCGTCGGCGGCAAGTGCCAGCGCACCCAGATCGGCGAACCGATCTGCCGTGGCGTCCAGCAGGTCGCCGTCGCGATCGGCCAGCCCGCGAGCATGCGCGGCCACCGCCTCCGCCAACGGCGTGTTCAGCGTCGTGGCGAGCTCTCCCACCCGCGTGGCGTGCGAACGGTCACCGAACCGGACAGCGGTATGCAGCGCGCGCATCTCGACGGCGTGCATCCCGGAGTCTTGCGCGATCTGCGCGGCGCGCACAACATGCTTCTGGGCGGCCGTCGTCTGACCCGCCGACGCCCGCTCCCAGGCGCGGCCAAGCTCCAGCTCCGGCAAGTACACGGCTACATATGGTCCGTAGGCTTCCTCCGAACGCCGCAGCGCTGCAGCGGCAGCCTCGCTGTTTCCGCGCGCGCCTTCGGCCTGCGCGGACCAGGCCGCCACCAGCATCAACCAGCTGAACGGAGAACCACCCGACATCGCCGATAACGAGTCGTGAAATGCAGCACAGGCGGAGGGCAACCCACCCCGGGCAAGGTGCACGAGTCCACGCATCGCGTTCACGGCAGCGTGTACTGCAGGCGCGCCCGCCGGCATCGCGGCATAGCGTTCCCAAACTCGTTCGGCTGCCGAATAATCACCGGCGGTCGTCAACGCCATGACCTCAGCCAACCCGATAACCAACCGTAGCGGTCCCGACTCGCCAAGTACCGCCGCCCGCAAACCCGCCGCGGCTATGCGGTGAACGTCGCCATACCGCCCGGTGAGCGCCAACGCCCAGCACGTCGGCGCAGCCGCCCACGCCGTCGCCACCGGCGACACATCGCGTGCACAGAGCGCTAGTCCTGTCTCGATCGTCGTCGAAACGTCACCGGAGAAGTACGCAAACAACACCTCCATGGCAGTGATGAGCCCGACGCTCGCCTCGCCCTCGACGCGATCCCTCACGTTGGCGAGTACCAGCCGGGCGTCCTCAATTTGCCCGCACCAGAACAGGTTCGCGGCGCGTAGACAGCCATGCGCGGTCAGCAACCCGTCGGCACCATCAGGGTCGAAGGCACCAAGCACCGCCTCGACCTCGTCGCCGCGGCCCTGCCAAACCATCGCCCCAGCAAGCACGATCGCAGCCGCCAAGCCACCACCGCGATCGAGCGCAAATCGGGCCAGTTCGTCGCCGCAATCGATGTTCCACATCCCCAGCGCGCTCGCCGCCGCATTGATGATCACGTCGAGGTCGGGCGATAGGTCGCTGCGCATCATGAACTGGGCCAGCTGGATCTGGGTGCGCACGTCGGGTGGCCTTGAGCGCTGCCCTTCCGCCTGCAGGTGCTTCCGAAGATGTTGTGCCAGCATGCCATTGAGCTGCCGCGAGCGCACCACCCCGGCGCGTTGCATAGCCGTTTCACCCAAGAGCGGGTGATACAACCGCGCCACAGTCTGTGATCCAGCCGCAACGAACTGGACCACGCCGCGGCGCTCAAGGCGTGCCACCGCGTCGGCGTCGCAAAGCCCACGCAGGATCTCCCAGTCCAGCACCTCGGCAGCCGCCAAAACCTCGACCGCCTCCAATTCCTCCGGAGCAAAGGATCGCAGCCGAAACTCCAGCAGATCCTGCAGTTGGCGGTCTGCACGCAGCGCACCTTGAAGCCGCCAACCGTCTTGCGTGCGCACCAACACACCACTTTCCCGGCCAGCGCTCAGCAAGCCGCGCAACAGCAGCGGGCTGCCCGCAGCCCGGTCGTGTAACTCGCTGATCAGCCGTGGCTCGACGACGCCGCCGAGCACGGCGCGGGCGAGTTCCCCGGTCTGCTCCCGGGTGAACGCCTCGATGCGCAGGCTCAGCAACAGCTGCTCTTTCCACAGCGCGGTCACCGCGTCGGGCGCGTTGTCGCCCGACCGGATCGTCACGATCAGCCGTGCAGCGCCACTGGCCGCAAGTTGGTACACCAGCGTCGACGACAACGGATCGAGCAACTGGGCATCATCGACGACGACGACCAGGTTCTCGTCCTGCTCCAGGGTTTGTTGCGCGGCGGCCAACATCGCGGCGGGCTCTCGTGGTGCGTCGACAGTCACGGATCGATAGAACGCGCCCAACGGCACCGCGCGCCCGGTTTGGGTGCCCAGCACATACCGCACCATCAGCCCGCGCGACTTGACAGTCGTGGCCAGGGCCCGAGCCAGGGTCGATTTGCCGACCCCGCTATCGCCGACCAACGCGACGCCTTGAAACTCCGCGTCGTCATCGAGCGCCGCCAACGCCTGGCGGACCTCGTCATCGCGGCCCACCAACGGCCAACCCGACCCGCTCTCCGCTGGCATACGTCCGACCCCCTCAACCAGCCTTTTAGGAGTGAGATGTTCCCCGTGTCACCTTTCCAGGGCAACGCTACTTCGCGGTCAGATCCTCCGCGCGGTGTTCGGCAGTTTTGTGGAGCCGTACCGTGAGCAGGTGCGTTTGCCCTAGCCCGCCGACGGCGCGCTGGTGCGGCTGCCCGGCGAGATGATCACCGTCGCGTATCGGAACACCCGTCGGTTAGTCCTCGAAATGCCGCTCTTGGTCCCAACGCTCGAGCCACGACTGCAAGCTGCAGACGCCGCACAAGATCAGCGCCAGCAAAATGCCTCCGAAGACGTCCAGCAGAGCGGTCATAATCTGTCCGTTGCGTATGCGTTGCAGTCGGCGCGCTGCACCGGCAGCGCCGCCACCCTGGCGAAGAACCCGCCCCCCGACGTCGCCGCCACCACCCCCAGACCCGCGAGCCCACGACTGTAGCCATCGGCCATCGCCGCCGCCGAAAACTCGTGCTTCGCCAGCACCGCGGTGATATCGCCACAGAAATGGGCGGCATCATAGAGATCCTCGATATTGGCACCATCGACGCCAAACACGTGCTCGACGCCGATCAGCGCGAGGTGCTCGATGATGTAATCCACCACCCGGCTCGCACGCTCCTGCAGCAGCGCCGTGACAGAAGGTTCAGCCATGATGGATCCACCACCTCCCGGTAATTTCTGGTTCAGGTTCCGCTTTTGCTGAGGTGTTCGCACGAGCAGTGGACCACCTGTATGCACCCCGGCTGTTTTGCACCCGGCGCTACTGACTCCCCCGATGGAGGTCATGGCGAAACCTGCGGTGTCATATAGGTGAAAGTACGACTTGTCGAGCTGGTGTCAGCGGCTCCGACACAGGTGGAGTAGTACGCGGAAGTACATAGAGCAGTAGGACCGGACGAGCCGGGTGTTTCCAGCTACGCCGCAGTCGATGTAGGCCACCGTCGTGGCATACAGGCGGTGGCTCCGTTCGGGTAAACCGGCCGACACTGGACTACCTTTCGGCCCACGGCATTTGTGAACTCCCAAGTCGTTTCATCACGGGTGGTGCCCGTGGAATCGGGGCGGAGGTGGCCCGTCGGCTGCACAACATGGGCGCCAAACTGGTAGTGAACACCATGAACGCCCGGTCGAGCTCGTATTGGCTCGTACTAACTTACCGCGCACGAGCGACGGCCCGCGGTTTCCAGGGTAGGACGGCGAGGGCGGAAATCGTGCGTCGCGCACGCCGATCGTCTTAAGCCCCAGACCGCTCCAGGCTTAGTAAGTGGATGAGCTGGTCGCGGTCATCGATGCCGAGCTTGGCGAAGATGCGGTAGAGGTGTCCCTCCACCGTCCGCACCGAGACGACCAGTCGGTCGGCGACCTGATGGTTGGACCAGCCGGCCGCGACCAGCATCGCGATCTCGCGTTCGCGGTCGGTGATGGGCAGCGGCCGCGCCGCGGCAGCGACCGCCGGTGTCCGTACTTCGCCCTGGCTGGCCAGCCAGTGCGCCCTGGTCGACGACTCCAATTCCTTGCCGCGGTGGCCTGTGCGCGCGTGTTCGCGCGCTGCCTGGGCCGTCGCGTCGGCGGCAAGCGCCACCGCACCCAGGTCAGCGAACCGATCTGCCGTGGCGTCCAGCAGGTCGCCGTCGTGGTTGGCCAAGCCGCGAGCGTGCTCCGCGATCGCCTCCGCCAACGGCGTGTCCAACGTCGTGGCGAGCTCTCCCAACCGCGGAGTGTGCGAACGGTCACCGAACCGGACGGCGGTGTGCAGCGCAGCCATCTCCACGGCGTACATCCCGGCGTGTTGCGCGATCTGCGCGGCACGCATCGCATGCTTCTGGGCGGCCGTCGTCTGGCCGACAGCTGCCCGCTCCCAGGCCCGGGCCAGCTCAAGGTCCGGCAAGAACACGGCGAGGTGTGGTCCGTAGGCGTCCTCCGAACGCCGCAGCGCCGCGGCGGCCGCCGCACCGTCTCCCCGTGCGCCCTCGGCCTGCGCCCACCAGGCCGCCACCGGCATCGACCAGACCGATGTAAAACCACCCGACATTGCCGATAACGAGTCATGAAATGCAGCGCAGGCGGACGGCAGCGCACCACGGGCAAGGTGCACGAGTCCACGCATCGCGTCGTCGGCTTCAAGCACACCCGTGGCATGACGCTCCCTGGCCCGCTCGGCAGCCGGATAATCACCGACGGCCGTCAACGCCATGACCTCAGCCAACCCGATCCTGGGTAACCCTCCCGGTTGGGCGAGCGCAGCCGCTCGCAGCCCCGCCTCCGCTACGCGGTGAACGTCGTCAAACCGCCCGGTGAGCGCCAACGCCCAGCACGTCGGCACAGCCGCCCACACCGCCGCCAACGGCAGATCCGATGCACACAGGGCCAGGCCGGTCTCGATCGTGGTCGGGATGTCGCCGGAGAAGCACGTAAACAACACCTCGACTGCTGCGACGTAACTGACGATCGCCTCGGAGTTGATGCGATCCGTCGCGTTGGCGAGTACCTGCCGTGCCTGCTCGACCTGCCCGCAATTGAAGAACAGATTCATGGCGCGCACACAGCCCCATCGCGCGGTCAGCAACTCATCGGCACCATCAGGATCGACGTCACCAAGCACCGCCTCGACCTCGTCGCCGCGGCCCTGCCAACCCATCGCCTCAGCAAGCACGACCGCCGCCGCCAAGCCACCGCCGCGATCCAACGCGAATCGGGCCAGCTCTTCGGCGAGAGCTATGTTCAACATGGTCATCGCGCTCGCCGCCGCATCGATGATCACATCCAGGTCCGGGGCGAGGTCGCTTCGCGTCATGAACTGGGCCAGCTGGATCTGGGCGCGCACGTCGGGTGGCCTCGAGCGCTGCCCTTCCGCCCGCAGGTGCTTCCGAAGATGTTGTGCCAGCATGCCATTGAGCTGCCGCGAACGCACCACCCCAGCTCGTTGCATAGCCACTTCACCCAAGAGCGGGTGAAACAACCGCGCCACCGTGTGCGATCCAGCCGCAACGAACTGGATCACGCCGCGGCGCTCAAGGCGTGCCACCGCGTCGGCGTCGCAAAGCCCACGCAAAATCTCCCAATCCAGCACCTCGGCAGCCGCCAAAACCTCGACCGCCTCCAACTCCTCCGGAGCAAAGGATCGCAGCCGAAACTCCAGCAGATCCTGCAGTTGGCGGTCTGCACGCAGCGCACCTTGAAGCCGCCAACCGTCTTGCGTGCGCACCAACACACCACTTTCCCGGCCAGCGCTCAGCAAGCCGCGCAACAGCAGCGGGCTGCCCGCAGCCCGGTCGTGTAACTCGCTGATCAGCCGTGGCTCGACGACGCCGCCGAGCACGGCGCGGGCGAGTTCCCCGGTCTGCTCCCGGGTGAACGCTTCGATGCGCAGGCTCAGCAACAGCTGCTCTTTCCACAGCGCGGTCACCGCGTCGGGCGCGTTGTCGCCCGACCGGATCGTCACGATCAGCCGTGCAGCGCCACTGGCGGCAAGTTGGTACACCAGCGTCGACGACAACGGATCGAGCCACTGGGCATCATCGACGACGACGACCAGGTTCTCGTCCTGCTCCAGGGTTTGTTGCGCGGCGGCCAACATCGCGGCGGGTTGCTGTGGTGCGTCGACAGTCACGGACCGATAGAACGCGCCCAACGGCACCGCGCGCCCGGTTTGGGTGCCCAGCACATACCGCACCATCAGCCCGCGCGACTTGACAGTCGTGGCCAGGGCCCGAGCCAGGGTCGATTTGCCGACCCCGCTATCGCCGACCAACGCGACACCCTGAAACTCCGCGTCGTCATCGAGCGCCGCCAACGCCTGGCGAACCTCGTCATCGCGGCCCACCAACGGCCAACCCGACCCGCTCTCCGCTGGCATACGTCGAACCCCCTGAACCGGCCTTTCGGGAGTTAGATATTCCCAGGTGTCACCTTTGTCGGGGGCACGCGCGCTACCGGCGGTAGTCCAAGGAGGAGTGCGCTCCAGCATGACGAGCCCCTTTGCACACAGTTCCAATCGTGGTTTGCACTGTAGCTGAGACTAGGCTGAGAAATGTCCAACTTTCCGGATAATATCTCTCTGTGTTTTCGAAGGTCGCTACCTGGAGTTCGTGTGTTGGACGTTTGGGCGCCGCTCAGAGGAAGCCGAGGCTGCGCCGGCCGGCCCCGACCGACGGGGCGGGGTCGGCCTGAAGCGTCTGTGCCAGCAGCTCGTAGTAAACGTCCCGGAAGTCGGTGGTGGGTTTGAGATCGCTACGTACCAGTCCGCTCTCGGCCAAGTTAGGTGGCCAGCCATTTTTCAAGGTGGTCGTCGTAGCCGCTGACGACGCGCAGGCTACGGCCCGGCCCGCGGGTGAGCCATCCGCGGGCGAGGAACACGCTGGTGATCGCGGCGGGCAGCGCCCCGGCCAGGTGGACCCGGCGATCGGTCCAGTCGACGCATGAGCGGGCGAACACCCGCCGGCTGGCCCTCAGTGTTGCCAGGTCGACGCCCAGCTCGTCCAGCAGATACTGGCCGCGGTCGGTGAGCTCGTGGTCGCGGTCGTCGAGGCGGCGGATTGCCGCGGCGGCCAGCAGGCGGTCACGAAGTTGTACGCCGCGACGGCCGGCCAGGTGGTCGTAGCAGGTCCGGGCCTCGAACAGCGCACGGGCGGCGCGATGCTGACTCAGGGAGGGGACCGGAGCCGGCGGCGCGATCTGCGCGATAGCCTCCAGCACCGTGGCCACTTCCGGGTTGACGATCTCGTGGTATCGATGCCGGCCCTGGGCTCGGACCCGGATCAACCCACCTTCGGTCAGCCGGCGCAAATGCGTGGAGGCGGTGGCGGGATGCACCCCGGCCCGCCGAGCCAGCTCCCCCGCCGGCAGCGCCCGACCGCCGGCCAGCGCCGCGAGCATGGCTGCCCGCGCCGGATCTTCGATCAAGTCAGCGATTGAGGCGAGGTCGCGATCGGCCGGGGTATACGAGGCCGACGTGTCGCTCACCCCGCCAGCCTTGCATAGCCAGAATCTGCCCGCCGTCCAAGCTTCCCCGGCCAAGTAGCGCCGACGTCGACTGAGCTCAGTACGGGACGATGCCTATAAGGCAATGACGCTGGCTGTGGTCGCAGTAGAACGCGCCGTAGAACGGGGCGGCGGCGACGACGGAAGCGAACACCGCTGACATCATCGCGATGGCCAGCACTGACAGCAGCGGCCGGTCGGGCACCATCGCCAGCATCAAGGCCGCGACCACGCACACCACGACGTAGACCAAAACCACGAAGATCACAGGGGTCTTGCGCGCGGAGTGGTCGTGGGTCCACCAGTAGAACAGGCCGGCACCGATCGCCGCCGCCGGAACCCACACCGCCAGCAGCGTCAGGATGAACTGCCACCATTTCACGTGGTGGTAGCGGCCGGGCACGGCGATCGGCGGCGCTGGCGCATGCATCGCCCCGGACGGCGGTGCGTCACCCGCCGCGGCCTCAACCGCCGGGGCGGGGCTGCTCGCCGGCTCATCCGCTATCTCCGTCGCCGACGTGTCCGAGCGCCGATGCCACCACCGGCGTCGTCGAGGCGTCGGTTCCGGCTCGATAAACGCCGGTTCGGCTCTGGGGTGCGCGCCGGTGTCGAAAGTCGGCGTAAAGGCCTCGGTCTTCGGCATCGACTGGGTGTCCACGCGGTCGTCGTCAGCCATGGGTCGTCACCTCGATCACCGCGAGCACACCGAACCATCCCGGCGCCAGCGCCAGGATGAACACGCCCAGGGCCGTCAGCCATCGCCGCCTAGACAACAGGATCACCAGCAGCCCGACTACGCTGGGAAACCCGACTACCAACGCGATGGCGATGTCCGGGCGCATCCGAACGTGATTCACGGCCAGCGCGGCCGTTCCGCCCAGTAACCCGACCGCGACGCCGATCAGCATCGCGCTGGTCAGCAGCCAGCTCCGCGGCAGCGGTATCACGCTTTGACGATACTGCCGCGGCTGCTCGCTACGGCTTTACCGACGCGGCGCGCCCTGCGGGTACCGGGCACGCGTCAGCGGCGGCAGCTACCACCGGTGCGCGTGCCGGCGGGCGCTCGCCGCGCTCGTAGTCGGCGCCAGCGATCACCGGGGTAGCCGTGAGCTCCGCGTTCTCGCCGTCGCTGAAAGCCCGCCCGCGGGACAAAAACCGCATTCCCTCGGGTGCTTCCAGGCTGAACCCACCGCCGCGGCCGGGCACCACGTCGATGACGAGCTGGGTGTGTTTCCAGGCCTGGAATTGGGGCCCGGAGATCCACACCGGAACCCCGTCCGCACCAACGTCGAGCACACCGAGCAGCACATCGCGATCACCGACGATGAAGTCCCCGTCCGGGTAGCACATCGGCGACGACCCGTCGCAGCAACCACCGGACTGATGGAACATTACCGGACCGTGCCGGTCCTGCAGCTCATCGAGCAGCGTTGCGGCGGCGGAGGTGATCACCACCCGCGGGGTCATCAGAAGAAACCCTGCGCCTTCTGCGAGTACGACACCATCAGGTTCTTGGTCTGCTGGTAGTGGTCGAGCATCATCTTGTGGGTCTCTCGGCCGAAACCGGACTGCTTGTAGCCACCGAACGCCGCATGCGCCGGGTAGACGTGGTAGCAGTTGACCCACACCCGACCGGCCTGGATGTCGCGGCCCGCCCGGTAGGCGGTGTTGCCGTCGCGGCTCCACACCCCCGCGCCCAGGCCGTAGAGGGTGTCGTTGGCGATGCTCATCGCGTCGTCGTAATCGCGGAACGACGTCACCGCCACCACCGGCCCGAAGATCTCCTCCTGGAAGATCCGCATCTTGTTGTTGCCGCTGAAGATCGTCGGCTGCACGTAGAAGCCGCCGGCCAGGTCTCCGCCCAGGTCGGCCCGCTCACCGCCGGTGATGACCTTGGCGCCCTCGTCCTTGCCGATTTCGATGTAGGACAACACCTTTTCCAGCTGGTCGTTGGAGGCCTGGGAACCCAGCATCGTCTCGGTGTTCAGCGGGTCGCCCTGCCGGACCGCCTTGGTCCGGATCGCGGCCAGCTCCAGGAACTCGTCGTGGATGTCCGCTTGAACCAGGCTGCGCGACGGGCAGGTGCAGACCTCGCCCTGATTGAGGGCGAACATGGTGAAGCCCTCCAGGGCCTTGTCCTGGAAGTCGTCGTTGGCGGCCATCACGTCGGAGAAGAAGATATTGGGGCTCTTGCCGCCCAACTCGAGGGTGACCGGGATCAGGTTCTGCGACGCGTATTGCATGATCAACCGCCCGGTGGTGGTCTCACCGGTGAACGAGACCTTGGCGATCCGGTCGCTGGACGCCAGCGGCTTGCCGGCCTCGACACCGAACCCGTTGACGACGTTGACCACCCCGGCCGGCAACAGGTCACCGACCAGCGACATCAGGTAGAGCACGGAGGCGGGCGTCTGCTCGGCAGGTTTGAGCACCGCCGTGTTCCCGGCCGCCAGCGCCGGCGCCAGTTTCCACGCGGCCATCAGGATCGGGAAGTTCCACGGAATGATCTGCCCCACCACCCCGAGCGGCTCGTGGAAGTGATACGCGACGGTGTCCTCGTCGATCTGCGACAGCGAACCCTCCTGAGCGCGGATCGCCGCGGCGAAATAGCGGAAGTGATCCGCTGCCAGCGGAATGTCGGCGGCCAGCGCCTCCCGGATCGGTTTGCCGTTGTCCCAGACGTCGGCGAGCGCCAGCGACTCGCTGTTCTCCTCGATACGGTCCGCGACCTTGTTCAAGATTGCCGCCCGCTCGGCCGGGGCGGTCTTACCCCACGCCGGTGCCGCGGCGTGGGCAGCGTCGAGCGCCTTGTCGATGTCGGCCCCGTCGGAGCGCGGCACCTCGCAGAACGCCTGGCCGGTGACCGGCGTCAGATTCTCGAAATACCGGCCGCCCGCCGGGGCGACCCACTCGCCCCCGATGAAGTTGCCGTACCGCGATTCATACGACATCAGCGCCCCAGCGGAGCCCGGACGTGCGTAGACGGTCATGAGATCAGCTCCTCGTTCGACGGTGTTATACAGGTCACACTACCGCCGCCGTCACAATGAGTCGCATGCCCCGCGCGGTGACGATGCAGTGGGGGCACCCCCAGCCGCGCAGCGGCGAGGGGGACGCGCAGCGTGATGAGGAGGAGCCGCGCACGTGCCCCGCGCGGTGACGATGCAGTGGGGGCACCCCCAGCCGCGCAGCGGCGAGGGGGACGCGCAGCGTGATGAGGAGGAGCCGCGCACGTGCCCCGCGCGGTGACGATGCAGTGGGGGCACCCCCAGCCGCGCAGCGGCGAGGGGGACGCGCAGCGTGATGAGGAGGAGCCGCGCACATGCCCGATGACCCCTATCTGTGGCTGGAAGACATTGCCGGCGAAGAAGCGCTGGACTGGGTGCGCGCCCGCAATGAGCCCACGCTGGCCGAGTTTTCCGGCGAGGAGTTCGAGCGAATGCGCACCGAAGCGCTCGAGGTGCTCGACACCGATGCCCGGATCCCCTACGTGCGCCGTCGCGGCGACTATCTGTACAACTTCTGGCGCGACGCCGCCAACCCGCGCGGGCTGTGGCAGCGCACGACACTGGACAGCTACCGCGGCGATAGCCCGGACTGGGACGTGCTGATCGACGTGGATGAGCTGGCTCGCGCTGACGACGAGAACTGGGTGTGGGCCGGCGCCAACGTCATCGAACCCGACCACACACGGGCCCTGATCAGCCTGTCCCGCGGCGGCTCGGACGCAGCTATCGTGCGTGAATTTGACATGCACACAAGGGAATTCGTCGCCGACGGGTTTGCCCTGACCGAGGCGAAGTCCGGAACCAGCTGGGTCGATCCGGACACGCTGTTGGTAGGCACCGACTTCGGCACTGACTCGCTGACCGAATCCGGCTATCCGCGCATGGTCAAGCGATGGCGCCGGGGGCAATCGGTGGGGGATGCGCAGACGGTGTTCGAAGGCTCGCCCAGCGACGTCATCGTGGCCGCCGGAGTCGACCGCACGCCTGGCTTCGAGCGGACGCTCTTGCGACGGGCCCTCGACTTCTTCAACGACCAGTTGTACGAACTGCGCGGCGATGAGCTGATCCGCATCGATGCGCCCACCGACGCGACAGTGTCGGTGCACCGGCAGTGGTTGCTGATCGAGCTGCGCACCGACTGGCTCACCGGCACCGCCAGCTACACCGCGGGCTCGCTGCTGGCCGCCGACTATGATGAGTTCCTCGCCGGTACGGCACAGTTGCGGGTCGTGTTCGAGCCCGACGAGCACACCAGCTTGCTGTCCTACGCGTGGACCCGCGACCGGCTCGTCGTCATCACGCTTGCCGACGTGGCCAGCCGCGTCGACATCGTCACACCGGGCAGCTGGCAGCGTCGACCGGTGACCGACGTGCCCGCCAATACCAACACCGTCATCGCCGGCGCCGACGATACCGGCGACGAAATCTTCTTGGATTCCAGCGGATTCGTTACGCCGTCGCGTCTACTGCACGGGGCGGTCGACGGAAGGCTGGAACAGATCAAATCCGCGCCGGCTTTCTTCGACGCCGAAGGCATGACCGTCGCACAGCATTTCGCTACATCAAAGGACGGCACCTCGATCCCGTATTTCGTGGTGCGCCCGCGGGACGCCGCCGGTCCGACCCTGCTGGGCGGCTACGGGGGATTTCAGGTGGCCCGCACCCCCGGGTATGACGGCGTACTGGGCCGGCTGTGGCTGGCGCGCGGCGGCACCTTTGTGCTGGCCAACATCCGCGGCGGCGGTGAGTACGGCCCCGGCTGGCACACCCAGGCGATGCGCGCGGGCCGTCACTTGGTTGCCGAGGACTTCGCTGCGGTGGCAACCGATTTGGTGGACCGTGGCATCACCACTGTGCAGCAACTCGGTGCGCAGGGCGGCAGTAATGGCGGGCTGCTGATGGGCATCATGCTGACCAAGTACCCCGAGCTGTTCGGTGCGCTGGTGTGTCAGGTGCCGCTGCTGGACATGCGCCGCTTCCATCTGCTGCTGGCCGGTGCGTCCTGGGTTGCCGAATATGGCGACCCGGACAATCCCGATGATTGGGAATTCATCGCCGAATACTCGCCCTACCACAACATTTCGGCTGCGACTGATTACCCGCCGGTGCTGATCACCACGTCTACCCGTGACGATCGGGTGCATCCGGGGCATGCCCGAAAAATGACGGCCGCGTTGGAAGCAGTGGGCCATCGAGTCTGGTATTACGAGAACATCGAGGGCGGCCACGCCGGCGCAGCCGACAACGCGCAGATCGCGTTCAAGTCCGCGCTGAGTTTCTTGTTTCTGTGGCGGATGTTGGTCTTGCCGCCTGACGCAGGCTAGCGAGGTCTGGCGCCGATAACTTTCCGAAAAAGATCTGGAGAACATCCGGCGGTTTGGCTTTCCTAACCGCCCCCTAAGGCGTACCTTAAGGCGACCTAAGAAAGGCATGTGGGGAAGGTGAGGGGGAAGAGGTCGAGATGACTCCATTCACGGTGGTATGCCTTTTCGTCGGCGCTCCGGTTGCCGGGCTTGGCCTGCTCGAGTTACAGGCACGGCTTGAGCAATGGGATCAGCGACGCCACGCTGACGATTAATCGCGACCGGTAACGCCGGCAACTGAGCTGAGCTGTCAGCATTCAGTTATGCCACCTGATCAATTCGAGACACTGCTGTACGCGACGACCGGGGCGGTCGCCACTATCACGCTGAACCGCCCCGACCAGCTCAACACCATCGTTCCGCCCATGCCCGACGAAATCGAGGCCGCCGTCGGCCTGGCCGAGCGGGACCCGGAAATCAAGGTCATCGTGTTGCGCGGCGCCGGCAGGGCGTTCTCCGGCGGCTATGACTTCGGCGGCGGCTTCCAGCACTGGGGCGAGACCATGATGACCGAGGGACGCTGGGATCCGGGCAAGGATTTCGCCATGGTCACGGCCCGCGAAACCGGACCCCATCAGAAGTTCATGGCGATCTGGCGGGCCACCAAACCGGTGATCGCCCAGGTGCATGGCTGGTGTGTCGGCGCAGGCAGCGACTACGCGCTGTGCGCCGACATCGTGATCGCCAGCAACGACGCGGTGATCGGCACCCCGTACAGCCGGATGTGGGGGGCCTACCTGACCGGGATGTGGCTGTACCGGCTCAGCCTGGCCAAGGTCAAGTGGCACTCGCTGACCGGGCGGCCGCTGACCGGTGTGCAGGCCGCCGAGGTCGAGCTGATCAACGAGGCGGTGCCGTTCGAGCGCCTGGAAGCTCGCGTTGCCGAGATCGCCGCCGAGCTGGCGCGGATCCCATTGTCGCAGTTGCGGGCACAGAAGCTGATCGTCAACCAGGCCTACGAGAACATGGGTCTGTCCTCTACTCAGCTGCTGGGCGGCATCCTCGACGGCCTGATGCGCAACACCCCCGAAGCGCTCGACTTCATCAAGACCGCCGCCACCGAGGGCGTCCGGGTCGCGGTCGAGCACCGCGATGGACCCTTCGGTGATTACAGCCAGGCACCGCCGGAGCTGCGGCCCGACCCGTCGCACGTCATCACACCATAGCGCTGCTATTGACTGGAACGGCGATCAGCCGAAGGTGAAGGAAAACACCTGCAGCCCTTTGCTGGAACGCACTTCGAGTAATCCGCGGGCCATGTCGTTGCCGGTGACGATCTGGTGTGACGTCGGCGGCCCGCTGATCGGCACGGTTGTCGTCTTCCCGTCGCGTGTGACCGTCAGACTGCCGGTTCCACCGACGACGATGTAGACGTTTTTGGCGTTGTAGTTCAGCTCGATGCTCGAGGTATCGCTGTCGGCCGTCGCGCCTTGGTAGTCGAGGGTCCACGATCCCTGCAGGGCGAAGGAGTCATTCGGCAGCGACGGCGGGAAGGCGAAGTTGGCCTGCCCCTTGTCGTAGACCCCGGTTCCGGCGTAGTTGACCATCTTGCCGACGCCGAGATACGTCTCGGGAGTCAGGCCGGACTGTGGGGTGGTGTCGGGCGCGTCCACCGGCGGGGGCAGCGCGACGCCGGGTCGTGCGCTGGTGATCAGCTGACGGATCAGCTTCTCGGTGACGTTGTAGTCGCCCTCGCCGAACTTGACGTGCCGCACGACACCGCCGGCGTCGATCAGATATTCGGCGGGCCAGTACTGGTTTCGGTAGTTCGTCCACGTCGAGTAGCTGTTGTCCAGGGCGATCGGGTAGGTGATGCCGATGTCTGCGGCGCCTTTTTCGACGTTGCCGGTGACCTTTTCGAACGCGTACTCCGGGGTGTGCACGCCGATGACCTCGAAACCATCGTCGTGGTAGGCCTTGTACCAGCCCTCGACGTGCGGGATGGCGCGTTGGCAGTTGATGCAGGAATAGGCCCAGAAGTCGATCAACACCACCTTGCCCCGCAGCCCGTGTAGATCGATCGGCTTGTCGGCGGCGGTGTTCAGCCAGGCGGTGATGCCCTTGAGGTCGGGCGCGGAGCCGCAGTTCTGCAGCTGCGCAGAGCCGTCGGTGCAGTTCGACAGCTCTTTGTTCTGGTCGTTGACGATGCCGCCGAGGTTGAGGTCTTGCTGAATCTGTTGGCCGCCGCCGAGCTTGTTCTGCAACGAGCTGGTGTAGTCCGGAATGGCCCGCTGCAGCACCGCGGGCAGGTTGAACACCAGCGCCACGGCGAGCAGCAGGGTCACAATCCCTGCCGTGACGCGGATCTGACGTTGGTGACGACGAAAAGCACTGACCCGCTCGGCAACTCGTTGGCCGGCCAGCGCGAAGAACAGCAGTGGCACCGCCGTGCCCAGCGCGAACGCCACGGTGAGGACGACGACGGGCACACCGATGTTCGCGGTGGCGCCGGCCACCACAATCGCGGCCAGTACCGGGCCCGCGCACGGAACATACAGCACGCCCAGCGCCAGGCCCAGGCCAAACCCGTTGGCGCGGTCGGCGATCTGTTTTTGTGGAATCCGGGAGAACGGCCGCTCCAGCAGTTGCTCGAAGCGCGGGAAGATTAAGCCGAGACCGATCGCCACCAACGCGGCCAGCGCGACCCAGCGGATGGCGTCTTGCGGCAGATGCAGCAACGACAGCAATGCCGAGCCGACCAGCGTGACCAGGCTGAAACTCAGCACTAAGCCTGCGATCACCCGATATGGCCGCAGGACTTCACGTTTCGACTTGACCGCAGTCGCACCGTCGGCCGTGCTCTGGGTGCCGGAGAAGAAGATCACCGGTAGTACGGGGAGGATGCACGGCGAAATGCCGGTGATCAGACCTCCGACCAGACCGATCAGCGCTAGCGACAACATAATCACTATTCGCTACCACACCTGTCTTGGATCGGTGCCACCGGCAAGGCGCGTAGAGGCGACAAGGCAGCCCGGCGGACCGGGCTGCCTTGCCTGAGCGACGCGGTAGGCCGTCACTGGCTGGGTGGCGTCAGCACAGTGTCGATCATGTATACCGTCGCATTGGCGGTGTGCACCCCTCCGCACACCAGCCCCGCATCGTCGACTTTCAGGCCGTCCCCCTGTCCGGTCACCTTCACGTCAGCTCCCTGCAGGGTCTGGTGGGCGCCGTCAACCGTGTTCGGGCTCTCCTGCCCTTGCACCACGTGGTAGGTCAGGATGCTCTTCAACATGTCTGCATTGGTCTTGAGCTCGTCGATCGTGCTCGCCGGCAGCTTGTCGAACGCGGCGTTGGTCGGCGCAAACACCGTGTACTGGCCGCTGTTGAGGGTGTCGACCAGGTTGACGCTTGGGTTCAACTTGCCGGAGAGCGCGGCGGTCAACGTCGACAGCATCGGATTGTTGGATGCCGCCGTAGCGACCGGGTCCCCTGCCATTCCGCTCACCGAGGCCGGACCGCTCGGATGCTGTGCGGCGTAATCCGCGCATCCCGAACCGATCAGATTGGTCGCGGGAGCCGCCATTGCGCTCGTGCTCGCCGCCGCGGCCATGCTGCTAGCAGGATTCGCGCTGGTCTGCTGCGCGGACCCGGATTTGTTGCTCGAACACGCCGAAAACCCCACGGCTGCGATCGCCGCCAGGCCCACCGCGAGCGTCTTTCTCTGAATGTCCTTCATTGCGCTTTGGCTCCTTTGACTTCTTCGCCGGCGCCGGCTGGCGCCGCTGGTTACCGATCGGACAGTCGCTATTCGGAGCGGCTAGCGGCATGGATGGCTTTCGAACATGACATTCGTCACGGTCGTCCACTCCGGCGTCCGCTCCGAATACCGGACGTGCAAAAGTCATTCGGACGCTCGATTGCGGTCATCGGTAGCGGTGTCGCTGGTCTGACAGCCGCCTACGCGTTGTCCGGCTGTGACCGGGTCACGCTCCATGGGGCCGACACCCGGCTGGGCGGGCATGCCCATTGCTCATGACCTATTTTCTGGTCTATACCACCGGCGCCCGGCTGACCGAGAAGTACATGGCGGGCCGCCCCGGCGTCGACGAATACAAGGCACGGACATCGTTTTTCGTCCCGCGCCCGCCCCGATCGACACGAACATGACGACTGTCGTCGCGGAGAGGATAGGCTACCGGTCGATGACCGGACCGCCGCATGGCAGCGACCTGGACGCATTGCTGCATCGGGTGGCGCGTCGCGATGCCGACGCGTTCGCCGCGCTTTACGACCACACCAGGACGCGGGTATACGGGCTGGTGACTCGCGTGCTGCGCGACTCCGGCTACAGCGAGGAAACCACCCAAGAGGTGTACCTGGAGGTGTGGCGGACCGCCGACGCCTACGATTCGGCGAAGGGCTCTGCCCTGTCCTGGCTGATGACGATGGCCCACCGACGCGCCATCGACCGGGTACGTGCCGAACAATCCGCCGCGCAGCGGGAATCGCGTTACGGCGCGTCCACCCTCGATCCCCCCCGCGATGTCGTCGCCGAATCAGCGATCGCCGGCGACGAGCGTCGCCGGGTGGTCGAGTGCCTTGACGGGCTGACCGACATCCAGCGGCAGTGCATCGAAATGGCCTACTACGGCGGGTTGACCTATACCGAAGTGTCACAACGATTGTCGGCCAACCTGTCGACGATCAAATCACGGATGCGCGACGCGCTGCGCGGACTCCGTAATTGCCTGGGTGTGCCATGACCGAGCCGACCGAATTCGAACTGCTCGAGCTCGCCACGCCGTATGCGTTGCACGCGGTATCGGATGCCGAGCGCGCGGCCATCGACCGACAGCTCGCCGCGGCGCCGGCATCGGTCGCCGAGGCCTTCCGCGAACAGGCGCGTGCGGTCCGCGAGACGATGACGGCGGTGTCGGCGGCAACTGCCGCCGAGCCGCCGACCCGTCTTCGCGCGACGGTGCTGGCCGCGGTGCAATCGGATGCTGCTGGCCGTCGATCTCGTTGGCGCACAGCTCTATTGGCTGCAGCGGCGGCAATCGTCGTGGGATTGGCGGCCTTCGGCGCCGGAATCGCGATGCGACCATCGCCCACGCCGAGTATGGCCCAGCAGATCATGGCGGCACCGGACGTGCGAACGGTCTCCGGTCAGCTGGCCGGCGGGACGGCGACGGTGTTGTTCTCGCGGGGCATGAACGCAGGTGTATTGGTGATGAACAACGTGCCCCCGCCTTCGCAGGGCACCGTCTATCAGATGTGGCTACTCGGCGACAAGGGCCCGACCTCGGCGGGCACGATGAACACCGCGGCCGTCGCGCCGTCGACCACCGACATGCTTTCAGACCTCGGGAACTCCAGTGCGCTGGCGTTCACCGTCGAACCCGGCAACGGCTCACCCCAGCCGACCGGGAAGATCCTTGCCAAACTGCCGTTGACCTAGCTTGGCCGCGACTGGGAGCACTAGGAGGGTCCTGAATTAGTGGGTCTTTGGGGCGGGGCGCCTCAAGGCGCTGTTGGCGCGAGTGAAGTCAGACCCTGCGGTCGACACGGAGGTCGCCCCGCCATCGTTAAGCGTTGCAGTCGGTCGGTGGTGGATGCAAGCTCTGTGGCGGGTGTTGTTAGGCGATAACCCAATTCGTGCCGGTGTGGTGAAGGCCCAGGGTGATCATCCGGCGGAGGTTGAGCGCGGCGGCTCGGTGATGTAGCCAGTGGTCGTTTTTGGTGACGCCCCGGTAGCGCACCCGGCGGTTGCCACGGGTCAGCCAGGCGATGGTCCGTTCGACCATGGGCCGATACTGGCGGTATTCGGCCAGCCACTGCGGGTCACGAGCCGCCTGCCGGGCGGCGCGTAGCCGCGCATCATGGGCGCCGACCTTGAGTTTCTTGCCCCTGCGGCTGCGGGTGCAGCGAGCCCGCAGCGGGCAGTCCACACAGGCGGCGCCAAAGGTGGCAAATCCGGTGCGGCTGATCGGGCGGGTCAACCCGTGAGGACAGGTCGCAGTGCCGGCGGCGTGGTCGACGGTGAAGTCATCGACGGTGAACCCGCCCGGCACGGCCCTCGGTGTTGGCGCCGGCTTGATTCGGTCGATGTGTCCCCGCGCGGCCAGTTCGGTGCGCAATTCCCCAGAGCCGTAAGCTGAATCGGCCAGCACCGTCACCGGTACTTCCTCGCCGGCGATCAGCTCGCACCCGATCACTGCTTCGTGGTCATCGGCCCCGCTGGCTTTGGTCAGCGCGCAGTCGGTGATGATCCCGGTGTCGGGCTCGACGGCCAGGTGGGCCTTGTATCCGTCCTGACGTCGGTGCACGGACTTGTGGGCGTGCCGGGTCTCGGGGTCGACGGTGGAGATGACCCGATCCGGGGCGACCCGCTCGGCGATGCGCCACCGCCCGTCGGTGCCATCAGAGCCCGCGGCGGGTTCCACGTCCTGGCCGGCGACCAGAGCCAGCAACGCCACCGCCTCCGCGGCCCGCGGACCCAGCTCCTGCTCGGGTAGATGACCCAGCAGCCGGTGCGCATCGCCGACCAGGGCATCGACCAGCCCGTCGCGGGCCTGCTTGTCGTCCCAGGCGATCGCGGGTTTACCCGGATCGTCGTAGTCGTGGGCGCTGCAGTGCTCGGCGATCACCTCGGTCGCACCCACCACCTCGCGGCGCACCCGGCGGATCGCGCCGATCAGCTGGGTCACCGTGTCCTGGGTGGCCACCGCGTCATCGAGCACCGTGGAATCCAGCGCACGGCGGGTCTTGCCAGTCAACGCCCCCGTCTGCGCTACCACCGCCTTGACCGCCTCAAAGATCCGGTTCGGTCGCTTCGAGGCCGCCAGCCGCCGCCGCCAATATGTCAACGTCGTGGCGTGAAACGCCCCCGCCGTCACCGGCAATCCGCAGGCCGCCTTCCACCGCAGATCGAACGTGACCGCATCGACGGTCTCGGCATCAGAGAATCCTTGCAAGGCCTGCAGCGTGATCACCGCGGCCATCACATCGGCCGCCACGCTCGGCCGGCCCCGACCCGTCGGAAACAAATCAACGAACATCTCATCGGGAAACAACTCCCGCCGATGAGCAGCCAAAAACCCAAACACACTGCCCGGCTTGAGAAGATGCCCCGCTACCGACTCCGCATCCAACAACTCACGCTGATCATCCGATCGCCCCTGCACACCCAAAATCATCGCGAACAATCGCTACCAACTGGCCGACCGCCACGCAGGATTATTCAGGACACTCCTAAGAGCTGATTGCCCCGCTAGGACTTCCGCAGACTGCCCAGCACCGCCGCTAATATGCCGAGCGCCACCAGCACTCCGCCCGCGGCCAGAGTCAGGTCGAGCCATTGGTGCAGGCTGCTTTCGGCCTCGCCGACCATGACGGCAGCGATACGCCGAATATCGCCGGTGGTGTCGTTCAGCGCATCGTTGATACCGCGGCGACCGATTTCGATACCCGCCCAACCGACGGCGCCGACCAGCAGCGCCGAGATGCCTAGGCCGGCCAGCGCTCTGGCACGGCTGCGTGCCGCGGCCAGTGTCAGTAGCGCGCCGATCCCGGTCAGCACCGCCGCGGCGATGCTTGCCCACGGACCCCAGGTGACCAGCGGGCGTAATATGCCGGGCTGCAATACCTTTGGCGTCGATACCGTCACCGGCACCCGTACCGTCTCCGGCACCCGCACGTTATAGGTCGACAGCATCGGTGTAAACGCGCTGTCTTTGAGCATCCCGGCCAGGTCGATGACCCACTGGTCGCCTTCCGACCGCGCCGCGGCGCCGGTGAACATCCAGCTGTGCGCCAGCCGATTGGCATCGGCAAACTCGGGCGGGAAGTCCGGACCGGAGGTATAGCCGGCGGCTACATCGTGAACCTGGGCCGAGTCGACCTTGTAGCCGCGTTGGTCGATGAGCACCATGGCCCTGGTGGCGAGCTCGGATGCCACCGCGGCCTGCAGCACGGGATCGGCCGCGGCTTTCCGGGCCATCGCCTCATACCCGTTGGCGTCGACGATGTGCGTCTGCGCCCACGCCGTCGGCACGGCAACCGCCAGCGCCATAGTGGTGAACAGCCACAGCAGTACCGTTACCGCGAATCGCACGCTGTGGCCAGTGTCACGTTCACTGGGGCAGGATGCCCTGCAGGTAGGCGGCCTGACCGAGATGCTGGGCGCAGTCGTCGATGATGCTGACCAGTCGCGCGCTGGCGGTCACCGGCGGATCCCAGTTCCGGTCGACGATGCGCGCCAAGTCCTCGGTGGTGACGCGGGCGACGAATTCCAGCGTCACCTTGTGCACGGCGTGATAGTACCCAGCCAGCAGATCGGCCGATGCCTGGACTTTGGCCACCTCTTCGGGACCGTGCCCGTAGCCGGTGTCGTTGCGCGGCAGGTCCAGCCCGAAGCGTTCCACCCACCCTTCGTGGGTCCACACTTGCTCGATGCCTGCGATCGGGGTCAGTTGAATGTCCTGCACACGCGCGCTGTGCCAGATCAACCACGCGATGCTGTTGGCATTCGGGCTGGGCCGGTAGCCGGCCTGGTCTTCGGTGAGACCCTCGGTGAGCTCGTCGACGTGTTCGATCAACCGAGTGAACGCGTCGCGCAGCAACTCGTGAACGGCCGCATCGGTGGTCGACATACCGGCGACCCTACCGCCGCCCGCACGAATTGATCCTGGCATCAGTTACCCACGCGGTCGTAGATTATTTAGGGGTACGTCGATGGCCTCTGAACTGCGGTGTATTGAAGTTAGACACAGCACTGGACACGAACATCCTGTATCGTGCCTGTTCATGGCGTCCATCGCTCTCCAGGCAAGCAAGCGATTCCCAGACGGGCATAAGGTCCGCTACCGGCATGCCGACGGCAGCGCCGGGGCGCTCACCTTCCCCGACCGCCGCAACGCCGAGAAGTTCGTCAGCCTAATTGACGCGCTCGGTGTGGCCGAAGCACTGGAACGCGTCGGCAGGACCGCACCGCAGCCGGTAGCACCGACCTCGCCGACGGTCGCCGCAACGCTGGAACGCTACGCGGCTACTCGTCCATCTCTGGACACCGCCAACAAGTACCGGATCATTGCTCGCCGCACCATCAACCCCGTGTTGGGTGAGATCCTTATCTCCGAACTGACGGTCGATGACGTGCAGTCGTGGCTCAACGGTTTGACCATCGCGGGCCGGTCGATCCAACAGGCCCACATGGTTCTCAAGGCGTCACTGTCGGCCGCTATTGATCGCGGCGAACTGGCAATCAACCCGGCGCGGAAGGCGTCACGCTCGGGCAGTTCAGGGGTGCGCCTCCCCCGCCGTCAACCCGGCAAGCAAGCAGTGTTCCTGTCACTCGAAGAGACGGCCCTAGTGCTAGCAGCCGTGCCCGACCGGCACCGCGTGCTGATCGAGTTCCTGCTGGCTACCGGATGCCGGATCGGCGAAGCCCTGGCGCTTACCCCTGCCGACATTGGTGCCGGGACAGTGACGTTCAACAAGTCCTACAGCAGACGGGCAGACGCCGACGGTAACCGCCCGTTCGATCTGGGAGCCGCCAAGACCGCAGCCAGTGAGCGGACGATAGCGGTGCCGAACGACGTGCTGAGCAAGCTGGACCTGTGGGGCGCATTGGTATTCACCAACGACACGGGCGGGGCGATCAACGCGGACAGCTTCCGCAAGAACGTGTGGATTCCGGCGATGGTCAAAAGCGGGCTACCGAAGCACCGTCGGCCTGGGCTGCACGATCTGCGCCACACGCACGCCTCCCGGCTGATCGACGCGGGGATACCGATTGTTGCTGTCTCAAAGCGCCTGGGGCACTCGAACGTGTCGATTACATTGTCAACCTACGCGCACGTCGCCGGGGACGCCGACGAGCGGATTCTTGCGGCGCTGGCGTGACGTGGGCACGGGTATGTCGTTGGCCCTGGCGACCGCGCACGCCGCGATGATGTTCTCGATGTCGTCCACGGAGAAACGTAGGTGACGGCAGACGCGACGGGCGGGGAACTCCCCGGAGCGCACGCGGTCCTTTAGCCAATCTTCGCTGTCGCATTGGAGCATTTCGCAGACTTCGGCAACGCTGTACAGCCGGGGCGCTTCGACGGTCACTGCGGTCACGGCTATTAGAGAAGCACGCCGCTGAGGGCGTGAAACTGGTTGCAGGTCAGGGCCGCAATCGGCTGCCGTGTCGGAGATTGGTGCGGTCACAACGGTAGTTTGTCGCGATCCGTTTCACCAGTTGTGCCACTGACTGTGGGTCTGGCACAACTGGCACAACGGTGAAACGGGTTGGGAAATAATAGGTCTGATGAAAACTTTCGGTCGACCGTGGAACTGGTCGTGGTCAGATGTATGAGAACTAACGGGCAACCCGCCTCACGACGTAACCACCTTCCCGTCTTCCCCCCTTCCCATCTTCGACGAGCACAGCAGAGGGCTATGGCCCAGAGGAGCAAGTGATGAGCACAGTTCAACTACGCAAAGCGAGCGACATGGCGTTATCAAGGCCCGTGCTCTGGAGGCTGGCGCCCGGCTATCTCGCCGCAGGCAAGGTGAACCTACTGGTGGGTGCTGAAGGAATCGGCAAGTCTCTCTGGGCGATTCGGGCGGTAGCATCGATCACAACCGGCACCCCGTGGGGACCTTTCACCATCGGAAATGGTCCTGCAGACGCCGTCTTGATCGCCACTGAGGATGGCTGGGAAGACACCGTGCGTCCACGGCTCGAAGTCGCCGGTGCAGACCTCGACCATTTACACGTCTTGTGCGTGGACGAGGACGGCACTGGCACGCCCACCTTCCCTGAGGACATGCCCGTGCTGCAGGACAACGCAGTAGCGCCGAGCCTCGTGGTCGTGGATGCGTGGATCGACACGGTGGAAGGTGGTCTGCCGGTCAAAGATCCCCAGAAGGCCCGCCAAGCGGTTGGCCCGTGGAAGGAGTACGCGGCCAAGACGGGAGCAGCCATCCTGCTAGTGACGCATACGAATCGTCAAGAAAGCCAGGACATTCGAAACACATACGGTTTATCTGGCGCGTTGCGGCAGGTAGCGCGTAGCACTATGTATGCCCTTGAAGATCCCGACACCGAGGCGCTGATCGTTGGGCCGGACAAGAGCAACCTCGGGGCCAAGGGCGTGGCCCACTGGTTCGAGAAGACACCCGTGAAGCACTTTCAACCGACAGCGGACAGCGACGGAACCGTGGCTCTTCTGGAGTCCGTAGGCGATGACGACAAATCGATCCAGGACTTGCTCGCCGAGCAGGCTGACACAGCTAAGCCCGCACGCAAAACGAACCTAATTGATCTGTGGCTCAGCGAGATTCTGTCCGATGGCCCAGTGCCATCGGCAGACCTCTCCGACATGGCTAGCGCCAAGGGCTACAGCCAAGACCAACTACGGGGTGCCCGTGACCGACTCGGCGTCAAGCCAATCAAGCAAGGTAGCAAGTGGATGGCAAGCCTGTGAGCGCGGCCAAGCCGGGAAGCCGGGAAGGTGGGAAGGCGGGAAGGCGGGCGGACGCGGGAACGTCCCATCACCACAGCGCACCCGCATTCCCGGTTCCAACCGGCGTTCAGAACTGGTCGTCACATCACGCGCTAACGGCGGAGTATCCATCGCCCAAGGCCCTGCCCACGTGCTCGTGGGGTCGAAAGAGATTGAGCCGTTGGTGAATGCGATGAAGACCTGCCCGCCCCGGCGCTGCCCGTGACTTTCCCTTTGGTAGCCAATTGCAATTGCAAGGCTAAGGCCAGTGAGCCTGGGGAGAGAGAGCCGGATTTGCATGGAGTGTCCGGCCACCTTGCCGTCGGGGGTACCCCCCCAGGCAAAGGGAACTCCTGTTGGCATTGCCGCCCCGGTGTGCCAGTTGTGCCACTCCGGATGCTAGGCACAACTGGCACGGCTCGCGATACGAGAATCCACCGGACATGGTGTTACCGCGTGTCTGCTGTGAGATTCTGCACGTATGTCCGCTCCTCGTGCGGCTGCCCCTTCGGGGGTTGTGACGTTTCTGTTCACCGATGTGGAGGGTTCGACCCGTCGGTGGGAGGCCGACGCCGAGGGGATGCGGGTGGCGCTGGCCGCCCATGACGAGGTGCTGCGCGAAGCGATTCAGGCGCACGGGGGCTGGCTGTTAAAGCACACCGGTGACGGCGTGTGCGCCGCCTTCGCCTCACCCAGGTCTGCCGTCGACGCCGCGGTGGCCGCCCAGCTGCAGCTGGAGTTGCCGGTGCGGATGGGGATTGCGACCGGCGAAGCCGAACTGCGGGAGGCCGACTACTTCGGTGCGGTGCTCAACCGTGCGGCACGGGTGATGGCCGCCGGGCACGGCGGTCAGATCCTGTTGGCCGACTCGACGGCGGGTCTGCTCAGCGGCGTTGATCTGGTGGATTTGGGGCCGCGCCGGTTGCGGGATCTGTCCACCGCGGTCGGTGTGTTCCAGGTCCGAGTGGCGGGCCTGCAGGCGGACTTTCCTGCGTTGCGGGCGCTGGATGCGAGTCCGGGGAACCTGCGGGCTGCGACCACGAGCTTCATTGGGCGTGAGTCGGAGGCCGGCGAGGTGCACGCCGCGGTGAAGGCACATCGGTTGATCACGCTGACCGGGGTAGGTGGGGTCGGCAAGACCCGCCTGGCGGTCGAGGTCGCGGCGCGGCTGGCCGATGAATACCCCGATGGGGTGTGGTTTTTCGAGCTGGCTGCGGTCACCGATCCGGCGGCGATACCCGATGCAGTGGCGGCGGTGCCGGGCGTCACCCAACAACCAGGCAAAACCGTGAGTGAGTCGGTGGCCGCTGCGTTGGAGGGCCGGGTCCGGCTGTTGGTGTTCGACAACTGCGAGCACGTTATCGATGCCGCCGCCGACTTGATCGAAGCCATACTCGCGCACTCGGCGACTGTACGAATCCTCGCCACCAGCCGCGAAGGACTCGGAGTCCCCGATGAGCAGGTGTGGCCGGTGCCCTCGCTGGACGTGGGCGCGGGCATCGACTCGGCCGCAGTGACATTGTTCGTCGAACGCGCCCGCAGCGCGGCCCCGCGCTTCTCGCTGGCGAAGACCGATGAGGCCAGCGCGGTGGTGGAGATCTGCGGTCGTCTCGACGGGATCCCGTTGGCCATCGAGCTGGCGGCCTCACGCATGGCGTCGATGACCGCCAGGGAGGTGTGTGATCGTCTCGATCAGCGGTTCCGGTTGCTGGTCGGGTCGCGGCGTGCGCTGGAACGGCACCAAACACTCCGTCACGCGGTGGCATGGTCCTACGACCTCCTCGACGATGCGGAGAAACCGCTGCTGGAGCGGTGTTCGGTGTTCGCGGGCGGATTCGACCTCGAAAGTGCCTGTGCCGTGGCGGGTTCCGATGATGACTTCGCCGCCCTGGATCTGCTCGATGCGCTGGTGCGCAAGTCGCTGCTGGTGGCTGATCGGTCGGCGGGGAGGACCCGGTTTTCGATGTTGGAGACGATCCGCCAGTTCGCCGAGGAACAACTGGTTGCCCGCGGCGAAGCATCCGAGATTCGGGCCACGCATGCCCGCTACTTCGCCGGGCGCGAGGCCGACATCCTGGCCCTGTGGGACAGCCCCCGCCAGCGGGAGGCGTATGACTGGTTCGCTATCGAGCTGGCCAATCTGCGCACTGCGTTTCGGTGGGCCGCCGACCAGGGCGATCTTGATGCCGCCGCCCCAATCGCAGCATATTTGGGGTTGCTCGGCGCTTGGGTCCAAACCTATGAGCCGATAGCCTGGGCTGAAGAGCTGATCGAGCCCGCCGGCGCGGTCGACCACCCGCGGCTAGCAGCTCTGTACGCGATGGCGTCGCTGTGCTACGCGACCGGACGGATCGAGGCGGCTGTCGGCTACGCCGACGCCGGTCAGATCGTTCTCGGCAGCAGCCGCGATGCGCTGCCGTACGGCATCGAGGGCTGGCTTGGAGCTGTATACCTAGCCATCGGGCAGCCCGAGCGGTGGGCTGAGTGGTGCCGCGCCCAGCTCGCACGCCGCCGCGACAACGATGTGCACCTCCGGGCATTGCTGGTTTTCACCCTTGCATTGGCCGGTTCCGGTGGGGAGGCGATGGATTCGGCGGATGGCCTCATCGAGGCTGCGGAGGCAACAGGCAACCCGTTGTTGCTCGGGCAGGCGCTCGGTGCCTACGGTCTCGCTTTCCGTGACGCAGATCCGGTCGGGGCGCTGAACGCCCTCGGCCGGGGTCTGGTGATCGCCCAAGACAGCGGCAGCCGCGCCCAAGCGTCGGCCCTGGCGGATTTTCTGGCACGACTTGAGGCCGAGCACGCCGACCCGGTGGCCGCATTCGATCACCTCACTCTGGCAATCCGCAACTACCGCGATTGCGGCAACACCACGACGATCCACATCCCGCTGGCCGTCCTCGCCGCTCTTTTCGACCGGCTCGGACGCTACGAACCGGCGGCCACCATCGCCGGGTTCGCGCTCAGTCCTTTCTCTGCAGCGACGGTCCCCGAAATCACCACCGCGATTACCCACCTGCGCGACATGCTCGGTGAGGCGACCTACGAATCGCTCGCCCGCAAGGGTGAGACGATGACCACTGCCGCCATGGCGACCTACGCATACGACCAAATCGACCAGGCCCGAACAGAACTCGAACACCCTAGTTGAGTTGCGCGAGTCGCGTGTCCAACGCGAGAGCGGCGCAGCATGTTCTCAATCGCCTCCAGCAGTCTGTTCGGCCAGGACGCGGTAAACCGTCGCCCGGCTTACGCCGAGTGTTGTGGCTATCGTGCTCGCCGATTCGCCGCTGGCGTGCATGCGTTGCGCCAAAGCAGTCTTCTTCTCATTAAGCACCTTGGGCCGTCCGACGTGCTGCCCGCGTGCCCGACGTGCCTCCCGTGCCGCCGCACGGCGTTCTCGGCCCAGCTCCAGTTCTAGTTCTGCCAGGCTCGCAAGCACTCCCGCAACCATTCGGCCTGTTGCGTTAGAAGTGTCGATCCCTTCGCGCAGCGACCGGAGCACGATCTCGCGGTCGCGCAGTTCGCGAATCGTCGCCATGACTTCGGCGGCGTTGCGTCCCAGGCGATCTATCCCGACCACGACGATTGCGTCACCGGGTCGTACGTAGTCAAGCAATGCGGCTAGGCCGGGCCGCTGCTCCCGGGTCGACGTTCCGGACAGCTTGTCGCGGTAGACCCGCTTCGGGTCCACTCCGGCTGCGGTGAGCGCATCAAGTTGTTGGTCGAGCGACTGATGGCCGGTGCTCACCCTCGCGTAGCCGAGTTGAACACCTGTGGCGGCGGCGGTTGCGGTCATGCGAAGAGTATGTCTCAAAACTCGCAGAACAGCAAGTTGTGCGACAACTCTTTTGAGGCAACTTCTGAGACAGTGCGACGTGGCACTTCGCCTGGCTCTGTGATACTCGCGATGCCCGTCTCACAACTAAAGATCAGAGACTCATGAGATGCCAGGGGTCAAGGCTGCGACAGAGGCTCGCCCCCGAGGGCGTCGGGAAGTTACCGCCGCATTGTTGACGGCTCGAATAGCCTGATTAACAGCGCGGCATACGGTCGCGTGGTCACTTGAGGTTAGTGCCGTGGGAAACGGGACACGACCAAGAAGGAGCGGAGTGGCAGAGCCGGCAAAGGACGGCAAGGTCAGGGGCGCGGACTCGTCCATAGGTCTTGGTGAACAGAACCGCGACGCGCCTGCCGAGCGGCGTGAGCTGGTAACGGTGATGGCCGGGAAGGGCGCATGATGACGCCGTTGCTTTTGAGGCGGCGAAGGTCATAGGGCGCCATGCCCGCTGGTGTAGGGGTGATCGAGCAGGGTGGACGAGCCGGACGAGGATTGGATGGTCGAATCCGGCGAGCAGGTGAGTGAACGCGACGATGGCGGTGATGGCCGCCATCGTCGGGTTTGCGGCGGCGGCGGTTAAGGCGTCGATGGGCGTTTCCAGCCCGGGTTGCGGTACACCTGCGGCGAGATACGCACGGCGCACCGCAACCGACCGTGGTTAGGTTCGAGTGACGGCCACGACTTTATGCCAGATCACTCCTCGGATATAGATTCAACAATCGTACCTCGCGAGCCAACAATTGCCGGTGGAATCGTTCCTAACAGACACAAGCACATTGCGCCGACGACATAGAGTAGGAAGAATGGCGAAACCGAAAATCCCACCTTTAGCGCAGTAGTCGTCGACAGAACGATATTAGCGAGATAATGCGTTAAAAAGCCAATGGGCAGGCCGAGAGTTGCACCCACGACGCCGACAGCCGTCGCTTCGGCAAGTATCACACGAATCACATATATCCGCTGGGCACCCATTGCTCGGAACATCCCCAACTCGCGTTTTCTCTTTAGCACCGACAGTGTAAATGTATTGAACAGCGCGACGGCGGCAACTAGGACGACGATCCATTGCAACGCCACAGCCAACGCCCCTGCCTCCGAAGTAGCGACTTCCATCGCAGCGGCATGGTCCTTACCAGTGTAAATCACACTACGCCCGGGAAGCGCGTGCCGCAGCCTTTCCTTGACATCGACAGGAGATGCCCCGTGCGTTACGTCCACTTCAAGATACGTTGCGCCGTGGCGATGAAACCATAATTCCATCTGCCATAGTGGTACCGCGATCGCGCCCGCGTCGAGCGTAATATAGTCTAAGACAGCAATAACGCGCGACAAATGATTACCTGAGGGTGACGGTACCTGTATTGCGTCGGTGACTCGCAAATTGAGCCGCCGCGCAAGCTGCGTTGACACGACTACACCTTTTCCCTCAAGCAGCTCTGCCTTCTGGCCAGCGGCCAGACCAGCGAACAGAACAGCTCTGCTTCCTTCGCTCACACCGACCAGAACGATACGATTGTCGTTCAAATTCATGTACGAAAACTGACCAGGGACGATGCGTTTTACTTGGGGATCCGCCCGAACCAGATCTACGACGGCGGGGTCTAGCACGGGACCTGCTGGCAAAACACGTGGATCTTGTGTCGTGACGTACAGGTCAGGCTCGCTTTCAACAGCCAGGTTGTTGGAAACCGACGACACCAGGTTGGTCATGGTGCCAGATGTGGCGAGACCAATAGCAATGGCTACCGTCACCGTCATGGCAGTCGCCCACGCTCTACGTGGAGACCGGTCCATCGCTTCCTTGGCCAACTCGCCGGCGGACCCCACCCATTTCGGCACCACAGAGCAAGACTTTGCGACCAGAGAGCACCACTTTGCGATAACGAGCGAACCAGCCAAACACAGCGCTAAGAGTCCAGCAACTACCACCGCTGCAAGGCCCAACACAACTTGACTCGATACGCGCTCGATTCCGACCGCCGAAGCTCCAATTAACAAGATTCCGGACACGAGGTATAGGAGTCTTAGCTTCAGGCTCGCCGTTTCCGGATCGGGAATTTTCGAGCTTCCGAGCGCCTCAAGAGGCGAGACTGTAAAGACATCCCTCGCTGCGGCTATGGTCGCAAGAACACAGGCAGCAATACCGCATATGACCGCAAGCGGTGCCGCGTACAAAGGTAGGACGAAGTGAATTGTCGCGTCGAAAGACTGTACGAGAGTTGGTGGCAGGCTACCGACAGCTAAGCGACCTAGCAGTATTCCCAACGGAACGCCAAGCACGCTCGCTACGAGCGCAAAAATAGTAGCTTCCATAATTAAATCGCGGCTCAGCACCGACCGCCGAACCCCCACCGCACGCAACATCGCTATTGAACTACGTCTTTCGCTCACAGCCATGCTCATCGAGTTGAAGATGAGAAAGCTTGCGACAACTAATGCAATAAGCGCCACCACCATAGTCGAATTGCTTATCAAGGCCGTGGCCACCTGCGCCTGGCCGGTCCTGAACAACGGACCCATAACCAGTGCCTCACCCGAAACTGCGTTCGAAAGATCAGAGCGGACGCGGCCAATATCTGCCTGCGGTTTCACCGTGAGCAGTATTGAATCGATGCTACCGGCCCGCCCCGTAATCTCCTGCGCAAGGGCAAGCGACGTGACAACAAAATCGCCCCTATTAATCTCATGCGCATGTCGACCGTGCAACGCCGATCCCACTTTGACGGGCCGGCCATTGATCGCGAAGTTGGCTCCCACATACTTGGCAAGCTGGGGGCCCACGACTATGGTGTTCGCCAATAAGGTCGTATCAGAAATTTCCTCACGGATGGCCTTCTGCAAATCGCTCTTAAGCGATTGGATGGAGTTGTCGACGCCGAGCAAAAGCACGTAGCCGCCAGTGGAAGGCACCCGCATCCGCAAGATGGGCGCGGCCGCAGCCACACCGCTGACGCTACGCACATTTTGAAGTAGCGATTGTGTGAAGCCAGTGTCTGTTATTCCCGAGACTTCCAGGTCCGCGCTGCCGGCGATCCGTTGCGAAAGCTCGTTGACCGAGCCAGTAATTGAGCCGTATGTGGCAAACACAGCGACAACGAGCGCAATAGAGACGGCAACAACGGCGATACCAACGATGCCCCTTACTTTATGCTGCAGGTTCTCCCGAAGATTAAGTGCTAATAAGCGGCCGATTACGTTCAATTCAGCCCCCCCATGTGTGCTGCGCTGTCGCGAGCACGCCGAGGTCATGTTGGATGCGGCGGGAGTTGTACCAGGCGTAGATGTATCGGAACAAATCTCGCCCGCGCAACCGTTCTGGTGGCGAAAGTGGTTGCGGGCCAGGTGCAGTTCCTGGACGGTCCTGTACAACACGGCCATCCAGCAGCGAGATCATACGGTCAGCTCCCTCGGCCATACTTAAATCGTGGGTGACTACCACGACCAAACGCGCGTTGCTTGCATCGCCCTGCTCATAGGCGACCGACCGAAGCAAGTCGACTATCGCGCGACCGGTCTTGGTATCGAGATTTCCCGTCGGCTCGTCGGCTAGCACAATGCGAGGGTCCATCATCAGCGCCCGGGCGATCGCCACACGCTGCATTTCACCACCCGACAGTTCTTTCGGTCTGTGAGCCACACGCGACCCCATACCCACTGAATTAAGAAGTTCTATTGCCCTTGGCTTAGCTTGTCGTAGCCTTTCGCCAGCTAACAGCCTCGGAATTGCGACGTTTTCCCAGGCGGACATCGCAGGCAGCAAATTGAAGGATTGAAATACGAAGCCGACCGACCTTAGACGGAATGCCGCCAGTTCGTTATCGTCTAGTCTCGAAAGGTTTTTGTCGGCGACCACCACCGATCCACTGGTCGGTTTGTCGAGACCACCAACCAAGTGGAGCAGTGTGCTCTTGCCGGCCCCGGACGGCCCTACAATCGAAACGAATGTACCTGGTTGGAGCGTAAGGTCGACATTGCAGACGGCGTCCACGGCTTGGCCGCCAAGCAAGTAGGTGCGCGTGGCGGCTTGCAGCTCGACGAGCGGTCGAAGTCGGTTCACCGATGTGATCCTGCATGTCGTGCGACACAACGATGCGTAAGGTCGTCGTTGCAGCCTACGTGATCATTGTGCACTTCCTCCGAAAAGCTAGGAAGTATGCCCGAGCCAGCGGTCACGTTGAAGGTGGATCTAAGCAGGCTTAATTGGTTCGTCAGTACGGGTAGGTTCTTTGCAACGAGGAGAGCGCGCTTGTCAAGCGTCATCGACGCATTGCACACCCTGGCAGCAGGCGAATCGCTGGCGCAGAAAGTTATCGCCACGCGTTACACCGAAGGTTTGCCACTGGTCGGCGCTGACCGTCGCGAACGACTGCTGCACTTCTTGCTGGGTTTCGCAATCACCGCAGGCTGCTGTCGATAGTCTGCCGGTCCGTCTAGGTCTCGACCGTGCGGCTTGTCCGGGCTGTTTCGCACCAAGCGGCGAGCGGACAACCCTTACAGGCCGGTAGATGCACATCGCAGCGAGTCATCGCGAGGAGGTGCAAGGCAGCCATGCGAAGGGTGGCTTCCTACTTCCTTCCCCCACCAGTGCGCCGAATGGCAGCACCGCGAACGCCACCCTGGAGTGTTGACCGGGGTGGCGTTCGTCGTTTGGGTGACAGCCGTCTGGGGGTACTGACCCACTGGCCACGACACCGAGAGCCGCCCGCGCCTACCTCGATTTAGGCGCGGGCGGCTTCTCGTTACGCAGGCGCTGTGCCAGTT
>CAVVUH010000040.1:0-34098 GCA_963751315.1 uncultured Actinomycetota bacterium | reverse complement strand
GGCAGAATCGACCCCGGAACACTCGAAAATTACTGCGGCTGGCCTGCCTAGGTACGGGTGGTGAGGGCGGTGAGGACGACCTTGCCCGGGACTCCGGCGAACACGGTCCGCGACTTGCTTTGCGACACTTCGCCTTCACCGGCACCCGCTTCACGTTCCGCGGTCTTCGCGTCACCGCCGGCGCCAGCTGGTATGCGCTCGCCTTTGGGTGTTTTGCCGCCACCCTTTCCGGCGCCGGCGCCTAGGGTGCGCGATAATCTCAGCTGGCGCGGTGGTCGCGGGCGGGTCGGCGTGCCCGGCGCGGTCGCCGCTGGGTTGTTGCTTCCCACTGATGAAGTTGTGCCACCGCGCTGTCGAGCGCGTCCCGCACTGGTGTGACGTCCCCGCGCACCCGGGCCAGCAGCATCCCGCCCTGCAGCGCGGCGATCACGGCGGTCGCTAGCTGTAATGACCACGGACGTTGGTGACGGCGTGGCGTGGTGACATGACGAAGACCTCCGAGTGAAGTGCGAGCTGTCTAGGAAACGCACTCACCGCTGGAGGTCTTCATGGTCCACCGTAATGCCCCGCTGTCAGAAACCGGTCGTCTGAGGCTGGCTCGATGTGTCGTCGATGAAGGTTGGCCGCTGCGGCAGAGCCGCTGAGCGGTTCCAGGTCTCGGTTACCACGGCGGCCCGCTGGGCTGCCCGGTATCGAGCGCTGGGAGAGGCGGGGATGGCCGATCGCAGCTCGCGGCCGCATCGCAGCCCAGGTCAGACGCCGACACGCACGGAGCGGCGCATCATCAAAGTCCGTGTCCTGCGCCGTTGGGGGCCAGCGCGAATCGGCTACCTGCTGGGACTGCATCCCTCCACGGTGCATCGGGTGCTGACCCGATACGGAATGGCCAAGCTGCGCTGGTTGGACCGCCCCACCGGACGGGTTATCCGTCGCATGGAGCCCGCTCGGTGCGGGGACATGGTCCATATCGATGTCAAAAAGCTCGGCAAGATCCCCGCCGGCGGGGGCTGGCGGATGCTGGGCCGCACCGCGGGCAACCACAACTCTCACGCCGACAAAAGCAGCGGGGTCAAAAGCAAGCGTTACTACCCGCTGCACGGCCACCACTTCCTGCACACCGCCATTGATGGACACTCCCGGCTGGCCTACAGCGAACTGTTGACCGACCAACGCAAAGACACTGCCACAGCATTCTGGTTACGCGCTAACGCGTGGTTCGCCGAATGCGGGATCACTGTGCGAAAAGTGTTGACCGACAACGGCTCCTGCTACCGCTCGGGAGCATTCGCTGATGCTTTGGGCATCGTCGAACACCGGCGGACCAGACCATACCGGCCCCAGACAAACGGCAAAGTGGAGAGGTTTCACCGCACCCTGGCCGACGAATGGGCCTACGCCCGGCTCTACCGCAGCGACACCGAACGCTGCGAGCGAATTCCCCGATCTGGCTGCACACCTACAATCACCACCGCGGCCACACCGCACTCGGCGGCCAACCACCCGCCACCCGCGTACCTAACCTCTCAGGTCAGTACAGCTGATATGTAGGCATTGTTTGTCAAGAGGCAGGTGAAAGCCGCCCCGGTTGAGTAGCCGGGGCGGCTTTCGTTTGATCGTGGCCAGTCGGTGCCGCGGCGGTCGTTGATCAACGACGGTGGTGTCAGACTGATATGCGCGGGTTGGGTACCGCAAGACGATGGTTCGGCGCGAACGGTGGCTGCTCTCTAGGGACGGGCGTCACACCAGTACTCAGGAATCCTGTTGTGGCTCATAGCTGTAACGCAGATCCAGTTCGCCTACCTCGCCGTCGACCGGCTGGCTCCGATCAAGTCCGGTGGTGGCCGTTAGTTCAGCGTGGCCAGTGACCAGCACCAGCCGGCCAGTTCACGGGCGATCGCGACGTTGGCCACCACGTGCGGCTTCTTGCGTTCGTTGAACCGGCACCACTGCTGGTGCAGGCGCCGGTTGCCGGCGTGCCCGCGGTCCTTGAGGGCCGGATCCACCTTGGCCCAGCGGGCCCGCATCGTCGGTCCGGGATTGCGGTACGACGCCCGGTGGTGCCAGGCCGCCTCGATCAACAGCCGCCGCACGTGAGCGTTGCCGGCCTTGGTGATCGAACCCTGCACCCGCGAGGCACCCGAGGAGTACTCACATGGCACCAATCCGACGTAGGCGCCGATCGAGGAACCGGTGAACCGGGTCCAGTCACCGATCTCGACGGTCAACGCCAATCCGGTCAGAGCCGAGATTCCCGCGTAGACACCCCAGCCGGTTGACCGGGTCAGACCAGCGCGGCGACGCCGCTACCGCCACGATCTGCTCGTCGAGGCGATCACGCGCAGCCGTCACGGTGAGCACCGCATCGAAGTGGTGGTCGAACGCCGCCCTGTATGGGAATCGTCGAAATGTTGCCGACGAAGCCAGATCTGGTGCACGCTCTTCCAGGCCTGCCCACCCGAGTACACCCGGCCCTGTCGCAGCAGCAGTTTCGACAACCGATGCCTGACCCGCATCAAATCCGCGCGAGCATCCTCACGAGCCCGCACCAGATCTCGCACCGCCTCCACGTCAGCTTCGGGCACGGTGACCGCGGTGATCTCACCCAACCTCAACAAGCGGGTCAAATGCGCGGCGTCACGGGCGTCGGTCTTGACCCGATCCCCCGCCGGACGGATCAACTTCGAGGGTGCGGCGACCACGCAGTCGATCTGGGCAGCTGCCAACGCCCGGGCCAGCCCGAACCCCGTCGGCCCGGCCTCATAGGCCACCCGCACCGGGCCGCGCAGCCGGTGCAACCAATCCAGGATCTCGCCGTGATCAGGACACAACCGTGCCCGCTCGACTCGACCCGTTTCCTCCTCAACGGCATGCGCAACTACCGAAAGCGCATGCACGTCCAACCCGACACTCGTACCGTTGAAACTCACCGGAGGCCTCCTGATCTGCAACTGTGGCTCTACCCCGGCGAGTGTTCACCCGCCAATGGCAACCCACGTCCGATTGCAGCCCGAGGCCTTCGGCCTCGAGTCAGCCTCCATACCGTCTAGCTGGGCCGGGTCCGCGTCGGCGACCAGCTCGCCGCGGTCCTGCATCCGTTGCAGCCCGCCCGCGAGCGGCGCTTCCCAACGGCGGAAGGCGTCGTCCAGAAGCGGTCGAAACGTTTCGTCGTTTTTCAGCTCGGCGGCCATCGTACCCAGCGGACACGCGAACGGTCCTCCGGGCGCGGAGTGCACCCGCAAGATCTCCGCCGCCCAGGCGTCGATACCGTCCCAGGAGTCGATGTTATGCAGGCTGGGCTGCTGCGCGAGCACCAGCTGCAGTTGCCGCTCGATAACCGCGGCGACCAGCTCCGCTTTGCTGTCAAAGTAGTGATACAGCTGCGACTTACCGGAGCCAGCCGCCGCCAGCACATCATCAAGGCTGGTCATGCTCACGCCGCGCTGATACATCAGCGTCGCCGCGGCGCCGATGATCGACGCGCGGGTGCGCCGCCCCCGCTCGGTCACCGGTAACGGGCGCGCAGCGGCGGCAGTTTGCGACGCGGGCACGAAAACCACTGTATAAGACATCTCTACGGGGGTTGGGAACTGGGCGCTGGCGCGGCCACGACGCGCGCCAGGACGCCCTGGCCGCCGGACGCGCAGCCGGCGCCGCTGCCGCAACGTCTTTGCCGCCTGCCGCTGGAGACGGCCAGCCTCAGCGTTACTGCCCGGACGCGGCCCCCCCCTATACACGCACTACCCCCTGGTCTATCACATCACCCGACGCGCGCGCGAGGCGTCCACCCCGAACTTCCTACAGCTGCTTATTCGGTCGCACACATCGAGGGCAGATCACCACGTAGGACCGCAATTCGTGCGGCGTGAGTGAAACAACACCACCTCGTATCCCGCGTGATCTCGCCGTGCCTGGCAACCACCGACTGCAGATGCACACTGCAGATTGGGCAGCCCGCGAAGCGCCGGAACTGCAGGTGGGTCAACCGGTAGGGATCGGGAACCGCGACGGCGTCGCCTTCGATGGTAACCAACTCCCGTATCCGGATGGCGTCTCCTGGCCGGACCTTCATGACCGTCCTCCCACGTCGATCGCCTAGGCGGTTGAAGCCTTGTCCACCTACTGTACTTTCAAGTACAGTGATGACGCTCAGGCGTACGCCCAACGGCGCCAGATCGGCTAGCCATATCGGAAAACCACGGGGGCGTGGATGACGAGCTGGTCGCCGTCACCACCACTGCGCGCGGGCATTTCCGGCCATTCCGATCGGAGACTGATGAGTGCGCGAACCCCTGAGGTGTATCGGACAGCCGACGCCCGTTTCGACAATCTACCCGGATACGACTTCGCGCCGAACTACCTCGACGTCGACGGGCTGCGGATGCACTACCTGGATGAAGGGCCACGCGACGGCGCGCCGGTGGTGTGCTTTCACGGTGAGCCGAGCTGGGCTTACCTGTACCGCAAGATGATTGGCCCGCTCGTGGAGGGTGGGCACCGCGTCATCGTCCCCGACTACGCGGGCTTCGGTCGGTCGGACAAGCCGACCGACCGCCGCTGGTACACATATGATCGCCACAGCGCGCTAATGATCGACGTGCTTGGTGCGCTCGATGTGCGCGAGGCGACTGTCGTCGTGCAGGACTGGGGTGGCCCGATCGGGCTGCGCTGGGCGGTCGAGAACCCCGATCGCGTTGCGGCGCTGGCGATCTTCAATACCGGGCTGTTCACCGGCCGGGTGTCCAAAGGGTTCCTCGCGTGGCGCGAGTTCGCCGAGAGGAATCCCGATTTGCCCGTCGGATTCGTGATTCAGGGCGCCACCGCGACGGATCTCCCGGGCGACGTTGTCGCCGCTTACGAGGCCCCATTTCCCACCGCCGAGTCCAAGGCCGGTGCCGCGCAGTTCCCACTGCTGGTGCCTACCAGCGAGGACGCGGTCGGGGCGAAGCAGATGCTGGCGATCAGCAATGAGTTGTCGCGCTGGAACAAGCCCGCGCTCATCGCCTTCTCCGACATGGACCCGGTTTTTCCCTACCCGCAAGCCGGGCAGGTCTTTTGCGACCTCATCCCGACCGCGGGCGCCCAGGTCAAGATCGAGGGTGCGTCCCACTTCCTTCAAGAAGACCGCGGGGAACGCCTAGCCCGGGAAGTGCTGACACTTCTGGCCTAACGCGTGCGATATCTGGTGGTGTCCGTCGTCGGGCCCACTTCGCGCCGGCGGTTCAGTGAAGGTTCTCGCGCGCCGTCGCTGCTCGACCACTTCGCCGCACAGGCGCACAGGTCAGTTGGTGAGATTCGTCGAGGCCTGCGCTGCCCGGCGCACCGGGGGTACATGCCGTCCGCCGGTGGTGCAGCGTGGCCGGTTAAGGCTTATGCGCCACAACGTCGACCGACATGATCTCCGGTGGGCTACTGAACAGTTCGTTGGCGCGTTCGCTCAACGCTTTGGCCACCGGGCCATTGAGATGGGTTCGGCGCGCATCGTCGTCGGGGAACGCGTCGAATATGCCGAAGCTGCTCGCGCCGAAGTGGATGGCGAACCATGGGCTGGTGCCGGGTTCCTGTTCCACGAGGGGAAGCGCCGAGCGGAGAAACTCAGCCACCGCGTCTTCTTTGCCGGGCTTAGCTTCGAGGCGGACGAGCAGTGCTTTGGTGGTCATCTAGGGACTCCTTGCGTCGTTGGACCCGGGGCGGCCGCGCGCCGCCACGGCATGACCGTACCGATCAGTACAGTCGGTTCGCAACCCCAGCGTCGGCGACGGGCGGGCGGCCGTGTCCTTGTCGTCAATTCACGGCAACATCTTCGTGAATTCGGTTGTCGCACAGCCGGGCTACCGGCGGTGCGACAATTAACCGACTCCCGGCGACGAACAAATAAGTCACCTGGGCGCAGCACCGCCGTCGAGAGCGTCATCGGCCAGCCGCCCTCCATGCGGGCGCTGACAACCATGGCTACCCGCCGCAGCAAACACCACTCCCTGGCCCGCTGCTGGGCTCATAGCGACTCTGCACAACACCCCGTTCACCGCAGGCAGCAGTAGCGACAACTCCATCGCAAACCCACGCAGACCAGCCGAATACGACAGTATCGAATACGGCGGGTTACCAGTAGAATAGGCATTATTGCAACGGATGCATGATGTGGCGGCCCTCTCCTCCTGCCCTCGGTAGCTAGCTTCGCAGGGCTTTGGACCTGCGAAGCTAATGCTCGGTAGGTGATCTGCTCGTACGGGCTCGGGCCTCGGTCGCTTGGTTTTGCGACGTCACGGATTCACCACGGCGTCAAGGTCGTTGACTGATGGGAAGGCGATCATCCATTGCGACATCGATTCCACTCGGATCGGAGAACACACGCGTGTCGATGCCGCGATTGTCGGCGACGCGGCCACGGTCGCCGACACCCTGAGCTCGGTCAGGTCGAAATCGGTCAAGGCAGTCACGGTGACCGTGAACAGGGTTGCACCGGCCTTGGCCAGCGCCTCTGCACTCGACGAATTGAACCATTTGACGGCGCGCTCGATCTCGTTGTGATCTCGGCCAATTGCGTCGGCGCTGTGTCTGAGCACCTCGTCCTTGCGAGCGAATGGACCAGGCTCGACGGCGACATGCCAGATATCGGCGAATCGCGCGGCGGTCGGAATGGTCCTTCGTTCTCCCCCGCCGCCGATCAGTACGGGAATCTTGTGCACTGGCGGTGGAGTCAACTGCGGCATGCGACGTCCAATGCGCTCGAGCGCGTCGACGAGAACCTCGTGGCGGCTGGCCGCTGTGCCGAAATCGTAGCCATACACCCAATAGTCGGCCTCGTACCAGCCTCCTCCAAGACCCAGGATCAGTCACCCATCACTGATGTGATCAACCGTTCGAGCCATGTCCGCCAGCAGATCTGGGTTGGGGAAGCCGGCCCCGCCAACGAGTAGTCCGATCTCGGCGCGGCGAGTCATCTCCGCCCACGCCGCCAGGGCGGTCCAACCTTCGAAGTTGGACGTTGGTTTCTGCACGTCGTCCAACACTGGGCGCCCTGACTCGTTTAGGCCTTGCACCCTGGGCGCGAGGAAGTGATCGTAGCCCAGGATGATGTCCACACCGGCATCCTCGGCCCGCAACACCACGTCACGCCATTGACGGTAATCAGGCGTGCTTATGGGTGAATCTGCGCGGCAATCCGGATGGGTCTGGTCACTGGTCTGCTCCTCTGCGACGGTGCGAGCACTTCATGATCGGCCAGTCGGACGCGTCAGCTGACGGCCCGGGATGTGCCACACCGTCAGGCGGACCCGCGCCCGCAGCGGCTGGGTCCGCTTGCCGCCGATTCGTGTGCGTCGGCACCGGGGTCTTGCCCGCGACCGTAAAAACCGGTTTCTTGGGCATAAACGCCGCGGGGAAAAACATGAGCGCAACCAGGATGATTGCCACCACGATTACCACCGTGTATGCGTGCGAAAGGTCGTGCATCAGACGGCTCGTGAAATCGGGGTCGAGTCCTTGGTGCGAAACCGCCGACGGGTCATGCGGCGTCCCGCGCTTGGTCGCGTTCCCGCGCAGGATCGCCCGCGCGTGTGCGGTGGAGATGCTTGCGCTGCGGTTGAACTGCTTGGTCAGGATCACCGACATCAGCGCGGTACCCACGGAATTGGCGACGTGGCGGTTGACGGTGATCAACGTCGAGCCGCGCGCGACCTGATGCGGGGCTAAAGTCTGCACCGCTGATCCAGAAAGCGGCGTCATGATGCAGCCGATGCCCATGCCGATAACGACCAGCCCTACCAGCAGGATTGGCAGGTAATCCGCCCGCGTCCAGACGCCGTAGGCGAAAACGCTCAGCCCCACGGTGACCAGCGCGATACCGACCATCAAGACCTTGCCCGGTCCGCGTTTGTCCATGAAGGTGCCGGCCAGTGGCATTGTTGCCATCGCGCCGAGTCCCTGTGGGATCAGATGTAACCCGGACTGCATCGGCGTTTGGTGCAACAACTGTTGGAAGTAGCTGGGGAACAGCATCGCGACGCCGAAGAATCCGACGGAGAACAAGAACATGGCCGAGTTGGCCAGTGTGACTACCCGGTTCTTGAATAGCCGCAGGTCGATCAGCGGGTGGTCCACCCGGTATAGGGCGTGTAGGACAAACCCGGTGACCAGGGTCAGGCCGAGGACCGCCGGTATCCACACATGGCGATCGGCGAACGTGCCGAACCTCGGAACCGAGGAAATCCCGAACAGCAATGCCGCTAACCCGGGTGAGAGCAGCGCCATTCCGGTGAAGTCGAACGTCTCCGACGGTTTCGGGCGATCCCGCGGGAACACGACCGCGACGAGGACTAACGCGATCACCCCGAGCGGCAGATTGATCCGGAAAATCCATTGCCAGCCGTGGGAGTCGATCAACCAGCCGCCCAGCACCGGCCCACACATCGGGCCCAGCAGCATCGGGACGCCCAGCACCGCCATCAGCCGGCCGAGCCGCCGCGGGCCGGCTTCGCGCGCCAAGACGATGAACGTCACCGGCATCAGCATTCCGCCGCCGAGCCCTTGTATCACCCGATAAGTGATGAGGGCCGTGATATTCGTCGCCGTCGAACACAGCAGCGAGCCTAAGGTGAACCACAGGACCGCGGCCATGAACAGCCGCTTAGTGCCGAACCGGTCGGATGCCCAACCGGCCAGCGGGATCACGGTGGCAAGCGCGAGCGTGTAGCCGGTGATCGTCCAGCCGACAATCGCTTGGGTGGATCCGAAGTCCACGATGAACGTGCGCTGCGCCACGCTGACGACCGTGGTGTCCAGAATCGCCATTACCGAGGCGAGAATGCAGACACCGGCGATGCGCAGCAGGTCGGCGTCGAGGGTATCTGGATGGTCGGGTTCGTCGCGGGCCACCGGCGTTATAGGCGCGGCCGGCAGAACTGCACCGTTCAGCGTAATTGCCGGGCCGGGCATCGGCGACGGCCCCGATTTCGGTGGGATGTCTAGAACCGCACGGTTGCGCAGATTCCCTAAAGTTAGGCTAGGTAATGTCCGAGTATGCGTCCGCTTACACCCAGAGATACGCATAAGAGCACTCGCGACCCTGAGACGAGAGTCATCTCGGTTCACCGGGCACGCCCGGACTTTGAGGTGTGTTCTCGATGAGCTGTTTTGGGGCTGCGCCTGGTGGGGGCCGGTGAAGTCGAGACCGGCGCATAAACCGCCGGCAGCACCAACGTGTCGAAGACCTGTCGCACGAACTTGGCGTCGACGGTTTGTCCGCTGATGACCCGCATCAGTCCCATGGCGGTGAGTACGTCGGCGACGAGTGACCAGTCGCGATCGCCCGATATCTCGCCGCGGGCAGCTGCTTGCTTGAGTATCGCCGACATCGTCCGCCGACCTCTGTGAAGTATCAGGTCGTCGAGGGCTGCAGCGAGTTCGGGGTCGCGCGCGGCCTCCACTGCGACGCGTAGCACCAGGTCGTTGGAGATCAGGTCGTCGTCGTTGCGGGCCCCGCGTTCGACGAGGAGTTCGAAATCGCCTGTGAGGCTGCCGGTGTCGGGGACTTCGTCGCTCATCAGGTCGGGCCGCCAGTACACGAGGGCATCGGTGATCAAGGCAGCCTTCGAGGACCAGCGACGGTAGATCGCGGCTTTGCCGACACCGGCGCGCGCGGCGATGTCGTTCATGTTGGTGGCCTCGTAGCCATACTCGGCGAGCGCTGCCAGAGCGGCGTCGAGAATCGCGGGATCGCGCGAGCGGTCCAGGCGCCCGTCGGTGCGCTGGCGCAGTTTCGATTCCGTGTCTGTCATGTGACCCGATCCGGTGATGACAACGCTGTTTCCAGCTTGGAAGATCGACAATTTACACCATCGCCGGCTGTGAAATCGGCGCGGTGTTCGCGTCGGATGCGGGCTCGGGACCGCCTCTCTTCACGATCTTGAAGGTATTCAATGGCCACCAGAACCAGCGTCCCAGCGCTGCGGCGATCGAGGGGGTCATGAAGGAGCGCACGATGAGCGTGTCGACCAGCAGACCTATGCCGATGGTCATGCCCAGCTGGCCGACCACGCGCAGGTCGCTGACGATCATCGACATCATGGTGAACGCGAACACCAGGCCGGCGGCGGTGACGACGCGCCCGGTGGCGCCCATGCCGCGGATGATGCCGGTGTTGAGGCCGGCGTGGATCTCCTCCTTGAGCCGCGAGACGACGAGCAGGTTGTAGTCCGAACCCACGGCGAGCAGGATCACGATCGACAGGGGGATCACGATCCATTGCAAGCCGAGTCCCAGGATGTCCTGCCACAGCAGCACGGACAGTCCACATGCGGTGCCCAGCGAGGCGGCGACCGTGCTGACGATGACCAGGGCGGCTACCACACTGCGGGTGATCAGCAGCATGATCGCGAAGATCAGGATCATCGAGGCGATGCAGGCGATCAACAAGTCGACGGTGACGCCGTTCTGCATGTCGCTGTAGAGCGAGGCGGTACCGGCCAGTGAGACCTTCGCGTTCTCCAGCGGGGTGCCCTTGACGGCGTCGGCGACGGTTTCCTTGATCCCGGCGACGTGCTCGATGCCCGCCACCGAGGCCGGGTCACCTTGGTGGGTGATGATCAGCCGGACGGCTTTGCCGTCGGGCGAGACGAACATCTTCAGGCCGCGTTTGAAGTCGGGGTTCTTGAACACTTCCGGCGGCAGGTAGAAGGAGTCGTCGTTTTTGGCTTCGTCGAAGTAATTGCCCATCAGCGTCGAGCCCTGCGCCAGTTCCTGCTGGTGGGCCTGGATGCCGGCCATCGTGCTGTGCGTGGCCACCATGAAGTCGCGCATCGTCTTCATGGACTCGATGGTCGGCGGCAGCGTCGCCAGAATTTGCGGCATCAACTGGTCGAGATGATCGAGACTCCTCGTCATAACCTGCAATTGGTCGGCGACCTCATCGATCCCGTCGAGAGCATCGAAGATCGAGCGAATCGACCAACAACTCGGAATGTCGAAGCAGTGTTTTTCCCAGTAGAAGTAGCTGCGAATAGGTCGGAAGAAGTCGTCGAAGTCGGCGATGTGGTCCCGCAACTCGTTGGTGGTGTCCAGATGTCGTGCGTCTGAGCGACCATGTCGTGGGTGGTGGCCGTGAGCTCCTTCATGATCGCGTACATGTGCTCCATGATGGCGATGGTCTTGCTCAACTCGTCGGCCTGCTCGAGCATTTGCGCGGTGTTGTCGTTCTGAATCTTGGCCGTCTGCAGGGTGCCCGAGTTCTGCATGGCGATCTGGAACGGGATCGAACTGTGTTCGATCGGCGCCCCCAGCGGCCGGGTGATGGTCTGGACCCGCTCGATGCCATGCAAGTGGAACACGCTCTTGGCGACCCGGTCGATGACGAGCATGTCCGCCGGGTTGCGCAGGTCGTGGTCGGCTTCCAGCATCAGCAACTCGGGATTCATCCGGGCTTGGGAGAAGTGCCGCTCGGCCGCCTTCATCGCGACGTTAGCGGGCATGTCGGTGGGCGTGAACTTCTCGTCGTTGTACTGCGGCACGTAGGTCAGCAGACTGACGAAGCCGATGATCGCGATCACCAGCGTCACGACGATGATGGGCACGGGCCAGCGGACTACGGCCGTGCCGACCTTGCGCCAGCCCCGCGTCGAGAGCTCCCGCTTAGCATCGAGCAGACCGAACCGGGACCCCACGGCCAGGATCGCCGGCGCCAACGTCAACGCCGCCGCCACGATCACCAGAAGCGCGATCGCGCACGGCAAACCCATCGAATTGAAGTACGGCAACGTGCACATGGTCAGGCACATACACGCACCCGCGATCGTCAACCCCGAACCCAGGATCACGTGCGACACGCCATGATAGGCCGTGTAGAACGCATCTTCGGAGTCCTGACCCGCCGACCGGGCTTCCTGATATCGGCCCAGCAGGAAGATCACGTAGTCGGTTCCCGCGGCGATGGTCAGCATCGTGACCATGCTCACCGCATACGGCGTCAGACCGATGATGTTCAAGTTGCCCGCGGTGGCCGTGATGCCTTGCGCCGCAAAGAGTTCGATACCAACAATCACCAGCGCCAGAATCGCGGTCACGACCGAGCGGTAGACGATCAGCAGCATCACCAAGATGACGCCGATCGACACCAACGCCATCAGCTGGAGGCTCTTGTGCCCCGCGACGCTGACGTCGGCATTCAGCACGGTGTTGCCGGCCACGTAGGCCTTCACCCCCGGCGGCGAAGGCACTGAGGCGACGATGTTGCGCACGGCGGCCACCGACTTCTTGCTGGGGCCGGTGCCCTGAGCGCCGACGAGGAAGACCTGCACATAGGCGGCCTTGCCGTCCGGACTCTGCGAGCCCGCAGCGGTCAGCGGGTCACTCCAGAAGTCCTGGACGTTCTCCACGTGCCCTCGGTCCGCGTGGAGCTTCGTGACGATCTGGTTGTAGAACCCGTGCGCGCTGTCGCCGAGCTTGTCCTGCCCCTCCAGGACCACCATCGCCGTGGAATCCGAATCGAACTGCTTGAACACGTGACCGATGTTCATCATGCCGTGAAATGCCGGCGAGTTCTGCGGCGCCAGCGACACCGAATGCTTGTCCGCGACGGCGTCCAGAGACGGAGCCAGCAGGCCCAGGCCCACCGCGACGAGCACCCAGAACACGATGATCGGGATCGACAGGACGCGGATCAGCCGGGGGACGATCGGGCGGCGTGGCGCGGAGTGCGCGTTGCTCATACGGATTTCACCAGGCAGTAGATGAACGGTTGATATTCGTCGGCGCTGCGGTCATCGCGCACCTGGCCGTCGACGACGACGCGACACCGAAGACCGTTGACTCCGCGATCGCCCTGAGCGACAACGTTGGCCGACATCGACGGCAACGTCGTGACGATCGTGAAGGACCACGGCAACGCCGCAGCGTCGACGCGATGAGGCTGGCCGTTCTCGTCGAGGTAGTCGACGTTCACGCTGCCCCCCGACCCCGTGATCTCGTATGCGATGTGTTTCGGGTTGAACGGCTTCGTATCGTCACCATTGCCTGCGCCGGCCGACGCCGATTCGTGCGCGCCGATCGTGTCGCGGATTCGGACGACCGCGTATGCACCGAGCGCGACCACGACGACCAGAAGCAGCGGCATCCACACCTTTTTGAGCACTCGGAACAACGCGTGCCTCCTGCCCTTCCAGTCATCCGCCTGCCATGGGGTCGTCGTATGTCGGCGTCCGCGCACAGCCCGACTCGAGCCCGCACGGCAGGACCTCCCAACTACGCGGAACCCGAGTTCCGTCTAAGCGATCAGGGGAACTGTACCTCATGGTGGACCAGGTCTGCTCGCCGACGCCTGGGCGCGTCGATCAGACTTCACGGACAACCGACCAGCCTGGGGGCCGTTCGGAACCGCACAGCCCATTGCGCTATTGGCGACCGCCTCGAGAACTGGAAGCGCCTCGGAGACCGCCTCCCGGTCTTCCTGACCGAGGCGACTTAGGGCAGTATCCGTGCTGAAAACAGAACTAGCAGCTGGCAGCTCTGACGACTGCCTGACTGTTTCCAATTCGCTGAAACCCAAGCGGCTGAGCGACATAGAGGTTAGCCCCGCGACCGAGTGTGCCTTCCGCCGGGGCGCTTGCTCACGCCGGCTTTCGCTTTTGCGCTGGCGAAGGCGGGGGCGACGAAGCGACGCAGTATGGACCGGTAGCGCCTGACGTCGCCCTCACCATCCTCGAGGCCGCGCATCACCATCACTGTGACGTTGCCCAGCCACAAGTGGATGTCCGACCGGGGCAGCCCGGGTGGCAGTTCATTGTTGGCGACGGCGGCGTCGAGAAGGGGATCCCACATCTCGGCTCTGCACGTCTCCGTCGTTCCCGAAGCGATCATGCGTTTGCCAAGGCTCGTGGCATCGGGGTCGATGACGTGCCGTGTCAAGGGGTCGCGGCGGCCGTGGTCGGCGGTGTGGAGGATAGCCTCGACGATCTGATCCGCAAGGCTGCCCTGCCGGGAGATCGATTTGCGTGCCCGGGCGAGCAATGCCCGCGCGTGCCGTGTGATCAGCTCGATGAGCAGATCGTCGCGGTCAGCCAAATAGCGGTAGACGTTGGGCCGCGACAATCCAACCTCGGACGCAACGTCGTCCATCGTGGTCTTGCGGATTCCGTGGCGATCAATGCAGCGTTCAGCGGCGGCCAGGATGCGCTCGCGCGCATCGTCGGCGCTCGTAGGTGCGGTCGGCCGGCTGGGCGATCGTCGAGGCATAAAGTCATATTACTAGATACGTCAGTCGTCTGATGACATCGATGCGGCCCCTCTTACGCGGTTGTCCTGCTTGACACATCACTGTTGGAACATGCATACTGACTGATGACATATTTCGTATTTTGTCAGTCTGGAGTGCACAGATGCCAATGGGACTGTCGCACCGGATCGCGATAGTCGGCGCCGGATTGATCGGGTCGGCGTTGGCCGGTCACCTGATCCTGGGCGGAGGTAGCGGTCCTGGCGATTCCCAACGCCGCGGTCGCGTCGTTCGCCGAGGTTTACCGTGATCGGTTGGCCGGCGCGGTGATCATCGATCCCTCAAACCCGCTCGTCCGGCACGACGACGGCGTGATGACCATCAAGCACGTCGGCGGCAAGACTTCGGGAATGGTGACCGCAGAACTCTTCCCGAAATCGTCAGTGGCACGCGCTTTCTCACACCAGCTCGCTGAAACGCTTTGGCTGGTGATACGCCCACTGCTCGAGACGCCAGTCACGGAGCGGACCCCGTTCGTCCCGCCCAGGAGTGACTGCCCCCTGCGGCGATTAGCGCCCGACGGGCGGGAAAGTCCATCGCGAAGCCGCGGAAGGTCGTCCGAACGCACTTCCGCTGCACGTCAACGTGTAAACATCGCAACGACCTAATCAGCTCGATGACTGCCCTCCCTGCGCTCGTCTCGGCGGCCCACAACCGCGGCAGGCATCGCTCGCGGAAACGAGATAATCACCGGAAATCTACGAGGCTTACGCGGTTTGGCAAGTGCCCAAAAGGCTCGCATGCCAAGGACCGTCGAGTACGCGTAGCGGGCAGCTCCGGTGCACGGCCTGCCATTGCCGCGGTACGGCATCGGGGAATCTGCATAAGCCGCACACCGGCATTCGCCATGGCCGTGATCACCCCCTTGGTGTTCGCCGGGGCAGTCGGCGCCGCAGCTCCGACGCCGATGCTGCGACATGCCACAATCACCCCGGTGGCCGTAGTCGCCCCCACCTCGAGAGACTCATTGGGCCCCAAGGTCATCGCCATCCAGCAACAGCTGGAGAGCTTCCACATCGCGGCCGCCACCGTGTCGGCACCCCCGCCGACGGTCGTCATGAATTCTCGAGGCGGGCTGGGTATTCCGACGATTGCCCTGTCCGCATACCGCAACGCCGAACAAATCATGACCGCCTCTGACCCCGCCTGCGGGATCAGCTGGAACCTGTTGGCCGGTATTGGCCGCATCGAATCAGTGCACGCCAACGGCGGCGCCACCGACGCCCGCGGCACCGCGATCCACCCCATCTACGGGCCAGCGCTGGATGGCACGCTGCCCGGCAACGAGGCCATCGTCCAAAGCAACGTCAGCGGCCGAGTCACCTACGCCCGCGCGATGGGACCGATGCAATTCCTGCCCGACACCTGGGCGCGCTACGCCTCCCACGGCAAAGGCGGCGGCGTAGCCGACCCACAGAACCTGTACGACTCCACGCTGGCAGCCGCGCGATACCTATGTAGCGGCGGGCTCAACCTGCGCGACCCGACGCAGGTCATGACCGCGATCCTGCGCTACAACAACTCGATGTCCTATGCCCAGAACGTGCTGGGCTGGGCCGCGGCCTACGCCACGGGCGTAGTCCCGATCGACCTGCCGCCGATCACCGGAGCCCCGCCCCCGCTCGGCGACGCACACGACGAACATCCGGAGGGACTCGGGCCTGGCCTGCCGGTGGACGACCCCTTGGCGCACACGCCGCTGATCGACTTCGGTCCATCAGTCGCTAATCAACCACCGACGCCGTCGGGGCTACAGCCCGCGCAGCGGGCACCGACATGCACGCTAATTTGTATCGGGTCGCAGGACCCGGCGCCACCGCTGCAGCCGCCGGGGCTGCCTGCCCCATAAACCACCCGCACCGGGGCCCGCACCAGACTCAGCCAACAGAAAATCTCGCCGCGATCAGGACACAACCGCGCCCGAGACACCTCACCAGTCACCTCGTCGACGGCGTGTGCCACCACCGAAAGCGCATGCACGTCCAACCCGACACTCGTACCCCGAAGACTCACCGGAGGCCTGACCCGCACCGCCGAGTTGTCGATCGGCATTCGATTGGTTGACCACATCTCACAGCCTGATATGCCCGTGCCGACCCCGCGTGAAACTGCAGCCAATCGCTCGTCGCTTACAACGACGGCATTGCCGTTCTCATCGTGTCCAGTAACAACCCGTCGCACTTGCATTGTCATGGCAATATCATCTCCTGGAGGCCCGATTCGGGGGCAGTCATCATTTGGGCGTCGCGCGACGCGGAGGAGATACGGATTCATGAAACGTATCGCGCTGTCGATGGCATTCCGCGCGATCGCGATCGGGGCCGGTCTGGCAGCATGCTCGTCGGCTCACCAGCCTGTGCCAACCTCAAGCAAAACCGCAGCGCCACAGCAGGTTCAGATCCCCGACGCGATCAAGGTGCCGTCCGGCAACAAGCTTGCCGGTTCGTTTGAGGGCCACGGGGTGCAGATCTACCAGTGCACCAACAACTCCTGGACGCTGTCACAGCCTGCGGCGATCATCAGCGACAACGGCAACCCCATCGCCTTGCATTCCAAAGGCCCGGTGTGGATTTCGACGATCGACGGTAGTGCAGTCAGCGCGGCACTGGTACCCAACGCCATGGTGAACCACGACGACGCGATAGCAGAGCTGCTGTTGAAGGCCACCGAGAATCACGGTGCCGGGCAGTTCGGCTCGGTCACCTACGTTCAGCGCCTCGCGACCAAGCGCGGGCTTGCGCCGAAGGGCCGATGTGCCGACGGAGCTCAGGTGGGTGTCCCGTATTCGGCGTCTTACCTCTTCTATACCGCTCAATCAAGATGAACGGCCGCATGCTCGACCGCACCGCAGAGAGCCTGGCCGCCCGGCAAGCCAATTCCCAGGCCCGCTGACCGGATCACTCAAGTCACTTAAGGAAGGAATCGCCGACCATGCTCCGCTCGAGCACTACATAGGGTAGCCCCGGCCTGCGTCGCCACAAGGCCGAATACGACGGAATCAAATATGCGCCTTACCGGTGAAGTCGTACTAGTCACTCTCCCAACGCGTTTCGCGCTCCGAGACGAGATGCGGCTTTAGCCGATCTTCGTCAAAGTAAAAGAATCGGCCGGCGCTTCGCACCCGGCGCCTTGACCGTTTGGGACTCCGCTTACTTCGCCGGTAAGCGTTACGGGATCCCACGACCACGTCTGTAACGCACCAGAGAGCTGGCCGTCCAAGCAGAATGTGCCGTCTGGCCGGTCAACCGTCATAGTCCAACGACCGTCCACCAGCTGCGCATCGGCGCCCCATCCTCTTGAACTGGCGACGTGCGCGATGCAATCCGTGGGGCGACATGCCGAAGTAGCGATCCACGTGGTTAGGGCTCCGGGCTCACCGCTATTGTCCAGCGAATACGTACCGTTGAACGGCTCGTCCGTGCACGCAGGGCTCGGTAGACCCACAGCTGTGGCAGCGAAGATGATGGTTGCGGTCAGACCCCAAGCGATAGTCATGATGTTTCGCCTTCTAGCCGGTAGCTAAGTCTACCGAGAGGGCGTCTGCTCGGTCTGCAACCCGAAGATCTCGCGGTAAGTCGACAGCAGCGCGGTAGTCACGCGTGGTCAGCTGGTGCCAGACAGGCGTACCGGCCTCGCCGATCACCTCAAACCGTGGTGCTCCAGCGGGTGCCACAAGCCGAAGGAAGCGCTGGACGGGTCGGTTGCCAGGCTCATGTAGCCCTTCGCCGGAACCTCCATCGGCCCCATGCAGGATGCGCCGCCCGCGGCGGTCACGGCCGACACCGTGGCGTTGATGTCGGCGGTGTGGAAGTACGTGGCCCAGTTGTCCGGGGTCGCAAACTCGGGCCGGTTGGCAATCAGGCCGGCGCGAACACCGTGACGAACTTGTTCAACGATTCGCGGATATCGCTCCTCAACGCGGCGGCGACGATCATGCCGATGGGTCCGAACAGCGCCGGACCCCCGAGATGCACATCGAGGCTGACGACCGAGTCATGGTTGTCAGTGCCCTTCGGCTTGACTTTCGCGATCAACTTGACTTTGACCCCGCCGACGCCGTCACCGTTGAGCGTCATGGCCTCCGGCGGCTTGTAATGCACGATCGTCCATTTGATTCGATTGGGCATGCCCTTGACTTCGACGATCGACTCGATGATCGTGCCCTTCTCCAACTGCTGAGGCAGCTTGCTCCGCCACACCCGGTGGATGGTCAGCCACTCCTTGTAGCGGGACAGGTTAGACGCATCCTCCCAAGCCTTTTCGGGTGGCAGTGGTACGTCGATGGATGCGGAAAGTTTCGCCATGAGTTAGTTCTGCGGGTCGCCATTAGCGCCATCGTCCAAAGCCTTCTTCGCCGCCTCCTGCACCTTGTTGACGGCGTCTTTGTACTTGCCCTCGGTCTTGGAGTCGACGAACTCGCCCGCCTTGTCGATCGCGGCGTCAACCGTGTCGGCGTTCTGCGCCAACAGGTCCCTGGCCTTATCCAGGAATCCCATGTTTCGTCCTCTCGCCTGGGGTGCTTGTTGAGCAGCCCTCGTGTCCTGCGTCATTGTTGTCGTTCGCCGCTATCTCCACCACATCAAAACCGTTGGCGTATCACGGTCTATCCACCAGTCGCCACCAGGGGTCCAATTCGGCCATCGCCGTTGGATCGACCCGGTCACCCGGTTTTGGCACCGCAACCTGGATGTGAGCGGCGTCGGCCGCGGCCAGCAGCCGCTCAATCGGTTCGGCCCAAGGGTGCGGCGCCAGCCGGAACGTGCACCAGTGGATGGGCACCAGCAGTCGGCCGTTGACGTCCAGATGCGCCTGGGCCGCCTCCTCGGGATTCATGTGGATATCCGGCCATGTCCGGTTGTAGGCGCCAACCGGCAGCAGCGTCACGTCGAAAGGTCCGTGTTCAGCGCCGATCTCCGCAAAGCTTTTGGTGTAGCCGGTGTCGCCGCCGAAGTACGCCCGATGCGCAGGACCGATGATCGCCCACGACGCCCACAGCGTGCAGTTGCGGTTCAGGAAGCGGCCGGAGAAGTGCCGGGCCGGGGTGCAGATCAGGGTCAGTTCGTCGACCTGCGCCTGCTCGTTCCAGTCGAGTTCGATGATGCGCTCGTCGGGGATGCCCCAATCACGCAGGTGCGCACCGACACCGAGCGGAACGACGAATGGGGCCCACTGGCTGTGAGCCAGCGCGACGATGGTGTCGATGTCGAGGTGGTCGTAATGGTCGTGGCTGATGACGATCGCATCCAACGCCGGCAGCGCGTCGAGCGGCACCGGCGGTGGATGCATTCGCCCGGGGCCAACGATGTCGGACGGCGAGCAGCGTTCACTCCACACCGGGTCGGTGAGAACGCGGTACCCGTCAATCTCCAGCAGCGCCGTCGAGTGGCCGAACCAGCTGACGGCGATCTGGCCGGCACCGGTTTCGAAGGCTCGGGCCTCCTGAGGGGCCAACGGGATCGCCGCCCTGGGCCGGGTCGCGGCACGCCCACCAACGACCTCCCACAACATCAGCCGCTGTTCCTCACGGTCGATGCTGAACTGGGACGCAGGCTCCAGATTGACGAACACACCGTCGCGGAAATTCGGCGACCGCTCGGCCGTCGCACGGATGTCGGACGGTTGAGCTCCGAGCGCGGCCGGCGCACCATGCAGCGCGCGCAGCACCCATCCACCGGTCGCCAGCGTGACTGTGCCGGCGGCCAGTCGTAGCGCCTCGCGCAACATGCGATCAGGCTCCCTGGAAATTCGGTGGCCGCTTCTCCACCCGAGCCACCTGCGCTTCGATCACATCTTGGCTGCCCCACGCCTTGTCGAAAAGCTCCTTTTGAACCGGCGAGGGCTCTTCGATGGAGCCGTCGTCGTTCAGCACCCGCTTGGCGTGCTGGATGGCCAGCGGCGCCAGGCCGGCGATCTCGGCGGCCCAAGCCTGCGCATCGGCCAGCGTGCCGATCCGGTTGGCCATTCCGGTCACGTGCGCTGTTTCGGCGGTCAGCTTCTCCGCGGACAGCAGCATCGCTCGGGCACGGCCATGTCCAACCAGCGTCGCGAGCCGGTGGATACTCCAGTTATCCAGTGCCAAGCCGTATTTCGACGTCGGAAACTGGAAGAACGCGTCCGGCGCGACGACGCGCAGGTCACATTGCATCGCCAGCTGCAGGCCTGCCCCGATGGCGGGCCCGTTGATAGCCCCGATCACCGGAATCAGCGCTGCGTCCATGGCCTTGTGCAGTTCGATGAGCCGGTCGGGATAGTCGGCGGCGAACGCGTCGCCGCTCAGGTCGGCGCCGGCGCAGAACACGGTGCCCTGCCCGGTCAGCACGACGGCACGGACGTTCTCACCAGCCGCCTTTTCGACGGCCTCGCGCAGCTCCTCGACGAGCTGGGAGTTCAGCGCGTTGCGCCGTTCCGGCCGCTGCAGCTCGATGGTCATGACGTCTTCGACGCGGGTCACACCAATCATGCGCCCAAGCCTATTAGCCTCAGGCCCGTGGGCCGGATCGGGACCGATGAACTGCGCGACGCGGTGCTCGACGAGGGAACCTTCATCAGCTGGGACAACACGCCGCTGGTGGTGCCGACGAACGCGTCGTACGCCCGCGAGCTTGCCGACGCACGGGCCACGACCGGCCGTGACGAATCGGTGCTGACCGGCGAGGGCCGGGTGTTCGGGCGGCGGGTGGCGGTGGTGGTCTGCGAGTTCGAATTCCTGGGCGGCTCGATTGGGGTCGCCGCGGCCGAACGGATCACCGACGCTGTGCAACGCGCCACCGCCGAGCGGCTGCCGCTGTTGGCGTCGCCGAGCTCTGGGGGTACCCGGATGCAGGAGGGCACGGTCGCGTTTCTGCAGATGGTGAAGATCGCCGCAGCCGTCACACTGCACAAACAGGCGCACCTGCCCTACCTGGTGTACCTGCGGCACCCGACCACCGGCGGGGTGTTCGCATCATGGGGTTCGCTGGGCCACGTCACCATCGCCCAGCCGGGGGCACTGGTCGGCTTCCTGGGACCGCGGGTGTACGAGCAGCTGTACGGCGAACCGTTTCCCGCTGGCATCCAGACCGCTGAGAACCTGCAGCGGCATGGGGTGATCGACGCGGTCGTGCCGCTCGGGGAGCTGCGCGGCATCCTCGACCGGGCGCTCAAAGTGGTCGCCGACGACGCGGGGCCACCGCCGGATCCGTCGCCGCCCGAACCGCTGCCCGATGTCCCGGCCTGGGACTCGGTGCTGGCGTCGCGGCGGCCGGACCGGCCCGGGGTGCGGCAGCTGTTGCGACACGGCTGCACCGAACAGGTGCTGCTGTCCGGAACCGAGCAGGGTGAAGCGGCGACCATGCTGCTGGCGCTGGCCCAGTTCGCCGGTCAGCCCGCAGTGGTCCTAGGCCAGCAGCGCATCGTCGGCGGGCTGGTCGGGCCCGCCGCGTTGCGCGAGGCCCGTCGCGGCATGACGTTGGCCGCCGGTCTGCGGCTACCGCTGGTGCTCGTCATCGACACCGCCGGCCCGGCGCTATCGGCCGAGGCGGAAGAGGGTGGACTGGCCGGCGAGATCGCCCGGTGTCTGGCTGAGCTGGTCACGCTGGACACCCCGACGGTGTCGGTGCTGCTCGGTCAGGGCAGCGGCGGGCCGGCCCTGGCGATGGTCCCGGCCGACCGGGTACTGGCCGCACTGCACGGCTGGCTGGCGCCGCTGCCGCCCGAGGGCGCCAGCGCGATCGTCTTCCGCGACACCGCGCACGCCGCCGAACTGTCCGCTGCACAAGGCATCCGATCGGCGGATTTGTTGGCGTCCGGCATCGTCGACGTCGTCGTGCCGGAGCACCCGGACGCCGCCGAGGAGCCGAAAGAGTTCTGCACCCGGCTGTCCGTGGCGATCGCCGTCGAGTTGCACGCGCTGCGCGGCATGGCCGATTCCGACCGAATGGCGACCCGGTTGGGCCGCTACCGCAATATCGGGCTGCGCTAGCTGTCCGGCAACCCGAGATACCGCTGGATCGTCGGCCCAACCCAGTCGACGATTTCAGCCCGGCTCATCCTGACCACTGCCGGCAACCGCAACACGAAGCGGCACCACGCCACGCCCAGGATCTGGGTGGCGATCAGCCCAGACCGCCAGCGTGCTTCCGCGGCCGGAACCAGGGTTGCCACCAGCGGCTGCAGCTGTTTGGTGAAGATGTGCTGCATGCGCTGCGCGGCATCGGCGTTGGTGGCGCTGGACCGCAACAGGATCACCAGCGCTTCGTCGCCCTCCCAACGCTGAAGGAAGTGGCTGACCAGTGATCGGCCCACCGCTGCCCGATCCAGTTCGGTGAGGTCGGGAAACTTCAGATCAAACTCCGCCGCGGCGGCGAATAGCTGGCCTTTGCTGCCGAAATACCGCATCACCATCGACGGGTCGATCCCGGCGTCAGCGGCGATGCCCCGGATGGTGGCGGCCTGGAAACCGTTAGCACCGAATCGCTCGCGGGCGGCGGCCAAGATGGCGGCCTTGGTCTCCTGTGACGTTCTTCTCATGTCAACGATTGTAGGCCAACAAGTGTTGACATACGTTGCCGAGCGTCGCACGATGGAGACATGCCAACAAGCGTTGGCTTTCTAGATGGAGGATCACCATGATGGACACCGACGTCCTCGTTGTGGGAGCCGGCCCGACTGGACTCACGCTGGCCGCATCCCTGCTGCGTCGCGATGCAGACGTCATCGTCGTCGACCGGCTCACCGCCGGCGCCAACACCTCGCGTGCGGCCGCGGTCAACGCCCGCACGCTCGAAGTGCTGGAAGATATCGACGTTTCGCGACGCATGGTCAAATCCGGGCTCATCGCCCCGCGGTTCACCATGCGGCAGGGCGCGCGCACGCTGATCCCGATCGATTTTTCCGGGCTGCCCACCAAATACCCCTACACACTGATGATTTCGCAAGCCACCACCGAGGCGCTGCTCGTCGAGCGGCTGGCCGAACTCGGTGGCGAGGTGGGCCGGCCCACAGCGCTGACCCGGTTGTCGCAGGATCGCGACGGCGTGACAGCCACTTTCGCCGACGGAGACACCATCCGGGCCCGCTTCGTGGTGGGTTGCGACGGCGCGCATAGCACCGTGCGCAAGGAGGCCGGGATCGGCTTCACCGGCGGCGAGTACGCCGAATCGTTCACGCTTGCCGATGTCCGACTTTCCGGCGAGGCGCCCGACGATGAAGTCATCCTGTTCTACGCGATGAACGGCTTGAATGTGCTGGCGCCGCTACCTGGTGGCATTCACCGCATCGTCGCGCCGAGCGCTCAGGCGCCAGAGGTGCCGTCGCCGGAGCTCGTCCAGAACATCATGGACACTCGCGGCTTCGGCCCGGGGCACAGCGTCGTCACCGAGCTGGTCTGGGGATCACGCTTCCGCATCCAACACCGGGTTGCCGACACCTATCGGGCGGGACGGCTGCTACTGGCCGGTGACGCCGCCCACGTCCATAGCCCCGCCGGCGGGCAGGGCATGAACCTGGGCATCCAGGACGCCGTCGCGTTGGCCGACGCCCTGCGCGACGCGCTACCCGGCGGATCGGTCGCAGCACTCGACCTTTACAGCGCGAGCCGTCGTCCGATCGCGCGGGAAGTGCTGACCACGACTGGACGGTTGACCCGGCTGGCGACGTTGCCCAGGGCGGTGCGCCCGGCCCGCAACGGATTGATGCGACTGGCCGCCCAGGTGCCCGCGGTACGCAGCCAACTGGCCTGGCGGCTATCGGGTCTCGTCTTCCGCTGAATCGAATGCGTCGGCCGCCCAGCGATGCGCCCAGGTCTGCAGCGGCTCAAGCGCTGTCATCAGGGAATGGCCATGTCCGGTAAGGAAATAACCCGCATCTGAGTGATCCACGATGTACAACTGCCGCAGCTCCTTCAACCGGGTGTTGAGCGACCCGGGGTTGGTGTCGCAGGCCGTTTGCAGTGCCCGGAAAGTCAGCGGCCCATTGCGCAGCTCCCACAGCAGCCGCAGAGCGCCGCGGCGACCCAGCGCGTCGAGGGCCACCATGATCGGCCGCCCCGAGCGGGAGCCGCGGGCCGACGAACCGATGCTGGGCGAATTCATGCTTTACATTTTGTAGCACGAGGGCTACCGTCACCACCATGCCATGCTATAAAAACAATAGCGCCCGCATTGGTCCAGCCGCCGAACCGTTACCCGACGACATCGCGCAAGCCATCGACGCGATCATGCGCGGTCGCCCGCCCCTGGTGTTGTTCACCACGTTGGCCCGCGATCGCCGGCTGTTCTTCAAGTTTTTCAACTCCGGGCTGCTGGACCGGGGGCACCTGAGCATCCGGCAACGCGAGATCGTCATCGACCGGGTGACGGCGTCCTGCGGCGCAGAGTACGAGTGGGGCGTGCACGTCAGCGTCTTCGCCGCGAAAGCCGGCCTGACAGAAGAGCAGATCACGTCGTTGACGGTTGGCAGACCCGACGACACCTGCTGGTCCGACGCCGATCGGCTGCTGATCCGGTTGTGTGACAGCCTGCACGACGAGTGCACAGTCGACGACGAGCTCTGGGCAGAGCTCACCAAAGGGCATTCGGACGGGGCACTGCTGGAACTGCTCATGCTCGCGGGCACCTACCGCACCGTCAGTTATCTGGTGAAGTCACTGCGGTTGCCACCAGAACCCGGCACCGCCCGATTCCCGCCATCGCGCGAGAATTGAGACGGGTCCTTCCAGCGGGGGTTCCCACAGCTAGGGGCAACAATCAGGCATCATGGGCGACATGGACACAGGTGTGACCTCACCCCGGGTTTTGGTTGTGGACGACGACTCCGACGTGCTTGCCTCGTTGGAGCGCGGATTGCGGTTGTCCGGCTTCGAAGTGTCGACCGCGGTGGACGGCGCCGAGGCGTTGCGGAGTGCCACCGAGACCAGGCCGGACGCGATCGTGCTCGACATCAACATGCCTGTGCTCGACGGCGTCAGCGTGGTCACCGCTCTGCGTGCGATGGACAACGACGTGCCGGTATGTGTCCTGAGTGCCCGTAGTTCGGTCGACGACCGGGTGGCCGGTCTGGAGGCCGGCGCCGACGACTACCTGGTCAAACCGTTCGTGCTGGCCGAGTTGGTCGCGCGGGTGCGAGCGCTGCTGCGCCGCCGCGGATCCACCGCGACGTCGTCCTCGGAAACCATCACGGTGGGCCCGTTGGAGGTGGACATCCCGGGCCGGCGGGCCCGGGTCCACGGCGTCGACGTCGATCTGACCAAGCGCGAGTTCGACCTGCTGGCGGTGCTGGCCGAGCACAAGACCGCGGTGCTGTCCCGCGCGCAGTTGCTGGAATTGGTCTGGGGTTACGATTTTGCCGCCGACACCAACGTCGTCGACGTGTTCATCGGATATCTGCGCCGCAAGTTGGAAGCCGGTGGCGGCCCGAGGCTGCTGCACACCGTCCGCGGAGTGGGATTCGTACTGCGTATGCAGTGACGGGACTGAAGCATGAACCTGAATTTCTTGTCCAGAATCGTGACCCGTACGCCGTCGCTGCGTGCACGGGTCGTCGTGGCGACCGCCATCGGCGCGGCGATTCCGGTGCTCATCACCTGTGCCGTCGTCTGGTTCGGCATCACCAACGACCGCAAGGAAAGGCTGGACCGTCGCCTGGACGAGGCAGCCGGTTTCGCGATCCCATTCCTGCCCCGCGGCCTTGGCCAGATTCCGAAATCACCAAATGACCAGGACGCGATCATCACCGTGCGCCGTGCCGGTGGCGGCGAGATCACCTCCAACTCGACGGTCACCCTGCCGGAATTGCCGGCCGGCTACGCCGACACCTACGTCAACGGCGTGCGCTACCGGGTGCGCACCGTCAATATTCCGGCGCCGCACCCGATGTCGGTGGAAGTCGGCGCAACCTACGACTCCACCATCGCCGACACCAACAACCTGCACCGCCGGGTGATCTTGATCGCCGGATTCTCGATCGCCGCGGCGGCCGTGTTCGCCTGGCTGCTGGCGACGTTCGCGGTGCGGCCGTTCAAGCGGTTGGCCCAGCAGACCCGTGCGATCGACGCGGGTGACGAAAGCCCGCAGATCAAAGTGCGCGGCGCCACCGAGGCCGTGGAAATCGCCGAGGCCATGCGCGGCATGCTGCAACGGATCTGGAACGAGCAGAACCGGACAATGGAAGCCCTGGCCTCGGCCCGGGACTTCGCCGCGGTGTCCTCGCACGAGTTGCGCACGCCGCTGACCGCGATGCGCACCAACCTCGAGGTGCTGGCCACCCTCGACCTCCCCGACGAGCAGCGCAAAGAAGTAATCAACGACGTGATCCGGACCCAATCACGGATCGAGGCAACACTTTCCGCGCTCGAGCGGCTGGCCCAGGGCGAGCTGTCGACCTCCGAGGACCACGTTCCGGTCGACATTACCGAGCTACTCGACCGCGCGGCGCACGACGCCATGCGGATCTACCCCGACCTCGACGTGTCGCTGGCGCCGTCGCCGACCTGCATCATCGTCGGGCTGCCCGCCGGCCTGCGCCTCGCCGTGGACAACGCGATCGCCAACGCCGTCAAACACGGCGGCGCCACCAGAGTTCAGCTGTCCGCGGTCACTTCGCGGGCCGGTGTGGAGATCGCCGTCGACGACAACGGCGGCGGAATACCCGAGGAGGAGCGCCAAGTGGTGTTCGAGCGATTCTCCCGCGGCTCGACCGCGTCGCATTCGGGCTCCGGTCTGGGTCTGGCGTTGGTGGCTCAGCAGGCGCAGTTGCACGGCGGCACGGCGTCTCTGGAAGACAGCCCGCTGGGCGGAGTGCGCCTTCTGCTGCGCTTGCCCGGCCCGAGCTGACCTACGTCTCCTTGCCGTCCTCCCGCTCCTGCTTGGCCGCCGAAGACCTCACTGGCACATCACGTTTGACGCGATGAACCGTCAGCACCAATGTCAGCAACAGTCCGAGCAGGAAGGACACCCCAAGCAGCCAGTAGTTCAGGTCGCTCATCACTGCGCTCCAATCTCACGGGCGTCGGGCATGTCCTCCAGGGCTTGCTCTTCGTCGGCGTTCCTGATCGATATGCCGGCAATCACCAAGGCAACCGCCGAACCGGCCGCGAACGCCACCAGATAGCACAACCATTGGATAACGAAGTCCATGGGAGGATTCTCCTTAGCTGACCACGATTTCGACACGGCGATTCTTGGCTTGACCGTCCGGGCTGCTGTTGTCGGCGACCGAGTCGGCAGAACCGTGACCCTTCGCGGTCAGGTGATCACCCATGACACCTTGCGCGATCAGGTAATCGGCGACGGCGTCGGCCCGGTTGGTGCTCAGCGGGTTGTTGATGGCGTCGTTACCGGTGTTATCGGTGTAGCCGTTGATGGTCACCCTCGCAGCCGGACAGGCTTTCAGCTTGTCGGCAACCTGATTCAGTGTCTGTTCGTCGTTCGGCGTCAACGCGGACCCGTCGGTGACAAAGGTAATCGGGCCAAGGGCTTTGAGATCTGATCCCAGGTGGGCGCACGCGTTACCCGGGCCAAGAGCCGGTGCCGGGCCCGGGGGTGCGCTCGCCGTGACGGGACCGCCGATCCCCATCGTGTCAACGATATTCAGGTTGGGCCAGGCCGCGTCAGCAGCCTGCTCGATGGCGTCTTGCTGACCTCCCGAACCCGTCGTCCCGATGAGGGTGATGGTGTCACCCTTGATGGTGAGGCCGAAATCGGGAACTGATGCTGCTGCTTTGAAAACCGTTGCAGCATTGGAGAAATCGAGAGAAGTGATATCCCGGTTGATTCGGACGTCGTCGATGATGTTGATATTCGGCCCGAAGCCCGCCTTCAGCGCCGCCAGTAGCGACTCCTTTGCCTCAGGGGTGGGCGTGTCACCGGAAAGCTTGATGTCGTTGCCGCTGCGTGTGATTGACACCGGTGCCAGCGCCACCGGCGGAATCGTCGGTGAGTTCGGCGCGCCGCCAGACGGCTTGTGCGCGTTCAGCGTCGGTAACGCACCCGTCGGCCCGTTGAACTCCGATCGGGTCCGGCCCAGTTCGCCATAGCCGATTACCGCCAGCAGCAGGGGAATAACGATTAGCCCAACCAACCACGGCAAGACCGGAAACCGCCGATAGAACTTCGAGGTCGGCCGCCACTGCGTGGCTTCGGGTGCTTCGTCGGAACCCGCCATTAGGCCCTCCCTCTTGCTAACGGGTGCTGAGCAGGTCGATGACGAAGATCAGCGTCTTGCCCGATAGCTGATGCCCCGAGCCGGCCAGGCCATAAGCCTGCGCGGGTGGGACCACCAGCTGACGCCGACCGCCCACCTTCATTCCCGGAATACCGTCCTGCCATCCCTGGATGAGCCCACGCAACGGGAATTCGATGGACTCGCCCCGACCCCACGAGCTGTCGAATTCTTCGCCGGTGTCGTACTCGACACCGACATAGTGGACCTCGACCACGCCACCCGGCTTGGCTTCGGGTCCGTCTCCGACCACTAGGTCTTCGATGACGAGTTGTGCGGGCGCCGGGCCGCTCGGAGAGTCGATCTCTGGTTTGCTTGACACCCGACCGACCCTAGTCCGGCACACTTAACTCGTGGAAGAGGACCGAAAAGCAACCGACAAAGACGCCTTGGCGCATATCCACCACCTGGTCGCTGAGGAGAAGACACTTCGGGCGCAGCTACAGCACGGCGAAATCAGCACGTCGGAGGAGCACGAGCGGCTGCGCCGCATCGAGACCGAACTCGACCAATGCTGGGATCTGCTTCGGCAGCGTCGGGCGCTACGCGAAACCGGCGGCGACCCCAGCGGCGCGACGGTGCGCCCGCCCGGCCAAGTCGAGGGCTACCTGGGCTGACCGATGGCTGCCGACCCGGATGACGTCGACGTGGTCATCGTGGGCGGCGGGCACAACGGCCTGGTCGCGGCCGCCTACCTGGCCCGGGCCGGCCTGCGGGTGCGGCTGCTGGAGCGGCTGCCGCAGGTCGGCGGTGCCGCGGTGTCGGCGCAGATTTTCGACGGTGTCGACGCCCGGCTGTCGCGTTATGCGTACCTGGTGAGCCTGTTGCCGGCCCGCATCGCCGATGACCTGGGTGCGGCGGTGCGGTTGGCCCGGCGGCCGTACTCGTCGTACACCCCCGACCCGGCCACGGAGGGACGCACCGGCCTGCTGGTCGGGCCGCACTGCACGTTCGGCGTCATCGGCGCCGACGACGACGAGCCGGCCTTCGCGGCGTTCTACCGGCGCTGCCGGCTGGTCACCGAGCGGCTCTGGCCGACGCTGTTAGAGCCGTTGCGCACCCGCGAGCAGGTCCGCCAGGAGGTGGTCGGCAGCGGCGATCCCGAGGCGGCGGCGGCGTGGCGGGCCATGATCGATCGACCGATCGGCAGCGCGATCGCCGACGCGATCGGCAATGACCTGGTGCGCGGAGTGGTGGCGACCGACGCGCTGATCGGCACCTTCGCCCGCCTCGACGACCCATCGCTGCAGCAGAACGTCTGTTTCCTGTATCACCTGCTCGGCGGCGGTGTCGGGGAATGGCACGTCCCGGTCGGAGGCATGGGTTCGGTGAGCGCGGCGCTGGCCGCCGCGGCGGTCCGTGGCGGAGCCGAAATCGTCACCGACGCGGAGGTTTACGCCGTCGACGAAAACGGCGAAGTGCGCTACCGCCGGCACGACGACGAGCGCATGGCGCGCGGCCGATTCGTGCTGGCAGGCGTCACACCCGCGGTGCTGGCCGGCCTGCTGGGCGAGCAATCACCGGTGCCGGCTGACGGCGCTCAGGTCAAGGTGAACATGGTGCTGCGACGCCTGCCGCGATTGCGCGACGACAGCGTGACGCCCGAGCAGGCGTTCGGCGGAACTTTGCACGTCAACGAGACCTGGACGCAGCTGGATGCGGCATATCTGCGCGCCGCCGCCGGAGCGCTGCCCGATCCACTTCCGTGCGAGATCTACTGCCATTCGCTGACCGACCCGACCATCCTGTCCCCCGCGCTGCGCGAATCGGGCGCTCAGACCCTGACGGTGTTCGGTCTGCACACGCCGCATTCGTCATTCGGTGACGACGAGCCCGCGCGGATGCGTGACGCGCTCACCGAAGCCGTGCTGAAGTCACTGAATTGCGTTCTGGCCGAACCGATTCAGGATGTGCTGATGGATGACGTGAGCGGCCTGCGCTGCATCGAGACGACGACCACCTTGGACCTGGAACACGCGCTGGGGATGACCAGCGGCAACATCTTCCACGGCGCATTGCGCTGGCCGTTCGCTGACGACGACGACCGGCTGGACACCCCAGCACGGCAATGGGGTGTGGCCACCGCCCACCACCGAATCCTGCTGTGCGGCTCGGGCGCCCGCCGCGGCGGAGCGGTCTCCGGTATCGGCGGCCACAACGCCGCGATGGCGGTGCTTGCCTCGATGTGAGGGGCGACCCGCCGGATCCCGCTAGCGCGCGTCGACGGTGGCGTAGTCGCGCTCGGTGTAGCCGGTGTAAATCTGGCGCGGACGGCCGATCTTGCTGTCGCCCTCGTCGTGCATCTCACGCCAGTGCGCGATCCAGCCGGGCAGCCGGCCCAGTGCAAACAGCACGGTGAACATCCGGGTCGGGAAGCCCAGCGCACGGTAGATCAGCCCGGTGTAGAAGTCGACGTTGGGGTAGAGCTTGCGTTCGATGAAGTAGTCATCGGTCAACGCCGCTTCTTCGAGTTCCTTGGCGATGTCCAGCAGGTCGTCGTCACCGCCGAGTTTGGCCAGGATCTTGTCGGCCTGTTCCTTCACGATGCGGGCGCGCGGGTCGTAGTTCTTGTACACCCGGTGGCCGAAGCCCATCAGCTTCACGCCGGCCTCGCGGTTCTTGACTTTCCGCACGAACTCACCGACGTCGTCGTCGCTCTTGCGGATATTCTCCAGCATTTCCAGCACGGCCTGGTTGGCGCCGCCGTGCAGCGGGCCCCACAGCGCATTGATACCGCCGGAGATCGAGGTGAACAGATTGGCTTGGGACGACCCCACCAGCCGCACCGTCGATGTCGAACAGTTCTGCTCGTGGTCGGCGTGCAAGATCAGCAGCATGTCCAGCGCCCGAACGACCTCAGGGTCGACGTCGTAGGGCTCGGCGGGCAGGCCGAACGTCATCCGCAGGAAGTTCTCCACCAGCGTCAGCGAGTTGTCCGGGTACAGGAACGGCTGACCAATCGACTTCTTGTAGGCGTAGGCGGCGATGGTGGGCAGCTTGGCCAGCAACCGGATGGTCGACAGCTGGACCTGCTCGGCGTCGGCGGGATCCAGCGAATCCGGATAGTAAGCGGAGAGCGCGTTGACGGCGCTGGACACCACCGGCATCGGGTGGGCGTTGCGCGGGAAGCCGTCGAAGAATCGCTTGAGGTCCTCGTGCAGCATCGTGTGCAGTTGGATCTGTCGGGTGAACCTGGCCAGCTGCTCCTTGGTCGGCAGCTCACCGTAGATCAGCAGGTAGCTCACCTCGATGAACGTCGACTTCTCGGCCAGCTGCTCGATGGGAATGCCGCGATACCGAAGGATGCCGGCGTCGCCGTCGATGTACGTGATCGAGCTCTTGCACGATGCCGTGTTGACGAAGCCGTTGTCGAACGTCGTATAGCCGGTCTTGGCCAGCAGCGAGCCGAGCGCGATACCGTCGGCTCCCTCGGTGGCGTGGGCGATGTCGAGATTCACCTCACCACCCGGGTAGTGAAGAGTGGCGGTGTCGTCGGTTGCGGCCACTGGAACCCCTTTGCGGTCTCGGCGGATGCTGGCCCTACAAGCTTGCTATAGGTGAAGGTAGTCGCTATCGGGGCGGCGCGCCTGCCCGGGGGCGCACTGCGGGTCCGACGGCCGCCCGGACCATCGTCTGGCGGACCGGGGGTGTCCCCGAGATCCTCAACCGTGGGTCAGGGCTGCAGGCGTTCGACATGGCCACCTTTGACGCGAATCCGGTTGTGCAGCCGGTCTTCCCGGCCTTGCCAGAACTCGACGACGTCGGGCGCGATGCGGTAGCCGCCCCAGTTCGGCGGCACCGGGATCTGGTCGGCGTCGACGAAGCGGGCCGTCACCTCGGCGAGCTGATCGACCAGCGCCGCGCGGGAGGCGATCGGCCGGGACTGATGCGACGCCCACGCGCCCAGTTGTGAGCCGCGCGGCCGCTTCGACCAGTAGTCCTGGGTCGCCCGCGGGTCGACCTTGGTGACCGGGCCGCGGATATGGAACTGCCGGTTCAGCACATACCAGGGAAAGGTCGCCGAGGCGTAGGGCGTCGCGGCCAGCTCGTCGCCTTTGGCCGAATCGTAGTAGGTGAAGAACGTGATCCCGTCTTCGTCGACGCCCTTGCACAGCACCGAACGGCTGACCGGTCTTCCCGCGGCGTCGACGGTGGCCAACACCATCGCGTTCGGCTCTGCGATCCCCGCTCGCTCGGCATCGCCAATCCACTTGCGCAACAATGCAAGCCAGCCATCGGCGAGCCAGTCGACGTCGAGGTCCGGGCTACCGTCCTTCTCGACCGAGCCGTACTCCACCCGCATCGCGGCCAGGTGCTCGTTGTCTGGTTCTGCCATCGCGCCAACGCTACCCCGGGCGACCCGCCGCTGGTTACCGGCCGGTAGCGACTGGTCGCGGGCGGCGTGGCAGAATTCAGCCATGACTGTCATCCCGGACAAGGTCCCGGAGAATTTCGTCGCCGGCCTCGAGGGTGTGGTCGCTTTCACCACCGAGATCGCCGAGCCCGACAAGGACGGCGGCGCCCTGCGATACCGCGGCGTCGACATCGAAGACCTGGTCGGCCGACGGGTCACCTTCGGCGATGTGTGGGCTCTGCTGGTGGACGGAAAGTTCGGCCACGGGCTGCCGCCGGCCGAGCCGTTCCCGCTGCCGATCCACAGCGGGGATGTGCGCGTCGACGTGCAGGCCGGCCTGGCGATGCTGGCGCCGATCTGGGGATATCAGCCGCTGCTCGACATCGACGATGCCACCGCCCGCGACCAGCTGGCCCGCGCGTCGGTGATGGCGCTGTCCTACGTTGCCCAATCGGCCCGCGGTATCTACCAGCCCGCAGTTCCTCAGCGGATCATCGACGAATGCCAAACGGTCACAGCGCGTTTCATGACCCGCTGGCAGGGCGAACCCGATCCCAGGCATATCGAGGCCGTCGACGCGTACTGGGTCTCGGCCGCCGAGCACGGGATGAACGCCTCGACGTTCACCGCACGGGTGATCGCATCGACAGGCGCCGACGTCGCGGCAGCGCTGTCGGGTGCGATCGGGGCGATGAGCGGCCCGCTGCACGGCGGTGCGCCGGCGCGGGTGCTGCCGATGATCGAAGAGGTCGAGCGCACCGGTGACGCGCGCGGTCGGTCAAGGGAATCCTCGACCACCACGAGAAGCTGATGGGCTTCGGGCACCGCGTCTACCGCGCCGAAGACCCGCGGGCACGCGTGCTGCGGGCGACCGCCAAGCGGCTGGGCGCACCGCGCTACGAAGTCGCGGCGGCGGTCGAGCAGGCGGCGCTCGCCGAGCTACGCGAGCGCCGTCCCGACCGGGCGATCGAGACCAATGTCGAGTTCTGGGCCGCGGTGATCCTGGACTTCGCGCGGGTGCCGGCCAACATGATGCCGGCGATGTTCACCTGCGGCCGTACCGCCGGGTGGTGCGCCCACATCCTCGAACAGAAGCGACTCGGCAAGCTGGTCCGCCCGTCAGCGATCTACGTCGGCCCGGACCCGCGTCGCCCGGAATCCGTCGAAGGATGGGACGACATCGCCAACGGCTGACATCAACGCGGCGTCGGTGTCGGTGGCCGGTGATGAGATTGCATCGCGGCCCGAGTCAAAGGGTTGTACCCATAAGCTCGACCGGGCCACG
>CAVVUH010000039.1:0-54499 GCA_963751315.1 uncultured Actinomycetota bacterium | reverse complement strand
GCACAGCGACACCAGCCAAGTCGATCGTCCTACTCCGCTGAAGCGATGAGAAAATCACGGCCCACCAGCCCGGAGCCATTTCGCACCGTCACGCCGGGACCACTTCAAGTTGACATCGCGACCGTCGGGGCATCGCCGATCACAACGAGCGCGTCAGCAAGGTGAGCCCAAATCCCCAGTTCAACAGCAGTTTTGGGCACCAGAGCAAGGTAGCCGCCCAACCGCGATGCCGCATTCGTGATTCATCTGATGAAAACGGAGCAATCCGTCCTGGATAACCGCTGTTATCCATGACAGTGAAATGCCCATATTGCCTATCTCGTTGTGCAGCAGAATATTTCGTCGTGCCGTAGGGCCGACCATTTCGCGCTCGCTTGGATTCCAGGCTCTCCCAACCAGTTTCGGGGTAGTCCGTTCAGCACCTAAACGCAGCCTTCCTGATTCATCGGATGAATCAGTTCCGACCGAAATTCATCGCTCATTCCGGCGCGAACCGGTAGTAGTGCATGCTCGACGATCACCAAGCAACGGTAGACGCGGTGCTGCGGGGTCGTGGTTGGTTTCGGAACCCGCGGGTCAGGTCGGAGGCAGAGCCCGCCGCCATTCGTGGTGGACGTCCCAGCCGTCCACCACCTCCACCAATGCCATGATTCCAGTGGGATAAACGAGGGACACCAGCCAACGACGCGAGCTGCCTTCACTAACGGAAAACCCCGCTTTCAGAAATTGCTTGAGCCACTTGATCTTCAGCTGATCACGCCGGAAATCAAACGCCGCAACCGCCTCGCCTGCTTGAAGCCGAGACCTGAGATCTGAAATCCCCAAGGCCTTCTCGACCCACTTCGAGTACTCCTTGACTGTGCAGCGCAAATTGTCATCGGTGAGTTCGAGCGCGGCGCGCGTTGAGATCGGGTTGAGGCGGTTCTCCACCAAGTAGACCTCGGCGCGTGGTGGTGGAGACAGGGTCATATCAGGGCTTTGGTTGGTCGTCGACCTTGATGTCGAATTTGACGTTGCGGGCGTCCACACTGGTGACAGCCACGTTGACGCCGTAGGTCTGACCGGCATCCGCCAGTTCGTATTGAAGCCGAACGCATGAGAAGAGCCGGTGCGGTCTCGGACGCAATGTGTGCCGAACACGAAGCGACCACCAAGACGCAACCAAGAAACGGCATCCGAACCAGATGCCATGACGACGATCTGCGTTTCGAAACGATCATCGCCAGCAAGTCTACGACGCCCGCCATCCAGTCCCGTCCGATGAGCGTGCCAAGCGAGGCCCGCCATGCGGTGACGACACCGACCGCGACGCGGTACGCGAGGCCGTCATCGACTTCATGCGCCGCGTCCTCGGCTACAAGCGGTACCCGACCTCGGTACTTCAGCAGGTGACGAAGATACTGCGCACGTTGGGAGCAGGCGCCTGCTGTTTTCAGATTAGATCCGCGAAGGCGTGAACAGTCGCAAGACACTCCTCAAGTGGCACAACAGGGCCGTACATCAGTCCCGCGACGGCCTCGTAGGCCTCGCGAATCTCCGCAGCAACTGGTGCGCCGCTGTCAAAGGCCGGGCTGGCCGCATAGCCATCCACGGGGCGCGGAACATAGTTCTCAAAGCCACCCGCGACGCTGCGTTCTTCAATATCGATGACGAGGCTCTTGACCTCATCCGCCCCCATGGCGACGAGCTTTGCGCGTACATCCTCAGACTGAAGGAGGTAGTAGATGTCGTGGAAATGTCTGCCCCAACCGGCGGGCGGCTCTTTCGAACCGAGATTCGATGTGATCGAGTGCACCGCCGACAGTTTCTCGAGCAATGTTCGTTCAGCCCCAAGGACATTCACCTCGAACGGGGTGAATTCTTCCCACTCGTCTTCGGAATCTCCGAGTTGACTTATCGCGTAGTCGGCGATGATCGACCGCAGCGAGCGCCGTTCCATCGGTTCAAGGCCGCCGCGTGAACCCATCTCCAATATCACCCCTTCGACTAGGGCGTCATGCGCGGCCGTGCGCAATGGGTAGTGGTACTTGATCTTTCGGGCAACTCCCGTCTTCGACGTCAGCCGTTCAACACTGACAGTCTCTTGACCTAGGTGCGCGTGCACCTCTGCCTGGATCGACTTGAGAAGCCTGTCGCGTCTGTTCACGCCCGGTCCGCCGCCGTCATTGGGAAAGCTAACGAGGAGATCGATGTCCTCAGAAAATCGGTCGATTAAGCCGTATACGCGGCTGAGGCTGGTTCCGCCTTTGAAGACGGTCTGAACTACCCCGGCACCGTCCTCGAGTTCGATCTGACGATCAACCGATGCAACGCGAAGCACCTCCATTGCCCAGAAGTCCTTCTCGAGGAAGGAGACTGGGCGCTGGAGCGCTTCGGCCACTGTCCCCAATAGGGCCTCGAGATCGTCGGGGATGTCACGTAATCGCGGTGGCACGCCGGGCCGTCAGGCTGCTGACTTAAGAGCAGCAGTCAGCCGCTCGTAGTTCGCTTTAACGGCGCCGGTTTCTCCGGCCGATGCCTTGTTGATTGCCCTGAGTCGCAAAGCCCTAGTCGCGGACAGCTCATTGACCTTGAGTGCAAGGCGCGTCATGCCACCTTCTACAAAGTGCTCAGGCGAACGCAGAACTTCGAGAACTGCGATCTCTTGCTCGTTCAGGGCTGCCCTTGCCAGATTGCTTCGCACATGCAGCACGACACCGGGGAGAGATGTGTCGGCCTTCCGCAGCGCGGACGCTTCAAACTTGGCAGGCACTTGGGTCGTCAGGCCGAGGCTTTGCGCCGCGGAGTAGCCGGCCGGGCCAAAGCCAGAGTTGGACGCTTTGAAAATCTCCCGGATAACCTCCTCAACACGAGGCTTGACTGGGCCGTAACGGGTGGCACCGGGAGCTTTGAAATAGAGCCCACGACACACGTGGACCAACTCGCCGCTCTGCGCGGCACGAGAAGCGGCTTTGCGAGCTGCCTCTTTGGTTCCCGGCAGGTCTGAGACATGCAGAAACGACCGCGGCTCTGCGCGGCGGATTGCCATCGCTGGTGAGTTGGTCATGGTGCCTCTCATGGCTTCAGATTTTAGCGGAAACGTGACATCTGTACAACAAAGTAACAGTTCAGAGCTATTCCTAAGTCACGTTACCGGTCTGGTGCAATCAGTGCCAGAGAGAGCGCCGTCCAACAATCCAGTACGCCGCGGGACGAACGCCTCCGCGTACAAGCGGAGCCGATCGACGACCAGACCACGGCGGGAGGGGTCTGCAGCCGACGTGAGTGTTCGGGTTCGGCTAACCGCGGTGTTAAGGCGCAGCCCGGCTGGAGCGGCGCCGAGTCGGCTACCTCTACGGAGGCGTACGTAACAAGGCCATCGTCGGTGACCTCCCACGCAACGGACTCATCACACAGCAGCGAGTAGGCATCCTCGAGTATGGCGGTGCTTTCGGGACGATGGGGCGCCTCGATGATGCTCTCGACGTCCTGCAGCGCGCCGTGCCGCTTAACGGAGAAGTCGAGGAAAGCCGCGTTTTGGCAAACGATGACCGAGGCGCCGCGGAGCAGGCCACCTCAATCATCACTGGCCAAATAGTCGGATCCCGAAGATCACGACGTATCCAGTTAACTAGCAAGCCTAGCTAATGTGTCCAAATACGTGTCCATCGGGCATGAAAACGGCCCCAGAGGTCACACCTCTAGGGCCGTTTCCCCTGGTAGCGGGGACAGGATTCGAACCTGCGACCTCTGGGTTATGAGCCCAGCGAGCTACCGAGCTGCTCCACCCCGCGACGGGTAAATACCAGGTTACCGAACGCTCGCGAGGCCGCCAAATCCCGCGCTCAGCGGAGGTGACGGGTTCAGTGCGACGGCGGGTTCAGCCCATGGCGCTGTCTGATGTCGTCCATCCAGTCCGGCGAGCCGTAGGTCAGTCCGTATTTGTCGGCTAGCTCGCCGAACTCAGGCAGCTCGTGCAGAGCCTTGCCGAGCGGGTCATTCGCATGCTCGACGAGCAGCTCACCCAGCTCGCGGAAGTAATTCTCGAACCCGCCCGGAGTGATGATCTCGATGATGCGGCCGGGCTCGCTGCCGGCGTTCCACATGGCATGCATTTGCCCGCGTGGCTTGGTGATGTAGCCACCGGGACCGAGGACGACTTCGCTGTCGTCCGAGCGGAAGCCGATCTCGCCGGCCAACACGATCGAATGCTCGTCCTCGCGGGTGTGCCGGTGCGCCGCAGTGAGCAAGCCCACCTCGAACGGATGCTCGACGATGGACACCTCGCCGCCGTTGGTGCGGCTGGAGAGCTTGAACACAGCCCCAAAACCCGGGAGCGCTACGTACTGTCCCTCCCCCGGCTGCACAACCGTCACCGGAATTTGATCCATATCGGCCATCTGGCATATCTCCTTGCGTCGACGACGCCTGGGAGACAGGTCACTTGGTGTTGTCGTATTTGGTAATCGCGTCGTCGAGCCGCTGCAGTGCGGATCCGTAAGCGGCGAAATCGCCGCTCTTCTGCGCGTCGCGCGCGGCGCCTAATGCCGACTGAACGTCTTTAAGCGCGGCGGCCTTGGCCGGGGACAGGGTCACCGCCCCGTTCGGCGACGGCGGGACGGCCGCAGCCGCCGGCGGCGGCGCACCATCCGAGGGGGGTGATGCACCGGGCGGCGGGCTGGCGGGGGCGCCCGGCTCGGTCGGCGCGATCCCGGCGGCGGTCGCGCCGGCGCCGGGCCCGAACAGCCCGGTCAGCGCGTCGCTGACGGTGGGGCCGTATCCGATTTTGTCGTTGTACATCATCGCCACCCGGATCAGGCGGGGATACGACGACGCGGCGTCGCTGGAGCCGGGTGAAGCGTAAACCGGCTCGACATACAGCAGCCCGCCCTGGGCGACCGGCAGCGTGAGCAGATTGCCCCACTTGATCCGGTTCTGGTTGTCACGCCCGATCACACCAAGGTCCTGGGACACCGCGGTGTCGGTGGTGATCGCGTTGTTGGCCAATTTCGGCCCGTTGACTTGGCCCGGGATGGTCAACACGGTGATCTTGCCATAAGTCGCTGGATCGGAGCTGGCGCTGATGTAAGCGGCCAGGTAGTCCCGCTTGAACCTGTTCATCGCACTGGTCAACTGGAACGATGCCGAATCATCGCCTTTGGCAATGTCTTTCGCGACGATGTAGTACGGCGGCTGATAGCTGCTGGCGGTTGGGTTCGGGTCCAGCGGCACATCCCAGAAATCCGACGTGGAGAAGAACGTCACCGGGTCGTTGACGTGATATTTGGCCAGCAGCATCCGCTGCACCTTGAACAAGTCCTCCGGATAGCGCAGGTGGGCAGCCAATTCGGCGGTGATATCACTCTTGGGCTTGACGGTCCCGGGGAAGACTTTCATCCACGCTTTGAGCACCGGATCGCGCTCGTCCTGCTGATAAAGCGTGACCGTCCCGTCGTAGGCGTCGACGGTGGCCTTCACCGAGTTGCGGATGTAGGACACCTGCTTGTCGGGCACCAGCCGGTTGAAGGCGACTTCGGTGGAGTCGGCGGTGGCCGATGACAACGAGGTGAGCTCGGAATACGGGTAATTGTCCAGCGTGGTGTAGGCGTCGATGATCCACACCAGCCGCTTGTTGACGATCGCCGGGTATATGTTGCTGTCGGTCGTCAACCACGGCGCCACCGCCTCAACCCGCTGCGCCGGATCGCGATTGAACAAGATCTTGCTGTTGGACCCGATCACATTGGAGAACAGGAAGTTTCGCTCCGCGAACTTCGCAGCGAAAACGCTCCGCGACACCCAGCCGCCGATCGGCACTCCGCCGCTTCCGGTGTAGGTGTAGTTCTTGGTCTCGGTGTTGGTCTCGTAGTCGTACTCCCGGTCGACACCGGTCTTTCCGACGATCGCGTAGTCGGCTGGCGTGTTGGAGATGACCGGTCCGAAGTAGACCCGCGGCTGGTCCAGCGGCGCCGGACCGTCGGAGAGCACTCCGCCGTTGGCGCCGACGACGTTGACCAGAAACTCCGGGTATCCGCCGTTCTGGTTGGGGTCGTTGGCGATACCGCGCACGGTGTTGGCCGGCGAGGCGATGAAGCCGTTGCCGTGGGTGTAGACGCTGTGCCGGTTGATCCAGTCCCGCTGGTTGTCGATCAGGTGGTCCGGATTGAGCTCGCGGGCGGCGACGACGTAATCGCGCAGGTTACCGTCGCGGCCGGGATAGCGGTCGATGGACAGCTGGTCGGGGAAGTAATAGAAGTTCTTGCCCTGCTGGAACTGTGTGAACGCCGGACTGACGATGGTCGGGTCGAGCAGCCGGATGTTGGAGGTGGTGGCGCGGTCGGAGGCGACCTGCTCGGCGGTCGCCCGCCCGTCGTTGCTGTAATCGCGATAGGTCACAACGTCGTTGGTGAGGCCGTAGGCTTGCCGGGTCGCGCTGATGCTTCGGCTGATGTACTCGCGTTCCTTCTGCGCGGCATTGGGTTTGACGCTGATCTGCTCGACGATCAGCGGCCAGCCGGCGCCGACGATCAACGACGACAGCAGCAGCAGCACCAAGCCGATAGCCGGAATTCGCAAGTCGCGCAACACGATCGCCGTGAACACCGCGGCCGCGCAGATCAACGCGATCGCCAACAGAATCAGCTTGGCGGGCAACACCGCGTTGATATCTGTGTACCCGGCGCCGGTGAAAGGCTTCCCGGCGCGGGTGTGCGAAAGCAGCTCGTAGCGGTCCAGTCCGTAGGCAACTGCCTTGAGCAACACCAGCGTGCCGACCAAGCTAATCAGCTGGATGCGGGCCGAACGGCTCAGCGCGCCGGTGCGCCCGGACAGCCGGATACCGCCGAACACATAGTGCGCCAACAGATTTGCTATGAACGCCAAAAACAGCGCCACGAAGAAGAAGCTGAGGACGAGCCGGTAGAACGGCAGGTCGAATGCATAGAAGCCGAGGTCCTTGCCGAACTGTGGATCGTCGATGCCGAAGTCGCCGCCATGCAAGAACAGCTGAACGCGGACCCAGTAGCTCTGCGCGATGATCCCGGCGAGCAGGCCGATCGCGACCGGAACCCCGGCTGCGATCACGCGCAGCCTCGACATCACCACGCTGCGATACCGGGCCACCGGATCGTTGCCATTGCTCGGGACGAACACCGGCCGAGTGCGATAGGCCAGCGCCAGGCCGGCGAACACGATGCCACCGACCAGCAGCCCCACCACCAGGAACAACACCAGCCGGGTCAGCAGCACGGTGGTGAACACCGACCGGTAGCCAAGCTCGCCGAACCAGAGCCAGTCGACATAGCCGTCGATCAAGCGCGGGCCGACCAGCAGCAGCAAGATCACCGCCAAGGCAATCGTGATGAGAGTCCGACTGCGCCGAGTCAGCTTCGGCATTCTCGCGGCGGGCCGCATACCCACTAGCTAAGCTCCCTGCTCCATGTCGACAGCGGACAGTCGTTCTTCTTAGGCCGTCGTCCTCGACGTATCACAACTGTACGCATCAGCTAGCAGCTCGGCGGCTGGCCGCCAGACGTCACGGCATGCAGCGCATTCACCGCTCCACCGAGGTTGTCGACCTTCACCAATTGCAGTCCGGGCAACTTATCGGAGGTTGCCTCATAGCAATTTTCGGCCGGCACCAGAAACACCGTCGCCCCGGCGTCGCGGGCAGCAGTCATCTTGTGCACGATGCCGCCGATACGGCCGACTGTGCCGTCGGCCTTGATCGTGCCGGTGCCGGCGACGAACTTGGAGCCGGCGAGATTGCCGGTGGTGAGTTTGTCGACGACCGCCAGGCTGAACATCAAACCCGCCGAGGGCCCGCCGACGTTGGCGAGGTTGAAATCGACCACGAACGGCGCCCACGGCGCGTTCATCACCGAGAGGCCGGCAAAGCCGTACTTGCGGTCCTTGTTGCTGCCCAACGTGATCTGAGCGACGCCGGGGGGTGCGTTTTTGCGACTGAAGTCGACCGTGACCGGCTGGCCGGGTTTGGTGTTCTTCAAGTAGGACGTGAACTGCTCGACCGTGGCGACCGGCGTACCGTTCACCGCTTGCACCGAGTCGCCCGCCTGCAGCTTGCCCACCGAGGGCCCGGGATCGTTGACCGCCGCGACGGTGACGGCCTGCGGGTACTTCAGGTATCCCAGGGCCGCGTACTCGGCGCTGTGTTCGGACTCCTTGAAATCGGCGTCGTTGGCCTTGTCGATTTCTTCCCGCGACTGGCCCGGCGGGTAGACCAGGTCGCGCGGCATCAGCTGTTCCTGCCCGGAAAGCCACAGCGTCAGCGCCTCCGCCAAGCTCAGACCGTCACGCTGCGACACCGTCGTCATGTCCAGGTGACCCGACGTCGGGTGCGTCTGGGTGCCTTTAATGTCGACGACCTGCTTGCCGTCGACCTCGCCGAGCGTGTCGAACGCAGGGCCCGGGCCAAGTGACACATAAGGCACCGTCACCACCGCAAGCAGAAGACCGAAGACCACGATCGGCACCAGCGCCACGATCAGCGTCAGAATCCGCCTGTTCACCTCGCTAACACTAGACGGACTGGTCAGGGCGAATTGGCGGCCGGTTCACTCAGAGCGTGACGGCGGATCGCGCGCCGCGCCCCGCCGGTGAGTACCGTTGGGGCATGGCTGACCTGCCTTTCGGGTTCTCCCCCGGAGACGACCCGGACCGCGAAAAGCGCGGGGAAAACGATCCCGATTCCGGCAAAGGATCCGCCGACCCGTTCGGTCTGGGCGGACTCGGCGGCGAATTCGACATGGCCGACCTGGGCCAGATCTTTACCCGGCTCGGACAAATGTTCAGCGGCGCGGGCTCGACCATGGCCGGCGGCCAGGCCTCCGGGCCGGTGAACTACGAGCTGGCCCGGCAGCTGGCGTCGAGTTCGATCGGATTCGTGGCGCCGATCCCGGCCGCCACCAATCAGGCGATCGGCGACGCCGTCCACCTCGCCGAAACCTGGCTCGACGGGGTGACTGCGCTGCCGGCCGGTACCAGCAAGGCGAGCGCGTGGACCCCCAACGACTGGGTGGACAACACCCTCGAAACGTGGAAGCGGCTGTGCGATCCGATGGCCCAGCAGATCGCGACGGTGTGGGCGGCGGCGCTGCCCGAAGAGGCCAAGAACATGGCCGGTCCGCTGCTGTCCATGATGTCGCAGATGGGCGGCATGGCATTCGGGTCGCAGCTGGGCCAGGCGCTGGCCCGGTTGTCACGCGAGGTTTTGACGTCCACCGATATCGGTTTGCCGTTGGGGCCCAAGGGAATAGCCGCACTGCTGCCGGACGCCATCGAGTCCTTGGCGGCCGGGCTCGAGCAGTCGCGCAGCGAGATCGTCACCTTCTTGGCGGCTCGTGAGGCCGCCCATCACCGGTTGTTCAGCCACGTGCCGTGGCTGGCCAGTCAGCTGCTCGGGGCCGTCGAGGCCTACGCCAAGGGCATGAAGATCGACATGCAGGGAATCGAGGAGTTAGCCCGCGACTTCAACCCGGCCACGCTGAACGATCCCGCCGCCGTCGAGCAGCTGTTGACCCAAGGCGTGTTCGAGCCCCAGGCCACGCCGGAGCAGACCCAGGCGCTGGAACGGCTCGAGACGCTGCTGGCGCTGATCGAGGGCTGGGTACAGACAGTGGTGAATGCGGCGCTCGGCGACCGCATCCCCGGCGCGGCCGCCCTCGGCGAGACGCTGCGCCGACGTCGGGCCACCGGCGGACCGGCAGAGCAGACCTTCGCCACGCTGGTCGGCCTCGAGCTGCGGCCCCGCAAGCTGCGGGAGGCGGGCGTGCTGTGGGAGCGGCTGACCCAGGCCGCCGGCGTCGACGCCCGCGATGGGGTTTGGCAACACCCCGACCTGCTGCCCGAGACAGAAGACCTCGACGACCCGGCGGCGTTCATCGACCGGGTTATCGGTGGCGATACCAGCGGAATCGATGAGGCGATCGCCGAGTTCGAGCGGGGCACAGATGCCGGCCACGCCGACCCCGACGACGGCGCTGGCTCTGTGGATAGCTGAGCCGGCCGTCCCGCCCCACCGTGGCACAGTGCCAGAATGGCGCAGCCCACGCCGCCGTTGTATGCGCTGGACCCGGCTTTGCCGGTGCTGCTGCGCCCCGACGGCGCCGTTCAGGTGGGATGGAGTCCGCGCCGCGCCGTGCTGGTCCGCCCGCCGCGCGGCTTGACTTCCGCGGGCTTGGCCACCCTGTTGCGGACGATGCATTCACCCGTACCCATGAGCGAGCTGCAACGTCAAGCTGACCGGCAGGGCGGCGTGGCCGCCGGCGAGCTGGGCGATCTGGTCGCGCAGCTGGTCGCGGCCGGGGTCGCCACCCGTGGCCGCCGGCCCCGGCCCGTCCGGTCGGCGTCGATCCGTGTGCACGGTCGCGGCCCGCTGTCAGAACTGCTGATCGAGTCGCTGCGCTGTTCGGGTGCGCGGGTCAAGCACAGCAGCCAACCTCACGCGGCGGTGACTTCCGCCGAAGCCGACCTGGTGGTGTTGTCCGACAACCTGGTCGCCGACCCGCGGATGCTGCGCGACCTGCACAGCCAGGGCGTCGCGCACCTCGCGGTCCGGGTGCGCGACGGCACCGGCCTGGTCGGCCCCCTGGTCATCCCCGGCGTCACCAGCTGCCTCGTCAATCCCTAAATGGAAATACCCACCCGGCACCATTGGGAATCGGATGCGGCGCGCAGCGACGACGTTTGCGCGTGCGCAAGTAGCAGTTGCCACTGGTTCAATCCCAATATCGCGCACTGGCTACATTTCAGTTCAGAGGCACTTTCTGATGCAATATCTGGACCGAGTGAACTACATGTGAACTGGTGACTCTCCCATGCCCGGCCGTTCCTGCCGGCCACATCCTGACGTTCGATCCAAGCTAACTGGCCTGTCATCTGGCGCAGGTGAACGCGCCACGAGCTGCCCGAATTCGGCGAATTGGCTGCGAAGTACGGGCTGACCTACGGAACGCCCGCGTCCACCGGGAAGGTCGCAGGGCCGGTAGGCCAGCGCCCAGTCCATCGCGGCTCATTGAGCCGATCGTGTTCGGATGACGGGTCCACAGGGGGTGTCTTGACGAGTTCGTGGCCGTTGGTTTGGGCTGGGTGGTGGCCGTTGGTGTCGAGTGCGTGTTGGCCGTTGGCGGTCATCTTGCCGTCCACCGCGGTTTCCACCCCATTCGTGGTGGGCTGTTTTGGCACGGCGTGCGTACCGAACCGCGACAGCGCGTGGTGCGCGACATCTTCGTCGGCTTCGTGACGGCCATGACGGTGTCGGTTGGCAACGGCCGGCGGCACCGCCACCCGAGTCCGCTGACCGCGGTTGTCGCTTGTCAGGCGATCAGACGTCGATGCCCGTTTTGCCCGCCGAACCGGTGCATGCGCCTGCGGACGAGCGCCACCGCAGACCAGAAGGCGGCAGCTCGACCCACTTGCTCGCCCCGGCTGGCAATTTGAGCACCCGGTTGTCGGCGGCTCCGAGGAACCTCGTCGAAGTCTTTCACCCCGAATGCGCATTCGGCGCACAGCCAACATGGGCTTCTGCCCTGCCAGCGCCACAGCGCTACGGAGCGGTTACGCGCGTGGCATGCCGCGCAACTGTGGAATCGTCGCCTGATCGCCCACCGCAGCAGCCGCAACTGGGCCTGCAGCCTCCGCGCGCATACCAAAACCACCACCGTGAAAACCCCCGGCACCGAGAGAATCGGTACAGCACGGTCTAGTACGAAGCTTCCCAGTCCTGGCATCCACACTGAATCGTCCACTGGCCACCGAGTTCCTTTGCCTTAGCGCCAATCAAGAAAACCTACCGGGCCATTGTCTGGCAGTGTCGAGGTCAAGCACGAGATATTCATCGCGGTTTCCCACCGCGTTACCCCCGCTGTTGTTCTTTGGCTTTGGCTGCCTGATTGTCCGGGCACCGCCGACCCAGCATCTCGGGCCGGGTCTCAGCTTGGTCGAGACGCCGCTGCCGTCGATAGATGTGGCGGATGCGCTCCTGGATGAGCGCCGCGAGCTGACCGGACTTCCCCGCCTGACCAGCTGCTTGGGCTGCGCTTGAGTGGGACCACTTTTAGTGAAGTGACGCCCGGCACGCTTCGACCGCATCCGGCGGACAGCATGAAGCAGCCGTCCGATCCGTGAGATTGCAACCGCAACCGGGAATCCCAACGCGGTGACATCCTCACCCCCGGCCCAGCAAGCTGCCGCCGTCGCGGTCAGCTCGAACAACGAAACGCTAGCGCGCACAACATAATTTGCGCGCTGTTCACGGCATCGTTGCAAAGTCGACGGGCAGCGTGGGTAGCGTCCGAGGAGGTCGATCGCATCGGCCCGATGCACTAGGCCAGGAACGCGATGCTGGCCACAGACGATAGATCGAGGTGAAGGAAATGCGCCAACGACCAATCATCGCTGCGGGATCGGCGCTAGTGGCCCTGGCGTTCGGTGCTGGAATCGCGCACGCTGATCCGGACCCGGACGATCCCGGCGAACAGCGCAACTGGCCCTGTGGATACACGTTCGGACCAGTAAATACGCACGGACCATTAGGAACGATCAACGCATGGCGTGGCAGCAGGCCGTGTCCACCGCCGCCCGCACCGGCTGAATAACACTAAACGGTCACGGCCAGTTCAAGGTTGACGGCAACGTCCAGGCTCATGATCCGCGACGGCGATCGTTAAGTTTGAGCGGGGCACTGATCCTGGAGGCGCCCACCTTGCCGGTCCTGTGGATAGCTGAGCCGCCTCCCCTACCCAGCCGTGGCACAGTGCCAGAATGGCGCAGCCCACGCCGCCGTTGTATGCGCTGGACCCGGCTTTGCCGGTGCTGCTGCGCCCCGACGGCGCCGTTCAGGTGGGATGGAGTCCGCGCCGCGCCGTGCTGGTCCGCCCGCCGCGCGGCTTGACTTCCGCGGGCTTGGCCACCCTGTTGCGGACGATGCATTCACCCGTACCCATGAGCGAGCTGCAACGTCAAGCTGACCGGCAGGGCGGCGTGGCCGCCGGCGAGCTGGGCGATCTGGTCGCGCAGCTGGTCGCGGCCGGGGTCGCCACCCGTGGCCGCCGGCCCCGGCCCGTCCGGTCGGCGTCGATCCGTGTGCACGGTCGCGGCCCGCTGTCAGAACTGCTGATCGAGTCGCTGCGCTGTTCGGGTGCGCGGGTCAAGCACAGCAGCCAACCTCACGCGGCGGTGACTTCCGCCGAAGCCGACCTGGTGGTGTTGTCCGACAACCTGGTCGCCGACCCGCGGATGCTGCGCGACCTGCACACCCAGGGCGTCGCGCACCTCGCGGTCCGGGTGCGCGACGGCACCGGCCTGGTCGGTCCGCTGGTCATCCCGGGTATCACCAGCTGTTTGGGGTGTGCGGATCTGCACCGCAGGGACCGCGACGCGGCGTGGCCTGCCGTCGCCGCACAGCTGCGCGACACCGTCGGCGTGGCCGACCGCGCGACCCTGCTGGCGACGGCAGCGCTGGCGCTGAGCCAAGTCAACCGGGTGATCCGCGCGGTGCGCGGATCGCAGGCCGGACGTGAGCCCGGGTCGGATCCGGGGCCACCGCCGGCGTTGAACGCCACCCTGGAGTTCGACGTCCACGCCGGCTCGATCGTGGCCCGACACTGGCCCAGACATCCCCTGTGTGCGTGCTGACAGCGCTTGCTGGTTTGGCGAATTCAAGATCGGCGCAGTTTGTAGGCGATAGCGTTTCGCTATGTATGCGGCCGAATACGCGCGCAGCCGGGCCGATCAGCCCGCCTTCATCATGGCTCAGACGGGCGAGGCGATCACCCATGCCGAACTCGACGCGCGCTCCAACCGCCTTGCCCATTTCCTACGAAGCGTGGGGCTCAGACGCCTGGACCACTATTCAATCTTCATGGAAAACAACGCTCGCTACCTCGAATGCTGCGCCGCGGGCGAACGCGCCGGGCTGTATTACACGTGCATCAACTCATTCCTGACTCCGGAGGAAGTCGCCTACATCGTCAACAACAGCGAATCGAAGGTGCTGATCTTCTCGCGGGAGAAGCGTTCGGTGGCCACCGAGGCGTTGAAGGACTGTCCGAACGTCGAAGTCGCAATCATCGTCGACGCCCCCGGCGACCGCCAGATTTTCAATCTCCACGACGCGACAACCGGGTTCCCGTCCACACCAATCCCCGGCGAGTCGCTCGGCATCGCCATGCTCTATTCCTCCGGCACCACGGGCCGGCCCAAAGGAATCGTTCGACCGCTACCGGAAGTCTCCCCAGCGCAAGCGCTGCCGATCTATCAATTCCTTTCCAACCTGTGGCGTTATCGCGAAGGCATGATCTACCTCTCGCCCGCGCCGCTTTACCACTCGGCGCCCCATGCCGGGGTGAACCTGGCCATCCGGATGGGCGGAACGGCCGTGATCATGGAACGGTTCGATCCGGAGCGCTACCTGAAGCTCGTGGACACCTTTCGGCCAAGCCACACCCAATTGGTGCCGACGATGTTCTCGCGCATGCTCAAACTGCCCGATGAGGTGCGCCGCCGATACGACGTGTCATCGCTGGAGGTCGCGGTGCACGGCGCCGCGCCCTGCCCGGTGCAGGTCAAGGAGCAGATGATCGACTGGTGGGGTCCGATCATCCTCGAGTACTACAGCGCTACGGAGGGAATGGGTTTTGCGGCCTGCGACAGCGAGCAGTGGCTCAGCCACCGGGGCACAGTCGGGCAGATCGTGCTTGGCGAGCTGCAAGTGCTAGACGAGAACATGCGTCCCGCCCCGAAAGGTGAGCCCGGCACTTTGTGGTTCAAGGCCGGGACCGAATTCTCCTACTTCAATGATCCCGTCAAGACCGCGGAGGGCCACTCACCTGACGGCAGTATGGCCACCGTCGGCGACGTCGGCTATGTCGATGACGACGGCTATCTGTACCTCACCGATCGCGCGACATTCATGATCATCTCGGGCGGAGTCAACATCTACCAGGAGTGCGAGAACCTGCTGATCACCCATCCAAAAGTGGCCGACGCCGCGGTCTTCGGGGTGCCCGACGAGGACCTCGGCGAAGCGGTGAAGGCGGTCGTGCAGCCGATGCCCGGAGTTCAGCCGGGGCCTGAGCTCGTCGAGGAGCTGATCGCCTTCTGCGGTGACCACCTGTCGCGGCAGAAGGTGCCCCGCTCGATCGACTTCGAGGACGAGCTGCCGCGCCTGCCCACCGGCAAGCTCTACAAGCGCCTACTGCGCGATCGGTATTGGACTGACCACCAGAGCCGGATCGTCTGAAAGAGGCAATTCGTCCGGCGCGTACTAATCGCTGCTGCTCACCCTATGTTTACCGACCCTGACCAATCTTCACCATTCGCCCTGACAGCGCCTGTTGCCAGATCGATGCGGGCGAGGCGGACTCGTCATGGATGATGGGTTACGTGTCGGAGATCAAACGTAAGGGCGCTGCGCGCAACGTGAAGCTGGCCAGCATTCCGGTCGGCTTCGCCGGCCGGGCAGCGCTCGGGTTCGGCAAGCGGCTGACCGGCAAGTCGAAAGACGAGGTCAACGCCGAACTTATGGAGAAGGCCGCCAACCAGCTGTTCACCGTTCTCGGTGAGCTCAAGGGCGGCGCGATGAAGGTCGGCCAAGCGCTGTCGGTGATGGAGGCAGCGATTCCCGACGAGTTCGGCGAACCGTATCGGGAAGCGCTGACGAAACTGCAAAAGGATGCGCCGCCGCTGCCAGCCGCGAAAGTGCACCGGGTGCTCGACGCCCAGCTCGGAACCAAGTGGCGCCAACGGTTCTCCGACTTCAACGACACACCGGTGGCCTCGGCGAGCATCGGGCAGGTGCACAAGGCAGTGTGGTCAGACGGTCGCGAGGTGGCCGTCAAAATCCAGTACCCGGGCGCCGACGAGGCGCTGCGTGCCGACCTGAAGACCATGCGGCGCATGGTCGGTGTGGTCAAACAGCTTGCTCCGGGCGCCGACGTGCAGGGTGTCGTCGATGAGCTGATCGAGCGCACCGAGATGGAACTCGACTATCGGCTGGAGGCCGACAACCAGCGGGCATTCGCCAAGGCGTATGAGGGTCACCCGCACTTCCTGGTCCCGCACATCGTGGCGAGCGCCCCCAAGGTCGTGGTTCAGGAGTGGATCGACGGCACGCACATGGCGGAGATCATCCGCGACGGCACCGTCGAACAGCGTGATCTGTTGGGGTCCCGGCTGCTCGAGCTCACTTTCGACGCGCCGCGCCGCCTGGAGATGATGCACGGCGACGCCCATCCGGGCAACTTCATGCTGCTGCCCGACGGCCGGATGGGTGTCATCGATTTCGGCGCGGTGGCACCGCTTCCCGGTGGGTTCCCGATCGAGCTTGGAATGACGATCCGGCTGGCCCGCGAGAAGAACTACGACCTGTTGTTGCCGACGATGGAAAAGGTCGGCTTCATTCAGAAAGGCCAGCAGGTGTCGGTGCGCGACATCGACGAGATGCTGCGTCAGTTGGTCCAACCCGTCGAGGTTGAGGTCTTCCACTACACCCGCAAGTGGCTGCAAAAGATGACGATAAGTCACATGGATCCATCGGTGGCGCAGATCAAGACGGCCCGACAGATGGACTTGCCGCCCAAGCTGGCAATCCCGCTGCGGGTCGTCGCGTCGGTGGCCGCGATTCTGTGCCAGTTGGATGCGCACGTGCCGATCAGGGCGCTGTCGGAGGAGCTGATTCCGGGCTTCGCCGAACCCGACACGGCCCTCGTCTGAGCGCATCGGCGAAGGCGCCGAGATCGACGCTAGCTGTTTAGGGGCGGTTTTGCCCCGTCGTGGTGACTGAAAATTGTGCCACTGGCTGGGTTGGGTGGGTGGTTGTGTTGATTGCTGGGCTGGGCGGATGCTGGTGGGGTGTTTCGGTGCGACCCCGGTCGCTCTGTGTTGTCGGTGAACCCGCACGCTAGCTTGGGGCGGAGGGCACTATGTATCCGCGGGAACCGCGGAATGTTGCTTCGAGCACGTGTGTCAGACTCCTGTTTTGTCCCGTCCTCCCCCGAAACACGCATTGGCACAAGGCAATACGGTTTCGGGAGAGGTGAGCTTAGATGGATGTGATTCACCCGCGGTGCGCGGGTATCGACTGCTCGAAGAAAGACGCCAAGCTCTGCGTGCGAATCCAGGGCAAAGGGCGGCGCGCTACGTCGGCGACCGTGACCACCTGGGGCGCGACGACCGCGCAGATCCTGGCGCTGCGTGAGCACCTGGTCGCAGAAAATGTCACGTGCGTGGTAATCGAATCGACCAGCGACTACTGGAAGCCGTTCTACTACCTGCTCGACGACGCGGTGCAGGTGATGCTGGTCAACGCCGCGCATGTGCGCAACCTGCCGGGGCGTAAGACCGACGTGTCGGATGCCGCGTGGCTGGCCGATTTGGGCGCACACGGGCTGGTCAAGGCATCGTTTGTGCCGCCGGCACCCGTGCGGGTGTTGCGGGATCTGACCCGCGCCCGCACCGTCATTACTCGAGCGCGTACCCGTGAAGAGCAGCGGCTAGAGAAGTTGCTCGAAGACGCCGGGATCAAATTGTCCTCGGTGGCCTGCCGCATCACCGGTGTCTCCGGGCGAGCCATGCTGGAGGCCTTGATCGCCGGGCAACGCGACCCGGTGGCGATTGCCGAGCTGGCCCGCGGCCGGATGCGGTCGAAGATACCGGCGCTGACCGAAGCGCTGACTGGGCGGTTTAGCACCCACCACGCGTTCATGGCGCGGCTGTTCTTAGACCGCTTCGACGCCCACACCGCCGACATCGCGCGACTGGACGCGCGTATCGAGGAGGCGATACAACCTTTTGCAGCGGCCCGGGACCTGCTGATGAGCATCCCGGGCTTTTCCCGGATCATCGCTGAGGTGTTCATCGCCGAGACCGGCGCCGAGATGGGCGTGTTTCCCACCGCCGGGCACCTGGCGTCGTGGGCGGGTCTATCGCCGGGATCAAACGAGTCGGCCGGACGCATCAAGTCCACCAAGACCCGACCCGGCAACCGCTACCTCAAGGGCGCGCTTGGAATCGCGGCGTTGTCAGCCATGCGCTCAAAAAATACCTACTTCGGCGCCAAATACCGCCGGATCGCCGCCCGTCGCGGCCCGATGCGCGCCGTCGTCGCCGTTGAACACGCCATGATCACCGCCGCCTGGAATCTCTTGGTCAACGGCGACTTCTACCGCGACCCCGGCCCCAACTACTACACCATGCGCCATCCCACCCGCACGAAAGCCCGAGCAATCAGTCAGCTCGAATCACTTGGATACACAGTCACACTCGAACCACTCGCCAAAGCCTGCTAACACCCGCCCCCGACCGCTCACCGATGGTGGTCACCCATTTTCGTGTCAGTGCAGAAAAACTCGGGCGCACTTGCACTAACGTCAATCTCGACGTGAAGTTCTGAGTTATGCAGCGACCGAATCTTTGCGCGGACGTCCACGCGGCCGTTTACGGTTGACGATGCAGCCGCGGTCGAGGATTTCCCCACCCCACACTCCCCAGGGCTCTTCGCGTTGCAATGCCGCGGCCAGGCACTCGCTTCGAATCGGGCAGTCGGCACATAAGGCCTTGGCGCGCTCCAAATCGGACGGGCTGTCGGCGAACCACAGGTCGGGATCGCCGACGTGACAAGGCAACTCCGGCTGCTGCTCGTCGGGGACTGTCGATGTCGACATATCCGGTTCACCTGCTTCCTGATCTGGCGGCGGTCTTGCGGAGATCCGGACCAGGTGATGGGCTGTCGACCCAAAAACTGTGGCCACGGATCCTTTGACTTCGGGTCCGTGGCCATTTGGCGAGATCGTGCGCTCTTACCTAGGTAGAGCCCCGATCCACGGACGCGTCGGCGGCGGCGGCGTTACGGCGCTTGTGCGCCGCGGCCAAGCCGGCCGCCGCGGCGGCATGGGCAGCGTGGTGGGAGCCAGTGTTGCCAGCCGCAAATACGGGGCATACACCGAACGTGTTCATGGTGATCATCGTGGCTCCCTCCTCTCGTGTCGTAGCTGCCGCCAAGCGCAGAATTCGCGGTTCGAGGCTAAACCCTAACAGCCGGACCCGGCAACCGATTTTCTGACCTGGGGTTTTAGTGGCGACCCGCTGCGCCCGGCTTCGCCGCGCTGGCGATCGCCACGGGGTTTTAGTGGCGACCCGCTGCGCCCGGCTTCGCCGCGCTGGCGATCGCCACGGGGTTTTAGTGGCGACCCGCTGCGCCCGGCTTCGCCGCGCTGGCGATCGCCACGGGGTTTCAGTGCCGACCCGCGGCGCCCAGCCTCGCCCCTAGCTGCGACTGCGGACGAGCTCCAACACGTCCGGGCCGAACTGCTCCAGCTTGCGGGCGCCGATACCGGGGATCGCGACCAGCGCGGCGTCGTCGGTGGGCAGCATCTCGGCGATCGCGATCAGCGTGTTGTCGGTGAACACGACGTACGCGGGCACGCTCAGCTCGCGGGCGGTCTGTAGCCGCCATTCTTTGAGCTGCAGCAACAGTTCGTCGTCGATATCGGCTGCGCACGTCTCGCAGCGGCGCAGCATGATCGCCGCCGGTGTGGTCAGCTGGTCGTTGCAAATCCGGCAGCGCGACGCGGCGGCGCGATTCCGACGCGGCCGGCGCGGGGTCGGGTCAGGTTGCGTTTGTGGGGCGAGGCCGTTGAGAAACCGGGACGGCTTGCGGCTCTGCCGGCCGCCCGGATTTCGGGACAACGACCAGCTGAGCGCTAAATGCATTCGGGCCCTGGTGATTCCGACGTAGAGCAGTCGGCGCTCCTCTTCGACGGCTTCGCTCTCAGCACCGTGGGCCAACGCATGCGTGATCGGCAGCGTGCCATCGGTCAATCCGACCAGGAACACCGCATCCCACTCCAGCCCTTTGGCGGCGTGCAACGAGGCCAACGTGACGCCCTGTACCACCGGGGGGTGGCGCGAGTCGGCGCGGGTCCGCAGCTCGGCCAGTAGACCGGCCAGGTCCAACTCCGGGCGGTGCGCCACCTCTTCGTCGACCAGCTCGGCCAACGCGGAAAGGGCCTCCCAGCGCTCCCGGGCCCGGGTTCCCGTCGGCGGTTCGGCCGTCAAACCCAGCGGTTCGAGCAGTGCCCGCACCACCTCGAGCAGCGTGCCCTCATCCTCGGCGCCGCGGTGGGCCGCCCGCTGGAAGACCAGCAGAGCTTGGCGGATTTCCTGGCGACTGAAAAAGCCTTCGCCGCCACGGACCTGGTAGGGAATGCCGGCCTCTGTCAACGCCTCTTCGTAGACCTCGGACTGCGCGTTGATCCGGTACAGCACCGCGATCTCGGCGGCCGGCGTGCCCGATTCGACGAGCCGGGAGATCGACGCTGCCACCGCCGCCGCTTCGGCAACTTCGTCGGGATGTTCACGAAACGACGGAACCGGTCCAGGGTCACGTTGACCGACCAGGTGCAGCTTGCTGCCGGCCACCCGCCCGCGCGCGGCGGCGATCACCCGGTTGGCCAGCGACACCACCTGCGGTGTGGACCGGTAGTCCCGTTCGAGGCGCACCACGGTCGCCTCGGGGAACCGCCGGGAGAAGTCCAGTAGGTAGCGCGGTGAGGCCCCGGTGAACGAATAGATGGTTTGGTTGGCGTCGCCGACGACGGTCAGGTCGTCGCGGTCCCCCAGCCACGCCGACAGCACGCGCTGCTGCAGCGGCGTCACGTCCTGGTATTCGTCGACGACAAAGCAGCGGTAGCGGTCGCGGAATTCTTCGGCGACCGCGGCGTCGTCCTCGATCGCGGCGGCGGTGTGCAGCAACAGGTCGTCGAAGTCGAGCAGCGCACCGTCATTGCCGCGGGATTTAAGGGACTCGTAGGCCGCATACACCGTGGCGACCTGCGTGGCGTCCAGCGGAATGTCGCGGCCGGCGGCGGCCACCGCGTCCGAATACTGCTCGGGTGAAATCAGCGACGCCTTGGCCCACTCGATCTCGCCGGCCACGTCGCGGACGTCATCGGTGCTTAATTGCAACCGCACGCTGCTCGCGCCCCGCGCGACGACGGCGAACTTGCTCTCCAGCAACTGCCAGCCGGTATCACCGACGACGCGTGGCCAGAAATACCGAAGCTGTCGGCGCGCGGCCGCGTGAAAAGTCAACGCCTGCACCGCGCCGACACCGGAGCCGGTTTGCGCGGCGGCCCCCAACGCCCGTAACCGGGACCGCATCTCGCCGGCCGCACGCTGGGTGAACGTCACCGCCAGCACCTGACCCGCGGCCACGTGTCCGGTGGCGACGAGCTGGGCGATGCGATGGGTGATGGTGCGGGTCTTACCGGTTCCCGCTCCAGCCAGCACGCAGACCGGTCCGCGCGGAGCCAGCACGGCCTCGCGCTGCTCATCATCGAGGTCGGCGACCAATGAGTCCGTGATCACCGCCATGGCGTCCATCTTGGCAGTTGTCGCCGACAAACCCCGGGCAGCGCCACGCCGCGGCATAACGAGGACGCGCGTTATGTTTGAGCGACTATGAACAATGCTTCGGTGATCATGTACACCACGCCGTGGTGCGGCTACTGCAATCGGCTCAAGACCGTGTTGAAGGCCTCGGGCATCAGCTACGACGAGGTCGACATCGAACAAGACACCGCGGCAGCGCAGTTTGTCGGCTCGGTCAACGGCGGCAACCACACGGTTCCGACGGTGAAGTTCGCCGACGGCTCGACGCTGTCGAACCCGGCCGCGAACGAGATCGAGGCGAAGCTGGCCGAACTGGCCGGGTAGCGTCAGTCGAGCGCGGCCCAGGATTCGATGATCACCCGCGCGATCGATATTGAGCCGGGCAGTAGCAATTTGGCATCCGCGGCGCTGCTCCAGTCGCCGAGGGCCAGCGCTGCGCGCACCTCGTCGCGGGTGAACCAGGCGGCCTCGGCGATCTCGCCGTCGTTGAAGGAGAATTCCTGATCGGGATCGCCGATCGCATGGAAGCCGATCATCAGGGAACGCGGGAACGGCCACGGCTGGCTGCCCAGGTAGCGCACATCGCGGACGGTCAGACCGATCTCTTCGCGGATTTCTCGCAAGACACAGGTTTCGAACGACTCGCCGGCCTCAACGAATCCGGCCAGCAACGAGAACATCCGCTCCGGCCACACCGTCTGGCGAGCCAGTACCGCGCGGTCGCCGCCGTCATGCACCAGGCAGATCACGGCGGGGTCGATGCGTGGAAATTCCTCATGCCCGCTGACCGGGTTGACCCGGGCCCAGCCCGCTCTGATCGGTTTGGTGGGCGAGCCGTCCACCGAGCTGAACCGTGCGCTGGCATGCCAATTCAGCAATGCTGCGGCCGACGACACCAGCTGCGCGCCGACCTCGTCGAAGAGCTGGCCCGCCCGGCGTAGGTCGGCCACCTCGGTTTGCAGGTCGGGATCGTCGGGTGCTTCCAGCGCACCCCGGACCGCCCACACGTGTCGACCGTCCTCGATACGGCCCAGGAACACCGCATCCGGCGGCGGCTTGTCAGCCAGCGTTTTGGCGCTGCCCAGCACCACCCGGCCACCCGCAACCAACACTTGATTGCGTGAATCCAGCCGCAGCAGGGCCGCTTCCGCCCAGCCTTCGATGGCCGCATCGACGTCGGTTCGCACCTGGTCGGCGCGGTCGGCGCCGATGCGAGACAGCAACGGCACGGTTTGTAACTGGAAGTCCATGACTACCCCTTCTGCCGGCGACAACGCCCCGTCGACCCGGTCACTTCCCCGCGCTGCGTACATAGAGCAACCGGTCGCCGGCCTCGATGGCGTCGACCTCGGGTGCGTCGACGCGCAGCAAGTGACCGTCGCGAACAACACCGAGCACGATTTCGGACAGATGCCGCGGTGAGCCGCCGACTTCGGTCTGCTCAACATCGCGCTCGGCGATGGCAAATCCCTCGGCCGGCGTCAGCAGGTCTTCGATCATCGCCACGACGCTCGGCGTTGTGGTGGCCACGCCGAGCAGCCGGCCAGCCGTCTCGGAGGAAATCACCACCGAGTCTGCGCCCGATTGCTGCAGCGAGTGCCTGTTCTCGCCTTCCCGGACAGACGCGATGATCTTTGCCTTGGGCGCGATCTCCCGGGCCGTCAGCGTGGCCAGCACCGCGGTGTCGTCACGGCCGGTCGCGATAATGATCGATGCAGCCTGCGGGCCGCCAGCCAGCCGCAGGACGTCTGATCTGGTGGCGTCGCCGTGCACCGTGACCAGACCGGCTCCGTCGGCGTGGTCGAGCGCGACTCGGTCCACGTCGACCACGACGATGTCAGACGGCTTGACATCGTCGCTGAGCATCGCGCCGATCGCGGTGCGGCCCTTGGTGCCGTAGCCGACGACGATGGTGTGGTTGCGCACTCTCTTCCTCCATCGCTCGATTTTGATCGTTTCCCGCTGCCGTTCAGCGAGCACCTGCACCGTGGTGCCCACCAACACGATCAGGAATGCCACACGCAGGGGGGTGATCAGCAAAATGTTGATCAGCCGCGCGGACTCGGTAAGCGGCGTGATATCGCCGTAGCCGATAGTCGTCAGTGAGACGACCGCGAAGTAAACACAGTCCAGGACGGACAACGGCTTGCCGCTGACGTCGGTGTATCCGCCGCGGTCGAGGTAGACGACGGCTGCCGCGACCAGCATCGCGAGCACTGCGATGGCGACGCGCCGCCAGATGGCACGAGTGGGGTCACGACTCTCCGGAATTCGCAGCACACCGACCAGCGCATAATCGGGCTGCGCGGTCAGCGTCTCGTTGAGATCGCTTCGCCGCCGACTAGCTTTGGCCACTATTTATCGGCTCAACCCGGCGCACGACACAATGTAACCATGACCGCCATCACACCAATCGCTCAACGTGACGCCAGCCAGACCGCCGCGTACCGAATCGCGGCGCTGTTGCTCGGCGTCGGAACCACCCATTTTTTGGCGCCGAAGCAGTTCGACGCGATCATCCCCGCCGAACTGCCCGGGAGTCCGCGGCTCTACACGTGTGTGTCCGGCGTCGCCGAGCTCACGATCGGTGCACTGCTGCTCCCGCGACGCACGCGGCGGTTGGCCGCGTTGGCGGCTGCCGCGCTGTTCGTCGCGGTCTTCCCGGGGAACCTCAACATGGTCCGGTTGTGGTGGGACAAGCCGTGGCCGATGCGCATCGCCGCTTTGGCCCGGCTGCCGCTGCAGATTCCGATGATCACCGCGGCGCTCAAGGTCAGCCGCAACTCCTAGCGTTGCGACGGCTCGGCCAGTAACGCGGCCAGCTCGTCCGGTTTCGGCAGCACATCGGGGACCACCGTGACTCCGGTGCGCACGTAATGAAACGCTGTGCGCACCAAGGATTCCGGACAGCCACGTAGTGCAGCCCAGGCCAGCCGGTAGACACCGAGCTGGATGGCGGCCTGCCGGGTCGCCTCCGGCCCATGCGGTGGTTCGCCGGTCTTCCAGTCCACCACGGTGGCGCCACCGTCCGGGTCGGCGAACACCGCGTCGATGCGGCCCCGCACGACGGTGTCGCCGATGGCCATCTCGAAAGGCACCTCGACGTCGACTGGGGTACGGGCCGCCCATGGTGACGCGAGGAAGGCCGCCTGCAACGTGGCCAGCTCCTCGGCATCGCGCTGTGCGATGTCCGTGTCCGCCGCACCCGGCAGGTCGCCGAGGTCGAACAGCCGCTCGGCGCCGTAGAACCGCTGGACCCACTCGTGAAACGCATTGCCCAGCAACGCATGCGGGTCCGGGCGCGTCGGTAGCCGACGCATCAGCCGCTGAACGGCGTGCTCCGGGTCGCGGGCCAAGTCCACCAGGCTGCTGACCGACACTTGGCTGGGCAGCGTTGGCGCGGGCGGCCGCGCGGCGCGGGCACGCTCGTTGAGCAGCGCATCGACGTCGGCGGCCCAACCTTCGGTGTCGGCGTCGAGCGTCGGGGGCGGTGCGTCCGCCGACATCGCTGCGGCTACCAGCGCCGCGCCCCGCTGCACGTCGGCGCCGCGCCCGCCCAGTGGGTCGACGGGCCATACCGCCTCATGAACGCTGTCACGCAACGGGTTTCGGTCGCCATCGGCCGGCCCTGGCGCCCACTGCTCGATCACGCCGCATGCCTCTCCGGCGGCGGCCGACTGGTCGATGATGTCTTTGAGCTCGACCAGGAAATCCGACGGGCCGCGCGGCTTGATACCGGTCGCGGCCCAATGGTGGCCGGACAGCAGCAGGGTGTCCTCGGCCCGGGTGATGGCTACGTAGAGCAGCCTGCGCTCCTCGTCGAGCCGCCGTTGCTCCAGTTGGTGCCGATGCGCGGAAATCTTGTCCGACAGCTGCTTTCGATCGGTCACATCCGAGGTGTCCAGAACCGGGACACCGTGTACACCCGCCGACGCACGGTCGCCGCGCAGCAGCGGCGGAAGGTCGGCGGCGTCGGTGAGCCAGGTGCGAGCCTGTGCAGTCGACGGGAACACTCCGGCCGTCAGGTGCGGTACGGCGACCACCTGCCATTCCAAACCCTTCGCGGCATGCACGGTCAGCACCTGCACCCGATTCTGGGCGACGGCGGGCTGAGCGGGCGCCAGGCCGTTCTCGACCACTGTGGCCGCATCCAGGTAGGCCAGCAGACCGCCGACCGATGCCGGCGCGGCGGTCGTGGCGGTGGCGGCCCGGTCGGCGTAGCCGCTGACCACGTCGGCGAAGGCGTCGAGCTGCTCGGTGCCCGCCCAACCCGACGCGGCGGGCAGCGCGGCTCGAACCTCACAGTCGACGCCCAGCAGCCGGCGCACCTCGGCGACCAGGTCAGCCAGCGGATGGCCGAGATGGCCGCGCAGCACGTTCAATTCGTCTGCGAGCGCGACGATGCGCCGATACCCTGCCGCGGAATAGTCGCTCGCCGGACCGGGGTCAGCGATCGCGTCGGCCAGGCCCGCGGTGTCGGCCTCCGGGCCGGCCGCCTCGGCTATCCGCTCGGCGGTTTCACCGGTGCGTGTCGCCGGCGCGCCATCGAGGGCCACCGCGCGGCGCCACAGCGCCGCGATGTCGCGGGCTGCCAGCCGCCAGCGCGGACCGGTAAGCACCCGCATTGCGGCCGCGCCGGCGGTCGGATCGGCAACCAGCCGCAGCATCGCGACGAGGTCGGCGACCTCGGGCACCGACAGCAGACCGGCCAGTCCGACCACCTCCACCGGGATGCCGCGGGCGCGCAGCGCAGCGGCCATCGGTGCGGCTTCGGCGTTGCGCCGCACCAGAACCGCGGCCGTCGGCGGCGCGACCCCGTCCCCGGCCGCCTGCTGATAGCGCCGGCGCAGATGATCGGCGACCCACTCCCGTTCGGCCTGCACGTCGGTCAGCAACGCGCAGCGCACGGTGCCGGGGGCGGCGTCGGGGCGGGAGCGAAGCGCACGCACCGCGACCGATCGTCGCCGGGCGTCGGCCGAGACGGCGTTGGCCACGCGCAGCGCCCGCGGCGGGTTGCGCCAGCTGGTTCGCAATTCCAGGACCGGCGCCGGGGTGCCGTCGGGTCGCGGGAAGTCGGTGGTGAACCGCGGCAGGTTGGTCGCCGAGGCCCCGCGCCAGCCATAGATGGACTGGATCGGGTCGCCGACGGCGGTCAACGCCAGCTCGTCGTCGACTTCGCCACCGAACAGCGACGACAGCAGGATGCGCTGGGCGTATCCGGTGTCTTGGTATTCGTCGAGCAGCACCACCCGATAGCGGCCGCGCAGTTGCTCACCGATTTGTGGGACCGCCGTCACCAGCCGCGCGGCGTAGGCCATTTGGGTGCCGAAGTCCATCACCTTCTCGGCGCGCATCCGCCTGTGCAAGGCGTCGATCAGCGGCACCAGCTCGGCGCGCTCTGCTTGGGTGGCCAGCATCCGCAGCAGCCACTGGCTGGGGCCGCGGTCACGTTGGTAGCGGCCTGCGGGCAGGGTGTGCACCAGCCGTTCGAGCTCGACGTGCGTGTCGCGCAGCTGACCGGTGTCGACCAGATGCTCGGCGAGTTGACCCGACAGCCGCAAGACCATCGAGGTCACCGCGGCCGGGGTTTTGTCGGTGTGCAGCTCACCGCGATATTCGCTGACGACGTCGAATGCCAGCTGCCACAGCTCGGTCTCACTGAGCAACCGGGTATCGGATTCAATGGGCTGGGCAGGCTCCCCGCTGTCGCGTGACAGCAGACCGTATTCGCGCAGCAACTGGCCTGCGAAGGCGTGATAGGTGCTGACCATTGGCGTCCCAGCGGGCTCGCCGGGCGACGGTCCCGGGTGGCTGCCGAGTGTCAATCCGGTGCCGCCCAGCCGGGCCAGGCGGGAGCGGACCCGCCGCAGCAGTTGGCCGGCGGCCTTGCGGGTGAACGTCAGCCCCAAGACCTGACCTGGTTCGGCGTAGCCGTTGGCGACCAGCCACACCACACGCGCTGCCATTGTCTCGGTTTTCCCGGCGCCGGCCCCTGCGATGACCACCAGCGGCCCCGGCGGCGCGGCGATGACCGCTGTCTGCTCCGCGGTCGGCTCGAAAAGTCCTAACGCACAAGCTAATTCGGCCGGGCTGTAGCGCGCTGAGCTGGACGCGATCGCCGTCACAGCTGGCCCTCCCCGTCGGCGCCGGCATGGGCCGGGCAGCTCGGCCGCAGCGGGCAGTGCGTGCAGCCGTCGTTGATCCGGGCGATGAACTGCGGCCCGGCCGTCGCCTCGGCCGCCTCCCGGACCAGGTTGTGCCACTCGGCGCGGGCCTCGGGTGTCAACGGGTCCTGCTCGCGTTCGGTCGCGCCTCCCGGCCCGGTCCTGCCCAGGTAGACGAGCCGCGCGCCGCCCGGCTCGTCGCCGTGTGGTACGAGACCCTCCGCCACGGCCAGCTGGTAGGCGGCCAGCTGTGCATGTCGTTGCGCGTCGTCCTTGCTGACCGGCGTCTTGCCGGTCTTGACGTCGACGATGACCAGGCGGCCTGCTGCGTCGCGCTCGATCCGATCGACCCGGCCGCGCAACCGCACGCTTGCGCCGGCATTGCCATCGAACACCCCGTCGACGTCGACCTCGACACCGACCTCGGTCAGCTCGCCACGGGTCTGGGCCCGCCACTCGAAGAACGCGTGGATCATCGCGCGATGCCGGGCCAGCTCGTTGGCTGAATACCAACGGGATTCGAAGGGCAGATGCTGCCACGCCCGCTCCAGGGCGGCCAGCAGCTGCGACTCGCTGCCTACCGGTTCGGCGATTAACGCATGCACCACCGACCCGATCGCGGAGCGCAGATCGCGGGCATCGGTTCCGCCGTGGCGTTCGGCCAACCAGCGCAGCGGACAGTCGGTCAGCGTCTGCAGGCTCGACGGAGTCAGGGTGACGATGTGATCTGTGTGATCACCCCTACTCCACAACGGCTCGGTGGTGCTGACTGGCGTCATGCCGAACCACCCGGCCGGGTCGGCGCCCGGCACGCCTGCTGCCGCGAGTCGCGCCAATTGCGTTGCCGCGCAATGACGCACCGCGTCGCTCACCGCGTCCTGCGGCGCGCACACCACCCCTCGCAGCCGGCCGACCACCGCGGCCGCCGACAGCACCCGCGGCGCCGTCACCGGTTGCAGTGCGGCATCGGCGCTGCCGGTGGCCCATTGCGCGATCTCGGAGAAGAACGGCGACGGCAAGGCCGCCTCGCGGCCGTTACTTGCCTCCCCGTCTACCGCCGTCACCAACAACCGCTTGCGCGCCCGGCCCATTGCAGCGACCAACAGCCGCCGCTCCTCGGCCAGCAGCGGTGCCCGCATCGACGCGCTCTCGGTGACCCCATCGAGGACGTCCAGCAGCCGCTGCGTGCCGAGCACGCCACCGCGCGGAATCGTGTTGGGCCACAGCCCTTCCTGCAGGCCGGCGATCACCACCAGGTCCCACTCGTGGCCCAGCGCCGCGTGCGCGCTGAGCACGGTGACCTGCTCGGCCGCGGCCGTAGCCTCAGGCCCGACAGCGGGCATTTGCAGTCTGGACAGGTGGTCGATCAGCCCGGGCAACGACGCGCCGGCCGTGCGCGACAGGAATTGGTCGGTGGCATCGAACAGTGCCGTCACCGCGTCGAGGTCGCGGCCGGCCTGAACGCCGGACTGTCCACCGCGCTCACACGCCGCCAACCAGCGGCGCTGCAGACCTGAACGGCGCCATGCCGCCCACAAGATGTAGCGCGGGTGCTCACCGCCTCGGTGACAACGGGCAGCTGCGTCCAGCACCGCGCGTACCCGTCGCAGCGGCCGGGCCTGTAGAGGGGTCAGTCGGGAGGGTCCGGTGCCGTCCAAAGCCTGCACCAGCAGGTCGCCGAATTCCCTTGACGCCCCGTCTATGTCGGCCCGGCGTAGCGCCCGCCGCAGCTGGCGAAGCGAAATCGGATCGACTCGCCCGATCGGCCCGGTCAGCAACGTCAGCGCATGCCCGCCGTCCAGTCCGTCGGCGGTGGCGGCCAACACCGTCAGCAGCGCCTGCGCCGCGGGCTGCCCGGCCAGCGACCCCGAGACCGCGGGCGGGGCAACCGGAACGCCGGCTCGCGCCAACGCATGCGACAACCCCGCAGCGGCACGCGGCACCGACCGGACGATAACCGCCATCTGCGACCACGGCACCCCGTCCACGAGGTGCGCGCGTCGCAACGAATCGGCGATCAGCGCCGCCTCCGCACCCGCGGAGGCGGCCAGCCGCACGTCTACCGACCCCGAATCCTCGCCGGTGCCTTCGATTTCGAAGCCGTCGGTAAGTCGGCCGGCGACGCCCGAGACTGCCCGCGCCACCGCGGGAGCGCAGCGGTGCGAGGTGGTCAGCGTCACCGACGGCGTCCCGTCGCCCAGCAGCGCCGCCGGCTCGGCGCCGCGGAAGCCGAACACCGCCTGAGCAGGGTCACCGGCGAGCAGCGTCACGTCAGCGCCGGCGGCCAGCACCCGCACCAGCAGAGCGGCCTGCGGGTCGAGCTGCTGCGCGTCGTCGACCAGCAGAACGCCGATCCGGGCGCGTTCGGCGGCCAGCAGATCCGGGTCAACCGCGAACGCCTCGAGAGCCGCCCCGACCAGCTCGGCGGCCCCGACTGCCGGCGTAGTCGCCTGTGGAGCAGCCGTTCCCACAGCGGCGCGCAGCAGCATCACTTGCTCATATTTGCGTGCGAACTGGCCTGCGGCCACCCATTCCCGACGACCGGACAGCCGTCCCAACCGCTGTAGCCGCTGAGGGTCCACCCCGCGTTCGGCGCAGCGGGTGAGCAGCTCACGCAGCTCGGCGGCAAACCCCGCGGTGCCCAGCGCGGCCCACAGCTCAGCCGGCCACGCTGTCGTCGCATCGGGGCCGTCCTCGATCTCCCCGGCGAGCAGCTCTGCGATGATCGCGTCTTGTTCCGCAGAGGTGACCAACCGAGGCGGCGGGCCGCCGGCGCGCTGCGCCGCCAGCCGCAGCACGGCGAACGCGTAGCTGTGCACGCTGCGCACCAGTGGCTCCCGGATCACCGCCGGGAGCCCATGGCCCGCCTTTCCCCCGCAAGCGGGTGGGGGTACCCCCAGCCGCGCAGCGGCGAGGGGGCGTGCCCCCACCTCGGGACCAGAGGTCCCGCATCGTCGGCGGGCGCAAGAACCGACCTGCTGCGAGCGCAGCAACGTCGTCGTCAACGCACTACGTGCCCGCGCCCCGATCCGGCCCGAACCAGTCAGCAGCAGCACCGATTCCGGATCGGCGCCCGCGGCGATGCGCGCCGCCGCGGCGTCGATCAACAGGCAGCTCTTACCGGTTCCCGGACCGCCCAGCACTCGCACGGCGCCGCGCAGACCGGGATCCAGCAGAGCGCACGCCTCGGGATCCCAGCGGTAAGACATAGCGGCATGACACCACGGGGGTCCGACAAGTCCGCCCGGCCGGCGATGCGGGGCCGCCCAACTGGCACCATCAACGCGTGACCCGGCTGCACGTGCACCGCTACGGCCCCTCGGGGCCCGTGCGACTACTGGCGATCCACGGGCTGACCGGACACGGAAAACGCTGGCAACCGCTGGCGACTCAGCACCTGGCCGAGATCACCGTTGCCGCACCCGATCTGATCGGGCACGGCAGGTCGTCGTGGGCGGCACCGTGGACCATCGAGGCCAATGTCGCCGCGATGGCCGCGCTGCTCAAGCATGAGGCCGAAGGCCCGGTCGTGGTGGTTGCGCATTCCTTTGGCAGCGCGGTCGCGCTGCACCTGGCCGCCGCACATCCCGACCGGGTGGCAGCACTGGTGCTGCTTGACCCGGCGATCGGTCTGGACGGCGGGTGGATGTGTGAGATCGCGGACGCCATGCTGGCCTCCCCCGACTACCCCGACGCCGCGGAAGCCCGCGCTGAGAAGGCCACCGGTTCCTGGGCGGAGGTGGATCCGGCCGTGCTCGACGCCGAAATCGACGACCACCTCGTCGCGCTGCCGGGCGGGCGATATGGTTGGCGGGTCAGCCTGCCCGCGATGATGTCCTATTGGAGTCAGTTGGCCCGCGAAATCGTATTGCCGCCCAACGGGATCGCGACGACGTTGGTGCGGGCAGCGTGGACGTCGCCGCCGTATGTAACCGACCAGCTCATCGCCGGCCTGCACGAGCGACTGGGCGCCGATTTTCGGCTGCTCATTTTCGAATGCGACCACATGGTCGCCGAGATCAAGCCCGCCGAGGTCGCCGCGCTGATCCGAGAGCGGATGTCCTGATCGTGGCGCCAGTGACCGACGAGCAGGTCGAGCGGGTGCGCGCGCTGGTTGCCTCGATACCGGCCGGAAGAGTCGCTACGTACGGTGATATCGCTGCTGCGGCAAGGCTTTCCAGCCCGCGTATTGTCGGCTGGATCATGCGCACGGACTCGTCGGACCTGCCCTGGCACCGGGTGATCACGGCATCTGGCCGTCCCGCAAGGCATTTGACCACCCGGCAGTTGGAACTGCTTCGGGCAGAAGGGGTTCTCGCCGTCGACGGCAGGGTCCCACTGGGCGAGATCCGTCACGAGTTTTAGGGCCTAGAGGATCAGACGCACCAGGGCAGCCGTGCGGGCCAGACCGGGGAAGGCGGCCGCTGTCGAACGCGGGTGCAGCGCATGCACAGCGAGCCGGAACATCAACGCGCGCAACAACATCTGCGGCCATTCCGGTAGGGCGTTCCAACGTTCGATGAGCCCTTCGTCGGCCTCGCCCCAGGACAACGCGTCGACGACGACCACTCCCGCCGCCCACGACGGCGGCCGCCAGTACGGCGTGATGTCGGTTATCCCGGGGGCGGCGGCACCCGCGAACAGCACGGTTCCGTAGAGATCGCCGTCCACCAGCTGATTAGGGCTCTTGGTTGGCCGCCGCAGTCCGGCAAGCTGGTTGATCAGCTCGACCGACCGCTGCCCGTCTGCAGTGGGCGACGCCGCCCGTGCCGCCGCGGGCACCGACTGCAGCGGCCGTTCCTCCCACGCGGCGCGGTCAGCGGCGATAAAGACGTCGACGTCGGCCCAGGGTGCGGTGGGTCCCTGGGTAAGGAACCGGGGCCGCTCCAGTTTGCCGGTCGCCTCGTGCAGCCGTACCGCCGCCGACACCACCTCGTCGTGTCGCGGCTCGGGCTCACCGGCCACAAAGGTGTCTGCTCGCCAGCCGGAAACCACGTAACGCCCATCGGTCGACCGGACCGGCCGGGCCAACCGCACGCCGTCGACGAACAGCGTCTCGCGCACCCGCGCGGACCAGGAAGCGCGGGCGTTGTCGGCGACCATCGACAGCACCACTTCGCCGCACCGCCAGCCGCCTTCCCAGCTGGCTCCCAACGGGATGGGCCCTACACCACTTAGACCGAACGCCGCCAGCACGTGCTCGGGCGGCGGCTCGACACTCACGCGATCAGCCTAATCGGGGCCAGCGAACTGTCGGGACTAGACACGATGAGCCGGATACGCCCAAATTCGGTCGTCCGCTCCGACGGGACCTACCCCGCGCCGCCCGGGGACAGCCAGCGTCATCACCGAGTCAGTACATCACCATGTCGGGCTGCATCTGTTTGGCCCATGCCACGATCCCGCCCTGCAGGTGCACCGCGTCGGCAAACCCGGCTTTCTTCACCGCGGCCAAGGCCTCTGCTGAGCGCACACCCGTCTTGCAATACAGCACCGGTATCCGGTCCTGCGGTAGCTTGGCCAAGCCTTCACCGGAGTTGATCGACGACTTCGGAATCAGCTGCGCGCCGTCGATATGGTTGATGTCCCACTCCACCGGTTCGCGCACGTCGATCAGCGCAACCTTTTTGCCGGAGTCCAGCAACTCCCGCAGCTCGCGCGGGGTGATCGCGGAGCCGGCGGCCGCCTCGGCGGCGTCCTCGGACACCACCCCGCAGAATTCCTCGTAGTCGATCAGTTCGGTGATCTTGCGCGTGGACGGGTCCTTGCGGATCGTGATGGTGCGATAACTCATCTCCAGCGCGTCGTAGACCATCAGCCGGCCGAGCAGCGGCTCGCCAATGCCGGTGATCAGCTTGATCGCCTCGGTGCCCATCACGGACGCGATCGACGCACACAGAACGCCCAGCACCCCCCCTTCGGCGCAGGACGGCACCATGCCCGGCGGGGGCGCCTCCGGGTACAGGTCGCGGTAATTGAGGCCGCGACCGTCGGGGGCGTCCTCCCAGAACACCGAGACCTGGCCTTCGAACCGGTAGATCGACCCCCAGACGTAGGGCTTGCGCGCCAGCACAGCGGCGTCGTTGACCAGATACCGGGTGGCGAAGTTGTCGGTGCCGTCGAGGATCAGGTCGTATTGCTTGAACAGGTCGACGGCGTTGTCCGGTTCCAGCCGCACCTCGTGCAGGCGGACGTTTACCAGCGGGTTGACCTCGGCGATCGAGTCGCGCGCCGACTGCGCTTTGGATCGGCCGATGTCGGACACCCCGTGGATGATCTGGCGTTGCAGGTTGGACTCGTCGACGACGTCGAAGTCGACGATGCCGATCGTCCCCACCCCCGCCGCGGCCAGGTAAAGCAGCGTCGGTGCGCCAAGCCCCCCGGCGCCTATCACTAGCACTCGTGCGTTTTTGAGCCGCTTCTGGCCGTCGACACCCAGGTCGGGAATGATCAGATGCCGGCTATAGCGCGCGACCTCATCCCGCGTCAGCTCGGCGGCCGGCTCAACAAGCGGTGGCAACGACGTCGACACCGATATCGCCTCGATTCGTCACTGAAGTTGGCATTGCGCGCGCGTCAGCCACATCCATCACAGCAGCTGTGGTCAACAACGGCAAACAGCTGCCGGAGCTTCCCGCTCCCGGCTACCCAGCTAGGCGATCGGGTAAGGCCAGGGATTGAATTGGCAGGTCTTGCCGTCGGGTTTGACCCATTCCGGGTCGAACTTCGCGGCGTCGTCATTGGAGGTCGAAAAGGTCTGCTGCATCATGATCGGCGCCAAACCGCCCTGCTTATCGCAAGGCTCGTGGCGCAGATACCCGATGGCGTGGCCGACCTCGTGGTTGATCAGGTATTGACGGTACGAACCGACATCGCCCTGAAAAGACACCGCACCGCGCACCCAGCGTGCCTCGTTGATGAAGACCCGGGGTTGCACCTCGGCGCCGTAGGACGGGTTATAGCAGGACGTCTCCAGCGGGAATTCGTAGCCGCAGCCGTCTCGCACCGTCATCGGGGAGCTCAGCGAGATTCGGATATCGGGTTTGCTCTTGTCGGCCCCGTCGATCCTGACAAAAGCGAACTGCGGGTTGTGTGTCCAGCTCTTGGGGTTGGCCAGCGTCTGGTCGACCATCCCGGCGAACGCGTCGTCACCGCCGAACGCGGTGGGATCGATGCCGTTTTCGACTTCGACGGTGTACTTGAAGACTTTGACGGTGCCCTGGCCGATCTGGGGCGTGCCACCCGGGACGATGTGCCAGGTTTTGTCGCCGGCTTCGGTGAATGGACCACCGTTGGGCAGCATCCCGGTGGGCAGGTTGGCGTCGAACTGAGTCAGACCCCGGGGCGGTGCGTCGATGATCGACGTGCCCACCGCGCCGATTTTCGGCGGGCCCTGGATGGGCTCTCCCGAGGCCGGTGCGGGCACGCTGGTCCCTGTCACGGTCTGGTAGACCACCACCGCTGTGACCGCAATCAGTGCCGGCAGCGCGTAGGCGCGCCAGCCGTAGGTGGACACAAAGCGCCCTAGCCAGCTCTGTTTGCGCCAGCGGCTGCTATCCCGATTGGACCGGACCCGCCCCGAGCCCCACGCGAGAGGATCCCGCTGCGCGCGCAGCGGTTCCCGCCAGTCGTCGCGGAGCACCGGTACCCGGTTGCCCCCGCGCCGATCCGGGTCGTAGGTCACTTGCCAAGGATGGCACAACCGTCGCTAGCTGCGACTCTCGGCGCGCCCGCAGGTAACGGTGCGACGTGGTTCTGCCGACATTCAGGGCGTGGATGGCCGATCCCAAAAGCAAGACGGTAGTAATGTCGTTGCGATCAGGCCCCGCAACGCTGCACCGGCGGTACAACAATCAGATTGAGGACTTGATGAGCGATCTCGCCAACGCCGCCGACAGGGGTGCGGTCAAACTAGGCGGTAGCAATCGCACACCCGCTCGGCGCGGCAACCGGCTGCCTCGGGACGAGCGTCGCGGCCAACTGCTCATCGCAGCAAGCGAGATTTTCGTCGACCGCGGCTACCACGCCGCTGGCATGGACGAGATCGCCGAACGGGCCGGAGTCAGCAAGCCCGTTCTTTACCAGCACTTTTCCAGCAAGCTGGAGTTGTACCTGGCGGTCCTGCAGCGGCACGTCGAGAATCTGGTGTCCGGCGTGCGGCAGGCGCTGCGCACTACCACCGACAACCGGCAGCGGTTGCGCTCGGCGGTCCAGGCGTTCTTCGATTTCATCGAGCACGACGGCCAGGGCTACCGGTTGATCTTCGAGAACGACTATGTAACCGAGCCCCAGGTCGCCGCGCAGGTGCGGGTGGCCACCGAATCGTGCGTCGACGCGGTCTTCGATCTGATCAGCGCTGACTCGGGGTTGGATCCGCATCGCGCCCGGATGATCGCCGTGGCCCTGGTCGCACTCAGCGTCGACTGCGCCCGGTATTGGTTGGACGCCGATCGGCCGATTACGAAGGAAGATGCGGTCGACGGCACCGTGCAGTTCGCCTGGGGCGGGCTGTCACACGTGCCGCTCACCCGTTCCTAGCCGCGCTGCTTCCGATTCCGAAACCCACCCGGCGCGAGTCCGCGACGCCGATTTCGACGTAGGCGATCTTGGCGGCGTTGACCAGGAAGCGGCGGCCCTTTTCGTCGGTCAGGCTCAGCACGTCGGAATCCTTGCCCAGCGCGGTGTTGACTAGCTCTTCGACTTCGCCGGGCGTTTGCGGACTGCTGAAGACCAACTCGCGCGGGCTGTCCGTGATACCGATCTTGACCTCCACGTCGGCCCCTTCCCGTTCTTTCCCCGGTGATCGTTGGAAATCGTTCTCCAGCAAGCAGGCTAGTGGACGCCCTTGCCGGGTGCTGAAACCCGGTCGGCACCAAGGATTCCGTATGCGGGTAAACCCGGCCGCCGTTGGCAAATCGTGACCTGACACGCCCGCGCGCCGCGGCCCGCGACAATTCCCACATCAATAACATCTGCACCATCAGCACCATGAATGACTTGGATAGCGATATCCAGGACTACCCAGATGACGACGTCGACGACATCTACGCCGACGACGATGACTTGATTGCGCCCATCGACGAACGGTGGCGTCCGGTCGCAGTGATCGCCGGTATCGTCTTCGTCCTGGCGGTGATCGCCACGGTGGTGATCGTCAATGGCGGCGACAGCGCCTCGACCTCGGCAACGGTGGTGCCGCCGTCGCGCGGCGTGACCGCCTCGCCGCGGCTCGTCCCTCCGCTGCCTCCCGAGACGGTCACGACTGTGACACCGCCTCCCAGAAAACCCAGCCCAACCCCTACTGCAGGTCCCACTAACGCGCCGACGGTGATCCCGCCGCCGACGGCTGCCCCCTCGGTACCACCGGACGTGGCCGCCCGGACCTTCGTCTACCGGGTGTCCGGTACCAAAGGGCTTCTCGATCTGGTCACCGTCGTTTACACCGATGCACAGGGCGCGCCGCAGACCGACTTCAACGTGTCACTGCCATGGGCGAGGACCGTGGTGATGAACCCGGGGGTACAGCTCAGGTCCGTCGTCGCGACGAGCCTGACCGGTCATCTCAACTGCTCGATCACTGACGGCGCGGGTCAGCCGGTCGCGATGTCGACCAGCAGCGCAATGATCGCGACCTGCACCCGCTAGGCCAGGCCCAGATCGCGCATCCGCTCGTCGTGTGTGCGCTGCAGCCGGTCGAAGAACCCCGCTAGCTGCGTCAGGCCCTCCGTCCTGGACACCACCAGGTCGACCAGCTCATCGTGCTCGGCCAGCACGTACTGGGCCTGCGTGATCGCCTCGCCGAGCAGCCGACGCGACCACAACGCCAGCCGGCTGCGCTGTCTGCCGCTCTTTGTCACTGCGGCCCGCACCTCGGCGACGACGAACTGGGAGTGCCCGGTCTGCGACATCGTCGCGCGCACCACGTCGGCAACCTCGTCGGGCAACTCGTCGGCAATCTGCAGATAGAAGTCGGCGGCCAGCGCATCGCCCACATAGGCCTTGACCAGCGCCTCCAGCCAGGTGCTCGGCGTAGTCAGCCGGTGATAGCCGTCGAGCGCGGAGGCGTACCTGGAAATCATCGGCACCACGTCGACGCCGCGGCTCTCCAGGGCGTCGCGCAGCAGCTCGTAGTGGCCCATCTCGGCCGCCGCCATGCTGGCCATCGAAATCCGCCCGCGCAGATCCGGCGCCATCTTCGCCTCGTCGGTGAGCCGGTAGAAGGCCGCGACCTCGCCGTAGGCCAATACCGCGAACAATTCGTTGACGCCGGGATGATCGGCCGGCACCCGTGACGGGGGCGGATCGGGCAGCTTGTCGGCGCCCGAAAGCGAGGTCATGGCAACACTCTAGGCGTCCGTGGCGACCCGCTGCGCCCGGCTTCGCCGCGCTGGCGATCGCCACGAGGCGTCCGTGGCGACCCGCTGCGCCCGGCTTCGCCGCGCTGGCGATCGCCACGAGGCGTCCGTGGCGACCCGCTGCGCCCGGCTTCGCCGCGCTGGCGATCGCCACGAGGCGTCCGTGGCGACCTGCTGCGACCGCCACGCGAATGGGCGCCCGGACCGCGATCCCCGGCCCTGACAACCCACCAGCTATGATTGACACAGGTATTGGCTGTAGATCCTTACTGCCGCTACCGGCGAAATGTGCGTGCAAGCAGTTGGCCCGCCTAGAGAGCGCAGGGCCCCGCGAATCGGCAACGTATTCGACAGTCAACTGGTGCGCGCGTGACCGCAACGAGTGACTAACCGAATACAACACCGAAAGGCATCGCGTCTTACGCATGACCCCATTAATCACACCCACCCGAGCCACATCCGAATCCACCTTTGCCGACCTCGGCGTCCGCGATGAAATAGTGCAGGCACTGACCGAAGAAGGCATCAACCATCCCTTTGCTATCCAAGAGCTCACCCTGCCGCTCGCACTAGCCGGCGACGACCTGATCGGCCAAGCCCGCACCGGAATGGGCAAGACCTTCGCGTTCGGGGTGCCGCTGCTGCAGCGGATCACCACCTCCGGAGCGGAGCGCCCCCTCACCGGCATTCCGCGGGCGCTGATCGTGGTACCCACCCGCGAACTGTGCCTGCAGGTGTCTGGTGACCTGGCCACCGCCGCCAAGTACCTGACCACCGACGACGACCGACGGCTGTCGGTGGTCTCCATCTACGGCGGCCGGCCCTACGAGCCGCAGATCGAGGCGCTGCGCGCCGGCGCCGACGTGGTGGTGGGCACCCCCGGCCGGTTGCTTGACCTGGCCCAGCAGGGGCATCTGCAGCTGGGTGGTCTGTCGGTGCTGATCCTGGACGAGGCCGACGAGATGCTCGACCTCGGCTTCCTGCCCGACATCGAACGCATCTTGCGCCAAATCCCTGACGAGCGGCAGTCGATGCTGTTCTCGGCGACGATGCCGGATCCGATCATCACGCTGGCCCGCACGTTCATGAACCAGCCCACCCACATCCGGGCGGAGGCGCCGCACTCCTCCGCGGTCCACGACCTCACCAAGCAGTACAGCTACCGCGCACACGCGCTGGACAAGGTCGAGCTGGTCAGCCGAATCCTGCAGGCCCGCGGACGCGGCGCGACCATGATCTTCACCCGCACCAAGCGCACCGCCCAGAAGGTCGCTGACGAGTTGGCCGAACGCGGTTTCGCAGTGGGCGCCGTGCACGGCGACCTGGGGCAGATAGCCCGTGAGAAGGCGCTCAAAGCGTTCCGCAGCGGCGGTATCGACGTTCTGGTCGCCACCGATGTGGCCGCCCGTGGGATCGACGTCGACGACGTCACCCACGTCATCAACTACCAGATCCCCGAGGACGAACTGGCCTATGTGCACCGGATCGGGCGGACCGGCCGCGCCGGCAAGACCGGTGTCGCGGTCACGCTGGTGGACTGGGACGAGCTGGCCCGCTGGACGATGATCGACAAGGCCCTCGGCCTGGGCTGCCCGGATCCCGCCGAGACCTACTCCAGTTCGCCGCATCTGTACGCCGAACTGGACATCCCGGCCGACGCCCGCGGCACCGTGGGTACGCCGCGCAAATCGCAGGCCAAACGCGCCACATCGGGTCAGCGTGACGGCGACCGATCCGAGCCGCGGTCACCCAAGGGCAGCCGGCAACGCCAGCGCACCCGCGGAGGCAAATCGGCAACCGGCCACCCCGTTGCGGCCAGTGCCACCAACGGCGATGCGGAAGCTCCGACGTCGGCTACCCCATCAGCGGGCACCGCGACCGCGAACTCCGGCGACGGCGCTCACAACGGGCGCCGCCGCCGTCGGCGCCCCCGCAAGTCAGCGGGCGTGACCGCGAATGCCAACTGAACCGGTGTCGCCTGCCCCCTGATGGTCAAACCGGAACGCCGCACCAAGGCCGATGTGTTGGCCGCGGCAACGATCGCGGTGGTGGTCGCCGTGGCGGCGGCGTTGATCTGGTGGACCAGCGATGCCCGGGCCACGATCAGCCGGCCCGCGGCAGGGCCCCTGCCCAGCCCGAGGTCGGCCCACGAGGTGCCGGCCTCGCTCAAGCAGCTCTGGACCGCCCGCAACGCGCCGACCGACCAGCCTGTCGCGGTCGCCGGAACCGTCGTCACCGCCGACGGGCGTGCCGTCCAAGGGCGTGATCCGGTCACCGGCCAGGTGCGGTGGAGCTACTCGCGCGGCAGCGATCTGTGCGGGGTTGCCGGGGTCTACCGCTACGCGGTCGCGGTCTACCGAGACGACCGGGGCTGCGGTCAGGTCAGCACGATCGACGGATCCACCGGTAGCCGCGGACCCGGCCGAAGCAGCTACGCCGACCATAGTGTCAACCTGTCCTCCGACGGCATCACGGTGTTGTCGGCCGGGGACACCAGGCTGGAACTGTGGCGTTCCGACATGGTCCGGATGCTCTCCTACGGCGAGATCGACGCCCGCGTGAAGCCCTCCTCGAAGGGACTGCACACCGGATGCCGCTTGGTTTCGGCGGCGGCCAGCTCGGCGGCGGTCTCGGTGCTCGGCGCGTGCGGCAGCCAAGCGGATCTGCGGCTCACCCTGCTACGCCCCAGCAAGGAAGAAGACGAGCCGGAGCTGCGCGACGTGCCCGAGCCGGGGATCGGCGTGGGTTCCGGTGCCCGGGTGCTGACGGTGGCCGAGACCAAGACCCTCATCTACTTACCGGCGCCGCAGCCCAGAGTCGACGTGGTCGACGAATCCGGGGTGACCGTGGCCAGCACGCTGCTGCCCCAGCCGCCGTCGACGTCGAGCGTGGTGTCGCGGGCCGGCAACCTGGTGACGTGGTGGACCGGCGACAAGGTGATGGTCTTCGACGGGGCAACGCTGACCTACCGCTTTTCCATTGGGGCCGCTGGGCCCTCGGTTCCGGTGGGGCCCGCGGCGACGATGGCGGGCAAGTTGCTCGTTCCCGTCACAGGTGGCATCGCCGTTTGTGATTCGAACACCGGCGAAGGCGAAGGCTATCTGCCGGTGACCCGGCCGCCGGGCAATTCCCCGGTGATTCCCGCCGTTTCGGGTTCGCAGGTGCTCGAGCAGCGCGGCAACGCCCTCGTCGCGCTGGGCTAAACCCGGCCCGCGCGACGACGATGCGGGCCGGAACGGCCCGAGGTGGGGGCACGCCCCCTCGCCGCTGCGCGGCTGGGGGTACCCCCACCCGCTTGCGGGGGAGAGTCGGACCAGAGGCTGGGTCAGACGTCTATGGCGAACGTCGGCAGTGCTTTGCCCGACTTCCAGTGTTTGAGCAGTGTCTCTGCCAGCTCTCGGTATGCGGACGCGCCTTTGTTCTTGCGTGCGGCCATCACCGATGAGCCGGACGCGCTGGCCTCGGCGAAACGCACCGTGCGCGGAATCGGCGGCGCCAGCACCGGCAGGTTGTAGCGGTCGGCGACATCGAGCAGCACATCGCGGGTGTGGGTGGTGCGCGGGTCGTACAGCGTCGGCAGCGCGCCGAGTAACCGCAGGGCAGGGTTGGTGATCTGCTGGACGTCGACGACCGTGCGAAGGAATTGGCCGACGCCGCGATGCGCCAACGTTTCGCATTGCAACGGCACGATGACCTCGCCGGCGGCCGTCAGCCCGTTGAGCGTAAGCACGCCCAGCGACGGTGGACAGTCGATGATGACCACGTCGAAGCGGTCACCGAGTTTGTCCAGCGCGCGTCTCAGCGCGTACTCGCGGCCGGCCCGCATCAGCAGCATCGCTTCGGCGCCGGCCAAGTCGATATTGGCCGGCAGCAGCGTCATCCCCTCCGCGGTGTCGACCAGTGCGACGTCCGGCTCGACCTCACCGAGCAGCACCTCGTGCACCGACACGGCCAACTTGTCCGGGTCTTGGCCGAGTGAGAAAGTCAGACAGCCCTGCGGGTCCAAGTCGACGAGCAGCACACGGCGTCCCGCGTCCACCATCGCCGCGCCCAGCGAGGCCACTGTCGTCGTCTTGGCCACCCCGCCCTTCTGGTTGGCCACCGCCAGTACCCGGGTGTTAGTCACAGTGCCCATCCTGGCATGTTCGGGGCTGTGCGCTAAGGGCGACGGGCCCGCATGTCTCCGGCAGAATCAGTCGGCATGGGCTTGCACAACCACCGACTTGTACTGCTCCGCCACGGCGAGACCGCCTGGTCGAAATCCGGCCAGCACACCGGCCGCACCGACATCGAACTGACCGATACCGGCCGAGTCCAGGCCGAGCTTGCCGGGCGCGTTCTGCGTGAACTGAAACTCGCTGACCCGCTTGTGATCAGCAGCCCGCGTATACGTGCCCTGACCACAGCCAAGTTGGCCGGGCTCGCCGTGGACGAGGTGTCTCCCCTGCTCGCCGAATGGGATTACGGTTCCTACGAAGGGTTGACGACCCAGCAAATCCAAGAATCGGTTCCTGATTGGCTGGTCTGGACCCACGGATGCCCCGGCGGCGAGAGTGTGGCGCAAGTCAGCGACCGCGCTGATCGGGCCATCGCATTGGCGTTAGAGCACATGATCTCGCGCGACGTATTGTTCGTGGGCCATAGTCACTTTTCCCGTTCGGTAATCACGCGCTGGGTCGAGCTGCCGCTCGTCGAGGGCAGCCGCTTCTGGATGCTCGCTGGCTCGATCGCCGTGTGCGGGTTCGAGCATGGCGTGCGACAGCTCGCTGCGCTCGGATTGACCGGCCTCCCGCAGGCAATCGCACCCGGGTGAGCACCACCGAACCACCGTTCGTGCTGTGCGGGCCGACCGGCGCCCTCGTCGCCGACGGCGTGCAAGCCTGCTACCGCGACGTGGCCGACGCGCAAACCGCGTTGCGTTCGGGAGCGGTGCCGATAGTGGTGGGCGCGTTAGCTTTTGACGTCCACAGTCCCGCAGCGTTGATGGTGCCACGTTCGGTGCGACGCACTGACGGACTGCCCGACTGGCCGACTGGCCCGCTGCCGGCCGTGCACGTCGCCGAGGCGTTTCCCGCGCCCGAGGAGCACCGCGCCCGAGTACGACGCGCCCGCGAGCGGCTGACCGCTGCGGGCACCACCCTGCAGAAGGTGGTGCTGGCTCGCGCGTTGCGGCTGGCCGCCGATGCTGCACTGGACGGCACGATCATCCTGCGCCGATTGGTCGTGCAGGACCCTGCCGCCTATGGCTATCTGGTCGACCTGTCAGCGGCGGGCGGCGAGTACTCCGGCATGGCCTTGGTCGGCGCCAGCCCGGAGCTGCTGGTGGCACGCGACGGCGACCGGGTGACGTGTCGGCCCTTCGCCGGTTCTGCGCCGCGTGCCGCCGATCCCGGGCTCGACGCTGCTGCCGGCGCCGCCCTGGCCGCATCGGCCAAGGATCGCCACGAGCACCAATTGGTGATCGACACCATGGTCGACGCCTTGCGTCCCTTGTGCAGCGAGTTGACGATCGCCCCTACGCCGGAGTTGAGCCGCACCACGGCGCTCTGGCATCTCAGCACACCGATCAGTGGGCGACTGCGCGACACATCGACGACGGCAATGGATTTGACGTTGGCGCTACACCCCACCCCCGCGGTCGGGGGCGTCCCCGCCGGCGCCGCCGCCGAATTGATCAGCGCACTGGAGGGCGACCGCGGCTTCTACGCCGGCGCTGTCGGCTGGTGCGACGCGCGCGGTGACGGACGGTGGGTGGTGTCCATCCGCTGCGCGCAGCTCGCAGCTGACCGCCGTATTGCGGTCGCCCACGCCGGTGGCGGCATCGTCGCCGAGTCCGATCCTGATGACGAAGTTGCGGAGACCACAACGAAATTCGTCACTATTTTGTCCGCGCTGGGAGTTGATCCGTGACCGCGCACATCCGCCGAGCCATACCTGCCGACGCCGCCGCGATCACCGCGATGATCCACGGCCTGGCCCGCTTCGAACGAGCGGCCGATCAATGCACTGTGCTCGAAAAGCAAATCAGCACAGCACTTTTCGATAGATCCTCCACGCTACGGGCACACGTCGCCGAGGTAGATGGCGAAGTCGCCGCGATGGCCCTGTGGTTCCTCAGCTTCTCGACCTGGGACGGCGTTGAGGGCGTGTATCTGGAGGACCTGTACGTGCGTCCACGATTTCGCCGTCTCGGCATGGCCCGCGGGCTGCTGACGGCACTGGCAAGGGAGTGCGTGGACAACGGCTACACCCGGCTGTCGTGGTCGGTGCTGAACTGGAACACCGATGCGATTGCCCTCTATGAGGCCGTCGGCGGTCAGCCGCAGAGTGAGTGGACCACCTATCGGCTGTCCGGCCCGAAACTCTCGGAGCTGGCCGGGCCCCGCTGATCCGCGCCGGCGACGATGCAGAGCGAAGCGATGAGGAGGAGCGGCGCTTATGACCCGCCGGCGACGATGCAGAGCGAAGCGATGAGGAGGAACGGCGCTTATGACCGGCCGGAGACCCAGCGCACGGCGGCCGGACTGAACAGCAACGCCAACACGGTCAGCGCGATGATGCCCACCGGGATCCCGACCAGCACGCGATGAGAATCCACGGCTAGGTACCAGGCGACTGGCAGCAGCAACAGCTCGGCGAACACCGCCAGCCCGCGACCCCAGCGCCTGCCGACCAGCAATGCGCACCCGGCGGCGAGAACAGCCCCACCGACCAGAGCGAACCACGCTGCGGTGCCGAAGCCGTTGACCACCCGCTGATCTGCACCGCCGAGCGCCCGGAATAGCAGAACCGCGGCCACCACCAACCCGGTCGCGCCCTGCAGAGCAACGATCAGTCCGGCGCCTCGGACCGCGGCCGGAGCAGGTGGGCCCACCTGCTTGCGGCGGATACTCACAGCGCCAGCGTAATCACCGCGCTGAGCCCGATAGTCGCGCTCTCCCCCTCGCCGCTGCGCGGCTGGGAGGTACCCCCACCTCGGGCCGCGGCGCGGCCCGCATCGTCGCCCCTCCCGTAGGCTTTGGCATCATGCGCGCCGTGCTGATCGTCAACCCCACCGCGACGTCGACCACCACAGCGGGGCGCGACTTGCTGGCACACGCTCTCAAGAGCCGCCTCGAGCTGACCGTCGAGCACACCACGCACCGCGGCCATGGCGGCGAAATCGCGCAGGCCGCCGTGAAGGACGGGGTGGATTTGGTCGTCGTGCACGGCGGCGACGGCACGGTCAGCAATGTGGTCAACGGCCTGCTCGGTCCTCCCGGTGAGTTGCCTAACGGCCATGTCCCGGCGCTGGCGATAGTCCCGGGTGGCTCGGCGAACGTGACGGCGCGGTCACTGGGAATCCCACCAGGCCCGGTTGACGCCACCAACCAGCTGATCTGGCTGCTGGACAGATACGGACAGCAAAAGGCGTGGCGCCGGATCGGGCTGATCGACTGCGGTGAGCAGTGGGCGGTGCTCAACGCCGGCATGGGCGTCGACGCCGAAGCAGTCGCCGCCGTGGAGGCCAAAAGGGACCAAGGCGTCAAGGTCACGCCAGCGCGCTATATCCGCGCGGCGGTGCGCGCTACGGTGGCCTACTCCCGTCGTGAACCGAGGCTGACCGTGCATCTGCCCGGGCGGGAGCCGATCTCGGGGGTCTACTTCGTCTTCGTGTCCAACTCGAGCCCGTGGACCTTCGCCAACGACCGGCCGATGTACACCAATCCCGGCACCACCTTCGAGTCAGGCATGGGAGTGTTCGGCGTCACCCGTTTGAAGGTGGTGCCCAGCCTGCGACTGGTCGGGCAGATGTTCTCCAAGCAGCCCAAGCTCGAAGGCAACCAGCTCGTCCGCGACGACGATGCCGCCTGCGTGCGGGTCACCTGCGCCGACCCCCCGATGGCCAGCCAGTTCGACGGCGACTACCTCGGCGTGCGGGAGCAGATGACGTTCCGCGAGGTTCCGGACGCGCTGAACGTCGTCGCTCCACCCCGCAACATAAGGCCAACTTAAGGCTCTGACCTGCGATAAGCACCGGACTGACACAAAAAGGCTGGTCAGAAGGGTCGATGTGTAGTACAAACGATTAAGGGATTTGGTAACAGATCGCCAAAGTGAGATTGCCCACGGACCAAAGGGCTCTCTTGACATCTGTTGAGCCTGTGAAACGATCGAATGAACACTTGCAACGGTACGGAAACATTTCTTGTGCCTGCGTTAACAGCCGAAGAAAAATACTCGTGCGCCCTGCTGCGCACACAGTGAGGAGTAACGACTTATGGATTGGCGCCACAACGCGGTGTGTCGCGATGAGGACCCGGAGCTGTTCTTCCCCGTCGGGAACAGCGGACCGGCGCTCGCGCAGATCGCTGACGCGAAACTGGTCTGTAACCGCTGTCCGGTGACCACCGAGTGCCTGTCTTGGGCGCTGAACACCGGTCAGGACTCCGGTGTATGGGGCGGAATGAGCGAAGACGAGCGACGTGCACTGAAGCGTCGCAATGCCCGGACGAAGGCCCGAAGCGGAGTCTGACCCGGGTTTCAGTCGCGTCAACGGTGCGGCCCCGACCAACTGTCGGGGCCGCACCGTTGTGTGCGGCGCTATTGCGCGGCCCGGACGCGACGACCGATCGGGACGCGTAACACCACGTCGGTTCCGCCTTCGGGGGCGCCTTGCATGTGTAGCGAGCCGTCCAGTTCCGCGGACACCAGTGTCCGCACGATCTGTAGACCCAGCCGGTCGGACTGCTCGACGCTGAACCCCTCGGGTAGCCCGCGGCCGTTGTCGTGCACCACCACGTCGAGCCAACGCGCCGAACGTTCGGCACGAATGGTCACGCCGGCCGCGGGTTCGCGCGCTGCCGGGTCGAACGCATGCTCGATGGCGTTTTGGACGAGCTCGGTGATCACCATGATCAGCGCGGTCGCACGATCGGAGTCCAGGACGCCGAGCATGCCGGTCCGGTCTATCCGGGTCGGCGTGTCCACCGTCGCCACGTCGTTCATGATCGGCAGGATCCGGTCGATCACCTCGTCGAGGTTGACTTCCTCATCCACCGACATCGACAGCGCGTCGTGGACCAACGCGATCGACGACACCCGGCGTACCGACTCGATGAGCGCCTCTCGACCCTCGGCGTTGGTCGTCCGGCGGGCCTGCAGGCGCAGCAGCGCCGCGACGGTCTGAAGGTTGTTCTTCACCCGGTGATGAATCTCCCGGATCGTGGCGTCCTTGGAAATCAGCGCGCGGTCTCGGCGCTTGACTTCGGTGACGTCACGAACCAGCACCGCAGCGCCGGCTGCCGAGCCGTGGACCATCAGCGGCAGCGTCCGCAGCAGGACGGTGGCACCACCGGCGTCGACCTCGATACGCATGCTGGCACCCCCGGCCAGGGAGTTGAGCACGTGCTCGGCGAGTTCACGGGCCTCGAAGGGATCAGAGATCAGCGGACGCGTGACCGCGATCAGGTTGTGGCCCTCCAACTCCGAGGTCAAGCCCATCCGATGGTAGGCCGACAGCGCGTTCGGGCTGGCGTAGGAGACGACTCCATTAACGTCGAGTCGGATGAAGCCGTCACCGGCTCGCGGGCTGGAGCGCGACATCGCCAGGTCTCCCACGTTGGGAAAGGTGCCCTCGGAGAGCATGGTGACGAGGTCCGCAGCGCAGTCGATGTAGGCAGTCTCCAATGGGCTTGATTTATGAGTGTCCCCGACAGCCTTCTGATGTGTCAGCACCGCGACCACCCTGTCGCCGTGCCGCACCGGCACGGCTTCGATGTTCAGTCCAGTTTGCTGCCACGAATACTGTTGGCCTGCATCGCTTTCCAGACCGATAGTGCCGGACTCAAACGCCGCCGCGATGAGCGGCATCTCGTCGGCGCCGAAGACGGTACCGACTGCGTCCCGCAGTAGAACCGTCGGGGCGGTATTCGGTCGGCACTGCGCGACGCACACCAGCGAACCGTCATCGCGGCGGACCCACATCAGGTAATCAGCAAACGAAAGGTCTGCGAGCAGCTGCCACTCGCCGACCACCGCGTGCAAGTGGTCGACGGCGCTCCCCGGCAGCATGGTGTGTTCGGCGAGAAGGTCACCGAGAGTGGACATCGGCGACTCCCGCCAAGACGTTCGGACGAGCCGATGGCTAGCTGATCACGGCGATAAGGTCGCCGGCCTGGATGACGTCTCCGACCGAAACACTGACCTTGCTGATCGTGCCGGCAATCTCGGCCAGGACCGGGATCTCCATCTTCATCGATTCCAGCAGCACCAACGTGTCACCCGCGCCGATCTGGTCGCCCTCGTGGACGACGACTTCGAGCACGCTGGCCACGATCTCTGCGCGGACGTCCTCGGCCATCATCACCCCGTTCGTCAACAAGCCGGTGTTTTCGCAATGCTGCCGTTCCATCGAACCACAACCAGTTCACCTGGACGCGAGGGAGTGAGTCCTACCGTCGGGTCGTGTCGGCGCCGACAGTGCAGGTCGGCCGCTGTAGCGCGCGGGAGAAAGGGGCCGGCTGATATCGCGGAGATATCAGTAAGCAAACTCCAAGATTACTAAGCGAATCTATAGAGTTCGTCCCGTGATCGTGTCGTGTTGTTCCTGTGACATTTGAGCAGCATTGTTTCCAGAGTGATTGGAGTGTCTGATGCGCATTTAGTGCTTCAGCCGAACTTGAGGGGAATTCCGTTGTCCGAGAATATGTTTGCGAAACCGACAGTTCGACGCCCAATGTCCCGAGTGAAAGTCGGCATCGGGGCTGCGCTGGCAGCGATCGCCACCATCGGACTTGGCGCCGGGGTCGCCGCGGCCGCGCCCCAGCAACCATTCCTTGCCGACGGCCCACTGCCCATTCCAGGCCTCGGTGGGGCCGGGGACGGTGGTGCCGGCAGCGCCGTGAGCATCGCCAATTCACTCTTCGGCTCACTGAGCGGTTTGATGAATAACGTCATCCCCGGCAGCGGGGACCTGTTGATGCCGGCCAGCAGTGCCCTCACGCCCGGCGGCCTCGGAGGAATGCCCGGCGGCCTGCCAGGCGGCCTCCCCGGAGGAATGCCCGGTGGCCTCCCGGGTGGAATGCCCGGTGGTCTCCCAGGCGGCTACCCCGGCGGCCTGCCAGGCGGCCTCCCCGGACAAACCCCCGGCGGCCTGCCCGGCTACCCCGGCGCGCTCCCCGGCCAGACCCCCGGCGGATTCCCAGGCCAGAACCCTGGCTATCCCGGCGGCCTCCCCGGACAGACGCCCGGTGGGCTCCCCGGCCAGACCCCCGGTTACCCCGGCGGCCTCCCAGGACAGACGCCCGGTGGGCTGCCCGGCCAGACGCCCGCGCTACCGGGGCAGACGCCCGCGCTACCGGGGCAGACGCCCGCGCTGCCTGGGCAGACGCCGCCGCTGCCTGGGCAGACGCCGCCGGTGCCTGGTCAGACAGCGGGGATTCCCGGACAGACAACGGCGATGCCCGGGCAGCCGTTGCCGGTGCAGCCTGCTGGGGTCATGCCAGTGGGCACGGGGTCGATTGCGTAGCCCCCGGGTTACGCAACACCCGACGCATGAAAGACTGGCCTGCAGAGACATCTGCCAGGAGGATCAGTTATGGCCAAGCGAGGCCGCAAGAAGCGTGACCGCAAGTACAGCAAGGCCAACCACGGTAGGCGCCCCAACTCGTAGTCAGGCGGGGCGGCTAACGTCGGATGATCGTGGTCCGGCTGATCTCTAGCCGTAGCCGCTCACGCAGGCCCTCCGGGGCTTTCTCGCCGCGGCACTTGCTCGCGATCAACACCTTGATTCGCTCCTCCAGACCGTAGAACTGCAGGCATGGCGGGCATTCCTCGAGGTGCTTCCGTAGTTTTTCCCGATTCTCCGCGGTGCATTCGCCGTCCAGCAATGTCCATACCTCGGCGATCACCTCGGCACACTCGGCCTTCATGCGCGCATCAGCACTCGCCGCGGGGTCGCCCGCGCCGGAGGTGGGCGAAAACTCGGTCATGACGACACCTCCTCGGGCGCCTGATCGCCCCGGATGAAACCCCGGTCCTTGGCCACATCGGTCAGCAACTCACGGAGTTGGCGTCTGCCGCGATGCAGTCGCGACATCACTGTGCCGATCGGTGTATCCATGATTTCGGCGATCTCCTTGTACGGGAAACCCTCCACGTCCGCGTAGTACACCGCCATCCGAAATTCTTCGGGCAATGCCTGTAGCGCCTCTTTTATTTCGGTGTCCGGCAGCGCCTCAAGCGCCTCGACCTCGGCCGAGCGCAAGCCGGTTGAGGAGTGCTCAGCGGTCGCCGCCAACTGCCAGTCGGTGATCTCGTCGGTCGGATACTGCGCCGGCTGCCGCTGCTTCTTGCGGTAGCTGTTGATGTAAGTGTTGGTCAGGATGCGGTAGAGCCACGCCTTGAGATTGGTGCCCTCTTTGAACGACCGAAATCCCGCGTAGGCCTTGACCATGGTTTCCTGAAGCAAATCCTCGGCATCGGCCGGATTCCGGGTCATCCGCAGCGCGCCGCCGTATAGCTGATCCAGCAGCGGAATCGCGTCGCGCTCGAAGCGCGCGGTCAGCTCCGCGTCGGTCTCGTCCCGGCGGCTACGCCCAGCGGTGTCCGAGACTTCCGAGACGGCTGAGACGTCTGAGGCGTCCGCGATCTCCGACTCGGTCGCGCCATCGATGTCGGCCATGTTGAGTAACGCAGTCCCTTCTGTCGGGATGCCGGTGAACAGGTCCATCAGCACCGGACCCGTCTGGCACCCGGCCAACCGCTGTTCGCCGATGAGGCTCGTCGCCGTTGACATCCGACTCCCCTTCCCCAATCTAAAGGCTGCGTCCGACAGTGTCTGCTTCGCACCACTCAACAGCAATAACCGCCTCGCTATTTCCGGTCCGTTTCCACCGGCATCGACGACGCAATCGGGCCGCCGATTCAGGCCGGTTGTGAGCAGCGTTACTGTGACGCTCATGTCCTTGAAAGCCAAGACCATGTTCATCTCGGGTGCCAGTCGCGGAATCGGCCTGGCCATCGCCAAGCGGGCCGCCCAGGACGGCGCCAACATCGCCCTGATCGCCAAGACCGCCGAACCGCACCCCAAGCTGCCGGGCACGGTGTTCACCGCTGCGAAAGAGCTCGAAGAGGCCGGCGGCCAAGCGCTGCCGATCGTCGGTGACGTCCGCGACCCGGACTCGGTCGAGGCCGCAGTAGCCAAGACCGTCGAGCAGTTCGGCGGCATCGACATTTGCGTGAACAACGCGTCGGCGATCAACCTGGGCTCCATCAGCGAGGTGCCGATGAAGCGGTTCGACCTGATGAACGGCATCCAGGTGCGCGGCACGTATGCGGTGTCTCAGGCGTGTATCCCGCATCTGAAGGGCCGTGAGAACCCGCACATCCTGACGCTGTCGCCGCCGGTGCTGCTCGGAAAAGAGTGGTTGAAGCCGACGGCCTACATGATGGCCAAGTTCGGCATGACGCTGTGCGCGCTGGGCATGGCCGAGGAGCTGCGTGACGACGGCATTGCGTCCAACACGCTGTGGCCGCGCACGCTGGTGGCCACCGCTGCGGTGCAGAACCTGCTCGGCGGCGAGGAGGCGATGAGCCGCGCCCGCAAGCCAGAGGTGTACTCCGACGCGGCCTACGTCATCCTCAACAAGCCCTCCCGTGAGTACACCGGCAACACGCTGCTGTGCGAAGACGTGCTGGTGGATTCCGGTGTCAAAGACTTGTCGGTATATGACTGTGTGCCGGGCGGGAAGCTCGGCGTCGACTTCTGGGTAGATGGTGTCAACCCGCCGGGGTACTCGGGTCCCTAGGGGCCACTGACATGGCCGGCGCTGCGACACCGGCTCTTGCGGCTCTCATCGCTGCCGGTGTGCTGCATGAGGTCGTGAAATTCGACCCCGATCGCCGAGAACGCTCGTTCGGCGTCGAGGCGGTCCACGCGCTGACCACGGATGGCAGCATCGCGGCAGGGCAGATCTATAAGACCCTGATCATCGCGGTGCCGGACGGATTCGGCGTCGCGATACTGCCGGCGTCGTCGAAATTGTCGCTGAAGGCGGCCGCTGCTGCCTTGGGGGTGACCAAAGCCAGCATGGCCGAACCCGCCGCCGCACAGCGGGCCACCGGCTATGTGCTCGGTGCTGTATCGCCGTTTGGGCAGCGCGCGCTGCTGCCCACCGTCGTCGACTCCAGCGCGCTGGCCTGGGGCCGGGTGTACTGCAGTGCGGGCCGACGCGGATGGGACGTCGCGGTTGCGCCCGTTGATCTGCTCCGGCTTACCGGCGCGGTCACCGCGGAGATTCAGGCTTGAGCGGAAGTTCGAGATCCGAGACGACAAGGCGATATCCGAGATCGAGCTGCGGCTTGTCGAGAAGATCGGCGTGGCGATCTGTCCACGCGCCCGTGGCGAGGTCGGAGCCTAGCTGCGACAATCCTTCTCGCAGTGGAGGTTCGGCCATCAGTGCGAACATCGAGATCCCGGCACGGACTTCGGCGTCGAGATAGGCGTGTGGGCGACGCCAGTATGCGCCGCCGAATCCATCAGCGCAGTCGTAAGGAATCGGGACCGTCTGGATCGATGCATTGCCCAGCAGCGACAGCAGTTTGGTGATCGGCACGGCCAGATGCATGTCCATCTCCGCAGCGGCAGGCAGGTATTCGCGCAGCAACCAGAACTGACGAAAGACGGTGTGGTCCCACGTGAGGATGACGATGCGCCGGCGGGCGATGCGGATCATCTCGGCGAGGCCGGCGTCGACATCTGACCAGTGGTGGACGGTCAGGACTGCGAGCGCGGCATCGACGGCGTTTGCGCAAATAGGCAAGTGTTCGGCAACAGCACGAACCACCGGCGCGGCGCCGCCCCTGCGTTGCCTGATCATGACCGTGCTGGGTTCGACGGCAACGACGGTGTTCGACGGTTCGTAGGAGCCGGTCCCGGCGCCGATGTTCGCGATCGTGGCCATACCCTGTAGCGCCTGGTCGACGAGCGTGCCGATCCGTGGATCCGGTTGGCGCGTCGCCGAATACGTGCGTCCGGCTCGGTCGTATCGAATCAACGACCGGCCAGCATGGTGTGCACGCTGTCGGCGAACGCGGCGGTGGTGAAGCAGGTGGGTTCGGCGAATTCCTCGATGGTGAGCGCGTCGTTCCAGCCGGCGTCGGCCGCGGCCCGCAGCAGCGGCTTGGTCATCGCCACCGCGTGTGCCGGCATGGCGGCGACTCGTGAGCACCAATCGTCGGCAGTAGCGAGCAGACTGTCGTGCTCGACGACCTGCTGCACGAGGCCCAACCGTTGTGCGGTTCGGGCATCGATGTGTTCCCCGCTCAAGTAGTAGGCGAGCGCACCCTGGTAGCCGAGCCGGCGGGTCAACGCCCAGCTGGTGCCGACCTCGGGAATCAGACCCAGGCGGCCGAACGCGGGCACGATCACCGCGCGCTCGCTGGCAATGGTGAGGTCGCAGGTCAACGCCCACGCCAGGCCGACTCCGGCCGCCGGGCCGTTGAGCGCGGCCACGAAGATAGTGTCCGACCCGGCGATCAGCCGGGCGATACCCCCGAACTCGCGGCGGATCCAGCGCCAGACGTCGGCCACACCCTCGGGTTGGCCCAGCTGCTCGGTCGCCGCACGCATCATCTTCAAGTCGCCACCAGCGCTGAAGCCCGGGTCGGCACCGGTGAGCACCACACTGCGAATGTCGGTATCGGCAACGAGGGCATCAAGCGCTCGCCGTAACTGCCGCACCAGCGGCGCGGAAAGCACGTTGAGCCGGTCGGGTTCGTCGAAGGTCACGACCGCCCGGTCACCGCGATGCTCGACGCGGATCCGGCGTGGCGCCTCGGGGTCATCGCCGTCGGCGACCATTCTGCGGTAAAGCGATTCTGCTGCACTCATCAGTCGTCCTCCTCGATATCATTGGCCCGCAATGCCTTCCACGCGGCATCGGCGAAGGTCCTGACCACCCCGCGCGGCATTCTGGGTTCGTCGCCGGCAATCCAGTACCGGCTGAATTCCTGTGCCGGACCGAACCACAGGGCGGCCGTGATGCCGGCCTGCATCGGCCGCAGGGCGCCGTAGCTGTGGTGTGGACGCCACCAGTCCCGCACGGCGGCGAAGAACTCCCGGTTAGAGTCACGCAGCTCCGCGCTGTCCAGCCGATCACCCAGCAGCAACGCCGCCTCGCTGCGGTTGGCGGCCACCCAGCGCAGGTGATGCGCGACGCCGCCGCGGATCCCGCCCTCTGCGGTGGCGTGTCTGCGCAACATCGCGAGGAATCCCGCCTGGTATTCGCCCATGACTTGGGCGTAGACGGCAGCGGCCAGCGCTGGTTTGTCCGGGAAATGGTGATACATCGCCCCGACGCTGACATCGGCGTCACGCCGGATCTCGTCGAGCGTCGCCGCGATGGCGCCGTCGGCCGCAAACCGGCGGCGGGCCACCTCCAGCAGCCGCCCCCGCGCGCCAGAACGATCGGCACTTGGCACGAGAAATATTCTACCGCCACCGAGGAATCCTCTATCAACGAGCGATGGATCGACGGAATCAGACCGGCGGTGGCTCGATCCGCTGGCCTACACCGGGTGTATGCCGTCGCCGGCCTGAGATTGCCCGGT
>CAVVUH010000038.1:0-275899 GCA_963751315.1 uncultured Actinomycetota bacterium | reverse complement strand
GCTTCATCGACGACGGTGTGCAGATTGTCCTGCGGAATCGCCTGCAGAGCCTTGTTGGTTGCGTCAAGCAGGAATCCGATATCGACGGGAACTTGTGTCTTGCCGACCGGAATGACGTCGCCGTCGCGCATTTTCGGGCCGGTGTCCTTGGCCGTGCCCGAGCGCGGAGTCAGCTCGAGGAACTGTTCACCGACCGCCGAGCGGCTGTGCACTGCGGCCGTCACGTCGGACGGTACCGCGATGCCGGAATTGAGAGAAAGAACGGCGCGAACCCCGTCGCGGGTGACACCGACCGATTTGACGCTGCCGATTTCGCTACCGCGATAGTTCACTGCCGACGTAGGGTACAAACCGCCGGACGAAGGAAGATCGACAGTCACCGTGTATCGTCCGACTCCCAACAGCGCGGGCACTTTCACGAAGCCGAACGCCATCACGCCGATGGCGATGATCGTGACCCCCGCAAGGATCGCCAACTGTGTCCACACGTGACGGGACAGGCGCAGCGTGCTCGAACGCGGCATGCTAGTAGCCCCCGAAGTGGTAGGGCGCGATCAACGGGTTGGCCGCGGTGTATGGGCTGGGCATCTGGCCGATGGTGCGGCCCCACTGCAATTCGAGTTCAGTGAGGTTTCCTTCCCACTTCGACCCGGTGAAGAAACCGCTGTCAAGGCGGCTCAGGGTCAGGTCGACGACGAGCGTGATGTTGGCGAAGTCACCCCGAAACCAGTTGGGGGCGGTGCTCTTCACCCACGGGAGCGTCGACAGGAAATCCAGACCTTCGGTGAGAGCGGGCCCGGAGTTAGCCAGTTCCCGCAGAGCCGGAGCAAGGTTGCGGAAATTGTCCGTGAGCGACTTTTTGGTCTGATTGATCGTCGAGGCGGCGACGGCGCTGAACTTGCCCACCGCACCGATCGCGTTCACCAATTTCGTTCGTGAATCCGACAGCACACCCAGCGCCTGCGGGATCGTGGTGAGCGCCTTGTCGACCGCTTGATCCTCCTCCGCCACCTGGCCGACCAACGAGTTGAGACTCTCGGTCGCCGTGATGATGTCGTCGGTCTGAGCGTGCAGCTGGGTAATGAAGGTATCCAGTTGGCTCAGCAGGCTGCGCATTTCTTTTTCACGGCCGGTCAAAGCCGTTGCGAACGCCTGGGTGATCTCCTGAATATGACCCAGCCCGCCGCCATTGAGCAGAATCGCCACCGACGCGAGGGTCTGCTCGGTGGTCGGATACGTCGCGGCTCTCGAGAGTGGAATCACCGAGCCATTCTTGAGTTCACCTTTCGGTGGCTCGTCGGTCGGCGGCGCCAACTCGACGTGCATGGACCCCAGCAAGCTGGTCTGGCCCACCTTGGCGGTGCTGTTCGCCGGCAAATGGATATCGCCGTTGATCCGCATGGTCACCAACGCATGCCAATCCTGAACCTCGATCTTGGTGACATTGCCGACGTTGACGTCGGCGACACGTACCCGGGTGTTCGGCTGGATGACGACCACGTCGGGCAACTGCGCCTGAATGGTGTACGCGCCCTTGCCGATGCCCTCGGTTCCCGGCAGCTTCAGCGTGTTGAGACCCTTCCAGCCACAACCCGTCAGAATGCAAAGGCACGAAACGACAAGCCCTGCGACCACTGTGCGTCTCATGGCGTGCCCCTCGGTGGCACCGGTGCCGGCGCAGGCACCATCAATCCTTGCAGACCCCGGCTAGGGTCGGTGGAGCGAACCACGGCCGCCGGCGGCGGTGTGCTGCCCCCTGGCAGCGCTTGGGGCGACGAAGGTACTGCGCTTGCGTCGTTGGCGGGCTGGGCACCCGGCGGCTGGGCGCCCGGGGGCGGTATGTGCGGATTGAGCTTGTCTTCGCTGTAGGTGATCTCGTTGGGCCGTGCCGAGGCACCCACAAATGGGTTGAGGCCGATCGGCGGGAAGTTGTACTGGCGGTTCTTCATGATCGGAGCCAGATACTGCTCACACAGTCGCGCTGACTGCTTTGCCCCTATGCGGGACGCTGACTCGATTGAACCGCAGAGGAATTGGACGGTGTCGGCGAAGTTCACCGGCGCCAGAATCCCGGTGACCGCGCTCTGCGCCGGTTGATAGATGTTGAGGAAGTTCTGGAACACGTCCGGCGCAACATGCAGGGTTTGCTTGATGTCACGACGGCTGTCGTTCAGCGCCGTGGTGATGGCGTTGAGGTGGTCGAAGGTGGTGCCGATGGCCTCTCGGTTGTCGGCGACGAAGGGGCGCAGGTCGTTGACGGCACCGTCCAAGCCCTGCATCGCCTGGCCCCACTCGTTAGGAGTGTTGGTCATCACCGTTGTGACGCTGGCCAGGTTTTTGTTGAACGAGGCCAGCAAGTCACTGCTCGAGGTCAGCGCGGATACAAACAGCTGCAGGTTGCGCACCGTGCTGAAGATGTCGGTGCTGTGGTCGCCGAGCGCCGAAACCGCCTGGGAGAGCTTGATGACGGTGTCCCGCGCGGTATCACCTTCGCCGCGGAGGTTGGCTGCTGAGGTGTTGATGAATTCGCCCAGGGGGCTTGTCCCACCCTTAGTGGTGGGTTGCAGGGAGTCGGTCAGCTTCTCCAGCTGCCGGCGCAGGTCGTCCCATTCGACGGGAACTGCGGTCCGTTCCTCGGGAATGGTCGCGCCGTCAGCCAATTTCGGGCCACCGGAGTAGACAGGAACGAGCTGAATCGCCCGCGCGGTGACCAGTGACGGCGACAAGATCGCCGCGCGGACGTCGGCGGGCACCGGGTACTGGGAGTCAACGGTGAACGTGACCTTTGCCGCCTGGGGTTGCGGGTCGATCTGCTCCACGGTCCCCACCGCGACACCGAGGATACGAACTTCGTCGCCGGTGTAGATGCCGTTGGTGTTGCTGAAGTAGGCGACGTAGGTGTTTCTGTTCACGCTCTTCCACCACGGCGTGACCATCATGCTGATCCCAACGAGCAGGGTCAGGACCAGGCTGACCGCAGTCCCGATCGTCGCGGCGCGTCGATGATTCCCAATCCACGCGCCGACATTGGCGAACGCCATCAGTGACCCCCGTTCGCAGGCACTTCGTTAGGCGCCGGCACATACACCGGCGTCGGCTTGGGCGGTGGTTTCAGATCCGCCGGGGGCCCTGGAGGAGGCCCACCCGGGGGCGGCGCCGGCGGCGGCTGCCGGTATGGGTAGCAGCCGGGGGCGCCCGGCCTGCCGGGCGCACTGCACGGTTGATCGCCCGGGTTCCCGGTGATCGCATCTGGGATCGACCGTCTCGGCTCGCCACCCTGCCCGGTGCGCGGATAGGGTGGCGGCAGCGGCGGCAGGCCGGGCTGGCCGTTGCCCGGGTCGGTAAGTTGCGACGGCAGAAGTACATTGGGATCAAGCCCCAAATCGGAAAACGCCGCATCGGTGAACGGCTGCACGAATTGTCCCGGTACCAGGTTGACCAATGAGGCCTTGAAGAAGGGCCCGGATCCCAGCACTTCGCCGAACGACATCGCATATTTCGGAAGCAGATACAACGTGCGCTGCAGTTCCTTCTTGCGGTTGTCCAGAATTGACAGCACACCGTTGAGTTTGTCCAGGGCGGGCTTGAGTTGCGTCCGGTTGTCGTTCACCACGGCGGATATCTGCCGCGCCGCGGCACCGAGGTTGATCATCAACGCGTCGACCGAGTTGCGTTGCGTGAGAAGCTCGGCCAGTAACGCGTTGGCGTTGACGATGAGGCTGGCGATCTGATCGCTGCGCTTGGCCAGCACCGCGGTGACCTTATTCGCGTTGCCCAGCAAGTTGCGCAGTTTGGCGTCGCGGTCGTCGAGCGTGCTGGAGAACTGTGCCACCCCCTCCAGCGCGACCTTCAGGTCGGGTGGGGTGTCCTTGAAGGTATCGGCCAACGTGGTCAGCGCCGAGGACAGCTTCGTGGTGTCCAAAGCGCTGATGGTGCTGGTCAAGTCGCCCAGCGCGGTCGGTAGGTCATAGGGCGAGCGGGTTCGCTCAACCGGGATGGCGCCGCTCAGTTTGCCGTCACCACGTGGGGTTATCTCCAGCATTTTGGTGCCGAGCACGGTCTCGGTTTTGATTGACGCCTCGGTGCGATCCCCCAGGGCGACGTCGTCGTCGACGGTGAAGCTGACCTTCACCTTCGTCCCATCCAGTTTGACGCTGGACACCCTGCCGACGGAGAGCCCTGACACTCGCACGTCGCTGCCCGACTTGATTCCGCCGGCCTCGGTGAAATACGCGGTATAACTCGACTTGCCATTGATGAACGGGATCTTGTCGTAGGAGAAGACGGCGACCACCAAGGCAACAACGATGAGGATCCCGACCACTCCGACCGTGATCCGGTTGCGGTCGGCGAGCGGCTTGATATTGCGCCGCTTCAGCTTGTCCTTCAAAGCGCTTGTCACCGGGGTCATTTGGGCAAGCACCGCCCGCTGACTTGGCTCACCAGCTTGACGAACACCGGCTGGCCGTTCTTTCCGTTCAGCTTGAGAATCACATCGCAGATGTAGAAACCGAAGTAATCGCCGTAAAGACCGTTGCGGGACAGCACCTGATAGGCGTCGGGAAGGGTTTTGACCAGGTCATCGACGTAGTCGTGATCGGCCTCAACTTGCCCAGCGAACCGGTCGGTTTGCACAACGGTGTCCCTGATCGGTTGGCGAGCAGTCGTCAACAGGTCGGCAACGGATCCCGTCGCGGCGTTGATGTAGGCCACACTGTTGGTGATATCCGTCCTGCGCTCGGCTAGTGCCCCGACAAGTTGAGACACCTTGTCCAGGCCGTCCGAGAACTGTTTGTCCCGAGCGCCGAAGGTATGCAGCACGGTGTTCAGGTTGGTGATCACGTCGCCGATGAGCTTGTCGCGGTTGGCCAGCGTGGTGGTGAGCGCAGACGTCTGGCCAAGCACCGACGAGATCGTGGCCCCCTGGCCCTGGAACACCCTGAGCAACTGGCCGGACAATGCGTTGACCTGATCGGGATCCAACGCCCGGAACAGCGGCCGGAAGCCGCCGATGAGAGCGTCGACGTCGAGTGCGGGAGAAGTCCGCGCCAACGGAATCGTGGTTCCTGGTAACAACTTCCGCGTTGAACCAGCGCCTTCTTCGAGCGACAGATAGCGGTCGCCGATGAGGTTTTCGTAGCGCACCGCCGCCTTGGTCCCTTCAGTGAGCGTCAGCCCCCTGTCGATGGCAAAGTCGACGTTGACCGTGCCATCCTTCCGCAGCTTGAGGCCTTTGACCTTTCCCACCTCGACGCCGGCGATGCGGACGAAGTTTCCGCCTTTGAGGCCTGAGACATTCGAGAAGAGCGCGCTGTAGGAGGCGCGTGTGTCAAACCGGAACTGCCCGAATACCGTTACCAAAACGAATACGAAGGCAAGGCAGACAACGGTGAACAGCGCCACGCGCGTAGCGGCGCGAACGGTCCTGCGTCTCATTGCTCTTCCTTGCTCATTCGGCGATCAGGGCGCGGGCGGTGGGGGCGGTGCCGGCGGCGTGCCAGCCCCCGCGTAGTCAGGCGCACCATACGGAGGTTGTCCTGGGTATCCCGGCCACGGGCCCGGCGCCGGAGGGCCAGGGAAGCGAATCCACGGCGGCTGCGGTGTTCCCTTGGTGTACGGGAAGTAGTTGTTGAAACCGGGGAAACCGATGCCGGGGTTAGGTCGGATATCCAGGCCGGTACCGAATCCGGTGTCGGTGACAAGGTATTTCACCGGGAAGTTTGCGCTCGCGTCGGGCAGCGAGCCGCAACTCGGCTTGCCACCGGGGCCGCCCTTGGCCTGCACGATGGGCAGGTTGGCCGGATAGCGGTATGGGTCGTCGCCGAATAGCAGCCCGCCGTCGATCATCAGGGATTTGCCGTTGCCCCCCATTGCATCTCTACCACCGTGCTCCAGGTACCACTGAGCGCCCTGGAACGTGCAGGTGTAGGTCGGCGAGTATTTGTTCAGGAGCTCGAAGGTTGGCGCCACGAGGTTGATCGCGCTGACCAGGTTCGGCTGATTCCCACCGATCGTGTTGACGCCCGAGTCGGCGAATCCGATCGCAGAAAGAAGCACCTCGTCGAGCGCGGTCTTATTTTTCGTGATCGTGACGCTGGTCGTCGAAAACGAATCCAGGGTCGCCAGGATGTCCTGTGCCGCATCCGAGTACGCCTGGGTGGTCTTGCCGAATAGCTGCCAATCTCGCCGAACGGTAGGCATTTTCGGGTTCACGGCGAGCAGGGCTCTATTGCCTTCGGTAATCGCCTGACCGATGCGATCACCCTTGCCGCGAAAGCCATCGGCCAAAGCTGAGAGCACACCGTTCAGCTTCGCCGGGTCGATGGCGCGGACTATCGACTCAAGGTTTTCGAACACGGTGTTGACCTCAACCGTCACGTTGCGGGAGTGCAAGACAGCACCCGGTGCCAACCGTCGAGAGCTGGCGCCTTCAGAGGGAACGATCAGGTCGACATATTTAGCGCCAAACGCGGTGCTCGACTTGATCTCTGCCTCGACGTTGTTCGGCAGATACTGGAAGTCATTCGGCGCAATCTTGAGTCGCAGCTTCGACAGGTTGGTACCTGCCGGATCGGCATAGGCATCCACGGATGCGACTTCGCCGATCTGGACGCCGCGCAACTTCACCTTCGCGCCGTCCTCCATAACCAGACCGGCCCGGTCGGAAATGACAGTGAGCGGAACGGTCGTCCGCAGAGTCCCGGAGAACGTCATTGCGGTCAGCGTGCTCGCGGCCACGACCACGAGAACCAGCACCGGGGCCCACCAAATCGGATCGATTCCCCCCCGCCGGGGCGCGTTGCTCATCACGTCACCCCGAAAGGTGGAAGTTGCCGGACTGCCCGTACACCGACAGCGTGATGGTCAGCAGAATGAAAACCCCGGCGGTGATCGAGGTGCGCACCGCGCGACCGACCGCTTCGCCGACGCCAGCCGGACCGCCGGTCGCGGTGTAGCCGTAGTAGGTGTGCACCGCCATCACGGCGGCGGCCATCGCCAGCGCCTCGCTGAACGACCACAACAGGTCGGTCGGGTGCAGAAACGACGAGAAATAGTGGTCGTAGACACCACGCGACTGCCCATAGATGATCGTCGTGCCGAACCGGGTCGCCAGAAACGACATCAACACGGCGACGGTGTAGATCGGGATGACCGCCAGAATCCCTGCGACAATGCGGGTCGATGCGAGGTAGGTGATGGGCCGGATCGCCATCGACTCCAGCGCGTCGATCTCCTCGTTGATGCGCATCGCGCCGAGCTGCGCGGTCGCGCCGGCACCGATGGTGGCGGCCAAGGCCACGCCCGCCGTCGCCGGCGCGATGAAACGGACATTGAGAAATGCCCCCAGGAAACCGGTGAGGGCCTCGATGCCGACGTTGGACAGGGTGTTGTAGCCCTGCACGGCAATCAAAGCGCCGGTGGTTAGCGTCAGAAATCCGACGATGACCACCGTGCCGCCGATCACGGCCAACGCGCCGGTGCCCATCCCCATGACAGCGATTAACCGCAACACTTCACCCGGGTAGCGCCGGACGGCGTCGACGGTAGCCCCGAGCGCGTTGCCGTAGAAGGCCGTCTGCTCGCCCAAACTGCGAGTCGCATCCACGATTCGAGTGAGGGTCTCGGTGCCAGGTAGATACCTGTCCTCTTCTGCCTCGGTCATCCCGGATGCTGATCTACCTCTCGGGGTTGCGCCGACCACCCGAGGCCGGCTCTGGTTGCCGGGCACGGTCTCGTCCGTCTCTGTCGGGGTCATGGAGCCACCTTTACGCCGAACGCAGTGGCCAAGATGTTGATGAGGAACAGGGCCATGAATGCGAACACCACGGTCTCGTTGACGGCGTTGCCGACGGCGGTCGGCCCGCCGCCGACGGATAGTCCCTTATAGCAAGCAATCAGACCGGCTGAGAGACCGAAAAGTGTTGCCTTGGCCAGAGATACGATCACCTGAGGGAGGCCAGTGAGCAGCGTCATGCCGAACACGAATGCCCCCGGCGTGACGTGCTGAACGAATACCACGAAAAAGTAGCTCCCGGAGAGTCCTACCACCGCGACCACCGAATAAAGCATCAGCGCAACGAAAGTCGCGGCGATGACGCGGGGCACCACCAGGGCTTGGATGGGGTCGACGCCGATGACCTTCATCGCGTCGATCTCCTCGCGAATCGTGCGGGCGCCCAGATCAGCGCACATCGCGGTGGAGGCCGCGCCCGAGACGACGATCGCGGTGACCACCGGCCCGACCTGGGTGACCGAGGCGAGTGCTGCACCCGCACCGGACAGGTCGCCGGCGCCGACCTCGATCAGCACGATGTTCAACGTGAAGACGATCAACACGGTGTAGGGAATCGACAACACCACCGTCGGAACGATCGAAACCCTGGCCACGAACCAGATCTGATCGATCAGCTCGCGCCAGGCGAAGGGTCGGCGGAACATGGCGGCGAAGGTTTCGCCGGCCAGGACGACGAAATCGCCCACGGCGATGGCGGGCTTCGACCAGGCAGCACCGGATTTGGTCAGCGCCGAAGAGGTTGTGGACACCGGCCTACCCGATCCGCCGGTAGCCATGACGGCGTGACAATGATCTCATCCTGTCCCGGCCCCGATGCCCCGTGTCCGGATTAGTGGACTCCCGGTCCGGAAAGTCTATGCATTTGACATGAGCTGATATAGGCGAAATTTGCTCATGCGCCTTACGTAAAGTCAACGGCCACTGCGCGAGCGAGCGCGGTAATTGCAGGTTAGCTCCGAAAAAATCGTTTCGAACGGTTGCTGGCTTTGCTGTGACCACGGCGCTCATCGGGTTTGCTCGTCCTGCCGATAATGGATACGGCTCATCGCGCTCCTCTGTCCGAAGGGGAAAGCTTTGGGTCACCCGGCTATCTGCAGGTATGGACGCGTGCGGCCGCGCGACATCGACGCCGCTTCTTGACTGCACACACAGACCACGTCGGAAATTTACGGATATCGCGCCATTGGTGCGAGGGTTCGAATCAACCAGAAGAAATCTGACCAGCGCGATATCACCCGACGATCAGCCCGGGCGTCGCCTAGCAATCCTTTTCCTCAAGCTGAGCCGAATACGTGGTGCGACTAGGCACTTCGATCGAAAGGCTCAGCCGACGTTGGTGCCGCCCTCGGCGATCCGGCGTACCGCGTTGAGGAAGACGTCGATCTCCTCGAACGTGTTGTAGAACGCGAACGACGGGCGAACGGTCGCCTCGAGTCCCAGGCGCCGCAGTGCCGGCTGGGCGCAGTGGTGGCCCGCGCGCACCGCGATGCCTTCGGCGTTGAGCGCCTTGCCCACCTCGAGCGGCTCGTGTCCTGCGAGGATGAACGACAAGACGCTGGCCTTCTCGGTTGCCGTGCCGATAAGGCGGACGCCGGGAATGTCGGCCAGCCGCGGCGTCGCGTACTCGAGCAATTCATGCTCGTAGGCCGAAATGCGCTCAATGCCCAACCGCTCGACATAGCGCAGCGCTTCGGCAAGCCCGACGGCGTCGGCGATATTGCCGGTGCCGGCCTCGAACTTGGTCGGCGGCCCCTGATACAGCGAACGTTCGGTCGTGACGTCGGCGATCATGTGGCCACCGCCCTGCCAAGGCGGTGTTTCGGTGAGCGCTTCCTTGGTGCCATAGAGGGCACCGATTCCGGTGGGGCCGTAGATCTTGTGTCCGGAAAACACGAAGAAATCCGCGCCGAGTTCAGCGACGTTGACCGGCATGTGCTGGATCGACTGGGCGCCGTCGATCAGCACCCGCGCGCCGTAGCGGTGACCCAACTCGACGATCTTGTCGACCGGGACCACCGTGCCCAGCGCATTGGAGACCTGGCTGGCGGCTACCAGCTTGGTCCGCGGGCCCAGCAGCTCCTCGAACTCCGAGAGCAGCAGGTTGCCCGCGTCGTCGATCGGCGCCCACTTCAGGATCGCTCCCGTTTTCTGTGAAATCAGTTGCCAGGGAACGATATTGGCGTGGTGCTCCAGGTGGGTGATGACGATCTCGTCACCGGGTTGCAGGTGCTTGCCGCCCCAGGCGTGCGCCACCAGGTTGATCGCCTCGGTGGTGCCGCGCACGAAGACGATGTCTTCGGACGTTGGCGCGCCGATGAATTGGGCCACCGTGTCGCGCGCGTCCTCGTAGGCGTCGGTGGCCCGGGCGGCCAATTCGTGGGCGGCTCGGTGAATGTTGGAGTTCTCGTGAGCGTAGAAATGCGACAGCCGGTCGATGACCACTTGCGGCTTCTGGGTGGTCGCCGCGTTGTCGAACCAGATCAACGGCTTTCCGTTGACGGTCTCCTTCAGGATCGGGAAGTCGGCCCGCACGGCGTTGACGTCGAACACCTCGTGCTCGTCAGGCAACTGTGGCACCGGGTCGGCTGCGGTCAGGAAGTAATAGCTGTGTTCGTCGCCGGCGGGCGCGTCCGGCACTGCATCAGACCACCCCAGCTCGGGAACCGACGGCGCCTCCGGCAACCAGAATGGCGCTGAGCCGCGCGGAGCCGCCGGAACCGTCGGCACCGTGCCGGCCAACACCCCGGGCACCGTCGGCACGATGCCCTCGGTCGGCACTGCGAAGGCGATCAGGTCGCCGGTCGGCAGGTAGGGATCGGCGACGCCGCCGGTCGTTTCGGCCGCCGACGGCGCGGCCGTCGTATCGGGCACGTTGCCCCGCGGGGCTACCGGCACCGTTTGCGGCGGGGATTCGGGTTCGGGAGACGTCGGAGCCGGGACATAGATGTCCCCCGCACTCACCAGCGGGACCGGCGTGGGGTACAGATCCGCGGCGCCCGCCGCGGTCTGCCCGGCCGAGGCGGCCGCTGTCGTGTCCGGCACGTTGCCACGCGGCGCGACCGGCGCCGACTGCGGCGGACTGTCGAATCCCGGACGGACGCTCGCGGCATACAGCTGGTTGGCCAGCGCGGCGAGTTCTGCAGCGCTGATGGGCAAGTCGCTTTCAGCGTCTACCGCTCGGTACTCACTTGTAGGCATGGAACTGGTCTACGGCGGCGCCATCGAGCACGGCGAGCGCGTCGTCGGTCAGCACAGCCAAAGACGTGTAGAGCGTGACCAGGTATCGGGCAATCGCCGATTCGTTGATGCCGGTGAACCGCACCGACAACCCCGGCGCCTGCTCGCCGACCAGGCCGGGCTGGAACAGCCCCACGACGCCCTGGCGCTCCTCACCGGTGCGCACCAGGATGAACTTCGTCTTGCTCTTCTCCACCGGCACCTTGTCCGACGGGATGATCGGGATCCCGCGCCAAGTGACGAACTGCGCGCCGAACAGGCTCACCACCACCGGCGGCACGCCGCGACGGGTGGCCTCGCGACCGAACGCGGCGACGCCGAGTGGGTGCGTAAGGAAGAAGCTGGGCGTTTTCCAGACCTTGGTGATCAACGCGTCGAGGTCATCGGGCGTGGGAGCACCGGCCAGCGTTTTGATTGTCTGCTCGGGCGTCACCTGCGCAAGCAGACCGTACTCGGGGCTGTTGACCAGCTCGGACTCTTGGCGCTCTTTGATCGTCTCGATGGTCAGCCGCAGCTGCTGCGTCACCTGGTCGTGCGGGCTGGAGTACAGGTCGGACACCCGGGTGTGGATATCGAGCAGCGTGGAGATCGTCCGCAGCGTGTACTCGCGAGGGTTGGTCTCGTAGTCGACGTACGTCTCGGGCAGCGGCTCCTCAGTACCGACGCCCTCGTCAGCGTGGATCGCGACCTGCTCCGGGTTGACCACCCGGTTGACCCGGTAGATACCGGCTTCCACCGGCACCCAACTGAGCAGATGGAGCAACCAGCGCGGGGTGATCGTCGACAGCTGCGGAACAGTCTTCGTTGCGTTCGCGAGCTGCCGGGCACCGAGATCGCCAAGCGCCTGAGACTCGTTTTGGGCCGAGGTCATCGTGGTCCTTCCGTCTTGGTCGAAAAATGAGGCGTGTCGGGCCAGTGACGGCCGACTAAGAGCGCCGCGCCGAGCCTAGGCAAGTGTAAAACTCACCGAGATTTTTTCAACGCGGTGGGGGCGAATATGGCCAAAACAAGCCCGCTCAGAATCATGCCTTATAGTGAAGTGCATGCAACAGCCTGCACCGCTGCGCTTTGTCCCGTCGCGCTGCCTCATCGTGCTCTGTTGTTGTTGTTGATTTCCTGACGCCCATCTGACGTTCAAATCGTCGCGCATTTATCCCGCAAGCGGGCGGCCCTGCCAGACCTTGCGGCGTTACCAAGTCGCGCGCGATTGCACTCTCCCAGGAAGATCAACCAGACCCATGACTGTGTTATCCCTACCCGCGCCGACGCAGGTGACGTTGCGCCGACGCGTCCTCGTCCGGCCGGCGAACGAGCTACCTCGGATGACCCGCTACCGCGGCGGGACCTACTCGCACACGGTGGACAGGATCGTGTTCGCCGATGGCACCACCGCGCGCACCGACCTGATCAGGCTCAACCCCAACCTGGACGCCTACTCCCTGGACTTCACCGGTATCGCGCCACACCTTCCGTCGCGCTATCGGCTGGGGACCTGGTCGGCACTGCCCCACTTACGCGGTCGCGGACGCGAGGCCCAGATCGGCTGGATCCTGCGCCATTCCTTCCCGATCACCACGACCGCCGAATTGAGCCGACAACTACGCGCCGCCGGCTATCCGTTGGGGGCAGCCAACATCAGCGAGCACGAAGCCATCGCGGCGACCCAAGCCGCGATCTGGTACTTCACCAACGGTCTGGCTCTGGACACTCAGCCACTGAACGTTCCGGTCGCGGTGAAGAGGGGTCCAGGGCCGGTAATCACCTTTGAATTCGACGGCCAACCCCAACTAGGCGGCTATTCGGTCTGGACCACGTCGGATGACCCTGTCAGCCTGCGATTGCAAAAGTCAGCCAACGGCGTTGACTGGTATGACGTTTCGGGTTCGCAGCTGATCACCGATCCAGCCAAGGGCCGCTACCAACGCGCGCTGGGTGTGGGCAGCACATTGTCGTCGAGTAGCCACGGCCGCCGTGGGCGCGGCTTCCGCTTCTACCGACTTATCACTGCGGCCCAGAACGGCGCACCCGGCATCGGTCATGTCGGTTTCTGGCTCACCGGCACACGGCACTACCGCAACGCGGACCGGGTGGTGCACCTCTACAACTACTTGCTCACCGGGGCGAGCACGATCCTGCGCGAAGCCGCCGAACCACGACTCGTCGCCACTCACGCAGTTGCCGAACCCGGCCTGGTGGGTCCATTCCACGTTCGAATTCCCCTGACGCTCAAGGTAACCGATGGTCACGCGTTGGTCGATGCGGACGGCGTGACGATCGATGGGACCCTTCAACCGGGTAGCGACTTCTACGTCCGACCGGCGCCGGGCACGACGGCGACCACCTTGACCGCAACGACAGCGCACAACGTCGCCGGCCGGGTGCTGACCGGAGTGGCGTTAGAGGGGGCGCCACAGCGATTCACACCGGTCGCCCTGGCGATACCGGCTGACGTTGCAATCCACTTCGACATCCGCTGGGATGGCGACTGTGAGCATCGCTGAGAACATCACACAACTGATCGGAAGCACACCCCTGGTCCGGCTCAACCGGGTCACCGACGGCGTTGACGCGGATGTTGTCGCCAAGCTGGAATCGTTCAACCCAGCGGCCAGCGTGAAGGACCGCCTTGGGGTAGCGCTGATAGACGCGGCCGAGGAAGCCGGTCTGCTCAAGCCTGACACCATCATCCTCGAGCCGACTAGCGGCAACACCGGCATCGCGCTGGCGATGGTGGCCGCCGCGCGCGGCTACCGACTCGTGCTGACCATGCCCGAAACGATGAGTGTCGAACGGCGGAAGTTGCTGCTCGCCTACGGCGCCGAACTCATCCTGACCCCGGGCGCCGACGGCATGCCCGGCGCTATCGCCAAGGCCGAGGAACTGGCTAAAACCGACCAACGGTATTTCGTGCCACAGCAGTTCGAGAATCCGGCCAACCCGGCGATTCACCGCAAGACCACCGCCGAAGAGGTGTGGCGCGACACCGATGGCAAGATCGACATCTTCGTGTCGGGAGTCGGCACCGGCGGGACCATCACCGGTGTCGCGCAGGTCATCAAGGAACGCAAGCCCTCGGTACAGTTCGTGGCCGTCGAGCCGGCCGCGTCGCCGGTGCTGTCCGGCGGCCAGAAGGGACCCCACCCCATCCAGGGCATCGGCGCAGGATTCATCCCACCGGTTCTTGACTTGGATCTGGTCGACGAGGTCGTCACCGTCGGCAATGACGACGCCATTAACTTGGCTCGGCGGCTGGCTCGCGAAGAGGGACTGCTAGCCGGTATTTCCTCGGGTGCGGCCGCGGTGGCTGCGCTGCAGGTGGCCCGGCGTCCCGAAAACGCCGGAAAGCTCATCGTCGTCGTGCTCCCCGACTTCGGCGAACGGTATCTGAGCACGCCGCTGTTCGCGGACGCGACCGAGTAGCCCATGCTGACGGCGATACGCCAGGACATCCGGACGGCCAAGGAGCGGGATCCGGCCGTCCCAACCACGCTGCAGGTCATCTTCGCCTACCCGGGCGTGCATGCCATTTGGGGCCACCGGATCAGCCACTGGCTGTGGAATCGGGGCGCGCGAGTGGCCGCGCGGGTTTTTGCGGAGCTCACCCGCATCCTGACCGGCGTCGAGATCCATCCCGGCGCGGTCCTGGGTAGCGGCCTGTTCATCGACCACGCGACCGGCGTGGTGATCGGGGAAACAGCCGAAGTGGGCGACGACGTCACGATCTTCCACGGCGTCACACTCGGCGGCACTGGCGCAGATACCGGCAAACGCCACCCGACTATCGGTGACCGGGTGATCGTCGGTGCCGGAGCCAAGATCCTCGGCCCGATCAAGATCGGCGACGACAGCCGGATCGGCGCGAACGCCGTCGTGGTCAAGGAAGTCCCGTCGAGCAGCGTGGTCGTCGGGGTTCCCGGGCAGATCATCAGCCGCGCCGGGCCGGGCACCGGGGACGACTCGATGATGCCTGACCTGGTTGGCGTCAGCCTGCAGTCGTTGCTGACCAGGGTGGCCAAGCTAGAGGCCCAGGCCAATACCCCGCAGACTGGCCGAGTCATCCGGCCACCTGAAGCGGGCGTTTGGCACGGCGAGGATTTCTCCATCTGATGCGCCGTCAGGCGGCGCCGGCGGCCTGCCAGGCTCCGTAGCCGCCCACCAGGTCCGATACGTCATCGAAGCCCGAAGCGCGAAGTACGCTCGCGGCCACCAGCGAGCGGTAACCGCTAGCGCAGTAAGCGACCACCGGTGCCGTCTGATCGAGGCTCGCGATCGAATCGGTCAGTGCCGGCAGCGGGATCTCCCGTGCTCCGGGGATGACACCGTCCACCGTCTCACCAGGGTTGCGCACATCCACGAGCTGCAAACCGGGCCGCAGGCTACGCAATTCGGCTAGCTGCCCGCCGGTCAGACGGGTAGCGGTCTGGATAAGATCTGGCCGCTGCGTGAAAACGCTTGGCAAATTGCGTAATTGACCAATGACCCGGTCGAAACCCACCCGGGCGAGACGGGTCTTGGAGTCCTGCGCAAGCGCAGGATCGCCGACCAGGACGATGTCCCGATCGGGAGACAGGACGATACCGACAGATTCGGCGAAGCGCCCGCGCAGGCCAACATTGACCGCACCGCATAAGTGACCGGACGCATAATCGGCCGGCTCCCGGCTATCCAGCAGAATGGCCCCCGCCCGGGCATGTGTGCAGACATCGTCGATGCTCATCAGGGCCGGTGCATTTCCGTCCAGCAGCGGATGTTGCTCACGGTTGCGAAGCGAGTCGAACTCGAAGTACCGCGGTCGCGGGGGCTGGTCCTCGGTCAGCGCGGCGACGAACTGGTCGGCATCGATCATCTGTAGCGCATAGTTGGTCCGGCGCTGCTCACCGATGGTTGAACTGGTTTCGCTCGACAGCTGCTTGCCGCACGCCGATCCGGCCCCGTGCGCGGGAAAAACCCGCGTAGCATCCGGGCAGCTTCAGAAGTTTGTCGTGTAGCGACCCGTACAGCGTCCGGGCCAACGTCTCCGCCGACAGGCCGTTGTCCGCCAGCAGATCCGGACGCCCCACGTCGCCGACGAACAGGGTGTCGCCCGTGAGCACCCCGTAAGGCACCTCATCGTCGGCATTCTCGTAGACCACGATGCATATCGACTCGGGAGTGTGCCCCGGTGTCGCGAGAATCTCCAGGGCGACTTGGCCCAGCGAGATCCGCTGGCCGTCCCGCAACGGCTCGATCGGGAATTCGACGTCGGCGTCTTCGCCGTAGCTGATCAGCGCCCCGGTGGCGGCGGCCAGCTCAAGGTGGCCGCTCAAAAAGTCGGCGTGGATGTGGGTTTCGATGACCCTTTCGATGCGCAAGCCATGTTGGGCCGCTTCGCTCAAGTAGTCATCGATGTCGCGACGAGGGTCGACCACGACCGCACGGCCGGTGGTCTCATCCCCGATCAGATAGGACCCTTGTGACAAACAGTCCAGATAGTGCTGCGTGAAGATCATCTTTTTCGCTCCCCACCGTTTAGACAACCTCTCCTTGCACCGTTGCGCATCCTCAGGAGGGCCGTCGCAAGCCCGAAGGAGGGCCGTCACAACCCATTATCGAAACGCGGCCCGGGCCCGGTGACCAGGGTTTGACTCGACCAGACTCGATACCCGATGAGGCGGACGAATCGGGCTCGACAGGACAATCGCGCCGACGTGGACGATAATCGTCCGATGCGACTGCCTCTGATGCTTGCCACCGTCGCCGCCATCGTCGGCGTGGCCGTGGCCGTGCCAGCGCTGGCCGACCCCCCTCCCGGCCCTCCTGGCCCCGTTCCGGACGATCCTGTTGCTGATCAAAACTTTCTGGCCGCGCTCAACAACGCGGGCATGACCTACCGCAGCGGCCCCGACGCCGTCGCGGCCGGCCGAATGGCCTGCAACATGATGATCTCGGGGCGATCGGAAAAGGACGTCGTCGATGAGCTGGCCATGCGCAACCCCGGATTGAACGGCGGCGGTGCCATGAGGTTCGCGGCGCTTGCGTCGAGCACTTACTGCCCGGACTACTTGAGCAAGTCGAGCCAGCACACCACTCAGCCGCTGATCCCCGGTCTTGGTCCCAAGCCACTCGGCCAGTGAGAGACGCCTGCTCTCCCGCCTGGACTCGAAGCACAACCCGTGAAGTCGGCGGCTGATCCCAGCATCAGCTGATCGACCGTCCTAAACCATCTGCACCACAACAGCTTTGGAGCCACCCGCACCCTGGCTCGGGGAGCAGGCTCCCGGTCACCATCCGCCACCGGCCAGGACCATCGTCACTTCGCCGCGGGCGGGCTGAGAGGGCTGAGCTGTGCTTCCGGTCACACCGTGAGACTGAATCGCCACGGCCGGGCGTTGCCAGCGATGAACGTACCGCGAAATCGGAGGACACGATGCTAGGGCTACTAGTGATGATTATCGGGATTGCCGTGATGGCTCCCATTGCCAGCCGCGCGCATGCCGCTGTGCTGTGGCTCATCGGTGGGGCGGTCATGACCGCCGCGATGATCCTCATCTGACCTAGAACCCGCCAAAAATCCGCCTGGCTGCCGGTCACTGTCGGCCGGAACCCGGACACTGCATCAGGGGACCGGAAGAACCGTCAAGACGGATGACCCGTGGAATGACGGCGAGCATTCATCGAACTAGACTTCAGTTCATGGACGCAGATGGCGTCCCGCCCGAGAAGACGGCGCCCGCAGCGCCCTCGGAGGAGACCGAGGGCATCAGCGCGTGGTCGCTTGAAGACGACGCGCCCGGCGTCGCGCCCTTCCGGCCATCCCGATCACGCAGCGCCCTCCTGTGGTCTGTCGCCATCGGCCTGGCGCTGGGGACGGCCGGTGCCGTCGCTTGGTTCGGGGTGACGCCGTACGGGGAGCGGGGTATACCTGCCGCCACCGCCGAGCCACCGTCACCCAGCACCGAGCCGCCGCCGCCTCCCACGCCTGACCAGCAGTTTCTTACGTCGCTGCACCAAATCGGCGTTAACCCTGAAGCGGACGCCGCCGCACTGATCGGGGACGGCCACCACGTCTGTCAGGAACTCGGCCACCGCGAGCCGTTCAACCAGGTGGTCGCGGACATCCAAGCCGGGGCTTGGGTTAATTCCAGCCAGGCGAATATCGAAACGTCTCGGGAGTTCGCCATGGCCGCCATTGACGTCTACTGCCCGCAGTACCAGGCTGGGGCGCCCCCGCTGCTGCACATCCCGCCGATGCTGCTCAACCCAAAGTAGGTTGGACGGGGCTGGGCTTCGCCTGCGGTTGACGGCAAATGTTGATCTACCCCCAGGGGTATGCCGGGGAAGGCAGGCCGGTCACCATCCCGCACCGGCCAGGACGGCTATTTTCCGTCTCTACGGGTCAAGACGCTTGCTCCCCCGCCTGGACTCGAACCAGGAACCTATCGGTTAACAGCCGAACGCTCTGCCAATTGAGCTACAGGGGACTGCCGGTGTCCGCGCGCACGCTGGCGCGGATCGCTGGACGACTCTAGCGTACTTGCGTGCTGACGCCCAAGCAGAGTCATCGCCCGCCGAGGGGCGCCTGCCCGCGAGCATGGGGCAGGATGGACTCATCGCACCAACGTCTGGAGGGACCGCTTTGATCCGGTATGTCGTTGTCCTGGGACTCGGCTACGTGTTGGGCGCGAAGGCCGGGCGACGCCGCTACGAACAGATCGTCGGCACCTACCGCGCCCTGACCAGCAGTCCCGCCGCCAAATCGGTGATCGAGGGAGGACGACGCAAGATCGCGAATCGGGTCTCGCCCGACACGCGAATGGTGACGTTGACCGAGATCGACAACGAGACCGCTGTCGTCGAGCCGCAAAGACCGCGCAGGGCGCCCTGACCGGAAGCTTTCTCAGGCGGTGAGGCCGTCGCCGCTAACCTGCTGCAGCAGGCTGCCCCGATAGGCCTCCAGCGCGACCAGGTCGCCGAACAGGGCGTGGTACTCGTCACCCTGCTCCACCGGCGACATGCGCTGCAGTTTCGACTTGACCTCCGCGATCTGCCGGCCAACCCACACCTCCTGCAAGCGGGCCAGCACGCCGGAGATATAACGCGGCAGCTTGTCGTCGTCGTCGACCCGCATGCTCTCGACGCCAAGCTCGCTGATCAGCGCGGCCGCAGCCGGCGACGGGGCTTTTTGGCGCACCGCACCGAGCCACTCCGCCCCGCCGATGCCGGTCCCGGTACCACCGGCCGCCTCGATCGCCGTGCACACCGCGGCGTAGCCGGGATGAGTGAAGCTTTCCACGGTCAGCGCGTCGAACACCGGCCCGGCCAGCGCGGGGTACTGCAACGCCGACTTGAGCGCCTCACGCTGCGGCCACAGCGTGGGGTCGCGGGGGTCGGGACGAAGGGCGGTGAATTCCGGCGCGCCGGTGTCGGCCTGAGCTGCGGCGGTACGACGGGGCTTGGCACGGCTCTGGCTGGTGGGGTTCTTCGCCTCCTCGCGCACCCGGCCGAGCACCTGCGCCACATCCGACCAGCCGACCCAGCCCGCCAGCTGGCGCGCGTACTCGTCACGCAGCGTCGGATCTTTGATCTGGGCGACCATCGGTACGCATCGGCGCAGTGCGGCCACCCTGCCCTCGGCGCTGTCCAAGTCCACCTCGCTCAGCGCAGCGCGAATCGCGAACTCGAACAACGGGGTTCGCCGCGCCACCAGATCCCGCAGCGCGCCGTCGCCGGACGCCAGCCGCAGATCACAGGGGTCCATACCGTCGGCGGCCACCGCGACGAAGGACTGGCCCGCCAGATGCTGCTCGCCGCCGAACGCCTTGAGCGCCGCCGCCCGGCCCGCCTCGTCGCCATCGAACACGTAGATCAATTCACCGCGAAAGAAGTTGTCGTCCATCATTAATCGGCGCAGCATCGCCAGGTGCTCGTCACCGAACGCGGTGCCGCAGGAGGCGACCGCCGTCGTCACCCCCGCCAAGTGCATCGCCATCACGTCGGTGTAGCCCTCGACGACGACGGCCTGATGCCCCTTGGCGATGTCGCGCTTGGCCATGTCGATACCGAACAGCACCGACGACTTCTTGTACAGCAACGTCTCCGGCGTGTTGACGTACTTGGCTTCCATCGGATCGTCGTCGAACAGTCGCCGCGCCCCGAACCCGATCACCTCTCCGGCCGATGACCGGATCGGCCACAACAACCTGCGGTGAAACCGGTCGATCGGGCCGCGGCGACCTTCCCGCGACAGACCTGCGGTCTCGAGCTCCTTGAATTCAAAACCCTTGCGCAACAGATGCTTTGTCAGCGAATCCCAGCCCGACGGCGCGAATCCGCAGCCGAAGTGACGGGCCGCGTCGCCGTCGAAATTCCGCTCGGTCAGATACTTGCGCGCCGGTTGTGCCTCCGGGGACTCCAGCGCCGCCGCATAGAACGCCTGCGCCTCGGCATTGGCGGCGATGAGCCGGCTGCGACTGCCGCGGTCTCGCTGCACACTGGTGGCCGCGCCGGTGTAGCTGATCGTGTATCCGATCCGGTCGGCCAGCACTTCGACGGCCTCGACGAAGCTGACATGTTCGATCTTCTGGACGAACGCGTAGACGTCGCCGCCTTCACCGCAGCCGAAGCAGTGGAAGTGACCGTGATTGGGCCGCACGTGAAACGACGGCGACTTCTCGTCGTGAAAGGGGCAGAGGCCCTTCAGTGAGTCCGCGCCCGCGCGACGCAACTGGACGTAGTCGCCGACGACCTCGTCGATGCGGACTCGTTCGCGGATGGCGGCGATATCGCGATCGGAGATACGGCCTGCCATCGGCTCAGTGTAGAGCCGCCGCCCGGCGACGATGCCCGAAGCGCCGCTGAGGGAGGAGAAGCCGGGCAATCAGGCGCAGCGACGATGCTCCGAAGATGAACTGTATCGGCGCTAACCCGTGCCGATAACGCCGCACGCGATGCGCTTCTCGGCGTCTGGACCGTACTCCCCGCCGTGCAACATGAGGGCTGTCTTGTTGCCCGCCAACAGGTCGTCCCTGGTGAACGCGTCGGTGGTGGTCACCAGGTAGGCGGCGCCATCGTTGCGGACCTCCAGCGTCGACAGGTCACCGCTGGGGGGTTCCCCGGTGTGCCCCGGCGCCTGGTAATGCATGCCGGCCGACATGAAGTCGCCGGGCGCACCACCCATAGGATCAGGCGAGTTCGGCTCACATTTGCCGATCTCGTGGATGTGCAGGCCGTGGAGTCCCGGCGTCAGGATGCCGTTCGCGGTCGTCTTCACCGTGACAGTGGCATAGCCATTGGCGAAGTCGAAGGTGGCAGTGGCCACCGACTTACCGGCAGCGGTGTGCAGTTCAGCGCTGAGTGTTTGGGCACCCGTTGAAGCGCTCGTCGAGGCGGGTGCGGTGCTGGACGACTGATGGGAGCTGCAGCCGCTGAACGCGACGACAGCTGAGGACAACGTAGCGACAACAACAATGGTGGGCTTGGACATAAACCGCAGCCTAGTGCGGACGGGGTGCGGTACCTATCGTCGGCGGCTCAGGCCTGGGTGGTCTCGATGCGTTCCAGCCGTCCCTCGGTGAAAGAAGCGATCTGGTCGACGATGACCCGCAGCCGCTCACCGTCGTCGGCGGCGGTGTTGAACCCGGGCACGAACACCGGGTCGAGGGTTCGGGGCGCTCCGGCCAGCAGCCAGTGCGCCACCCGATGGATTCGTTCCCGTTGCGAGCGCTGACGTTCCTGATGACGCGGATCGGACATGATGAACTGCAGCGCCAGGGTCTTGAGCAGCGCAACCTCGGCGCGCACCACCTCGGGAACCTGCAAGTCGGTTTGATAGCGGGCGAGCCGCCCGGGGCCTGCGGTCGCTCGGGTGGCCGCGATCGCCGCCGAGGCGAACCGGCCCACCAGCTCGCTGGTCAGCCGCTTGAGCGCGACCGAGGCCGCCAGCGTGGCGTCGTACTTGCCGACGGCGGCGACCACCGGCAGCCCGGAAAGCCGATGCGCGGCCGCGACCAGGTCATCGGCGCGCACCCGGGCGAAGTCGCGTTCCCCCAGCTTGGCCAGCGCGGCGGCTTCGTCATCATCGGCAAGCACCCGTAAGTCGATCCGGCCGGAAACGACGCCGTCTTCAACGTCGTGCACCGAATAGGCGACATCGTCGGCCCAGTTCATCACCTGGGCCTCCAGACAGGCCCGATCCGCAGGCGCGCGCTCGCGCACCCAGGCGGCGGCGTCGGCGTCGAAGTCGTAGAAGCCAAACTTGCGTCGATCCCGCCCCCGCGTCCAGGGATATTTTGTGACGGCATCCAAACCTGCCCGGGTCAGGTTCAGACCGACGCTATGTCCTTGCTGATTAAGAACTTTGGGCTCTAAGCTGGTCAGGATCCGAAAGTTCTGCGCATTGCCCTCAAACCCACCATGAGCCGCCGCGAACTCATCCAGCGCCTGCTCGCCGTTGTGGCCATACGGCGGATGCCCGATGTCGTGGGCCAAACCGGCCATGTCAACAAGGTCGGGATCGCAGCCCAACCCGATCGCCATCCCCCGCCCGATCTGGGCGACCTCGAGCGAATGGGTCAATCGGGTGCGCGGGGTATCGCTTTCTCTCGGCCCGACCACTTGCGTCTTGTCGGCAAGGCGGCGCAGCGCGGCGCTGTGCAGCACCCTGGCACGATCCCGGGCGAAGTCGCTGCGGTGCTGGCCCTCAGTGCCCGGCAACCCCGCGGTCTTCGGCGCTTCGGGAACCACCCGCTGGCGGTCGAAATCGACATAGAGGTCTTCCTGAATCATCGACGAACAGTCTGCCAGTCCCTCCCGCTAGCGCCGCGGAGCGGATTAGATTGTCGGGCATGAGCACATTCCGCTCGTTCGCTGTATTGATGGCCACTCTGATCACCGCACTACTGGTGGCACCGGCCGCCGCTGCGCAGCCGCCCTTCCGGCTGTCCGACTCCATCACCGACGGGGCCGGGGCGTTAAGCGGCTCGGGTCGCATGGCGGTCCAGGCCGCCGCCAGCAAGCTCTACGACGACCGCCACATCCAGCTGTGGGTGGTTTTCGTCGACGACTTTTCCGGGCAACCAGCCGTGAGCTGGGCGAAGAACACCCGGTCCGAGAGCGACTTAGGCGACTTCGACGCGCTGCTCGCCGTCGCCACCGTCGACCGTTCCTACGCGTTCCTGGTGCCCAATAGGGTGCAGGCCCTCAGCCCAAGCCAGGTCGACGATCTGAGGCGAAACCAGATCGAACCTGCACTCCGCCGCGGCGACTGGAGCGGTGCTGCGATCGCGGCGGCCAACGGGCTCGACCGCGGGCAAGCGTCAAAGAATCGGACCGCGCTGCTGATCGCGGCGGGCGTGATCGCGATCGTCGTGGTGGGTTTGCTTGTGGCCGAGGGTTACCGGCGCCGTCGGCGGCGCGAAGCCGAACGGGCTGCCGCGCGCCGGGTCGATGCTACCGACCCGGATGCACTGGCGGCGCTGTCACTGGGTGCTCTCGATGACCTGTCGAGGTGGAAAGTCGTCGACGTCGATAACGCGGTTCGCACCAGCGCCAACGAGCTGGCGCTGACCATCGAGGAGTTCGGCGAACAGCGAACCGAGCTGTTTAACCGCGCCGTCAATAATGCCAAAGCCGCTCTGGCACAGGCGTTCACCGTCCGCCAGCAACTCGACGACGCGATACCCGAGACGCGGGCGCAGCGGCGTGAGCTGTTGACACAGGTGATCGTCTCGGCGGCGAAGGCCGATCGTGAGCTGGAGTCGCAGCGGGAGGACTTCGAAAAAATGCGTGACCTGGTAGTCAACGCACCATCACGGCTCGACGGTCTGACTCAGCAGATGGTCGAGCTGACGGCGCGCATCGCCCCGGCCGAACAGCGAATGACCGAGCTGCACAACGAATTCGACCCTGATGCACTGACGTCGGTGACCACCAACGTCACAACAGCCAAAGACCGGCTGGCATTCGCCGACCAAAACCTCACCCGCGCGCGCGATCTGGCGGCTAAGCCGGTCACCGGCGAGCAAAGCGGCCTGGTCGACGCCGTGCAGGCTGCTGAGTCGGCGCTGGGACAAGCCCGTGCGTTGCTCGACGCGGTGGACAGCGCCGCCAGCGACATTCACCACGCCGTCGCGACGCTGCCGTCGTTGATCGCCGACATCCAAACCGGAATAGAGCATGCCGACAAGCAGTTGCAGAGCGCGCAGCGGACCGAAGCGGCGCACAGTCGCGAATTGGCCGCCGCCCGGGATGAGGCGAATAAAGCCCTCAGCGCTGCCCGCGCTAGCGGTTCGGCCGACCCGCTCGGTGCTTTCACCCAATTGACCAAGACCGACGCCGACTTGAATCGGCTCCTGGCCACCGTCGCCGAGGAGCAGGCAACCGCCGATCGCCTCAACCGGACTTTCGAGCAAGCTTTGTTCACGGCCCAATCGCAGATCCACGCGGTGTCCGAATACATCGACACCCGCCGCGGCAGCATCGGGCCCGAGGCACGGACCCGTCTCGCCGAGGCGAGCCGGCAACTGCAAGCCGCGCTTGATAGACGGTCGACCGACGTGAACGAAGCGATCACCCGCGCCAATACCGCAGCGACACTGGCCGCTCAGGCTCAGTCACTGGCCGACGACGATGTCCGATCCGCCCAGCTCGCCTACACCGGACGGTACGGCGGCGGCAACAACATGGGCGCGATGATGGGCGGGATCATCATCGGCGACATGCTCGGCGGAGGAGGCTTCGGCGGCGGCTGGGGTGGCGATTGGGGCCCGACATCGTTCGGCGGTTCGTCGGGCTCATCCGACGGCGGCTTCATGGGCGGCGGCGGGCGGTTCTGAGGTTGCGGATTGCGCCAGTGCACGATCATGGGAAAGGCGCGGCAGCTCACCACGCCCTAGTGTGCTGCCGCGCCATGTCCAGCGGGTCGGTCAGATCGTCCGCCTGGCTAGATAGTATTGGCCACGTGAGCAATAGTCGATAACGATGGCGAAAATTTTTTCTCGCGCTTGCTTCCGCAACAATCCCGCTCGCAGGACTGCCGCACCGGCGCAGAAGCAGGCTTGGTGTTTAGCAGGCCCGGAGCCGCGATCCCAGATAATCGGCCACTGCGTCGATCGCCACCCGATCTTGAGTCATGGCGTCACGCTCCCGGATGGTCACCGCGTGGTCCTCGAGCGAGTCGAAATCGAGCGTCACGCAATAGGGAGTGCCGATCTCGTCCTGGCGCCGGTAACGCCGCCCGATCGCGCCGGCGTCGTCGAATTCGACGTTCCAAAATTTGCGCAACTCGCCGGCCAGATCCCGGGCCTTGGGGCTGAGATCGGTGTGCCGGGACAGCGGCAGCACGGCTGCTTTGACCGGCGCCAGCCGGGGATCCAGCCGCAAAACCGTGCGCTTGTCCATCCCGCCCTTGGCGTTGGGCGCTTCGTCCTCGTGGTAGGCGTCGATCAAAAAGGCCATGAAGGACCGCGTCAGCCCAGCCGCCGGTTCGATCACGTAGGGCACATACCGGGTATCGCTGACCTGATCGTAGAAGGACAGGTCGACGCCGGAATGCTTTGCGTGCGTGGATAAGTCGAAGTCGGTCCGGTTTGCCACACCCTCCAGTTCGCCCCACGGATTGCCGGCGAAGCCGAACTTGTACTCGATGTCGACCGTGCGGTCGGAGTAATGCGACAACTTGTCCTTGGGATGCTCGTAGAGCCGCAGATTCTCCGGATCGATGCCGAGGTCGACGTACCACTGCAGCCTGGTGTCGATCCAATACTGGTGCCACTCCGGGGCGGTCGCGGGCTCGACGAAGAACTCCATCTCCATCTGCTCGAACTCGCGGGTGCGGAAGATGAAGTTGCCCGGCGTGATCTCGTTGCGGAAGCTCTTGCCGATCTGGCCGATGCCGAATGGCGGCCTGCGGCGTGCTGTCGTCACCACGTTGGCAAAGTTGACGAAAATCCCCTGCGCGGTTTCCGGTCGCAGATAATGCAGGCCCTCCTCGGTCTCGATCGGACCGAGATAGGTCTTGAGCATCATGTTGAACTCGCGCGGCTCGGTCCACCGGCCGGGCTCACCGGTTTCCGGATCGCGGATGTCGGCAAGACCGTTGGGCGGCGGATGGCCGTGCTTGGCTTCGTAGGCCTCGATGAGGTGATCGGCGCGGTAACGCTTGTGCGTGATCAGCGACTCCACCAACGGATCGTGAAAGACCTCGACGTGCCCGGAGGCGACCCATACCTCACGCGGCAAGATGATCGACGAGTCCAGGCCGACGACGTCGTCGCGGCCGGTGACCACCGCGCGCCACCACTGCCGTTTGATGTTGTCCTTGAGCTCCACCCCCAACGGCCCGTAGTCCCATGCCGATTTGGTGCCGCCGTAGATCTCGCCGGAGGGGTAGACCAGGCCACGCCGCTTGGCGAGGTTGACGACGGTGTCGATGACGGACGCCACGAGGTGATGACTCCTGACTTTCGATGCGGGAACGATTCGGCCGGCGCTGAACCGGTGCGCGCCGGTGCGCGCCGGTGAGCACCCGTCATCGTAACGATCGACCCCGAGCTCTTTGACATGCGTGATCATGCATGTGACAGTGGAACCAGCCGGCAGTGTTTTCCAGCGATCCCCAGCAGCCGGCCCGAAAGTGATGGTCATGTCCCCCGCAGCGTCGACCGAGAGCCACGGCGACCTCGGCTCCGGTTTGGATGAAGGCCATGAGCACGGCGTTTCTGACTTCGCCGAGCTGCCGACGCCACCCCCGCGGGAAATTCTGGAAGCCGCGGGCGAGCTGCTGCGCGCGCTGGCTGCGCCGGTGCGGATCGCCATTGTGCTGCAGTTACGGGAGTCTCAGCGCTGCGTGCACGAGCTGGTCGATGCGCTGAATGTGCCGCAGCCGCTGGTCAGCCAGCACCTCAAAATCCTCAAGGCGGCGGGTGTGGTCACCGGGGAACGGTCGGGTCGCGAGGTGCTCTACCGGCTGGCCGATCACCACTTGGCGCATATCGTGATCGACGCCGTCGCACACGCCGGCGAGGACAAGCCATGACCGCCGGCGACGATGCAGTGGGGGCACCCCCAGGCGCGCAGCGGCGAGGGGGACGCAGCGATGCGGAGGAGCGGCGCCATGACCCGCGCTGGCGACGATGCAGAGCGCAGCGATGCGGAGGAGCGGCGCCATGACTAACGCCAGCGTGCGTTCTACCCGGCAGCGCGCGGCGATCTCGTCGCTGCTGGAAACCCTCGACGACTTCCGGTCGGCCCAAGAGCTGCACGACGAGCTGCGGCGCCGCGGTGAGAACATCGGCCTGACCACCGTTTACCGGACGCTGCAGTCGATGGCGGCCGCGGGCATGCTCGACACGCTGCGCAACGACACCGGTGAGTCGGTCTACCGGCGCTGCTCGGAACACCATCACCACCACTTGGTGTGCCGCAACTGCGGGTCGACCGTGGAGGTGGGCGACCACGAGGTCGAGGTGTGGGCGGCCGAGGTGGCGACCAAACACGGATTCTCCGATGTTGGCCACACCATCGAGATCTTCGGCACTTGCGCGGACTGCCGCGGTCAGACTTAGCCCGTTAGCGCGTGGCGGATCTCGGCGCCCTTGTCGAGCACCATCAGGATCAGCGTGCGCAGCGCGTCGTCGCTCAGGCCACTGCCCGGAAAGTTGTAGCGCAGCATCACGTCTGCCGTTTTGCTTGAGTTGCGTTTGCCGGTCGTTTCGTCGACCTTCTCCATCAGCGCAACCGATCCCAGCAGAGTGCTCCGCGCATGCTCAGCCACGCTGTCACGAATCTTCTTGGTCAGCAGCAGATCCCACGCCAGAATCTGGGTCAGGGACACCAGGTCGAGGTCCTCGGTGATGGTCACGACCCGCAACGACGCGATCGTACCGTCATGGCGCACGGTCAGCGCGCCGTCGGATTCCTCGTCGAGGGGTAATACCTCGGACAGCACCGCTAACAACCGCTCCTGCAACGAAGGCATCTAGGCCGTCCCGAATCGTCGATGACGCAATGCGTACTCTTCGCACGCCGCCCACAGATCGCGGCGGTCGTAATCGGGCCAGAGTTTATCCTGGAAGATGTACTCGGCGTAGGCCGCTTGCCACAGCATGAAATTGCTGGTCCGCTGCTCGCCCGAGGTCCGCAGCAACAGATCCACGTCGGGAATGTCGGGGCGGTGTAGGTGGCGAGCGACGGTCGCCTCGGTGACCCGCTCCGGGTCCAGCCTGCCCGCGGCGGCTTCGCGCGCGATATCCCTTGCGGCCTCGGCGATTTCGGTACGGCCACCATAGTTGACGCAGTAGTTCACCGTGATGACGTCGTTGCGCATCGTCATCTCCTCTGCGATCGCCAATTCGTTGATGACACTTCGCCACAGGCGCGGCCGCGAGCCCACCCAGCGAATCTTCACGCCCATCTCGTTCAGGTTTACCCGCCGCCGTCGCACCACGTCGCGGTTGAACCCCATCAGGAAGCGAACTTCCTCGGCTGACCGCTTCCAGTTCTCCGTGGAAAAGGCGTAGAGGCTGAGCCACTTGATGCCGATTTCGATTGCACCGCAAACGATATCGATAACGACGGCCTCACCCATCTTGTGGCCTTCGACGCGGGCCAGTCCGCGCTGGCTGGCCCAGCGGCCGTTGCCGTCCATCACGATCGCAACGTGGTTGGGCAGCTGGTCCGCGGGGATCCGCGGTGCGGCCGCCTTGGAAACGTGTTGTGGGGGCCGGCGGGGGCCGCCGTCGGGTGACGGCGGGAGCGCCGGAAAGACCACCGGCCAGGTGGATTTGTCGGGAAAAGTCGGGTAGTCGTCGGGGGCAGGCGGCAGCTGTGGGAAGTGAGCGACCTTCCTGGTGCGCTCAGCCCTCCGCTCTGAGCGGCTCACCCGGCTCGTCCCCATGGGCCACATCCTGCCTGACCAGAGCTATGCGACGGTCGGCGAGGCTCTGATAGACATGGTCGACTCGGCCTGGCCGCTCGACCAGCGGCAACGTTCGCAGCTGCCGCTCCAGATGCCATTGCAGATGGGCGGCCACCAATCCGCTGACGTGGCTGCGGGCCGAGTGCGGTGCGGTCTCCGCGGCCTCCCAATCACCGTCGTGCAGCGCCGACATCAGATCCACCACACCCAGCGGCGGCGTCGTCGCACCGGCGGGGCGGCAGTAGCCGCAGACGCTGCCGCCTGCGGCGATGTGAAACGCCCGATGCGGGCCCGGGGTGCCGCAGCGGGCGCATTCGGTCAGCGCGGGGGCCCACCCGGCGATGCTCATGGCCCGCAGCAGATACGCGTCCAGCACCAGCTCGCGGGGTCGGCGACCGTCGGCCACCGCACGCAGCGCACCCACCGTGAGTCGGTGCAATGTCGGGGCCGGTGCTCGTTCTTCACCGGCGAGGCGCTCGGCGGTTTCCAGCATCGCGCACGCGCAGGTGTATCGGCCGTAGTCGCTGACGATGTCGGTGGCGAACGCGTCAAGCGAGACGACCTGGGTGACGATGTCCAGGTTGCGGCCCGGGTGCAACTGCACGTCGATATGCGCGAACGGCTCCAGTCGCGCGCCGAACTTGCTACGGGTGCGGCGCACACCCTTGGCCACCGCACGGACCAGTCCATGGTCGCGGGTGAGCATGGTGACGATCCGGTCGGCTTCGCCGAGCTTGTGCTGGCGCAGCACCACCGCCCGGTCTCGGTACAACCGCATCACACCAGTGTGGCATTGAGTGGCCACATCCCCTCATACCCGCGCCGATACGCTCATAGGCGATGACTCACTCGCCCGCATCACGCTTCCCCACCCTGACCGACCAGCTCTACCAGCTGGCCAACGGTGAGGTGACTTCCGACGAGCTGGTCCGTCGCTCGCTGCACGCCATCGACCTGAGCCAATCGACACTGAACGCTTTCCGCGTGGTGCTCACCGAGACGGCGCTGGCCGATGCTGCCGCGGCCGACCTGCGGCGCGCCGACGGTGATCAAGCACCGCTGCTGGGTATCCCAATCGCGGTCAAAGACGACGTCGACATCGCCGGAGTGCCAACCGCCTTCGGCACATCGGGGACCGTTCGGCTCGCCACGCAGGACGCCGAAGTGGTTCGCCGGCTCAAGGCGGCCGGCGCGGTGATCGTCGGCAAGACCAATACCTGCGAACTGGGCCAATGGCCGTTCACCAGCGGACCCGGGTTCGGCCACACCCGCAATCCGTGGTCGCGCAAACACACTCCGGGCGGGTCGTCAGGCGGCAGCGCGGCCGCGGTCGCCGCCGGCCTGGTCACCGCCGCGATCGGCTCGGACGGGGCGGGCAGTGTCCGGATCCCGGCGGCCTGGACGAATTTGGTGGGCATCAAACCGCAACGTGGCCGCATCTCGACGTGGCCGTTACCGGAGGCGTTCAACGGCATCACGGTCAACGGCGTGCTGGCCCGCACCGTCGCCGATGCGGCGCTGGTGCTCGATGCGGCGTCCGGCAACCCCGAGGGCGATCTGCACAAGCCGCGGCCGGTGACGGTGACCGACCACGTGGGCATCGCTCCCGGGCCGTTGCGGATCGCGCTGTCAACCCGTTTCCCGTTCACCGGGTTTCCGGCTCGCTTGCATCCGGAGATCAGGGCGGCGCTGGAGTCGGCGGGCGATCAACTTCGACTGCTCGGCCACAGGGTGATGTCGGGCAATCCCGATTACGGGCTGCGGCTGTCGTGGAACTTTCTGTCACGTTCCACTTCTGGACTGATCGACTGGGCCGACCGCTTGGGTGACGGCGTGGAGCTCGATCCACGCACGATGTCGAATATGCGGATGGGGCGGGTGCTCTCGCAGTCGATACTGCGCGCCGCGCGTGCGCACGAAGTCGCCGATCAACGCCGGGTGGGCTCGATTTTCCGCATCGTGGACGTCGTGGTGGCGCCGACAACCGCGCAGCCGCCTCCGCCGGTGCACACGTTCGACAAGTTGGGCGGCCTGGACACCGACCGCGCGATGATCGCTGCTTGCCCGGTGGCCTGGCCGTGGAATGTGTTGGGGTGGCCGTCGATCAACGTCCCGGCAGGCTTTACCTCCGAAGGCTTGCCGATCGGCGTGCAGCTGATGGGACCGGCCAACAGCGAGCCACTGCTGATCTCTCTGGCCGCCGAATTGGAGGGGCTCAGCGGCTGGGCGGCCAAGCAACCGGAGGTTTGGTGGAACACTGGCACGGACACCGACGCGCGAGCAGACGCAAAAGCCCCCGACACGCCGGCTTGAGTTCTGGGGGTGATTGCAACAGTCATCTGATTGGAGGCTGTTGTGTATCTGAAGGCCTATCCCTTAGTTGTTCGTCAGTTCTGGGGCCACATTCGTGACGGGGTGGCGCCTGGAGAGGCTGGAGTGGCCGTCGGCGTGTCGATGGCCACGGGTTGGAAGTGGTTTGCTCACGCTGGTGGGGTGAGGCCGAAATTTCCTGGCGAGGGCCCGCGGAAGCGGCCGAGGATGACGTTGGACGAGCGCGTTGAGATCGAGGTTGGTGTCAAGACCCAGGAGTCCATTCGTTCCATTGCGCGCCGGCTTGGTCGTGCACCGTCGACGATCATGCGCGAGATCAACGGAAAAGCGTTCTGCTATGGGCGGTATCGCGCACGTCACCGATTCGCAGCCCAGTGGCATGGCGGCTGGGATCCCAAACCACGCTATCGCGCCACCGGTGCGCAGGCGCGCACGCAGGAGCGGGCCCGGCGGCCCAAGGCGGGCAAGCTGGCGGTCAATGAGCGGCTGCATGACGAGGTGCAGACTCGGCTTAAGGACAACCACAGCCCTGAGCAGATCGCCCGGCGGTTGATGATGGATTTTCCCGACGATGTGGAGATGCGGGTGTCTCACGAGACGATTTACCGGTCGATCTATGTGCAGGGCCGCGGCAGTCTGCGCCGTGAGCTGCATACCTGCCTGCGCACCGGGCGCGCATTGCGCAAGCCGCAGCGCCGAGCCGAGCAGCGTCGCGGCCGCATCCCCGACATGGTCAATATCAGTGAGCGCCCACCAGAGGTGGCTGATCGCGCGGTGCCTGGGCATTGGGAGGGCGACTTAATCCTGGGGGCCGAAGCAAAGTCGGCGATCGGTACCCTCGTCGAGCGCGCCAGCCGGTTTGTGATGCTGCTGCATCTGCCCGACGACCACGGAGCATTGGCCGTGCAGCAGGCCATCGTCGCCAAAATGGCGCAGCTGCCGGCGGTCCTGCGTAGAACCCTGACGTGGGATCAAGGCAGCGAGATGACCAACCACATCGCCGTCGCCGAAGCCACGCAGCTAGACATCTACTTTTGTGATCCGCACTCCCCGTGGCAACTCCCCGTGGCAACGCGGGAGCAACGAAAACACCAACGGGCTACTGCGCCAATACTTTGCTAAAGGGACAGACCTGTCGATCTTCCCGGCCGACTACCTCGATTACGTAGCACTGCAACTCAACCGCCGACCACGCAAAACCCTGCACTGGAAAACACCGGCAGAAGCCCTCGACGAACTACTCTCAGATCCGTCCAAACCACCCGCTGTTGCATCCACCGCATGAAACCGCCCCGAGGCGTGGGGGCTTTTGCGTCTGCTCGGCAGTGTTGGGTGAGGCTCAAAAGCCCAGCCGACCAAGTTGTTTGGGGTCGCGCTGCCAATTCTTGGCGACCTTGACGCGCAGGTCGAGGTAGACCTTGGTACCCAGCAGCTTCTCGATCTGGGCGCGCGCCGCGGTGCCTACCTCACGCAATCGGGCGCCACCTTTGCCGATCACGATGCCCTTCTGGCTGTCGCGCTCGACGTAGAGAACGGCGTGCACGTCGATCAGGTCGTCACGCCCCTCGCGCGGATTGACCTCGTCGATAACCACCGCCAGCGAATGTGGCAACTCCTCGCGCACGCCCTCCAGGGCGGCTTCCCGAATGAACTCGGCCATCAGAACCTCTTCGGGTTCATCGGTCAGCTCACCGTCGGGGTAGTACGCCGGCCCAGCCGGCAACGCGGCAGCCAGCACGTCGATCAGCACGTCGATCTGCTCACCGGTGACCGCCGAGACGGGGACGATCTCGGCTTGACGACCGTCGGTGATTCCGACCAGTTCGCCGACCGCGGCCAGCTGCGCGGCCAACTTGTCCTTGGCCACCTTGTCGATTTTGGTGACGATGACGACCAACGTCGTTGTGGGCGCGACGGAGTCGATCTGCTCAACGATCCACCGGTCTCCCGGGCCGATCGCCTCTTCGGCGGGGATGCACAAACCGATGGCGTCGACTTCTGCGTAGGTATCGCGGACCAAGTCGTTGAGCCGCTTGCCCAGCAGGGTCCGCGGCCGATGCAGTCCGGGAGTGTCGACCAGGATCATCTGGAAGTCCTCTCGGTGCACGATGCCGCGAATCGTGTGCCGGGTTGTCTGCGGGCGACTCGAGGTGATCGCCACCTTCGAGCCGACCAGCGCATTGGTCAGCGTCGACTTCCCGGTATTCGGCCGCCCGACGAGACAGACGAAGCCGGAATGGAATTCAGTCATGGTTTCGCGGTGAGCCCGCGCCGGGCACGGTCATGGCAGGACGTTGCCTGCGCCGTCGGTGATGATGAGCGCCGCCGTCGCCGATATTTCACGGACGGCGGCGATGCCGGCGTCGTCGGCGGAACCGGCTACCAGCACGGCAGCCTCCAACCCGACCGCTCCGCTGGATACCGCCCCGGCCACCGCCGTTTGCAGCGCGGTCAGCTGCAACGTCGAGAGATCCACCGGCGCTGCGGCGTAGGTCCGGCCATCAACGTCACGCACCGCTGCGCCGCTGTGGGCCTCGGCGCGTGCCATGGCCGAGCGGGCCAGCACCACGAGCTTTGCGTCCTCGGGGTCGAGCGGCTCAGCCGTCATGGTTTACCTCCTGACCGTCGGGGTCGGCGGGAATCATGCGCGCCGCTCCTCCTCATCGCTTAGCTCTGCATCGTCGCCGGCGCGGCTCAGCAACACTGTGCCGATCCGGACCCGGCCGCGATGGTCCGGGCCGCCCTCGGCATGCAGCCGCAGCCCATGTGATACCACCTCGGCGCCGGGCAGTGGGACCCGACCCAGCTCCAGAGCCAGCAGCCCGCCGACCGTGTCGACGTCAAGGTGCTCATCGAACTCCACTCCGTACAGTTCGCCGACGTCTTCGATCGGCAGTCGCGCCGAAACCCGGAACCGGTTGTCGCCCAGTTCTTCTACCGGCGCGACCTCGGCCGCGTCGTACTCGTCGGCAATCTCGCCGACGATCTCTTCCAACACATCCTCGATCGTCACCAGCCCGGCTATCGCGCCGTACTCGTCGACCAGCAGCGCCATGTGGTTGCGGTCTCGCTGCATTTCGCGCAGCAGCGCGTCCAGGGGCTTGGAGTCCGGCACGAACACCGCTGGTCGCATGACCTGCGCGACAGGGGTGTCCCGTGCGCCATTGCTCGAGTGATGTGTTTGCTGCACAGCGTCTTTCAGATACACAACACCGACGACATCGTCGACGTTCTCACCGATCACCGGAATGCGGGAATGCCCGCTGCGCACCGCCAGCGATATCGCTTGGTCGGCCGATTCGTCGCTTTCGATCCAGATCATCTCGGTGCGCGGCACCATCACCTCGCGGGCCGGTGTATCGCCAAGTTCGAAAACAGACTGGATCATCCGGCGCTCGTCGGCGGCGACCACGCCGCGCTGCTGGGCCAGATCGACGACTTCGCGCAACTCGATCTCGGACGCGAACGGCCCGTTGCGGAAGCCCCGACCCGGGGTCAGCATGTTGCCCAGCACCACCAGCAGTCGGCTAATCGGGGCAAGCAAGACCGAAATCACTTGCAGCGGCAGCGCTGCCACCAACGAAATCGAGTAGGCGTTCTGGCGGCCGAGCGTGCGCGGGCCGACACCGATGACGACGAAACTGATCACCACCATGATCGCGGCGGCGGCGAGCAGCCCCCAACCGTGGCCCAGGTTGTGGCGGAGACCCACCACCAGCAGCGCAGTCGCGGTGATCTCACAGATGATCCGCAGCAACACCACCAAGTTGATGTAGCGGGGCCGGTCGGCCATCACCTTGGCCAGCCGCGCCGCGCCCGGCCGCTCGTCACGTACCAGTTCGTGGACCCGCGCCACCGACACCGTGCTGATCGCGGCATCGACCGCGGCGAACAAACCGCCCAGACCGATCAGCACGATCGCGCCGAGCAGCGGACCGGCCCCAGTCAATTGTCGAAAAACCTTGATTTATCCAGCAACCGCTGGTCTCTCTCGCTCTGGCGTTCGTGGTGGTAGGTCTCGACTTGGTCGGCGACCCACTCTTCGAGCAGACGGCGCTGCAGGGCGAACATCTCTTTTTCTTCGTCCGGCTCGGCGTGGTCGTAGCCGAGGAGGTGCAGTACGCCGTGGATTGTCAGCAGCGCCAACTCGTGGCCCAGCGAATGACCGGCGGCCGCGGCCTGCTCGGCGGCGAATTCGGGGCACAGCACGATGTCGCCGAGCATCGCCGGTCCCGGCTCCGGGGCGTCGGGGCGACCGCCTGGCTCGAGCTCGTCCATCGGAAAGCTCATCACGTCGGTCGGTCCGGGCAAATCCATCCAGCGCATGTGCAGATCAGCCATCGCCGCGGTGTCTAGCAGCACCATCGACAGCTCGGCGGCCGGGTTGACGTCCATTCGGGCAATGACGAACCTTGCGACGCTGATTAATTCGGATTCGGAGACGTCGACTCCCGATTCGTTGGCGACCTCGATACTCACGGGCGCCCTCTCTCATCGCTTGGTCCCCCTCGCCGCTGCGCGGCTGGGGGTGCCCCCACTGCGTCGTCGCCGGCGCGACTCACGGCGCTGTCACCGGCGGCTGCGGGCACTCGACGCCCGCCGCGCTGCCCGGTTCATGTTCAGACCGGGCTCCTCGTGTCTTGCGTAAGCATCTACGATTTCGGCGACCAACCGATGCCGGACGACGTCGGCGCTGGTCAATTCGGCGATGTGAATGTCGTCGATGCCCTCGAGGATGTCGACGGCGGCGCGCAGCCCGGACCTGTTGCCGCCCGGCAGGTCGATCTGCGTAATATCGCCGGTTACAACGACTTTCGAGCCGAATCCCAGTCGAGTGAGGAACATCTTCATCTGCTCGCCGGTGGTGTTCTGCGCCTCGTCCAGGATGATGAACGCGTCATTAAGACTGCGACCGCGCATATATGCCAGCGGCGCGACCTCGATGATCCCGGACGCCATCAGCTTGGGGATCAGCTCGGGATCCATCATGTCGTGCAGCGCGTCGTAGAGCGGACGCAGATACGGGTCGATCTTCTCGCTCAGTGAGCCTGGCAGAAAGCCAAGCCGCTCACCGGCTTCCACTGCCGGTCGGGTCAGGATGATGCGGGTGACCTGCTTGCGCTGCAGCGCGTTGACCGCCTTGGCCATCGCCAGGTAGGTCTTGCCCGTCCCTGCCGGGCCGATCCCGAAGACGATGGTGTGAGCATCGATCGCGTCGACGTAGCGTTTCTGATTCAGGGTCTTGGGCCGAATCGTCTTGCCGCGACGCGACAAGATGTCAAGGGTCAGCACCTCGGCCGGAGACTCGTTGCCGGTGCCGATCAACATGGCCACACTGTGGCGCACCACCTCGGGCGTCAACAGCTGGCCACCGGCGACGATCGCGACGAGTTCGGAGATCACCCGTTCGCCAAGCGCGACGTCGGCGGGCTCACCGGAAAGCGTCACCGTGTTGCCACGTACATGCAGATCAGCGTCCAGAATGCGTTCCAGCGCACGCAGATTTTCGTCAGCGGAACCCAGCAGGCCCACGACGAGGTCGGGCGGAACGTCGATGCTGCTGCGAACCTGGGATGTCGGCGAACCAGCAGCGTTGGTTTCGCGGGGCGTCACGTGGTCTCTAATGCCTGCTTTCTGCGGTGTGTTCAGCGGGTTGCTCGGACGGTTAAGTCTACCGCCGGCGGGTTTGCGAACCCAATGCTTAGCCGCGGTGCGGCCACCAGTTCGGCGGCGTCGAGATCGACGCCAGCGCGGAAAAATCGCGAAAAAGACGCGCTGACGTCAATCTCGAAACGCATTCAGCGTGCCTTTCACGGGCTCGCGTCGTCAGGTTGCTTCCAGCGCGGGGTCAGCACACCCAGCGCGCCCAACGCGACCGCGGCCGCGGTCGACGTGCGCAGCACGGTTGGGCCAAGTCGGACCAGCACGGCACCGGCGTCGGTCAACGCAGTGAGCTCGTCGGGAGCAATGCCGCCCTCGGGGCCCACCACCAACATCACCGACTTCGCTTGCGCCAGGCTGAGATCCGTCAGCTGACCGGTAGCCGACTCGTGCAGAGCCAACACCGTGCCTCCGGACGCCACCGCGTCGCCGATCCGCTGGGTCAGCGCCGCGGTGGACAGCACACCGTCGACCGACGGGATGTGCGCGCGACGGGATTGCTGTGCCGCCGCGCGAGCGACCGCGTGCCAGCGCCGCAGGCCCTTATCGGCGCGGGCCCCCTGCCAACGGGCCACGCACCGCGCGGCTTGCCACGCCACCAGGGCATCAGCTCCGGCTTCGGTGGCCAACTCGATCGCCAGCTCGGAGCGCTCGGCCTTGGGCAACGCCTGGATGACGGTGACCGGCGGCTGGACGGGCGGTACCTGCCAGCGGTCCAGCACCCTGGCCTGCACCCCGTCGCGGCCGGCGTGTTCGACCACGCAACGGGCCAGGCCCCCGTCGCCGTCGCCGAGAATGAGCTCTTCGCCGCGCCGGATGCGCCGCACGGTAGCGGCGTGAAAGCCTTCGTCACCCTCGACGACGGCCAGCTCACCGGTCGCGGGCAGCGCGTCGATGTAGAACAGGCCGGGCAATTAGCGCCCGGTAAAGGTCTCACGCAGCCGGCTGAACAATCCGCTGGTGGCGGCGGCGTGCGTCGAACGGACTTCGGCCACGTCACGACCTCGGTGGTTCTTGAGCTCGCGCAGCAGTTCGGTGTCGCGATGATCGAGCCGATCCGGCACGACCACCTCGACATGCACGTGCAGATCGCCGCGCGCACCGGAACGCAGGTGGGGCATCCCGCGGCCCCGGCGGGTCGTCACCGAGCCGGGCTGGGTCCCAGCGGGAATGGTGATCTCGGTCAGGCCGTCGAGGATCGCGTCCAGGGTCACCGTGGTGCCGAGGGCCGCGTCGACCATCGGCACCGAGATCGTGCAGTGCAAATCGTCGCCATCGCGTACGAAGATGTCGTGCGGCTGTTCGTGGACCTCGACGTAGAGATCGCCCGCCGATCCTCCGCCGGGCCCGACCTCGCCTTGCGCAGCCAGCCGGACCCGCATGCCGTTGCCGACGCCGGCGGGGATCTTCACGGTGATCTCGCGACGAGCCCGCACCCGTCCGTCGCCACCGCACTGGTAGCACGGGTCGAGAATGACTTCGCCCACGCCGCGGCAAGTCGGGCACGGTCGCGATGTCATCACCTGACCGAGCAGGGAGCGCTGCACGGTCTGCACCTCCCCGCGACCACCGCAGGTGTCGCAGGTCACCGGTGCCGAATTGGCGTTGGTGCCGCGGCCCTGGCACCGATCGCACAGCACCGCCGTGTCAACAGTGACCTGCTTATTGACGCCGGTCGCGCATTCTGTGAGGTCGAGCCGCATCCGCAGCAACGAGTCCGAGCCCGGTCGGACCCGTCCGGTCGGTCCGCGCGAGGTTGCGCCCCCACCGAAGAACGCCTCGAACACATCGCCCAGACCACCGAATCCACCGAATCCGTTCGCGGCCGAGGCCGCGTTCGCCAGCGGGTCGCCGCCCATGTCGACGATGCGTCGCTTCTCTGGGTCCGATAGCACCTCGTAGGCGACGCTGATCTCCTTGAATTTCGCCTGGGCGACCTCGTCGGGGTTGATGTCGGGATGCAGCTCACGCGCCAGCTTGCGATAGGCGCGTTTGATCTCCGCATCGCTCGCGTTCTGGCTCACGCCGAGCAGACCGTAGTAGTCGCGTGCCACGCCTGACCTTTCTTAGGCCCTTAGGCCATTTCAGACCGCACTACCACGGCCATCCATAAATTCTGCAACGAGTGGGCGCTCATCGCGCACCTAGCACTTCGCCGATATACAGAGCAACCGCTGCGACGCTGGCGATAGTTCCCGGATAGTCCATTCGGGTGGGCCCGAGCACACCCATGCCCCCGTAGACGGTGTCGGTGGTGCCGTAGGTGGTGGACACCACCGATGTGCCCACCATCTGCTCGGCCTCGGTTTCGTGCCCGATGCGCACCGTCACTTTACCGGCTTCTTGCTGAGCAGCCAGCAGGCGCAGCACCACGACCTGTTCCTCGAGTGCTTCCAGGATCGACCGCAGCGAACCGCCGAAGTCGGCGGTATTGCGGGTCAGGTTGGCGGTGCCGCCGAGCAGCAGCCGCTCCTCGCTGTGCTCGACCAGGGACTCCAGCAGCACCGTCGCCGAGCGTCCGACGGCGTCGCTGAGGCTTGTGCGCTGCCCGCCGCGGCCGTCGAGCTGCGCGGCCAGATCCGCGACCGCGATCGATGCCGCCGAAAGCCTTTTACCTTCCAGCGCTTGGCCGAGCATCTCGCGCAGCTGGGACAGCTGGTGGTCGTCGATGACATCACCGAGTTCGACGATGCGTTGGTCGACCCGGCCGGAGTCGGTGATGACGACCATCAGCAACCGGGCCGGGTTCAGCGCAATCACTTCCAGATGCCGCACGGTCGACGTGGACAACGTCGGGTACTGCACGATCGCCACCTGGCGGGTCAGCTGCGCCAGCAGCCGCACCGCGCGTCGCAGCACGTCGTCGAGGTCGACACCCGATTCCAGAAAGCCTTGGATGGCTCGCCGCTCAGCCACCGACAGCGGCTTGACGTCGTCGAGCCGGTCGACGAATTCGCGGTAGCCCTTTTCGGTCGGCACCCGTCCTGAGCTGGTGTGCGGCTGGGTGATGTAGCCCTCGGCCTCCAGCACGGCCATATCGTTGCGGACCGTGGCGGACGAGACACCGAGGTTGTGACGCTCGACCAGCGACTTCGACCCGATCGGCTCCTTGGTGGAGACGAAGTCGGCGACGATCGCACGCAGCACCTCAAAGCGACGGTCGTCGGCACTAGCCATCCGGATCCACCTTTCCAACCTGACCCATTTTACGGTGATCACCAGCCGCGACCGCTGCTCGCACCCACACCCGCCAGCCGTTCCGGCCCGCATCGTCGCCGCGCTAGCCTTTCGGCGCGCTCCTCCTCGGGCCGTTCCGGCCCCCATCGTCGCCGCGCCAGCCAACGGCGCGCTCCTCCTCGGGCCGTTCCGGCCCCCATCGTCGCCGCGCCAGCCAACGGCGCGCTCCTCCTCGGGCCGTTCCGGCCCGCATCGTCGCCGCGCTAGCCTTTCCTGCATGTCCACGTCGAGGCGCGGCGACGCGCCGGAGATGATCTGCGGATGATCTTCAAGGGCGTGCGAGAGGGCAAGCCGTACCCCGAGCATGGGCTGTCCTACCGGGACTGGTCGAAGATTCCTCCGCGGCAGATCCGACTCGACGAGATAGTCACCACCACAACAGTGCTGGCACTTGATCGCCTGCTGTCCGAAGACTCCACGTTCTACGGCGACCTTTTCCCGCACGCGGTGAAGTGGAAGGGCATCGTCTACCTCGAGGACGGCTTGCATCGCGCGGTACGTGCGGCACTGCGCAATCGCACCGTGCTGCATGCCCGGCTGCTCGATCTGGACGCGGTCACCCAGCAGGTGTAGCGCTCGGTCACGTTCTTGTGCCGCCCGGTGTCGAGGTAGGTAGGAACGCCCGAAAGGTTTTGAGGAGGACCGCCATGCCACGACTCACCGGAGTTTCCGACCGCGACGCCGGACTCGGCGCCAAGATCGCTTATTTCTTCACCAAGCGGCGCTTCAAGCAGATGACCGGACTCGAAACCGCAACGATGCTCGAGCCGCTGCGGATGTATGCGTATATACCCAAGCTGCTCAACGCCTATGGCCGCTTGGAACTGGCAGAGTCGAAAATGGATATCCTCAGTCCCCGGCATCGCGCGCTGGCCGAGCTCAAGTCGGCGGCGACGGTGCGCTGCGAGTACTGCATCGACCTGGGTTCGGCGATCGCGCGCGGCTGGGGGCTTACCGACGAGGAACTGCTGGCGTTATCCGACTACCAGAACGCCACCTGCTTCTCCGACCTCGACAAGCTCATCCTCGAATACGCCACGGCGATCAGCCGCACCCCGGTCGAGGTGAGTGACCAGCTGTTCGACGGCTTGCGCGCGCATTTCGACAACGCTCAACTCGTCGGGCTGACCCACATCATCACGCTCGGCAACCTTCGGGGGCGCTTCAATCTCGCGTTGGGCATCGGGGCATCGGGTTTCAGCGACGGCAGGGTGTGCGCACTGCCCGACGCCGGTGGACGGTGACCGCAATCACCGACCTGGCTGCACGTTTCCAGGCGGCCCGGCCGCATCTGGGCGCGCTGGCCTACCGCATGCTGGGTTCGGTCGACGACGCAGAGGACGCCGTACAGGAGGCCTGGCTGCGGCTGACCGGCGGCGACCACCGGGATGCTCGGCAGATCGCCAACCTCGACGCCTGGCTGACCACGGTGGTGGCCCGGATCTGTCTGAACACGCTGCGCAACCGCCGGGCACGACCCCGCGAAGAACTCGTCGCCCGAGTGCCGGACCCTATCGTCGACGCAGTCGGCGAACCCGATCCCGAGCACCAGGCGATGTTGGCCGACGCGGTGGGGTTGGCGTTGTTCGTAGTGCTGGACACCTTGCAACCGCCGGAGCGGCTGGCGTTCGTGCTGCATGACGTCTTCGCCGTGCCGTTCGACCAGATTGCGCCGATCGTCGAGCGGTCACCCGAGGCCACCCGCAAGCTGGCCAGCCGGGCGCGGCGCCGCATCCAGGATGCCGCGCCCAACCCGGACGCCGAACTGGCGGCCCAACACGCCGTCGTCGACGCCTTCTTTGCCGCCGGGCGTGCCGGTGACTTCGACCGGCTGGTCGCTGTGCTGGACCCCGACGTGTCGCTGCGCGGCGATTTCGGCCGCGGACCGGCCGGGCTGCGCTCGGTGCAGGGTGCCTCCGCCGTGGCCGGACTCGCCCGAGGCTACGCAACGCCGGAACGCGAAGTCCGCCCCGCCATCGTCAACGGCGCCGCCGGCGCGGTGATCTTCGTCGCCGGCGGGCCGACCGCCATCATGGGCTTCGTGGTCCGCGGCGAGCGTATCGCCGCGATCGATGTGCTGGCCGATCCCGAACGGATCGCGCGGATCGACTTGCGAGCTGTAACCGGTTAGCTGTCCCGGTATCACTCGGCCGTGGCGGCCTGTACCAGCGCGGTCGCGGCGTCGTGCTGCATCACCCAGGTGCCACCTTGATCGATGAACGCGAGTTGCTTGGTGACCGGCCCGGCGAACTTGGGGCCCGTGATGGCAACGTCGGCGCTGACCGCGTTCGGAGCGACCGGCTGGATGTTCGTGACGTTGAACTGTTCCGGGAAGTTCCCGTTGCGGTAGGCCTTGCGCAGATCGTGATCGGCCACATGGCCCTCGTCATCGCTGATGCCGTTCTCGACCAGGCCGAACTTCGTCTGGTAGGACACGCCGGGATCGGTGACCTGGGTGCAGAGGCTCGACAGCTGCTCCGGGCTCGGCAGAGGTGGCGCACCCGGCGCCGGTGGCGGAGGCGGGTCCTGCGCAAACGGCACGCCCAATGCGGCGGGCTGCACCTCGAAGCCGGACGTGGCGCCGACGGCAACCGACGTCAGGCCGGCCGCCGCGGCGCCGATTGCTGCAACGGCTGCCGCCCCGGTGGCGAGCATTTTCACGGTCATGGCTGTCCCTTCGATTTGGACTTAGATATTCGGTGTCATTTTGCTGCTCACCGCGTCGTCTGTGGGGACGCCGTGACGGGCGTGTCGTATCACTGGTCGTCTCAACATACCCGCTGGGTCCGCGACCGAACCGTCACAACTAGCCGGTATGAATTCGCCATTCGGCGGCATCCTGCTGCTGTCGCCAGAACTCGTCGAAACGTCCTCCCGCGCTGAGCAACTCGTCGACCGTACCGTCCTCGACCACTCTTCCGTTGTCCAGGAACAGAACCCGGTCGGCGTGCCGGATGCTCGCCAGGCGATGGGCGACGATCACCCGGGTGCGCGATTGCGGATCCGCGGTCAGCGCGTCGACCACGGCGGCCTCGTTCTCGGTGTCCAGCGCGCTGGTCGCCTCGTCGACCAGCAGTATCGGCGCGGGTTTGAGCAGGGCGCGAGCGATGCTGACCCGTTGCCGTTCACCACCCGACAGGGCGGAACCGGCCTCGCCGACGGTCGTCTCGACACCCTCGGGCAACCTGCCGGTGAGCTCATCGACCCGCGCCAGTGCGACTGCCCGGGTGAACTGATCGTCGGTGGCGGCGGGGTCGCCGGCGTACACGTTCTCGCGAATCGTCCCGTGGAACAGGTAGGGATGCTGAAACACCACGCTGCTTGTCGCGCGCCGAGTTTCGGCATCGAGTGTCGCGGCGTCGACGCCGTCGACCAGCACACGGCCGCGGGTCGGTTGGTGCAGGCCGGCGATTAGCGCCAAAATGGTGCTCTTGCCCGACCCGGACGGCCCGACGATCGCTGTCGTGGTTCCCGGCTGCAGCGTGAAACTCACGCGAGAGAGCACCGGCGCGCTTGCGCCGTCGTAGCTGAACGCGACGTCTTCGAACTCGATTCGTGGTGACGCGGCATGGGCCCGCAGCGTGTCGGTTCCGGCTTCCATGACCGGTGCGGTGAGCACGGCACGAATGCGGTCGAGCGTTGCGCGAGTGCTCTCCAAAGCCGGCGCCAGCTCGCTGATGGTGGTGAAAGGCTCCAGATAGCGGGCGATCACGACGATCAGGGCGATCGCCGCGGGCACGCTGAGCGTGTGCGTTACCGTCAGCGCGGTGGTCGCACCGGCAAGCAGGATGAGAGCCAGCTGGCTGGCGATGCTGAACAGCAGCTGGCCTGGGATCTGCATGCCTAGTAACCGCATCGTCGCGCCGTGCTGCGCGGCCAGTGCGTCGCCGACCAGACTTCGAGCCGGCTCGACTCGCCGCGCGGCCCTCAACGCCTGCTGAGTTCGGGCGAACTCGATAATCCGTTCGGTGAGCGCGCTGTTGGCTTCACCGGCCGCAGCATCGGCGCGGCGCGCAAGCCGTACCGAGGCCCACAACGCTCCCAACAGCAGTGGCACGCCACCCATCGCGGCCAGGCCGAGCTGCCAGGAGACCGGCACCAGGGCCAGCGCGATGGCCGCCGGCAGCAGGACCGCGGTGACCAGCGGCGTCAACAGGTTGACCACGAGTCCGACGAGTTCAGGCCCCGTTGCGGCGATCGCCTGCCGTGCCGTCGCGGTGTGGTCCGCGCTGAACCAGTCCAGTCGCACATCCGGGAGTCGGTCCGCCACGTCGTGCTGGGTGTGGTCGAGCACGGCGAAGCCCAGATTGAAACCGATACGCGCGGTCGCGGTGTCGATCACCCATCCGGTCACCGTCGCCGCGGTAAGCCAGCCGAGCCATATCAGCGCGCGTTGCGGTGCGTCGCTGAACAACGCTGCGACGAGTGGGACCAGCAGCACGGTGGCGACCGCCCGCGCCACCACGGAGACCAACGCCAGCACGGTGTACGCGATCACGTTGCCGCGGCGATCGGCCGGGACCAGGCTCAACCAGGTGCGGATCATCGCGCCGCCTCCTGAGCTGTGGTAACCGTCACCGGGGCGCGATGGCCGCTCTCCCATAACCGTCGATAGCGTCCCTCCGCGGCCAGCAACTCCTCGTGGGTGCCGCGCTCGGCGATCCGACCATGGTCGAGCACGACGATCTGGTCGGCTCCGGTGACGGTGTGCAGTCGATGAGCGATCACCAACACGGTGCGCTCTCGGGTCAACCGGTTGAGCGCCTGCTGCACAAGGTATTCCGATTCTGGATCGGCAAACGCCGTGGCCTCGTCGAGGATGAGGACGCCGGTGTCGGCGAGGATGGCACGGGCGATGGTGAGCCGTTGCCGCTCTCCGCCCGAGAGTCCAGTACCCGCACCCAGCACGGTGTCGTAGCCCCGCGGCAATCGCATGATGCGATCGTGGATTTGCGCCTCGCGGGCGGCGGCCTGGACCTGGGCGGCAGTGGCATCCGGGACGGCCAGTGCGATGTTCTCGGTGACAGTGCCGTGCACGAGCTGGGTTTCCTGCAAGACGAAACCGACTCGGGTGTAGAGCTCGTCGGCCGTCATTGACCGGATATCTTGTCCGCCAACGCGTATCGCGCAGTGCGGAATATCCTCGACATCATGGAATCGAGCCAGCAGCGCGGCCAACGTCGACTTTCCGGATCCTGAAGGGCCGACGAGCGCGGTAACCGTGCCCGGCCGCAGCGTCAGCGAGACGTCCTTGATCACCGGTACGTCGGGGCGGTAGCCGAAGCTGACGTGGTCGAACACGACGGTGGCAGCTGCGTCGCCGTCAGACGCGTCACGCGGCTGTTCACCCACGGAGAGTTCCGGCTCGTCGAGGGTGATCTGCAGGCGCCGGGCGGCCAACATGCCCGCGCGGATGCCGCCGATCCCGTAGGCGATGTTGAGCAGCCGCGCACCGAATGTGGTGCCCAACAACAAGAACGGCAACAGGTTCACCGGATTCATCCGGCCCGTGACGACCAGCAGGGTGCCGGTGACAGCGATGAGCCACAGGAAAGTCGCGGGACGGGTGGCCAGATCCATCACGGTTTTCTTGCCGGCCAGCGGACGCTGCCAGTCGACCAGGAACCGGATGTACTCGTCCAGGCGGCGCCGGAAGCTCGACGCGGCGGCACCGCCGAAGACACGGATCACCGGCTGGCCCTCGAGGTAGGCGCCCGCCTCGCCGTTCATCTTCTCGGCCCAGCGCTGCGATTGAGGGATGCGCGGCCCGGACTGAATCGTGATCGACGACGTCAAGAGCAGATAGACCGACACGGGCACGAACAACACCAGCGCTACCCGCCAGTCCACAACGAACAGGTAGACCAGCACCGCCACCGGGGCAACGACCGCGGCAACCGCGTCCGGGATGGCGTGGGTGACCAGGTAATGCAACGACAGTGTGTCGTCGGCCACCAGCTGCTTGATGGACCCCGACCCGCGGGCGGTGAACCAGCCCAACGGCAATCGCGACAGCTTGCTCAACAGCCGCGAGCGCAGGTCGCTGGCGAACCGGGCGTCGATGACGTGCAGCCACAGTGTCAGCGCGGCACCGAGCACGGTGCCGAACCCGAGCAGCGCGACGGCGGCGATTCCGATCTCCCGCAAACGTGCTGCCTCGGCACCGCCCGCCAGTAACCGCGCCAATTCGACTAGCAGCACGAACGGCGCCAGCTGCACCAGCGTTATTACCGCCTGCAGCACACCCGAGGCGATCAGCGCCGAACGCAACGGCGCGAGCAACCGGCCGGCGGCCTGGGCGCGCCAACTGCCACGGGCAGGCGTCGCAGCTGGTTCATCAACTGATTCCGGCTGTGCTGCAACGACCTCCGGCTTGCCGATGGGCTGCGCCACTAGGTCGGCGGTATCCGTCTCGTCGCCGCGGCGGGTGCCCATCGCACGCCCGGCGCTCCAGTAGGCCTGGGCATGTATCTCGGACTTGGGAAAACCGAATTCGTCGCGCAGCCGCGTTCGGATGTGCTTGAGTGTCGTGGCCTCCGGTGTCGCCCACACGTACCAGTCCGACCAGTCCCGGTTTTCGATCGCCGCTGCGAGTGATTTCTCGTCGCGACGGCTAACCCAGTGCACCCCCAGTCGGGGATGTGCCGCGAGCGGGATCAGTGTGTCGTTGTCGTCGTGTTGCTCCAGATACATCTCGATCGGGACGTCATCGGGGATGACCCCGATGATTCCGTTCATCCCGGGTATCGACGCCGAGTCACCGATCAACAGATATCCGGCGGGCTGCTCGTCGGAAATGTCGAAGCGCGACGAGCCCATCAGCGACATCACGGCGATCGCCGCGCCAGGCGCGACGGTGCGCGCCCACAACGACGCCGGACCGGCCGCGTCGTGCAGCACGACGTCGATCGCGAAGCGGCCGGCGGAAACGTCGGCTTCGGAGATCGTGTATGCGCGCTGGAACTCAGCACTCGACCCTTCGGGGTCGGGAAACCAGAACCGCAGCCACGCCGCGGGTTCGGCCTGCGCGTCGTCGAACAAGGTCGGTGACTGCATCCGTATCCGGATGAAATGCGGTGCGATCCGGACGGTTTCGATGACGGTTGCAGTGTGGTCGCGAGCGCCGAAGCCCCGCAGCATCGCGCCCTGGAATCCGCGTGCCATTAGCGGTCCATCGCCTCGCGGAGGCTTTTTGGCCGGATGTCGGTCCAGTGCTCCTCGACATAGGCCAGGCACTCCGCACGGCTGGCTTCACCGAAGACTTTCCGCCAGCCCGCCGAAACGTCGGCGAACGCCGGCCACAGGCTGTGTTGGTCTTCGTCGTTGACCACCACCAAAAAGGTGCCGGCCTCGTCATCGAAGGGATTGGTGCTCATCATCTCTCCTGGTAGAGGGGTCGGTACGAGGGCCCAGTTCGGCACCTAGCACCCGGTCGGACAGCAGTCCCAGACAGCTGAGGTTGGGGAATCCGGGACCCTGGTTGAGTCCTGCGAGGTTGGGCAAGAACAGCTTGGGGGCAACATCGATCACGGCGAGGTCGTGCCCGATGGCCTCCTGCAGGCGATCCCCGGTCAGCGGGCCACCCAACCCCAGCTCGAGCAGGTCGAGTGCGTCCTGGCTGAACACCGTGGTGAACCACAGCGGGTCGGCACCCGATCCGTCGATGACCAAGTCGAATCCGTGTACCGTTTCCAGGTTTTCGCTGCCCCGGTTGGTCGACAGCGTCAACCGGATCTGCTCGTCGCGGCCCACCGCATGAGCAACCCGTCCGCGCAGATGACGGATGCGGTCGTCGGCCAGTAAGGCGTCCTGCACGTTCGCAGAGAACACCCCACGGTCGGTGCGGGCGATCGCATCCCGACGTTCGTCCAGCGTCAGCGCGGTCCAGTCGGTGGGGTCGGAGAACAGCGTGTTCTCAAAGAAGCTCTCGCCACGGGTGAACAGCGTCACCTGCGGCGAGATCACGGTGATGGTCGAAACCCGGTGTCGGAACAGCTCGTTGAGCATCGCCGCGGCGGTCTCGCCGCCCCCGATGACCGCCACGCGTTCAGCGCTGATCCGCTCATGCTGGCCGGCGCGATGCCAGAACTGCGCGATCGAGAGCACCCGCGGATTGCCCGGCAGCAAAGACCGCTCGGCTTGGCCCGGGCCGGTGATCATCAAACCGTCTGCGTGCAAGGTGGTTTCGTTGGTGTGTAGCGCCCAAAGGTCACCGTCGACGGCGAGCTGCTCGACGTCGCCGTAAACCACTGTCATGTCGATCTGCTCGGCGACCCAACGCAGGTACTGGCTCCACCGACGGTGGGTGGGCGCCGGTCGACCGCGGTCGATCCATTGGGCGAACTGACCGGTGGCGATCAAATAGGACTGCCAGCTGTAGCGAGTCATCCGCTCGTCGAGTTCGGCGTTGCGGCGAGGCGCCAGCGACGAGCGGTACGGGAAGCCGACATCTTTTTCCGGGCTCGTCCCCAGCCGCTGCGCACCGTCGGTCCAGCCCCCGCTGGCCTGCCAGTTGGCTCCCACCCCGATCCGCTCAACAGCTACCACCTCGGGTGCGTCGACACCCATCTGGCCGAGCACGCAAGCCTTGGCGGCGACGGCCACCGCCTTGACCCCGGCGCCAAGCACCGCAAGTGTGGTCATGTCACCATCTCCTCGAGCGCTTGCGTCCAAAGCGCTTGCAAAGCGGCAATATCCGAGTCGCTGAAAATGTCAGGCAACCCCCGCCACTGCGTCACCAGGATCTGGTGATCACTGGTTCCCAACACTGTGGCCACTATGCTCAGCTCGTAGCGCACCGCTAGCCCGGGTTCGGGTACCGGCGACACCCGTGACAGCAGGCCGCGATCGAGCCAGAGCCCGCTGGCGCCACCGACATCAGCGCGGCCCAGGTAATTGAGCAGCAGCTGCGGTTCGGGCAAGGCGCCGAGCTGACCCGCGGTGTCGGCCCGCAGATGGCGAAGCAGCCCATAGTCGATTCCGTCCCCGGGGATTGCCGACAATCGTTGCGCCACTTGCCGGGGGTCGTCGGTGTCGACGCGCAAGGGATAGATCGCGCTCAACAAACCCACTGTCTCGGTGGTGTCGATGAGTTCGCCGTCGGCTGCTCTATTACCGTCGAACAGCGCATCGGCGCGCCCGTGGGTCTCCAGTGCGAGCAACGGTGACGGGGTCGGCTGGCCGCGCCGCTGGCGCCACCGCGTGACCATCCGCGCTGACGCGGCGATCAGCAGCTCGAGCATCGGCACACCTGACTTCAGCAGCCGGCCGGTTGTGCCCAGATCGAGCATCGTCGTTCGGACCAGCAGATCGCCGGCGCGGTCACTGTCAGGGTTCAGTCGTCGCGCCCCCAGATCAGGATCGTCGCCGGCGAGCTGCGATGCCCAAAACGGTGCACTGTCAAGGGATTCCGCACGGCTGGTCAGCGCCTGGGTCCAACGTCGGTAGCTGGTGTGCTCGCGAATCGGCGCGGGCGACTTCCCGGCAAGGAGCGCATGCAGGGCCGCGTCGAGTTCGCCGAGAACGACTTGCCACGACACCGGGTCCATCCCCAAGACGTGAGCGGCCAGCACCAGCACACTTTGACATTTCGGCGGACGCAACCACACCGCCGCGAACAGCCGTCCGCGTTCCGGGTCGAGGCTGTCTATCGCATGCCCGGTGCAGACGCCGACGGCGGCCTGCAAGTCGTCGGACACCGAGACCTCGGTGAGGAAGTCGCTCTCCCGGTGCGGAAGCAGGGTCATGCTGGCGCGGTCCAACCGGGTGCGCAGGACCTCGTGGCCGTCGACGATGGCCGCCAGCGCCGTCCGGAGATGCTCCCCCGTCACGCCTTCCGGCAGTCGGATCGCTTCGGCCTGCGCCAGCCTGCGGGGCTGGCCGTACTCGTAGAGCCAATGCGCATTGGCCAGCAGGGGTATCGGGCCGCTCTCGGCCTTCACGTCGGGCGTGAACCCGGCAGCTTCAAAGTCAACCGCGGCCGCGAGCTCCCGGATATTGCCGCACTCCAGCACCAGTCGAGCGCGCAACGCGATACCGCGCCGGCGAGCGGCCTGCACCACCGAGAGAGCCGCGATACTATCCAGCCCCAGCTCCAGCAGATCGGCATCGACGTCGACGCGCGGAACCTTGAGCATCTCAGCGAGCAACTCGGCGAACGCCGATTCCGTGGGCGTCGCCGGCTCGGACTGACCGCTACTCGGTCCAGCAGCCGAATCCGCCGCGGCCAGGGCGTTTTCATCCAGTTTGCCGTTGGGGGTCAATGGGACTTCGTCGACGATGACGATGCGCTGCGGGATCATGTACCGCGGCAACCGGGAGTTCAACATGAGGCGCAGCTCAGCCGTGGACGGCTGCATACTCGCCGGATCGGTTGCCGCCACGTAGGCGGTCAGCCGCGCAACGCCCTGCCGTTCGTGCACCAACACACCCGCACGCCGGATGCCCGCATGGGATTCGATCACGGCGGCGATCTCGCCGGGTTCGACGCGGTGGCCACGGATCTTCACCTGGGAATCCGCGCGCCCGATGTACTGCAGTGAACCGTCGGGTTGGCGGCGCACCAGGTCGCCGGTACGGTACATCCGTTCACCCGCAGAGAACGGATTGGCGACGAAGCGCTGGCTGGTCTCCGCGGGACGGCCCAGGTAGCCCCGGGTCAACTGGGCGCCGGCCAGATACAGCTCGCCAATTGCGCCGCATGGCACCGGCCGCAACCCGGAATCCAGCACGTAGGCGCAGGTGCGCCCGGTCGGTCGCCCGATCGACGGCTCGTCGTGCTCGGCGATAGCAGCCACCACCGCCTCGACCGTGGTCTCGGTTGGCCCGTAGCAGTTGAAGGCCCTCATCGACGTGCGGGTGCACTCGGTGCGGATGAGCGCCCACGTCGCGCTGGCGACCGCTTCGCCACCCAGCGCGAGCACCGCCAGCGGAACGTCATTCAGTAAGCCAAATGCCTTCAGTTGGGCGAACATCGACGGGGTGGTGTCGATCATGTCGATGCGGTGCTCAGCGATAACCCGAACCAGCGCCTCGGCGTCGGTCTGGGTGTGCTCATCGACGACGTGCACAGCGTGACCGTCGAGCAGCGCAACCAGGGGCTGCCAGGCGGCGTCGAATGCGAACGACCAAGCGTGCGCGATGCGCAGCGGGCGACCCAGACTTGAGGCCGCGGGCCGCAGCACATGGTCTAGATGATCGTCGGCGTATGCGCCCACCGCGGCGTGAGTACCGATGACGCCCTTGGGCTCTCCTGTCGTCCCGGATGTGAAGACGACATAGGCGGCCTGCTGGGGCTGGACGTTGGCGGGGCGGTAGTCGCCGTCGAGGTCTTCCGATGCGTCGAGGAACTGCTCGAGGAGCTGCTCGTCAACGACGATTGTCGCGCCGCTTTGGCTCAGGATCGAATCCACCCGTTCCGGGGGCATCCCCGGCTCGAGCGGAACACAGACGGCACCGGCCTTGAGCACCGCGAGCACCGCGACGATGTACCGCGGACCGCGCAAAAGCTTTATTGCGACCGGGCTTTCGGCACCGGCTCGGCGATCGGCCAGCATACCGGCGAGCCTGCTTGCCAATCTGTCAGCCGACGCGTCCAGCTCGCGGTAGCTCAGCGTGCCGCCGGCCCAGCTGACCGCGAGATTGTCGGGCATCCGCTCCGCGATCGCGGCGAACCGCGCGTGAATGCTCAGCGGCGCAGGCGGCGTCGCTGCGTCAACCCCGCGCAGTGGCGCAGCCTCGTCGTCGAGCAGCACGCTGACCTCACGTAGCGGGCGCTCCCAGCTCTGCAGCAGCCGCTGGGCAGTGGCAGTCACGCGGCGGCCCAGCGTCGCTGCGGGCGTCACACCCAGTGCGCCGTCGATCACTTCCATCTGCACAACTAGTTCACTGCCGGCCATATGAGCGGCGATCACTACCGGGAAATGCGTCAGGCTCTCCAACGCGGCGGGCTGGAATGTCACGCCGGCACTGGTTAATTCGCCGTCGGCTGCCATACCGCCCAGCGGGAAATTCTCGTAAACCAGCAAAGTGTCGAAGATCTCGCCGACACCGCCCAGTGCCCGCAGCTGCGCGTGTCCCAGGTAGCCGTGGTCACGCAGCGTCGCCGCATCGCGCTGCAGGGCTCGGCATTGCGCACCAACCGCGACGGCCGCGTCGAGCCGGACCCGTTGCGGCACAGTGTTGATGAACAACCCGATCATGGTTTCGACGCCGGCCAGCTCGGCCGGCCTGCCGGACACGGTTACCCCGAACACCACGTCGTCGCGGTCCGTTAACCGTGACACCACCAGCGCCCAGGCCATCTGCAGCAGCGTGTTGACCGTGACGCCGCGCGCACGGGCACCGTCGACCAGCTCCGCGGTGGCCGGGGGGTCTATGCGCAGTTCAGTGCCTCGCGGAAGACCGGCGGAGTCTGACGGTGCACCGCCCATGGCGGCCGACAGCAGCGTCGGGCCCGGCAGGTCTGCCAGATGTTGGCGCCAGATCTGCTGACTTGCAGCTTGATCGCGGTTCGCCAGCCACCCGATGTAATCGCGGTATGGCCGCGGCGCCCCGGGTAGCGCTTCGAGATCGCCACTGGCGCGGTACAAGATCATCATCTCGTTGACGAACACCGGCAACGACCACCCGTCAATCACGATGTGGTGGGCGGTGATCACCAAACGCCATCGCGCGCCGGGTAATTCAATCAGGAGAAAGCGAATCGCCGGCGCGCGTTCGAAATCAAAGGGCCGTCGACGTTCCGCGGCCTCCAGCGTCTCTACGCCTTCGGGTGCGGCGGCGACGTGTCTCCACGGCAGCTCGACACGTGACGGCACGATCTGCACCGGCCGCGGAATCCCCTGGCTGAAGAAGCTGGCCCGCAGGTTCGGGTGCCGAGTCAACATCTTTGCCGCGCAGTCGCGGAGCAGGTCGGCGTCCAGCGCACCGGAGATGTCTGCGGCCATCCCGATCACATACGGATCGTCTGCGACAGAATCAGCGAGCGCAGAAAGCATGGTGAGCGAATACAAGCCTTCTTGCAGTGGGCTCAGCGCCATGACGTCCTCGATATCGGGCGCGATGTCGGGACGAGAGCCGGTTTCGGTTCCGGTGGCCGTCATGTCGCACCATCGCGCGACGTTGCCCAAAGCCGCTTCACCGCAGCCAAATCGGCAGGTGACAGCCCTGAGGTGCTCATCGGCTCGAAGCTGGCGTCGGTCGGCTCGAGGGCCCTCTCGATCAGAGCGTCGTCTTCGTCCAATGCATCTAACGCAGCGGCCAGTTGCTGCACGGTCGGGTTCTCAAACACCATGCGCGGATTGACCGCAAGGCCGGCGGCCCGTGCTCGCGCGGCCAGCTGCACCGACAGAATGCTGTCACCGCCGAGGGTGAAGAAGTCGTCGAAGCGGCCGACTTTCGCGGTGGACAGTAGCTCGGCGAACACCGCGGCCAGCGCGCGTTCGGTGTCGGTGCGCGGTGGTTCGGTCTCGCCGCTGGTGCTGACGGTCGGCGGCGGCAGCCCGGGCCGGTTCAGTTTGCCCGAGTCGGTTTTGGGCAGCGCGTCGAGCACGGTCAGCGACGACGGCACCATATATCCGGGCAGCGTTGCAGCAACCGTGGCCCGCACCGATCCCGCGAATGCCGCCCTCTGCGCCTCGTCGGCGATCGGCTGTTGCGGCACAACATATCCGGCCAGCGTGCTGCTGCCCTGGACTTCCCAGGTGCGGGCCGCGGCTGCGCCGACACCCTCGGCCGCCGCCAGCGCGGCCTCGACTTCGGCCAGCTCGACTCGGAAGCCGCGCACCTTGACCTGGTGGTCGGCACGTCCTACGAACTCCAGTTGGCCATCCTCGGTCCAGCGGGCCAGGTCGCCACTGCGATACAACCGCGTACCGGGCTCGGTGGCATACGGATTGGGCACAAACCGTGACGCAGTCAAGCCGGGCCGCTTCCAGTACCCCCGGGCCAATTGGTCGCCGGCGTAGTAGAGTTCGCCCACCACGCCGATCGGCACCGGCCGCAGGCCGTCATCGAGCAGATACGCGTCCGCTCCCGGTAACGGCTTGCCAACCAACGGGATCGGCAAGTCCAGCGGCCCTCGTGACACGGCGCCGGAGGTCTCGGTTGAGCCGATATTGTTCAGCAGGTCGGGGCCTTCCGCGGCACCATCGCCACACACCGTCACCAGCCGCTGTAACAGCGACGTGCTGACTGGTTCTCCGCCGCAGACCAGCCGGGACAGCGCACACAGCGCGCCGGGGCTGCTGTCGACCAGCGCAGAGACCAAGCTGGGCACCGCGGTCACCTGCGCGACCGCGTGACGTTGCATCAGCGCCCCCAGTGCTTCGGGGTTACGGTGCTCGGCATCGTCGGCCAGAATCATGGTTGCGCCCGCCGCCAGACCGGCGAGCAACTCCATACCGCCCTCGAGGAACGTGATCGAGGCCTGCGCCAGCCGAATGTCGCGGGCTTTGGGCGGGTAATGCCGCAGCTGCCAATCGAGCCGCGCCGCCATCGACCGATGGGTGCCGACTGTCCCTTTCGGCTTCCCGGTGGACCCCGAGGTGAATACCAGGAACATCGGGTCATCGGGATGCGGCGGCGGCAATGTCTGCGGATGTAAAACACCCGAGTTCTCCACCGCGGCACGTATGTCCGGGTCATCCAGCGAAAGAAGCTGGACACCGGGTGCGTGCGGCATCGTGTCGGCTGCCTCGGCCGTTGCCACCACGACCCCCGGATCGGCGTCGTCGAGCATGAATTCTTTACGCGCCGACGGGTAACCGGGATCGATCGGGAAGTACGCAGCGCCTGCCTTCATGATGGCCACCAACGCCACCACCAGGTCGATGCTGCGTCGGGTTGACAGCCCGACCAGCGAGCCCGGCCCCACCCCGCGATCGGCGAGCAGCGCCGCCAGGTTGTCCGAACGACGGTGTAGTGAAGGGTAATCGATTTCGTCGCTGCCGCAACGCACTGCGATCCGGTCGGGTCCCCACTGCCGGCTGGGCTCCAGCAATTCCGGAATGGTGCGTGGCCGGCCGGGCGGTGGCTGATCGCCACGACTCCAGGCGTCCAGGATCCGGTGTTGCTCCTCGGCATCGATCAAGCCAACGTCGCGCAAGGTCTGATCGAGGTTGTCGGCGAATTCGTTGACGACCTGACCCAGCCACCCGGCCAACCGCTCGATCGTCGACCTGCGGTACAACTTGGTGCGGAAGATAATTTGGCCGTTGTAGCCGGTATCCCCGGAACCATCGGTGCCGAAGAAGTTGACGCTCAGATCGGCGTGCGCCATGTCGAAGGGAGGGTCCAACGTGGTGCACACCGTGTCCTGACCGCCCGGGCCTAGTGGCGCCGGATCGATCACCCGGGTCGCGGGCAGATGGTCGCGGACGTGCACGACAACCTGGAACAGCGGGTTGCGTGCCAGCGAACGCACCGGGCTGACGCTGTCGACGACGCGGTCGAACGGCAGGTCTTGGTGTGTGTAGGCTGCCAGCGCCGTTTCCCGGGCCCGATTGCACACCTCACGCAGCGTCGGGTTGCCGCGCAAGTCGTTGCGCAGCACCAAGATGTTCACGAAAAACCCGACCAGTTGGTCCAATTCGGCTTCGGTGCGGCCCGCGACGGGCGTGCCGAGCGGGATGTCTCTGCCCCCGCCGGCCTTGTGCAGCACCACCGCGACGGCGGCCTGAAGCAGCATGAACTCGGTGATGCCCAGCTCGCGACACCGCTCGGCGAGCTTGGCGCGGGTAGCGGCGCCGACCCGGAATTCGACCGCCTCCCCCTCACCGCTAGGTACTGGTGGCCGGGGAAAGTCGGGCCGCAACCCGGTGTCCTCCGGCAGCCCTTCCAGCTGCCGAATCCAATAGTCGCGCTGCGCACGGGCAACCGGCGATTCCTGACCGGACGAGTCTGAAAGCAGTGCGCCCTGCCACGCCGCATAGTCGGCGTACTGCACACGAAGCGGCGCCCACCAGGGTGCCTCGCCGGACCTGCGTGCACGGTAGGCGGTCATCAAATCGGTGAAAAGCACTCCGGCCGACCAATGGTCGGCTGCGATATGGTGCACCACCAGCGACAACACGTGGTCGTGGGTTGCGTTGGCGGTGCGCAGCAGCGCGACCCGAAATGGCAATTCGTGGTCCAGCTCAAAGCAATGCCGCCGCTCCATATTCAGCTGAGATTGCAGCCATTCATCACCGTCGCCGGTGGCACGGCGGACCAGAATGTCGCTAACCGGGGCGAGCACCTGGTAAGGGACGCCGTCGATTTCGAGGTACGTGGTGCGCAGGATTTCGTGCCGGGCGACGATGTCACCGACGGCGGCGACCAGTGCCTCGACGTCCCACGGTCCGGTCAACCTTGCTGCGAAGGGAATGTTGTTGACGGGGCTGGGTCCCTCGACCCGGTATGCGAACCAGGTGCGCAGTTGTGAAGCCGACAGCGGCAGCGGTTCGTCGTGGGAGGTCGCGATCAGCTTGGGCCGCGATCGCGTGACCTGGCCACTGCGCAGCTGGTCGACCCGCTCGGCGAGCCGGCCAACCGTGGCTAACTCGAAGATGTCCCGGATGCCAACTTCGACACCGCATTCCGATCGGATGGCGGTGACGAGCTTGGTGGCCACCAGCGAGTGCCCGCCCAGGTCGAAGAACGAGTCGTCGACCCCCACTCGGCCGTAACCGAGCTGCTCGGAAAACAGCGCGGCGATCCGCCGTTCGGTCACGGTGGCGGGTTCGCGGTATTCGGTGGCAGCCACGATCTGCGGTTCGGGCAATGCCGCACGGTCGATCTTGCCGTGCGCGGTGATGGGGATCTCGTCGAGCACCACGTAGGCCGCCGGGGTCATGTAATCCGGTAGCGCGGCCGCCACCCTGGCACGGATCCGTTCGAGATCGACCGTGTCGCGTGCGCCGCCGTCGGCTGGAGTCAGGTAGCCCACCAAACACCTGCCCAGATGTGGCAGGGCGGGCAGTTCAGTGGCCACCACGACCGCCTGCCCGACGCTGGGGTCAACCGAGATGGCGGCGCCGACCTCGCCCAACTCGATGCGGAAACCCCGGATCTTCACCTGCTCGTCGGCACGGCCGACGAACTCGATATCGCCGCCCGCGTTGCGCCGCGCCAAGTCACCAGATCGGTACAACCGGCCGCCACGGGTGAATGGGTCGGCGATGAAGCGTTCGGCGGTCAGGCCCGGTCTGCGGTGATAACCGCGCGCGACATGTGTTCCACCGATGTAGATTTCGCCGATCACGCCCACCGGAACCGGCTGCAGCGCGTCGTCGAGCAGATGCACCTGAGTGTTGATCTTGGGCCGCCCGATCGGCACTACCCGGGTGCCCTGAGCACCTTCCACGTGGTAGCTGGTGGCGTTGACGACGGTTTCGGTTGGCCCGTAAAAGTTGTACAGCAGCGCATCGAAGGTGGCGTGAAACTTGTCGGCGATCTCCCCTGGCAATGGCTCGCCGCCAATGGGCACCCGGCGCAGCGTGCGCCACTGGTTGACACCCGGCAGCGACAGGAACAGCCCCAGCAGTGACGGGACGAAATGCATCGAGGTAATACCTTCACGGCGCAACAGCTCGGTCAGGTATCCGATGTCACGCAGCCCGTCCGGCCGCGGAATAACCAGCCGTGCACCACAAATCAACGTCCCGAAGATCTCACCGATCGACACGTCGAAGCTCGGCGACGCCACCTGCAGCAGCCGGTCAGTTTCGTCGACCCGATATTCGTCGCCGAACCAGACGAAGTACTCGGCGATCGGTGCGTGCGGAACCGGAACGCCTTTGGGCAGACCGGTCGAACCCGAGGTGTAGATCAGGTAGGCGGTGTTGTCGGGGCGCAGCGCCCGTACCAACTCGGGCGCGCTGGCCGGGTGCTCCGCCAAACCGGCGACGGGTTCGCGCAGCACCAATGTGGCCGCTGCGTCGTTCAGGATGAATGCCTGCCGGTCCACGGGATAGGTCGGGTCGACCGGCAGGTAGACCGCTCCGGCTTTGAGAATGCCCAATGCCGTGATGACCAGCTCGGGTGACTTTTCGAGCAGCACCGCGACGCGGTCCTCGGTGCCGATGCCTTGCTCGATCAGCCAGTGCGCCATCCGATTTGCTTGTTCATCGATCTCGCGATAGCTGTACTGGCGGCCTTCGTACACAACGGCAACGGCATCTGATGACAGCGCCGCGCGCGCAGTGACCAACGCGGGCAACGTGGCAGCCGGAGTCGCGAAGTCTTCACCAGACGACACCCGGCGCAGCCACTCGGTGTCAGCCTCGCTCATCAGCCCGCACGCCGACAGCGTGTGATCGGGGTGGGCCAGCGCGTTGTCCAGCAGCACGGCATAGTGCCGCAGCAGCTGCTCCACCAGCCCGCGATCCAGCACCTCGACCAGGTACTCGGCTTCGACCAGTGCGCCGCCATCCGCGCCGGACCTGATGGCTGATTCCCCTGCCGTGCCAGCCAGTTCGATCATCAGGCTCAGCGGCAACTGGCTGAGGTGACCGCGCAGGTCCGTGCGCTCGCATCGCACCCCGGACGGGCAGAAGCCGCCGGCGTCGGGCTCGCGCAGTCCGAAGCTGACCCGGGTCATCCGTTCGGCGCCGTGCCTGCGGTCGGGGTTGGAGGCGCGCACCAGCCATTCCAGGTCGACGCGCGAGTGGGCCAGGGCACCCACTGCGCTGTCGCGGGTTTCGGCCAGGAGTTCCCGGAATGTCTGCCGTGGCTGCGGCCGCATACGCATCACCACGGTATTGCCGTAGTACCCGATCGCGTTCTCGGTGCCGGCGCCGCGATTCAGTACTGGGGCCGCGACCAGGAAATCGGTCGAGTGGGTGTAGCGGTGAACCAGGGCGGCGAACGCGGCCATCAACACCATGTACGGGGTTGCCCCGGTCTCCCTGCCAAGGGCGGCGGCGCGGTCGACGGTGCCCGCCGGCAACCGGGTGATCGCGCGCTGCGCGCGCCACGTACTCGGCACCACCGAACCGTTAGGGCCCGGAAGCTCAAGCGGTTCCGGCAGATCGGTAATCAGCGAGCGCCAATAGGCCAGGTCTTCATCGAGATTTCCGGCGTCGGACGGCTGGGCCACCGATGCCGGCGCGGTCGCGGTGTTGGCCGGATCGGTGTAGGCGCGAGTCAGATCGGTGAAGAACGGTGCCCAGGACCCGTCGTCCCAGGCAATGTGATGTGCGGTGAGCAGTAACACCACCTCGTCCGCACCCAGCCGCACCGCGGTGACGCGTAGTGGCGAATCCTTCGTCAAATCGAACGGCTGCCGAAACTGCCGCTGCGCCAGCACTTCCAGCCGTAGTCGACGGGGCTGCTCAGCGAGCCCGGACAGATCGTGCTCCGCCCAGCCGGGCCGCAGATCGTCACGGGTCACCGGGTGCGGATCGCCGTCGTTGTCGGTCCGGTAGGTGGTCCGTAACACCGGGTGCCGCAACGCGACGGCTCCCACGGCCTGCCGCAACCGGGCAATGTCGATGCCGCCGGTAAGGCGATAGGAGACGCAGATGTTGAGCAGCGCGCTGTCGGGGTCGACGGACTGCACGAACCACATTCGGCGCTGACCATCGGACATCGCCGGATGTTGCGCGCCTGCCACATCCGAGGCCGAGTCCGTCGTTGTGGCGGGGCGGGCCAGGCCACGCTCAGCGATCCTGCGCCGCAACAACTGCAGGCGCTGTTCGTCGAGCGTGTCGGTGCCCGTGATGTCAGTCACGCCTGGAGTCCAACCTTTCTGGTGTTCGCGCCACCGCTGACCCGCTGGCGGCGCCGAGGCCCAACACGTCGATCAGTTCACTGACGGTGATGCCGCCAAGCATCTGCGCCACCGGAGCCGAGTGCCCCACAGCCCGGCGCAGTCGCCTGCGCAGATCGAGCGCCAACAGCGAATCCAACCCGAGATCGACAAGCGACGCGCTCGGGTCAACCGACAGCGAGTCACCCAAGTGCAATGTCGCGGCCAGCTCGCTGCGCACAACGTCGGCGAGCGGCTTTGCGCTCAAGTGGTTACCACCGGCAGCGGTATCGCCGTTCAGCGCAGCGGTGAATGGCGTTGGTGTTCCCTGGCTCTGGAAAAACACCCGAAGCCGGTCGAAGTCGGCAGCGAAGATAAGCGGATCTTCGGCATACCGACCCAGGCTGGCATCCAGCGCCGCGTTGGCTTCCATCGCGATCAGACCGGAGCGCTGGGTGCGGCTGATCTCGCCGGGCTCGACGACTCCGGCGTCCTGCCACAGTCCCCATCGAATCGCCGTGCAGTCCAGCCCCTCGACACGCAACTGCGCAGCCAAGACGTCGAGCAGCCGGTTGGATGCCGCGTAAGCGGCGTGACCGTGGCCGCCCCACACCCCGAAGACCGACGAGCAGGCCAGGATTCGGCATTCCGCCCGCAACGGCCAGACGTCGGCCATCATCGCCAACCCTGCGACCTTTGCGGCACAGACTGCCGCAATGTCCGCGCCGGCTAGCTCAGCATGCTGACGAGTCATCGCGATACCCGCGGCATGGATCAGCAACGACGCGCCGGAACCGGCATACTCGGCGGCGACGGCTGACAACTCGGCACGGTCAGTGATATCGCACGTTGGAGCGTGTACCTCGGCGTTACAGCTTTCTGCCAGCTGACCCAGCACCACCGGGTCCACGCCGTTGCGGCTCAACAGGGTTATCCTGCGCGCCCCGCTTTCGACGCAGCGCCGGGCATACCGCAGGCCGATCGCACCGCTGCCGCCGGTGATCACCACATTCTCCAACGCGGCTGCATCGAGCGGTCGCCTGGACGCATCGCGGCGCTCGCGGAATGTCCGCACATGGCGTCGACCACTGGCGCGCAACGCCGTTACGGTGGCATCACCGAGCAGCACGTCGACGACGGCGGCCGCAACCGGGGCATCGACATCTCGCGACGGCAGGTCGAGGCTGCCGAAAGTCTGGTCCGGGAACTCGAAGCCAACGCTGCGGTGCATCGCGGCCAGCGCTGCCTGCGCAGGCTTAACCTCGGCGTCGTCGGATTGAACCCGTTCGCCACCGGCGGTAAGCAACCAGACGGCTCGGCATCGTGGGCCGATGATCGCGGCATAGTCCGGCAGTCCCACGCCGGGCCGACCGGCAATCTGTTCGATGGCGGCCCTCACGTCAAGCTGATCGAGCGCCGGGGTGATCACCGCGACGATCTCCGCCTCGTTCGGGAGCACCATGTCGCAGCCACGATGTGCCACAACAGCATCGGCCAACCGCTGCGCCAGCGTCCCCGCGGTATCGCCGGCGAGTGCGATGGTGCAGCGCGTCTGGCTCACCGTGGCCGGCGACGCCGCTGGCTGCCAATCCTCGACGGCGACGGTCAGGGCAGTAGCCGGGTCAGGCGCATTGTCGGTGGCGGATTGCGGGGCAGCCCACAGGTGCACCGCGCGCATCGGTGCATTCGGGAACCCGCGAAGCAGCGGTCGGATATCCCCAGCAATCGCGTCGGCCCAGGGGTAGCCGGGATCAGCAGCCGCGACGGTGGCGATGCTCGCCGACAGCACGCCGGCGATGGGCTCGTCGCGATGCCCCGACCCGACGATTACCGCCGACTCCTCGTCGACCAGTTCGGCAACTGGATACAACAACGAAGGGTGCGCGGACAACTCGACGAACGTGTCGGCCCCGTCCTTCTGAGCGGCGACCACGGCCTGGTCGAAACGCACCGTACTACAGAGACTTTCATACCAGTATTGGCAGAAGTCGACGTCGCTGCCGACCTGGGCGCCAAAAGTCGAGCCGACGAATTTCACCGACCCGTCCTGGAATCTTGACTTGGGTAGCAGCTCGGCCAGGTCGGTGCGTAACGGTCGTAGGGCGCTGGTGTGGCCCGGGTAGTCGACGGACAGCTGATGGGCGAACGTACCCCGGTGCTTAGCCAGCCGAGTCGCGGCGACCACTGCGTCGTGATCACCGGACACCACCGTCGACGACGGCCCGTTGACCGCCGAGACTTCCAGCCAGCCGGGTATTTCGCCGATCACGGACTCCGCCTCGTCGACACCGACGCCGAGCACAGCCATGGCGTACCGACCCGTCAAACGGTCGACGACCGCGGCGCGCGCGCCGACCAGGGCGACCGCATCGGACAGCGGGATCGCTCCGGCCACATACGCTGCCGCAACCTCACCAAGGCTGTGCCCAATGGCGATATCGGGACACACTCCGTGAAATCGCCACTGCTCGGCCAAACTCGATGCATGGATGAACTGCGCCCCCTGAATCTGGGCACGCGACCAGTTCTGCTGTGACTCTCCGGTCAGGTAGGGCAGCGGTGACGGCAGCCTGGCATCGACGAACGCGTGGGCGCATCGGTCGGCCTCTGCCCGGTACGCCGGCAGTCGCTGGTAAGCGTCTGCGCCCATCGATGGCCACTGGTTGCCCTGGCCGGGGAACACGAATGCGACGTGCAGGCCAGCGCTTTTCGAGGACCGAGTGACCAGCGGGTGCTCTTCGCCGCAGGCCAGCGCGGACAGACCGGCCACAAGTTCGGCGCGGTCCGCGGCCCGCGCGACCGCACGGTGTCGGCGCACCCGTCGTAGACGCAACAGAGTGGACGCGACACCCGCCGTCGGATCGCCGTCCTCGCGGGCCCGGTCGAGATAGTCCAGGATCGCCCGGGCGTCCTGACTGATCAGGGTTTCGTCATTCGCCGAGAGCAACACCGGCACACGGCCGTCGGGCAGCGGCTGCATGGGCATCACGCCACCTCGCGCAGGGAGACGATCACGTGCGCATTGGTGCCGGCGATGCCGAATGCCGACGTCGCCGCGACCCGTTGCCCGCCGACCGCAGGCCACGGTGTCAAGGACCGCGCGAGCCGCAAACCCTGGCTGTCCCAGTCAATCTCATGACTCGCCTCGGCCGCGTGCAAGGTGGGCGGTACGGCACCGTGCTCGGCGGCAACCAGAACCTTGGCCAGCCCGAGTGCGCCGCCGGCCGCCAACGCGTGACCGATGTTGGATTTCACCGAGCCCAGCAGGGCCCCACCACCAGGTTCTGTGTCACCGTAAGTTTGTGCCAGCGAATGCAGTTCGGTGCGGTCGCCTAACCGGGTACCGGTGCCATGCCCCTCGACCATCCCGACCTCTTCAGGCCGGATCGCGGCCTCGGTCATGGCACGCCGGAACAGCCGGACTTGCGCGTCGCCGCTGGGGGCACTGAGACCGGCGCTGCGGCCGTCCTGGTTGACCGCGCTGGCGCGGACCTCTGCCACAACGTGCCGGCCGGCGAGCAACGCCGACGATTTGCGTTGCAGCACAAACATCGCGGCTCCCTCGGCCCAGACCGTTCCGCTGGCCTGTGCGCTATAAGGGCGGCAGTGCCCGTCGTCGGAGAGCGCATGTTGTTTGGAGAATTCGACGAAGAAACCGGGCGAGCCCAGCACGTTGACTCCGCCGGCCAACGCCAAGTCGCAGTCGCCGTTCTGCACCGAGCGCATAGCGACGTGAAAGGCCGCCAGCGCGGACGCGCACGAGGAGTCCACAGTGAGCGCCGGGCCGGTCAACCCCAGTGTGTAGGCGATCCGCCCCGATATCACGCTCAGCGCGGTGCCTGCGAGCAGATGACCACTGTGCCGGGAAAACTCGGTCATCGCAGGCCCGTATCCGGTAGCGGACGCGCCGACAAAGCAACCCACGTCGTGGCCGGCCAGGTCGTCGGGATTGATGCCGCTGTTTTCGAGTGCACGCCACGACACCCGAAGCGCGACGCGTTGCTGAGGGTCCATCGCGACCGCCTCACGCGGCGAAATGCCGAAGAACTCCGGGTCGAACGTCGTCGCACCGGTCAGAAATCCACCACAGTCATGGATTTCCTTGAAACCGCTGCGCCGTGACCCTGCCAGCAACTCGCGAACCCGCCAACCACGGTCGGTGGGAAACGGACCCAACGCCTCGCGGCCGTGGGACAGCAATTCCCAGTAACCCTCGGCGGTGTCGATGCCGCCGGGCGCCTCCACGGCCATGCCGACGATCACCACCGGCTCGGCGGCGGCGGTGACTCGGTTGTCAGACATCGGCATTCACCCGCGCGGCGACAGCGTCGAGGTGCTCATTGAGGTAGAAGTGTCCGCCGTCGTAGAGCGACAGTTCGAACGCGCCGGCGGTGTGCTGTTTCCAGAGCCGCAAAGCGGCGGCGTCGACGCGGTGGTCGTCGCGCGCGCCGAGGACGCAAATGTCGGCACGAATGCCGATACCGGGAGCACAGTCGTACCGATTGATCGCTCGGTAGTCCGCCCGTACCGCGGTGGTAATCAGCTCGGCTAACTCATGGTCGGCAAGCAGATCGGGATCTGTGCCGCCGAGGTCGGCGATATCGGCAAGCAGCCCGTCGTCGCTGGTGGGCAACTCCGGCATACCGGCAACGGCGCACGGCGCCGGACCGGCGGACACCCAGAGCCGTTGCACCGCGGTGTCGCGGGATTCGGCGATCCTGGCGAACTCGAAGGCAACGACCGCGCCCATGCTGTGCCCGAAAAGCCGTAGTGGCGCTACCCGACTCCATGCCCCGGCCTCGAACAAGCCGAGGGCGAGCTCGTGGACCGTTTCCGGGGCGGGTTCGTGCAGCCGTTCTGCGCGCTGCGGATACTGCAGGATGTAGGTGTCGCCGCCCGCGGCCAGCGCGGTCGCTAGCTTACGGTAGCTCGCGGCGGCTGCCCCGGCGTGCGGAAACACCACGGTGGCGCCGGCGCGCTGTGTCCCATCGCGCCCCGGCACCAGTTTGATCCAGGGTGCGAATGTCTGCGACACTGTTATCAGATTATTGAAAGTCATTGCACCGTTTCAGTTTCAGCGATCGCCGATATTACGTTGTCAGCCTCCATGTGGATAACCTCCAGATATAGTTCGGCAACCTGATCGAGCCGCCCAGGGTCACGTTCCCGACGGCTGAGCAAGCCGGCAAGTGCCGAAATGGTTCGGGCGGCGAAGATGTCGGCGACCATCACGTCCGGGGTGTCCAGCCACGCCCGGATACGAGCGACGGCCTGTGTCGCCAGCACCGAATCCCCGCCGAGGGCAAAGAAATCATCGTCAACTCCGACCCCCTCCACGCAGAGCACATCGCCGACGATCGCGGCAAGAGCGGATTCCAGTGGTGTCGACGGGACCCGGTGGCCTGGCTTAGCCAGACCGGCGACGGCGACGGCCAGCTGGCCTTCGACGATGCGCCGGTCGATTTTGCCGCCGAGGGTGAACGGGATGTGCTCCAGCAGTGACACGTGGCGCGGAATCATGTGCGCGGGAACGAGTTCGGTCATGGCTTCCCGCACACCTTCGGCGGTCAGCTGGGTGTCGTCAACGCGGACTGCCGCGGCCAAAATGTCGGCGCCGCCTGGCGTCGACACCACGGCTGCGACTGCTATTGCCAGACCGGGTACTTGCCGCAGAGCGGCCTCAACCTCGCCGAGCTCGACGCGGTAGCCGCTGAGTTTGACGCGGTGGTCGGCGCGTCCGACGAACTCCAGCGTTCCATTCGGCCAATACCTGGCCAGATCGCCTGTGCGATACCAGATTCGGCCGTCATGCATGACGAAACGCTGTTCCCTGAGATCCGGGCGTCCGCGGTAACCCCTCGCAATACCGCGTCCCGACACCCACAGCTCGCCGACGACCCAGTCGGGGCAGTCGCCGCCCATGTCGTTCACCACCCGGCAGGCGTTATTGGGAAGCGGTGTGCCATAGGGCAACGCGGTCCAGTCCGCCGGCAGCTCGGCCGACTCACAGATCGTCGCGTGCACGGCGGTCTCGGTGGCACCGCCAAGCCCGGCGAACCGTAGTTGCGGCGCCTGGGATCTCAGCAGGCGGGCCAGCTCCGGCCTTACCCAATCGCCGCCGGTGGGCACCACTCGCAGCGACGACAGGCACCCCGCTGAGTTTTTCGTGACCTCGACCAGCATCTCCAACCAGCCTGGCAGAAAATTCAGCACCGTCACGCTGTGGGTATTGATCAGCCGTGCCCACGCGTCGGGATCGCGACGCTGAGCCTCGTCCACCACCACGATTGCGCCACCCGCCCGCAACGTGGCGAAGATATCCAGCACCGACATGTCGCATTCCAGGGTCGACAACGCCAGGCAGCGGTCGGTCGGGCCGATTTCGAAGTGCCGGGTGATGAATTCGACGGTGTTCATCGCGGCGTCATGCGCGACCTCGACGCCTTTCGGCTCCCCGGTTGAGCCCGAAGTGAATAACACATAGGCGAGCTCGTCGGGATCGGTTTTCGCGGGCTGGATTTCAGCGTCGACAGACGCGTCGTGGACCACGTCAGCAATCGTCAGCGCGGGCATCGGTAGCGAGAGCTGCTGCCCGCCACAGACCAGGGCCAGACTCACCTGACCGGTCTGCAGGATGCGTTTCGCGCGGTCGCGAGGCTGGTCGACACCGATCGGTAGATAAGCACCACCAGCGGCCAGGATCCCCAGTAGGGCCGGGACGTGTTCGGCAGTTTTGGGGCCCACTACCGCGACGGTGTCGCCAGGGCCAATCCCTCTCGCGCGCAACGCCGCAGCCAACGTCAACGCCTGGTCGCGCAGCTGCGCGTAGGTGAGATCACCGGAACTCGCGAACACCGCCGGCGCGTCCGGCTGCTGTTGAGCGCGGCGGAAGAACCCGTCGTGCAACGCCTCTCCGCTAGGCGCGGCGCTGCGGCCGTTGACCTTATCTCGCATGGCGCGCTGCGCCGCCGGCAATGCCGGCGGACCCGGCGCGTCCCAGTCGTCAGCAGAGGCCAGCCGCCGCAGTTCGTCGATGTGGTGAGCGAACATGGCGTCGATGACACCGGCCGGGAAGATGTCCTCCCGCACGTCCCAGTTCACCAGGACGCCGCCGTCGAATTCGGTGACCTGTGCGTCGAGCGAAACCTGCGGGCCCTGGGAGATGATCCAGCCGGGTGTGCCGAACGCTTTGATGACATCGGACCGGAACAGTTCACCCAGGCCCAGCGCGCTAGTGAACACCACCGGTGCCAGCACCTGGGCGCATCGGTGCCGGGCCAGGTCCCGCAGCACCGATAATCCCGAATAATCGGCGTGGGCGGCCGCGGCGCGCATGGCTTCCTGCACCGCGTGCGCCCGCGCAACGGGGCTTGTGGTGTGTGTCAGGTCGATGTCGAGCAGCAGCGACGAGGTGAAGTCGCCGACCAGTAGATCGACGTCGGGATGCAGCGGCCGGCGACCGAATAGCGGGACGTTGAGCAGGAAACGCGGGCTGGACGACCAAACCGCCAGGGTGTTGGCGAACGAGCCGGCCAACGCCATCGCCGGGGTGATGCCACGGGCGCGGGCCGCGGTAAACAGCGCGTCGCGAGTCGTCGGGTGCAACCAGTGCCACCGCCGGCTGCTGATCGGCGCACTGTGTTGTCCGGGCGCTTCGGGTAATGCCGGCGGATCCGGCAGCTGCGGGATTCGGTCCGCCCACCAATCGCGGCTGGCCTCGCGCAGGGGCTCTTGCCGCGATTCTCCCGCCGCGATGGCCCGACGGTACTCGGGATAGCTGTAGTCCAACTCGGGAAGTTGCCGACCCCGGTAAAAGGTGGCGAGGTCAGCCATCAGGGTGCGATAGCTCATTGCGTCGGCGGCTTGCATGTCCAGGTCGACGTGTAGCCGTGACCGCTGCCCTGCCAGCAACGACACTGCCAGCTCGAACACCGCATCGTCGAGCTGCTGGCACGACTTGGCGGCTCGGATGTCAGCGAGCCGCTGGTCGACGACGTCAGGCTCTAGGTCGCGAAGGTCGTGGACGGTGACCGGGAATTTCGGACATTCCGCTAACGGACGGATCCGCTGGGTGCCGTCGGGCAAAATCTGCACCCGCAGCATCGGGTGGCGCAGCGCCAGCCTGGTGGCCGCGGCTTGCAACCGCTCCGGGTCAATCGCACCGCCGTCGAACTCGACATACAGATGCCCGGCCACCCCGCCGAGCCACTGGTTGTCCTGGCGACCGACCCACAGCGCGTGCTGCATCGGGGCCAGCGGAAACGGCTGGTGCGATGCGTCGCCAGAGAGGGGTTCCGGGGTTTCCGGCGCAGCGACGTCCGCAACGTCCGACATCAGCTCCAACCAGGCGCCGATCGTAGGGGCGGCGGCCAGCTTAGCGAAGTCAACCGCGAAACCCAGCCGCCGCCAGCGGCCTGCCAGGGCCATCATCCGTATCGAATCAAGGCCCTGACCGATGAGGTCGCCTTCCGGATCGATGGCCTCGATACCGACGCCGAGCAATTCGGCGACCTCGCCACGGATGGCGTCCGTGCTCACGGCCGGAGAAACCACAACCCCTCCCCCTAATTAGCGAAGGCTGCCCTAATTTGTGGTTACCTTACCCTGGGGCCACCCGAGCGAGGAGGGCTTGTGTCATTGAGGGCGAAAAGCGGATTAAACGGCTTTGTGCCGTTTCCGCCAGACCGCGCGGCGCACTACCGCGGGGCCGGTTACTGGACCGGCCGGACTGTCGACTCGATTCTGTCCGAGGCCGCGCGACGATGGCCGGGTCGTGCCGCGGTGCTCAAGGCCGGCGGAACGCCCCACCAACCACAGCGCCTGAGCTACGCCGAGCTCGACGAACACGCCGATCATGCCGCGGCCGGGCTGGCCGCGCTGGGGATCGCCCGCGGGGATCGGGTGCTGTTGCAACTGCCGAACGGCGGTGAGTTCGCGGTGGCCCTGTTCGCGTTGCTGCGCGCCGGCGCGATCCCGGTGATGTGCCTGCCCGGCCACCGCGCCGCCGAGTTGGCGCGCTTCGCCGCCGTCAGCGAGGCCAAGGCGCTGTTAATCCCCGATACCGCAGGCGGATTCGACTACCGCCCGATGGCGCAGCGCTTACTGCAGGACCATCCAGCGCTGCGCCATATCATCGTCGACGGCGAACCCGGACCGTTCGTGTCGTGGTCGCAGGTGTGCGCGCACCGTGGCCAGCGGCCCTCACCGAGCAACGCCGATCCCGCGTCACCGGCGCTGCTGCTGGTCTCCGGCGGTACCACTGGTACACCCAAGCTCATCCCCCGCACCCATGACGACTATGTCTACAACGCCACCGCCAGCGCCGAGGTCTGCGGCCTGACCGGTGACGACGTCTACCTGGTGGCGCTGCCGGCCGCACATAACTTCCCGTTGGCCTGCCCCGGTCTGCTCGGCGCCATGACGGTCGGCGCTAGCACGGTGTTCACCACCGACCCCAGCCCGGAGTCGGCGTTCGACGCCATCGCGCGCCACGGTGTCACCGTCACCGCGGTGGTTCCGGCGCTGGCTAACCTGTGGGCGCAGGCCACCGACTGGGAGCCGGTGACGCCAACATCGTTACGGCTGTTGCAAGTTGGCGGCGCGAAGCTGGAGACCGATGACGCCCGGCGGATCCGCGAGACACTGACGCCCGGCCTGCAGCAGGTGTTCGGCATGGCCGAAGGGCTGTTGTGCTACACCCGACCCGGCGATCCGCCGGAAGTGGTCGACCGGACTCAGGGCCGGCCGCTGTCTGCCGACGACGAGCTGCGCATCGTTGACGACGCCGGCCGGCCGGTGAGGCCCGGCGCCGAGGGGGAACTGCTGGTGCGGGGTCCGTACACGTTCAACGGGTACTTCCGCGCCGAGAGTGACAACGCGCGCTGCTTTGACCCGGACGGCTTCTACCGCAGCGGCGACCTGGTCCGCCAACACGCCGACGGCTACCTGGAGGTCACCGGCCGGGTGAAAGACGTCATCCACCGCGGCGGCGAGACCATCGCCGCGGGCGACCTCGAAGAACACCTGCGTGCGCACCCGGCGATCTCGTCAGCAGCGGCGGTAGCGCTGCCGGATCCTTATCTAGGCGAAAAGGTCTGCGCAGCCGTTGTTTTCGCGGGCAACCCGGTGACTTTGACGGAGTTGAACGACTATCTCGACCAACGCGGAGTGGCCAAGCATGCTCGGCCGGATGTGCTGACCGGGATGACCTCGTTGCCGACAACCGCTGTCGGCAAGGTCGACAAGAAGGCGATCGTCCGCCAGCTGCAGTCTTAGCTGGCGGAGTTGAGCAGTTCGGCCGTCGCATCCCACAGCCTTGACTCACGCGTCGGGTCCTTTGCGAACGGCTTCACTTCGCGCTCTTCGTCTTTGACGACGAAGGCGCCGTCTCGCAGGTGCGCCCACCCGTCGTCGAAGACGATCGACGCGAGCATTGGGCCGGAGTGCGTCGGCGAGGAGACGCCGGGAATCCGCTCGATGAGGCGCCCGATTCGTTGTAGGCCCGGGCCGTGGCCCCTGCTCAGTCCGGTGCCCGGCATGAATCCCGGCTCGAACACCGTGACGTTGATCCCCTTCGGGGCGCGACGTTGCAACTCGTGCGCGTAATAGAGGATCGCGAGTTTGGAGTTGGAATAGGCGATCCCGGAGAGCTCGGCTGTCGCCGGCAGGTCGGGTGGGGTGGGCTGAGCAAGTTCGATCGGGTCGCGCCAATCCGCTGGCGCGACTCGTAGCATGCGGCGGAAGATGTTCTGGTGGTAGGTATTTGAACCCAGCAGCACAACACGCGCGGGCGCGACAAGTGAGTCCAGCAGATCGCCGATGAGCTGCGCGTGCGCGAGGTAGTTGACCGCGAAGGTGAGTTCGTATCCGTCCGCGGAGGCGTTGTGGGTGTCGACGACCGATACGCCGGCGTTGGCGACCAATCCCCGCAGCGGACGCACCGCGCCGGCGTCGAGCAGATGCTTGACCTGTTGACCCGCGTTCCGCACGTCCGCGAGTCTGGCCAGATCGCAGCCGATCTCCTGCACGGTCGCTCCTGCCGCGCGGGCGGTGGCGGTCACCTCGCTCAGCGCCTTGCCGGCTCTCCCGACCAGCAGCAGGTCGGGGCGCTGCGGCGCAGGGCGGTTGGCGATCGCCAGCGTCGCAGCCTTTCCCAGGCCGCCGGTCGGCCCGGTGATCAGCACGGTGCCGGACGCGATCGAGTTCATGGTTCTCCGTTCGTCGTGGTACAGCGATGATTGTTCGCCGGACTCCGGCCGTCAGGCAGTCGTCGCGTTTTCGTAGGACTGCCAGTACCAGGACAAGACCTTTCCCAAGCCGCCCGTCTCGCGTTTAGTGAAGGGATGGACTCGTGGGATTTCGGTCGCACGGTGCGTCGCTGGCGCGACCGCGTGCAACCCACCGCGGTCGGCGTCCCCGTTGGCGGACGCCGTCGCGCGGTCGGGCTGCGCCGAGAAGAGCTGGCCGGGCTGGCCGGAATCTCGGTCGACTACCTGACACGGCTCGAACAAGGGCGAGCAACCTCACCGTCGGTGCAGGTCGTTGAGGCGCTCGCCCGCGCGTTGCGGGTCTCCGACGCCGAACGTGACCTCATGTTTCGACTGGCCGGGCACGCGACCCCTGGACACGACGTGGTCTCGTCGCGCATCACGCCGAGCGTGCAGCGCCTGCTCGACCGCCTGGCGAACACACCCGTCGCAGTCTTTAACGCCACCTGGACCCTCATCGTCGCCAACGCGCCGTACGACGCGTTGATGGGTCAGACGACGAGTTGGCGGGGAATCGAACGCAACAGCGTCTGGCGACACCTCGTTGGTCCGGGCAGTCGCGCCGTCCAGACCCGCGAGGAGCAGACCGAACTCGAAACCAGATTGGTCGCCGACCTGCGGCTGACCGCCGCGCGCTATCCCGCCGATCAGCGGTTGAAGCAGCTGATCCGCGACCTCGCCGCGCAGAGCCCGCGCTTCGTCAAGCTCTGGGAATCGGGCGCTCTCGAACCGCACCAGGACGTCGGGCGCCACAAGGTCATCGATCACCCCGACGTCGGGCATATCACCGTGGACTGCGACACGCTCATCGTCGCCGCTGACGATCTCCGCATCATGATCTACACCGCCGAACCCGACACAGAAGATGCCGACCGCCTCGCCCTCGCAATCGTTCTCGGCACACAGTCGTTGGTCGATGACGCCGCCCGACTGGTTACGCGTCGGGTTTGAATGCGTAGGTCTCGCCGTGGGCGAGGTAGACGAACTTCGTCGTCGCGGTCGAGGCCTCGGCGGCTTTCTTGAAGTCGTCGAGGCCCGACAGGAACACCGAGAAGTCGTTGTAGTGGATCGGAATTGCGGTGTGCGGCTTGGTGATCTCGACGGCCTTGACTCCTTGTTCGCCGGTCATCGTGACGACTGTAACCAGGAACGTGGTGCCGCCGGTGTGGATCAGTCCAAGGTCGATGTTGGGATAGCGCCGCGGAATGTCCTCGAGGCTGTCGATGAGCATGGTGTCGCCGGTGATGTAGAGCCGATAGAGATGATCGCCGTCGCGGCTGAAGTCGAGCAGGTGCCCGTTGACAGGCATCAGCAGCTCGTTGACGGCCTCCTCGGTGGCGTGCTTGCCCGGCATGGCGGTCACGGTCAGGGTCGCGTCCCCTTTGTGCACCTCGAGGGACTCCCAGGTGTCGAGGGCGAAGCCCTTCTTGAAGCCCAGGGCGCTGAGCTTGCCCACCGCGTCAGCCGTGGAGACGATGGGCAGGTTCTTGTCGAGTTCCCTTGCGGCGACGTCGTCGAAATGGTCGCCGTGGTAGTGCGACAAGACGATCAGATCGATGGGAGGAAGGTCAGCGATCTGGCAGGCCGGCTCGACTTCGCGGCGGGCCCATATACCGTGGCCCAGATAGACGTGCTCGCCCTTGTGCAGGAAAGCGGGATCGGTCAGGATCGTCAGTCCGCCAAACCGAATCAACGTGGTGGCATTACCGATGAAATAGACCTCGCCCTCGTCAAAATCGGCTGGTGCGCTACTGGTGAGCTCTAAGGAAGTCATCGGGTCGTCTCCTTTGTGGTGTGGTTACTGGCCACTGCGACCGACGGGTTGAGCAAAGGGCGCGGTGGCCTGTTCGCCCGGCGTCGGCGGTGGATCTCATCAGCGACGCGGGTGGCGGAGGTGGCGATGCGTCCACCGGGGCCGGGCAACCAGGTCAGTACAGCGGCGATGAAGTAGAGGTTGTCACCGACAACGACGCACCGCAAGGGCTCGGCGTGCCTCCCTTAACTCACCGCCGACCGATGACGTCCGACGGTGAAACTGAATCTTAACGTTGGGCGTGAACGCCGCGACTCACGCCGAAGATGGAGCTAAACACGATGTCCCCCAGGGTATCTTGAGTTCGTGCCGGCTGCTGCAGAGTACGCCTCCGCGGTGGAGCACGTCGCCGATGCGTCGTCCCGAGATGCGGGGCGTTTTCTCGAGTCGACAGCCGCGGTCGGGCCGTCGGCGCGACCACCAATCTCCTCCGTCACGACGGAGCCCGGTGCGGAGGCTGCTGATGCCGAAATGGGACTCCGAGCCGTCGTATGCGAAAGGCTTGCTCGCATAACGATATTAGTTCGTGTGACGGATTCCGCGCGGTTGAAGCCAATCCTGTTGCTCGCCTTGGTGGTGGGGCTGCAAAGCGCTGATGGCGGCACAGTGGGAGCGCTGGTTGTCTCGCTCAAGGAGTCATTGCGCATCAACGACATTCAGGTTGGCCTACTGGTCACCGTGTCGACCGGTGTCGGCGCTGTTACCACACTGGTGGCCGGGGCGCTCGCCGATCGCACGGTACGGGTTCGCCTGCTGTGGATGGCGCTGCTGGTGTGCTCGGTGGCAATGGCGTTGAGCGCCGTCGCACCCAATTACGGTTGGCTGCTGGCTTGCCGAGTGGGCCTCGGCGCCGGGATGGCAGTCTCAGGGCCAGTGGTCGCCTCGCTCATTGGCGACTACTTCAGCCCTGGCGAGCGGGGTCGTGTGTATGGGCTCGTGCTCGCCGGCGAGGGCACGTGCACTGCGGTGGGGCTGCTGGTCACAGGGGGACTCGGCGCGCTCAGCTGGCGGCTCGGCTTCTGCTGGCTGGCCGTGGTGGGGTTCGCACTGGCCGTCGCCGTCGCGACAATGCTCCGAGAACCGCTGCGCGGGGGCCACCGGCGCCGCGGCGACAGGGCAGCGGACGCGCCGTCGGTGGCGGATGCATGCGTTCTTGACGAGAACGCACGGCGTCGCTCACTGTGGAGGGACCTCCGCTGGGTGCTGTCGATCCGTACCAATGTCGTTCTCATTGCGGGGTCTTCGTTCGGGTACTTCTTCTCCACCGGGTTGAGCACCTTCGGGGTGGCACTGCTGTGCGGCCGGTTTCAGATCGGCCAGGCGATGGCAACCATGCTGATCTCGGTCCTCGGCGTTGGGGCGCTGATCGGCGTGCTCAGCACTGGACGCATCGCCGACTGGCTGACAATCCAGGGTCACATCAGTGCACGGATTGTGGTGGGCGGGGCGGCATTTCTTGCAGCCGCGGTGTTCATCCTTCCGACACTGCTCGCAGACAGCCTGCTGCCAGCGCTGGTGTTCGCGTTTCTTGCTGGGATCGCATTAGGCGGCGTGAACCCGCCCCTCAACGCGGCGAGGCTGGACATCGTGGATTCCCGGCTGTGGGGGACAGCAGAAGCGGTGCGGAGCACGCTGTCGTCGATATCCACAGGGTTGGCGCCAGTGATATTCGGCGCTGTGTCCACTGCACTAGGGCAAGGCGAGCCCGCCAATACGGGCGAAGTCGCCCCGAGCGCAGCAAGCGCGTTGAGCCACACCTTCCTCATCATGCTGATTACCCTGGTCGTCGCCGCAGGGCTGCTCTTATGCCTGGCACGCCGCACCTATCCGCGCGACGTCGCGACGGCGATGGCCTCTGAGTTGCTCACCGCTAGCGGGGCCGCGCTGGAGCGAAGAGTCGAGACGACCGTGACGAAGTCATAGCGCAGGTCAATCACCTCTCGCACCGTTCGGCGGCGTGCCAGGCGTTTTCTGCGTATCTGCAACGTCGAACAGTCCGCCGTAGGTTCTCACCGCCCGTGACGTGTACCGACTCTTCTAGCTGCAGGTTTGCAAAATTCTCATCGAAATTGCGGACGGGATCTTCTCGTCTTCGTGGCGGATCCTAGAACTGTACGGTTGTGCACGAGTACAACTCCCGACAGTCGTTGGTTTGTCATGACCCAGGGGGTCGAGCAGTACCTGACGGCAGCTTCGGGCCCTGCAAAGGTCACAAATGTAACGAATTCCTCTGCTTCACAGTCGGTTTCATTCCAGAAGTGCCTAATCGCCCAGAACTTGGCGATCACCAGGCTCCGCGGCACCCTGACTAGCCTCAACAACGTCGGAGCCCTCAGCCATCCAAGCCACAACCAAGTAGAACCAAGTAGATAAGCGAGCGGCGCGCCAACGAGGAGCCAGTACCCCGATCACCGCTGTCCGGACAGCCAAAGGTCTGCTGTGCAAGAAACATAGTCCGCAGAGAAGCATGTCGGTAGCGCGCCCAAACCATATCTTGCAGATGCTCCTAATGTTGACGCAACGAGTTCGGCTGTTCATGGGCCGCACAGGCGGCCGCCGCAGAGGCATCGGACTGGGGGTCGCGTCTACGGTCGCCGCTGCGCTCCCATCTTCTGAGCACGTCAACGAGTCAACGGTGAGGAGAAAGATTCCATGCGAACGATCAGCCATTTCATCAACGGCCAAAGCGTTACGCGCCCTGGCGCCATCACCAGCCCGGTCTACGATCCGAGCACCGGGCAGGTGCAGGCCCTTCTGGAGCACGGCGACGCCGCAATCCTTGCCGAGACTGTCGCGGCCGCCAAGGCAGCACAACCCGCCTGGGCCGCAATCGATCCCCTGCGCCGGGCCCGGGTGATTTTCAAGTTCAAGGCCTTGATCGAAGAGCACAGGCAGGAGCTCATTCACCTGATGTCCTCCGAACATGGCAAGTTGCTGAGCGACTCCGACGGCGAGCTGCAGCGCGGTCTGGACGTGGTGGAGTTTATGTGCGGCGTCCCGCATTTGCAGAAGGGCGAGTTCACGCAGGGCGCCGGCGCTGGCGTGAATGTCTATTCCATCCGCGAACCACTGGGAGTCGTTGCCGGAATTCCGCCTTTCAACTTCCCCGGCATGATTCCGCTCTGGATGCTGACCCCGGCCATCGCCGTCGGCAACGCGTTCATCCTGAAACCGTCGGAGCGCGCACCCTCCGCGGCCCTCCGGGTCGTCGAGCTCGCCCACGAAGCCGGGGTTCCGCCGGGCATCGTCAACGTCGTGCAGGGTAGCCAGGAGGTCGGCGAGGCGATCGGGGATCATCCGGACATCAAGGCCGTGACCTTTATCGGCTCGACGGAGGTGGCAAGGCTCGTCTATACCCGCGGCGCGGGCAACGGCAAGCGCGTGCAATCCTTGGGCGGAGCGAAGAACCACGGCGTCATCCTGCCCGACGCCGATCTCGACTCGGCTCTCGTGGACATCCTCGCCGGGGCCTTTGGCTCTGCCGGCGAGCGCTGCATGGCCATGCCGGTGATCGTGCCCGTTGGCGAACGGACGGCTGAGGCGGTTCGTGAGCGGCTGCTCGAGGAGATTCCCAGGCTGCGGGTCGGCGGCTTCACTGACCCCGACGCGCAGATGGGTCCGGTCGTCACTCCCGAAAACAAGCGGAAGATCGAAGGCTATATCCAGCTTGCTGCCGATGAAGGCGCCGAGCTGGTCATCGACGGGCGGGGGCGAAGCCTGCCGGGGCACGAAGAAGGATTCTTCCTGTGGCCATCCCTGATCGATCATGTCACACGATCAATGAAGAGCTATCAGGACGAGATCTTCGGCCCGACGCTGCAGATTGTTCGTGCGGAGACCTTCGAGGAGGCGCTGAGCTACCCGAACCTCCATCACCAGGGCAACGCGGTGACAGTCTTTACGCGCAGCGGAGATGCGGCGCAGCGCTTCGTCGCCGAGGTCGAGGTAGGCATGGTAGGCGTTAATTTTCCCCTGCCGACTCCCGTCGGCTACTACAGCCACGGCGGCTGGAAGAACTCGGCTTTCGGCGATCTGAACCAATACGGCGAGGACAGCATCCGCTTCTTCACACGCACCAAGAACGTGACACAGCGCTGGCCCCACGGCGAACCAGCCACCGACTAGCGTGGCGGAACCAATCGCTCGGTGATATCTCGGTGCGGAGTCCTGAAACTGAGCTCCAACAGAGATGCCGCGCAACTGAATATTCCGTTCCAGCGAGGAAACCATCCGCCAAATGCAGGAACCATTCTGGGCCGCACGGGTACCGGCCAAGCGACAACGAAGGTGTGACGTGCTTGCCGCCGGCCGGCCCAGCGGTTTGGCCCGCCCGGCAAGGTGACGGCGCTCAGTCTGCGCTTAGTCGGTAACGGGTCCCGCTGCTGCCCTGGACCCAGCTGTCCGGCAGCGCGGCCGCGAAGGTGTGCTGCGCTTGTCATCCGGTGCAGTGCCCTGGCACAAGCAAGTCGGGCGCCATGGCGGTGAGTGCTTCTGCGGTAGGGGCTATGCTCGGCGCGAAGTACCCGCCACTTAAGTGGAGGCCGCCCAGGAGCGCGTACAGGCGGGGTACCGCGGTCAGTCGCTGGGCGTGTCGCACGATATTCACGGCGCCGGCATGTCCGCATCCGGTCACTACGAGTAGGCCTTTTCCACGGACGTGGACGACGAGCGCCTGATCATCGAGTACCAAAGGGTGTATTCCGCCATCGATTCGGGGTCAGACGGGTGCGGAAGATCAACCCGTGGCCGGTGTGCGTCGGGCACAACGCCGTCCTAGGCTGCACCGTCGAGGACGATTGGCTGATCGGTATGGGATCGCCGAGAGTAGCCGCCATCCTGGCGCGATTCTCGCCGGCGCACCGGTAGCGGCTGGTGCGCCGGGGGTAATCCCCGCAAGCGTGGTCGCCGGGCTGCTAGCCGGTGGCCTCGCGGATGTACTCGCCGATCTGCCGCAATGAGCGCGTCGCCTCGGGCACCAACGGCGCGGCGAGCTGGAAGTCGTGAACCTGGCCCGGCCACACTCGCACCTCGGCCGGCACACTCGCCGCCGCCAACCGTCGGGCGGCCAACCGCGCGTCCTGCAACAGCACTTCGGACCCAGATACGTGGATCAACGTTCGCGGCAGGCCGGGTTCCACATGGTCTAGCGGCTCGTAGAGCTCTTCGGGCTTACCGTCGACGATGTGCCTGGCGGCGGCGCAGGCGACCAGCGCGATCAGCGCGTCGAACGCCTTCGCCGGAAACATCGCGTCGCTCTTGATGTTCGGGGGCGGCGGCTTGGGTTTCTTGGCGAGGTGCAACAACGGCGAGATCGCCACCAGCGCCGCGGGTTCCTCGTCGTCATCCTGCAGCCGCTGCGCGAGTGCCAGTGCAAGGTAGCCACCCGCCGAGTCGCCCGCCAGCACGATCTGGTCGGGCTCGTACCCGCGCAGCCGCAGCCATCGGTAGGCGTCGTAACAGTCGTCGAGCGCCATCCCGACCGTGTGCTTAGGGATCAGCCGGTAGTTGACCACCAGCACAGGTGAGTCGGCGAATCGTGACAGCGCGTTGACCAGCCTGCCGTGCGAATTGGCTCCGCACATCAAGAAGGCGCCGCCGTGCAGGTAGAGCACCACTCGTCGGTTGCCGTCGGCGGGCAACACCCCGGGCGCGCGGACCAGTTGTGCTGAGGCGTTGGGCAAACCCACCGTCGCCGGGATCGTGCCCGCAGCGGGAAGCAAGGCCCGAGAAGCGAAGTCGATGATGCCGAACGGCCATAGCAGATGCGGGGCATGGCTGCACACCGCCAGGGCTGGCCTGATCGTCACCCGAGACGCCAGCGACAACAACCGCGCAGCGGCGCTGGGTCTGCTCTCGATGACCTCGACGGGCACACCGTCGCTGAGCGGAAATCTGCGTGCCCTAGGTACATGGATTGGGCGAATGTCTCGGGGCGAGCCGGATACCTTAGTGGGTGCGGTCATGCTCAACACTTCCTATGCCGTTGTGCGGGACAGCGTTTCGACGAAGTTGCGGAGTCGTTTGCGAAAGGCATGCTGACGACGTCGGTGCCGATCATTCAGTGCGCCAGGGTGTGCACCGCCTGCTTGAAAACACCAGGCAGGAGCGCGCGCGCCGGCACCATGGCACGCGGGCGGGGCGTGGGGCGCTGGCCAGCAACAGCGGCGGGAACTCGATGGACACGGCTGCGACGGACGGCGTTCGGGTCGTGGCGGCGGTCGGCGCTGTCATGAGAAGCTCCTATTCATCGAGGTAGAGGCACTTTCAACATCTGATGACTTTTGTCACCCGTTGATGACTTAGAAACTACGCCGGATTGGAACCCAAGTCAACAGGTGGTGACATACAGTTTCTGTATTCAGCAGCACGGCCTTGCAATGCCCTCCAGACGCGGCCGGCAAGCAATTGGCGACGTGAGCACCTGCCCGTCAGCGTCGTCGGTGCCTGCGCGGCCACTGTCGCGTCGGACCACCAGGGAATGGTTGACGGCACGAGAAAGTGTTCAGAGGGCAAGGCGCTGATGGACGCCAGCGGCCAAAAGGATTCCATGATGACCCTGTCGAGGCGATCACGCGCCTACAACACCTCAGCGTCTCACCAACCTGGGCCCAAATCATCGCCCTAACAGTGACTTCGATCGATGAGAACACTCGCTCACAGGCCAGCCGCCCGAGGGGGCCGTGATTCATCAGATGAAAACGGAGACTTCTACCGGTAACCCGACATATCCGAATCCGTCGTATTCATCCTCCGAACGGTGATCCTCGAGCGAAACGGGTGAAGAAGATGGCTCTGTCCCGTTGGACCGCATTAGCCTGAGCCGGGCGCGGCACTGGCTATTTGCTGCGCGCTGTTCGGTCGCGCTGTCGTTGCCCCCCGGCATCCAAACGAACCCTGGGGGCGCTGTCGGCCTTGGAACGTCCGCGACGACGGTCAGGTGTAGGCTTGCGAACCCCAGTCGTTGTGTTCAGTTGGGCGACTGGGTAATTGCCTGCCTGTACCGTTTCGAATTTGCCTAAAGGAATGCGCATGAACGATCGGAATACCACGTTGCCGCCCGCGCTGCGCAGGGCGTTGGAGCTACTCGCCGATCCACCGACCAAACCGGAGGTCAGCAACGGCTATCTCGATCTGCTGGACGCCGGTTTGCCGACAGGGACCCCTCGGGTTGAGGCGGTGTTTGCCTCGCCCATCGGGTCCGCGGTCTACGACAACGTGCAAGCCCGGATGCGGAGGCTGTTCAGCGCCCTCCAACAGCCCACGGAGTGGTTGAACATCCCGGCCGGCGGGATCGCGCTGGACGTCGGCTGCGGCCCTGGTACCGTCACCGCGTCGCTGGCGCGTGCCGCCGGCCCGGGCGCGCTGACCCTGGGCCTCGACATCTCCGAGGCGATGCTGGCCCGCGCGGTGCGCGCCGAAGCGGGACCACAGATCGGCTTTCTGCGGGCCGATGCACAACAGCTGCCGCTGCGCGACGGAACGGTCGACGCAGTGGTCTCGATTGCCGTGCTGCAGCTGGTCCCGGATCCAGCGGCGGCGCTGGCTGAGATGGCGCGGGTGCTGCGAGCGGGCGGACGGCTGGCCGCGATGGTTCCGACCGCCGGGTGGGCCGCCCGGGTTTGGCGGTTGCTGCCAAAAGTCGGGGCACATCTGTTCGGCGAAGATGAAATTGGCGACATCCTCGAAGACCATGGGTTCACCAGCGTGCGGACCAACAACTTCGGCACTCTCCAGTGGCTGCGGGCCAAACGCGGGTAAGACAAACGCCTGGTCGCCAACCAAATAAGCTGGCGGCGGACCAGTAACAGGTACGCGAATTATCCTGTGCCGCACCGGGATGCGGACCAGGAACAACGACGACGGGTCCTACGCCGACCGGCGCGCCACGCTTTGGACCTTCGCACGGTCGAAGTCGCCCACGCCGAAAAGCGCAGGTATCCACAACCATTCATTGAGTCACAGGGCCGTGTTGTGTTTACGTCCGTGCAGTTCACCGGGACGTATGGGCTCGAGGCGCAAACAAGTGTTAGGGGCAGACATTGTCCCAAAGCTCGCCATTCCCATGCCGTGGTGATTGGCCCAATTGTCGATGATACGAGAACGAGAAATTGCCGTCAGCTAGCCCGTAGCGCCCGGGCCCAGCGCCTGCTGCTCGTCGTCGAACGACAGATGGACAGCGGCTTAATTATCGGCAGGTTGTATCACGGTGAAATGGCTTGCAGCACAAGGCGACAACGAATACGACGGGTTTCTATTTTATCAGGCATTAACTACAGCGAGTTGCATTGGATGAAAGTGCTCGCACCTCTGGTGCGGGCGGGGGCCGAACACGTCGCCGACCGGATCAAGCCGCGTGAAGCACTGCCCGCCGACACCGAAATCGCCGAGCTGATAACCATGCTGGTCCGGTTTCGTACCCAGGCGGTCGCATCCGTCACCGCCACTCTGGCGTCGTCGATCGAATCGACCATCGAGTCTCTGGTCAGCCGCATTCTGGCCGAATATCTGGAGCGGTCGCCGGACGCTGGAGTCGGCTAACGCGCTCGCCGACGGGCCACCAGATGCGGCGCCAGCGTGGCGAGTTTCTCGCAGGTCTCCTCGAATTCCCGGTCGGGGTCCGACGCGGCGATGATGCCGGCCCCCGCCCGCAGCCAGGTTCGCCCGTCACGTTCGTAGGCGGTCCGCAGCGTCAACGCCGCGTCGAGCCCACCATCAGCCGAAAACGTCACTACCGCGCCGGAATACAACTCACGCGGGCTTTCATCGAGCCGCAGGATGGCGTCCACACTGGCCGCCTTGGGGATACCTGAGGCGGTGACCGCGGGAAACAGCGCCTCCAGCGCGTCCATCCGGTCCTTGGATGCGTCCAGTCGGCCGGTGACCGTCGAGCCGAGGTGCTGGACGCTGCCGCGCTCGCGCACGGTCATGAAATCGATGACCGCAGCACTACCGGGCTCGGCGACCTCGGTGATCTCGCGCAGCGAGCTGCGCACCGACATGGCATGCTCGACAATCTCTTTGCTGTCGGATTCCAATTCGTCGCGGGCTTGGCGGTCACGCGCCGCGCCGCGACCCAGCGCCCGGGTGCCGGCCAGCGGTTCGGTCACCACCGCGCCGTCGTCGTGCACCGCCGCCACTACTTCCGGGCTATAACCAAGAGCTCGAAAACCAGCGAGCCGCAACAGGAACGAGCGCGCGGGGGTGTTGTGCCGCCGACCCAGCCGATACGTGGCCGGGAAGTCCAGCGCGAAGGGCACGTCGACAGACCGGGACAGGATCACCTTGTGGTAGCGGCCGGCAGCGATCTCGCCGATCGCTGCGGCTACCCGCGCCCGGTAATCGGTGCTGTCGGCGCCGACATCGATCCCGGATGCGGGCGGTGCCGCCGGCAGACCCTCGCTGAGCAACCGGTCCACCGTGTCGCGGTGGCGTTCCTCGGCGTCGAACAGTCGAACCGCGTCGTCGGTGACCACGATGCGGGTACGGGGCCAGAACACCCGAGCCAACGGGGTCTGCGGCGCCAAGCGATCTTGTAGACCGAAGCGATACGCGCCGAATTCGAAGGCGATCCAACCGAAGGCCTGGTCGCATTCCAGTAGCAACCGGTCGACGGCCTCACCGAGCACCGGTCCCGGCCGACCGGACCAGGATTGTCGCTGAGTGACACCGTGGCGGGTGATGCGCAGCTCGTCGCGGTCTAACTCGACCATGGCCAGCACGCCGAGGGCCAGCACCCACTGACCGTCGTGTTCGTAGAGCAGGTATTCATCGCCGTCGCGCTCGGGCAACGCCGCGGCCAACTCGGCCGTCAGGTCCGCCGGGGCGATCTCGGTCGGCAACGGGAATGACAGTGACGGGGCGCCTACGGAACTTGTTTCGACACCGACTTCGGTCACGCTTAGTAAATGTAGCCTAACCTATGAACCTGCGGGGCGGTCCGTCCGCGAATGACCTACTTTTGCCTCCGTATGCCTGCCCACCAGCACTTTTAGTAAGCCTGACTTTAGCCACGGGTTCTCGCGGTCCATGCGGCTTGAGCACGGGCTGAGCACCGAACTCGATAGCCGACGGCGGCCCGACCTCGCAGCCTCCGCGAGCCGACGGACGCAGCGTCTGATTAGTTGTCATTGCAGGTTTTCGAACCGTTCACGTCTCAGTCCCACAATGGAACAGGTCCAGCAGCGGTCCGACCGTACGATCGTGCGAGGCCGCACTCTGACGAGAGGACAGCATCGTGTTCATCATCCGACTCCTTGACGGAGAAGAGGTCCACGCACTGGACGGCGACAAGCTCACCATCAATCAAGAGACTGGCGTGCTCAGTGTTTCCCGCATCGACGGGTTCGAGGAAGTCACGACGCACTATTCGCCGTCGGCGTGGGCGTCGGTGACACATCGCATCAAGGAGGCCGTAGTGCGGCCTTCACTGGTTGGCAACAAGAAGTAATAAGCCGTTCACTTTCCCAGCGTTTTCCCAGTACTTTCCCAGCGTCCATGTGCGATCGGTCGTATGCCTAGCGCCGCCCCATGACTAGGCTCTGAAGGAATTCAAAACCCCGCACGGCGGCGGTCACGAATCGTGAGCAAGCTGCGCCCATCGAGGGAGATGAGCAATGCTCCTGGAGTTCTGGGAGAACTTCCGGCACAACCTCTTCAAGCCGCTGTTATTGTTTTTCTACCTTGGCTTCTTTATCCCGATTCTCAAGGTGCAGTTCGAGTTTCCCTATGTGCTCTGTCAGGGCGTGACGATGTACCTGCTGCTGGCCATCGGGTGGCACGGCGGTGAAGAGCTCGCCACGATCCACGTATCGAGCATCGGCAACATCATGGGATTCATCGTCCTGGGGTTCCTGCTCAACTTCCTGATCGGTTTTCTCGCCTACTTGCTAGTGACCCGCACCACGAAGATGCGGCGGATCGATCGGGCCACGGTCGCCGGCTATTACGGGTAGGACTCGGCAGGCACATTCGCAACCTGTGTGGGTGTCCTTGGACTGTGGGGATGGCTTTTAACGGTTTCATGTCGGTGATGTTGGCCGTAATGGAGATGCCCGGTTGTCTGGTGGCGCTGTATTTGGCAGCGCGGCTGCGGCAGAAGGGGATGGACGCGCTGGGGAACATGCCGGGCGAGCACGGTTACAAGCAGCCGGCGAGGGAGGGACCGGGTGCGGCAAGCCGGCTAGGGCTCGCGCAGGAGACCAAGCTCGCCCTGAAACGGCAGGACCAACCCGACGACGCCGCCGATGAGGATGACACAAAGACGCGTGTGGGCACGGTCAAGCTGCTCAGAGAGGTCTTGCTCAACCCGGGCCTCTATCTGCTCTTTCGGTGGCATCGTCATCGGCCTGGTCAGTCGATTGCAGGGGCCAAAGGTCGTGCACGACACCGACCATGTCTTTGTGGCCGCCTTCCAGGGCGTGCTCTGTCTGTTCCTGCTCGAGATGGGGATGACGGCCTCCCGCCGACTGAAGGACCTGAAAAGCGCCGGCCCCGGATTCATCGCCTTCGGTCTATTAGCGCCAAACCTATTCGCGACTATCGGGATCATCGTCGCTCACGCCTACGCTCATCTCACCCACGCCCCGTTCAAGCCGGGGACGTATATCCTGTTCGCCATACTCTGCGGCGCTGCGTCATACATTGCTGTGCCCGCGGTCCAGCGGCTGGCGATCCCCGAGGCGAGCCCGACGCTGCCCTTGGCCGCGTCACTGGGCTTGACGTTTTCCTACAACGTCACGATCGGCATCCCGGTCTATATCGAGATCTCGCGGGCCGTCACGCCGTGGTTCACCTAACGCGAGAAAGCCTCAGCAGCGGCCGAATTCGACCGGCAGCGTCGCCGGGGATCGAAACGCCATGCCGGTGATATGCGGGGTTGGGACGCTCGGGTCCAACCGTAGATCCGGTAGCCGGTCCAGCAGTGCGTTGATCGCGACCGTCGCCTCCATCCGCGCCAGATGCATGCCCAGGCACAGATGCGGGCCGCCGCCGAACGTCAGGTGAGCGATGTTCTTGCGGGTGGGATCGAAGCGATCCGGGTCCGGGTAGCGCTTCGGGTCCCGGTTGGCGGCTGCGACGCTGACGCTGACGTTTGTTCCGGCTGGAATCGCGACCCCGCCGAGCTCGCAGTCGCGGGCCGCCACCCGCATCACCGTGGTGATCGGCGGCTCCCAGCGCAATGCCTCCTCGAAGGCGCCGCGGACCATACCAGGGTCGCCTCGCAGCGCATCGAGCTGCTCCGGCTCGGTGAGCAGTGCGACCAGCAGGTTGCCCGACGCGCGGTAGGTCGTCTCCACTCCGGCGGGCAGGATCAGCAGCAGAAACGCAAAGATCTCGTCGTCGGTCAGCTTCATCCCGTCGATCTCGGACTGCGACAGCATGGTGATCAGGTCGTCCTGCGGATTTCGCCGACGCTCGGCCAGGATTTCGTTGAAGTACGCCTTCAACTTCGCGGACGCGGCAATCCCACAGTCCCAGTTGTAGACCACGTTGAGCAACTCGATCGAAAGCCGTTGGAAGCGCGGGTAATCCTGCCGCGGCAGACCCATGATCCGCGCGATGACCTGTACCGGGAACGCGAACGTGAAATCGCGGGTCAGCTCGGCCCGCCCGCGCGGCGCGAAGCTGTCGATGAGTTCGTGAACCACCAGCTCGACTAACTCACTACGCCAGCGGTCCAGCAACGCGGCGCGGAACGACGGAGACACCAGGGCCCGACTGGCCCGGTGGTCGGCGCCCTCGAGTTCGAGCATCGTGCGGCCCATCACCGGGCCCATGATCTTGTCGTAGATCGATGAAGAGAACATGTCGGGGTGGGTGAGCACGGTCTGGCATTCGTCGTATCCGAGCACGGTCACCCCAGCGCCGCCCATGGTTTGGCTGGAGACTTCGGTGAACGGGCTGCCGACCATCACCCGGTTCCGCGACCGCGCCTCACGCAGCCGCTCGTGCACGTTTTCGACCTGCATGAGCAGCCCGCCCTGCAGTTCGGTCGGGTCGAATTCGCCGGGAGCCGGAGTCGGTTCAGGAAGCATCAGCCGACACCGTGTGTGTGTCTCGGCCGGACCGCAGCACGGTGCCGGGCAGCGCGCCGGTGGCGACGCCGTCGCGACACACCTCGACACCGCCGACCAGCACCGAGCTGATGCCGTAGGCGTCGGCGACCAATCGCGGTGCACCCGCGGGCAAGTCGTAACGGGTGCGCTCCGGCCCGTGGTCGACGGTGGCCGGATCGAACAGCACCAAGTCGGCGTGCCAGCCCGGCGTGATTCGGCCTCGTTCGGCCAGCCCGTAGAGCCGGGCCGGCACATCGGTGAGCAGCCGGACCGCTTCCTCGAGCGTCACCACCTGATGCTCGCGGACACCGTGGCCGAGCAGCGACGTGGTGTAGATGGCCCCGCACATCATGTCGAGGTGCGCGCCGGCGTCCGAGCCACCGATGACCGCGTGCGGCGAGCGCCACACCTCGGCGCGCAGCCGCCAGTCGGCGGCGTCGTCGCCGAACGGCGCCGGCGTCAGTCCGGTGCGCAGCTCGTCGGCGATCACGATGTCCAAGAGGGTGTCGAACGGCGCCCCACCGCGAGCGGCGGCGACCTCCCCGACACTGCGACCGGTCGCGTCGGCGTTCTGCGGGGCGAAGGTCTCGACGACGATCAACCGCTCCCAGTTCGCCAGACCGCGCAGCATGCCGGCGTCCTTCGATTGGGCGCCGTCGTTCAGTCGGCGGCGTACTTCCGGATCGGCAAGCGCGGCCAACCGCTCGGGCACCGGCAGGTGCATGGTGTCGCGCCAGCCGGGCAGGCCGTCGAGCACGAAGCCGGTGAGGAACGAGAGCCGGATCTTCATGGTGTGCGGCAGGGTGAGCGCGACGACCCGGCCGCCGCGTTCGGCGGCGACCTCGGAGGCACGCAGCTGTCCGCGGTGCCCGGCCGGGTTGGCCGCCGAGACGCCGAGCAGGTTCCAGTTGAGCGGGCGGTCGGCCGCCACCGACATGTCAGTGAGTAGGGCAATCTCGTCGTCGGAAAAGCCTTGCAGGCAGCCGGGGATGATCGCCTCGAGCGTGGTGCCCGGATGGTCGCGGACGCCCTTGGCCAGCGCCAGCAGCTCGTCGCGTGATGCGCTACGGGACGGCACCGGCTGGCCCGAGCCGTCGTTGTGGGTCTGCGACTGCGATGTGGAAAACCCAAGTGCGCCGGAGGCTAACGCCTCATGCAGCAGCGCGACCATCCGATCGACCTGCGCGGGGATCGCCTGGCCGCCGACCGCGTCCTCCCCCATCGCCGCAAGCCGAAGCGCCGAATGGCCAACCAGGAAACCGGCATTGACGGCGATGCTGCCGTCGAACCGGTCAAGCCAGTCGCCGAATGACGCCCACTTCCAGTCCAGCCCGGCCCGCAATGCGTCGAGCGGCATGCCCTCGACCCGCGCGAGCATTCGGGTGAGGTAGTCCTGTTGGTCGGCCGCCACGGGCGCCAGCGTGAACCCGCAATTGCCACCGAAGACGGTGGTGACGCCGTGTTGCACCGACGGGCTCGCGGTCGGGTCCCAGAACAGTTGCGCGTCGTAGTGGGTGTGTAGGTCGACGAATCCCGGCGCCAGCGTCTGCCCTTGGGCATCAACGGTTTTCGCGGCAAGGTCGTCGACCTCACCGGGTGGCCCGACCGCGGCGATCCGCCCGTCGCTGATACCGACATCGCCGTGGCGGGCCGGTGCGCCTGTGCCGTCAACGATTTCGGCATCGCGGATGAGCAGGTCGAGCATGAGGGCCTCCTACGCGGTGGTTAGCCACCCCTCGTCCGGCAGCGGGTGGCGGAACAGCTGCGCCGCGTTGCGATGGGTGATCCGCGCGGCGTCATCCGCTGAGAGGCGGGCGACGTTGCGCGCCACGACCTCTTGCGTGTCCGGCCAAGTCGAGTCCGCGTGGGGGTAGTCGCTCTCGACCAGAATGCGCTGGGCTCCAATCGCGTCCAGCGCGCCGAACGCCGACGGGTCGTCGATCGAGCAGAACCAGAAGTTGCGCTGCAGCACGTCGCTGGGCAGCAGATCGCCCTTCCAGGATCCGCCCTCCCGGCCCGAAGCAGAATGCGCCAAAACATAATCCGCCCGATCAGCCAGCATTGCCGCCCAGCCCAGCCCACCCTCGGCGAGCGTGATGTTCAGTCGCGGGAAGCGGACCGGGATGCCCGACCACAGCATGTCGGCGCAGGCGACCAGGCCGTTGACCGGGAACAGCGTGGTGATGGTTTCGAATGGGGTGTCCGGTGCGGGAATCGGCGCCCATTGGGCCGATCCGGTGTGCAGGCACACGACGGTTTCCGTCTCCTCGCAGGCGGCGAAAAACGGGTCCCACGCGCCGCTGTGCAGACTGGGAATCCCACACTGGGCAGGCAGCTCCGGGAAGCTCACCGCCTTGAAACCGCGTGCGGCGTTACGACGCAGCTCTTCGGCCGCCAGCTGCGGATCCGCCAGCCACGGCAGCTGCAGCGGGATGATCCGCTCCGGAAAGCTGCCGGCCCACACCTCCAGATGCCAATCGTTCCAGGCCCGCAGCACGGCGTGTCCCAGCTCCGGGTCGTCGCTCTTCCAGAACACCGTGCCGGCGAACCCGGCGATCAGCGACGGGAAATTCAGCGACGCCCAGATCCCGGCCAGGTCCATATCAGCGATCCGGGCCTTGATATCCCAGCAGCCGCGGCGCATCTCGTCGAAGCGGGCCGCCTCCATACTCCAGTCCTCGCGCGGCCGCCCCACCACCGCGTTGAGCCCGATGTTGGGGTAGTCGCGGTCCTCATAGCGCCACACCTGCCGGCCGTCGTCGGTCTCCACGATCCGCGGTGCCCGGCCGGCCAGCGCGGCAGGAAGCCGGCCGTCGAACATGTCGGGCGGCTCGATGACGTGGTCGTCAACGGAGATCAGCACGTGCTGCCGCTCGCGGGGAGCAGGATCCGGCAGCAGCGCCATACCTCACGACTATCGTCGGTTTTCGGCGGCTGTCAATGCTATCTATGCAATGAATGCAAGGATCGGGGCGCCTGCGGCGGAGCCGTCACGACGACAACGTGATCGCGCCTTCGGGGCAGTTCTTCTCCGCGTCCGTGGCTTGCGCCTCGAGCTCACCCGAGACGTTCTCGACGAGAACGACGGCATGCCCAATCTCGTCGGCGTCAAAGACGTCCGGTGCCAACGTGTAGCAGCGCCCGTGCCCCTCGCAGCGGTCTGCGTCGACACAGACACGAGTCACTTGGGTACCGGGAAGGTCAACGGCAGCGACTCCACCGACCTCAGCGCGGCGGTATAGCTCAGCTCGGTGCCAGGCTTGATCTCGTAATCGGGTATGCGCCGGTGGAATTCGCGCAACGCAACCCGCAGCTCCATGCGGGCCAGGTGCGAACCCAGGCAGCGGTGCGGACCTCCGCCGAAGGCGCGGTGCCGGTTCGGGTTGCGCCGGAAGTCAACCAGCTCCGGGTCGGGGAACTCAGCGGGGTCGGTGTTCGCTGCGCCCAGCAGCGGGCTGACCCGCTCCCCCTTACTGATCGGGCAGCCGCCCACCTCGACGTCGTCCATGGCGACCCGTGCGACGCCGGGCACCGGTGTCTCCCAGCGCAACAACTCCTCGATGGCACTGGGCAGGACGTCGGGTTGCTCGACGAGCTGATGACGATGGTCGGGGTGGCGGGCCAGATACACGAAGAAGCAGTCGAGTGAGTCGGTCACCGTGTCCAGCCCGGCGATCAGGAAGAGGAAGCAGATGTCGAGGATCTCGTGGCGCGTCAGCGGTTCTCCCTCGACCCTGGCCGCGATCAGCGAGGACAGCACATCGTCGCGTGGGCTGGCGATGTGGTCGTCGATGGCGCGCTCGAAGTAGTCGTAGATCTGTTGCGCCGCGGGTGCCGTGGCCTCGTGGCGGCGATCGTATCCGGATTCGCCCTCCGGGCGGATCACCCCGTCCTTCCACTCCAAAAACTGGTCCAGGTCTTCCAACGGCAGGCCGAGCAACTGCAGAAACACCGTGCACGGCAGTGGCACGGCGAACTCTTCGTGGAAGTCGCATTCGCCGCGATCGGCGAAGCGGTCGATCATCTCGTTCACCAACTCGGTGACGCGTGGTTCACGCCGGGCCATCTCTCGGGGGGTGAACAGCGGATCGAGGATGCGGCGGTACTTCGCATGCTCGGGCGGGTCGATTTGCAATGGGATCAGCGGCCGCACGTTACCCAGATCGACGGCATCCATGTTCGACGAGAACAACTCGGTGTGCTTGAGCGCCATCTCGATATCGGCCAGCCGGCTGAGCACGACCGCCTGTGGCGACCGGAATACCGGGGTCGACTCACGCAACGCCTTGTACATCGGCTGCGGCTCCGCGAGACCCGCCGCCGCCTGGTCGACGTACCCTTCGGTGTCTGTCATGCCGGTTAGCCTGACACCAACATCGCTATTTAGGCAATGATTGATTAATTGGCCAATGCCCGGCGACGAATCTATTGCGGGGCCGGGTGCCGAACGAACGCCCGCGGCTGGGTGAACGCCCGGATGCCGTCGGCCCCGAGTTCGCGGCCGAGACCCGATTGGCCGACGCCGCCGAACGGCAGACGCGGGTCCTGCGCGGCCATGCCGTGACAGTTGACGCTGACCGTGCCGGCGACCAGCTGCGCGGCGACCCGGTCGGCCAGCGCGTCGTCGCCGGTCCAGATCGACGCGGTGAGACCAAAGTCGCCTGCGTTGGCCGCGGTGACCCCCTCGTCCAGATCCCGGTAGCCGAAGATCGGCAGCACCGGCCCGAACTGCTCCTCGGTGGCCAGCGGTGCGTCGGCGTCCAGATCGGTGACGACGGTCGGCAGCACAAAGTGGCCGCCGGCGTCGGCGTCGGCCTCACGCAGGACGCCGGCGGTACGGACCGTCGCGCCGCGGGCTGCGGCGTCGGCGAGCAGCGCCGCCACCCGGTCGCGTCCGGCGGCGGTGTGCATTGGCCCAAGGGTGACCTCGTCGGCGAGCCCATCGCCGACTACCTCGCGCCGGCAGCGCGCCAGCACGGCATCGGCCAGTTCGTCGACCCGGTCGGCCGGCGCGTACAACCGCTTGATCGCCATGCACACCTGACCACAGGTGGTGTAGGTCGCGGTGAACAACTGCTCGACAAGCTGGTCGGTGACGGACATGTCGGGAGCGATGATCGCCGGATCGTTGCCGCCGAGTTCCAACAACACCGGGGTCAGCCGCGGAGCCGCCGCCGCCATCACAGCGCGCCCAGTGGCCACGCCGCCGGTCAAAGAGATGACGTCGACGCCGGGGTGGGTGATCAGCGCCCGTGCCAGTTCGCTGCCGGGCCCCGCGAGCACGTTCACAACACCGGCTGGCAGCGCCGCGGCGAACGCCGCGCCGAACTGCAGGGCCGCCAGCGGACAGGTCGGCGGCACCTTGACCACCGCGGTGTTGCCGGCGGTCAGCGCCGACGACAGCTTGGTCATGGTGAGCGCCAGCGGCCAGTTGAACGGCAGCACCAGCGCCGCCACCCCGTACGGTTCGCGCTGCAACCGTGGATAGGCCGACTGCGGGTCGATTCGTTCGGGGGCCAGCGCCTCCTCGGCCATCGCGCCGAGGATCGCGGCCAGCGCCGGCGCGGTGTCGATTTCGAAGCGCGCCTCGGCCAGCACCTTGCCGTGCTCGCGGGTATACAGCTGCGGACCAGCGCTTTCGGCGAGCTGGACGGCCGCCGCGGTGGCGGCCGCCGCGACGGCGGCGACCCGCTCGGCCACGTCGAGTGCGCGCCAGCCGGCCGCGGCCCGCCGCGCCGCCTGCACCGCGGCGTCGAGTTGGTTGAGGTCGGCGGACGGCGCATGCCCGACGACCTCGGCCGGCCGGGCCGGGTTGTGTACCGGATAGCTCGCGCCGGCACCGGGCTGCGACTCGCCGCCGATCGTGAGGGTCGCGAATGTATCGGAGGATGTTGCGGTCATCTTCCTGCCTCCTTGACCTGGCGCGGTCGCCCCGCAATGGTAAGTCGATATGACCCCGATCACAGGAGCGTTGACGTGAAGGGTGTTGTGCTGCGCCAGGTCGGTCAACCGACAGCGGTCGAGGAGCTGGCGCTGCGACCGATTGGCCGCCACGAAGTCCAAGTGCAGTTGGCCGCCAGCGGCGTGTGCCACAGCGACTTGTCGTTGCGCGACGGATCAATACCGACGCTGCTGCCGTGCACACTCGGCCACGAGGGCGCCGGGATCGTCACCGAGGTCGGCGCCGACGTCACCACCGTTGGTCCGGGTCAGCACGTCGTCTTGACGTGGCTGGTGGCGTGCCGGTCCTGCCCGCATTGCCTGCGTGGCGAGTCCCAGCTGTGTGTGCATGCCTACGACCATGTTTACGGCGGTCCGTACGCCGACGGCGCCGGCCCGGTGTGGCCGGGAATGGGAGTCGGGTCGCTGGCCGAACAGACGTTGCTGCCGGCCGCGGCGGTCGTGCCGGTCGACGAGTCGCTGCCGCTCGACCAGGCAGCGCTGCTGGGCTGCGGCGTCACCACCGGGGTCGGTGCGGTGATGCACACGGCAGCCGTTCGTCCGGGCGAAAGCGTGCTTGTCATCGGCTGCGGCGGTGTGGGTTTGGCGGCGATCCAAGGGGCTCGGCTGGCCGGCGCGGCGCCGATCATCGCCGCCGACCGGGTAGCCGCCCAGCTTCCGGCCGCGACAGCAAACGGCGCGACCGAGACGATCGATACCAGCGAGGTCGACCTGGCCAGCGCCGTGCGCGACCTCACCGGCGGCGCCGGGGTCGATCACGGAATCGAGGTGGTGGGCAAGCCCGCGACGATTCGCGCGGCTTACGACGCCACCCGCCGCGGCGGCAAGGTCACCCTGGTGGGCGCCGCGGGGATCGAGGAGTCGGTGACGTTTCCGGCGCTTTCGCTGATGGTCGAAGGCAAGACAATCCAGGGCAGCGTGTACGGCGCCAGCGACCCGGCGCGCGACATCCCGGTGTTGGCCGAGCTCGCCCGCCGCGGCAGGCTCGACCTCGAGGCGTTGGTGACGCGGCGGATCGGTCTCGACGACGTCGAGGCGGCGTTCACCGATATGGCCGCGGGCCATGGTGCGCGCAGCGTCGTGTGCTTCGACACAACGACGTGAGCAATTTGAAGTGCCTATGCGGAAAGCACATGACGTCTGCGACTTTCTCCTTGAAACCCTACTATTCGGCTAGCGCAACCGGCGGCGGCGGAGTGCCGTGGTCTTCCAGAGAAAAGGAATCCCAACATGAAGACGAGAGTATTGATGGCCACGGTCGGTGGTGCAGCGGCAGCCTTGGCCGCTGGTGTTATGTGGACCGCACCATCGGCCTCGGCTGGTAGCGACTTTTGCAATTCGCTTCCCACCCCCGCGCAAGTTCATGATTGCAGCTGCGGCGCTGACAACGTCCCAGGTACTCAGGAATATCAGCAGTGCCTGCATGGAAATGCGGCTGCGCCCGGACCGGCCAGCTCACCGCCACCCGCACCACCCGAGCCACCCGCGCCACCCGCCTAATCCCTACCGCGCTTGGCTCGCCACCGGTGCGGCGAACCGCGAGGGCGCGTCCGTTCTAGGCTTGGTAGCACCCGATGAGTTGAGTGTTCTTTGGCTAGTCGGTGCCACCATTTGATCAAAACTTTTTGGGGCTGGCAGGACCAACAGCTACCTGACGGCACTCTGATCTGGACGTCGCCGTCCGGGAATGTGGGATTGATGGGCATATACAGGATGAAAGGAAACCCATCACCATGTCCACAACCACACCGACCACCGACACCACCCACGACGTCACCAGAGCCGAGCTCGAGAACGCGCTGCACGCGCTGCGCCACGCCCTGCGGGCCACAACACCGCTGATCGGCGCCGTCGAGGACGGGCACCTCGCCGCCCACATCGCCACAGCGGCCGGGCAGGTAGCCGAAGCAGCCCGATCCGTGGCGGCCTGTATCGACGTGGTCGACGGGTACACGCACATCAACGACGTGATCCGATGAATCGCCGTCTCGTCACTGCTGCGCTGGCAGTAGCTGCTGTCATCACCGCCGCGCCGGCCGCCGCCGACCCGGCACCCACGCCGGCGCCGGGCCCGGGCTTCGCGCAATGCGGCGACATGCTGGTGCCGCTAGACCCGAGGGTCAGCGTCACGAACCCGGTGGGGACGTTGATGTACGAAGCGTTCCTACACGCGATGTGCGCGCAGGTCTCGCCGCCGCCGAACTAACCCAACGACAACGACGAACCGCCCTTGGCCAAAACCGGGGGCGGTTCTATGTCTGCCACGTCAACGGCAGCTCCACCAGCGCCGACCGGCCCGGGATGTATTGCGGCACAAACTCATCCGGCACCGCACACTGGTGGATTTGTGCCAGCCATTCCTCCACCAGCACCCGCAGCACAGCCCGGACTAGATGGTTAGCGCGGCAACGATGCTGGCCCGTGCCGAACCCCAAATGCCTACACACCCGCTCGTTCACCTGGTCGCCGCCGTCGCCCTCCCGGCTGGCCGCACCTGCCGCTATGGAGAACATGTCACCGGCCGACAACTCGAGGTCGCCGATACGGGTGTCCCGCAGGGCGACCCGTATCGGGTACTGGATCGTCGAATGCAGACGCACGATCTCCTCAACGAAAACCGTTATGTCGTTAGGGTTTTCGCGCAGCCTCCCCGCCAACCCGGTGTCGGACGCAAGATGCCGCAACGCCCACACGAAAGTGTCGCTGATCTGGCCGACACCGCCGCGCTCACCGCTGCCGTGCACCGACGACGCCAGCAGGAAAATCTCTTCTTCGGTGCACTGCGGCGCGGCTCGGGCCAGCCGACCGACCACGTCGTCGCCGCCAACTGGTTGGCGCTGCTGGACCGCCGCCCACAGTCCGTACTCGTCGTCCACGCCGAACAACGCCAACCGGATCGCCCGGGTCACCGCTTCGCCGACGTCAGCGCCATCCACCTGCCCACGGGCGGCGACCATCTCGAACATGGCTGCCGCGGCCGGGCGGCACCGTTCCGCCGCCCCCCGCGACCAGCGCGGCGTCAACGCAGCAGCGATGACGTCACGGCCGGGCGCAGTCAACCACGTCCGCGCCAAGCCATCCCCCTGGACCACCGCGGCGGCGACGTCACCGCTACGCAACGCTGCTGCGACAACGTCGGCGCCGCTGACGACCGGCTCGCACGGCGGCGCCACCGCCGGGCAGCCGGTCACCGCTCGGCCTTCACCTGGTAGGCGAAGATCGGCCGCCACCATAGCGTTGACGGTACGCAACTGGACTCGGCGGCCATTGGCGATGTCGATCAACCGCTCCAGGTCCTTCGTCGACCTGAAGAGCCGGTCGGGATGCCAGCAGATCACTGCTCCGAACTCGCTGTCAGCCATCGCCTTCAGCATGGCCTCGAAGCCGGGACGGGTGCGACCGGAGGAGGCGGACAGGTCGTTGTCGCCGTAGCGGTGGGTGACCTCCCATCCGAGCCGATCGGCGAGTGCCTCGCAGTCCTCCAACTGGCGGGTCACACCGGCGCGCTGTCCCGTGGCGTCTTGGCTGATTCTGGTGTAGACGGCTGCGCGCATATCCTCTAATTTATGTGGGCAGATCTACGTCCGCACCCCGGGCAGTGCGCCCGGTGAACATATACGAGCCGGTATGCGTCAGCGCCACGCACGGCGCGACCCACACCTGATAGCCGTTGTCCCGCCAGCCTGCAAAAATGGAAATCCTCCGACAACCCCACACCACTATCGGGGTCGATACTCGTGGCGAAGAACTGGTGAAACACCTTATCGCCACTCCGATACGCCGCAACCTTATGAGTCAAGCCATCGAGGACCGCACGCTCGATCAGCATGAACCCAGTACCGGCGTTCGCAACCTCCAGAAGCCCGTCGCCGGCATCCTCAATCGGGCCATCCAACGTGTTCACCACAAGCGCCCGAGCATGCTGATGCAGCTCATCCGGGGCAACTCCGCGGCGCGCAGCGGCAGCCACCTGTATCCAGTCGATCTCTTTACGTGGATACAACCCGCAGACAATATCCTTCCCGGCGGCGAGCATCGTCAGGATGTCTTCGGCTTGGAAGCCGATGTCGGAGTCGATGAACATCAGATGCGTGCATTCGGTTTGCAGAAAATCGTGGGCCAAACTGTCGCGCGCCCTAGTGATCAGCGACTCGTTCATCGTGTGCGCGTATTGCAGCGACACTCCGGCGTTCATAAATATCGTCGCCAGTTGGAACAACGACCCGGCGTAACTGCCGTGACACATCCCTCCATACATCGGGGTTGCCACGAACAGATAAGGCTGAGCCATTCCGGATCCACCGCCCCGGATCCACCGCCCCGGATCCACCGCCTCGATCACTGATACTGATGCGATGCGGCCACCGCTTCTCGGTGTTCCGTCCGCGTGGTCGGCGGTGACGGTCAGGTGGCCGATCACTTCTCCGATGTCGCCTTCGCCTGAGTAGATCAGCGCGGCTTGGTACGTCCGGTGAGCGCATCAGTCATTCCGGATCCACCGTTTCGCTTCACCCCACACTTTTCCGGCGACAACTCCTGTCAATGTGCCGCGTCTACACGAGTTGGCCCCAGGCCCGGCACTGCACCAGCACCGGGCATTCCGCACAAAAGTACAGGCCGCGGATCACGTCGCCCCGTGTCGACCCGTCCATGACACCAGGATGCGCGGTGCAGGCTGCGGACTCAAGACTGGGTGCCGTCATGAGTTTGGCACCCAACTCCCGCGGTCGGGATCGAAGTGATACGCGCACGCAATCGGTATAGCGCGACGAGGGGGGCTCGTGTACGGCGGGACTTGCTGGACGACTGGCGACTAGTTGAACGGAGTCCACGCCCACCCCGAGAGTGTATTTCGGGTAATCGGTGCCACGACCAAACGACAACCTTCGAACTTGCCGAAACGCGGCTAGTCGAAACGTATTGCGGCATGCCCGGCGGCAGGATTACCCACCCGGACCGCCCCACGCAACGTGTGAACCGGTGCGCCTGACCACAAAGACACGCAGCGGATCAGGAGGCGGTGGACTCCAGTCCACGTAGGCGCTTGAGCGATGCCTTTGCAAATCGCATCGACAACGCTGGCGAGAGCCGCTCCAGGTACCACCATGCTTTCCACCACGCTGGCACCACAATGATCGCGTCTCCCCGCAACACCGCACGAAGCGCGCGCTCGGCGAACTTTTCGGGTGCCAACGGCCGCAACCGCTCAAACGATTTGAGGAGTTCCTCATCGCTGAGGCCAGCTATGTTCATCCGTCCGTACTGGCCGCCTGTCATTATCGGGGTCCGGATCACGCCCGGACAAAACACCGACACCTGCACGCCGTGGCGCTCGGCCTCCAGGCGCAACGCCTTCGAGATCCCGACGACGGCGTGTTTGGTGGCGGTGTAGCTCCCCAGACCCGGACTGGTGACAAGACCGGCCATCGAGGCTGTGTTCACGATGTGACCGGAGTGCTGCCGAATCATGATCGGATAGACCGCTTGGATGCCGTGGGCCACACCGCGCAGGTTCACGTCGAAGACGTCGTTCCAGTCATCGAGCGTGTACGAGTCGATTTCACCGCTGACTCCGATGCCCGCATTGTTGAACAGGTAGTCGATCCGCCCGGATTGCTGCACCGCCTCGGCGACGGCGCTCTCAAACGATGGATAGCTGCGCACATCGAGCTCGATCGCGTGCGCCTTTGCGCCACCGCTGTTGAGGCGTTGGGCCAGCTCCTGCGCCGCGGCGATTTGACGATCGGCGATCCAGACCTCGGCGCCTTCGTTAGCCAGCTTGGTGGCCAGCGCGGCGCCGATGCCGGACGCGCCGCCGGTAACGAATGCAATCTTTTCCGACACGTTCGATGCCATGGCGGAAGGATAATCGCTCGCCTTAACGGTTAAGAGGAGATTCTGGCGGCGGGGTCGCCGAGATGTTCTTCACGTATTTCACAAGGTGCTGCGCGGGATCGGCGAAAGCGACCAACGGCGGGCCACGATTCAATGACCCCTCCCCTTTCGGCCTTCCCGCCACTCATCCACAACTTGGCGACCCTGCCAATGTCAGTGGACACCGCTAGAATCGAACATATGTTCGAGTCCCTCGCTATGGTCGATCTCCTCGCCGAGGAATCGACGCTGATCGAGCGAATTGCCGAGCTGGAGCGGGTCAAATCCGCCGCGGCGGCAGGCCAGGCCCGCGCGGCGGCGGCGCTGGATGCGTCGCGCCGGGCCGCAGAAGCGGCGGCGGGCGTGCCGGCCGCGAATCGGGGTCGCGGAGTGGCCAGCGAGGTTGCCCTGGCCCGCAGGGACTCACCAGCCCGTGGCGGTCGGCATCTCGGCTTCGCCAAGGCCCTGGTAAACGAGATGCCGCATACATTGGGCGCTTTGGAGCAAGGGCTGTTGTCGGAGTGGCGCGCGACCCTCATCGTGCGGGAAAGCGCCTGTCTGGACATCGAAGACCGGCAAGCACTGGACGCCGAGCTGTGCGGCGATCCCGCCGGACTGGACGGGATGGGCGATGCCCGGGTGGCCGCCGCGGCCAGGTCGATTGCCTACCGACTGGACCCGCACGCCGTCGTCGAAAGGGCCGCCAAAGCCGAAACCGAGCGCACGGTAACCATCCGGCCCGCGCCTGACACCATGACTTGGTTGACCGCGCTGCTGCCGGTCGCCCAAGGCGTATCGGTGTATGCGGCACTGCGACGTGCCGCGGACACCACATTTGACGGCCGGTCCCGCGGCCAGGTCATGGCCGACACTCTCGTCGAACGCGTCACCGGTCGCAGCGCAGCCACGCCGACACCAATCGCAGTCAACCTCGTTCTGTCGGACCGCACTCTGCTGAGCGGCGACAACACCCCGGCAGATATCTCTGGGTATGGTCCAATTCCAGCGGAAGTCGCCCGCGGGTTAATCATGGCCGTCGGTGCTGACTCACGGTCACGCGCGACGCTGCGCCGGCTCTACACCCATCCCGAGTCCGGCGCGCTGGTGGCGATGGAGTCACGGGCCCGGCGATTTCCGCGCGGGCTGGCCACGTTCATCGGGCTGCGCGATCAACGATGTCGCACACCGTACTGCGACGCGCCAATCCGGCACCGCGACCATGCCACACCACATGCCCGCGGCGGACGAACCGCAGTTGCCAACGGGCTGGGGTCCTGCGAACGCTGTAACTACGTCAAAGAGGCCGCCGGCTGGCGCGTCAGCACGGATTTTGACGAAACCGGCAGACACACAGCCGAATTCACCACCCCAACCGGCAGGCACTACCGATCCGCGGCACCGCCCCGCGCCCCAACGGTGACGATTAGTGAACTCGAAGTCAGGGTTGGCATCGCGTTGATGCAACATGCTGCTTAACCCAGCAGCATGCGGACTACGCCGTCGGCCAGCAGCCGTCCCCGGTCGGTGAGCACCAGGCGCTCGCCGGCGCGCTTCAGCAAGCCGTCGTCAACGGCGACAGCGGCGCGCTCGCGCTCGGCGTCGTCCAGCAGGTCCAGCGGCAGACCTTGGCGCAGCCGGATTCTCAGCAGCACGTCCTCGGTGTGGCGGTGCTGAGGGTCCAGCTGCTCGAAACCGGCGACCGGCAACGTCGCACCGTCGAGGATCTGCGCATAAGTGTTGGGGTGCTTGACATTCCACCAGCGAGTCGCACCGACATAGCTATGCGCCCCGGGGCCGGCACCCCACCACTGACCACCGTCCCAGTAGCCCAGGTTGTGTCGGCACTGCCCGCCCGCGCGGCTCCAATTGGAAACCTCGTACCAGTCGAAGCCAGCCGCTGACAGCTGCTCGTCGACCAGCTCGTAGCGATGCGCGAGCACGTCGTCGTCGGGAGCGGCGAGCTCGCCGCTGCGGACCCGGCGCGCCAGCGCGGTGCCGTCCTCGACCACCAGGGCGTAGGCGGAGACGTGATCGACGCCCGTGTCGACCGCCGCTTCCACCGAGCGCAGCAGGTCGTCGTCGGATTCCCCCGGGGTGCCGTAGATCAGGTCGACGCTGACGTGTTCAAAACCTTCGGCGAGCGCCTCGCGGGCCGCCGCCGCCGACCGGTTCGGCGTGTGGATCCGGTCTAGAACACCCAGCACCCGTGGCGAGACGGACTGCATGCCCAGCGACACCCTCGTGTAGCCGGCCGCCCGGGCGGCCGCGAAGAAATCGGGCCAAGCCGACTCCGGGTTGGCCTCGGTGGTGATCTCGGCGTCGGCGGCCAGCTCGAAGTTGTCGCGCACCGACTGCAGCACCGTGGTAATGCGCTCGCCACCCAACAACGACGGCGTCCCGCCCCCGACGAAGACGGTCTGCACCGTCGGTGCGCCCAGCCGGGCTGCGGCCAGCTCGAGCTCCGACCGCAGCACCTGCAGCCACGCGTCGGGGTTGACGCCACCTAACTCGGCCGGGGTGTAGGTATTGAAGTCGCAGTAGCCGCAGCGGGTGAAGCAGAACGGCACGTGCACGTAGACGCCGAACGGCCCGCCTGGGCTCACGTGCACATCGGGCAGACCGACCGGCGCAGAACTTGCGGTCATGGCTGCCAATATTCCTGACTCCCGGCCCGGCTTCCAGCGCTGGCCGCGGTGGCAGCGGGGCGAGAGACAAAACAGCCGCCGTTGGCAGCTGACTCTCGGGTACGTTTGCGCTGCATCTCAGGGTTGCCACGTAGTTTTGCTCACTATGAGAGAAATTCCACCCTGGTAGCGACCCTTGGCGACATCCGTGGCACAATGGCCGAGTGACCACCGCCCACCGCAGCCCGTTCGACATCGCGTTGGTGGCGCGTCGGCACATCGATCTCAAGCGTGTCTGCAGCTGTCGCTGTCTGCCTTAATGTCGTAGAGCCGTCCACCTGTACTTTCAGCTGGCCCCGGATCTGCGCCGCCGGGACAGCAACCGGTGATCTGCGCGGTCCAAGCCGGCTACTCCACAAAGGAGATGCCGAATGACCTCCCCCCGCCCCGCCAAGGGCCGCAGCGAAGGCCAGTGGGCGCTCGGCTACCGCGAGCCACTCAATCCCAACGAGCAGTTCAAGAAGGACGACGACGCGCTCAACGTCCGCGACCGAATCCTCAACCACTACTCCAAAGCCGGCTTCGACAGCATCGACAAGAACGACCTGCGTGGCCGCATGCGCTGGATGGGGCTCTACACCCAGCGGGAACAGGGTTACGACGGCAGCTGGACTGGCGACGAGAACCTCGATCTGCTCGAGGCCAAGTACTTCATGATGCGCGTGCGCTGCGACGGCGGGTCGTTGTCCACCGCGGCGCTGCGCACCCTCGGACAGATTTCTACGGAATTCGCCCGGGACACCGCCGACATCTCCGACCGGGAAAATGTGCAGTACCACTGGATCGAGATCGAGAAAGTCCCCGAGATCTGGGACCGACTGGCCGCGGTCGGCTTGCAGACCACCGAAGCGTGCGGCGACTGCCCGCGGGTGGTGCTGGGCTCCCCGCTAGCCGGTGAGTCACTCGACGAGGTTCTCGACCCGACCTGGGCCGTGGAGGAGATCGTCCGCCGCTACATCGGCAATCCGGAATTCTCCAACCTGCCCCGCAAGTACAAGACCGCGATCTCGGGTCTGCAGGACGTCGCGCACGAGATCAACGACGTTGCGTTCATCGGCGTCAACCACCCCGAGCACGGACCCGGGCTGGACCTGTGGGTCGGCGGCGGCCTGTCCACCAATCCGATGCTGGCCCAACGGGTTGGGGCGTGGGTGCCGCTGGAGGAAGTACCCGACGTCTGGGAGGCCGTCACATCGGTGTTCCGTGACTACGGCTACCGACGACTGCGGTCCAAGGCCCGGCTGAAGTTCCTCATTAAAGATTGGGGCATTGAAAAGTTCCGCGAGGTTCTCGAAACCGAATACCTCAAACGCAAACTCATCGACGGTCCGGCCCCCGAACCGGTCAAGCATCCGATCGACCATGTCGGCGTGCAGCGGCTGAAGAACGGGCTCAACGCCGTCGGCGTCGCCCCGATCGCCGGGCGGGTGTCGGGCACGATCCTAACCGCGGTGGCCGACCTGGCCGAGCGGGCCGGGTCGCAGCGGATCCGGTTCACCCCATACCAGAAGCTCGTCATCCTGGACGTTCCGGACGACAAGCTTGACGAGCTGACCACCGGCCTTGACGCGCTGGGGCTGCCGTCGCAGCCGTCACACTGGCGTCGAAACCTGATGGCCTGCAGCGGTATTGAATACTGCAAACTGTCGTTCGCCGAAACTCGGGTGCGTTCCCAGTCGCTGGTGCCCGAGCTGGAGCGTCGACTCGATGACATCAACGCCGAACTTGACGTACCGATCACAGTCAACATCAATGGCTGCCCGAACTCGTGCGCGCGCATCCAAATCGCCGACATCGGTTTCAAGGGCCAGATGGTCGACGACGGCCACGGTGGCTCGGTCGAAGGATTCCAAGTGCACCTGGGCGGCAGCTTGGGCCTCGACAGTGGTTTCGGACGAAAACTGCGCCAGCACAAGGTCACCAGCGACGAGCTCGGCGACTACATCGACCGCGTGGTGCACAACTTCATCAAGCAGCGTGATTCGGGCGAACGCTTCGCGACATGGGCGCTACGCGCCGACGAGGGGGATCTGCGATGAGTGAGAAGGCGAAAGTGTTGACGGAAGCGGAGCTGCGAGAGTTGGCTGAGCGGGGCGCCGCTGAGCTGGAAGGCGCCAGCGCCACCGACCTGTTGCGTTGGACCGACGAGCACTTCGGCGGCGTCAGAGGGCCTCGGCCGTCGGCGACGTGCAACTACGTGGTGGCCTCGAATATGCAGGACGCGGTGCTCGTCGATCTGGCCGCGAAGGTACGCCCGGGTGTCCCAGTGATGTTCTTGGACACCGGGTATCACTTCGTGGAGACCATCGGTACCCGTGATGCGATCGAGGCGGTCTACGACGTACGGGTGCTCAACGTCACGCCCGAGCATTCGGTCGCAGAGCAGGACCAGTTGCTGGGCAAGGACCTGTTCGCCCGCCAGCCCAACGAGTGCTGCCGGCTACGCAAGGTCGCCCCGCTGTCCAAGGCGCTGCGGGGTTATTCCGCGTGGGTGACCGGCCTGCGTCGCGTCGAGGCGCCGACTCGCGCCAACGCCCCGCTTGTCAGTTTCGACGAGGCGTTTCATCTGGTGAAGATCAACCCGCTAGCACCGTGGACCGACGAGGACATGCAGGCCTACATCGACGAAAACGATGTACTGGTCAATCCGCTTGTCTACGAAGGTTATCCGTCGATCGGCTGCGCTCCTTGCACCGCGAAGGTAGCTGAGGGTTCGGATCCGCGCAGCGGACGCTGGCAGGGGCTGTCGAAGACCGAATGCGGGTTGCACGCGTCGTGACCACCCTGGTGCTGGCCGCACATGGCAGCGAAGATCCGCGGTCGGCGGCCAATGCCCGCGCCGTCGCCGATCAGATTAGCTGCATGCGGCCGCGCCTCGACGTGCGTGTCGCGTTCTGCGAGTTGAACACTCCACGCCTGGTTGACGTGCTCACGCCGGATGCAGTGGTCACTCCTTTCCTGCTGGCGGACGCCTACCACGCCCGTATCGACATCCCCGGACAGATCGCCAGCCGGGGCGCGGCCGTGCGGCAGGCCGACGTCCTCGGTGAAGACGATCGGCTGGTGTCCGTGCTGCACGAGCGCCTCGCCGAGCTGGGAGTCAGCACGCTCGATCCGCAGCTCGGTGTGCTGGTGGTGGCGATCGGCTCGACGCATGTCGCGGCTAACGCCCGCACCGCTCAGGTCGCACGCAAGCTGATCGCAGGGACTCGGTGGGCCGGCACGACGACGGCGTTTGCCACCGGGTCCGGGCCGTCACCGGCCCAGGCCGCCAACCGGCTACGGCGCCGCGGCGCCCGCCGCGTAGTGATCGCACCGTGGTTCCTGGCACCCGGCCGGCTGACTGATCGAGTAGCCAAATATGCTGCAACGGAACAGATTCCGATGGCAGCGCCGCTGGGCGCACACCGGCTGGTGGCCGCGACGGTAGTGGATCGCTTCGATGCGGCGCGAGCCGACCGCATCGCCGCCTGACCGATCACACCGGCGGGAGACGCCCGACGTTCAGCGGGTGGGCGCCAGCGTGCCCTCGTCCTCGTCTGCCCCGCCGTCGCTGGGTGCCGGCGCCCCGAGTGCGATGTGCGGTAGCCGGGTGGCGTGCACGTACACGGTGTCCCCCTCCTGCAGGCCCAACGCCTCGGCATCGCCTCTGGTGATCTGAGCTATGAACGGCCCGCCGGTAGCGGCGTTGGTCAACTCCACGCGCACCTCAAAGCCGAGCATCACCAGGCGGTCGATGGTGGCGCGGACGATGCCGGTGGCCTCGGCGGTCCCGTCGTCGGCAGCAATCTTCATGTCGGGGCTGCGTCCGACCCGGATGTCATGCGGACGAACGAGATTCCCGTTCAGCGTGGACACCGCGCCCAGAAATGACATCACGAACGAGTTCGCCGGAGTGTCGTAGACGTCGGTCGGGGATCCCACTTGCTCGATGCGACCGTCACGCAGCACGGCAATCCGGTCGGCCACATCGAGCGCCTCAGCCTGGTCGTGGGTGACCAGCACAGTGGTGACATGCACTTCGTCGTGCAGCCGGCGCAGCCAGGCTCGCAGATCCTCGCGGACCTTTGCGTCCAGTGCACCGAACGGCTCGTCGAGCAGCAGCACTTGCGGGTCGACCGCCAGCGCGCGCGCCAGCGCCATGCGCTGGCGCTGACCGCCGGACAGCTGGCTGGGGTAGCGAGTCTGGAAACCGCTGAGCCCCACCACCTCGAGCAGATTGTCGACCTTCTCGCGGATCTCGGCCTTGGGTCGCCGACGAATCTTCAACCCGAAGGCGACATTGTCGCGCACGGTCAGGTGCTTGAACGCGGCGTAATGCTGGAATACAAAACCGATACCGCGCCGCTGTGGCGGCAACCGGGTGACGTCACGGCCGTCGATCGTGATCGTGCCACTGTCCGGCTCATCGAGCCCGGCGATGGCGCGCAACAGGGTCGACTTGCCCGAACCACTAGGTCCCAGCAATGCCGTCAGCGAGCCGGCGGGCACGTCGAAGTCGACATTGTCCAACGCGACGAAATCACCGTAGCGTTTGTTGGCGCCGCGCACGACGATCGCGTTAGTCATAAGCGCCACTCCTCCTTAGGCCTGCTTGGTGGCTCGTTTACGCCGAGCATCGAGAATCACCTGGACGACGAGAACCACCACGGAGACCGCCATCAGCAGTGTCGAAAGAGCGTAGGCGCCGTACTCGGCGCCGCGGTTGTAGCGGTCGGATACCAGCAGCGTCAACGTCTGGGATTGCCCCGGCAGGTTCGACGACACCATGATGACCGCGCCGTATTCACCGAGGGTACGGGCGATGGTCAACACGATCCCGTAGGTCAGGCCCCATCGGATCGATGGCAGGGTGATCCGCCAAAACGTCTGCCACCAACCGGAACCCAGCGTTGCCGCCGCCTGCTCCTGTTCGGTGCCCAGCTCGTGAAGGACCGGCTCGACCTCGCGGATCACGAAGGGCAGCGTGGCGAAGATGCTGGCGAGCACGATGCCGGGCAACCCGAAGATGATCTTGAACCCGAAGTCTTTCTCGACGAAGCCGAGCAGTCCTCCCGATCCCCATAACACGATCAAGGCCACACCGACGACGACCGGCGAGACCGCGAACGGCAGATCGATGATCGCCTGCAGCACGCCTTTGCCACGGAATCGGTTGCGCGCCAGCATTAATGCCGTCGGGACACCAAAGAGCACATTAAGCGGCACCACGATGGCCACCACCAGCAGCGACAAATTCAGTGCCGAAATCGCCGCCGGCGTGCTGACCCAGGCGAAGAATTGGCCGAAACCGGGTGTGAAAGTGCGCCACAAGATCAGCCCAACGGGGACGACGAGCAGCACCAATACATAGGCCAGGGCAAGAAAGCGAATCAGGTAGCGAACCTGCGGCGATAGCGTCATGCCGACAACTCCTCGCGTCTAGCCGCACGCGATCCGAGGGTACGCAGAACAAAAAGCACGGCGAACGAGATAACAAGCAGCACAATCGATATCGCGGCAGCACCGGTACGGTCGTCATTTTCGATCAAGGTCCGGATCCACTGTGAGGACACCTCGGTTTTGCCGGGCACCGCCCCACCGATCAGCACCACCGAGCCGAATTCGCCGATGGCCCGCGCAAACGTTAGCCCCGCGCCGGTCAACAAAACCGGAGTCAGAGAGGGCAACACGACAGTTGTGAAGATTGTCGCGTTGCCGGCGCCGAGCGACGCGGCGGCTTCCTCGGTCTCGCGGTCAATTTCGAGCAACACCGGCTGGACGGCCCGCACCACGAACGGCAGCGTGACGAACGCCAGCGCCAGGCCAACGCCCCATCCGGTGTGCTGCAAGTGCAGTCCGACGGGGCTGTTGGCCCCGTAGAGAGCCAGCAGGACCAGACTGGCAACAATCGTCGGCAACGCGAATGGCAGATCAATAATGACGTCGATCAGCCGTTTGGCCGGGAAATCGTCGCGTACCAGAACCCATGCGATCAGTAGGCCGAAAATCATGTTGAGGACGGTGACGCCGGCCGAGATGATCAGCGTCACCCGGAAGGACTCGAGCGCGGCATTTGAGGTGACCGCGAGCCAGAACGCCCGCCAGCCGCCACCGACGGATTGCCAGCCGATCGCGGCCAACGGCAGCAGCACGATCACCGAAAGCCACACCATCGCAACACCAACCCGCAGCGACGTGCCGCCGCCGCGGAAACCCTTGCCGCCCGGCGCGCCACCGCCACGGGAGCGGGCGGTCACCTCCTGTGTTATCGCCGTCGTCATCCGGTGGCCTGTGTGTAGATCTTGGTGATGCTGCCGGAGTTCTTGTCGAACAATTGGGCGTCGACGGTGTCCCAGCCACCTAGGTCAGCGATCGTCCACAGTTTCACCGGCATCGGGAACTGACTCCGGACATCGGCGGCAACGGCCGGGTCGACTGGCCGGAATCCAGCTGCCGCCCAAAGCTTCTGCGCCTGCGCGGTGTACTGGAAGTTTTTGAACGCGGTGGCGGCGTCCAGGTGGGGGCTGCTGGTCACCACGGCCACCGGGTTTTCGATCTTGAACGTTTGCGGCGGGTTGAGATGGATGACCGGTTTGCCTTGGCGCTCCGTGGCGATCGCTTCGTTCTCGTAGCTGATCAGGACGTCACCGCTGCCTTGGACGAACACATCGGTGGCCTCCCGCCCCGATGCGGGGCGCAGTTTGACGTGCTGGCCCACCAGCTTGTTGATAAAGTCAATCCCCGCTTGTGGATCGTGGCCGCCGCCGCTCTTGACGGCGTATGGGGCGAGCAAATTCCACTTCGCCGAGCCTGAGCTCAGCGGGCTGGGCGTGATGACTTCCACGCCGGGCCGCAGCAGGTCGTCCCAGTCCTTGATGTTCTTGGGATTCCCGGGCCGCACCACCAGGGTTACCACCGACCCGAACGGAATGCCTTTGGTGGCGTCTTTGTCCCAGTCTTTGGAAACTTTGCCGGCCTTGACGAGTCGGGTGATGTCGGGCTCGACGGAGAAGTTGACGATGTCCGCGGGCTTGCCGTCGACGACGCCTCGTGACTGGTCACCCGAGGCGCCGTACGAGGTGATCACCTGCACGCCCTTGCCTTCTTGTGAGGCGTTGAATGCTGGAATCACCTTGCTCCAGCCCGGTTCTGGAGCCGAGTAGGCGACCAGTGTGATGCTCGCGTGCGCGTTGGCCGGCCCGTTACCACCGACGACGTCGCTGGCGCCACCCTGACACGCTGCGATAACGCTCGCGGCGACGGTCAACCCGACAACGTGGCGCCAACGCGCGGCACCCCTGATGTCGTCGCGCAATGGTCGACCTTTCGGTGGCGGGGTTAACAGATAACCGGTCCCGTCGCTACGGAAAGGCAAGGGTCAACAGTTGGGGGAATTCCACCGACACCTGACCGCGCGCGGGGAGGAAGTCAGCTACAACAGTGCACGTCAGCCACAGCGCAATCGCCCACGGCAATGAGCGCCAAGATATGGCACTCGCTGTTGCCGGACACTGCGTGCATCGCGGAAGCCTAACAGAATTCGCCGAACTCCCAGCTTGGCCGACCCAGGTCAGCGGGTCAGCAGCCAGGCGACGATCACCAGTACCACCAAGATGACCAGCACCAACGTCACCTGTGATCGCGGCATGCCCGGCTTTCTGGTCATCCGGGTTCTTCGTGGCTGTGACGAACGCGCCTCATCAGCCGGATGCCACGGCCCAGCAGGGAGTCCAGCACCACCGCGACGAGGTAGGCCAACGCCAGCACGACCGGCATGACCACGATGGTCTGCAACACAAACCCCAGCCCCGACAGCCACAACTCGACGCCGTCCCACCAGCTAAGGATCCCGTTCACCGGGCTCACCCTATTCCGCGTGGCCAGTGAAGCCAACATGTCGAGATCGTTGTCAACCCGGCCGTGGCCGACGCGGTTGCCGCCGAGCAGGTCGGCGGATCATGATGTCGGCATGGTTCTTCACGCCCAGCCTGCCGATGGGGCCGCGGAGAAGGCCGAATCGGCAACCTTTGCCGTCGCCCCGCCGGTGGCATCTCCCTCGGGCGCACCATTGCGCAACCCGTTCCCACCGATCGCAGATTACGCGTTTTTGTCCGACTGTGAGACGACCTGCCTGATCTCGCCAGCGGGGTCGGTGGAATGGCTGTGTGTGCCGCGGCCCGATTCGCCGAGTGTGTTCGGCGCGATCCTGGACCGCAGCGCCGGCCATTTCCGGCTGGGTCCGTATGGCGTATCGGTGCCCTCGGCGCGGCGCTATCTACCCGGCAGCTTGATCATGGAGACCACCTGGCAAACCCACACCGGCTGGGTGATCGTGCGCGACGCGCTGGTGATGGGGCTATGGCATGACATCGACCGACGGTCGCGAACACATCGTCGTACCCCGATGGACTGGGACGCCGAGCACATCCTGCTGCGCACCATCCGTTGCGTCAGTGGAACCGTTGAACTGCTGATGAGCTGCGAGCCGGCGTTCGACTACCACCGCGTCAGCGCCACCTGGGAGTACTCGGCCGACGGCTACGGCGAAGCCATTGCCCTGGCCACCAAAGATCCCGAAGCCCATCCGACCCTGCGGTTGACCACCAACCTGCGGATCGGTTTGGAGGGCCGAGAAGCACGGGCGCGGACCCGAATGAAAGAAGGTGACAACGCCTTCGTCGCCCTGAGTTGGTCCAAGCATCCGGCGCCGCAGAACTTTGAAGAGGCCGCCGACAAGATGTGGAACACGGCCGAGTGCTGGCGGCAGTGGATCAATATCGGCAACTTTCCCGACCACCCGTGGCGGGCGTATCTGCAACGCAGCGCTCTCACACTGAAAGGGTTGACGTACTCGCCCACCGGCGCGCTGCTGGCTGCCAGCACCACATCGCTTCCCGAAACCCCACAGGGCGAACGCAACTGGGACTACCGGTATGCCTGGGTGCGGGACTCGACATTCGCTTTGTGGGGGCTCTACACCCTGGGGCTCGATCGCGAGGCCGACGATTTCTTCTCGTTCATCGCCGACGTGTCTGGCGCTAACAACGGTGAAAGCCAACCGCTGCAGGTGATGTACGGCGTCGGCGGGGAACGCCGGCTGGTGGAAGAGGAACTACTCCATCTGTCCGGCTACGACCATGCCCGCCCGGTGCGCATCGGCAACGGCGCCTATAACCAGAACCAGCACGACATCTGGGGCGCCATCCTCGATTCGTTCTACTTGCACGCCAAGTCGCGCGAACAGGTTCCGGACACGCTGTGGCCGGTGCTGAAGAACCAGGTGGAAGAGGCCATCAAGCACTGGCGGGAGCCCGACCGTGGCATCTGGGAGGTGCGCGGGGAACCTCAGCATTTCACGTCGTCGAAGATCATGTGCTGGGTAGCAGTCGACCGCGGAGCGAAACTCGCTGAGCGGCAAGGTGAAAAGGACTACGCACAGCAGTGGCGCACGGTCGCAGAGGAGATCAAAGCCGAAATCCTGGAAAAGGGCGTGAACTCTCGAGGCGTGTTCACCCAGCGCTACGGCAGCGACGCGCTGGACGCCTCGCTGCTGCAGGTGGTGTTGACTCGGTTCCTGCCGCCGGATGACCCACGGGTGCGGGCCACGGTGCTCGCCATCGCCGACGAACTCACCGAACAAGGTCTGGTGCTGCGGTACCGCGTCGAGGAGACCGACGACGGACTTGTCGGCGAGGAAGGCACATTCACCATCTGCTCGTTTTGGCTGGTGTCGGCTTTGGTCGAGATCGGCGAGGTGAGCCGCGCCAAGCATTTGTGTGAGCGGTTGCTGTCGTTCGCCAGCCCGCTGTACCTCTACGCCGAGGAGATCGAGCCGCGCACGGGCCGGCATCTGGGAAACTTCCCGCAGGCCTTCACCCATCTGGCGCTGATCAACGCTGTGGTGCACGTGATCCGGGCCGAGGAAGAAGCCGACAGCACCGGAGTCTTTCAGCCCGCCAACGCGCCCGTGTAGGGCCGATCAGCTCAAAGCGCTGACTTTGTCCATCATGGCGTGGGCGATGTCGACGCCGCTGGTGTCCAGGTTGGCCGAGCCTGGGTCGGACGGGCGTCGGTCGCCGAAGAACACCACCTCGACCTCGACGAGGCAGTTGAGCCGGACACCGATGGCACGTGCCTGTGGGGTGGGCTGCAGGGCCGGCATGTTGGGCAATACGGCGGTCGCGGTATTGGTCGCCGCGACAACGGTATTGGTGACGCGGATGTCGCTGATGACGTTCGTCGTGCTGATCGGGCCAGTTTGTTCCGTTGCCTTCGCGCCGTCGCAGTGCTGCCACTGCTCCGAGAATTTCGCGAACAACGCCTCGGCTTGTGCGGCTGTGGGCAACGTGACCACGCCCTCCATGACGCTGATCACTTGCGCCGGATCGCCGTTGTTCCACCACGACTCCGAGGCGAGATCTTTGACCTCGGCTGACTCGTAGACGCTTTTCTGCAGCATCGCCGTGACGCCTAGGCAATCGGCTGGCGGCATCTGGCTGTAGAGCTTATCGGGGCCGCCGAACTCGGGCGGCATACGCCCCACAAAGGGCTGGCCGAGCATCCGCGAGAGTGCGACGTCGTCGAGAGGCACCTGCCTGACGGTGTCGTCGGTGAGAAGTCGCGGCTTGAGATTCGGAGCCGGCGTCGCCGTGCCGTTGACAACTCCGCCGCAGCCCACTGCCAACGCGGCGACCAGCGCCAACGCTGTCGCCGATCCAACCATCCGCATTATTACTTTTTACCTTGGTCTGCGCGGCGCGCTTACTTTTTGGCCTTGTCGCCTGCCGCATCGGTTGACAGCGCGGCGACGAAGGCCTCCTGCGGCACATCGACCCGGCCGATGGTCTTCATCCGCTTCTTGCCTTCTTTCTGCTTCTCCAGCAGTTTGCGCTTGCGGGTGATGTCGCCGCCGTAGCACTTCGACAGCACATCTTTGCGGATCGCGCGAATATTCTCTCGCGCAATGATTTTGGATCCGATCGCCGCCTGCACCGGCACCTCGAACTGCTGACGCGGGATGAGCTCTTTGAGTTTGGTGGTCATCTTGTTGCCGTAGGCCGCGGCGCCATCCTTGTGCACGATAGCGCTGAAAGCGTCGACGGCCTCGCCCTGCAGCAGGATGTCGACCTTGACCAGCGCTCCCTCCTGCTCGCCGGCTTCCTCGTAATCGAGGCTTGCGTAGCCGCGAGTGCGCGATTTCAGCAAATCGAAGAAGTCGAAGATGATTTCGCCAAGCGGCATGGTGTAGCGCAATTCGACCCGCTCGGGTGACAGGTAGTCCATCCCGCCGAGCTCGCCGCGCCGCGATTGGCAGAGTTCCATGATGGTGCCGATGAATTCGCTCGGGGCGATGATGGTGGTTTTGACGACGGGCTCGTAGACGGTGGCGATCTTGCCCGACGGCCAGTCCGACGGGTTGGTCACTCGGACCTCTGTCCCGTCGTCCTTCACGACTCGATAGACCACGTTCGGTGCGGTCGAAATCAGGTCGAGGTCGAATTCACGTTCCAGGCGCTCGCGGGTGATCTCCATGTGTAACAGACCCAGAAACCCGCACCGGAACCCGAAGCCCAGCGCCACGGACGTCTCTGGTTCGTACGTCAGCGCGGCGTCGTTCAGTTGCAGTCTGTCCAGCGCATCGCGCAGGTCCGGGTAATCCGATCCGTCCACGGGATAGAGCCCCGAATAGACCATCGGCGTCGGTTCGCGGTATCCGGTCAGTGCCTGCTTTGCACCGTGGCGCGCGGTGGTCACGGTGTCGCCGACCTTCGACTGGCGGACGTCTTTCACACCGGTGATCAGATAGCCGACCTCGCCGACACCAAGGCCGTCCGACGGCTTCGGCTCGGGCGAGACGATGCCGACCTCGAGCAGTTCGTGGGTCGCGCCGGTGGACATCATCGCGATGCGTTCGCGCGGGACGATCTTGCCGTCCACGACACGCACATAGGTCACCACGCCGCGGTAGATGTCGTAGACAGAGTCGAAAATTATTGCGCGGGTGGGCGCTTCGGGATCTCCGGTGGGCGACGGCACCTCGCGCACCACGTGATCTAGCAGATCGGCGACACCCTCCCCCGTCTTGCCTGACACGCGCAGGACGTCGCTCGGCTCGCACCCGATGATGTGCGCGATCTCTCCGGCATATCGATCGGGGTCGGCAGCGGGCAGGTCGATCTTGTTGAGCACCGGAATGATGTGCAGGTCTCGGTCGAGCGCCAGATACAGGTTGGCCAACGTCTGCGCCTCGATGCCCTGGGCGGCGTCGACCAGCAGCACCGCACCCTCGCAGGCTTCCAGCGCACGGGACACCTCATAGGTGAAGTCGACATGCCCAGGGGTATCGATCAGGTGCAAGACGTGATCAACACCGTCGACCCGCCACGGCAGGCGCACATTTTGCGCCTTGATCGTGATCCCGCGTTCGCGCTCGATGTCCATCCGGTCGAGGTACTGAGCGCGCATCGACCTTTCGTCGACGACGCCGGTGAGCTGCAGCATCCGATCCGCCAGCGTGGACTTGCCATGGTCGATGTGGGCGATGATGCAGAAGTTCCGAATCTGCGCCGGCGCGGTGAAGGTTTGGTCGGCGAAACTACTGATGGGAATCTCCTGGTCGACGGGCGGCCTAGCGGCGGATGCTTAGGCGCTCTGAGCTGCCTCCAGGGTATCGAGGCAGCCTCGCCGGAACACAATCGCGCCGGGCCGTCTTATGCTGCGAACATGGCGTCGCAGTGGAGGACGTTGCAGCGGTTTCAGAGAAACCTAGAGAATTTGGTGTTCAACGAGGCACCGAAGCTGATCCGGCAGCTGCAACAGTCGCCGACCGTGCAACGGGGCATCAAGATCGGTTTGGATGTGATCGTCGGCACGGCGTCCGAACCGCCGTCTGAGATCACCGCCGGTCGCCCGGTCACCAGCATCAGCGCGCCCACCGCGCATCGGGCCCGCAGGCTGGTCTACTCCCCCGACTTGGACGGTCGGGCCGACCCCGGCGAAATCGTGTGGACGTGGGTGACCTATGAGGACGATCCCACCCGCGGCAAGGACCGCCCGGTGCTGGTCGTGGGCCGCGACCAGCACACGCTGCTCGGCCTGATGATGTCCAGCCAGGAGAGACACGCCGCCGACCGGGACTGGGTGGAAATCGGCAGCGGAAGCTGGGATGGCGACGGTAGGCCCAGCTGGGTGCGGCTGGACCGGGTGCTGGACGTCCCCGAAGAGGGGATTCGCCGCGAGGGGGCAATCCTGGAACGCGCGATCTTCGACGTCGTCGCTGCCCGCCTGCGCAGCGAGTACTCCTGGAGCTGAGTTACTCCGCTCCGGTCGAGCTGCTGGCCGTCAGCCCTGGGTGATGTAGGACTGCAGCTGCTCGTGCTCGGCCTCCAGCTCCTCCATCCGCGTTTTCACGACGTCACCGATGCTGACGATGCCGATCAACTTGCCGTCGTCGAGTACCGGTACGTGGCGCACCCGGTGTTCGGTCATCAGCATGCTGAGACTGTCTACCGTGTCGGACTTGCTACAGGTCGAGAGCACTGCCGTCATGATTGTCGAAACCGGCTGCGAGAGCACCGCAGCGCCGTGGGCGTGCAGCTGGCGTACGACGTCACGCTCGGAGACGATGCCGACGACACCATCGGGCCCGACCACCACCATGGCGCCGATGTTGTGACCGGCGAGCCCGGCCAGCAGTTCAGTCACCGTCGCGTCAGGGTTGGTCGTCACCACGGAGCCACCCTTGTTTCGCAACACATCTGCAATCCGCATTGAAGCCTCCCACCGATTGTGATCCGGTTCACACCAGGCTACGCGCGATCGGTCATCGTGAAAGCTGCTCGAAAAAATCAGGCCAAGTCCAGGTCACGACCACGGCAGCATGCTCGGCAACGACCTGTACCGGGTGAACGCTCACCCGATAGTCTTGCGCGGCAGCGGGAGCCGTGCGCCGGCCACCACCAGCCACGCCAACGCCGAGACCCGTGCGACGGGCAGGATCGGTCCCAGCACCGGCCAGAACAGCACCAGCGTCGTCAATTCGGACAGCCCGGCGATCGCCAGACCGGCCCAAGCCAGCGGCCGGGGCAACAGCCCGAGGCTGAGGCTGGGCAGCGCCATACCGGCGACAAGCAGGCCCAGCGCCACGATGTGCCCGGCGCCACCAACCAGAAACACCAGGTAATACAGCGCGCGAACCAACGCGGTGTCGCCGCTGACCTCTGGCCGCGACAGTGTCCAGGCCACCAAACCCGTCAGCCCCAACGCGCCGGCCGCCAAGATTCCGCCCGTCAATGCGATCGTCGCTGCCGGCGCGCAGACACCGAGTTGACGCAACCGGCCGCTGGCCGTCGCCGCGTAGACGGCCAGCGGCACCGACGAGGCGAACACCGCCACGGCGATCACCTGCACGGCGAGCTGCTCGGCGCGGACGTATTGCTGGACCGCGGCGACCGGTCCGTAGGGCAGCGGCATCACACCGCCGAGTGCGACGCCGAGCGCGAGACCGCCGAACAGCAGCCCTATGCAGATCGCGGCGACGAGCGCCAACGGCGGTCCACCATGCTGGCGCCGGCCAACTGCTGCCTCTGCGGGCCTATCGTTCATGCCGTGAACGATAGGGACTATGCCAACCGGGTGATTTCGACGACCACGTCGAGGTCGGTGGCGCCTTGTCCGGAGTAGATGCCCTTCAGCGGGGACACGTCAGCGTAGTCGCGGCCGACGCCCACGCTGATGTACTGCTCGGTGATCTCACTGTCGTTGGTGGGGTCGAGATCCCACCAACTTCCGGTCCAGGCCTGGATCCAGGCGTGGCTCTGCCCGTCGACGGTGTCCCCCACCACCGCATCCGAGCTGGGATGGTGATAACCAGACACATAACGTCCGGGAATGCCCATGCTGCGCAACACAATCAGCGACAGGTGCACGAAATCCTGACAGACGCCTTTGCCCTCGCGCAACGCATCCAAACCCGACGAATGGACGCCGGTGGTGCCGCGAACGTAGTCCAATTCGCTGCGCACCCACTCCCCGGCCGCGACGACGGCTTCGGCAGGCTCGTGATACTTAGCGATCCGCTTGCCCACGGCCGCAAGACGTTTACTTGCCGGCGTGTATTCGGTAGGGCAAAGCACCTCATCGAACCGATCGACTACCGATTCGCTGTGCAAGTCGGCCCAGGTGAGTTTTTCGGTCGGCGGTTCCGCTCGGTCGGTTTCCACAACCGACGAGGACGTGACGGTCAACTCAATGTGCGGCGCATGCAGGTCGAATGCCGTCACCGTGGTGCCCCAATAGTCGATGTAGCGGTATGACCGAGTGGCCGGGACGGTTTCGATACGGTTGAGAACGACATTTTGCCGGGAGTCCGATCGCGGCGTGAGCCGGGCTTCGTTGTAGGAGGCCGTCGCCGGCGACGGATAGGCGTATCCGGTGGCGTGCAGAACCCGCATCCGCCACATCAGCTCTTCCCCGGCCTTGCCGGCAGCGGGTCACGCTGGGCGGCATCGGACCAGGCGACCCACGGTACAGCGTGAAAGTACTGGACCGCCAACGCTTCTCCGACGTCATAGCATGACTTCTGCAAGCTGGCCAGTCGTGTCTCCAGGGTTTCAAGCAGCACACCCGGCCGGATGAATTCGAGTTCACTGCGGGCCCGCCCGAGCAGCCGCTGCGCTTCGGCGGTAGAACCGATCCGACTGTGCGGATGGTGCAGCAGTTCGTCGAGGTTGTGTTCGGCCATCTTCAACGAGTAGAAGACCGACCGCGGAAACAGCCGGTCGAGCAGGATGAACTCGACGACCCGGTTAGCGTCCAGCACACCGCGATACGTGCGCAGATAGGTGTCATGCGCGCCCGCCGAGCGCAACACCGTCACCCACGCCGGCGAGGATGCACTATCCCCCACCCGCGACAACAACATCCGCACCGTCATGTCCACCCGCTCGATCGCCCGGCCCAGAATCATGAACCGGTACCCGTCGTCACGTGACAACGTGGAATCGGCGAGGCCGGCGAACATCGCGGCGCGGCCCTCGATGAACGATAGAAACTCATGCGGGCCAAGGCGTTTGGCGGCGCGTTCACGTTCGCCCAGGGCGTTGAACGTGGTGTTGAGGCACTCCCAGGTCTCGGTGGACGTCACCTCCCGGGCCGACCTCGCGTTTTCCCGCGCCGCTGAGATGGCGTCGACGATTGAGCAGCCGCCTGCGGTGTTGCGGCGAAACGCCACCAGGTCGGTCAGCGACCAGACGTCCAACTGGGTGTCCGGCGGCTCGATGTCCAAGACATGCAAGAGCACTCGGGAGGTGTGGTCAGGGTCGACGCTGGAGTCCTCCAGCAGTTGGTGCACGGTGACGTCGAGAATGCGCGCGGTGTCGTCGGCGCGCTCGACGTAGCGACCGATCCAGTACAGCGCCTCGGCGTTGCGGGCCAGCATCAGCGAGTCACCGCCTGTTGCTGTTGCTGTTGGGCGGGCTGCTGCTCCTGCGTCGGGCGCAGCTGCGACTGTTGCTGCTGCTGCGAAGGTTTTTCCCCGTCCGAGTCGCCGTTGGACTTGGTGACCGGGGTGGGCAGCGACCGCACGATCTGGGCGGCGCCGAGCTCGCGATCGGCCAGCGAGGTCCGCGACGCCAGCACCCAGGTGTCCTTGGAGCCGCCGCCTTGACTGGAATTCACCACCCGCGATCCTTCGACCAGCGCCACCCGGGTCAGACCGCCGGGCAAAACCCACACGTCGTCGCCGTCGTTGACCGCGAACGGTCGCAAGTCGACGTATCGGGGTGTCAGCTTGTCCTCGATCTGTGTTGGGACCGTCGAGAGCTGCATCATCGGCTGTGCGATCCAGCCCCGCGGGGCGTCGCGGATCTTCTTGCTGATCGCGTTCAACTCCTTGTTGGAGGCTTCCGGACCGAACACGATGCCGTAGCCGCCGGACCCCTCGACCGGCTTGATCACCAGTTCGCCGACCCGGTCCAGCACTTCTTCGCGTTCGTCGTCCAACCAGCACCGGAAGGTGTCCACATTGGCCAGCAACGGTTTTTCACCGAGGTAGTACTCGATGATCGTCGGCACGTAGGTGTAGACGAGTTTGTCGTCGCCCACCCCGTTGCCGACGGCGCTGGAAATCACCACGTTGCCGGCTCGGGCGGCGTTGAGCAGGCCGGCCACGCCCAGCACCGAATCGGGGCGGAATTGCATCGGGTCCAAGAAAGCGTCGTCGATGCGCCGGTAGATGACGTCGACCTGCCGTTCTCCTTCGGTGGTGCGCATGTACACCTGGTTGTCGCGGCAGAACAGGTCTCGGCCTTCGACCAGCTCGACACCCATCTGGCGGGCCAGCAGCGAATGCTCGAAGTAAGCGGAATTGGCCACGCCCGGGGTCAGCACGACGACGGTCGGGTCGGCCTCGTTGGTGGCTGCCGACTTACGCAAGGCACGCAGCAGGTGCGCGGCATAGTCGTCGACGGCGCGCACCCGGTGGGTGGCGAATAGGTTGGGAAAGACCCGCGCCATCGTGCGCCGGTTCTCCATCACGTAAGACACCCCCGACGGGGAACGCAGGTTGTCCTCCAGAACGCGAAAGCTGCCCTTTTCGTCGCGGATCAGGTCGATGCCGGCGACGTGAATGCGCACGCCGTTGGGCGGCACGATGCCCGCGGCCTGGCGGTAAAAGTGCTCACAGGAGGTCACCAGCCGGCGCGGGATGACTCCGTCGTTCAGGATCTCCTGATCGCCGTAGACGTCGTCGAGGTAGCACTCGAGGGCTTTCACGCGCTGGGTGATGCCGCGCTCTAACCGCGTCCACTCGGCTGCCGAGATCACCCGTGGGACCAGGTCCAGCGGAAACGGCCGCTCCTGACCGGACAGCGAAAACGTGATGCCCTGATCGCTGAAGGCACGGCCGAGCGCCTCGGCGCGCGCCTTGAGGTCGGAAGCATCCGACGGCGCAAGCTCGGCGTAGATGCCCTTGTACGGGCCGCGGATGTTGCCCTGACCATCGAACATCTCATCGAAGGCATCCGCGTAGCTGCCCGCGGTGTTGTACCCGTCGAAGATGCGCTCATAGCGCTTTGGCGGCGGCGATTCGCCACGCGGCTGGCGCCTTGTTTCGACGGGTACGGTTCGAAGGGCCACTGTGCCATGCTGCATCACAAACGCCGTTTCCGCAGGCCAAGAGTCTCCACTTTGGGAGATTGCACCACGGACTGTTACCCTGAGCAGTCGCCGCCTAAGCGTTGGGACGCTGCGGCAAGACCGTGACACCACAAGCCGCTGATATTTGCGAAGGAATTAACGCGTGGCCAACATCAAGTCGCAGCAAAAGCGCAACCGCACGAACGAGCGCGCCCGGCTGCGCAACAAGTCGGTGAAGTCAGCGCTTCGCACGGCTGTCCGCGCGTTCCGCGAGGCCGCCGCCGCTGGCGAGAAGGACAAGGCCGCCGAACTGCTGGTCTCCACCAGCCGCAAGTTGGACAAGGCGGCCAGCAAGGGTGTGATCCACAAGAACCAGGCAGCGAACAAGAAGTCCGCGCTGGCGCACGCCCTCAACAAGATCTGAGTTCAGCGACCGGGGTCGGCCCTACCTAACCGCCCGGCTCTTCCTCGGGCCGTCCCGGCCCGCATCGTCACCGGCCGCTAGCTCGGCGACTTTCCGCACCGCCGCTTCCAGCGCGTAGTTGGCATCGGCGGACGCGCCCTTGACGTCGGCGTTCAGCGCCGCGACCAATCTCATCGCGGTGGCCACCATGTCGCGGGACCAGCGTCGGGCCTGCTTCTGCGCCTTCTGCACCCGCCAGGGCGGCATTCCGACTTCGGCCGCCAGACGGTAGGGGTCACCAGAGAGTGGCCCGACCCGGGCGATGGCGTGCACAGCCTCGGCTAACGCATCGGCCAACACCACCTGCGGCTCGCCACGCATCATCGCCCACCGCAGCGCCTCGACAGCGCCTGCGACATCGCCCACCACGGCCTTGTCGGCGATGTCGTATCCCTTCACCTCGGCCCTGCCACCGTGATAGCGCCGCACCGCGGCGACATCGACGCGGCCATCGGTGTCGGCGACTAATTGTGAACAGGCCGACGCGAGTTCGCGTACATCGGAGCCGACCGCATCCAGCAGCGCGTTGACCGTGTCGTCGTCGGATTTGACCTTCAGCGAGCGAAATTCGTTGCGGACGAAGTCAAAACGTTCGCTGGCCTTTGTGATCCGCGCGCACGGATGTACCTGCGCGCCCAGCGCGCGCAGCTGACTGGCCAGCGCCTTGGCACGCCCGCCACCTGAATGCACGACCATGAGCTCGGTGCCCGACGGGATGTCCGCGGCGGCATTGGCAATCAATTCCGCGGCTTCTTTACCTGCCTCACCGGCGGCTTCCAGGACGACCACCCGCTCGTCGGCGAACAGTGACGGGCTCAGCAATTCGGCCAGCTCATAGACGCCGACTTCGCCGGCTCGCAACCGGCTCACCGGGACATCGTCGGTGCCGGCGCGCTGCCGCGCCGACCGCAGTACCTCCGCGACGGCGCGCTCGACCAGCAGCTCCTCGTCTCCCAGCACGAGGTGCAATGGCGAAACCTGCTGGCTCACCGTTCGATCGTGTCATGTGCGGCCGACAGACGCGCCGGCCCCTACCAGCAGACCCGACAGCGACCAGGCCAACAGCCCGGCGGCTGCGATCGCCATCGCCGTGCGAAACCATCGTCGCCGCCACAACACCACGGCCAGCACGGCGGCGACGCCGACCAGCAGGAAACCGGCAACCCCGGACGGTACGGGCACACTGGCGGCGGGGACACCGGCTGCCCAATGCGCGATCCGCAACACCCACCACAGTTCGGGCCCGGTGAACCGGATCAGCAGTTGCGCCCCTGCCGGCCAGAACAGGCATAGTGCGCCCGCCGCGCTGCCCAGCACGGTGATCGGCGCGATCAGCACTGCCACCGCGAGATTGGCCGCCGCGGCCACCAGGCTCACCCGGCCTGAAATGCCGGCGATCAGTGGAGCCGTCACCAACTGCGCAGCCCACGCGACGCACACGGCGTCCGCCAGCGGCTTGGGCCAGCCGGCCGCCACCAGACGCCGCGACCAGATCGGCGCGATGACCACCAGCGCCGCCGTCGCCACAACCGACAGAGCGAGGCCCACGTCCACGGCCAACTGAGGGGCGGCGACCATCAACACCAGCACAGTGGCAGCGAGAGCAGGAATCGCTTGCCGTCGCCGCGAAGACAACACACCCACCAGCGCGATCGCCCCCATCACCGCCGCGCGCAGCACGCTGGCCGTGGGCTGCACGACGATGACGAACATCGCCAGCGCGGCACCGGCCAGCGCCACCGCCGCCCGTGGCCCGATCAGCCGCGAGGCGAACAGCACTGCTCCACACACGATCGTGACGTTGGCCCCGGATACCGCCATGAGGTGCGTCAAACCGGCCGCGCGGAATTCTTGGCTGGTCATCATGGTGACCGCCGATGTGTCGCCGAGCACCAGCGCGGGCAGCATTGCCCCCTGGTCAGCGGGCAGCACCTGACGGGCTGTGGCGGCGAACGCCGCGCGGACTGCGTACGCAGATCGGTGCACCGGCCCGGCGTGACCCATCGTCGGCGCACCGATCGCATTCACCGCAGCCACCGTCAGGTCGCGTCGGGTGGGGCGAGTGATTCTGGCGCGGAAGCGGACCGGCTGACCGACCATCACTGCACTGAAGTCGCGTGCCGGCGCGAAAACCACCACGCGGCCCGAGATCGTGTCGTCTCCCAGTTGCTGCAGCGTGGCACGGAACATCATCCGGCCGCGGCCCAGCGACAGTGCGCTTTCGGTGGGCGTGACGGCCACCTGCGCTGCCGTTCCGAATGCCGCGGTGACGGGGTGGTGAGCGACCGCGTTGGCGCGTAACGCGATCGCAAACCCGAACCCCGCCCCGACGACACCAACGGCGATCACGCCGATGCCGACGGCCCGCATCCGTGGCCTTTGGTGTCCGGCGCGCCAGAGCAGAACGCCGAACACGCTGCCCGCCGCACAGACCGACCCGACGACACCGCCTATCGGCCACAAGATTCCCGCCGCAGTGACCGTCCAACTGGCCAATGCGGCCGGCACCAGACGCGCATCCAGCCGCGCCGTCGCGGTGTCGCCACCCGCTGGGTGCTGCACCGGTCTTAGACACGAACCAGCCGGCGCAGCTTTTCCAGACGCGCGGGGCCGATGCCGTCCACCTCGGCGAGCTGGTCGACGGTGGTGAACTTGCCGTTGGCATCGCGCCACGCCACGATGGCGGCCGCCGTCACTGGCCCGACCCCGGGCAGGGCGTCCAACTGCTGCACCGTCGCGGTGTTCAGGTTGACCACCTCAGACCGTGTGGGTTTATCCGGACGAGACGCGCTGCCCGGCGCGCCGGGGGCGGCCGTGCCGGAGCTGACCGAGCTGCCCAATACGGGCGGCTGCCCCTTGATCGGTGCGATCCCGACGACGATCTGCTCGCCGTCGTCGACCTGGCGGGCCATATTGAGCCCGGTGGTGTCGGCACCATCGGTCGTGCCGCCAGCCGCCTTCAGCGCGTCGGCGATCCGTGCGCCGGGCGCCAACGTGACCAAGCCCGGCGTGTGAACCAGGCCCACCACGCTCACCACCACCGGTTGGCTCGGCTGGGCCGTCGCAGTCGGACTCGGGCCGCGGCTCGCCGACGCCACCGGATCGACCGGTGGCAATTTCGCCGACCTCACCGGTGCGGGCGCATCCCGCATCAGAGTGAAGATGGCGACCAGCACCGCGATAGCGGCGATCGCCGCTAATGCGATGGCGCCGGCGCGGCCCGGATCGGCACGCACTCTGGCCAGCCAGCCACCATGCTGTCCGGAATCGTCTGGAATCCACCGTGGCAGCAGCGAGGTCGGGTCGGTGTCGGCGTCGTCGGCATCGCTGTCCGGTTGGGCGCCGAGTCGTCGATGCAGCCGCTGGGCGGGCAGTTCTGTGCGCATACGCCGACCCTAGGTCGGTCGACTGCCGCGGCAACGCCGCCGCGGAGCCTGTTGAGACCGGCTGTGGACTAACTGCCGGCTGTGCACAATCGGCTGCGCCGAGCCATCCGACAATGGTCGGCGGCGGGCGACGGGCCCGATTAGACCAGCCGCCTGACCGGTTGGTTGGGGATGCGGATAACGTGCAGGGCAGGACCGTCGGATCCAATGAAGGAGACCGCCATGCAACTGGCACTGACGCCGGACGAAGCCGCCTTCCGTGACGAGCTGCGCACCTTCTACACGACAAAGATTCCGGTGGAGTTTCGCGAGAAAACCCGGCTGGGCTTACCCCTCGGCCGCGACGATTTCATCACCAGCCACAAGATCCTCAATGATCACGGGCTGGCGGTGCCCAATTGGCCCGTCGAATGGGGCGGCAAGGACTGGACGCTCGCTCAGCACCAGATCTGGCTCGACGAGATGCAGCTGGCCTCGGTGCCGGAACCACTGAACTTCAACGCGAAGATGGTCGGGCCGGTGATCGCCGAGTTCGGCTCCCAGGAGATCAAGCAACGCTTCCTGCCACCGACGGCCAGCATCGACATCTGGTGGTGCCAAGGATTCTCCGAGCCGGAAGCCGGCTCGGATTTGGCGTCGCTGCGTACCACCGCCCTGCGTGACGGCGACAGCTATGTCGTCAACGGACAGAAGACCTGGACGACGTTGGGCCAATACGCCGACTGGATTTTCTGTCTGGTACGCACCGACCCGCAGGCGCCGAAAAAGCAGGCCGGCATCTCGTTTCTGCTCATCGATTTGGACACCCCGGGGATAACGATGCGGCCGATCAAGTTGGTCGACGGCAGCTACGAGGTCAACGAGGTGTTCTTCGAGGATGTCCGGGTACCCGCCGATCAGCTTGTCGGAGAAGAGAATCAGGGCTGGACCTACGCGAAGTTCCTGTTGGGTAACGAGCGGACCGGCATCGCCGGAGTGGGCCGCACCAAGGTTCGTCTCGCCGAGGTCAAACAGTGCGCCACCGACACCGGCCTGCTCAAAGATCCGCTGTTCACCAGCCGGCTCGCCGAAGCCGAAAACGAGTTGCTGGCATTGGAGCTCACGCAGATGCGGGTCGCGTCGGGCTCGTTGGACGGCAAACCCAATCCGGCGTCGTCGGTACTGAAACTGCGCGGCAGCCAGTTGCAGCAGACCGCCACCGAATTGCTCGTCGACGTGGCCGGCCCGGATGCGCTGCCTGTCGATGCCGGCGACGAGATCGCGTCACCGGGATGGGCGCAGGGCAGCGCGCCGCGCTACCTGAACTACCGCAAAACGTCCATCTACGGCGGCAGCAATGAGATACAACGCACCATCATCGCGTCCACCATTCTCGGGTTGTAAAAGCAGGAGCGTGAGGTAAAGCCATGGACTTTCAGTTGAGCGACGAACAGGTTCTGCTCCGCGACACCACCCGCGACTTGCTGTCCCGAAGCTACGATCCCGAGAGCCGCAACAAGATCGTCGGAAGCGAGCTGGGCTGGAGCCGCGACGTGTGGAGTCAACTGGCCGACACCGGGATTCTCGGGCTGGGCTTCGATCCCGACGAAGCCGGCCAGATCGAAATCATGGTCGTGCTCACCGAAGTCGGGCGCCGGCTGGCACCCGAACCCATCGTTCATGCGGCGCTGGGACCGGGGGCGATCATCGCCGAAGTGGGCAGCGACGCCCAGAAGGAACTTCTGGAGGAGGTCGCCGCGGGGCAGCGGCTGTTGGCGTTCGCGCACCTGGAGCCAGGCATGCGTGCGGCCTCGACCAATGGTGTCGCGACGACCGCTGTGCAGCAAGGCGATTCGTGGTTGGTCAGCGGGCGAAAGAACCCGGTGCTCGCCGGCGACTCCGCCGACACCCTGGTCGTCAGCGCGAGGTTGCCCGACGGCGGAATCGGGTTGTTCCTCGTCGACGGTGAGGCCGTGAGCCGGCACCCGTACCGCACGTTCGACGGCCAGCGCGGTGCCCAGATCGAGTTGGACCAGACTCCAGGCGAGCCGCTAGGCGACGCGGTGGACGCATCGGCCGCCATCCGCAACGCCGTCGTCCGCATTCAGTCCGCGTTGTGCGCCGAGGCCGTCGGCGCCATGGAAGAGGCGCTTCGGTTGACCACCGATTACCTCAAGACGCGCAAGCAGTTCGGGGTCACCCTGAACACCTTCCAGACGCTGACCCAGCGCGCCGCGGATATGTACGTGTCGCTGGAACTGGCCCGCAGCATGAACCTCTACGCCGCAATGTCGATCGCCGACGGCAATCTCGACCCGGTGGTCGCGGCGCGGGCCAAGCTGCAGATCGGCCGGTCGGGACGCCACATCGGCCAGGAGGCCATCCAGCTGCACGGCGGCATCGGCATGACCGCGGAGTACCCGGTCGGGCATTATGCGGCCCGGCTCACCGCGATCGAGCACACCCTCGGTTCGTCCCAGGACCAGTTGCAGCTCCTGGTCGACCAGGTCGGCGACTACGACATCGTGACGCTCTAGCTCGGAGGAATCGCATGACCGACTTCTCCGATGAAGTCGTGGAGTTCTTGTCGGCGGGCACCCGCACCGCGATGCTGGGTTACCTCGCGGCCGACGGGCGGCCGCTGGTAGCTCCGGTGTGGTTTATCGTCGACAACGGCGTGCTGGTGTTCAACACCGGCCGCGAGTCGGCGAAAGGCCGTGCGCTGGCGAGGGATTCACGTGTCGTCATTTGCGTCGACGACCCGCATCCGCCCTACTCGTTCGTAGCAGGGTGCAGGGCTGCAAAAAAGAAGCTTCCGTGCACGACGGTGCAGAGGACCTACTCGACATCGCGACTCGGATTGGCGGACGGTACATGGGCGCACATCGCGCCAAGGAGTTCGGCCAGCGCAATGCCGTCTCCGGCGAGCTGGTGGTGCGGGTCCAGCCGACCAAGGTCAACTCGGGCTTCAATATCGCCGACTGACCCGCCCAGGATCAACTCGGCTCTGGCGCTGCACCGGGTTCCGATTCGTCCGACGGTGATGACTCAGGCGCCGTAACCGACTCCGCGTCAGCAGACTCAGGCGCCGTAACCGACCCCTCGTCAGCAGACTCAGGCGCCGTAACCGACTCTGCGTCAGCAGACTCCGATTCCGAATCGGACAGCTGAGCCGCGAGATATTCGCCGAGCCCGCCGATCGTCGGATAGTCGAATACCGCGGTGGCGTTGATCGTGAATGCGCCACCGAACTGGCTGTGCAACCGGTTGCGGAGTTCGACCGCCATCAGTGAATCCGTTCCCAGGTCCAGGAACCGACTGGTTGCCGCGGGCGGTTGCGCGAGCCGCAAGAAACCCTGCACTTCGCGCTGCAGAAATTCGGTAATGAAACTGGCGCGCTGCGCCACCGGTATCTCCTGCAGTTGCCGGAGCAACTCACTGTCGCCGATTATCTCCCCGACGGCACTCGGCAACACCAGGTCGAGAATCGGTGGACGGGAACTACCCAGCACCTTCGCGGCACGCTGCCAGTTGGCCTTGATGACGGTTGCCTGCGCAGTTCCGTTGGCGACAACTTCGGCGAGGGCGCCGAGGGCGGCCGAGGGTTCCAGCGGAACCAGCCCTTGCGCACTGATATTGGCACGCGCGGCCTCCGAAGAGGCCATGCCTCCCCGGCCCCAGGGACCAAAGTTGACTCCGGTCGCCGGCAAGCCGTGTGCCTTTCGATCCGCGACCAGCCCGTCGAGCAGCGCATTAGCAGTCGAGTAGTTGGCCTGGCCGGGTGAACCGAGCAAGCTGGACACCGAGGACGACACGATGAAGAAGTCGAGGTCGTCTTTCTTCGTCAACCGGTCCAAGTAGAAGGCGCCGAACGCCTTGGGCGCCAACGTCGTCCGGAAGCGATCCAGATTCTGCTGCGACAGCAGAGCGTCGTCGAGCACGCCTGCCAAATGCGCCACTCCAGCGAGCGGCGGCAACTCCGCACGGATCCGGTCCAGCAGCGTTGCCACTTCTGACTCGTCGCCGACATCGGCCGCGAAGGTGTGGATGCGGCACCGGTAGCGCTCAGTGATCTCGTCGATTTCCCTTTGTGCGTCTGCGTCGGGCGTGCGCCTGCTGGTCAACACGATGTCACCGGCACCGAGTTGCGCCAGATAGGCCGCCGTGTGCAGACCGATCGCACCGAGTCCACCAGTGATCAGATAGCTCCGATCACCGCGCGGCTGGAGCGGACTCGGCATTTGCACCACGATCTTGCCGATATGCCGCGCCTGCTGCATCCGGCGGAACGCTGTCTTCGCCTCCGTCAGCGGGTAGATCTCAGCGGGTAGTGGCGTCCACTCGCCCTTGGCCAACCCGTCCGACACCTCGCCCAGCAAGGCACGAATACGCTCGGGTTCCTGGAAGGTAACCGTGTCCAGCGCAACTATCTCGTAAGCGATATCGGGACGGACCTCCGACATTTGTTCCGGCGTCCAGATGTCGCGCTTGGCGATCTCGGCGAAACGGCCATTCTTCGCGGTGGCCCGCACGGTCGCTTCGACGAAGCCCTCATTCGTCAGGCTGTTGAGCACCACGTCGACGCCGGCACCGTCAGTGTCAGCGAGGATTTGGTCGGCGAAATCCGTACTGCGCGAGTCGTAGACGTATTCCACACCCAGTTTGCGCAGCGTCGCGCGTTTGTAGGTGCTGGCGGTCGCGAAGACGGTCGCACCGTGCTGCTGCGCCATCTGGATAGCGGCCAATCCGACACCGCCGCTGGCGGCGTGGATGAGCACGCGGTCACCGGGCTTCAGCTGCGCCCAGTCGAACGCGAGCCGGGCCGTCAGCGCAGCAGCGGGAATTGTTGCCGCATCTACCGCACCCACCCCGTCGGGAATCGGCGCCAGCAACTGAGCCGGCACATTGAACCGACTGGAGAACGCGCCCTGCATGAAGCCATAGACGCGTTGGCCAACCTCCACTCCGGTCACACCGTCACCTAACTGGGTGACGACGCCGGCGAAGTCGCCGCCGATCGGCCCTGGATCACCCGGGTAGAGGCCCAGCACATTGAGCACATCCCGGAAGTTCAAGCCAGCGGCCTCAACCCGGACCTGCACGTAGCCCTCGTCCGGCGGCGGCACTTCCGTCTCGGTCAGCCGCAGGTTGTCGATCGCGCCACGCTCTGTCGGCGCCAGGGCGTAATCGGCTGCGCGCGGCACCGCGAGATGACCGCTGCGCGACCACTGCAGTAGCCGGGACGTCAGGAACTTACCTTGCCGCAGGGCGAGTTCGGGCTCGTCGATCGGTGCGCCGAGCAGACCAGCCAGCGAATGCACGGCCTGCTCTGACCCGTCGTAGTCGACCAGTCGGCAGTGCAAAGCTGGTTCCTCGTTGACGATGGTGCGCCCGAGTCCCCACAACGCCGCCTGCACCGGGTCGACGGGCTCGCCGGATTCGGTCGCCACAGCCCGCTCGGTGATAATCCACAGTCCGCCAGGAAGTTTCACCGCTCCATCGCCCTGCAGGGCGTGCACGGCGCTGAGCAGTTGAGAGATCTCGGCTTCCAGCCGCGCCGCAGATTCAGCGCTCGACTCGTCTGCGCTCGGTCCGGTACTGCGCCAGACGATGCCGGAGAACGGCATACCGCGCTCTCTTAGCCTGGGCCAACAGCTGCCCTATGGGCTCCGGATCCGCTGAAATGGAGGCGCGGTCAAACGAGATGCTGCCCGGCAGCTCGGCCGCCAGCGTGTCGAACCCGGCAATCAGCCAAGTGCCGATTGAATTTCCGGCGTCGTCGCTCGATGCCGGCGGCGGCACCTCGTGCCAACCGAGGGAGTACAGCAGCCGGGTTGCATTGCCGCCGAGACCACGCAACAACGCCTCCCGGGGCGCGCGCTTGACCGTGAACTCGCGAATCCCGCCCAGATGGCGGCCATCCCGATCGACGAAGTCGAGATCGAAGACTTGGGTTTCGCTGTCGAGGGCGCTGGTGTGCCACCTCGCGCGGCAGTAAAACCGCCGAGGCATCTTCTCCCGTAGCGCCACTTGCCCGTAGCGCAACGGCAAGAACAGGTCATTGACCCCCTGTTCGGCCGCGAGAAGTGCGGGGAACGCCGGGAAGGCGACTCCGGTGCACAGGTCCATCAGCACCGGATGCATCGGCTCGGTTCCGAGATTTTCTGCGAGTTCTTCGCCAACGGTGATATCGCCGATCGCCTCACCCTCACCGAGCCACAGCGACTTCAGGGAACCGGACCAGTTAGGTCCCCAGGCCAGCTCCATATCGGCAAAGGTGTCGAACAGCTCCTGCGGGCGCATGCGTTCCATCCGCTCGATTACCGCGTCGATGGGATCCGACTGCTCGGGCCTCGGCTCGTCGTCGACACCGGAGGCGACCGTGCCATCAGCGTTCAACGACCAGTCAGCATCACGAACACCGTATGGGCGGCTGTGCACCTGGAAGGTCCAGCCCCCACCGTTCTCAAGCGGATGCAACGTCAGCTGCACCTCACGAGAATCCTTCTCGGGCAGAATGATCGGCTCGTAGAAGAAGACGTCTTTGACCCGCGCCGGCGGACCAACGGCGGCGAGGGCCATCGCCGCATACGTCGCACCGGGAACGACAACGGTGCCATAGATGACGTGATCCGACAGCCACGGTTGCGATCTGACCGATAGTCGACTGGTGTATACGGAGTCGCCAGAGGCGAGATCCTTTGCACTACCCAAGATTCCAGATGCGGCCGCTGCGCCGTCCACGGCGATGCCAGAAGTCTTGGGCCAGAAGCGACGGCGCTGGAACGGGTAGGTGGGCAGTTCAACTTTGTGTCGGGGTTCATGGTGTAGCGCAGCGAAATTAGGCCGATGGCCGCTGACATAGGCCGTGGCCAGCGCTTCTGCGATCTGGCGCCGGTCACCTACGCCCTTGCGCAGGGAAACGATCGCGCGCGGCGCGGCCAGGTGTTCCGGCCAAACCTGCACCGCGGCCCCGCTCAGAACCGGTTGCGGACCGATCTCCATCAACACCGAGCATCCCAGCGCCGCGGCGGTGCGCACGCTTTCGGCGAACTGCACCGGCTGGCGAGAATGCCGCCGCCAGTATTGGGCGTCTAGTGGGGTTTCCGCCGTGAGCACGGTGCCGGTGCGGTTACAGATCAGCGGCAACGTCGGCACCGCGAACTGCAACCGTGCTGCGTAAGACTCGAATTCACCGAGCACCGGCTCGAGCAACTCCGAATGGAAGGCGTGGCTAGTTTCCAGCCAGCTGCAGCGGATCCCGTCGTCACCAAATTTGGCGACTATCTGCTCCAGGTCTTCGCCCGGACCCGACAGCACCGTGTTGGGGCCGTTGTAGGCGCCGACCGACACCCGAGGGAATTCGTTCGCGACTTGCTCGACGTGCTTGGGATCGGTGAACACCGCCACCATTCGCCCGCCTTCGGGCACACTGCCGAACAGCCGCCCACGCTCGGCCATCAACCGTGCCCCATCCTCGAGGCTGAAAACTCCGGCCACACATGCCGCCGCGTACTGGCCCACGCTGTGCCCCAGCACCACATCGGGCTCGACGCCCCACGACTGCCACAGCCGGGCCAGGCCCATCTCGACTGCGAAAAGCGCTGGCTGAGCAAACGAGGTGTGCCGCAACGTTTCTCCGGCCTCACCACCGGTTTCGCGGTCGGTGGCGAACAGCACCTCAAGCAACGGGCGCGGCAGTATCTCGTTGACCGCGTCCGCGCAACGTGTCACTGTCTCTGCGAATACCGGCTCAGCGTCGAACAATTCGCGCGCCATCCCCGGATGCTGGCTGCCCTGCCCGGTGAACAGCCACGCCGTCGTCGGCCGGTCAGTGCACTCGCCACGTACCACACCGGGTCGCAGTCGGTTCTCGGCCAACTCGGCCAGGCCCTCGCCGGCGCTCAGAACCGAATCCACGACCAGCGCGGCCCGGTGGTCGAAATGCGAACGCCCCACCCCAGCCGTCAGGCACACCTCGGCGATGTCGACCGCTGGGTGGGTGTCCAACCAGGACCCATAACGCTGCGCCAACGCCACCAGCGCTTCCGGTGACCGCGCCGACAGCGCCAGCACATTCACCGACTCTTCTGGAACGTCCGAGTCCGGCGCCACCGCGACGTCGTCTGCCGGCCGCTCGTCGGGGGTCGCCGGTTGTGCCGGCGCCTCCTCGATCAGCACATGCGCGTTCGTGCCGGTGAATCCGAAGGAACTCACCCCGGCGCGCCGCGGTCTGCCGTTGGCCTCCCAAGGAGTCGCCTTCTCGACGACCTTAACCGGCAACGATTCCCACGGAATATGCGGCGATGGGTTGTCGAAGTGCAGGCTCTGCGGCAGCAGTCCGTGCTGCAACGACAACACGACCTTGATCAGACCCGCGGCCCCGGATGCCGACTCGAGGTGGCCGATGTTGGTCTTCACCGACCCCATCAGCAACGGCCGGTCCGCATCTCGGCCGGCACCATAAACCGCCCCGGCCGCCTGCACCTCGATCGGATCACCCAGCGGGGTACCGGTCCCGTGCGCCTCGAGGTAGTCAACATCGCCGCCGGTCAGACCGGCGCGAGCCAGCGCCGTGTTGATAAGCCGCTGTTGTGCACCACCATTGGGCACCGTCAAACCGCTGGAGGCGCCGTCTTGGTTGACCGCGCTGCCCGGGATGACCGCGCAGACCCGATCGCCGTCGCGCACCGCATCGCTGAGCCGCTTGAGCACCAGAATTCCGCAGCCTTCACTGCGCACATAGCCGTCGGCGGAGGCGTCGAAGGTCTTGCATCGCCCGACGGGGGAAAGCATCCTGGCGCGCGAGGCGGCGATAATGGTTACCGGGCTCAGCAAGACGTTCACACCTCCGGCCAACGCCAAATCGCAGTCACCGGAGTGCAATGCCTGGCAGGCCTGATGGACGGCCACCAACGACGAGCTGCAAGCGGTATCGACCGCCACTGCCGGTCCTTCGAGTCCGAGCGCGAAGGCAACCCGACCGGAAATGGCATTGAGCGCATTGCCGGTGATGAAGTAAGGCTCGATTTTGTCGACCGACTCGGCGGACAGGAGATGCGCATACTCGTTGGCAGCCACCCCGACGAAGATGCCGGTTAGGCTGCCGCGCAACGCTCTCGGGGAATACCCGGCCCGTTCCAAGCCCTCCCAGACAGTTTCGAGCATCAGCCGCTGCTGCGGCTCGATCCAAACCGCCTCGCGCGGGGAGATACCGAAGAATTCCGGATCGAATCCGTCGATTCCGTCGAGGTATCCGCCGAAGCGGCTGTAGATCTTGCCCGGGGTGTCTGGATCGGGGTCGTAGAACTCGTCGATGTCGAAGCGGTCTTCCGGGATTTCCCGGATCGCATCGACACCGCCGGACAATACCTCCCAGAAGGCTTCTGGATCGGGCGCGCCGGGGAAATGGCATGACACCGCGACGATCGCGATCGGCTCATCCGCGCGTGTCGTCACTGCTGACGCCAGCTGAGGCCGTGACTTGGCGGATGTCTGTTCGCTGAGCCCGAGCACGTCGCCGAGCAGGTAATCGACCACGTCGGACAGACGTGGGTGATCCATCGCCAGGGTCGCCGGTATCTCCTTGCCCACACCTTGCTCGATGCGGCGCCGCAATTCGACGGCCATCAGCGAATCCATACCCAGATCGAAGAATCCCGCGTCCTCGCGGATCTCCGAGGCATCGACGCGCGTCACCTCTGCTACCGCGTCACGCAGGTAATCCGCCAAAAGTTTCCTGCGCTGCTGCACCGGAGCGTTGGTGAGCCGCTCGACCAGCTGGGTCTTCCCGGACGCCGTTAGTGTCGGCGCCGCGTCGGGCACCTCACGCTCCAGCTCCGCCAGGAACGCCCGCCTCCCCGCTTGCTGGTAGAGCGGCAAGAAACGCGCCCAGTCGACCCGGGCCACCACCCCTTGTGCCGGGCCTTTTGCTGCGCCTTGCGCGGAAGAAGCCGCCACGACATCGGCCAGACCCGCCAGTGCATCGGTAGGTGACAAGGTCCGGATCCCGCGCTTATCCAGTCGCGCACGAGAATCCGCGTCGGCCATACCCGCCGACCATGGACCGAAATTGACGCTGATCCCAGGGATGCCCTGCTCGCGCAGCCGCCAGGCCAGCGCGTCGAGGAAGGCGTTAGCCGCGCTGTACGCGGTCTGACCGAATCCGCCCCACACTGAGGCGATCGACGAAGTGCTGATAAAGAAATCCAGCTGCAGGTCAGCGGCTGCTTCACTCAAATGCCAAGCACCCCAGACCTTCCCGGCGAAAACGCGATCCACTTCCGCGTCATCGAGGTTGCTCAGCGGGGTGGTACCGACCTCGCCCGCAGCATGCACGATGCCGGCCAGTGGCGGCAGCTCAGCCTGCACGGTGGCTAACAGGCGTGCGACGTCGTGCGCATCGGCAACGTCGGCAGCGATGATCCGGACTTCGCAGCCGTACTGTTCGCCTAGCGCATCGATGCGCTGTTGCGCGGCATCGCTCGGCGCGCGTCGGCTGGTCAGCACGAGATGCTTGGCGCCGTGCGCGGCCAGGTATCCGGCGATTTCCAGCCCGATCGACCCCAGCCCGCCGGTCACCAAATACGTTGCGTCATCCCGCAGTTCCAGCGATGTACCGCTGGGCTGCCCAACGCGTCGAACCAGCCGGGGAAGATAGACCGCTTGATCACGCAGGGCCAATTGGTCTTCCCGAATGGCCGAGTCGCGCGGTGCAGCCACCACCTGGTTGATGAACCGCGACCATTCCCCAGCAGTGCCTTCAGCAAGATCCGCGAGTCCACCCCACAGCTGCGGAAGCTCCAGCGAGGCAGCACGACCGAATCCCCATAGGCAACTCTGATCCGCTGACACGGTATCCGCGTCGGTGACTCGTTGTGCGCCACGGGTCACCAACCAGATGGGTCGGCGGAGTTCAGCGGCGACCGCGGCGCGGAAGAGTCGCCGTGTTCCGCCCAGGACTCGGTGTTGCATCCGCAACAACGACCGCATCGAGGGCACGGTCTTGGAGTCAAGGTCCGCGTCCAGGGCGGCGACGTGCACGATTCGGAGCGCCGGGTCGTCTGCCACCGCAGCAAGCAACACACCTTCGAGCCGTTGCTCGTCCGCGTCGGTCATCGGCAATCCGAGAATCTGATACCTGTGCCCGTGCTCGGTCAGCGCGTCGACCAAAGGCTGGAATGCATCGGCATCGTCGCCGATGAGCAGCCAGCCGGCCTCGCCGGCTTGCGCAGCTGAGACTGCGGCAGTGGATTTCTCCCAGCGAATCTCGTAGCGGTCGTCCGCGATCGACTGGGTTGAACGTTGTTGGTTGTGTTGTGCGGCAAGCTTTGTCAACACATTCAGGGTCTGATGGTCGCCGCTCGCACAGTCGAGGAGGGCCGCGAGTTCCTCGATCCGGCCCTCCTCGAGAAGGCGGACGGCTTCGGTACGCGCGACAAGGCGCTGTTGCGGGTTGGGGCGCTCCCGGTTGTCTTTAAACCAGTACTGCCGGCGCTCGAACGGATAGGTGGGCAGGTCGAGCTTTCGCGACGGGCCCTGCCCAACAGCGCCGAAGTCGGGCAGGTGCCCCAGGACGTATGCGTCAGCAAGGGCCTCGGTGATCTGCCGGTGGTCGGCGGTGTTTCGGCGCAACGACGCGATCGCTCGCGGCGCGGTGGCCGGGTCAGGCCATGCCCGCAGCGCTGCGGCAGTGAGCACCGGTTGCGGGCCGATCTCCAACAGCACTTTGCAACCCAGATCGGCCAGCGTCCGCACGCTCTTCGCGAATTCCACCGGCTGCCGCGCGTGGCGACGCCAGTAGTTGCCATCGAGTTTCAGGCTCCGACCGATCGTCGCACCGGTGCGGTTACACACCAAAATCCGTTGTGGTGAAACGAAATTGAACCCGTTCGCATAGGACTCGAACTCGTCGAGGATCGGCTCCAGCAGCGCCGAATGGAACGCGTGGCTGGTCTCCAGCCAGTCGCACCGGACTCCTTCGGCTGTCAGCCCGGCCACCGCCTGGTCCAGATCCTGCGAGGGTCCCGACAGTACGGTGTTGGCACCGTTGTAGGCGGCAACCGACAGACTCGGGAAGTCGTCGGTCAGGCGCTCGACGCGCTCGGCGGCGGTGAACACCGCGACCATCCGTCCGCCCGCCGGCAAACTGCCGAAAAGGCGCCCGCGCTCTGCCATCAGCAACGCGCCGTCCTCGAGGCTGAACACGCCGGCCACGCAGGCCGCCGAATACTGGCCGACGCTGTGACCGAGCACCACGTCGGGTTCGAAACCCCACGACTGCCAGAGCCGGGCCAGGCCCATCTCCACCGCGAACAAGGCGGGCTGGGCGTAGGAGGTCTGCCGCAGCGTCTCTTCGCCATCTGGGCTATCCGCATCGAAAATTACGTCCAGCAACGGCTTTTCGAGGACGTCGGCGACCACTGCGGCGCAACGGGTCAGTGTCTCGGCGAACACCGGCTCGGTGTCGAACAGCTCCCGGGCCATGCCGGGATATTGGCTGCCCTGACCGGTGAACAGCCACGCCGTTTTCGGCGTATCGTGCGATTCTCCGCGAACCAAACCGGGTACCGGGCGATCGTCTGCGAGGGCACCGAGTAACTCACTGGCGGACTCCCTCGAATTCACCACCAATGCGGCTCGGTGCTCCAAGTGCGCTCGCCCCACCCCGGCGGTAAAGCACAGCTCCGCCAACGTGGCTTCCGGATGCGCGCTCAACCAGCCGCGGTATTCGTCGGCGACCTGCACCAGTGCGGCAGGCGTGTGCGCCGACAGCGAAAGAATGCTAAACCGTCGGTCCCCGGGCTGGTCGACCGGGCTTTGCGACTCGGCGACCTGACCCGAGTGCTCGGGCGCTTCTTCGAGGATGACGTGCGCGTTGGTCCCGGCGAACCCGAAGGAGCTGACTCCCGCAATGCGCCGCCGACCGTTGCGTTCCCACGGAGTGGCCTCCTGCACAACCTCCACCGCAAGGCGGTCCCAGGGTATATGCGGCGACGGGTTTTCAAAGTGCAGATGTTTCGGCAAAGTCTCGTGCTCGAGCGACAGGATGACCTTGATCACGCCGGCGATACCCGCGGCTGCTTCCAGATGCCCGATGTTCGTCTTCGCCGAGCCCATCAACAGCGGGTCACCGGGTTCGCGGCCGATGCCGAACGCCGCACCCGCGGCCTGGGCCTCGATCGGGTCGCCCAGCGATGTCCCGGTGCCATGCGCTTCCAGGTAATCGACGTCGCTGGGTGCAAGGCCGGCGCGCTTGAGCGCATCGGCGATAACCCGTTGCTGGGCAACGCCGTTAGGCACTGTCAAACCACCCGATGCACCGTCCTGGTTGATCGCACTGCCCCGGATGACGGCCCGAATCCGGTCGCCGTCGCGGATCGCGTCCTCGAGCCGCTTGATGACGATGACGCCGCAACCCTCGCCGCGCACATAGCCGTCCGCGGCCGCGTCGAAGGTCTTGCACTTGCCGTCGGGCGCCAGCATTTGCGCATTGGAAAACGTGATCATGGTTGCCGGTGTGAGCAGCACGTTCGCGCCACCGGCCAGCGCGAGATCGCATTCGCCTAATTGCAGCGCCTGGCACGCCTGATGGATTGCCACCAGCGACGAGCTGCACGCGGTGTCGACGGCGACCGACGGGCCCTGCAGCCCCAACCGATAGCTGATCCGGCCCGCCGCTGCGGCATTCGACGTTCCGATTGCCATGTAGGCCTCGATCTCGGGGTACGTCAGCTCGCCGGATGCCATTCCCAGGTAGTCGTGGGTGGCCAAACCGACGAACACACCGGTGTTGGTATTCGCCAAAGCCGTTGGCGCGGTGCCCGAATGCTCCACCGCCCGCCACGCCGTTTCCAGCAAGAGCCGATGCTGCGGGTCCATCAACCTGACCTCGCGCGTCGACATTCCGAAGAACGGCGCGTCGAACCCCGTCACGTCATCGACGAAGCCTGCCCGACGGGTCACAACCTTGCCGGGCGCACCGGGTTCCGGATCGAAGAATTCGTCGACATCCCATCGGTCGTGGGGCACCTCGGATATCGCGTCCCGGCCTTCCCGCAGTACATCCCAAAACTCGTCCGCGTCCGCTGCTCCCGGGAAACGCGCCGCGTAGCCGACGATCGCAAAACTCGATGTCGGCTCCCTCAGACCCTCCACAGATGCCATCCGGTTGTCCTCCCTGCCCCTGCCGGCGAAGTTTCGATCTCCCGCGGGCGCCCCGATTGCGCAGCAGATTCATCGCCGGACTGCCAGTTTTGCAAGTGCAGCACCAGGCGCCGGGCAACTAGCGCCGGCGCCGGGCAACTAGGCCGGCAAGAGCAACTATAGCCAGTATGGCGGCAGGCCGGCGTCCGACGCACGGGCCGTTCCCGCACCGGAACCGCCTTCCGGATCCGTGAGCCGACACCAGCGCGTCCCCGCAGCCGACGACGATGACAGCTGGGAGGGTTATCTTGGGTCTCGCTGCCAGCGTTGTCGGAGCCGGTCAAATCGAGAGGACGAAGTTTTGCGCATCGGGAAAATTACAGTCGGCTCACTCAATGAGTGGACGCTGACCCCGGGCACAGTCACCTCGTGGCACCCGACGGCCGCGGCTCAGGAAACGGTCCGGCAAGCGCCGGTCAGTTCCGTGCCGGTCAGCTACATGCAGGGCCAGCATCTTCGTAATTATTGCGAACGGACAGCCGCGGGCCTGAGCTTCTCCCGGCAAATCATCGGTAGCTGTGATGTGCGCGGCCAGTGTGATATTGCTGCCATGGATCACGCCCTTAACGCATACCTGCGTCGCCACGACACCTTCCGGAGTTGGTTCGAGCACGCCGGCAATGGACAGTTCATCAGGCATGCCATCAGCGATCCGGCAGATATCGAATTTGCGCCGATCAATCACGGCAACATGACGGTTGACGAAATACGCGCTCATGTCGTGGCGATACCGAATCCGCTGGAGTGGGGCTGTTTTACCTTCGGGGTAATCCAGTGCGAGGATTACTTTACCTTCTTTGCCTCCATGGATCATGTCCACGGAGACGCGACGCTGATCGGCACAACGATGCTAGAAGCCAACGGAATGTATACGGCGTTGAGCGAAGGCGGTGAGGCCCTTACGCTTCCCGATGCGGGCAGCTATGACGATTTCTGTTCCCGCGAGCGCGAGTACGCGTCAACGTTAGACCTAGATTCGCCTCAGGTACGCACGTGGATTGACTTCGCGGAGAACAATGACGGTGGCTTTCCTGAGTTCCCACTCCCGCTGGGTAACCCGTCGGAGTCGACTAGCAGTTATATGACCTCCGAACTCCTGATGGGCCCCGAACAGACGGAGCGATTCGAATCAGCCTGCACGGCGGCCAGCGCGCGCTTCGTCGGCGGCTTGTTCGCCTGCCTCGGCCTGGTGGAGCACGAGTTCACGGGTGCTCTCACGTACTACGGGCTCACTCCGAGGGATTCCCGCACAGCCAGCGACAACTTCATGACGCAGGGTTGGTTCACCGGCCTGATCCCGATCACCGTCCCAATAGCTGCGACCTCTTTCAGCGATGCCGCATGGGCGGCGCAGGCTTCTTTCGATTCAGCTCTGGACATGGCGAAGGTGCCGTATTACCGGGTATTGGAATTGGCGCCGTGGTTGCGCTGGCCACGGCCAAACTTTCCGGTGTCGAACTTCTTCCATGGCGGCGCCGCTCCGCTCAACGCTATTTTGGCAGCAGCCGACCTGGGCCTGGCGAACAATATAGGAATCTACCCCGACGGCCGGTATTCCCATCAACTGACCATCTATATATTCCGGTACGGCGAGGGCACGGTGATGGCGATCATGCATCCCGATAACCCGGTCGCCCAGAAATCAGTTGCCCGCTACATGGCGGCGATGAAGTCCGTATGCGGGCGGGTCGCCGATAGCGGGCACTGGGGACGCGTCGCATAGCGTGGAGCGATTCGATGGCTAGGGCTTTTCTTCAGATGTGCGGTTCCCGGGCGGGGATGAGGGCAATATGCGACGGCTAGCCGATTTCGTGGTGCGATGGCCCTGGGTAGTAATAGCGGTCTGGGTGGCGATTGCGGTCGCGCTACCACTGACATTCCCATCCCTGGGCGAGATGGCACAGAAGCATCCGCTCGCGATCTTGCCCAGCGATGCACCGTCGAGCGTCACCGCTCGAAAGATGACCGAGGCGTTTCACGAATCGGGCTCGGAAGACCTACTGCTGGTGGTCCTGACCGACGACAAAGGACTTAGCCCCGCCGACGAAGCCGTTTACCGCAAGCTGGTGGGCGCGCTGCGCCAGGACACGCGGGATGTCTTGATGTTGCAGGATTTCGTCAGCATGCCGCCACTACGTTCCGTCGTGACCAGCAAGGACCACAAAGCTTGGGTGCTGCCGGTCGGCGTTGCGGGCGAGTTGGGCACTCCACGGTCCTACGCCGCTTTCAACCAGATCGGCGACATCGTCAAACACGTCGTCGCCGGGACGCCCCTGACGGCGAACCTCACCGGCCCCGCGGCAACCGTGGCCGACCTCACGGTCGCGGGCGATCGGGACCGGATGCCGATTGAACTGGCGATAGCGGTTCTGGTGCTGATCGTCTTGCTGGTGGTTTACCGCAGCGCGGTCACCATGCTGCTGCCATTGATCACGATTGGGTTGTCCCTGGTGATCGCGCAGGCACTGGTGGCCGGCTTCTCTCAACTGATGGGCGCGGGCGTCTCAAACCAGTCCATCGTATTTCTGAGCGCGATCATGGCGGGCGCCGGAACGGATTACGCGGTCTTCCTCATTAGTCGCTACCACGACTATCTGCGGTTGGATGCGGATGTCGATCAGGCGGTCAAGCGGGCAATGTTCTCGATCGGGAAAGTGATCGCCGCATCTGCCAGCACCGTGGGAATCACTTTTCTCGTCATCAGCTTCGCCCGAATGGGAGTGTTCAAAACCGTCGGAGTGTCGTCGGCGATTGGCGTGGGCGTAGCGTTCCTCGCCGCGGTGACGTTGCTGCCGGCGATTCTGGTGCTCACCGGGCGACGCGGCTGGGTCAAGCCACGGCGCGAACTGACCGCTCGATTCTGGCGGCGCTCGGGCATACGCATTGTGCGCCGGCCGAAGGCCCATTTGGTTGCCAGTGCGCTGGTCTTGGCCATCCTGGCCGGCTGCGCCGGCTTGGTGCACTACAACTACGACGATCGCAAGGCCCTGCAGTCCTCAGCTCCGAGCTCTATCGGGTATACCGCGCTGGATCGCCATTTCCCCGTGAATCAGTCCATTCCGGAGTTCATCCTCATCCAGTCACCGCATGACCTTCGCACGCCGCAGGCGCTCGCAGACTTGGAACAAATGGCGGACCGAGTCAGCCAGCTGCCGAACATCGCTGTGATCAGCGGCATCACTCGTCCCACCGGAAATGTGCCGGAACAATTCCGAGCCACCTATCAGGCCGGCGCTATCGGCACCTTTCTGGCCGGCGGGTCCACCCTGATAAACGACCGCACCAATGACCTCAACCGGCTGGTCGACGGGGCCGGCACGCTGGCCGACAACCTCGGCGACGTGCGCGGCCAAGTCAGCCAGCTCGCCGCCAGTGTGCAGAGCTTGACCGACTCCATGTCGTCTATGAAAAACCAGTACGGTGGCGACACCTTGGTCAAGGAGGTCGACACCGCAGCCAAGCTCGTCGACCACGTCAACTCGCTCAGCAATGCCATGGGCTGGAACTACTCAGCCGGCAAGAACATGTTCGCGTGGATAGGCCCGGTGCTGACGGCGCTGCAGGGTAACCCGGTCTGCGATGTCGACGAGTCCTGCAGCGCCACCCGCGGGGCGTTCGAGCGCCTGGTCGGTGACCGCGATCAGGAAGACCTCGACGCGATCAATGATCTGGCGGGGCAGCTGCAGTCGTTCCCGGACAAACAGAGCCTCAATGCATCAGTAGACCGCCTGCGAGGTGCATTGGCGAATCTGACCAAGGTGATGCAGTCGATGGGGATGGACCAACCCGGCGGCCTGCAGGCGAACCTGGCCACCCTGCAAGATGGCGCAAACCAATTCGCCGGCGGAAGCCGCCAAGTGGCTGACGCGGTGGCTCAACTCGTCGACCAAGTCAAACAAATGGGTGCCGGGCTCAGTGAGGCAGCGACTTTTCTGTTGTCGCTGAAACATGACGCGGCGCAACCGGCAATGGCCGGGTTCAACATCCCGGCCCAGCTGCTGCATCTAGACGAGTTCCAGAAGGCCGCCAAGGTATTCATTTCGCCAGACGGCCGCTCGGTGCGGTACTTGGTGCAAACCAAGCTCAATCCGTTCAGCACCGAGGCCATGGACCAGGTCAACGCGATCAGCGCGACCGCCCGGGGAGCCCAACCGAACACCGCATTGGCGGACGCCACAGTATCGATGGCGGGATTCACCGTCGGCCTGAAGGACACCCGCGACTACTACCAACACGACATCCGGTTCATCATCGCGGTAACCCTCATCGTCGTGCTACTGACCTTGATCGCGCTGCTGCGCGCGGTCATCGCGCCGCTGTATCTTGTTGCATCCGTGATTATTTCGTATTTGTCGGCAGTGGGTATCGGCGCGCTGGTATTTCAATTCATCCTTGGCCAGCAACTACATTGGAGCGTGCCTCCACTGGCATTCGTGGTATTGGTCTCAGTGGGGGCCGACTACAACATGCTGCTCGTCTCACGAATGCGTGACGAGTCTCCGCACAGCATGCGCTACGGCATCATTCGCACGCTGAGTTCGACAGGCGGCGTGATCACCGCGGCCGGTCTGATCTTCGCTGCCTCGATGTGCGGTCTGTTGTTCTCCAGCATCGGCATCGTGGTCCAAGGCGGTTTTGTGATCGGTGTGGGGATTTTGCTGGATACCTTCTTGGTACGGACCATCACGGTGCCCGCCATCGCCGCGCTGGTCGGGCGGGCAAACTGGTGGCCGGGACGGGTTCCCGCGCGCGGGTGATGTATGTGAGACTACGAGACGAAGCCGAGGGGTCAGGAGTAGGTATGAAGAAACTACTCGCAGGAGTGACGGCGCTGGTAACTGTCGGCGCCACAGGATGTTTCGGCATCGGAACCGCGTCGGCCGACGACACGCCCATCGGGGGGCCGCCGACTCCCGGGGCGCCGGGCGACCAGACCGCCTACGCCCTCGGAGGCGCTCACGTGCTGGGTATCCCCTACGACGAGTACATCCGCCGTGAGGGCGCTGAATGGTTCCCCGGCCAGCAGCGACAAATCGTTCGCTACCCGGCCGGGCAGGTTCAGGGCCACGTGCTGGAACGACTCTTCCCCGGCATAGGCAAGCTCGATGAACTGTTTCCGGGCTTGGGTGTGGATGGCCCCAGCGTCGGCGAGTCGGTCGACGAGGGAGTAGGCGACCTCGACGCGGCGATCCGTGCCACCGGTCGCCCCGGTACGGCGATCGGCTTATCCGAGGGCGGGTTCGTGGTCGATGGCGAGCAGGCTCGGCTGGCGAATGACCCGACCGCTCCCCCGCCGGACAAGCTGAACTTCGCCACGTTCGGCGACCCGATTGGGCATCACGCCTTCGGTCAGAGTTTCCTGACCGCCACCTTCCCGGTCGGCAGCGTTGTTCCCGCACTCGACTACACGATGCCACCGCCATACGAGAGCCAATACGACACCGACAGGTTCGTGGCTGCATACGACTCGATCGCGGACTTCCCCGACCGGCCGGACAACATGTTCGCTCTCGCCAACACGCTGATGGGCCTCGCCACGGGTCACACCGCGGTGGCCTTCACGAATGCGAGCATGGTGCCGCCGCAGAACATCAGAACGACGGTCAACTCCAGGGGCGCGAAAGACACGACGATCATGGTCCCGCAAAAGCACCTTCCTCTCGTCATGCCGCTGGCCTACATCGGGATTTCGGAAGACACGCTGAACAAGCTCGACGCAATTCTGGTTCCCCGGGTAAACGCGGGCTATGCGCGAAACGACGACCCGTCGACCGCTCCGGTTCAGGTGGACCCGGTGCACGGCTTCGACCCAGCGGCTGTCACGGCGCCGGCCAACCAGGCGACATTCGGCGGCGGCGCTGACCCGTTCTCGCAGATCCTCAGCGGTGCGATGTCCGTGTTGTCGCACGGCGCAGGCGAAGCCGACCACTGACTCCAAGCCCACAATTTCGACTATTTGTACGGAAGTAACTTAACGCTATGTCTCAGTCATCTATTCTCTCGATGCTGCACGGACGTGCCAGCATGCGGCCCGATGACGTGGCGTTCACTTTTACCGATTACGAAAATGACTGGGCAGGTGTTCCCGAGAGTCTCACGTGGTCGCAGTTATCCCGCCGAACACTAAATGTGGCCCGCGAACTCGGCCCTCATGGGTCGGTTGGAGACAGGGCAGTGATCCTGGCTCCCCAGGGCCTTGATTACATTGCGGCATTCCTGGGATCGATGCAGGCTGGGCTCATCGCAGTTCCGCTCCCGTTGCCGCATCGCGGCTCAAGTCATGAGCGGGTAAGTGCGGTCGTTGCCGATACGTCGCCCTCGGTTGTACTCACCACGTCCGCGGTTGCGGAAGATATCGCCGCATATGTCGATGAAGCACGCTTGGACGCTGTTCCAAAGATCGTCGAAATCGATTCGATGAATCTGGACTTCGATGGCGGAACAAGCGTTCGGACAGCCGATTTGCCTAACGTCGCGTATTTGCAATACAGCTCGGGTTCGACCCGCCTGCCGACCGGGGTGATGATCTCGCACCGCAACCTCCAGGTGAATTTCGAGCAGCTGATGCGCGGCTTCTTCGCGGACTCCCACGTTAAAGCCCCACCGAATACCACGATTGTGTCGTGGTTGCCCTTCCACCATGACATGGGTTTGGTGCTGGGAGTCTGCGCACCAATCCTCGGCGGCTATCGCGGCGAGCTGACGAGTCCGACTTCATTCTTGGAAAGGCCGGCCAGATGGGTGCGATCTCTGGCCGAGAATCCGCACGCGTGGTCAGCGGCGCCAAACTTCGCCTTTGACTTGGCCGCCCGCAAGACAACCGACAGTGACCTGGTCGGGCTCGACCTCGGCGGGGTGCTGGGCATCATCAGCGGTGCCGAACGTGTCGAGCCGGCCACATTGCAACGCTTCGTTGATCGGTTTGCTCACTTCAATTTTCGGGACCACATGATGCGTCCTTCATATGGCTTGGCGGAGGCAACCGTCTGGGCGGCGACCGGCACCTGGGATGACTCATCAACCGTTCACTTCGATGTCGCGGAGCTGTCCGCGGGCCGCGCTCAGCGGTGTGCGGCAAGGACCGGCACAGCGCTGGTCAAATACAAAGTGCCACAATCACCTACACTGCGGATCGTCGACTTCGACACACACCGCGAGTGCCCGCAGGGCTTGGTCGGCGAGATCTGGATACATGGCGCCAATGTCGCCGAGGGCTACTGGCGCAAACCGCCGGAGGAGCAGCGCTGCTTCGGCGCAGTCCTCGTCGACCCTTCGCCAGGCACGCCTGACGAACCTTGGCTGAGAACTGGCGACCAGGGTTTCATCTACGAAGGTGAGCTGTTCATTGTCGGCCGTATCAAGGATCTGCTGATCATCCGTGGACGTAATTACTATCCCGAGGACATCGAGGTGACGGTCCACGAGATAACCCGCGGTCGGGTCGCGGCGATATCGGTCCCGCTGGATAGCACCGAGAATCTGGTCACCATCATCGAGCTCAAGAAGCGAGGCGATTCCAGCGAGGAGGCGACGCACTGGCTCAATGGGGTCAAAAGCGACGTCACCTCGGCGATATCCAACGCGCATGGCTTGAGTGTCGGTGACCTCGTTCTGGTACCGCCGGGGTCGATTCCGACCACGACGAGCGGCAAGATCCGGCGCGCTGCGTGCGTCGAGCAGTACCGCCAAGACCAATTCACTCGTCTAGACGCCTAAGCCGGTCGGCTACTTGGACGGCCGGCCCGCGTGCACACGAGCCGGGTTGAACATAATGAGTCCAATCGCACCGGCAAAGGAGCCCCCGATGAGCACCACCAGCGCAGACCATCCGTTTCGCGTGATCCAGTGGACCACCGGGAACATCGGGCGGCGGTCGCTGCACGCCATCATCGGCAGACCCGACATGGAACTCGTCGGCGTCTACGCCCACGGGCACGACAAGGTAGGCGTGGACGCCGCCGAACTCTCCGGCTGGCCTGAGCCGACAGGAGTCACGGCCACCAACGACATCGATGCGCTGCTGGCACTGCGGCCCGACGCTTGTTGCTATAACCCGTTGTGGCCCAACGCCGACGAGTTGGTTCGGCTGCTCGAGTCGGGCGTCAATGTGTGCTCCAGCGCGGCCTGGATCACCGGTGGCAAGCAGACCCCGCAGGACCGGCAACGGATCCTCGACGCCTGCGAGCGGGGCGGATCGACCATCTTCGGCAGCGGCGCGCACCCCGGAATGACCAACCTGGTCGGCATGGCGCTCAGCGGCTCCTGCGAACGCGTCGACGAGATCCGCATCACCGAATCGGTGGACTGCTCTACCTATGAGTCCGCGGAAACTCAAACCGCGATGGGTTTCTCGCAGGATCCCGATACGCCGGGGCTGGCCGAGGATGTGCGACGCGAAAGCGAGGTCTTCGCCGAGTCGGCCGCGATGATGGCCGACGCGATCGGCGCCAACCTGGACAAGATCACCTTCGACGTCACGTTCACCGCGGCCACCGCCGACTCCGACCTGGGCTTTATGAAGATCCCAGCCGGGACCGTCGGCAGTGTCTACGGCTACCACCGCGGCTGGGTCGGCGAACACAACGTGGTCAGCGTCGGATTCAACTGGATCATGGGCGAGCACGTGACGCCCCCGAAGCCGCTCGAACACGGCCACGTCATACAGGTGTTTGGCGTGCCCAACATGCGCACGGTGATCCATTGCCTGCCGCCGAAGGGTTGGACCGAGCCGGGATTCATGGGTCTGGGCATGATCTACACCGCGATGCCGGTCACCAACGCCGTGCCGGCGGTCGTCGCGGCCAGGCCCGGGATCGTGACGCTGGCCGATCTGCCGCCCGTCACCGGCCGTGCGGCGGCGCAGCATTGAGTGCTTAGGCGGATGAAGGGGACCTAACGGAACGCGGACGTGCCCTACGGTCTAGCATAGTTAGCCGAGCGAAGGTTCTCGTCATCGGCGATGATGACTGAGGGACACGAGCTCAATCGGCACGAAAAAGACTGCGGACGGGCCGGCGGGAGGAGACCGAGTGAGAGCGATTTCGATTGGCGGTTTGCTCAGGCGCTGGTGGATACCGTTGCTTCTCGTGGTCGTTCTGGCGGTTTCCGGACTCGTGGTGTCGCGCCTGCACAAAATATTCGGCTCGCAAGACCTGAACGCAAACGCGGGGGCCGGGATCAAGATCGTGCAGTTCAACCCAAAGGTCGTGAAGTATGAGGTCGACGGGCCGCCCGGCAGCACCGCGAATCTCAACTACTGGGACGCCGACGCCAACACACACCAGGTCAACGGCGCGCCGCTACCGTGGTCGTACACACTTTCCACCACGCTGCCCGCCGTCAGCGCCAACATCATGGCCCAAACCGACGCTCAGCACATCAGCTGCCGCATCACCGTCGACGGCGTCCTCCGCGAGCATCAGAGCGCAGACGGCCTCAACGCGCAAACCTTCTGCCTGGTGAAGTCCGCATGACCCGCGCCGGCGACGATGCATCGCGAAGCGATGGTGACGAGCAGCGCTTCGACAAGGCCAGCACCCCTACAACCGAGCGCACCGAATCCGGGCACCCCCACCGCCCTTTTATCCCGCACTTCGTCCGCATTTTCGCGATCCCGATCATCCTGGGCTGGGTCGCCGTGACCGTCATCGTCAACGTCGCCGTCCCGAAGCTGGAAGTCGTCGGCGAGGCGCATTCGGCGCCGATGGCTCCCCTTGACGCGCCGTCGATGAAGGCGATGATGCGGATGGGACACAACTTCCACGAGTTCGACTCCAACAGCACGGTGATGGTCGTCGTGGAAGGCCAGCAGCCACTCGGCGAGGCCGCACACCGCTATTACGACGACATCGTGCGCAAGCTCCGCAAGGACACTGCGCATGTCGAGCACATCCAGGACTTCTGGGGTGACAGGTTCACCGCGGCGGGCGCGCAAAGCGCCGACGCCAAGGGCTCCTACGTGCAGGTCAACATCGCCGGTAACCAAGGCACCACAAAAGCCAACAACTCCGTCGAGGCCGTCCGCAAGGTCGTCGACGACGAACCCGCACCGCCCGGGGTGAAGGCCTATGTCACCGGTTCCGCGGCGCTATCCGACGACATGCACGTCATCGGCAACGGCAGCCTGGCCAAAATCACGCTGTTCACGTTGGCCGCGATCGCGATCATGCTGCTGCTGGTCTACCGCTCCATCGTCACTACGCTGATCCAGCTGTTCATGACCTTTGTCGCGCTGGCGTGCGCACGGGGGGTCGTCGCGGTGCTCGCCTATAACAATGCGTTTGGGCTCACGACCTTCGCCGCGAATATCCTGACGATGCTGGCAATCGCCGCCGGGACGGACTACGGGATCTTCCTCATCGGCCGGTATCAGGAAGCGCGCCTGGCCGGTGAGGACCGGGAGACCGCCTACTACACGACATTTCGTGGAGTCGCCCCCGTTGTGCTGGGTTCGGGCCTGACGATCGCCGGTGCGACGTACTGCCTCAGCTTCGCGCGGCTGCCCTGGTTCAACACCATGGGCCCACCGGTGGCCATCGGCATGATCGTGGTGGTGTTGGCCGGCCTGACATTGGGCCCGGCCGTGGTTTTCCTGGGCAGCAGGATCGGGCTGTTCGAGAAGAAGAGCCAGTCCCGCGGCCGACTGTGGCGGAGGGTAGGCACCGCGGTCGTGCGTTGGCCCGCACCGATTTTCGCGGTGAGCGCGGCGGTCGTTCTGGTCGGCATGGTCGCATTGCCCGGGTTCAAGCCGAGTTACAACGACCGCCATTACCTGCCCGAGTCGGCGCCGTCCAACCTCGGGTATGCCGCGGCCGACCGGCACTTCTCCGAAGCCCGAATGAATCCGGACATCCTGATGATCGAGGCCGACCACGACATGCGCAACACGGCCGACATGCTGGTGCTGGACAAGGTCGCCAAAAACGAGATCCGCACCGTCGGTATCGCGATGATCCAGGACATCACCAGACCCCTGGGGATTCCGATTCAGCACAGCTCGATTCCCTTTCAGAACAGCATCCAAAGCCAGACGACCATGCAGAACATGGGCTTTCTGAAAGACAGAATGAACGACATTCTGAAGATGGCCGACGAGTTGGGGATCACAATAGATTACTTGGAGCGGCTATTTAAGATCACGAATCAGCTGGCCGACACGACTCATGACACGGCCCGCCTCACCAAAGAAATAGTGGACGTCACCAACGAATTGCGCGACCACATCGCGGATTTCGACGACTTTTACCGCCCGATCCGCAGTTACTTCTACTGGGAGAAACACTGCTTCGATATCCCCATCTGCTGGTCCTTCCGGTCGCTGTTCGACGCATTGGACGGCATCGATCAACTTGATGAAAAGCTGCAGGGCGTGTCAAAAGACATCGGGATTGTGGACGTGCTCACGCACGAAATAGCCGCGATCTTGCCGCCGCAGATCCAATCGCTGAAAACCACTCGCGCAATTACGCTGACCTTACACAGCACCTTTCAGGCGATGATCAATCAAATCGAGGCGATGAGCAACACGTCGATCGTCATGGGCCAAAGCTTCGACGCCTCGCAGAACGACGACTTCTTCTACCTGCCGCCCGAGGCGTTCGGCAACCCGGAATTCCTTCGCGGCGTGAAGATGTTCTTCTCCCCCGACGGAAAGTCGGTGCGATTCTTCATCACTCACCAGGGTGATCCAATGACACCGGAGGGCATCGCCCGGGTGTCGGCGGAGCGAACCGCCGCCCAGGAGGGACTCAAGCAGTCGTCGCTGTCGGACGCCAGGGTCTATCTCGGCGGAACCGCAGCCACCTTCCGCGATATGGCCGACGGCGAGAAGTACGACCTGATGATCGCGGTGGTCTCGGCGTTGACGCTGATCTTCATGATCATGCTGCTGCTCACCCGCAGCGTGGTGGCGGCCCTGGTCATCGTCGGGACCGCGAGCAGCTCGATCGCGGCGTCCTTCGGACTGTCGGTGTTGATCTGGCAGGACCTGTTCGGTGTGCATATCCACTGGATCGTGATGGCGCTTTCGGTCATCATCCTGTTGGCCGTCGGCTCCGACTACAACCTGCTGCTGGTCTCCCGGTTCCGAGAAGAAATTCACGCCGGACTCAAGACCGGATACATCCGGTCCATGGCCGGCACCGGCGCGGTGGTGACATCGGCGGGTCTGGTGTTCGCCTTCACGATGGCGGCGATGCTGGGCAGCGAGCTGACTGTGTTGGGCCAATTCGGCTCCACAGTCTGCATCGGCCTGCTGCTCGACACCCTGGTGGTGCGCACGCTGTTGATGCCCTCGCTCGCCACCTTGCTGGGCCGCTGGTTCTGGTGGCCCCAGGTTGTCCATCCCCGCGGTGATTACGCCAAACCAAGGCCACGGCCGGCAGCCGCCGAGGAAGACAACACCGCGCCGCTAGCGGTGCAGAGATCGTGAGCTAGTCGGGCGCATCCACCTCGACACATACCGCGAGCGCGCCGGCGCCGACATGCAAGGCAAGCACCGGGCCCAGGTCCGTGACGACCGTCGGTTTAGCCGCAGGCAAGCGCTCGGCCAACGCGGCGACCAGGTCGGCCGCTCCGTCGGGGTTGGCGACGTGATGCACCGCGATCGCGACTGAATGCTCTCCGACGACTTCGCATACCCGGTCGATCATTGTCGCGACCGCTTTGCTGGCGGTCCGAACCCGTTGTGCCAGAACGAGTTTGCCGTCATCGATGCGTAGCAGCGGCTTGAGCGACAACTTGGTGCCCAGCCAGGCACCGGCGCCGCCGATGCGCCCGCTTCGCCGCAGGTTGTCCAGCTGGTGTACGACGATGAACCCGTGATTGCGCGCCACCGCCGCGGCGGCGGACTCCGCGACGGCGGCCAAGTCGGCGCCGCCGGCGGCCGCCCGGGCGGCGGCCAGCGCGACGAAACCCGTATTCATCGCGGCCGACTTCGAGTCGATCACCCGCACCGCTGGCCCGATTTCGGCCGCAATGGTCTCGGCGGCGCCGAAGGTTCCCGACAGCGCCGCCGAAAGGTGCACCGCCACTACCCCATCGCCTCCGCTGTCGGCCAGCGCCTGCCGGTATACCTCGCCGAGTTCCGCCGGCGTGGCGGCGGCGGTGGTGGCCTGACCGTAGTCGTGGACGTCGTCGGGAACATCATCCACGCCGTCACGCAGGTCGCTGCCGTCGAGCAGGATGTGCAAGGGCACCTGACGTATTCCCCACTCCAAGCGCAGGTCATCGGGAATGCGCGCCGACGAGTCAGTCACTACCACGACAGCCATATGAATTCAGCCGCGCGGCTTCTCGGTTTGATTGCGCGGCGTCTTGGTCCGGTCGCGCTGCTCTCCCCCGCAAGCGGGAGGTGCCCCCACCTCATCGCGCTGCGCGTCCCCCTCGCCACTGCGCGGCTGGGGGTGCCCCCACTGCATCGTCGCCGCGCTGTCCACGCCGGCTTCGGCCAGCGCCTTGAGCATCAACTCCGCGACCGCCTGGTGGGCCTCGAAGTTCCAATGGATACCGTCGGGGTTGCCGCGACCACCCATAACATGTTCGGCGACTGCGGATTTCAGGTCAACCAGTGGGATGTCGTGCTGCTCAGCCCATTGGGTGATCGCCGCGACCGTGCCGGCCCGGCCGTGATGGGCCTTCCCGTAGGTCTCGGCGATGTGCACCGACGGCAGCGACGCCACGATCGGGATACCGGGCCGATTGAAATCGATTGCGCCACGCGTCTGTTCAAGGTATTCAGCGGACAAGTGTGGTGGCAGCGCGGCTCTGGCCACCGGAGAAAGCCGCGGCTGCACCCAACCATAGCCGTCGCGGACCCATCGCCGCAGCCACGGCGGTCGCACGTAGCGGATGAGTTCACGCAACGCCGTCGGCAACGGCGACGGCAGCGAATCCATCCCGCCCGTCGCGAAGATCACCGCCCCGGCACGTGGCAGCGCCGCCCAGGCCCGCGGATCCTGAGTGGCCGCCCACCATATATCGCGACATGTCCAGCCGATGCGGCCGATCAGCTCCAGATCCCAATTTAGCTGCGAGGCAACTATGTTGGGCCAGATGCGCGGGTCGTCTGCGGGCAGGCCGCCGGTCGGTCCGTAGTAGGCCAGTGAATCGGCGAAGATCAGCAGCGCCGGCCGCCGCCGTGGCTCAGAGGACATCGCCGGCGACCTGTGCCGAAGCGTTCCACACGTCAAGGCGCCAGCGAATGTCATCGACGTTGTCGGCGTCGGTCTGCGCGTCGTCGGAGTGTCCGGCCAGCTGCGTCCAGCTGGCATTGCCCATGCCGCCCAGCACGGGCCAGTGGGCAACCGGCAGCCGCAGCAGCGCCGCGGTCAGCGCCGCGATCAGCCCACCGTGGGCGACCAGCACCACCGGCCGCGCCGGCTCCTCGTCGGCACCCCATTCGGGTTCACCGGCGACCAGCTCGGCGATCAACGGCAGGCTGCGCGCGGCCACGTCGACCCTGCTCTCGCCGCCGTGTGGCGCCCAGGTGGCGTCCTCACGCCAGGCCAGCCGGGCGCCCGGCGCGACGGCGTCGATCTCGGCGTGCGTCATGCCCTGCCAGTCGCCGAGGTGGGTCTCGCGTAACCGGTTGTCGACCTGCACCCGCAAGCCCGTGCGCTCCCCCAGCGCGACCGCGGTGTCGTAGGCGCGTCGCAGATCCGACGACACGATCAGCAGCGGCTGGCGTTTGGCGAGCGCCTCGGCTACGGCGACCGCCTGGGCGCGGCCCAGCTCACTCAGCTCGGTGTCCAGCTGGCCCTGCATTCGGCTGCCGAGATTGAAGTCGGTTTGCCCGTGCCGCAGCATCACCAGCCGACGCGTCTTCATGACCGGCTCGCAGAGTCCGCTGACAGGTCCACCGCCAGCACCGGGCAGTCACCCCAGAGCCGGTCCAGCGCATAGAAATTACGTTCGTCTTGGTGCTGGATGTGCACGACGATGTCGACGTAGTCCAGCAATGTCCAGCGGCCTTCACGGGCGCCCTCGCGGCGCGCGGGCTTGTAGCCAGCCCGGCGCATCTTCTCCTCGACTTCGTCGACAATGGCGTTGACCTGCCGTTCGTTGGACGCCGAGGCGATCACGAAGCAGTCGGTGATGACCAGCTGACCGGAAACGTCGATGACGACGACATCCTCGGCAAGCTTCGAGGCCGCCGCGCGCGCGGCGACCGCGGCCATCTCGATCGCCTCCGCGGTGGCCGTCACGTGTCGTCCCGGGGCTTGCGGTAGAGCTCGCGTTTGGAGATGTACTGCACGACGCCGTCGGGCATCAGATACCAGAGCGGGCGTCCTTCTGCGGCACGCCGACGGCAGTCGGTGGACGAAATTGCCAGCGCGGGGATTTCGACCAATGTCAACGCGTCTTCAGGCAACCCGTCGAGGACGCCGGTGAGATGTTCGCGGCCCAGTTCGTAGCCCGGCCGGCTGACCCCGACGAAGCGGGCCATCGCGAACAGTTCCTCTAAGTCCTGCCACGACAGGATGGAGGCGAGCGCATCAGCGCCGGTGATGAAGTACAGCTCGGAGTCGGGATTGAGTGTGTGCAACTCGCGCAGTGTGTCCTTGGTATAGGTGGGCCCGCCGCGGTCGATGTCGACCCGGCTGACCGAGAAGCGGGGGTTGGCCGCAGTGGCGATCACGGTCATCAGGTAGCGGTCTTCGCCGGCACTGACCAGGCGGCTTTTCTGCCAGGGCTGATTGGTCGGGACAAACGCCACTTCGTCCAGGTCGAACAGGTCGGCCACCTCGCTGGCCGCGACCAGGTGGCCGTTGTGGATGGGATCGAACGTCCCACCCATCACTCCCAGCCGCCGCTTTTGCATGGTTTGCCAGCTTACTTGAGCACTTCGGAGAACCCGATTTACGCGAGCGTCACTCCAGCGTGACAGTGGTGGCCCGGCGCCACTCCAGCGTGTCCCCCGCAAGCGGGCGGTGCCCCCAGCTCGGCGGCCGGTGCCCCCAGCTCGGCGTACCGCTCAGACCGGCAGCAGTTGGTCGATCACCGCCGCCAGCTGCTTGGCGGAGCGGCATTCATGCATGGTGATCACCTCTTGATAGCGGGGTACCGCCGAGTCGCCGCTGCCCCACAGGTGCTTGGGCTCTGGGTTGAGCCAGTGCGCGTGCCGGCTGGCGGTCACCATGTGAGCCAATACGTCGGTGGCCGGGTCGCGGTAGTTGGTGCGGCCGTCGCCGAGCACCAGTAACGAGCTGCGCGGTGACAGCACGTTCGGGTGCGCCTGAATGAACGAGACGAACGCGTTGCCGTAATCACTGTGGCCGTCGCGGGTGTAAACGCCGGCTTCCCGGGTGATCCGCTGGATCGCCACGGCCAAGTCGGCGTCCGGGCCGAACAGGTGGGTCACCTCGTCGGCAGTGTCGATGAAGGCAAATACCCGAACGCGGGAAAACTGTTGGCGCAGTGCATGCACCAGCAGCAGGGTGAAGTGGCTGAAGCCGGCGACCGACCCCGACACGTCGCACAACACCACCAGTTCGGGGCGCGCCGGGCGCGGTTTGCGCAGCACGAGGTCGATCGGCACGCCGCCGGTTGACATCGACTTGCGCAACGTCTTGCGCAGGTCGATCGCCCCCGCACGGGCACGGCGCCGGCGAGCGGCCAACCGGGTGGCCAGGGTGCGCGCGAGCGGCTGCACCACCCTGCGCATCGCGCGCAGCTGCTCGCCCGAGGCACGCAGGAATTCGACGTTCTCGGCCAGCTGCGGGATGCCGTACATCTGGACGTGGTCACGGCCGAGTTGCTCGGCGGTGCGTCGCTTGGTCTCGGCGTCGACCATTTTTCTCAGCTGCGTGATCCGCTGCGCGGCAAGTGCTTTGGCGATCTGCTCCTGGGTCGGCGTGGGTTCGTCGCCGTAGGGAGCCAGCAGGCCGGCCAGCAGCTTGCCTTCTAACTCGTCCAGCGCCATCGCCTTGAGCGCCTGATACGACGAGTACGACGGGCCGCGGCTTGAGTTGTACCTGCCGTAGGCGTCGACGATTTGCGCGATCATCGCCACCAGCCGCTCATCCATGTCAGCGAGGTCGGCATTGTCGGTAAGCAGATCCAGCAGCATCTGCCGCATCGCCTCGACGTCGTCTGGCGGCAACTGGATCTCGGGATCAGCCTCGGCCTCTTCTGTCACCACCGCACGTGCACCCAGCGCAGCGGGCCACCACAGGTCGAACATCGCGTCGTAGGTCTCACGGTGCTCAGGCCTGCGTAGCACCGCACAAGCGAGGCCCTCGCGCAGCACCTCCCGGTCACCGAGACCAAGGACCGCCATCACCTTGCCGGCATCCACCGTCTCCGACGGACCAACCGAAATACCCTGCCCGCGAAGCGCTTCGACGAATCCCACCAGGTGACCCGGTAGGCCGTGCGGGGCAAGCGGATGGCTGGGACGAACGCGGCGGACGGCCATCAATCCCCCTAGTTCAGCCGAAGTTCGCCGGTGGCGCGCTGGTGATCGGATTGATGTTTGAGCACCACGCCCAGCGTGGCGGCGATGGTCGCGTCATCGATGGTATCCATGCCCAGCGCCAGCACCGTGCGTCCCCAGTCTATGGTCTCGGCCACCGACGGCAGCTTCTTGAGCTGCATCCCGCGTAGCACCCCGATGATCCGCACCAACTCATCGGCGATGTGTCCGGGCAGTTCGGGGACGCGGGACAGCAGGATGCGGCGTTCCAGCTCGGGGCTGGGAAAGTCGATGTGCAGAAAGAGGCAACGGCGTTTGAGCGCCTCGGACAGCTCGCGGGTGGCGTTGGAGGTCAGCACCACGAACGGCGCGCGTTCGGCGGTGATGGTGCCCAGCTCGGGGACCGTCACCGCGAAGTCGGACAGCACTTCCAGCAGCAGACCCTCGATTTCGATGTCGGCCTTATCGGTTTCGTCGATCAGCAGCACGGTGGGCTCGGTGCGCCGGATCGCGGTCAGCAGCGGCCGGGACAGCAGAAACTCCTCGCTGAACACGTCCATCTTGGTCTGGTCCCAGTCCCCGGACCCGGCCTGAATACGAAGTATCTGCTTGGCGTGGTTCCACTCGTAGAGCGCGCGGGCCTCGTCGACGCCTTCGTAGCACTGCAGGCGAACCAAACCGGATTCGGTGGCCTGCGCCACAGCGCGGGCCAGTTCGGTCTTGCCGACCCCGGCAGGTCCTTCCACCAGCAGCGGCTTGCCGAGCCGATCGGCGAGGAAAACCGCAGTGGCGGTGGCAGTATCGACCAGATAGCCGGTTTCAGCCAGTCGCCGCTCGACCTCGTCGATATCGGCGAACAGCGGGACCGGCCGCGCGGGCACACTCACTTTTGTTGTCTCCTCAGCATTCAGGCCGGGCGAGTCTGGCCGTCTCCCCAGACGATCCACTTGGTGGAGGTCAATTCCGGCAGTCCCATCGGACCGCGGGCGTGCAGCTTCTGAGTGGAGATGCCGATCTCGGCGCCGAACCCGAACTGCTCACCGTCGGTGAAGCTCGTCGATGCGTTGACCATCACCGCGGCCGCGTCGACTCCCTCGGTGAACCGTTGGGCGGCAGCCATATTGGTGGTAACGATGGCCTCAGTGTGTCCCGTGCCGTACTCGTTGATGTGCGCGATCGCCGCGTCGACACCATCGACAACGGTGACGGCGATCTCCATCGCCAAGTATTCGCGGCGCAAGTGGGCCTCATCGGGGTCGAGATGCACCTTTACGCCGGCGTCTTGCAGCGCACCGATCAGCCGCGGCAAGGCCCGGCTGGCGATCGCGGCGTCGACCAGTAACGTCTCGGCGGCGTTGCAGACGCTGGGCCGGCGGGTCTTGGAGTTGAGCAGAATCCGCTCGGCCATCTCGAGGTCGGCGGCATCGTGCACGTAGACGTGGCAGTTGCCGACACCCGTCTCGATGGTCGGCACTTGGGCGTCACGGACGACGGCGTCGATCAGGCCGGCTCCCCCGCGCGGGATCACCACGTCGACCAGGCCTCGGGCCTGGATCAAGTGCGTGACGGTAGAGCGGTCGGCGGCCGAGAGCAGCTGGACGGCGTCGGCGGGCAGGTCCTCCCCCTTCAGCGCGGCGCGTAACACGGAAACCAGCGCCTCGTTGGACTTCGCCGCGGACGCGCTACCGCGCAGCAGCGCGGCGTTGCCGGACTTGAGCGCCAAACCGAACGCGTCGACGGTGACGTTGGGCCGGCCCTCGTAGACGATCCCGATCACCCCGAGCGGAACCCGCTGCTGGCGCAGCGCCAACCCGTTGGGCAGGGTATAGCCGCGCAGCACCTCTCCCACCGGATCGGGCAGTCCCGCGACTTGCCGCAGGCCGGCGGCGATTCCCTCGACGCGCTTCGGGTCCAATGCCAACCGGTCGATCATGGCGGTCGGTGTCTCCGCCGACCGCGCCGCGTTCAGATCTTCGGCGTTAGCCGCCAAAATGCGGTCGGTGTTGGCCACGATTGCTTCCGCGGCGACACATAGCGCCTGGTCCTTGGCGACCGTCGGCAATGAGGCCAGCACGCGGGCGGCGACCCGCGCCCGGCGCGCGGCGTAGTGCACCTGTTGGCGCAAGTCGGGAGCCGACGGAGCATGCACACTCATTAACTCAGGGTATCGAGCTTCCTACGGCCCGGTTGACACGGCCCGGTCGACCGGGCCGTGCCACCCAACGGGACGCGCTAGATAGCGGCTGAAATCTCGCTGAGCATCGCAACTCTGGCATTATCGGCCACCAAGTTCGGCTGAGTTTTGTTCCAGTAGCCGTTGAGTAGGACCGCTATACCCAGCGGCTCCTGGGTGGCGCTAGCCATAGTCATACCCCCAACATGAACGGCCACCCAACGATGTCAGGCCATTCTTCCAGATAATCTGCGGCGTGCCGAGTCAGCGGATGATCGGGATCGTGGCCGCCTACCGGCATGGCCAACCCCACGTCATCTCGGCCGGCGAAACTTACGACCCTGAGCTGCGAAGGCGCTCGGGGGATCTGGCCACGGCTGATTCCTTTCGCCGGTCCTCGATGATGCGGCCCAACTCCTGAAGCAGTAACGGTGACCGCATCACGAGATCTTCGATGTGCTCGCGATCGATCTCCAGGGCAGTGACCTCTTCCAGCGCATACGCCGAAGACAGGCTTGGTTGACGGGTCAGTGTGGTCAGCCCGAGGAATGAACCTGGTTCCAGCACGCTGAGCGACAGGACGGAACCGTCTTCGGCGTTAGTGGTGAGCCGGACGCAGCCGGTGGTCAGAAATGTCATCGCGGTGGGCACTTCCCCGGCGAATTGCACGACTTCGTCGGTGCCGTATCGAACGATTCTCGCGTGCGGGATCAGCATCTGTTGATCGGTGAGGCTCAACCGCAGTGCCGGTGCCACAACGTTTCGCATCGCCATCTGCACCCGGGCCGGGGTGGAGAAGTCGTCGTTGGCGCCATCCAAGTGCAGACCCTCACGCCGCGCCGCGTACCAGATCCACCGCAGGAACGTCGTCCGCGCCGCGCCGTCCTCGGCGGGCGAGTTCAACCCGATGGTGACGTGGTACTCGCCGCTACCGGCCGCCACCGCGGTCGGTGTGCGGTCGGCCTTGCATTGGGGCAGCGTGCCGGCGACCCGCGACAGCAGACGCCGCACCCGGTCGGGCGGATCGGCCACCGAGAATGTTGTCGTTATCGCCAACTGGTGTGCGCCGGGCGGGCGACTGAGATTCGTGAACGAGGTGGCGGCGAGTACCGAATTCGGCGTGATCTGCAATCCACGATCGGTTTGGATGTGAACCGCGCGCCAGTTCGCTTCCACGATGCGTCCCCGCGCCGACGGGGTGTCGAGCCAGTCGCCAATGCGGAAGGGCTGCTCGAACAACATGAACAGGCCCGACACGATTTGGCCGACGGAGTTCTGCAACATCAGGCCGATGACCACCGACGTAACGCCGAGCGCGGTGAACAGGCCACCGACACGCACGCCCCAGACGTAGGAGAAGATCAGCGCCAGTCCAACGGCGATCAGCAAAAGCCGCGTCACGTCGCGAAATATCGTCGGCACCCGCTCGCGCAACGAGCCTGGCGGGGCCCCTTCAAACATCGTGGCGTTCAGCCCGGACAACACCAGCAGCAGCACCAAGAAGCCGAACACCGTCGCGAGCATCCGCACCGAGGTGACCTGCGCCGGCACCTGCGCCACCTTGATCAACAGCACCAATAGCGCTGACAGCGGCACCAGATAGCTGCGCAGCAGGTTGACTGGTCGGGCCAGAGCGCTCTGCCTCCGAGCAAGCGCATGGTGCAGTTCGGTGAGAACGATCAGCGTGACGGGCAATCCGACAGTTAGCCCGACGGCCCAGTAAAACCAGCCTTCGTCAACGATTTTCACTTGCGCTCCGCCAATCGCCAGATCGGTTGCTCCGAGCCACCAACCGTGATGCTGCCTGCGGGCGTGAACTGTCGGATATCATGCATCACCTCGTATACCGCCGAGGTGACGTAGATCCCCGACTCCGTTGCACCGCTACGCATCTGGTGGGCCAAATTGACCGCGCCGCCCCACATGTCGTAAATGACACTGGTTCGGCCGATAAGTCCACTGATGACGTTACCGGTGTTAACGCCGCCCCGAATGCTGAGGTGGTGGCCCGTGCGGCTGTTGAATCGCTCGATGATCCGTTGCATCTCCACGGCGAAGTCGATGGTTCGGGGCACGCTATCCAGCCGCGGAACATTCAACCCGCAGCTGGCGAGGTAACCGTTGTGCACGGTGCGAACCGGCTCAACGCCAAGGGTTTCCGCCGCCGAGTCGAGTTCCCGCATCAGCTCGTCGACAATCCCCACCAGTTCGTCACCGGAAAGCTCGTTGGAGATCTCGTCGAGGCCGACGATGTCGGCGAAGATGACAGCAACGTCCTGGTGCTCTTGCGCGATGGTCTGTTCGCCTTCGCGGTAACGCCGCACCACCGACTCGGGCATCAACGACAGCAGCAGACGGTCGTTTTCGTTGCGTTGTTCGGTGAGCAGTTCTTCTTTGATCGCCAGATTCCGGCTCATCTCGTTGAAAGCGGCGGTGAGATCGCCGACCTCGTCGCGCGTCGTCACCGGTATTCTGATGTCGTAATTCCCCGCGCTGATCTCCTGCGCGCCGGCTTGGAGCCGCCGGACTGGCCCCACGAATAGCTGCGCAACGAGCATCGCGGCCACGCAGATGATGAAAACCAACACCGCGGTGGTCAATACCAGTGTCCGGGTGAACGACCCGATCCGGTCGTAGGCCTCGGCGCTGTCCCTGGTCGCCAAGATCGACCAGCGCAGATCCGAATTCGGCACGTAAAGCGGGGCGTAGGCAGCGAGTTCCTTGTCTCCCAGGTAGCCGGTATCGACAACCGTCCCGCTCTGCCCCCGCTGGGCGGCATGAAGAGCTTCGGTCGCCACGGGCTGGACCAGCGTCGTGCCGTGCCACCTGATCGCTTTGTCGACAATGTCGGGTGGGGTCCCTGCTGCCTCGGCCTCGCGCCGGTATTTATCGGGGTCCTCCAGGAACAACCGGGAGTCCGAACGCATTAGCTTGTCGGGACCGGCCAGATACGTCTCCGCGGTCTCCCCCATGCCGGCGGCTTTCCAGTGCTTGTCGGCAATCATGATCCGGTTGACTTTCGAGATCGGCAACGGCAACGCCAGCACCCCCGCCGTCTTGCCCGCCGAAACGATCGGCGACACCAGCCATGCGATGGGCACCCCAAGTGCAGGCTGGAACGGCTGGAAGTCGGTGATCCACACAAAGTCCACCGAGTCGGCGGCCATCGCCTTTTCGTAGGCGCCGCGCAGGTTGGACTCGCGATACGGACCGGTCAGGATGTTGGTGCCCAGCACCGGGCCTTTGTTCACGCTGTAGACCAGGTTGCCCCGAGTGTCGAGCAGCATGGCGTCCCGGTATTCGAAGAGGGTCGCGATCTCGCGAAAGTAATTGTTGAAACGGGCATTCGCGGCCGACCATGCGCTGCCGTCGCCGGCGTCGTCGGGCGAGGCCGAAGCGCCGTGCGACGGCACGGTGTAGTGGAGTTGAAGATACTGCTGCGCATTGTTGTTGGGCAGCACCGCATCGATACTCAACTTGTCGCCGGTTGCCTGCTGGATCGGTTTGATCAGCTTGTCCTTATAGAAGTTCACCAGCGACTGCTGTTGGCCCGGGTCGATCGGCGCGTTGGCCAGTTGGTCGAAGCCGTCGGTGAACGCCTGAACCGCCTCGATGGCGGTCGATCCGCTGCTGTAGACAATCAGCGAGTCGGTCAGGTCCGCGAACAACATCTCGATTGCCCGCTTCTGTCCCTCACGCAGCTGGACCATTCGTTCAGCGGCGGCAGGCAACAGGGCGCGACGGCCGGAGAAGTACTCGACGACACAGATCACCGCCAACGACGCAAGAGTGGAAACCAGCAGCATCACCAGGATCTTGGACTGGATGCTGAACCGGGCCAACGCCCGCCGGTCCCGCCTACCCTTGCCGGCCGGAATCGTCTGGTCCTGCGGTACCGGATCAGTTGAGCGCCGCGGCGTCAATCGGCTTCCTTTCGCTGACGGGTGAGGAAAAGCCCAGATCACGCAGCAGCGTAGCGCTAATGGCCTACTGACATCGGATTTGCCGAAAACCGTTATCAACACACCGTTGTGCAAGCGGGCGCGACTCCATACCGTCGGCGGAATGACACGCGTATGCGTGGTGGGAAGCGTGAATATGGACATGGGGTTCGACGTCGACGCCTTGCCGCACCCGGGCGAGACGGTACTGGCGGCGGCGGTCCGGTCGACACCGGGTGGTAAGGGCGCCAATCAGGCGGTCGCGGCGGCGCGTGCCGGAGCGCAGGTGCAGTTCGTCGGCGCGGTGGGTGATGACGCGACGGCGACGGCGCTGCGCGAGCATCTGACCGCGAACGGTGTGGGCACCGACGGACTCATCGCCTCGCCCGGTCCTAGCGGCAGCGCGGTCGTCGTGGTTGACTCCGCCGGCGAGAACCTCATTGTCGTCGCGCCGGGCGCCAACGGTCGCCTGACGCTGGAGGACGCCGCGCTGCGCGGGCTGGTCGCCGAGTGCGAGGTGCTGTTGCTGCAGTTGGAGATTCCGGTCACAACAGCGACGGCGGCTGCCCGTGAGGCCCATTCGGCTGGAGCGACGGTGATCGTCAATGCCTCACCGTCCGGCGCAGACCCAGCCGAGCTAGCCGAGCTGGCCGAGCTGACGGATGTGGTTGTCGTCAACGAAGCCGAAGCCGCGCACTGGGTTTGGCCGGTCTCGCACCGGGTGATCACCCGCGGGGCCCGCGGCGCCAGCTATGCCGGCGGCGGTGAGGAGTTCCCCGTCGCGGCGCCGGCCGTGGCGGTGGTAGACACGTCCGGCGCCGGCGACGTGTTCGCCGGCGTGCTGGCCGCGGGCTGGGCCGACGGCCACGATCACGCGTTGCGTCGCGCCTGTGCCGCCGGCGCGCTGGCGACGCTGGTGCCCGGCGCGGGGGACTGCGCACCGTATGACGAGGCGATCGACGAAGCGATTCTCTCGGACTGATGGAATATCGGAGCCGATGGATCGCGCCGCAAAGGAGAGACGCAATGTCGCCAACCTCTGGAGAGCACCGAGACAATGGCGGCCCACGCCCGCCCGAGGGTGACTGGCTGGGAACGCCCTACCTGACGTTTCGGCGCGAGGGGCCGTTCGCGATCGTGACGCTGGACCGCCCGCAAGCCCGCAACGCCATAACACCGGCAATGTACTTCGGCATCCGCTACGCGGTCTCGCGGGTCAACGCCGACGCGGATCTAGCGGGGCTGCTCATCACCGGAACCGGTGACGTGTTCGCGCCGGGCGGCGACCTGGGCGGCGGCGGGGCCGACAACTGGATGCAATGGGGATCGGCGCTGTCCATGGATGTGACCCCGTTCGACACGCTGCGTAAGTCGGCCAAGCCGGTGGTTTCCGCAGTCAACGGCCTGTGCCAGGGTGGCGGCCTGCAGATCGCGATGTGCAGTGACGTCGCGGTGGTCAGCGAGCGGGCGACGTTCCGGGTTCCCGAGTTGTACCGGGGTATCGCCGACACCTATTACAGCCAGATGCTGGCGCGCATCGTGGGCCCGATCCGCACCCGCGATCTGATGCTGACCGGGCGGACGCTAACGGCGTCGGAAGCCGTCGAGTGGGGAATGGTCGCGCGGATGGTGCCGCACGACGAACTGGTGGCTGCCGCCAAGGAGGTGTTGGCGCAATGTTGCCGCACCGCTCCGGGGGCGCGACGGGTTGTCAAGTCCAGCCTGGATAACTACCTCGGCCTCTACGACCGCATCGGGATGGAAGCCAGCATCGAGAGCGCCGAGGCCGTAGAGGGCTTCGTCGCGTTCCGGGAGCGCCGGTCCCCGAATTGGGTGCATCCCGACTTGCGCGTCGACGGACGGCTGTGACGATGTTACCGGCGGAGGCGGCGGTAATCGCGCTGGCTCTGCTCGCGGTGTTCGGTCTGCTCGGATTCGTCTGGCGCGCTTGGCTTCAACGTCGGCGAACCGGATCGACCGGGTTTCGCGGCATCAGCGGCAGCATTGGTTCACCGGAATGGGTTGCCGGGCTGGGCTTTGTCACATCGTTGATCGTCGCGGTGGTCGGCCCGGTGCTGCAGCTGTCGGGGGTCATCACTCCCCTGCCCGTTCTACGCGCCGACTGGATTCAGATCGCGGGAATCGCGTTGGCGGTGCTCGGGATCGTGCTGACGGTCTGGGCGCAGCTCGACATGGGTGACTCGTGGCGCGTCGGTGTGGACGAGAGCGAATCAACCGCGCTGGTGCACACCGGCATGTTCGGACGGGTGCGTAACCCCATCTACACCGCGATGCTCACATTCGGCGTCGGGATCGCGCTGCTGGCACCGAATTTTGTGACGATCGCGGGGTTGATCCTCGCGGTCGGCGCGCTCGAGGTGCAGGTGCGCCGAGTCGAGGAACCGTATCTGCTGGGCAAACACGGTGACGCCTACCGCGGCTATACGGCCAGTGTCGGCCGGTTCATCCCCGGCGTCGGGCTGCTGCGTTAGCTTGAGCCGCGCCGCACGGCGTGAGTTCCACCAATCCTGGTGTCAGGGCAACGCCGTAGCGAGGTCGGCGATCAGCTCTTGGTAGTGGTCGTTGGTCATTTTCAGTTCGGGGCTCGAGGCTGACGAGCCCGCAAGCCAAGTGGCTGTATCGGTTAAAACGGTGACCACCGTATCGAGGTCAGGGATGATGGTCATAAAGTTACCGCCGAAGCCAATCGCGGAATAGCAGCTGCCCGCGATTCCGACGTCGCTTAGCTCCTCTGACGGTCCGGCGACCCACCAGCAGTGACCGTACATCCCAAGCAAGCCGGCCTGATGGTCAGTCCGCGACACCGGCTCAGTGCTGTGTGCAATCCACTCCGATGAGAGCAGCTGACGACCATTCCACAGTCCGTTGTTGAGGTAAAGCTGCCCGAGCAGGGCGATATCTCGAGCGGACAAATGAAACGTGTAGTTCGGGTACCGAGGGGTGCCGCCGAGGATGTCGGGCCGGTACTGGTACGAACCATGTTGATACACGTCCCAATCGACCATGCCCAGTGGGCGGGCCAGGTCGTGTTCGAAGGCGACGAACAAGCTGCGGCCTGTCATGCGTTCATAGATGTTGCCGAGAACGTTGAAATCCCAGTTGTTGTAGCACCAGAACGTCCCGGGCGGGTGCGACCCTCTTGAGGGGCGTCCCAGCGTGCCACCGTCGTCGGTGGGCAGGTAGACGCCGGACCGTGCGGCCAGAAGGTCTGCGATCCTGGCTGACTTTTCCTCGTCGCTCAGCGAAGGTGTGTCGTCGATTTCCAGTTCTCGTAGCGTTGCATTGAGATCGACTCCACCTCGGTCGTAGGCCTGACCAAAAAGCGCACTCATGATCGACTTCCTCATGGAGTGAACATGAACTGGGCACGATACGTCACCGACCTCGATGATGGTTCGCCCCGCATGGTGCACCAGCGCGGCCGTTACGTCGAACCGCCGTAATCGCTGTCCGATATCAGCTAAGCCCGATTGAGCGCCCAAATCGTCGTCGGATGAACCCCGGTCACTTCGACTGCGCGCCACGGTTTGTGGCCTCTCGACGCACGTCATGAGCAATCGCCAAGCCGTCACCGGTTTGGAGTTCGGTGGCGGTCTGGCTCATCAACACGCGACTCCGGTTGGGCGAGAGCAGGATCGAAACGTAGTGATGCGGCGAACCGGCCACAAACGCAAGACGGTTGACGCGAAGCAGCGCCGAACCGATCGCCGTGTTGAGCAGACGCGCGTTGCGCGGACCCGCGATCTCCGCGGTGACCTCATGCTGCATTCGATCGACGACGACATCGGCAGTGGCGAGCAATTCGTAGAGGGGTGTGCGCCGCAGCGCGGAGGTGGTCAACGTATCGGCGAGATCGGCTGGCAGCCATGCTTCGGTGACCATCAACGGCTCGTGCGTTCTGCGCTCGCGTCGCACTCGCAGAATGTGCAGCATCTCGCCGGTTACCCCAAGCGCGTCGCCGATCGAGGCCGGGGGCACTCGTGTGTCATGCTCCACCACATCGATCGACGTCTGGAATTGCGCCTGCCGAAGACTGTCCATGTAGGAGCCGACCGGTGGCACCTCATCGGATCGACTACGTTGACGGACGAATGATCCGACGCCTTGCCGGCGTTCGATGTAGCCCTGCTCGGCCAGGTCGGTCAGTGCCCGTCGCACCGTGATGCGGGATACCCCGAACTGATCGCAGAGTGCCTGCTCGGTGGGCAGCGCCTCGCCGGGAGCCAGCGCACCGCGAGCGATCTCGTCGTGCAGCACCAGGAACAGCTGACGATGCAGCGGCACTCCGGCGCCGGCGGTCACCGGCCCGGCCACACCGCTGGTCTCCTGCATGAGGACCAATGCTTTCACACTCCCTTGCCGCATCGATGAGCATTTGTTATAAAGGTATAACAAGCATACAACACGGACGGAGGCTCGACAATGACCGCGGTACAGCCGACCGCCGCCACCGATCCGGACGGACCGACCGGCAAGCTAGCCACCTGGGTCGCGGACCTAACGCTCGACGACGTACCGCAGAACGTTGTCGAGCGCGCCAAACACCTGCTGCTCGACGGCATTGGTTGCGCCCTCATCGGATCGCAACTGCCCTGGTCGCGGGTCGCCACCGGCGCTGTCCTGGATCTGGAGAACAAGGGCGACGTCGTGGTGATCGGTACCGGACAGTCCACCAGCGGACCGGCCGCGGCGGTGCTGAACGGCACCTTCATCCAAGGGTTCGAGCTCGACGACTTCCACCCCATCGCCCCGGTGCACAGCTGCTCGCTGGTGATTCCCGCGCTGCTGTCGACGGCGACCGCGCAGTCGGGAGCCACAACCGGCGCGGACTTTCTGCTCGGGGCAATCACCGGCTTCGAGGTCGGACCACGCGTCGGCTACGCGCTGCACGGCACGCAGATGCTCGACCGCGGCTGGCACTCGGGACCGGTCTTTGGCACTCATTCCGCGGCAATGGCATCCGGCAAGCTGCGCAAGCTGTCGGCGGCACAGCTGGAGGATGCTCTGGGCCTGGCGGGCACCCAGTCGGCGGGGTTGATGGCCGCGCAGTACGAGGCTATGAGCAAGCGCATGCATCACGGGTTCGCCGCCCGCAACGGCTTCTACGCCGCCGGGCTGGCGGCGGCGAACTACACCGGCATCAAACGAGTCTTTGAGCGCGAATACGGTGGCTTCCTCAGCGTTTTCGGCGAGGGACACAATCCCGACGCGTCGCTGCTGACCGAACAACTAGGCGAACGCTGGGAGACCAGCATCATCATGGTCAAGTCCTACGCGGTTATGGGAGGTTTGCACGGAGCCGTCGATGCGGCCCGGCAATTGCGGCAATCTGTTGACCCCGATGACATCTCGAAGATCGCCATCACCGTGGGCGAGACCATCTATAAGCACGGCTGGTGGAAGCCCGAGCGCCCGCTCACCGCGATCGGCGCCCAGATGAACATCGGCTATGCGACCGCCGCGGCACTGGTCGATGGTAATGCGCTGCCCGAGCAGTTCACCGCTGCGCGCCTGGACGCCGACGACATCTGGTCGCTGATCGACGTCACGGACGTGCACCTCGATGAATCCCTCGCCGATGCCGCCCTCACCGAACGGTTCCGCACCGACCTCGCGGTGACCACCCGGGACGGCGGCGTGCATCAGGTCCGGGTCGTCGCACCCCATGGCGCGCCGTGGGACCCGGTCACCAACGAAGAGCTGGTGACCAAGTTCCATGCCCTCGCCGACCGCGTCACGAGCCGCCAGCGCGCCGATGCCATCGAACGTGCAGTGGTCGGTCTCGAGAACCTCGACGACGTCGCTGACCTCATCGATCTGCTGGCCCCGCCGGTCGCGGGCGCACTGGACTGAGAGGACGACAGATGGCCACCACACCGGCCCGGCAGAAATTGCGCGACATGCTCGATGCCGGCGAACTTATCGTCGCTCCAGGTGTTTTCGACGGGGTAACGGCACATCTGGCCCGGCGCACCGGCCAGCCGGCGGCATATATGACCGGCGCCGGCGTGGCGGCGTCGGGGTTCGGCCTGCCGGATATCGGGCTGGTCACCGCCACCGAGATGGCAGAACGCGCCCGGATGATGGTCGGCGTGCTCGGCGACGTTCCGCTGATCGCCGACGCTGACACCGGCTACGGCGCGCCGATGAATGTCGTGCGCACCGTCCGCCTCTATGAGCAGGCAGGCGTCGCCGCAATCCAGTTGGAGGACCAGGCATTCCCGAAACGCTGCGGGCACCTGACCGACAAGCGTGTGATCGACGCTGCCGAGTTCGAACAAACTTTGGCCGCCGCGCTCGACACCCGCAGTGACGACCACCTGCTCGTCGTCGCACGGACCGACGCGCGGGCCCCGCTCGGATTGGAGGCCGCGATCGAGCGGGCGAATCGGTACGCCCGGGCGGGCGCGGACGTCATCTTCGTCGAGGCCCCGCAGAGCATCGAGGAAATCGAACGCATCGCACGCGATGTCGAGGCTCCGTTGCTGATCAATCTGGTGCTCGGCGGTATGACACCGCTGGAGTCGGCGACGCGATTGCAGGAGCTGGGTTACGCCATCGCCATTCATCCCAGCAATCCGCTCGCGCGCGCGGTTCTCGGCATGCTGGAGGGCCTGTGTGAGCTCAATGGTGGCAATGTCGCCGACTACCTACCCACCCGGCCCGCCGAATTCTTCAACCTGGTCGGGATGGCGGAGTGGCTTGCCCTCGACGCCAAATACGCACGTATGGAGGACCACCCATGAGCATGACCATCATCGAGAAGATCTTCGCCCGCAAGGCCGGCGTGAACAACGTGTCCGCGGGCGAGACCGTCGTCGTCGACGTCGACATGACGGTGCTGATCGACCTGCAGTTCGCGACGATGTGGATCGAGCCGCTGCGAATTCACGACCCGGACAAGCTGGCGATCGTCATGGACCACGCCGTACCCGCGCCGACCATCAAAGACGCGGCCGGGGGGTCGCATGCCCGAAAGTTCGCTGCCGAGTTCGGCATTGAGCGCTTCTACGACGTCGGTAGACATGGTATTTGCCACCAGGTCATCGCCGAGAACGGACTGGCCCGTCCCGGAGAAATACTGGCCTGCACCGACTCTCACACCTGCGCGGCCGGCGCCTACAACACTGTCGCCCGCGGCTTGGGTCCGGCCGAGGTGTATTCGATCATGTGTACAGGTGGCACCTGGTTTCAGGTCGCGCCGACGATCCGCTACCAGCTCGAGGGCGTCAAGCCCGACACGGTGAGCGGCAAGGACATCTTTTTGCAGATCGCCAACGAGTACGGCGACGCCGCGAACCTGAACCTGGAGTTCGGCGGCCCCGGGCTGGCGAGCATTCCGATGCACGATCGCCGCACCATCGCGACCCAGGGCGCCGAGGTGTCGGCAGATTTCAGCACGTTCGAGCCCGACGAGGTGCTGACGTCATTCCTGCACGAGCGCGGCGTCACCGGATATGACGCTGCGGCACCGGATCCCGATGCGACCTACCGCGAGGTGCGGCACGTGGACCTGGCCGCTCTGGAACCCTATGTGGCCCGGCCCGGCACGGTAAGCCGCAACGGTCTGCCGGTCTCGCAGTTGGGCAGGCAGAGGATCGATCAGGCTTTCATCGGTTCGTGTGCCAACGGCCAACTCGAAGATCTTGAAATCGCCGCGGACGTGTTGCGTGGCAAGACTGTTGCGGCCGGCGTTCGGCTGCTCGTGACTCCGGCGTCACAGGCCGTCTATCGCGAGGCGATGCGGCTCGGCTACCTGCAGGACATCGCCGACGCAGGCGCGGTGATCACCAACTCCACCTGCGGCGCCTGCTTCGGCTACCACATGGGCGTGGTAGGACCCGGCGAAGTGTGCCTGACGTCGAGCACCCGGAACTTCACCGGTCGCATGGGCAGCCCCGAGGCGCAGATCTTCATGGCCTCACCGGCAACCGTTGCCGCATCAGCGATCACCGGCTACATCACCGACCCAAGGAGTGTGACCCAATGACGCTCGCCATCACCGGCAAGGTCTGGGTGTTCGGCGACGACTTGAACACCGATGCCATGTACCCCGCCTTCGCGATGAAGATGGATCCCCCCGAAGCGGCCAAGCACATCTTCTACGAAGTGCGCCCCGGTTGGACCGATCAGGTTTCGCCCGGCGACATCGTCGTGGCGGGCCAGAACTTCGGGCTGGGATCGTCGCGGCCGGTTGCAGCGCTGTTCACCGAACTCGGCGTCGCCGGCCTGGTCGCCGAGGAATTCAATTCCCTGTTCTTCCGCAACGCCGTCAACGCCGGGCTGCCCGCGATGACGATTCCCGATGCCACCACCGCGTTCCGCGAGGGCGACACCGGCACCTTCGACCTCAGCACCGGTGAATGGCGCAACGAGACAACCGGGGCGTCGGGGGCGGTGGCCAAGCTGCCCGATCTCATTCTCGACATCATCGCCAGCGGCGGCGTATTGCCGCGGCTGGCGGCGCAGGGTTATCTGCCCGCCGAATTGGGCGACCTGTTGCGGTCCAGCACGGTGGCGATCCGCGGCGCGGGAAGCGGCGCATGATGGGCGCCGTCGGCAGGCTGCTGCGCAATGTGCGAGCCGGCGAGCATCGAAGCCCGCTTGCCGGCGCGGGTTTTGCGGCGCCTTACGGCATCACGGTCACCAGCACCGGGTTCAGCGATGGCGGCGTGCTGCCGGCGGCGAGCGCCGGAAAGGGCGTCGGTGAGAATGTTTCACCGCAGCTGCGCTGGACTGGGCTGCCGCCACAAACCCGGCAGTTGGTGCTGATCATCGACGATGTCGACGTTCCGCTGCCGCGCCCACTGCTGCACACCATCGCGGTGATCGAGCCCGGCGTGCAGGATGTCGACGCGGGCGTGTTGCAGCCGGGTACCGCGGGAATGCGGTTCATCCCGGGCGGTTTGGGGCACCGGGGATACGCGGGTCCGCGCCCGATTCCCGGTCACGGGCCGCACCGCTACCGGTTCCATCTGTTGGCGCTTGACGAGCCGATTCCGGACCACGTCTCCACCGTCAAGGCGCTGCTGAAGCAGATGGCCGGACACGTGCTCGCCCGCGGGGTGCTAACCGGCACCTACGAGCGCCCATGACCGGATTGACAGCGGAGTTAGCCGAGCGTTCCGCGGAGCTGAGTTTCGACCGACTGCCGGACAACGTTGTCGCCGTGGCCCGGTTGTGTGTGCTGGACTGGCTCGGCGTTACCGTCGTCGGCAGCCGCGAACCGGCACCGCTCACATTGCTGCGGACACTCGCGCCACACCCAGTCGCGAATGGCGCCAGCGTGATCGGTCACGGGATTCGGGTGAGCCCGCTGCAGGCCGCGCTGGTGAACGGCACCTCATCGCACGTCCTCGACTTCGATGATGTGAACGCAACGCTCATCGGCCACCCCTCGGTGGCGATACTCGGGGCGCTATTCGCGCTGGCCGAACCGCTGCACAGCAGCGGGCCGGAGTTCCTGTGCGCCTTTGTCGCCGGATATGAGACCGCGTGCCGGGTCGCCGCCGCGGTCGGTCCGCTGTCGTATGTGCGGGGCTTCCACCACACCGGGACGATCGGCACGTTAGGCGCTGCAGCGGCCTGCTCGCGACTGCTGTCGCTGGACGCGGAACGCACCGCGACGGCACTCGGGTTGGCCGCCACTCAAGCCGCCGGCCTGGGCTGCATGGTGGGCACGATGTCCAAGTCGTTCCATGCCGGGAAGGCGTGCGAGAACGGGCTGCTGGCCGCTCTGCTGGCCCAGAACGGCTTCACCGCAAACGAGTCAGCGATCGAATGCGCCAAAGGTTTCGCCGCCACCGCGAGTGGAGAGTGCAACGCGGCCGCCGCGCTGGCCGAACCACCGATGGGCTGGCACATCTTGAGCAACCTGTTCAAATTCGACGCGTCCTGCTACATGACGCATTCGACGCTGGCCGGTATCCGCGAGCTGCGTGCACAGCACGAGCTGACCACCGATGAGATCGCAGAAATCCGGCTGCATCTGGGCGAAGTGGAATTCGCCACGTGTGCAGTGCCCAAGCCGTCAACCGGTCTCGAGGTCAAGTTCAGCGTCGCGCACCTAGCCGCGATGGCAGCCCTCGGCCGGTCGACGATGGTCATCGACGACGCCGCGGCCGGCGACCCGGCCGTCATCGCGCTGCGCGAGAAGGTGACCGTCACCGACGACGGGACATCGGGAGCACCCACCCTCGTGGAGATAATTCTGAACGACGGCAGGCGGCTGACCGCGGCCCGCGATGTGAACACGCCCGAACGTGATCTGGTGCTGCAGCGCCGGCGGCTCGAGGAGAAATTCCGGACCATCACCACACCGCATCTCAGCGCCGACCGCGCCGAGGAGGTGCTCGCAGCGGTCGTGCCCGCCGCCGACCTGGACGTGTGCGCAGTTTCCCGACTCACCCGGCACCTGTGTCTGTAAGCGGCGCGCCTCGTTGAGTTCAAGCTCTCGGGTACGCATGGCCGAGAAACCGGTGTCCATCGACATGAGCTGAGTACGCTAATCAGATGCCGCAACGGGTGTTGCGTGAACGCCTGATCGATCTGGAAGTCCCAGGCGAGGATGTGGCACGCGGTCGGGCGTTGCGAAAGACCGCCCCACGGCGCGCTCTCGCACAGCTGACACCCTCTCCGCGAACGGCCACGGAGATTCTCGTCGCTCAAAACGCCACCCGACTACCCGAACTCGTCCCGCTGCGTTTTGCTCGGATGCTCGCCGACCCATTCTCGTTCTACCGAGGTTCGGCAGCGGTGATGGCCGCCGACCTCGCGGCAAGCCCGTCGACGGGGATCGAAGTCATGTGCTGCGGTGACGCTCACGTGTCGAATTTCGGCATGTACGCTGCTCCGCACCGCTCAATAGTCTTCGACCTGAATGATTTTGACGAGGCCGCTGTCGCACCCGCGGAGTGGGACGTCAAACGCCTGATCACCAGCGCGATCATCGGGGGCCGCCATGCCGGGTACCCGGGCAAGGCCATCCGCCGTTGCGTCGAAGATGCATTGGTGGGCTACCAAACCAGTCTGCAGGCGATGCTCGAGGAGATGAGCGTTCTGGATCGCTACTACCTGCGGGTGGAACCAGAGCACTACACCGGGAAGGTATCCAAGGCATCGCAGGCCCTGATTCACAAAACGATATCCCGGGCGCGCACGCGAACGTCGGCGCGTATCTTCAAACAGATCACGGAGATCGGGCCCGAGGGAACGCCGCGCCTGCGCGAATCACCGCCGGTTCTCCAGCACGTCGACGAGGAAACCGAAGCCCCCCTGGTCGAGTCGATTGAGGAGTATCTGGCCGCAGTCCCGGCTGACGTCGCGCTGCTGCTGTCGCACTTCCGCGTCACCGATGTCGCGCTGCGAGTCGTTGGCGTCGGCAGCGTCGGTACCCGGTGTTACTTGGTCATCATGGTCGGCCCCAACGACACACCGATGATCATGCAGATCAAAGAGGCCACCCGATCAGTGCTCGAAGAGTATGGCGGTTGGCGTCAGCCAGACACGCTGACCGCGGCCGTTGAGGCTAAGGGCCAGGGTGTGCGCGTCATCGACGGCCAGCTAATTCTGCAGGCGATGTCGGATGTATTCCTCGGGACCACGCGCAAGGACGGCCGCGACTACTACGTCCGTCAGTTCCACGACATGAAGGGCACCGTCGACACCGAAGGCATGTCAGCCTCCACGTTCGGCGAATACGTCACTGCCTGTGCAGTGCTGCTCGCGCGGGCACACTCGCAAAGCGCGAATGCCTCAATACTGCGGGGATACGTTGGCACCAACGACACCGTGCACCACGCGGTCGCGGAGTGGTCGTACGAATACTCCGACAAGTCGCTCGACGACTTCCACCAACTACGCGCGGCGGCCGCGGCTGGCGACATCGAAGTCGCCGACGACCCTGCCCGATAGCGGTCGGTGAACAACCTGCTCAAACATGCGGTCACCGCTGCACGAAGACCTGCAGCCAGTGCCGAATCTCCTTGAGCGATTATGACGGTCGCTTGTTCCCCGGGAATCCCGGCGGCCAGTCGCCCGACTTGATGTATTTCACATCGCCGGACTAGCACGTGCTCGCGTGTCCTGAGCTGCGTGCGGTGTGGGACGCTGGGTCACGCTCGCTCAACCCGGCGGTAACAGGCCCGGAGTAACGATCTACCAGCCGCTGAGGTTTCGATATCCAGGCTTCGGCAATCCGTAGTCCACTCAGCGCCGAATACCACTTAAGTGCACCGATGATGCGAACGGATGGGTAGATGGACATGCGCGCCGTAAGGTTTCGGAAGCGGCGATGACCAGTGACACCTGCGAGGCAGATGCAGCGAGGTCTGTCGACCTGATCTATCGGTCGGCGGCGGCGGGCAGCTCGTGTTGGGCCCGCAATCATCACGGGCATTGCCGTGAATTGCCGATGACCCGCTGGATGGGAGGGCCGGAGACCACACCACAGGATCGGCTCGCCGACGAGCACATGCTCGGGCATTGCACTTCGCGCCCGACTCTGGATCTGGGATGCGGTCCTGGGCGATTCACCGCCTCTCTGCGGCAGCGCGGATTTCCCGCACTTGGGGTCGACTGTTCGACCGCCGCGGTAGAGATGACACGTGAACGTGGCGGGACCGCGATCCGCCGCGACCTATTCGCTCCATTGCCCGCCGAGGGCACCTGGGAACAAATTCTGCTCACCGACGGGAATATCGGTATCGGCGGGAACCCGGTCCGGACCTTGAAGCGGTCCGCGGAACTGCTCGCGCATGGCGGCATCGTCATCGTCGAGATCGAGTCCGCGGCTACTGCGCTGTATCACGAACTACTGCGCTGGGAAACCGAACAATATCTGGGGCACTGGTTTCCGTGGTCGCGCGTGGGAGCCGGCTCGCTCGGCGACATTGCCCGCGCTAGCGGGTTCCTCGTCACTCACGTCGTCGACATTCACGCCCGGGTAATTGCGGTGCTGACAGGCGCCACTCGTTCGGGCGTAGATCGGTAGCCGACGGACACACGCTCGTGCACACCCACCGAACAAGCGCCGAGGCGCCTGGCCACGACGATTCGCGCAGCACCGCTGCGGAGGGCGAGACTATCGAGGTGGTGTACGGATTTCCGGCACGTTTGTGGCGCGCGTTGGAGCGCCACCGACCACCCGGCATGTCCCTGCTGCAGCGGTGGCGGAGCCCGTTGCGGGGGCCGTGGTTGACGTCGGTGTTCGGCTCGGTGCTGCTCGTCAGCCTGCCGGTGGTGATTCTGACCGGGCTGCTGTCGTACATCGCGTATGGTCCGCAATTCGGCCAGGCCATCCCTGGCGACGTCGGGATGGCTCAAACTGCCCACGTTCGATTGGCCGACGCGGCCCTCCTGGCTCTACCGGCTGACTCAAGGCGTGCACGTCGGATTGGGTCTGATCATCATCCCGGTGGTGCTGGCCAAATTGTGGTCGGTCATTCCCCGGCTGTTCGCATGGCCACCGCTGCGGTCGCTGGCGCAGCTTCTGGAGCGGTTGTCCTTGCTGATGCTGGTGGGCGGGATCCTCTTCGAGCTCACCACCGGGCTGCTCAACATCCAGTACGACTACATCTTCGGGTTCAGCTTCTACACGGCCCACTACTACGGCGCGTGGATATTCATCGCAGGTTTCGTCACCCACGTGTTGACCAAATTACCCAAGATGATCACCGGCCTGCGCTCCCAGTCGCTTCGCACCGTACTGCGCACCTCACGCGCCGACACCCGACCCGAACCGCCGGACGCCGACGAGTTGGTCCCCGCCGATCCCGCACCCCCGACGATGAGTCGCCGCGGCGCGCTGGCGCTGGTCGGGGGCGGCGCACTATTCGTCGCAGTGCTCACCGCCGGCCAGACGCTCGGAGGTTTTAGCCGTCGTGCGGCGTTCCTGTTGCCGCGCGGACGCAACCGCGGTACAGGTCCCAACGATTTCCAGGTCAATAGGACCGCTACGGCCGCCGCAATCACGCCAGCCAACACGGGCGCGAATTGGCGGCTCAGCGTGCGAGGTCCTTCGGGGCAGATGTTGTTGAGCCGGGCCGCCCTGGAAGCGATGCCGCAGCACACCGCCGAGCTGCCGATCGCCTGCGTCGAAGGATGGTCGACCATCCAGACGTGGAGCGGAGTTCGTCTCCGCGATCTGGCGGACCTGGCCGGGCTGCCCAACCCGGCCCGAGCCACCGTGCGTTCGCTGGAGCGGGCCGGCGCGTTCAATCACGCTGTCCTGCAGGCTAATCAGGTGCGCAACCCCGACTCGTTGCTGGCACTTCGGGTCAACGGCGCGGACCTGTCTTTTGATCACGGCTACCCCGCGCGCATCATCGTGCCCGCGCTGCCGGGCGTGCACAACACAAAATGGGTGCGGTCCATCGAATTCGGACAACGTTGATATGCGCAGGCTGACCGCCCGCTTCGCTGCCTTCTACGGCAGCCACCCGTTGCATCTCCTGGGCACCATCGCCGCGTGGGCGCTGGCCGGATATGCCCTGACCGTGCTCGGCCCGCACGCGCTGTGGAACTCGAAGGTGTGGTGGCAGTCAATCGCGGTGTGGTTCGTCGCTGCGGTCATTGGTCACGACCTGATCCTGTTTCCGCTCTACGCCTTGGCCGATCGCTCCCTCACGGCTGCCGTTGCAGCGATGAGGAATCGGCGCGCAGGGCCTTCACCGGGGGTGCCGCGGGTGTCGCCGCTGAATTACTTAAGGGTCCCGACCCTCGCGGCGGGGCTGTCGCTGCTGCTGTTCTTTCCCGGGATCATCCAACAGGGAAAAGCCACTTACTCCGCGGCCACCGGGCAGAGCCAAGAACCCTTCCTCGGGCGCTGGCTGTTGCTGGTCGCCGCTCTATACGGTTTTAGCGCACTGGCATACGCAGCCCGGCTCGCTGTCGCCGGACGCAGCGTGAAATCGACTGCCAACCAGCTCGATACCGATGCTCACAACACCAACACGGAGATCTGAATCTTCCGTGTCGCGCGGTACTACTCCTCGGGAACGTCGCGCTCGATCTCATCGAGCCAGGCCTGCGCCGACATGTCCGACGGCGCACGCCAATCCCCGCGCGGGGACAGCGCACCGCCATGCGACACCTTGGGCCCGTTGGGCAGCGCGGAGCGCTTGAACTGGCTGAACGAGTAGAACCGCTGCACGAAGACCTGCAGCCAGTGCCGAATCTCCTTGAGCGAGTACGACGGTCGCTTGTTCTCCGGGTACCCCGGCGGCCAGTTGCCGCGGTCGGAGTCACTCCACGCATGCCACGCCAAGAACGCGATCTTCGACGGTCGGAATCCGTAGCGCAGGACCTGGAACAGGGAAAAGTCTTGCAGGGCAAACGGCCCGACCTTCGCTTCACTGCTCTGCAGCTCTTCCTCCTCACCAGTCGGGATAAGCTCCGGAGTTATCTCGGTGTCAAGCACCGACTGCAGCACCTCGTCCACCCGCGATTCGAACTGGCCTGAGGAGATGACCCAGCGGATCAGGTGCTGGATCAGCGTCTTGGGCACCCCGGCATTGACGTTGTAGTGCGACATCTGGTCGCCGACACCGTAAGTCGACCAGCCCAGCCCCAACTCCGACAGGTCACCGGTGCCCAGCACGATACCGCCGCGCTGGTTGGCCAGCCGGAAAAGGTAGTCGGTGCGTAGGCCGGCCTGGACGTTCTCGAAGGTGACGTCGTAGACCTTTTCGCCATCCGCGAAGGGATGATCGATCTCCTTGAGCATCAGCTTTGCGGTTTCGGTGATGTCGATTTCGGCAAAGGTGACACCAAGTGCTCGGCAAAGCTCGACCGCGTTGCGTTTGGTGTGTTCGCCGGTTGCGAAGCCGGGCAGTGTGAACGCCAGAATGTCGCTGCGCGGCTGGTGTTCCCGGTCCATCGCGCGGGCTGCGACGATCAGCGCGTGCGTCGAGTCCAGCCCGCCGGAAATCCCGATGACGACCTTCGGGTAGTTCAACGCCCGCAGTCGCTGTTCGAGCCCGGCGACCTGAATGTTGTATGCCTCGTAGCAGTCTTGCTGCAGCCGGTTGGGATCGGCGGGCACGAACGGGAACCGCTCGACCTTGCGCCGCAGTCCGATGTCGCCGGACGGTGGATCCAGGCGAAACTCGATTCGCCTGAACGACTCCGCCAGGGCCCGGTGGTGACGGCGGTTGTCGTCGAACGTTCCCATCCGCAGGCGTTCCGCGCGAAGCAACCCGGTGTCAACGTCGGCGATCGACCGTCGCTCTCCTTTGGGGAATCGCTCCGATTGGGCGAGCAGCACACCGTTCTCCCAGATCATGGTCTGGCCGTCCCAGGCCAGGTCGGTCGTCGACTCACCCTCCCCGGCCGCGGCGTAGACATAGGCGGCCAGGCAGCGCAACGAAGCGGACCGGGCCAGCAAGCTTCGATCTTCGGCGCGGCCGATCGTGATCGGGCTGCCGGACAGATTGACCAGCACCGTCGCGCCCGCCAGCGCCGCTTCCGCGCTGGGCGGAACCGGCACGAACATGTCCTCACAGATTTCGACGTGCAGCACGAAGTCAGGCAGATCGGATGCGGCGAACAACAGGTCTGGACCGAACGGCGCTTGCATGCCGGCAATCCGAATAGTGCCGCGCTCGTCGTCACCGGGCGCCATCTGGCGGCGCTCGTAGAACTCCCGGTAGGTGGGCAGGTACGACTTGGGCGCCACCCCAAGCACAACGCCGCGATGAATGACCACGGCAGTGTTGTAGATCCGGTGCCGGTAGCGCAGCGGGGCGCCGACCACCAGCACCGGCAGCAGGCCGGTGGAAGCCGTGACGACATCACGCACGGCGTCCTCGACGGCGTCGAGCAACACGTCTTGCAGCAGGATGTCCTCGATGGAGTACCCGGACAGCGTCAACTCCGGGAAGACGGCCAGGGCGGCACCGTCATCGTGGCACTGGCGAGCCAGCCGCAGCACCGAGGCGGCATTGGTCGCCGGGTCGCCGATCGCGGCATGGTGGGTGCACGCGGCGACACGGGCAAAGCCCTGGCTGTAGGCGTTGTAGAAATCCATCGCCCTTCCATTCTCGCCCAGCCGGTGTCAATATCCGGCCATTGGGTATCGCAAGTCGGTCCGCGAGCAGTGTCGGCTCTCCACGTGCCCGTACCCTCGAAGGGGTGACCGCCGCCTGCGCAGAATCTCCGGAGCTGGTCGCCCTGTTGGCCGGTCGCCGTGTCGCGGTGTTGACCGGTGCGGGGATTTCTACCGACTCCGGGATCCCCGATTACCGAGGCCCTGATTCGCCGCCGAGCAATCCCATGACGATTGGGCAGTTCACCTCGGATCCGGTGTTCCGGCAGCGGTACTGGGCGCGCAACCACGTCGGCTGGCGGCACATGGACGCAACCCTGCCCAACGCCGGCCACCGGGCGGTGGCCGCACTAGAGCGCGACGGAGTGGTGACCGGCGTCATCACTCAGAACGTTGACCTGTTGCACACCAAGGCCGGCAGCCAAAACGTGATCAACCTGCATGGCACCTATGCGCAGGTGATCTGCCTGAGCTGCGGCGACTCGATGAGCCGCGCGGCGTTGGGCGAGAAACTCGATGCGCTCAACCCGGGATTCGTCGAGCGTGCGGAGGCAATCGGTGGGCTGGCGGTTGCTCCGGACGCCGATGCCGTCGTGGCCGACACTGCGTGTTTCCGCTACCTGGACTGTCCATCGTGCGGCGGCATGCTCAAGCCCGATATCGTCTATTTCGGCGAGAGTGTGCCCAAAGTAGTTGTCAAACGGGCATTTTCACGTATCGAAGCGGCTGATGCGCTGCTGGTGGCCGGATCGTCGTTGACGGTGTTCTCCGGCTACCGGTTCGTGCGCCACGCCGCGGCGCTGGGCATTCCGGTCGCCATCGTCAACCGGGGACCTACCCGCGGCGACGATCTGGCCACGCTCAAGGTCCACGGCGGCTGCTCGGAGCTGCTGACGCTGCTGGCCGAGGAGCTCGCCGCGGCGTCGGTTCGTTAGGCGCCAAAGCCTCAAAAGGTGCAGGGCATGCTGCGGATCCCGTGGATGAAGTTGCCGGGCACGTATACGGGTTCGCCTGCCTGGATGTCCGGCAGCTGACGCAAGAGCTCGCCGAAGATCGCGCGCAGTTGCGCCCTGGCGACATGCGCGCCCAGGCAGAAGTGCACTCCGCCACCGCCGAAACTGACGTGCGGGTTGGGGCTTCGGCTCAGATCCAGGCGCTCCGGGTGCTCGAAGACTTCGGTGTCCCAGTTGCCGGACGGATAGAACATCACCACCTTCTCCCCCGCCCGGATGGCTTGGCCGCCGATTTCGAAATCCGTTGCGGCCGTGCGGCGGAAGGTCATCACCGGGCTGGCCCAGCGGATGAACTCCTCGATTGCCCCGCCGATGCGGTTTTCGAAATCCTCCAGCAGCCAGGCCCGCTGATCGGGAAAGTCGGTGAGCGCCTTCAGCGCGTGACTGGTGGTTTGCCGCGTGGTGTCGTTGGCCGCGACAGCGAGCAGCACGAAGAACGCGGCGATGTCGGCGTCGGCGAGCCGGTCACCGTCCACCTCGGCAGTCACCAGGCTGGTGAACAGGTCGTCGCCCGGATGCTCGCGACGTTCGGCGGCGAGGGCGAAGGCCACCTGATGCACAGTTGTTTGGGCCTCGAACAGCACCTCGATCGGGTGGCGGCCGTTGAGGTAGACCGGGTCGGCCCACGAGACCGTCGCATCGGCGGCGTGTTCCACGCGGTGACGATCCGACTCCGGAATGCCTACCATGTCCGACAGCGTGCGGATCGGCAGTTCCTTAGCGCACTGCTCGACGAAGTCGGCACCGCTGCCGGCCGCTTTGAGCTCCTCGACGATGGTCTTGGCGTTCGCCTTGATCGAATCCTCGATGCGCCTGACCTGCCGAGGCGTGAATGCGGCGCTGACAAGTTTGCGAAGGAAGGTGTGCCGCGGCGGGTCCATCGCCAAGAAGGACTGGGACGCTTCCAGCAGCTCCTCGGGAACGTTCTCGAAGAGGACCCCCTTGCCGGACAAGAACACCTCGTTATTGCGGCTGACCGCCACGATGTCGTCGCGCCGGGTCAGTGCCCAGTACCCGGGGTCGTCGGGATCGGTCATCAGCGCGTCTTCGACCGGAGGATGCCAGCTCACCGGGCGTTCGGCCCGCAGGACGGCGAACGAACTTTCCCGCTCTCGCGCGCTGGTGGACCAGAACGCGCGCGACGAGAGATCGATGGGGTCGTAGGCCCGGGGGGTGGCGGCCGTCGCTGTCATGGTGGGGTCCTCCATCCGCTATGACGTCTGTCACAAATCTGACCGACACCGACCCTAAATCTAGACATAGTGTCTAGTCAAGATGTCGAGCTTTCGGCTACGCTCTGACCAGGGGTGCGATAGGAGGAGCCATGCCGTCGGTCACCCGCAAGCCGCAAGCCAGGCGGCAGGAGAGGCGCGAGCAGATCGAACGCCGGCTGCTCGACGCCACCGAACGGCTGATGCGGGACGGTACGAGCTTTACTGAACTCAGCGTGGACCGGCTGTCCACCGAAGCAGGGATGTCGCGGGCCAGCTTCTACATTTACTTCGAGGACAAAGGCCACCTGCTGCGCCGCCTGGCCGGCCAGGTGTTCGCCGATCTCGCCGAAAGCGCCGAACGCTGGTGGAGCGTGGCGTGGCGACACGATCCAGATGACGTGCGCGCCGGGATGGCCGCCATCATCGCCAGCTACCGGCGACATCAACCGGTGCTCGTGGCGCTCAACGAGATGGCCGCCTACGACTCGTTGGTCGGTGCGACCTACCGCAATCTGCTGACCGCTATCAGCGGGCGGTTGACCCGCGTCATCGAAGAAGGCCAGGCCGACGGCTCAATCCGACGCGAGCTACCCGCCGCCACCACGGCCAGTGCGCTCACCTGGATGGTCGAGCGGACCTGTCAACAGAATCTGCCGACCCAACCGGCCGCGTACGATACGGATCTTGCCACCACACTGACCGAAATCGTTTGGGCCGCACTATATCTCAAGCCGACAACGAAGTCTTAAACGGCGACCAGATCGTCGGCATGCACGGCGGGGCGACGCAGCTCGGCGGGCAGCTCTGAGGTCGACCGGCCGATCATGGTGGCCAATTCGGCGGAGTCATAGGCAACCACGCCACGGGCCACCAGGGTCGCGTCCGGCCCGTTGAGGTCGACAACGTCACCGCCGTGAAAACGGCCGGACAGCGCAGTGATACCCGCGGGCAGCAGTGAGCGGCGTTGGCCCACCACGGCGCGCACGGCGCCGTCGTCCAGGGTCAGCGCACCGGCGGACTCTGCGGCGTAGCGCACCCAAAATCGACGCGCCGACATCCGGTTGGGCCGCGCGGCGAACGCCGTGCCCACCGAGGCGTCCACCAACGCGGTCGCGGCGTCCGCGGCGGCCGCCAGCAGCACCGGCACCCCGGCGTCGGCGGCCAGCAGCGCTGAGGACACCTTCGACGCCATCCCGCCGGTGCCCAGGTGGCTGCTTTGTCCCGCAACCACGCCGTCGAGGTCGGCTGGCCCGGACACCTCCGGGATGAAGCGGGATTCCCGGGCCTTGCGCGGATCGGAGTCGTACAGCCCGTCGATGTCGCTCAGCAGCACCAGCGCGTCGGCGCCGACCAGGTGGGCTACCAAAGCTGAGAGGCGGTCGTTATCGCCGAACCGGATTTCGTTGGTGGCCACCGTGTCGTTCTCGTTGACGATCGCCACCGCATGCAGCGCCCGCAGCCGGTCCAGGGTGCGCTGGGCGTTGGTGTGCTGCACCCGCATCGAAATGTCGTGCGCCGTCAGCAAGACCTGCCCAACGCTGCGCTGGAAGCGGGCGAATGCGGCGCTCCACGCGTTCACCAGCGCGACCTGCCCGACGCTGGCCGCCGCCTGTTTGGTGGCCAGGTCGGTGGGCCGCTTGGTCAGCCCGAGCGGCTCGATGCCGGCAGCAATGGCCCCGGAGGAGACGATGACGACGTCGGAGCCGGCTTTCATCCGGGCTTCGATGGCCTCGGCGAGCCCGGCCAGGCGGCCGGCGTCGAACATGCCGGTCGGCGTGGTCAACGCGGTGGTGCCGACCTTGACCACGACGCTTCGCGCTATACGAATAGCTTCGCGCGCTGCGCTCATGAGCGCCGCTCTCCCCCGCAAGCGGGTGGGGTCCCCGCGGAGCTGGGGAGTGCCCCCACCTCATCGCTGCGCTCTGCATCGTCGCCGGCGCGGCTACTCATGACTCGTCGCCGCGCTCGCGGCGCTGGCGACGAGCCGCTTTGCGTTCGTCGGCGCCGACCCGGTCGGTGCTCTCCAGGCGCGCGTCGGTACCTCGCCTCGTCATCACGGTGTCGATGCCGGACGGTGTCTGCGGCTCCCAGTCGAAGGTGACCTCGCCGATGGTGACCGCGCACCCGGGCCGTGCGCCGAGCCGCACCAGCTCGTCCTCGACGCCCAGACGGGCCAGCCGGTCGCCGAGATAGCCGATCGCCTCGTCGTTGTCGAAGGCGGTCTGGGCGATCCAGCGTTCCGGCCGCCGGCCACGGACCACGAACCCACCCTGCCCGTCGGACTGCACTGTGAAGCCGGAGTCGTCGACCGGTACCGGACGGAGCACCGGCCGTCTCGGCACCAGCACCGGCTGCGCGGCGTGATATTCCGAAACCATGTGAGCGAGGCCGAATATCAACGGCTGCAGCCCTTCCCTACTGACCGCCGATACCAGGAACACCGGCCATCCGCGCTCCGCGATCTCATCGCGAACGAACTCGGCCAACTCGCGGGCCTCCGGCACGTCGATCTTGTTGAGCACCACCGCCCTTGGCCGCTCGACGAGGTCACCCAGAACCGAATCTCCTTGCAGCGTAGGCGTGTACGCGGCCAGTTCGGCTTCCAGCGCGTCGATGTCGGACACCGGGTCGCGGCCCGGTTCGGCGGTGGCGCAGTCGACGACGTGCACCAGCACCGCACACCGCTCGATGTGCCGCAGAAAGTCCAGGCCCAGACCGCGGCCCTGTGAGGCACCAGGGATCAGGCCCGGTACGTCGGCGACGGTGAAGGTGCGCTCCCCCGCCGACACCACGCCCAGGTTGGGAGCGAGTGTGGTGAAGGGGTAGTCGGCAATCTTCGGCTTGGCCGCCGAGATGCTCGACACCAGAGAGGATTTGCCGGCCGACGGGAACCCGATCAACCCGACGTCAGCGACGGTCTTGAGTTCGAGCGTGAGATCGCGGGACTCCCCTTTTTCGCCGAGCAGTGCGAATCCCGGCGCCTTGCGGGCCCGCGAGGCCAGCGCGGCATTGCCCAGCCCGCCGCGCCCCCCCGCCGCGGCTTCGAAGCGGGTGCCCGCGCCAACCAGGTCCGCGAGCAATCGGCCGTCCTCGTCGACCACCACGGTCCCGTCGGGGACCTTGACTTCAAGATCGACACCGGTGGCGCCGTCGCGGTTGCTGCCCATTCCCTGCTTGCCGGAAGCCGCGACGATATGCGGCCGGAAGTGGAAGTCCAGCAGGGTGTGCACCTGCGGGTCGACGACCAGCACCACGCTGCCGCCGCGGCCGCCGTTGCCGCCGTCAGGACCGCCGAGCGGCTTGAATTTTTCGCGGTGGACCGAGGCGCAGCCGTTGCCGCCGGAGCCCGCCCGGGTGTGGATGACGACGCGGTCGACAAACCGAGGCATCGAAGTTCCTCTTACTCGTCGAGTGTGAAGCCGGTGGGGCTTCGCACTCGCGACGCTCAGTCGGTCTCAGACAGATTCGTCGGGGCCGAGACGATGCTGATCGTCTTGCGGCCGCGCTTGACGCCGAACTGGACAGCCCCGGCCGCCTTGGCGAACAGCGTGTCGTCGCCCCCGCGGCCGACGTTGACTCCCGGGTGGAAGTGCGTGCCGCGCTGGCGGACGATGATCTCGCCGGCCTTGACGAGCTGACCGCCGAACCGCTTGACGCCGAGACGCTGAGCGTTGGAATCGCGACCGTTGCGTGAGCTGGACGCGCCCTTTTTGTGTGCCATGTCTGTCGCCTCGCTACTTGATGCCGGTGACCTTGAGAACCGTCAGCTGCTGACGGTGGCCCTGGCGCTTGTGGTAACCGGTTTTGTTCTTGAACTTGTGGATACGAATCTTGGGGCCCTTGGTGTGCTCAAGCACCTCACCGGTCACCGCGACCTTGGAAAGCGCGGCGGCATCGGAAGTGACGGTGGCACCGTCGACGACCAGTGCGACCGGCAGCGACACCTTGGCGCCGGGCTCGGAGTCGAGCTTCTCGACCTTGACGACGTCTCCGACCGCGACTTTGTACTGCTTGCCGCCGGTCTTGACGATTGCGTAGGTCGCCATGCTTACGTCTACCTCTTCTTCTTCGGGTCCTGCGGGCGCCGCGCTACGAAAGGCGCGCGATGGGTCTTGGAGTGCCGGCCAAAACCCGGTCAGCGGGCCTGGCGACAACTGGTCAAGGGTACGTGACCAGCGGCTAAAGGGTCAAACCGGTCGGTCAGTCCTCATGGATCGGTGGGCCGGCCGGCCGGACCGCGGCCCGGCGCCGGCGGGGTTGCGCAGCGGGCGCAGCGCCGGCGCTAACAGCGGATTCGCGGTCGGAATCGTCGTCGGAGTGATCGCCGTCGAGGTCGTCGTCGAGGTCGAGATCGTCGTCCTCGTCGTCTTCATCCTCTTCGTCTCCGTCGTCGTCCTCGTCCTCGAGGTCCTCATCGTCGAGGTCCTCATCGTCGTCGAGGTCGACCTCTTCGTCTTCATCGGTGTCGTCTTCATCGGTGTCGTCTTCATCGGTGTCGTCTTCGTCGGCGTCGTCGAAGTCGCCGTCCTCCAGGTCTTCTTCTGCGGCCTCCCGTGCGACCTGTTGCTGGATCTGTCCATCGGTTTCGGCGTCTTCCCGGTCGTGCGCGCCGACTGCCTCATCGAGGTCCTCAGTACGCTCGGCGTCATCGGATTCGTCGTCGTGGCGACCGTTGGCCGCGGCCATTGCCTTGAACATCGGATGTTCGCCGTGAGTGTGGACCGGCACTTTGGCCACTGCCTGCTCGTCGGACTTGCCCTTCTTGGAACGCCGGCCCCGCTTGCCGCCCGACTCGGATTTGCGACCGGTCGCCTGCGCGGAGTCGACGGGATCAGCGTGCAGCGTTATTCCGCGGCCGCCGCAATGCGGACACGTCGTAGAGAACGCCTCGATTAGCCCTGTTCCCAGCCGCTTGCGAGTGAGCTGCACCAGCCCCAGCGAGGTCACTTCGGACACCTGATGACGAGTGCGGTCACGAGCCAGCGCCTCGGTCAACCGACGCAGCACCAGGTCACGGTTGGACTCGAGCACCATGTCGATGAAGTCGATCACGACAATGCCGCCAATGTCGCGAAGCCGCAGCTGGCGCACGATCTCCTCGGCCGCTTCGAGGTTGTTCTTGGTCACGGTCTGTTCGAGGTTGCCACCGGACCCGGTGAACTTACCGGTGTTGACGTCGACCACCGTCATCGCTTCGGTTCGATCGATCACCAACGTTCCACCCGAGGGCAGCCATACCTTGCGGTCCATCGCCTTGGCCAGTTGCTCGTCGATGCGGTGCAGCGCGAAGACGTCGGGGCCCGCCTGTCCCTCAGAAAGCCCAGCGGCCTCATATTTGTTCAGCTTCGAAACAAGCTCGGGGGCAACCGAATTCACGTACTCGTTGATGGTGGTCCAAGCTTCGTCGCCGGACACGGTCAGCTGAGCGAAGTCCTCGTTGAACAAGTCGCGGATCACCTTGACCAGGACGTCGGGCTCTTCGTACAGCGCCACGGCGGCGCCGGCCGCCTTCTCCTTGGTCTCCTCCGCCTGCGCGGCGATCTGCGTCCACCGATCCTGCAGCCGGGTCACGTCCGCGCGGATGTCATCCTCTTTGACGCCCTCTGAGGCGGTACGGATGATCACCCCGGCGTCCGACGGCACCACCTCACGCAGGATCTCTTTGAGGCGTTGACGTTCGGTGTCAGGAAGCTTGCGGCTGATGCCGGTCGATGATGCGCCCGGCACGTACACCAGGTAGCGACCGGCCAGCGACACCTGGGTGGTGAGTCGAGCGCCCTTGTGTCCGACCGGGTCCTTGCTGACCTGCACCACGACGTAGTCGCCGGGCTTGAGGGCCTGCTCGATTTTGCGGTTGGACCCGCCGAGGCCGGCGGCCTCCCAGTTCACTTCGCCGGCGTAGAGCACGCCGTTTCGGCCGCGGCCGATGTCGACGAACGCCGCCTCCATCGACGGCAGCACGTTTTGCACGATGCCCAGGTAGATATTGCCCACCAAGGAGGCCGAGGCCGCGCTGGTGACGAAGTGTTCGACGACGATGCCGTCCTCGAGCACCGCGATCTGGGTGTACCGGCTGCCAGGATGCGGTGCTTCGGTGCGGACCTTGTCCCGCACCACCATCACCCGCTGGACCGCTTCGCGGCGGGCCAGGAATTCGGCTTCGGTCAGGACGGGCGGGCGCCGCCGTCCAGCGTCGCGCCCGTCGCGGCGGCGTTGCCGTTTGGCCTCCAGCCGGGTCGAGCCGTCGATGCCCTGGATCTCGGCGTTGCCGGACCCACCACCGAAGTCGGACTTCTCCTTGGCGCGGGGTGACCGCTCATGCACCACGGTGTTCGGTGGGTCGTCGGGTGACGGGCTGTCATCGGAGTCGTCGCCGGAACCGGATTTGCGGCGACGACGGCGTCGGCGACGCTTGGTGGTGCCTTCGCCGGAGCCGTTGTCGTCATCGCCGTTTTCGGAATCGTCGTCGTCTTCGGAGTCGTCGTCGGCGTTGTCAACGGACGCCGCGTCCGACTCGTCCGATTTGCCGCCGTCGCCGCCGGCCTCGTCGCCCTTGTCGGCTCCGTTCTGCTCGCCACGGCCGCGGCCCCGTCCGCGACGCCCGCGGCGGCGACGGCGGTTGGCGGGACGTTCGCCCTGCTCGTCGTCGCCGCTGTCGAGGTCGTCGTCGTCGGAGTCCGTTGAGTCGTCGGTGTCGTCGGTGTCCTCGTCTCTCGCAACCGGCTGCGGCGCGACGAAGAGCGGCATGTACTCGGGGCGTTCGGCGCCGGTATCTGGGGCCGCCAGCATCAGCCGCGACTCGGGCTCATCCACCGCTGCGGCCGCCTCGGCCTCGGTCGCGGCGGCCCCAACCGGTGCGCCGCCCAGCAGGTCGCGCACCCGGACCGCGTCGACGCGGTCCACGGTGGAGTGCGCGCTACGTATCCGCCCGTCGAGTTCGGTCAGTGCTTCGAGCACCCTTTTGCTGGTCGTCCCGAGCGCTCTCGCCAGCGAATGGACCCTTAGCCGATCAGGCAGGTCCTCGTGCTGCGACGAGTCTTCTGGGAGCTCTGAGGATGGGCCACCGTCTATCACGTATTCTCCTCAAGCCCCCGGGCGCGTCCTGCGACGCGGCCACGCGAGGGCTTTGCTATGTGTCCGGGTTACTTCTCCCGAGCTTGTGATGGTCTCGCTCCGAGCGGCTCATGTCGAACGCGCTCGGCGCCGGTTTGAATGATGGCTGGACAGTCGGCGCCGCATCGCGGGTAGGCGGTGGTCGCGCTCGTCGAAGTCTTCATTCGGGCGTCGGAAGCCGGTCCGGCGACGTTCACCCAACACTTAGTATCCCATACCGCCGGAGCGACCCGGACCGAGTCCGGCGACCCGCGGTCAGGCCTGAGAGAACCAGAGCGCGATCTCACGCTCGGCCGACTCCGGCGAATCGGATCCGTGCACGAGGTTGAACTGCGTTTCGAGGCCGAAATCGCCCCGGATGGTGCCGGGCGCAGCCTGCTCGACCGGGTCTGTTGCGCCGGCCAGTTGCCGCACCGCCGCGACTGCCCGCGGGCCCTCCACGATCGCCGCAACCAGCGGTCCGGACGTGATGAACTCCAGCAGGGATGCGAAAAACGGCTTGCCGTCATGCTCGGCGTAGTGCGAGCGGGCCAGCTCGTCACTGATAACGCGCATTTCCAGCGCCGCGACGGTCAGGCCTTTGCGCTCGATACGGCCGATGATCTCGCCTACCAGGCGTCGCTCGACCCCATCGGGCTTGATCAACAGGAGTGTCCGCTGACTCACGGCGGACAGCGTACCGAACCGCCGACTCGCGCCGACCACAGCGGATCAGTCCGGTGGGCCTTCTTGGCCTGGGAGGAGCCCGCGTCGCTGCCTGCGCAGAACCTCGGCCCGGAAATAAATGATCAGCGCCCAGACCGCGGCAAACAATATTCCGATGAAACCGACCCCCGGATAGACCAGGAAGCCGGCGAGCAGTACCAGTTGCACGGCGAGGTTCACCCAGATGGCCCATGACCGGCCCTGCAGCCCGGCAAGCACGATCAGAACCGCCACCAAACCAAGCAGGTATCCCAACGCGAAAGGCGTCAGCCCCCCACCGACCACGCCTACCACCGGCAACGCCAGCAGGACCACGATCGCCTCCAGGATCAGCGTCCCGGCCGTCACCCCACGGAAGCTTTTCCACGGATCGGGCGTCGGGCCATCACCTGGTTGCGGGAGCGGGCGCGTCACGCCGGATCACGACCGAACAACGTACGTGCGGCCCCGGCGGTGACCACCGAGCCGGTGATCACGATGCCGGTCCCGGAAAACGCGTCACCCCCGACTTCGGCATCTGCCCTATCTGTAAAGGCGTCGTCAACCAGCGCGATCGCGGTATCGATTGCGGCAGGCAGGTTCTCGGCGGTGATCACCCGGTCGGGTCCAAACCCCTGCTGTGCGACCAACGCCAGCGACTCGACATCCAGGGCACGCGGCGATCCGTTGTGAGTGACCACGATCCGGTCGAGCACCGGCTCCAGGACGGCGAGGATGCCGCCGACGTCCTTGTCGGCCAGCACGCTGACCACCCCGACCAGGAACCGGAAGTCGAACTCCTCAGCCAGCGTCTGAGCCAGCGCCGCCGCGCCCGCCGGGTTGTGCGCAGCGTCGATGAATACCGTTGGGGCGCTCCGCATGCGCTCCAACCGGCCCGGACTGGTGGCGGCGGCGAATCCGGCCCGAACGGCATCGACATCGAGTTGACGCTGCGCACCGGCACCGAAAAACGCCTCGACCGCGGCCAGCGCCAGCGCGGCGTTGTGGGCCTGATGTTCCCCATGTAGCGGCAGATAGACATCGGAGTACACCCCGCCGAGACCCTGCAGCTGCAGCACTTGGCCGCCGATGGCGACCTGACGGCCCAACACCGCGAATTCCGAGTCCTCGCGGGCGACCGCGGCGTCGGCGCGCACCGTTTGCGCCAGCAGCACCTCCATTGCCTCGGGTACCTGCCGACCGATCACTGCCACGGTGTCGGGCGCGCCCTCGTCGGCCTTGGTGATGATGCCGGCCTTCTCCCCGGCGATCCCGGCGATATCGCCGCCGAGGTATTCGACGTGGTCGATGCCGATCGGGGTGATGACCGCGACCGGCGCGTTGACCACATTGGTGGCATCCCAACTACCGCCCAGACCCACCTCCACGACTGCGACGTCGATCGGCGCGTCGGCGAACGCCGCGAAAGCCATCGCGGTGAGGACCTCGAACTTGCTCATCGCCGGGCCGCCGTCGTTCTGCGACTGCTGGTCGATTATCTGCACGAACGGCTCGATCTCCCGGTAGGTGTCCACGTACTGGGCCGGGCTGATCGGGTGCCCGTCGATCGCGATCCGCTCCACCGCCGACTGCAAATGCGGGCTAGTGGTCCGACCGGTGCGCCGCTGCAACGCGGTCAGCAGGGCGTCGACCATCCGCGCCACCGAGGTCTTGCCGTTGGTGCCGGCGATATGAATCGACGGGTAGCCGCGTTGGGGTGAGCCGAGTAGATCCATCAACGCAGTGATGCGGGTAAGGCTGGGTTCGATCTTGGTTTCCGGCCAGCGCTGGTCGAGCAAATGCTCGACCTGCAGTAAGGCCGCGATCTCGTCTGGGGTCGGAGCCCCGCCGGTGGATCGTGAGTCGGACGGCTCCAAAGTCACTGCAGCCCGGCCAACCTGGCCGTTATCCGCTCAGTTTCCTCGCGGGCCACTCGCTGACGCTCTCGTTGCTTGTCGACGACGGCGGCCGGCGCCTTCGCCATGAAGTCGGCATTGCCCAATTTGGCGGTGGTGGAAGCCAGTTCCTTGTCTGCGGCGGCCAGATCCTTTTCCAGGCGCCGACGTTCGGCCTCCACATCGATGGTGCTCGAGGTGTCGAGTTCGACCACTACGGAACAGTTCAAGCCACCGCTCAGGCCGACCTCAAGCGACGCCGACGCGCTGAACTCCGGCCCGGGCGCGGTCAGCCACGCCAGCGAGCTCACCGAGCCGGCCTGGGTGCTCAGGTCGGCGGTATCGATGCCCGACAGCCGGGCGGGCACTTTCTGCCGGTCCGCCAAACCCTGATCGCTGCGGAAGCGGCGGATCTCGGTAACTAGCTTCTGCATGTCGGTGATCCGTTGCGCGGCAACCTTATCCAGGCCGACGCCGGAGGGCTCCGGCCAGTCGGCGATCACCAGCGACTCGCGACCGGTCAACGCCTGCCACAGCGCCTCGGTGATGAACGGGATCACCGGATGCAGCAACCGCAGCAGGGTGTCCAGCACGGCGGCCAGCACCGCGGTGGTCTGCGTGAGGCCGTCGGCCAGCTGCGTCTTGGCCAGTTCGACGTACCAGTCGCAGAACTCATCCCAGGTGAAGTGGTAGAGAGCCTCGCAAGCCCGGCTGAACTCATATCCGTCGAAGGCCGAATCAATCTCGGCGCGAACTTCCTCCAACCGTCCCAGGATCCAGCGGTCGGCGTCGGTCAATTCGGCGAGATCAGGCAACGGGGCGAGGCGGGCACCGTTCAGCAACGCAAACCGGGTGGCGTTGAACAGCTTGGTGCCGAAATTGCGCGACGCCCGCACGTGATCTTCGCCGACCGCGAGATCGCCACCGGGACTGGCGCCGCGGGCCAGCGTGAACCGCAGGGCGTCGGCGCCGTAAATGTCCAGCCAATCCAGCGGATCGACGACGTTGCCCTTGGACTTGCTCATCTTTCGACCGGCCTCGTCACGGATCAGTCCGTGCAGGAAGATGTCAGTGAAAGGCACCTGCGGAGCTCGGCGGCCGTCCTGGGTGATGGCGTCGTCAGCGCCGACGAAGGTGCCAAACATCATCATCCTGGCCACCCAGAAGAACAAGATGTCGTAGCCGGTCACCAGAACGCTTGTTGGATAGAACTTTTCGAGTTCCGGGGTCTTCGACGGCCAGCCCAAAGTGGAGAACGGCCACAGCCCCGACGAGAACCAGGTGTCCAGGACGTCGGGGTCCTGCTCCCAACCGTCGGGAGGTGTCTCGTCTGGGCCCACGCACACCTGCTCACCGTCGGGCCCGTACCAGATCGGGATACGGTGACCCCACCACAGCTGCCGCGAGATGCACCAATCATGCATGTCGTCAACCCAGGCGAACCAGCGCGGCTCCAGGCTGGCGGGGTGAATCACGGTGTCGCCGTTGCGCACGGCGTCGCCGGCAGCCTTGGCCAAGGATTCCACCCGAACCCACCATTGCAGCGACAGCCGCGGTTCAATCGGCTCGCCGCTGCGCTCCGAGTGTCCGACGCTGTGAAGGTAGGGGCGTTTCTCTTCGACGATCCGGCCCTGGGCCGCAAGAGCTTCGCGCACCGCAACGCGGGCATCGAAGCGGTCCAGCCCGTCGAATTGTGTTCCGGTGTCGACGATCCGGCCCTTGGTGTCCATGATCGACGGCATCGGCAGCTGATGCCGCAGCCCGATCTCGAAGTCGTTCGGGTCGTGGGCAGGCGTGACTTTGACTGCACCGGTGCCGAACTCGGGGTCGACATGATCGTCGGCGACGATGACGAGCTGCCGGTCCAGGAACGGGTGCGGCAGCGTGGTGCCAACCAGCTCGCGGTAGCGTTCGTCTTCGGGATGAACCGCAATCGCGGTGTCGCCCAACATCGTCTCCACCCGGGTGGTGGCCACCACGATGTGCGGCTCGGAGTCGTCGAGCGAGCCGTACCGGAACGACACCAGTTCGCCTTCGACGTCCTCGTACCGGACCTCGAGATCCGAGATCGCGGTTTCCAACACCGGCGACCAGTTCACTAGCCGCTCGGCTTGATAGATCAGACCGGCGTCATAGAGCCGCTTGAAGATGGTCCGCACCGCCCGCGAGAGTCCGTCGTCCATGGTGAAGCGCTCGCGGCCCCAGTCCACGCCGTCGCCCAGCCGGCGCATCTGGGCACCGATGGCACCGCCAGACTCGCGCTTCCAATCCCACACCTTGTCGATGAACAGCTCGCGGCCGAAGTCCTCTTTGGTCTTCCCGTCGACCGCGAGTTGCTTTTCCACGACGCTCTGCGTCGCGATACCCGCGTGGTCCATCCCCGGCTGCCACAGCACCTCGTAACCCTGCATCCGTTTGCGACGGGTCAGCGCATCCATCATGGTGTGCTCAAGCGCATGCCCCATGTGCAGGCTGCCGGTCACGTTCGGCGGCGGCAGCACGATCGAGTACCCGGGTTTGGGGCTGGCCGGGTCCGCCGCGAAGTAGCCCGCGTTGAGCCAGCGTTGATAGATCGCGCTTTCGGCCGCGCCCGGATCCCACGCCTTGGGCAGGGCTTCAGCCCGCTCGTTGGCGGCGGGTTCAGGGTTAGCGGTCACCCATCAATTCTAGAAAGCACCGCGATCTGCAACGAACACCGCCCGCAAGCGGTGCCGTACCTGGTTACTTCTTGCCGCCCAACAATCCGCCGAGGATGTCGCCTGCCTTGGAGCCCAAAACGTTGCCCAACACGCTGCCCAGCGATTTGTTGCCGCCCATCCCGCCAAGGATGCTGCCCAACACGTCGTTGAGCGCCCCTCCGCCGGCCGCCTCATTCGCGGGAGCCCCGCTCTTTCCGGTGAGTTGCTTTCCGACGTACGCCAACACGATCGGCGCCAAGATCGGCAACAGCTGCTTGAGCAGATCGCTGTTGCCTCCGCCGCCGCCGGCCAGCGCACTGGCGACCTGGCCGGCGTCATTGCCGCCGAAGATCCTCGCGATCGCCTGCTGACCGTCCTTCTCATCGACCTGGTCGACGCTCACGCCGCCGTCGAGCAGGCCGCTGGCGGCATGGCTGTCCGCCGCGGACTCGATTTTGCTGGCGTGATCGGGGTCCTGCGCGTTCTCGTGCAGTCCGCCGACCAGCACCGGCACCAGCAGCTGGACCGCTTTGTTGACTTCACCTTCGTCGACGCCGATTTTGCTTGCGATGTCACTCGTAGGGATCTGAGCGAGAAGATCTTCAAGGCCAGACATGGACCCGTCCACCTAACGTTGCTTGGGATGCTGTGCTTACTGTTTCCCGACACTAGTCGGACCCGAAGCGGTCCGACAGCGGTTCGTTGGACCAGATTCAACTAGCGGGGCGCCAGCTTCGCGGTTTCCAGCGACACCCCCGCGGCCGGCAACCGCGCCAGCAGGGCGTCGCCCATTGCGGCCGCGGGCGTCAGCACGCCGCGTAGCTCGGAGAGCTCATCACGATCCAAGGCCAGCGCCAGGCCGCTTTCCCCCAACAGCACCGAGGTGGCCTGGTATCCCGGGTCGCCCTGCTGGGCGATGGTGGCCACATAGCGGACGCCGGTGGTCGTCGTGGTGTAGGTCTCGGCCTTGTAATAGCCGCGCTGGCGAGCAGCTTCGCTGGGGCCGGTGCCCGGTTTGGGCAGCGCCCGCTCCACCAGTCGGCGTGGCAGCAGTCGGAAGTAGCGGCTGCCCAACGCGGTCATCGTGTTGCCGACGCCGTTCACCACGGCTGACGCCACAGGCGCCATCGCCGACGACCCCAGACTCATGTGCTCGCTGTAACGGAACTGCTTGCCGTACGCCCACTCTTGTAATGCGTTGCTGCGCCGCACGATTCGGGTGTTGGTGGGCGCCATCGCGAAGCCGGCCGTCCACAAGCCGGTGAGCTCCGGGGCGATCTGACGACCCCGGCGCCATTGCAGGTCGGGTTGAGCGCCGAGTTCGGGTTCCGCGCCGCGGTCGGGGCTCAGCGTGTACGGGTCGGCGAACTGACGACGTGCGTCGGGGTCACTGGAGACAGTGCGCATCACCTCCACCCCCGAGGCGATGGTGCCGCCGGAGAACCCGCCGGACACGGATCGAACCACAAAATCGGTCTTGCCGAGCTCGCCGGCGCCGTCTTCGCGTGCCCGCCGGTATAGCGCGTACACGGTGAGATCCGAAGGGATCGAGTCGAATCCACACGCGTGCACAATGCGGGCGCCGGTATCGAGCGCCTGCTTCTGGTACAGGTCGATGCTGTTGCGAACGAACGGCGGCTCGCCGGTCAGGTCGGCGTAATCGGTGCCCGCCGCCGCGCATGCCCCGACCAGCGGCAGCCCGTATCGGATGTAGGGCCCGACGGTGGTGACGACTACCCGGGTCTGGGCGGCCATCGCGTCCAGCGTCGACGGCGACGAGGCATCCGCCACCAGAACCGGCCAGGACTGGGCCGACTCCCCCAGGGTTTCGCGGATCGCGAGCAGGCGTTCGGTCGACCGGCCGGCCAGCGCGATTCGCGCGTTCCCGCCGGCGCGGGCCAGGTATTCGGCGGTCAGCTTGCCCACGAAGCCGGTTGCCCCGTACAAGACGATGTCGTATTCGCGCGTCTCGGTCACAGGCGCGACGGTACTCCGAGCGTCTCGGGCAACTCGGCGCTCTCCCCCAGCACATGCTCGGCCAGAAAGGCGATCACCACCTGGTACCAGATCTTCGCGTGCTGTGGCGCGACCACCCAGTGGTGCTCTGACGGGAAGTACAGGAACCGGTGCGGACTGCTGCCATCCTCGCCGGCCGGCAGCGCCGATTTGGCGAGCAGCTCATACCACAGCCGCAGGGCCTCGCCGATCGGCACGCGGTAGTCCTTGTCGCCGTGGATGACCAGCATCGGCGTGTTGATCCGACCGACGAACTGGTGCGGTGAGTTGGCAACGGTCATCTCCGGCGTCATCTCACGGCGCCAGTAGTAGGCGTGATCGGTTGTCGGACTGAATTGGTCCAGCGCCCACAGGCTGGCATGGGTCACGATCGCGGCAAACCGGTTCGTGTGGCCGGCCATCCAGTTGGCCATGTAGCCGCCGAACGAGCCACCCATCGCGGCGACCCGGGTCGGCATCGATGCGCGGATGCGCACACGCCGCGTCGGTAGCGGCCATCAGATCGTCGAACGGCGGTCCGCCCCACGCTCCCCAACCACGCTGGATGAATTCCTGGCCGTAGCCGGTCGACAGCGCCGGATCCGGTAGCAGCACCGCGTAGCCCTGCGCTGCGAGCAGCCACGGGTTCCATCGCCAGGCCCAGCTGTTCCAACTCCCCAGCGGTCCGCCGTGGATCCACAACAACAGCGGAGCCGGCGCCTGGTCTTCGGGCAGCACCAACCACGATCGCACTGTTGTCCCATCTGCGACCGTAGCGGTGACCTCGGTCAATGTTCCTGGCAGGCTTGGCAAGTCGACGCAAGGCAGCACGGTGATAACGCCACCGGGATCGATCCGCACCGGATGTGGCGGTGCCGCATACGAACTGCGCAAGGCGTATAACACGCCGTCGGGCGCGGCGACGACGTCCGTGTAGGCGAAGTCGTCGTTGGTGAGCTGGGTGACCGTCGATGTCGACAGCTCGACGAGGAATACCGGGGCCCGGCCGCCCTGATCGGCCGTGACAACCAGCGAGGTGCCATCGCTCGACCAGGCCAGCGAGGTCGGCCGGCAATCCCATTCTTCGGCAACCGATCGCGGTTGGTCGCCGAATCGCAAGTATTGCAACGCCATCCGAGGAGCAAGGTCTGGAGTGGTGATGGTTTCTCGGGTGAACGCGATCGCCGACCCGTCTGGCGAGATTGCGGGGTGTTCGAGGTCGGCGTCCGCATCGTCAGCGATCACGCGGCGCTCCCCGGAAGCCAGGTCGACCCGCACCAGCACCGAGCGCTCGGTGGCTTCGGGCCCGGGGATCCGCCACGTCGTCACCAGGAATCGGCCGTTGGCGCTGATATCAAATACGGCGTCATCGAATCCGGCTTCACGCAGCGCCCCGCCGGGCTGTGGAGTCAGATCACGCAGGTCCGCCACGTCGAAGAGATGCGGTTCATCCGGGCCAAGGTCCTTGTCCCAGAAGCGCACCGGATACCCGGAGTGCAGGATCGCACTGACGTTGTTGTCCTTGCGCAGATCGCGCAGCCGCCGGTCGTCTTCGACGTCGCGCGCCGACGGCAACAGCGGGGCGCCGATAACCGCGGCGTCGGCGCCGCGGGCGGTGCGTACCACGCTCACACCACCGGGCATGCTCAGCACTTCGACGGCCTCGCCGCCGCCCGCGGGTAGCCGCCACAACGAGGCCGGTGGTTTGTCGGCGCCATCGGCGTTCTCGGCAGTGGGCCGCGAGGATATGAACAGCAGGTCGCCGTCGACGGTGAACGCCGGTGCGGAGTCTCCGTTCGATCCACGGGTAAGTCGGCGTGCGGGTTTTTCGCCGCTTGGGTCGACTTCCCAGATGGCGCTGACGTAGTCGGTGCGCTTGTCGTTGAGTTCGGCCACGGTGGTCACCACCCGCGACCCGTCCGCCGACGCTGCCAGGCCGGAGACACGTGGCAGTGCCAGGTAGTCGTCGAGGTTGTCGAATGGCGTTGCGGTCACGAGTCGTTGGTAACACAACGCGGCGCACGGCGTGATGTGCGCTTCACGGCGCGCAGTAAGTTTGATTTTCAAACTTTGAGCTGACATGCTGGTCTGCATGCCGGGTGTGACGCTGGCCGACCTGCCGGGCAGGCCTTGTCCCATCGCCGCCGCGCTGGAATTGGTCGGCGAACGATGGGCGTTGCTGATCGTCCGCGAGCTGGCGCTGGGCAACAGCCGCTTCGAGGACATCGTTCGCGGCACCGGCGCGCCCAGGGACCGGGTGGCGGCCCGGCTTAAGGCGCTGGACGAGGCCGGGGTAATTAAGCGCATCCGGTATCAGGCAGCGCCACCGCGATTCGACTACCAGCTCACGGATTCGGGCCGCGCGCTGCTGCCGGTGTTGGATGCGTTGCTGGCCTGGGGACTCGACCATGCGGTCGGTACCGGCGACCCGGACCGCCACCGCTACCACTGGGCAAAAGCCACGCAGCGAGCAGGAAGGACACCATGACCATCGTCAACAACAGCACGGGAAGCGAGCTCTGGGGGCCGCAACGCTCGCGCACAGTGAGCTGGCACGACCCGGGCCCCGGCACTGCGCGGGGCCTGGCCATGGCCGGAATCGACTATCTCAAGGCGATGATCGCCGGCGAGCTTCCGCCACCGCCGATGGCCGCGCTCATGCAATTCGAACTCGTCGAGGCAGAGCCCGGCAAGGTCGTGTTCACCTGCAGTCCGGACGGGTCGGTGTACAACCCGAATGGCGGCGTCCACGGCGGCTTGGTTTGCACGCTGCTGGATTCCGTCGCCGCGTTAGCACTGCACAGCACGCTTCCCGCCGGCAAGGGCTACACGTCGGTCGAGATCAAGGTGAATTACCTCAAGGCGGTGCGACTCGGCGCGGGCCCGTTGACCGCGACCGGCACGGTCGTGAAATCCGGGTCGCGGGTGGGCTTTACCGAAGGAGTCGTCACCGACGCGTCGGGTGCGATTGTGGCGACCGCTACCAGCACCCTGCTGGTGTTCGACCTGTAGGTCCCGACGCGCCGCTCCATGGCGCGCGGCTCAGTTAGCCCCGTGTAGGCGCCTGACGGCGGTGGCGGGCTAAAAGCCCGGCCACCGCCGTCAGTTTGCAGCCTCGGGTCAGCCGCGTCGGCCGCAGACCGGCCAGGCGCCGATGCCCTGGCTGTGCAGCACGTTCTCGGCCACCCGGATCTGCTCGTCGCGGCTCGCGCCGTTCGGGGATCCCGAGCCACCGTTGGACCGCCAGGTGCTGGGCGTGAACTGCAGGCCACCGGAGTAGCCGTTACCGGTGCTGATGCCCCAGTTGCCACCCGACTCGCAGGCAGCGATCGCATCCCAGTTGACGGTGTACGCCTTGATGGGAGCCTTGGCCGGCGCGGGCGCGTCATCGGCAGGCGGGGCGGGAGGCGGAGGCGCATCCGGTGCGGGCGCAGCCTCCGGAGCCGGCGGCGCAGGCGCATCCGGGGCCGGGGGCGGCGGTGCATCCGGGGCCGGGGGAAGGTCGGCCGGCGGCGGTGGCGCATCGGGAGCCGGCGCGTCGGCAGCAGGCGCAGCATCGGGAGCAGGTGCGTCCGGAGCAGGCGCAGCGTCCGGCGCAGGCGGAGCCGGCATAAAGTCGGCGGCCTCGAAGGGCGCGCCGACCGTGTTCGGGTCCCAACGCATGTCGTCTGCCGCGAATGCGGTGGCGTTGGAGAGGGTAAGCGGGGCCGCAGCGAGCACCCCGGTGATCGCAGCCATGGTGAGCGTCTGGCGGACGTTCTTCAACAGCGTTCCTTTCGCGGGTGCGCGCGCCGAAATAAGCCCAGCGATGTGGGCGGGTGCCTGTGTCCAGGCGGGGTTGATGCTTCGAATCGCGCCGTCTCGTTCGGGCACGACAGCGGGAGCGTGAGCCGCCGACCGGGCTGCTGCCCGACGGCGGCGCGGAGGCGTCGTCGCCGTCCGCAGCCCCCGCTCACACGCGGGTCCGTGGATTTGATTTTTGGTTTGGCTTTTCTGGCCGAAATGGACCGTACGAGACTGGATTGCATTCGTCATCTCACGACACGCCGCTGTCTCGAACCAATAACGGGTCGATTACGGCCGTGTCAGCTAATTGTCTTCGCAGGTCACACGTGTATTTATCGCCCGCGTCAACACCTTGGTATGCAAGTGTGATGGTGAGCCAAATCACGCACTTTTTGTGAATTGCGCCACGTCTTTGCCGCAGCCAAACCGATCGGTTCGGGGCGCCGCGCGGCCACCGCCTTGCGCTGCGGACGATGACCCGCTCGGCATGTTAGCCAGACCGGTCGCAAGGCGGATTGGCCGCACGGTCGCGGCCGGCGGTCGATGCAACGGAGTAATACCCGAAAAGTTCAACTGGACAACAACTTTCGAAGATCATCGCTCAGGCCAGCGGGACGGCCGCAGATCAGCCGTTCGGCCGGTGCAACACGCGTGCCTAGCCTCGTTCACAAAGGGGGTAGTCGCTTAAATAGTTGTGCTCAAACAGATTTAGACCGCCATCTGGCCGACGAGCCGGCTTCGACGAAGGCCGCGGCGCGGATCCTCATCGGAGCTGTGGGCGACTTGCTGACATCCCCGATGCCAATTTGCCGGAAATCGTCCGACCATCCGCCTTTGCGATGGGTACGGCCCGCCGCACCAATGTCCGCTGGACGGCTTAAATATCCGCTGCCGCAACGTGATTCAAATGAAGCTAGACATTTGAATGGTGTATGAGTTTATGCCGATCACAGCGTCCATTAATTGGATTTACCGCAATTAATAGCTGGTCTATCGAGCAAACGTCTTATTGCGTGAATTTATCGAATAATTGTTAAAGCGTCGCGAACAAATTGAGCGCGCGTAAAAGAGGGTCTGACCCGTCAGCGCCCGGCCCGCAGCGGTGCGCGCAGATCGGCGGCCGAGTCGACGTTGGTCAGCGCGCGGGACTCGGGTATGACGATTCGTTGCGCATCGACCCGGTCGACCAATGCGCGCATGTTCCGCTCCCCGGCGGCTATCAACGCGTCGACCTGTGCGGCCAGTTCGGTCCGGTACACCGCGGCCAGGTAGTGATCGCGACCGTCCCACGGCAACACGACATCGGCATCCAATTCGACGGCCCGGCCTTCGAGCAGATCGATCAGATCTGCGCTAAGGAACGGCATATCGGCGGCGCACAGAAACGCCCGCTTCGCGCCGGCCTCGGCGGCGGCGTGTAATCCGCGTCCGGTGGCGAGCAGCGGACCCAGTCCACGCACGTCGTCGCGCACCACGCGCGCCTGCAGTTTCGGCAGGGCTTGTCCCGGCGCTGCGACGACGAAAACCGGCTGACACCGCTTCCTGACGACGCTGACCACCTGCTCGACCATTGTGGTGGGCGGTTCGGCGCCGTTGTTGGAGCCGAGAAGATCGGCGGGCACCAGCATGGTGGCCTTGTCCCGGCCCATCCGTAACGACGCTCCCCCGGCCAACACCACACCGGCCAACGAAGCCGGCTCAGCCACGGGTGTCATCTCAGTTCACAGTCCAGGTGTCGCGCCCGTGCAACAGCGACTGCAGCGCGGCGCGGTCGGCCGGCTTGGACTCCTGCGCGGCGCGGACCTGTGCCCGGGCCGCGTCATCGTAGCTGGGCCGATTGACCTGACGGAAGATGCCCATCACGGTGTGCTCGAGGTTCTGCTCGGATAGCCGCGAGAGCGCGAACGCGTAAGCGGAATCGGCGGCATGCGCGTCGTGCACCACGATCTCGTCGACGCTGACGTCGGCGGTCTTGGCCACTTCGAGCCCGTACCCGGACCGCACCACGCAGTATTCGCGGTTGGCGCCGAAGATGACCGGCTCACCGTGGCGAATGTTGATCACCCGCTCCTCGGCACCCTCTTTGCGCAGCGCGTCGAACGAGCCGTCGTTGAAAATCGGGCAGTCCTGCAGGATCTCGACCAGCGCGGACCCGCGATGCTGCGCCGCGGCCCGCAAAACCTCGGTCAGTCCGTTGCGGTCGGAGTCCAGCGCGCGGCCGACGAAGCTCGCCTCGGCGCCGAGCGCCAGCGATACCGGGTTGAAAGGCTGGTCGAGTGATCCCATCGGCGTCGACTTGGTGACCTTGCCGACCTCGGATGTCGGCGAGTACTGACCCTTGGTGAGGCCGTAGATCCGGTTGTTGAAAAGCAGGATGGTCACGTTGACGTTGCGGCGCAGCGCGTGGATCAGATGGTTGCCGCCGATCGACAGCGCGTCCCCGTCGCCGGTAACCACCCAGACCGACAGGTCCTCACGCGCCAGCGCCAGACCCGTCGCGATCGCCGGCGCACGGCCGTGGATCGAGTGCAGGCCATAGGTTTCCAGGTAGTAGGGGAACCGACTCGAGCAGCCGATACCGCTGACGAAGACGATGTTCTCGCGGCGCAATCCCAGCTCGGGCAGGAAGTTGCGAATCGTGTTGAGGATGACGTAGTCGCCGCAACCGGGGCACCAACGGACCTCTTGGTCACTGGTGAAGTCCTTGGCCTTCTGCGGTTGGTCGGTGGTGGGCACACCGTAGTTCTTGGACAGCACGTCCGGCAGCCCGAGATCCACGCCCGCGCCGATCAGGTCAGTCATCAGTTAGCTCCCGCTCCGACCGTGGCCGCCGCCAGTCTCGCGACCATCGTCTTGTCTTGCTCGATTTCGGCCAGTGTGCCGCCCAGCGCGGCGCGGATGAGGCGCCCCACCTCGTCGGCCAGGAACGCAACGCCCTGGACCTTGGTAACCGATTGGACGTCGACCAAGTACTTGCCGCGCAGCAGCAGCGCCAGTTGGCCCAAGTTCATCTCCGGTGCCACCACCTGCGGGTAACGCCGCAGCACCTCGCCCAGGTTGGCCGGGAATGGTCTGAGGTACCGCAGATGGGCGTGGGCAACCTTGACGCCGTTGCGTCGCGCACGTCGGCACGCCTCTCCGATCGGACCGTAGGAGCTGCCCCATCCGATCAGCAGCAGTTCGGCGTCTCCGGTCGGATCGTCGACTTCCAGGTCGGGAACGGAGATGCCGTCGATCTTGGCCTGGCGCAACCGCACCATGAGGTCGTGATTGGCCGGCTCGTAGGAGATTTCGCCCGAACCGTTCGCGGCTTCCAACCCGCCGATGCGGTGTTCCAGACCGGGAGTACCCGGTACGGCGAATTGCCGAGCGAGGGTGTCCGGGTCGCGAGCATACGGCTGGAACGGCTCGTCCGGCTTGGCGAAGACGTGGTCAATGGGCTCCAGCGTGTCGACGTCCGGGATTCGCCACGGCTCTGAGCCATTGGCAATTGCGCCGTCCGACAACACAATTACCGGGGTGTGGTAGGTCACCGCGATGCGCACCGCCTCCAGGGCGGTCGCAAAGCAGTCCGACGGCGACCGCGGCGCCAGCACCGCCACCGGCGATTCCCCATTGCGGCCGTACAGCGCCTGCAGCAGGTCAGCCTGCTCGGTCTTGGTCGGCAGGCCGGTCGACGGACCGCCCCGCTGCACATCGATGACAAGCAACGGCAGCTCGGTCATCACCGCCAGTCCAAGCGCTTCGGCCTTCAGCGACAGGCCGGGTCCCGACGTGCTGGTGACTCCGAGCGCGCCGCCATAAGCGGCGCCCAGTGCCGCGCAGATCCCGCCGATCTCGTCTTCCGCCTGGAAGGTGATCACGTTGAAGTTCTTGTGCTTGGAGAGCTCGTGCAAAATGTCCGACGCCGGCGTGATCGGATAACTCCCGAGGACGACTTGAATATCGGCCAGCTGACCGGCGGCGACGATTCCGTAAGCCAACGCGGTGTTGCCGGAGATCTGCCGGTACTCACCTGCGGGCAGCTTCGCCGGCGAAATCTCGTAGGTGACGGCGAAGGCCTCGGTGGTTTCTCCGTAGTTCCATCCCGCCTTGAGGGCCAGCACGTTGGCCTCGGCGATGTCGGGCTTGCGGGCGAACTTCTCCCTGATGAATCGTTCGCTGGTTTCGATCGGCCGCCCATACATCCACGACAACAGGCCCAGCGCGAACATGTTCTTGGCGCGCTGGCCGTCTTTCTTCGTCGCGCCGATGACCTCGACGGCACCTAGCGTCAAGGTGGTCATGGGGACCGACTCAATCTTGTAGTCGGACAGTTCGTCGGTTTCCAGCGGGTTGTCCTGGTAGCCGACTTTGGCCAGGTTGCGCTTGGTGAATTCGTCGGAGTTGGCGATCACCAGCCCCCCGAGGGGCAGGTCGGAGATGTTGGCCTTCAGTGCCGCCGGGTTCATCGCGACCAACACGTCGGGCCGGTCACCGGCGGTGAGGATGTCGTAGTCAGCGATTTGGATCTGGAACGACGAGACCCCCGGCAGCGTGCCCTGCGGCGCGCGGATCTCAGCCGGATAGTTCGGTTGGGTCGCCAGGTCGTTACCGAACAGCGCCGCCTCGGAAGTGAACCGGTCGCCGGTGAGCTGCATGCCGTCGCCGGAGTCCCCGGCGAAACGGATGACGACTTTTTCCAGTTTTTCCCTTTCGGGCAGCGCGCCATTAGCTCGGTGTGAATCTGGGTGAGATTCTGACCTGGCTCCGTTGTCGTTCGGACCCACGTCCCCGCCTTCCATCGCTGTTCACCGCACGGGCACGTTGCGGCTACCGGTGCGCATCGTCTTCAGTGAACCCCGGCCGGGTTTTATGTCACTGGCGGTACCGATTATTGCACTGTTCTTAGGGATTCAGTGACGCTGATACACACCACCACGTTACCCCGAACTGCCTAAAATACGAGGTCAGACACACGCGATCGGTGGATCTACGGGCAAAGTGTGGTGTTCGTCACTTTTGCTGGCACGCGAACTCTAAGAATCGAAGCTACGCGCCGGTAACATTTGCTAGCGGCTTGCCCTAACCCCTCCCTCCCCCATTCGGGGGAGGCGCCGTTGCCGCGTCGTCGGCACGTTTCGCGGCATTCGGCCCGGTTTCGGGCATGGCGACCAAGTAGAGCGTCAACCCCGCCCCGGCCAGCGCGCCCAGCGAGATGAACGCCGCATGGTAGCCAGCGACCACCACAATCCACCCGGCGACGATGTTCGACAGGGCCGCGCCGACTCCCCATGCCGTCGTCACTGCGCCCAGGCTGACGTTGAATCGCCCGGTCCCGTGCGTGAGGTCCTGCACGACGATCGGGAACAGCGCGCCGAAAACTCCGGCTCCGACGCCGTCGAGGACCTGCACACCGACCAGCCAGTGCGCGTTGTCGGAAAACGTGTAGAGGAAGCCGCGTGCCGTCAAGACGGCGAACGCGACCAGAAAGATCGGCTTTCGTCCCCAGCTGTCGGCCTTGGCCCCGGCCAGGTACGCCGTTGGCACCATCACGACCTGCGCCGCGACAATGCACGTCGCCATCAACGCCGTGCCCACGTCGGTGTTCTCCAGCGCCAGCACCTGTCCGACCAGTGGCAGCATCGCCGCGTTAGCGAGATGGAAGGTGAACATGGCCGCCGTGAAGATCAGCAATCTGCGGTCGTGAAATAACACCGCGAACCCGGACGGCTGCGGGTGGGCCTCTTCGGGTGTGTGGTCCATCCCGCGGGCTACATCGTGGTCGATCGCGTCGCCGGGGATCCGCAGCGTCGCCACCACGCTGAGGGCGGCCATGGCGGCCAGCACCCAGAACACCGCCACCGGGCCGAGGTAGTAAGCCAGTCCGCCGGTGATGGCACCGGCCGCCGCATTGCCGGCGTGGTTGAACGATTCGTTGCGCCCAACCCGTCGCGAGAAGGATCTCGTGCCGACGAGGCCCAACGTGATCGCGGCCAACGCGGGTGCGAAGACCGAGCCGGCGACTCCGGTCAGGGCTTGCAAAATCGAGATCGCGAAGAAGCGAGGAAACAGTGGCATGGCCAGGGACCCCGCGGTCACCGTGACCGCGCCGGCGATTATCAACGCCCGCTTGGCGGTCGTCCGATCGACGAACGCGCCAACCGGTGTCTGCGCGATGATCGCCGCGATGCCGCCGACCCCCATCACGAGGCCGATCGAGGCCTGGTCCCAATGGTGGGTCAGCAGGAGGTAGATCGAGAGGTACGGACCCAGACCATCGCGAACGTCAGCCAGAAGGAAGTTCAGTAGATCCAGCGCGTGGGCGGTTCGCCGCGGGACTGCCGTAGCGGCCTCGGCACTCAACGGTTACCGAACGGCCGGGCTTTACCAGGGCTAGGCGCTCTTGTCGCGGCGCTCGGTGCGGGCCGGCTTGCGCGGCACGATCGTCGGCAACACGTTGTCCTTCACCGTCTCCTTGGTCACCACGACCTTGGCGACGTCGTCACGGCTGGGGATGTCGTACATCACCGGCAGCAGGACTTCTTCCATGATCGCGCGCAACCCGCGGGCCCCGGTGCCGCGATGAATCGCCTGCTCGGCGATCGCTTCCAACGCGTCCTCGGTGAACTCGAGCTCGACGTTGTCCATCTCGAAGAGCCGGGTGTACTGCTTGACCAAGGCGTTCTTCGGCTTGGACAGGATCTTGACAAGAGAGTCCATGTCCAAGTTCGTCACCGACGCGACCACCGGCAGCCGGCCGATGAATTCGGGAATCAGCCCGAATTTGATCAGGTCTTCCGGCATGACTTCGGCGAAGTGGTCGGTGGTGTCGATCTCGGCTTTGGAACGCACCTCGGCCCCGAAACCCAAACCACGTTTGCCGACCCGGTCGGAGACGATCTTCTCCAGCCCGGCGAACGCGCCGGCCACGATGAACAACACGTTGGTGGTGTCGATCTGGATGAATTCCTGGTGCGGGTGCTTGCGGCCGCCCTGCGGGGGCACCGACGCCTGGGTGCCCTCCAAGATCTTCAACAGCGCCTGCTGCACGCCTTCCCCGGAGACGTCACGGGTGATCGACGGGTTCTCGCTCTTGCGGGCGATCTTGTCGACCTCGTCGATGTAGATGATGCCGGTCTCGGCGCGCTTGACGTCGTAGTCTGCGGCCTGAATGAGCTTGAGCAGAATATTCTCGACGTCTTCGCCGACATAGCCGGCCTCGGTCAGCGCGGTGGCGTCAGCGATCGCGAAGGGCACGTTGAGCATCTTGGCCAGGGTTTGAGCCAGGTAGGTCTTGCCGCAGCCGGTGGGTCCCAGCATCAAGATGTTGGACTTGGTCAGCTCGACGGGTTCACCCGACCGGGAATCGCGGCCCTTCTCGCCGGCCTGAATCCGCTTGTAGTGGTTGTAGACAGCGACCGCAAGCGTCCGCTTCGCGGTGTCCTGACCGATGACGTAGCCCTCCAAGAAGTCGCGGATCTCGGCGGGCTTGGGCAGCTCATCGAGTTTGACGTCGTCGGCGTCGGCGAGTTCCTCTTCGATGATCTCGTTGCAAAGATCGATGCATTCATCGCAGATGTATACGCCTGGGCCCGCAATAAGCTTTTTGACCTGCTTCTGGCTCTTTCCGCAGAACGAGCACTTCAGGAGGTCACCGCCGTCTCCGATGCGCGCCATGGTGCTGGGGGCCTACTTCCTGTTCACCGTTTCGATCGTGCTATGCCGCGTGTATTTCCCGACGCTACCCGCTTGTTGCGGAGCGATGCGACCGTTAGAGCCGAATCGCGTCGGTGATATTCGTGCTTGCGTGCCTGAACATATCGCCTGAGGCGGCCCCACGCTTGCCGGAACGCGCCACCGTGTCCCTGGCGTGTCGCGGCTGTTATGCGACCGAGAGGCGGACGGGCTCGGCGGCCCTAGATTAGGCCTGTGGGTTTCGCCGTGCCCGAGAATACCGCGTTAATCGCCGATGGCGGTCTGGCGACCGAACTAGAGGCGCGAGGTCATGACCTTTCCGACGGGTTGTGGTCGGCGCGGCTGCTGGTGGAGGCCCCGCAGGAGGTCACCGCGGTGCATACGGCGTTCTTTCGCGCCGGGGCGATGATCGCGACCACGGCCAGCTACCAAGCGTCCTTCGACGGCTTCGCCCACAGCGGGATCAGCCGCGACGACACCGTCCGATTGCTTCGGCGCAGCGTCGAACTCGCCAACACCGCGCGCGACGAAGTCGGCGTTGCGGGCCGTAAGGTGGCCGCATCGGTCGGCCCGTACGGCGCCGCACTGGCCGACGGATCGGAATACCGCGGACGCTACGGGCTTAGCGTCGCGCAGCTAGAAGACTGGCACCGGCCTCGGCTGGAGGTGCTGGCAGACGCCGGCGCCGACGTGCTGGCGCTGGAAACCATCCCCGACGTCGACGAGGCCGAGGCACTGGTGAACCTGGTGCAATCACTCGGTGTGCCGGCCTGGCTCAGCTACACCATCGACGGCACACGCACCCGCGCCGGTCAGCCGCTGGCTGACGCCTTCGCCGTGGCGGTCGGGGTACCGGAAATCGTCGCGGTCGGGGTCAACTGCTGCGCACCCGACGACGTGCTGCTGGCGATCGGGCAGGCCCGAGAAACCGGCAAATCGGTGATCGTGTATCCCAACAGCGGCGAGCGCTGGGATAGCGCTCGGCGCGCTTGGGTCGGCCCGTCGCGGTTCTCGGCGCGGTTAGCCGTGCAGTGGGCGGCGGCCGGCGCGCGGGTGATCGGCGGGTGCTGCCGGGTGCGGCCGGCCGACATCGCCGAGCTGGCGACCGCGCTGGCCTAGCCGGCTGATCAGCGCAAGCGGTCAATCACGCCGTCTGCGCCGAGAGCTTCCGGTACTCCAGCACGGTGTCGATGATCCCGTAGTCCTTGGCCTCTTCGGCGGTCAGGATCTTGTCCCGGTCGGTGTCCTTGCGGATCACCGAGGCGTCCTTGCCGGTGTGGTGGGCCAGCGTGGTCTCCATCAGGGTGCGCATCCGCTCGATCTCCGCGGCCTGGATCTCCAGATCGGAGAACTGGCCCTGGATCACGCCGGACAACGACGGCTGGTGAATCAGCACACGCGCGTTGGGCAGCGCCATCCGCTTGCCCGGCGTTCCGGCCGCCAGCAGCACCGCCGCGGCCGAAGCGGCCTGACCCAGGCACACCGTCTGGATGTCGGCCCGCACATACTGCATCGTGTCGTAGATCGCCATCAGCGAGGTGAACCCGCCACCCGGCGAATTGATGTACATGGTGATGTCGCGGTCTGGATCGAGGGATTCCAGCACCAGTAGCTGGGCCATGATGTCGTTGGCCGACGCGTCGTCGACCTGGACGCCGAGGAAGATGATGCGTTCCTCAAACAGCTTGTTATACGGGTTGGACTCCTTGACGCCGAAGCTCGAATGCTCGATGAACGACGGCAGGATGTAACGCGCTTGGGGTTGGAGGTCGGGGTTCATATTGATGGGGCTCCGTTTGTCTCGGCGCGGGTGATGATGTGGTCGACGAACCCGTATTCCAGGGCTTCCTGGGCGGTGAACCAACGGTCGCGATCCGAATCCGCCACGATGCGCTCGATCGGCTGGCCGGTGAATTCGGCGTTGAGCCGGAACATCTCCTGCTTGATGACGGCGAACTGCTCGGCCTGGATGGCGATGTCGGCCGCGCTACCGGTCACCCCACCCAGCGGCTGGTGCATCAGGATGCGGGCGTGCGGCAGCGCGTAACGCTTGCCCTTGGTGCCGGCGGCCAGCAGGAACTGGCCCATCGACGCGGCCATCCCCATCCCGTAAGTGGCTATGTCGCACGGCGCCAGCACCATCGTGTCGTAGATCGCCATCCCAGCGCTGATCGATCCGCCTGGAGAGTTGATGTACAGCGAGATGTCCTTATTGGAGTCTTCGGCCGCGAGCAGCAGGATCTGCGCGCACAGCCGGTTCGCGATGTCGTCGTCCACTTGCGACCCGAGAAAAATGATGCGCTCAGAGAGCAGACGCTCATAGACCGAATCGACGAGGTTCAGACCCCCCGCGTTCGCCCGCATTTCAGTCGCACGGCTCACTGTGGCTTACCTGCTTTCTCGAGTTCCCTATTCACCGACACTAACCAACCGGGGCCGCCGCGCACTCCCCGAAGTCCCCGCGTTCGCTCACAGCGTCACTTCGTATCGCCCGACGGCTCCTCGGAGGAGGCAGCGGCCTCTCCGGCGTCCACGACTTCAGCTTCCTCGCCCTCCTCGCCGACCTTGTCGACTCCCGCGGCCTTCTCATCATTCCCGGCCTCCGGTTGGGAGCGCGTGCCGAAGAACTCCTCGGTGTCGACGACGTTGCCGTCGGTGTCGGTGACCGTCGCCGCCTCGACCGCGGCGGCGATGGTCAGCCCGCGCCGCACGTCAGCGAACATCGCCGGCAGCTGATCGTTCTGCTGGAGGTAGGCGAGCAACTGTTGGGGTTCGATGCCGTACTGCTGCGACGACAGCACCAGCCGTTCGGTGAGGTCCTGCTGGCTCACCTGAATCTCGAGGTCGTCGCCCAATGCGTCCAGCAGCAACTGCGTCTTGATGGCCTTCTCGGCGTTCGAGCGGGTGTTCGCGTCGAACTCTTCGCGCGACGAGCCCTGCTTTTCCAGTGCTTCGGCGAACTTGGCTTCGTCGTGATCGAGGCCATGCAGCGCGCTGTGCAAGGTGTTGTCCACCTGGGCCTGCACGATCGCTTCCGGCAGCGGCATGTCGACCTGCTCGCGCAAGGCATCCAACGCGGCGACGCGGATGTCCTCCGCCTGCTGGACGCGCTTGGCCCCGCTCACCTGATCGGCCAGACTGGCGCGCAACTCGTCGATGGTGTCGAATTCGCTTGCCAGCTGCGCGAATTCGTCATCGGGCTCGGGCAGCTCGCGTTCCTTGACCGAGCCGACAGTCACGGTGACTTCGGCTTCCTTCCCGGCGTGCGGACCGGCTGCCATTGTGGTGGTGAAGGTCCGGCTTTCCCCGGCTGACAGGCCGACGATCGCATCGTCGACACCGTCGATGAGCTGGCCGGAGCCGACCTCATGTGACAGTCCCTGCGTCGCTGCCTCGGGCACGTCTTCGCCGTCGATGTTGGCCGACAGGTCGATCGAGACGAAGTCGCCGGTCGCGGCGGGCCGCTCGACTCCGGTCAGGGTGCCGAACCGGGCACGCAAGGACTGCAGTTCGGCATCGACGTCCTCGTCGCTGACTTTGATCGGATCCACCGTGATCTTCAGCGCACTCAGGTCGGGCAGCGTGATCTCAGGTCGTACGTCGACCTCGGCGGTGAAAACCAGCTCCTGGCCGTACTCCTTTTTGGTCACCTGGATGTCGGGCTGGCCCAGCGGTCGCACGTCGGATTCGGTGACGGCCTGGCCGTAGCGGCTGGGCAACGCCTCGTTGACGACCTGGTCGAGCATCGCCTCGCGGCCGACGCGCGCCTCCAAGAGCTTGGCCGGCGCCTTGCCGGGACGGAACCCCGGCAGTCGCACCTGTTTGGCCAGCTCTTTGTAGGCCCTGTCGAAGTCGGGCTGCAGCTCGGTGAAAGGCACCTCAACGTTGATGCGAACCCGGGTCGGGCTCAACTGCTCGACGGTGCTCTTCACGGGTTTGCTCCTCGTCTGTACTGGCGGTCTTCGGCTGGTGGATGCCCGTTGGCCGTGGCGTGCCGGTCGGGGTGACAGGATTTGAACCTGCGGCCTTCCGCTCCCAAAGCGGATGCGCTACCAAGCTGCGCTACACCCCGCGCTGACCTCGCGATCCTACGGCCAAGCCCCGCCATTCCAGTAACGGCCTCACAACCAGATCACGGGACGGCATCATTTGGATTTGATGTCTGCCGCGACGTACAGTCGCGCTCGACTAATACACGCGGGCGTAGCTCAATGGTAGAGCCCTAGTCTTCCAAACTAGCTACGCGGGTTCGATTCCCGTCGCCCGCTCCAAGCGGGCATTTGACACAACGGCCGACTAGGCTGAAGGCGCTGAGCAGGCCGACGAAGCCCCGGAGGCCGACAAATGCAGCCGGCGGCCGATTGGGCCCAATCCGGCCAGGCTGAGGAGGCCGAAAATTCAGCACACAGGCGCCACGGCCGCTCGCGATGTTCAAGGCTCATGCGCGCCGCGCTTCGAGAAGGTACGCGAGGCGTTCGAGCAGAACTTCGCGCTGCGCCACGAGGTCGGTGCAGCGGTCGCAGCCTGGGTGGATGGCGAGCTTGTCGTTAACCTGTGGGCCGGTACGGCCGACGCCGCCGGTACCCGGCCGTGGCAGGTGGACACGTTGGCCACCGTGCTGTCCGGCACCAAAGGCCTGACCAGCACATGCGTACATCAGCTCGTCGAGCGCGGTGAGCTCGATCTGGATGCGCCGGTGGCCCGCTACTGGCCCGAGTTCGGGCAGGCCGGCAAGGAGGCCATCACCATCGCCATGGTGATGAGTCACCGGTCGGGGGTGATCGGGCCGCGCAAGCGACTGCCCTGGCAGCAGGTCACCGACTGGGATTTGGTCTGCGAACGGCTGGCCGCCGTCGAACCGTGGTGGGAGCCGGGCACCGCGCAGGGCTACCACATGACCACTTTCGGGTTCATCCTCGGCGAGGTGTTCCGCCGGGTCACCGGTGGCACGGTGGGTCAGTACCTGCGCACCGAGATCGCCGAGCCACTCGGCGCCGAGATCCACATCGGCTTGTCGCGCACCGAGCAACGCCGCTGCGCCGATCTGGTGGAGAAGCCGCACATCCGCCAGATGCTGGCCGACGTCAACGCTCCCGGCTACCCCACCACGCTGGCTGAACACCCCAAGGCCGGCCTGGCCGTATCGATGGGGTTCGCACCCGACGACGAGGTCGGCTCCAACGATCTCGAGCTGTGGCGCGAGGTCGAGTTCCCGGGCACCAACGGGCAGGTCTCGGCGCTGGGACTGGCGACCTTCTACAACGCGCTGGCGCAGGAGCAACTGCTCAGTCGCCGGCACATGGATCTGATCCGGGTGTCGCAGGGCGGCTTCGACACGGATCTGGTCCTCGGCCCGCGCGTCGCCGACCACGGGTGGGGTCTGGGCTACATGCTCAACCAGCGCTGCGTCAACGGACCCAATCCGCGGATTTTGGGCCATGGCGGCCTGGGCGGCTCGTTCGGTTTCGTCGACCTCGAGCACCGGATCGGTTACGCGTACGTGATGAACCGGTACGACGCCACCAAGGCCAACGCCGACCCGCGCAGCGTGGCGCTCAGTGACGAGATTTATGCGGCGCTGGGGGTCAAGAAGGGCTAGCCCGACGGTTCGTCCATCCCGGCGTGGCGCTAGATCCGCGCCCGCTTATCCGGTGAACCTGGGGCGCCGCGTTCCAAACGGTCCGCGCCCCAACGTTTCTCGATCCGTCGTGTCCGCTGGCCCGATATCGGCCGGCGGGTGCCGAGCTGAGTTCGCGCCCTGACCGTCACCTGCGCTGACAGTGGAGTTAGCGACGACCGGGCCCACCAGGCCCACCGTGGTCACCGGGCCCACCGTGGTCACCGGGCCCACCGAAGCCACCGTGGTCACCGGGCCCACCGAAGCCAGCGTGGTCACCGAACCCACCGTGGTCATCGGGCCCGCCACGCCCCCACCCCGGCCCCCAATGCGCGTCAGGATGGGGGTTAGGTCCAGGTCCCCGCCAGTTATCGTGGCAACCTCCCCCGTCCCAGTTATTCCCCCAACCCGGGTCCCAGAAGTCACCTGGACACCACTGCGGGAACGGGCCTGGCTGAGCTTGAGCCTCCGTCGCGACACTCAGGCTGGCCAGTCCTAGACCGGCGGCCAATACGGCTGTTGCTACGGAGATGCGTCGAATTTGCTTCACCCCGGCAGCCTAACCATGAAGGTGTGCCCTGAAACTCGCGGACGCCCAATCATTTTCGATCTGACGCTGAACTGTGACCGCGCACAAAGTGACGGTCGCGGCTTGCCCGCGACCGTCACCTGCATCGACAGTGGCTTTAGTGGCGCCCGAGTCCACCGGTTCTAGTAGGTGCTATCCCGGCCCGCCCGGAGGCGGTGCCCCGGGACCCCATCCCGGTCCCCAGTGCGGATCGGGATGAGGGTTAGGCCCAGGTCCCTGCCAGTTGTCGTGGCAGCCTGCCCAGTCCCAGTTGGGTCCCCAACCCGGGTCCCAGAATTCACCTGGACACCACCGCGGGAACAGGGCCGACCGAGCTTGAGCGTCTGTTGCAGCGACGAGACCGGCTGATGCCAGACCCGCGGCAATCACCGCAGTTGCTGCGGCAAACCGTGCGACGTTTTTCATGCGGCCCTTATATTCTCATTGGTGGTGCACTCTTTAGATGCAGAGTTGGGTACAACACCCGAAACCGCGTGAATGCCAGATGAATTCGCAGTCGCGCGGCATCGCGCCTTCGGTATCAGCTATCGCCTCCCCCGGATGAGTCGCCGCCACCGGAGTCGCCGCCACCGGATGAATCGCCTCCGCCTGACGAGTCCGCACCGGAAGATGAGTCGCCACCCCCGGATGAGTCGGCGCCCGCAGACGAGCCGGAATCTGGTGCAGGCGAGCTTGCGTCAGGTGCAGGTGCGCCGGCATCCGGTGCGGGTGAGCCCGCGTCAGGTCCGGGTCCGGCAGGTTCCGGCGCAGGTGCGCCCGGCTCAGCACCGCTCGGCGCAGGTGCGCCCGGCTCGGAGCCGTTCGGCCCAGGAGCGCCCGGCTCTGGCCCAGATCCTGGGCCACCCGGACCCTGTCCCTCAGGCCCCGAACCGCCCGGTTCGTGTCCACCAGGTCCACCGGGCTCCCCCGGTCCTCCAGGTCCTTCAGGTCCACCCGGTCCAGCAGGTCCACCCGGTTCGCCGGGCCCTCCCGGTCCGCCAGGCCCGTGTCCGCCATGACCCCCAGGGCCGCCCGGTTCGTGTCCACCAGGGCCGCCCGGTTCGTGTCCACCGGGGCCACCGGGGCCGCCAGGCCCGCCGGGTTCTCCAGGTCCGCCAGGTCCGTCCGGCCCGCCTGGGCCTCCTGGTCCACCAGGTCCCGGCCCGCCGGGTCCTCCAGGGCCACCAGGCCCGCCCGGCCGCGGACCGCCAGGCACACCCGGGTTACTAACGCTGGGTGGACGTTGGACGATGGTAGGTCCGTTGTTGATGGTCGGCGGTGCTTGCCAGTTGGCATGGCACGCGTTCCAGTCCCAGTTAAGCCCCCATGCCGGATCCCAGAAATCGCCCGGGCACCAATTAATGTTGGGCCCGGGTTGCGCATCGGCCTCGGTCGCGGCGGCCAAACCGACCCACCCCAAACCGGCGGCCATTACCGCTGTCGCGGCAATACAGCTTGCGAACTTGTTCATGCGGATATGGATATCGGGACAAGCTATGTGCTTGCCCAGCAGACCCTTGTGTTCCGATGAGCAATTGCAGGCGCCGTTGCTGCTGTTCATCCCGTCATGCTGCAGCACGTCGTCTCACGTCTGGCAGGCTTCGCACCAAAAGAGGTTTCGGCCTTCCAGCTCGGCCGTGCGGATCACGGTCCCGCACACGCGGCACGGCTCCCCGGCGCGCCGGTACACATACGTGCGCGGCCGACCCGGGCCGTACGACGGTGCACCGTGGTCGTGTTCGGGGCGTACCGCGATGATCTTGCCGCGCCGCAATCCGATTTTCATCAGCTCCACCAAGTCGGTCCATGCCTCGTCGAACTCGGCTTCACCGATCGCCCGGCCGGCCCGATACGGGTCGATGCCATGTCGGAACAGCAGCTCATTCCGGTAGACGTTGCCGACCCCGGCGATGACCGTCTGGTCCATCAACAGCGCGCCGATTGGCCTGCGTGACTTGGTGATCCGTGCCCACGGCCACGCGGGGTCGGCGTCACGGCGAAGCGGGTCAGGCCCGAGCCGAGACACCACATCGGCGACTTGCGCATCGTCGAGAATCTCGCACACCGTAGGGCCACGCAGATCGGTCCCGTATTCCGCGCCGACCATCCGCATCCGCACCTGCCCGACTGGAATGGGCATCGCCACATCGGGCGGCCGTGGCCATTCGGTGAAGGTGCCGTAGAGCCCGAGGTGCACATGCACGGTCGACCCGCCGACATAGTGGTGGAACAGGTGCTTACCCCACGCGCTGGTGCGCTGCAGTACCCGGCCGTCGACAGCGGACGCCGCCGCAGAGAACCGACCCTGCGGACTCGAGACCGCCACTGGCGCACCGGCATATCGGCGCTGGTGCAACCGGGCCAGTCGATGCAGGGTATGCCCTTCGGGCACGGAGGCTATCCAGCTTCGCCGCCGGGCACCGGAGGTGCCTGGTGGGTGCGCTCGTACTCGTCGAGAATGTCGATGCGTCGTTGGTGCCGTTCGGCTTTCGACCACTGCGTGGTCAAGAAGGCGTCAACCATGGCCAGCGCTTCGGGAACGGTGTGCATGCGACCACCGATGCCGATCAGCTGGGCGTTGTTGTGCTCGCGGGCCAGTGATGCGGTTTCGACGCTCCACGCCAGCGCACAGCGGATTCCAGGCACCTTGTTCGCGGCGATCTGTTCGCCGTTGCCCGATCCGCCCAGCACGATGCCGAGGCTGCCCGGGTCGACGAGTGTGCGCGTCGCGGCCGCGATGCAAAACGCCGGGTAGTCGTCCTCGGGGTCGTAGCTGAAAGCCCCGCAGTCGATCGGCTCGTGCCCGGTTTTCTTCAGGTGGTCGATGATCTGCTGCTTGAGTTCGAATCCAGCATGGTCAGAGCCGAGGTAGACGCGCATGCCCGCAATCCTTACCTGGCTGAATTGAACGGCGCAATGCGGCTAGTCGAATTCGGGCTTCTCGGTACGGGACCGCTTGAGCTCCCAGAAGTGCGGGTAGGCCGCGAACGTCACCGAGGCGTCCCACAGCTTGCCTGCCTCCTCGCCGCGCGGAATCTTGGACAGCACAGGGCCGAAGAACGCCACCCCATTGACGTGGATGGTCGGTGTGCCGACGTCGTCGCCGACGGCGTCCATCCCGGCGTGGTGGCTCTTACGCAGGGCGTCGTCATAAGCGTCCGTGTTAGCGGCGTCGGCCAGCTCGGCCGGCAAACCGACCTCGGCGAGGGACTGCTTGATCACATCGTCCAGGTCTTTGTTGTCCTCGTTGTGAATGCGGGTGCCCATCGCGGTGTACAGCGGCGCGAGCACCTCAGCGCCGTGGGCCTGCTCGGCGGCAATCGCCACCCGCACCGGCCCGAAAGCCTTCGCCAACCGTTCCTTGTATTCCTCGGGCAGACCTTCGCGGTTTTCATTGAGCACCGCCAGGCTCATCACCCGGAAATTGACGTCGATGTCGCGGACCTTCTCCACCTCCAGGATCCAGCGGGAGGTGATCCAGGCCCACGGGCACAGCGGATCGAACCAAAAATCGGCAACTGACTTCTCAGGCATGGGAGTCCTCTCCTCGACGGTCGACTAGCCGTCCAGCACAACCCTAGCCGCGGCGTCGCTGTTCCCGTCGCGGAGACGGATCTTGAGGCCATCCCCGGAGCCGACGTCGTCGCCGGGCTTAGGTTGCATTGCCCGGCTCCTCCTCGGGCCACTGCGCGGCCCGCATCGTCGCCGGGCCTAAGTTGGACGGGTGGCACTTCCCAATCTCACCCGTGACCAGGCCGCCGAACGCGCCGCGCTGATCACCGTCGACAGTTACCGGATCGTTCTGGATCTGACCGACGGCAACGGCGGACCAAGCGACCGAACCTTCCACTCCATCACCACCGTGCAGTTCGATGCGCTCGGCGGCGCCGACACCGTCATCGACCTCGCCGCTGAGAAGGTGCGCAGTGCGACTCTCAACGGCCACGACCTCGACGTGTCCGCGTACAACGAGTCGACCGGAATTGCGCTGACCGGCCTGGCCGAGCGCAACATCGTCGTGGTCGACGCGGACTGCCTTTACTCTCACACCGGCGAGGGTCTGCACCGATTCGTCGACCCGGTCGACAACGAAGTCTATTTGTACTCGCAGTTCGAAACTGCCGACGCCAAGCGGATGTTCGCCTGCTTCGACCAGCCCGACCTCAAAGCGACGTTCGATCTGTCGGTGACCGCATCGCAGCACTGGCACGTCGTGTCCAACGGTGCCGCGCTCAGCGTCGAGGGCGGCGTGCACACGTTTGCCACCACACCGCGGATGAGCACCTACCTGGTGGCGCTGATTGCCGGCCCGTATGCACGCTGGGACGACACCTACAGCGACGAGTACGGCGAAATTCCGCTGGGCATCTTCTGCCGCGCCACGCTCGCCGAGTTCATGGATGCCGACCGGCTGTTCACCCAGACCAAGCAAGGATTCGGCTTCTATCACAAGAACTTTGGCATCCCATACGCGTTCGGCAAATACGACCAGCTATTCGTCCCGGAGTTCAATGCGGGCGCTATGGAGAACGCCGGCGCGGTGACCTTCTTGGAGGACTACGTGTTCCGCAGCAAGGTCACCCGCGCGTCCTATGAGCGTCGCGCCGAAACGGTGCTGCACGAGATGGCGCACATGTGGTTCGGCGATTTGGTCACCATGCGGTGGTGGGACGACTTGTGGCTCAACGAGTCTTTCGCCACCTTCGCCTCGGTGCTGTGCGAAAGCGAGGCAACCGAATTCACCCAAGCCTGGACGACATTCGCCAACACCGAAAAGTCGTGGGCCTACCGGCAGGATCAGCTACCCACGACGCATCCGGTGGCGGCCGACATTCCCGACCTGGCCGCCGTCGAGGTCAACTTCGACGGCATCACCTACGCCAAAGGCGCCAGTGTGCTCAAGCAGCTGGTGGCCTATGTCGGGCTCGAGCATTTCCTGGCCGGTCTGCGCGACTATTTCCGCGCTCACGCGTTCGGCAACGCCACGTTCGACGATCTGCTGTCCGCGCTGGAAAAGGCCTCCGGCCGCGACCTGTCCGACTGGGGCCGACAGTGGCTCAAGACGACCGGACTGAACACGCTGCGCCCCGACTTCGACGTTGACGAGCAGGGCCGGTTCACCCGGTTCGCGTTGACGCAAAGCGGCGCTGAGCCCGGCGCCGGCGAGACTCGGGTGCACCGGCTGGCGGTCGGCATCTACGACGACGACGGAGCCGGTCGCTTGGTGCGAGTGCATCGCGAAGAGCTCGACATCAACGGCGCGAGCACCGAAGTTCCTGCGCTGGTTAATGTTTCGCGGGGAAAGTTGATTCTGGTGAATGATGATGACTTGACCTACTGCTCGCTGCGGCTGGACCCCGAGTCACTGCAGACCGCGCTGCACCGCATCGCCGACATCGCCGAGCCGCTGCCGCGCACACTGGTGTGGTCGGCGGCCTGGGAGATGACCCGCGACGCCGAACTGCGCGCCCGCGACTTCGTGTCACTGGTCTCCGGCGGCGTTCAGGCCGAGACCGAAGTAGGGGTAGCGCAGCGGCTACTGCTGCAGGCGCAGACCGCACTGGGTTCTTACGCCGACCCCGACTGGGCCCGTTCGGACGGCTGGCCGGCTTTCGCTGACCGGCTGCTGGAGTTGGCCCGCGGGGCGCAGGCGGGTTCAGACCATCAGCTGGCCTTCGTCAATGCGCTGTGCACATCCGTGCTGTCGACCCGGCATGTCGTGGTGCTGGCCGACCTGCTCGACCATGACCCCGCCGACTTGGGACTGGCCGGCCTGTCGATCGACACCGATCTGCGTTGGCGCATCGTCACTGCGCTGGCCGCGGCCGGCGATATCGACGCCGACGGCCCGCAAACGCCCTTCATCGACGCCGAGGTGCAGCGCGACCCGACGGCAGCAGGCAAGCGGCAAGGGGCCCAAGCCTCGGCGGCGCGGCCGCAGTTGGCCGTCAAGGAGCAGGCCTGGAGCCAGGTCATCGAAGACGACACACTGCCCAACATCGTCGGGCGCTCGATCATCGCCGGCTTCGTCGAGCCCGGGCAGGCCGAGCTGCTGAAGCCGTTCGGCGCCCGTTACTTCGCGGCGATCCGCGGCGTGTGGGACCGCCGGTCCAGCGAGGTCGCCCAGACAGTGGTGGTCGGTCTGTACCCGTCGTGGGACATCAGTGACGACGGCCTCGCGGCCGCCGACCAATTTCTTGCCGACCCCGAACTGCCTCCGGCGCTGCGCCGACTGGTACTCGAGGGCCGGGCCGGCGTCGAGCGGTCGCTGCGCGCGCGTCGGTTCGACGGCGGGGCGGCCTGACGGCGCGGAAAGCGGCTAGGCCGGCGAGATACCGGCGCTGGTCACCCGGACAGCGCTGATCAGGCCGTCGATCAGGTGGCCCTCCTGGAACGCCGACGCCGCCGCGGCGATACCAAGCGGCGCCGACGACTCGACGCCCCGGCCGCGCACCTGGGAACCGTAGGCCACCTCGATCACATGCTGGTCGGGTGAGACGGCGATCAGCACGGCGTTATCCGGCGTCGGTACCTTGCCCAGGATCTCGCGGGCTCGCGCTGCGCTGTCGCTGCCCAGATCCCCGATGTAGACGGCGAACCGCGCGCCGGCGGCCCGCGACCCGTAGGTCAACGCGTCGTCGAGGGTGACCAGGTCGTCGATGGGGAACGGGTAGTGCACCGACACCTCTCCGGGTTCGGTGACCCCGGAGATCCGCCCGCTGGTGGTGATCACCGAGCCGTTGGGCAACTCGGCGGGCGTGACGGTTGCGACCTCACCACCTGCCACTCGCGCCACCTCCCACGCTGAATTCCGATGTGCCGTGGCCAGAATGCGCCCCGTGACCGTTACCGAGAACCTCGTCGGTGGCGGCCCACAGAATTGGGGCATGCGTCCATGGGTCGGACATCTTGTAGGTCGCCGGGTGCGGTGCCTTGTGCGACCAGATCAGCGCCACCAGCACGATCACCAGCAACAACGGGATGCCCAGGAAGTAGAGGTGGATTTCCATCATGCTCACGACGCAAACCGTATCCCACCGGCGGTCATCGGGTGCAGTCAGACAACAAACCGGGCTAGGTCTGGATCGCCCGCCTCTCCCCCTCCGCCGCTTCGCGGCTGGGCGGTACCCCCACAGCGCGCCGCTACGCGGCTCGGATCGTCAGCGGGCTAGGCCGCGCCTTCGCCGAGGTATCGCGCCCACGACGGGTCGAGTTCTTTGACCGTCGACAGCAGCCGCCAGTGCTGGCCTTTCGGCGAGGTCGGCGCCAACCGGAGCGACCAGCCGAGTTCGGTGAGCAACTTGTCACCCTTTCGGTGGTTACAGGTTGAGCAGCATGCGACGCAATTCTCCCAGGAGTGATCGCCGCCGCGGCTCCGGGGCACCACATGGTCGACGGTGTCGGCCTTGGCCCCGCAGTAGGCGCAACAGAAGCGGTCACGGTGCATCAGTGCGGCCCGGGTCATCGGGACACGAGCCCGGTAGGGCACTCGGACGTATGACCGCAGCCGAATCACCGACGGCAACGCGATCGATCTGGTCGCCGAGTGAACGACGGGTCCGGACGGATCGTCGTGGACGACGTCGGCTTTGCCGCAGATCAGCATGATGATGGCCCGACGGACGGGCAACGCGGTCAGCGGCTCGTAGGTGGAGTTCAGCAGCAGCACACGCCGGCGATTCCAGATAGATCCGGTGTCATGCGAAACGGGCGAGTGAGAGACGGGGGGGACGCTGGAGACACTGTGCAGGCATGGGCCGGTTGCGGGCCCGGTTAGCCCTGCCGCGGCGCCTGAACTGCGGTGGCTGCGGCGTCTTTTGCCCTGCGACATACGTCCTCCGCCGACCAGTCCATCACGATTCGCCATCGATCGCACGCCAAATTGGCTGGTGTTGGCTGGTCAATCCGGTGAACAGGCGGTGCCAACTTCTGCGCCGACGGGTGACATGCACCCGGCCGTCGGTCCCGATGCCCCACAATGGAGGTGATGGAACAACTACAACAGTCCTTTTACGACGCGGTCGGTGGCGCGGACACCTTCCACGCGATCGTGTCGCGATTTTACGAGCTGGTCGCCGAGGACGAAATTCTGCGTCGGGTGTACCCGCAAGACGACTTGGCGGGCGCCGAGGAACGGCTGCGGATGTTCCTCGAGCAGTACTGGGGCGGCCCGCGAACCTACTCCGAGCAGCGCGGCCATCCCCGGCTGCGGATGCGGCACGCTCCGTTCCAGATCGGCCCGTTCGAGCGCGACGCCTGGCTGCGGTGCATGCACACCGCGATCGCGTCCATCGACTCTGACACTCTCGACGACGCGCATCGTAAGGAGCTGCTCGAGTACCTGGAGATGGCCGCGCACTCGCTGGTGAATTCCGCCTTCTGATGACATCCCAACAACGTGAGCCGTGGTGGTCGCGCGCGGTGTTCTATCAGGTGTATCCGCGGTCCTTTGCCGATAGCAACGGCGACGGCGTGGGTGACCTCGACGGAGTGGCGTCGCGGCTGGACTATCTGGTCCGGCTGGGCGTCGACGCGCTCTGGCTCAGCCCCATCATGGTGTCGCCGATGGCCGACCATGGCTACGACGTGGCGGACCCGCGCGATGTGGATACGCTGTTCGGCGGCCTGGCCGCTTTTGAGCGATTGATCGCCGCAGCCCATGAGCGCGACATCAAGATCACCATGGATTTGGTGCCCAACCACACCAGCTCGCAGCATCCCTGGTTTCAGGAGGCGCTGGCCGCCGAACCAGGCAGCGCCGCCCGGAACCGCTACATCTTCCGCGACGGTCGGGGACCCGGTGGGCTGGAGCCGCCGAATAACTGGCAGTCCGTGTTCGGCGGACCGTCCTGGACCCGGGTCGTGGAGCCGGACGGTAATCCGGGCCAGTGGTATCTGCATCTCTTCGACGTCGAACAGCCGGACCTCAACTGGGACAACCCAGAGGTCTTCGACGATCTTGAGAAGACGTTGCGGTTCTGGCTGGAGCGTGGCGTCGACGGGTTCCGCATCGACGTCGCGCACGGGATGGCTAAGCCGGCGGGCCTTCCGGACACCGATGTCGAAATGCGGCCAAGGATGCTCAGCGACGGTGATCCACGGTTCAATCACCCTAATGTGCACGCGATTCACCGCAACATCCGCACGGTCATGGACGACTATCCGGAGGCAGTGACTATCGGAGAGGTTTGGGTTTTCGACAACGCCAGCTGGGCCGAGTACTTGCGCGCCGACGAGCTGCACCTGGGCTTCAATTTCCGAATGGTGCGAGCCGAATTCGACATCGCAGACATCCACGATGCGATCGAGAACACCCTGGCTGCGGCGGCGATTGAAAACGCCACTCCCACATGGACGTTGGAAAATCACGATGTCGAGCGGGGACCCAGCCGCTACGGCGGTGGCGCCGTCGGACTCGATCGGGCGCGAGCGATGGCGATGGTTACGCTCGCCCTGCCCGGCGCGGTGTTCATCTACAACGGGCAGGAGTTGGGGCTGCCCAACGTCGAGTTGCCCGACGAAGCGCTGCGGGATCCGACCTGGGAACGCTCGGGGCACACCGTGCGCGGCCGCGACGGGTGCCGCATTCCGATGCCGTGGCACGGCGACTCTGCCCCGTTCGGATTCTCTACATCACCCGACAGCTGGCTGCCGATACCGCCGGAATGGGCGGCCCTGACCGTCGAAAAGCAGCTCAGCGAAACCGACTCGATGTTGGCGTTCTTCCAGTGCGCGCTCGAAATACGCCGTAGCCGTGCGGAGTTCACCGGAAATCGGGTCGAGTGGCTAGCCGCACCGCGCGGCGCGCTGGTGTTCGCCCGCGGCGACGACGGGCTGCGTTGCGCGCTGAACACTGGCAAGCGGCCGCTGCCGCTGCCGGACGGAGACCTGATTCTGAGCAGCGCGCCGCTGGTTGACCGGAAGTTGCCGCCGAACGCGGCGGCGTGGCTGGTGTAGTCGCCCGACCCCCACCAGTAGCGCATCGCCACCCGCGTCTCTATACATAACCCATGGCCTACGCGTGGACAGTCATCGGCGCCGGACCTGCGGGAATCGCGGCGGTAGGCAAGCTCCTCGATCACGGCATACCGCCCGAGGAGATCGCCTGGATCGATCCTGCCTTCGCGGCCGGCGACCTCGGCGGCAAGTGGCGGTCGGTGTCGAGTAACACGCAGGTTGGCCTTTTTCTGAGCTATTTGAATGGCTCTTCCGCATTTCGGTTCTCAGCGGCGCCTCCCATGCCACTGCGGGAAGTGGACCCTCAAGAGACCTGCGCTCTCGCCTTGGTCGCTGATCCTTTGGTGTGGGTCACCGAACACCTGCGTGAGCGGGTGCAGGCCTTTGAAACGACGGCGACCGCTCTCTTCTTAGAAAGAAGGCAGTGGAGAATTGAAACGGAGCTGCAGCAACTTACCTCGAAAAATGTGGTCTTGGCCGTTGGCGCGGTTCCCAAAAAGCTCGCCTACCCCCAGCTGAAGGAGATTCCCGTAGAAGTCGCGCTCGATCCCGAGAAGCTCGCGGAAGAACCCCTGGAAAATGCCACCGTTGCCGTGTTTGGTTCTTCGCACTCCTCGATGATCGCGCTGCCGCATCTGTTGCGTCACCCCGTCGAGAAAGTGATCAACTTCTACCGCAGCCCGCTCAGATACGCGGTCTACCTGGATGACTGGATCCTGTTTGACGATTCCGGCCTCAAAGGCCGAGCGGCTGACTGGGCTCGAGAAAATATCGACGGCGTGCATCCAGACCGCCTGGAGAGGTGTTGGGTCTCTGACCCAGATTTTGACGAAAAGCTCGCTGAATGCGACCGCGCCGTTTATACGGTCGGCTTCGAGCGCAGAATGCTGCCCGAGACGAGACAATGGGGCCAGCTAGAATACAACCCTAACAATGGCATCCTGGCTCCCGGACTGTTTGGTCTCGGCATCGCGTTCCCCGTGCGCGCTACAGACCGCTACGGCTACCTAGAATACCGAGTTGGCTTGAAGAAATTCATGGATCAGCTTCAGTCGATTCTGCCTTTATGGTTCCGGTATCCCACATAGCGGAAATTCCTACCCGGGGAACAAGGGGACGGATCAGCGCAGCACCAGCGCCGGGTCGCCGCGCCGCCGATACACCGAACCGAACCGCGCGTCGATGCGCAACCAGGCCGGCAATGCGCGGACCCGCACGATCTCGTCGGCGTCCACAGCCTCCGATGACTGCGGTAGGAAACCCATTGCAGTCAAGGCGAATACACACCGCATGGGTACGCCCACGCTGACGTCGGCTGAGCTGACCCGGATCACCTCCTGGTCGAGCAGCGACACCGGCGGGCCCTGGGCGCTGCCGTGCTCTTTGGCCAGCTGTGCGCCGCGCTGCGCCAAATCCAGCATCAGCCGCGCGGGTACGTCGTCGAGGTGGGTAAAACCTGAGTCCGGCGGCAAACCACCCCGCCACGCGGAATCCATCGGGAAGCCAGGATTGACGTAGCCGGAGCTGTCTACCGCGGCCAGTGCACGCGCCAATCCGTCTGCGCCGACGGATAAGTCGTCGGGCCGCAGGGTGCCGGCCACCACCCGGCTGGCCAGCACGTCGAAGCCGGTGGCCGCCCAAGCGGTGATTAGCCCGCCCGCACGAGCGCGAAGCCGGATGACCGCGGCGGGGTCGAGCCGCACCGTCCGCTCGACGAACGCGGCCAAGTCCGCGCGCTGGGCGGCCATGGATTCTGGACCCAGCCACAGTCCCCGCTCGGCTACCGGAGCCACCGCTGCAGGTATTCCCGATGGTGCGGCGAAAGGCGCACCAGCCGTTGCTGGTCGATGTGGAATGCGGCCAGTTGGGACTCGGCGATTACGGCGGGCTTCGACTCCGGGTCGGCGTTGACCGACCGCACTTCGTAGCCGAGTGTGAAATCGACCGCTCGCAAACGTTTCACCCACATGGTGACCTGCAGCGGCGAATCGGTCAGCCGCAGTTGACCTTTGTAAGTGACGCGCACATCGGCAATCAGCAGACCGACGCTGGTGATATCGGCACCAAACGCGTGCGAAAGGAACGGGACGCGGGCCTCCTCGAGAATCGTGACCATGGTCGCGTGGTTGACGTGCTGGTACATATCGATGTCCGACCACCGGACCGGGACAGGCGCGACGAAACCGGTGGTTTCTATGCGCCGCTCCTCCCCATCGCTCCGCTCTGCATCGTCGCTGGCGGTCACCCGGAGGATCCCCGCCCGCTGGTGCTCGTCATGCGGCGAATCTGCCGCGCCGCTACCGACAGGGTGGCCAGATCCGTCTGGCCGCTCTGGTAGATCTCGGTCAGCGTCCGCCGCGCGCGTTCCACCCGCGAGGCGCTGATGTGTTCCCATTCGGCGATCTTCTCTTCACCGCTTTCGTCCGGTTCACCGACGGCGAGCACGTCGAAACACAACGACCGCAGGGAGGCGTAGATGTCGTCACGAATCGCCAAGCGCGCCAATGAATGCCAGCGGTCGCTGCGCGGCAACGCGGACACCGCGGTCAGCAGACCGTCGGTGCCCAGACGGTCCATCAGCGCGAAATAGGTATCGGCGACCTCGGCAGGATCGTGGTCCTCGATGTCGGCGATGTCGATGATGTCGAGCAAGCTGTACCGGTACAAACCGGTGGCGACCATGTAGGCCAGGTCTTCGGATGCGCCCTGCGAGACGAACTCCGCGGCTTCCTTTTCCACAATCGTCTTGTCGTCACCCCGCAGCCACTCCGACATGCGCGGGGTCAGCGTCTCCACCTTCTTGGCGAACCGGTTGATTTCGGCACCGACGGCCAACGGTTGCGGACGGTAGTTGAGCAACCAGCGTGCGGCGCGGTCGATCAGCCGACGGGTATCCAATGTCATCCGATCAGATACCGCGATCGACACGTCCGCCGCGCGGATACTGTGCCACAGTTGGTCCACCCCGAAGATGGCATCCGTCGCCGCATAGGTCCGCACCGCGTCCACCGGACTGACGCCGACGTCCTGAGCGATCCGGTAGTCATAGCTGATGCCGGCGGTATCGACCAGATCATTGACCAGCATCGTGGTCACGATCTCCCGCCTCAGCTGGTGGGAGCGGATCGCCGGACCGAAACGGTCGCGCAGCGCCGACGGGAAGTATCGCGGCAATCTGCTGGCGAATACTTCTTGATCCGGCAGATCGGTGTTCAACAGTTCGTCTTTGAGCGTCAGCTTGACGTGCGCCATCAACGTCGCGAGTTCCGGCGACGTAAGCCCAAGGCCGGCCTCGAGTCGTCGCGCTATCTCCTTGTCCGAGGGCAGCGCCTCGAGTTCGCGGTTCAGCCCCCGCTCGCTCACCAGGTATCTGATCTGGTCGGCATGCACGGGCAGCAGGCTGGGCGCATTGGCGCGGCTGGTGCCCATCAGGTCGTTCTGGTCGGAGTTGTCGGCGAGCACCAATTCGGCGACCTCGTCGGTCATCGACTCGAGCAGTTGGGTGCGTTCAGTCGGGTCGACCTTGCCCGCGGTGATGAGAGCGTCGATCAGGATCTTGATGTTGACCTCGTGGTCAGAGCAGTCCACGCCGGCCGAATTGTCCATCGCATCGGTGTTGATCCGGCCACCGCACAGGTCGAACTCGACCCGGCCCCGCGCCGTGACGCCGAGATTGCCGCCCTCGCCAACGACCTTGGCGCGCACCTGGTTCGCGTTGACCCGCACCGGGTCGTTAGCACGGTCACCCACGTCGGCGTCGGATTCCGCTTCGGCCTTGATGTAAGTTCCGATGCCGCCGTTGAACAACAGATCCACCGGCGCGCGCAGGATTGCGCGCACCAGATTGGGGGGCGCCATCTCGGTGACCTCGTCCTGGATTCCCAAGGCTGCCCGAACCTGGTCGCTGATCGGGATGGTCTTGTGTTCGCGGCTGTATACCCCGCCGCCCTCGCTGATCAGTGACTTGTCGTAGTCATCCCAGCTGGAGCGGGGCAGGTCGAACATCCGCCGTCGCTCCTCCCAGGAGACGGCCGGATCGGGATCGGGGTCCAGGAAGATGTGGCGGTGGTCGAACGCGGCCAGCAGTCGAATGTGCTTGGACAACAACATGCCGTTGCCGAACACGTCGCCGCTCATGTCGCCGACGCCGATCACGGTGAAGTCCTCGGTCTGGGTGTCGACCCCCATCTCCCGGAAGTGCCGTTTGACCGCTTCCCAGGTGCCTTTGGCAGTGATGCCCATCGCTTTGTGGTCGTAGCCGACCGACCCGCCGGAAGCGAAGGCGTCGCCCAGCCAGAACCCGTAGGACTTGGCGACATCGTTGGCGATGTCGGAAAACGTTGCGGTGCCTTTGTCCGCGGCCACCACCAAATAGGCGTCGTCGTCGTCGCGCCGCTGTACCTGTGCGGGCGTGCTGACCTTGCCGGTGGTGTGATCGACGTTGTCGGTGACGTCGAGCAACCCCGAGATGAATAGCTTGTAGCAGGCGATGCCTTCGTTGCGGGTCGCGTCGCGGTCAGCACCGGCGTTGCCGGTGGCCAGTGGCGGCTTTTTGACGACGAACCCGCCCTTGGCGCCGACCGGCACGATGACGGCGTTTTTCACCGCCTGGGCCTTGACCAGACCGAGGATCTCGGTGCGGAAATCATCCCGACGATCCGACCAGCGCAGGCCACCGCGCGCCACGTAGCCGAACCGCAGATGTACGCCTTCGACCCGCGGCGAGTACACGAAGATCTCGAACTTAGGCCGCGGCAGTGGAAGTTCCTCGACCAGCTGCGCATCCAACTTCAGCGACAGCACATCTTGGCTGCGCGCCGAACCCTCCCGGGTCACAAAGTAATTGGTGCGTAAGGTGGCCTGAATCAGCGAGGCGAATGCCCGGAGGACGCGATCGGTGTCCAGGCTCACCAGCGCGTCGATATCGGCGGCAACCGCTGCAGCCGCGGCTTGAGCGTCGCGGCTCTTCGACGAATCCGAAGGTGTCGGGTCGAACAGCGCCTCGAACAACCTGACCAACGATCGTGCGGTGGCCGGGTTTTCGTTCAGCACTGATTCGATGTGTGACTGGCTGTACGGAAAACCAGCCTGCCGTAGATATTTTGCATAGCTGCGCAACAGCACGACCTGTTGCCAGGTCAGTTCGGCACGCATCACCAGCTCGTTGAAACGGTCGATCTCGACGCGGCCTTCCCAGATCGCGGTGGCCGCGTCGGCGAAACGTTTCGCGGTCGCTTCCCGCTCCGGACCCGACGACGCCAGCGTGATGGTCGGTTGCGGCGTTATCTTGAACTGGTAGATCCACACCGGCAGCCCGTCGGGCCGAGTGACGGTGAACGGTCGCTCCTCGAGCACCACCACACCCATGGATTGCAGCATCGGCAGCAATTGACTCAACGACGCCGTTCGACCGCCCAAATACCATGTCAGCCGGGCGGTGTCGTCGTAGTTGTGGTCGGAGAGCACCAGCTTGACCGAATCGTCGGTCAGCAGTTCGACGATGGCGATGTCGTTGATCGCGTCGGTCGGGGTGACGGCCTGTTTGTAGGCCTCGGAGAACGCAGCCGCGTAATGCTCGGCATCGAGAGGCGCAACGGCGCCGCCCGCCGCCGCGCTGGTCAGCCGGTCGGACCAGGTGCGCGCGGCTTCGGTCAGCAACGCCTGGATACGGACCCGGTTGGCTTCGGAGGTGTCGATCGGCGTCGCGCCGTCGGAACGCAGCCGGACCATGAAATGCAGCAATGCCCAGGGTGATTCGGTGACGCGAGCGGTGAACTCAAGGCTGGTGCCGCCGAACTCTTGAACCAGGATGTCCTCGATCTGCAAGCGCACGGCCGTGGTGTAGCGGTCGCGGGGCAAGTAGACCAAGCACGACACGAAGTACTCGAGTCGGTCAGCGCGCAAGAACAGCAGTGCTCGGCGCCCGGATCCGAGATCCACCACGGCTTTGGCCATCGCCAAAAGCTGCTCGGCGCCGAGCGCGAAAAGCTCTGAGCGCGGCACGGTTTGGATGACGTCCAGCAGCAGCTGCCCCGGATGGCCGGCGTCGAGGTCGGCTAGTCCGAGCGCCTCGCGGACGCTGCGCGAAATTATCGGGATCTCCAGGACGTCGGCGTTCATCGCCGCGACCGTGAAGAGTCCGATGAGCCGGTGCTCGAAGACGCCGCCGTCGGCGTTCTCCCGGACCGCCAGGACATACGGGTAAGCACCGAAGCGCAGGTAGCTGGCAACGTCTGTTTGCGCCATCGCCATCAGTTCGGTGTCGTCGGTCAGGCGAGGACGGGAGCCCTTGCGCCGGCGCAGCACACCGAGGCTGGTAGTCGCGTCATCGCCCGACACGCGTCCGTCGCGGACTGGACAGCGTTGATAGCCCAGCAGCGTGAAATGCCCGTCGGCCAGCCAGCGCAACAGCGCCGCCACATCGCCGCTATCCGGCCCCAGGTAACGGCCGTTCGCGTTGGTCTCCACGTCGTTGGCCAGGTCGTGGAGGATGGCCCACATCGCGGCCGAGTCCGCCGCGACCCGACGCACATCAGCGAGCACACCCGGCAACAGCCGTTCGGCTTCCTGCAGCGTCTCGGGCTCGACAGAGGGCGAAAGCTGTACATGGATCCAGGTCTCGTCGATACCGTTGCCGTCCGAAGTCGCCGGCTCGACGCTCAGCAGATCTCCGTCTCGGGTGCGGCGGACCTGGAACACCGGGTTCATGATCGCTGCGTACGCCACACCAAGTCGGTGCAGCAGCACCGTCACCGAATCCATCAGCATCGCGCCGTTGTCGGTGACCACCTGCAGCGCGGGGCCGAACCCGCCCGGATCGTCCGGCGGATAGATGGCGACTCGGCTTTCTCCAGTCGGCCGGTGCAGACCAAGCCGGTAGTGCGCGGCGAGCAGTGCCGGCGTCACCGCCGCGGCAGCAGTGGAGCCATCGGCCGACCCTCGGTCGGCTGCGGCCTCGTCGTCGTGCGGGCCCTGGTAGGTGTCTGTGTACGCCTTGGAGATCCACTCGGGAATGTCCTCAGGCTTAGCGAACTTCGTCCAGTCCGCAGCACCCTGAAGGCTGCGGCCGGGCGACGATGCCGCCCGCGCAGCGGGCGGAGGAGAAGCCGGCCACTCTGACCTGGATCCGCGATGACCCGTCATGCCGACTGCTCCTGCCTCAGCACGCATACCAGCGCTGGTACCGGTGACACTAGTCGCGAGTGAGCCTTCGGTGAGTCACCCTGTGTGGACGCGCCGCTTCGGCTCCGAGCCGTTCGACTTTGTTCTCCTCGTAGGCTCCGAAGTTGCCCTCGAACCAGAACCACTTGGCCTCGTTGTCCTCGTCGCCCTCCCACGCCAGGATATGGGTGCACGTCCGGTCGAGGAACCAGCGGTCGTGGGAAATCACCACCGCGCAGCCGGGAAACTTCTCCAACGCGTTCTCCAACGAGCCCAGCGTCTCGACGTCGAGGTCGTTGGTCGGCTCGTCCAGCAGGATCAGGTTCCCGCCTTCTTTGAGCGTGAGCGCCAGATTGAGCCTGTTGCGTTCACCACCGGACAGCACCCCGGCCGGCTTCTGCTGATCGGGCCCCTTAAAGCCGAACGCCGAGACATAGGCCCGCGACGGAATCTCGTTCTGCCCGACCTGAATGTAGTCCAGCCCGTCGGAGACGACTTGCCACACCGTCTTCTTCGGGTCGATGCCGCCCCGCGACTGGTCGACGTAGCTCACCTTGACCGTCTCGCCCACCTTGACGGTGCCGCTGTCGGGCTGCTCAAGCCCGATGATGGTCTTGAACAGCGTGGTCTTGCCGACGCCGTTGGGACCGATGACGCCGACGATGCCGTTGCGCGGTAGCGTGAACGACAGGTCCTTGATCAGCGTGCGGCCCTCGAACCCCTTGTCGAGGTGCTCCACCTCGACCACCAGGTTGCCCAGTCGTGGGCCAACGGGGATCTGGATCTCCTCGAAGTCGAGCTTGCGCGTCTTCTCCGCCTCGACGGCCATCTCCTCATAGCGCTGCAGGCGGGCTTTGCCCTTGGCCTGGCGGGCTTTGGCGCCGGAACGCACCCACGCCAGCTCGTCCTGCAACCGCTTCTGCAGCTTGGCGTCTTTGCGGCCCTGCACCGCCAGCCGGTCGGCCTTCTTCTCCAGATAGGTCGAGTAGTTGCCCTCGTAGGGGTAGGCCCGGCCGCGGTCGAGCTCCAAGATCCATTGCGCGACGTTGTCCAGGAAATATCGGTCGTGGGTTACCGCCAGAACCGCCCCCTCGTAAGCGGCCAGGTGCTGTTCGAGCCACTGCACACTCTCGGCGTCCAGGTGGTTGGTCGGCTCGTCGAGTAGCAACAGGTCCGGCTTGGACAGCAGCAGCTTGCACAACGCCACGCGGCGGCGCTCACCACCGGAAAGGTGTGTCACCGGCTCGTCGGGCGGCGGGCAGCGCAGCGCATCCATCGCCTGCTCGAGCTGCGAGTCGAGGTCCCACGCGTTGGCGTGGTCGAGGTCCTCCTGCAGCCGGCCCATCTCTTCCATCAGCTCGTCGGAATAGTCGGTGGCCATCAGTTCGGCGACTTCGTTGAAGCGGTCAAGCTTGACTTTGATGTCGCCAAGCCCTTCTTCGACGTTGCCGCGAACGGTCTTCTCCTCGTTCAGCGGCGGCTCCTGTAGCAGGATGCCGACGGTGGCACCGGTGGCCAGGAAGGCTTCACCGTTGTTCGGCTTGTCCAGCCCGGCCATGATCCGCAAGACGCTCGACTTACCTGCCCCGTTGGGGCCGACGACACCGATCTTGGCGCCCGGATAGAAGCTCAACGTGACGTCGTCAAGGATCACCTTGTCGCCGTGCGCCTTGCGGACCTTCTTCATCGTGTAGATGAACTCAGCCATGCGGCGTTTTTGCCTTTCTGATGTCGCGAGGTTGCCCGCGACCCATCCTAGGCAGACTGTCCGGTTCTTCTCGCGCCGCTACACGGCGCGCATCGTCACGGCAGACTGTCGGCACCGCGCGCATGTCACCGGACGGGCAGTGCTCCCTTCACGCCGACAGCGGCAACCCCGTCTCGGTCACCGGCGCGGCGTCATCTCCGGCTTCGGCGTCGGCCGCATCACCCTCGACCGCTGGTGTGCTCGCGGCATCCGTCCCCACAGAGACCGTCTTCTCGATCCGGGCGTGACAGCGGGACAGGTCGGGGCCGACCGAGGTGGCGCGCATCTCTAACGTCGAGCGACGAACGCCGTCACGATCCTCGTATTCGCTGGTGTAGATGTGACCGACGACGATCACCGGCGAGCCCTTGCCCAGCGATGCGCCCACACCGGAGACCAGCCGGCCCCAGCAGTTGACCGTGACGAACAGCGAATTTCCGGCCTCCCAAGTGCCGTCGGCGCCGCGTCGTCGTGAATTGCTGGCTACCCGGAACTTCATTACTTCTTGTGCGCCCGCCTGTCGGCGTTTCGGGTCATTCACGATGTTTCCAACCACGGTTACCGGTGTTTCGAACATTGCTTTTCCTTTCTGAAGATGGCGGTGCCCTGCCGAGCGACCCGGGCAATCCCGGTGACGCCGCACCGCCGGTGCTGGCTCCAGTCAGCGCGGCCGGACCGACAACCTCGGATGTGCCGACCCGATGAGGAACGGACCCGGTGGATAGAGACGCGACTGTGGATAGACAAAGAACGCGTAAGCGACCTCACCAGCCCGAGCAGTACCTTGAGCCGCCGGCTGAGGGCTTAGTGCCTTCTCCGCATTGATTGCGCATGCGGTATCAGGGCGAGTCGCCACCACTACCCCGTCACTTTTGGCTGGTGGTATCGCATGCGATATCGCTTTGCAGCAGCACGTCATGGTCCGGCGTTGGTGCTGGTGTGGCTCTTGCTAAAGCAGTGGCCTGCGAGGCGAGCCGCGCGGCTAATGCCGCGATGCGTCGCGACGGGCCAGCTCGGCCAGCATCGCGTTGTAAGCCGCCAGCTCGGCGTCGTCGTCGCGTTCTGCCGCGCGATCCAGCCGCCTGGCGGTCCGCTGGTCGCTGCGCGACCATTGCACAAGCAACGCGATCATCACCACGACCAGCGGTATTTCCCCTGCCGCCCAAGCGATTCCACCGCCGAGCCGCTGATCGCCCAGCAGGTCGGTGTGCCAGCTCAGGTGCAGCGACCGGTAGAAGCTCTCGCCGAGCACGTTGCTCATGCCCATCAGCAATACCCCGAAGAATGCATGCAGCGGCAACGACGCGAAGACCACGCCCACCTTGGCCAGCGGCGGGATTGGCCGCGGCGTCGGGTCGACACCGATCACCACCCAATAGAACAGGTAGCCGCTCAACAGAAAGTGCACATTCATCGCGACATGCCCGATGTGACTGCCGACCGCAGCGTCGAAAAGACCGCCCAGATACAGCCCGTAGAACCCAGTAATGAACAACACCGTGGCGACCACTGGATTGGTGAGGAACCGCGACAGCCTGCTGTGCAGGGCGGCCAGCAGCCACTCTCGCATCCCTGGCGGATCGTTGCGGCCGGCCGTTCGCAGCGCCCGCAACGCCAGGCTGACCGGACCGCCCAACACCAGCAGGATGGGGACCAGCATCGACAGCAGCATGTGATCGGCCATGTGCATGCTGAACATCGCCGGCATGTACCGGCCCAGCCCCGACGACGTGACGAAGAGCAATGTCAGGCAGCCCAGCAGCCAGGCCACGGTCCGGCCCGGTGGCCAGTCGTCGCCGCGGCGCCGCAGCCGCCACACTCCGGCCAGGTATAGCCCGGCGAACACGATGGCGGCCGTGCCGAAGATCAGGTCAAAGCGCCAGTCGAAAAGCACCCGCAGCGGAGTGGGCGGTCCGGTGAAGTCGTAGCCGATTTTCACGTCGGGAATCGAGGGGATGCCGATCGGTAGGGCCGGTGGCGGTGTGCGGCCCAGGCCGACGGCGATGCCGAACGTGACGCCGAAAATCAGCGCCTCAATCAGCGTCAGCCTGATCAGCGCGGCACGCGAACTCCGATCTGCTTGCAGCGCAGCGACTCCGCTGCGTCGCTGACGCCAGCCGGCGACACCGAGCAGGCACAGCGCGACGAATTTGGCGAGCACCAGCCGCCCGTAATCGGTAGTGAGCAGGTCCGACGGCAGAACCCGCACCAGCGCGTTGACGATTCCGCTGAGCGCCATCGCGACAAAGCACCACAAGGCGATGCTGGAGAATCGCCGCGCGGCCAGATCGGCGTGCTGCCCGCCGCGGATGATGTGGGTCAGCAGCGCCAGCAGGCCACCGGCCCACAGGCTGCCGGCCACCAGATGGATCAGCAGGCTGTTGGTGGCCAGGTCGTGGGCGCCGCCCGCCGATGAGTGGCCCGTCAGCCCGAGCGGTATCAGGGTCGCCAATGAGGCGACCAGCAGCAGCGGCGTCCATGACCAGCGCAGCACCGGAAGACTTGCCAACATCACCGCCGCAGCCAGCACCGCGGTCCATCGCCAGGCCGTCGCGATGTTGATCAGGCTGGCCAGCGACCAGATCGTCGCCGGGTTGAGGTGGGCGGTGATCGGTTGACCGGAGACGTCGGAGATCGTCAGCGGGACCAGGAGTGCGGCGCATACCGCCCATGCCCCGGCCGCGACCGTGCCGATCCGGACCGCCCGGTAGCCGTCGACGTCGAGGACGCCGCTGTTCTGCGGCGGAACCAAGAATGCGGCCAGAAGAAACGCTCCCACGGCCACCACGGCCGCGATCTCACCAGCCGCACGGACGAACGGTAAGCCCAGCGTGGTCACCGGACCGGGGTCGGGTAACCCGGTCGCGGTCAGCGCCGCAGCCACCGACAGCGCGCCGATCCCTGCCGCGGTGCAGCCGGCCAGCGCCGCCACGCCGGCGAGCAGCGGCCATACCGCCGCGCCGCGCCTAGTGGCCGGAGCACTCGTCATGCATCAAGGATATTGGCACGTGTCGGCCAGCTATTGATTGTCCCGCTGTCCGCCGCGCGCCTCCACTTCGCGGGCCACGAACTGGTTGCGCGCGATCCGCGCGACGTGGTCGAAATCCTCGCAGAATCGCGCGCAATTCCCGGCGAAACGCGATCCGGCGTTCGACCAAGATCCGGCGCCGGCTTCAGCAGGTCCTTGGTCGGCGACGACCTGGCGTGCGGTCGCGAACAGCAACGTGGATACCGGCTCGCTGCTGCGCACCCGGCCCTGCGCGACGTACTGGCGGCCGACACCGAGCGCCAACTTGGTGAGTTCCTTCTCGCCGATGTCTGTCGGCGCGTCGCGCAGCACGTCCGCCACGATCTCGTAGGCCTCGAAGAACACCCGCAGCATCGCATCCGACATCAGCGGTCGCTTCGCGTAGAGCATGGCGTCGATCTCGGCGGCGCCCCCGGCGACGTGCGCTTCCCAATCCTCGTGCCACGCCATCTCGTCGGCGATGTTCTGCCGGAAAGCCGCCGAATCGGCGAAGTAGAAGTCGAACTTCAAAAGATCGCGCAGCCGCATGGCCTGATTCCAGAACGCCTCCAACCGATCACCTTCGGCGTGCGCGGCGTGCGCCAGCGCCAGTTCGACGATCGCGGTCTCCAGAAATGCGTGTATCACCGAGTTGCGGTAGAACGCCGCGGTGTGCTCGTCCTCGGGGGCGATGCGCCACACGGGTTCTCGGCCACTGTCGACGCGGGTGACCGGATGGCCGTTGGACAGCGAATCCACCGCCGCCCGGACGCCTTCGGGTGTACGCAGCCGCAGCGCACTGGTGGACATCGGAGTGTGCTTGCGTTCGAGATAGTCAAGTGAGTCCTGCAGGGTGTGGTGCAGTTGCCCGAGCGTCAACGCCAACCCGTGGGTGGTCAGCAGCAGCGCCGACACCAGACCGGTGGCGTTCACCGGGGTCGCTTGCAGGATACGCAAGGCGACTTCGAACGACATCTTCTGCAGTGCAAGCCGTTTGGCGGCTTCGTCCTCAGCGATCGGGCCGTGCGGAGGGCCGAGATATTCTCGCATCGAGACGGCTTCGGGGAAGCGGACATAGATCTTTCCATAGTTGCGTTCACCCTGGGCCTTGATGAAGCTGTACAGCCAGCTCAAACCCTCGGCTCGCTTCTCGCCGCCGCGAGCGTAGGCCGCGTATTCGGCGGTTTCGTGCAGCTGGTCGAAGCTGATCGAAACCCCTTGCAGCAGAATGTCGTCGCTGCGGCCGTCTAGATAGGCGTCGGCCACATAACTCATCAGTCCAAGCTTGGGCGGCAGCATCTTCCCGGTGCGCGAGCGGGTGCCCTCGATGGACCAGCTCAGGTTGAAGCGCTTCTCCACCACGTAGCCGACGTACTCCTTGAGCACGTATTTATAGAGCGGATCGTTGCCGATATTGCGCCGGATGAAGATGGTCCCGGCGCGACGCATCAGCGGTCCCATCACCCCGAATGCCAGGTTGATACCCGCGAAGACGTGCACCGGCGGCAGCCGGTTCTCCTGCATCGCCACCGGCATCACCGCGCCGTCGATGTAGGACCGATGCGAGAACAACAACACCGCGGGATGAGCCTCCAGCGCGGTGCGCAGTGCTGCCACCTGGTATGCGTCGTAGTCGATTTCCCGGTCGAATCCCCGGCTGAGCATCCTGCCTAAGACGGAGACGAGGTCGACGGAAACTCGGCTCCACCCGGTGGCGAGTTCGTCGAGCATCTTTCCGGCTTGCTCGACGGTGGCACCCGGAATCTTTTCCAAACCGGCGCGAAATCGTGCGGACGCCAAGATTTCCGGGCGCACCAGTCGCGGAGACTTGTACTGCGGTCCGAGGATTCGGTATTCGGCGCGTTCCATCGCCAGCAGCGCTCGGCGGGTGACGAAATGCGCGAAGTCACGGGGGTTGTCGCCAACCGTGATGTCTCGCCATTGCTGACGAAGTTCGGATACCTTGGCCGACTCGCCGGCCACCACCCGGGCGCGTGAGGGATCCGCGCGCAGGATGTGACGCTGCTGACGCTCAGTGGGGTGGTAGGGATTTCGTCCCGGAAGCAGCGCAGCCACCCGGCTCAATGCCGACGCGTCGGCACGCGGCATCCAGAAGACCCGTACCGGAACGATCGACCGGTCTTCATCCGACTCGAGCTGTTCGACCAGCTTTGCGAGCGCCGCGGGTGGCGAGTTGCGTGGCGGCAACGGCAGCACCTCGAGCCTGGTCTCCGGGTGCTGGGCACGTTGCTGGTCCAACCACGCCGCGAGCAGCTCCGATTCCACCGGCGAGGACGCCGACGCCAACACCAAGGTGTCGTCGGTCGTGGTGAAGGCGTCGGTATCGGCGGCCGATCTGGTCACGATCGTCCTCTCGGCCGAGGTGCAGGCGGTTGAGCCTTGGTGACCTTGCCCGCCGGGGTTTTAGGCTGGGCCTTTTTCACGGCTTTCACGGCTTTCACGGCTTTCGCCGGCGCGGCCTTGGCCGGCTTGCTTGCGGCCTTCCGCGGCGTCTTTGTCGGTGCCGCCTTTTTTGGTTGGCGGTACAGGCCGGCTTTGGGCAGCTCGTCGACCGGCCAGTCGGCCAAAGTGTCCACATACAGTTGGCGGACCTCTGCGATCCGATCCGGGAGCGTGTCAAGCGTCCAATCTTTGACCGAGATCGGCGGGAACACAGCGACATCCACCGTGCCCGGATTCATCGTCATCGAGTCGCGCGCGGCAACGCTCTCGGCATTGCGGATGACGATCGGCACGATCGGGATGCCGACCGTCATCGCGATCCGGAAGGCGCCCTTCTTGAACGGCCCGACGCTGGTGGTGTCCAGCCGGGTGCCTTCGGGGGCCATCACAATGGACAGCCCCTTCTCGGCGCGCTCTTCGACCTGGTGCAGCGTCTCGACCGCGGCGGCCGCATCGTCGCGGTCGATGAATGCGGTGTCCAACAGCTTGCCGAGCGTGCCCATGACCGGGTCGCTGGCCAGTTCCTTCTTGCCCACGCCAACCCAGTTGTCGCGGACCAGCGCGCCGCTGATAACCGGATCGGCCTGGTTGCGGTGGTTGAAGATGAAGACCGCCGGGCGTTCGGCGGTCAGATTCTCGGCGCCGATGACATTGAGATGCACACCGCTGGCTGCAAGTAATAGCTGTGACCAGGTGGAGGTGAAGAAGTTCACCCCACGGCGGCGGCTCCGGGTCAGCAGTCCAATACCCACTGCGCCGGCGGCCACCGGGACGACCGAGCCGAAGCCGACCAGGGTCCGCAGCTGCGAGCCGATACCGCCGCCGCCGCGGCTGGTGAACTGCAGGATTGGCCAGCCGCGCCGGCGAGCAACGGCGGCCATCTTGCCTTCGGGGTTGGTCGGCCGTGGATTGCCGACCAGGTACATCAATGCGACATCTTCGTCACCGTCGGCGTAGAAGTAACTGTCCTTGAGGTCGATGTCGTTCTCGGCGGCGAACTTCTGTACCGCGGCGGCCTTGCCCGGTCCCCACAGGATCGGCTTGAGCACACCTCCGGTGAGAATCCCGTCGTCGTTGGTCTCGAATTTGTTGGTCAGCGTGTTGAGGATGCCAAGGAAGCGGGCCACCGGACCGACCTGAATGGTCAGCGCCGACGAACTCAGCACCACGGTGTGCTCGCGGGCCAGGTGCGCGCGGACCAGCTCACGCATCTCCGGGTAGATCCGTGACTCGATTTTCTGGTTAAAAAGCCGCTCGCCGATCTCTTCCAGATCGCTCAACGCGCGCCCGCGCAGCGCGCCGGAGGCTTTGGAGATCAGTTCTTCGAATTCGATGCGCCCAAGCTGATGGTTGAGGCCCGCGGTGACCATGCTGATCAGCTCGCCGACGCCCATGTCGCGTCGGCGTAGCCGCTCCTGAGTGAGGATGACCGCGGTGAAGCCTGCGACTAGGGTGCCGTCCAGGTCGAAGAACGCGCCGATCTTGGGTCCGGGCGGGCTGGCCATGATTTCGGCGACCGACCCCGGCAGCCGAAGATTACGCGTCGATTTCCGCGACTTCCGCTCTTCAGAAGCGGTCACGATCCAGACACCGATCGATTAGGCCGGCTCGACGGCTCGGCGGCGAACGACGCGGGCACCGCATGGATGGCGGGATCACCGGCCAGCGCGAGGATCTCGTCGAAACCCTCGAGCAGGCAACGGGCCCAAAGCGCCTCGTCGCGCACCGCGGCGCGGTCGTAGCGCGTGGTGATGGTGCAGTAGCCGCCCCTGGATATCAGCACGACCATCATCGCCACGCCTGGCAACGGGCCAATACCGTACTGCCGCAGAATCTTCGCGCCGACGAGGTAGGTGTCGCCGGGGTAGACCGGAACATTGCTGGCCTGCACGTCCGAGCCGACCACCGAACCGGTCACCGACTCCAACAACGGCGTCGGCAAGACGCTCAACACCGGCGCGATGGAACCGATGATGTCCATAGCGGGCTCGTCGCGGCGCTGGGTCATCTGCGCGCGGATCTTCCGCATGCGGGCCATCGGATCGGCAGTACCTATCGGCGCCGCCAGATTGATGCCGGTGAACCGGTTGCCGCCGGCAGGATCGGATTCGGCACGCAGGTTAACCGGCACCGCCATCGGCAACGTGGCGATCGGCACGCCGAGTGCCTCGTGGTAGCGCCCCAGCGCGCCGCATACACCGGCCAGGTACGCGTCGTTGATTGAGGCTCCGCCCGCTTTTGCCGCCTTATGCAAGTCGGCCAGCGGGATGTCGAGTGCTTCGCTGCGGGTGGCCAGGCTGCGGCGACGAAGCAGCGGCGACGGTTCGGCGGCCCGGCTCATTACCCGCACCCCCGAACGCGCGTAGTCGACCGCACCCGCCACCGCGGCTCCGGGGTTGAGCACCGCCCGCCCGACCATCGATACGGCCCCCGATAGCGCGCCCAAGACCCCACCGACGACATTGGCGGGCAGGTGGTTGAACCCTTCGCGCATCAAGTCATTGGCCGAGAGATCTTGCGGAATGGGTTGCGCGGGCGTCGGCTGGGGCGGTGTCTCCCGCTCGAGGTCGTAGATCTGAGCGAACATCTCCACACTGCCGACACCGTCGGTGACGGCGTGGGACAGGTGCAGCAGCGTCGCCGCCTTCCCGTCGGCGAGGCCCTCGATCAGGGTGGCCGTCCACAACGGTCGGGCGATGTCCAACGGCGATTGCAGCATCACCTCGGCCAGATCGAACACCTGCCGCAGCGAGCCCGGTTCTGCGACGCGCATCCTTCGCACGTGGAAGTCCAGGTTGAAGTCGGGATCGACTACCCAGCGTGGCGCGGCCGTCGGCAAGGTCGGCACGACCACCTTCTGCCGCAGCCGCAACACTCGTCGGGACGCATTCTCAAACCTGGTCCGGAACCGATCCCAATCCGGCGTGGTGTCGAGGATTTCCAGAGCCATGATGCCCGAGCGGGTACGCGGGTTGGCCTCCCCGCGATGCAAGAGGTAATCGACCGGCCCCAGCGCCGCGGGCAATCCGGCCGCGTCGACCGTCTCAGCCACCGGCACTCCTCCGTCCTGTCAGCGCGCGCTGCTCGACGCGCCAATACGCTTTGCCAAGGCCCAGCGTTGCGCCGCGGGCCACTCCAACGCTAGCCCGGTTGGCGCGGTGGCGGTAGCCGATTGTGCGGATCAGGGCGAGAGTTTAAATGCGTTTCAGATAGCCTGCGAAATAGCCTGGCCGACTGTCAAATTGAGAAATATGTATACGGTTGCCCGCCGAGCAATTCAACTGGCAGGCGTGGCGCGTCTGCGCGAAACCGTCGACCGCGACCGCAGATATCGTCCGTAAACGACACCGAGAAAGTCGGCGACGGCGTCCGCAGCCAGTTGGGACCGAACCGTGGCGAATATGTCAAACGCGTGGTGGGCGTTGGGAAGCTCGGCGTAGCACACGGTCGGGGCGCCGGCGTCGCGGAGTGCGGCGCAAAAGGCCTGCGCCTGCACACTGGGAATCACCGAATCGTTCTCACCGTGCAGCACAAAGAACGGTGGCGCCGCGTGGTGCACGTGCGAAATCGGCGATGCCGATTCAAAAAGCTCAGGCTGGTCAGGGTGGCGAGCTTGCATAACGAAACGCTCCAGAAACGGCAGCATCATTTCGTGCATCTTTTTGACGTCAGTCAGGTCGTAGACGCCGTAAAAGGGTGCCGCCGCTTGAACGGTTGTGTCAGCCTCCTCGAAACCGGGCTGCAGTCGCTCGTCGTTAGCGGTGAGCGCGGCCAGGGAGGCCAGGTGCCCGCCCGCCGAACCGCCCGTGACGGCGATGAAGTCGGGGTCACCGCCGTAGTCGGCGATGTTGTCGCGGACCCACGCCAGCGCGCGTTTGACGTCGATGATGTGCGCCGGCCACGCCTTGCCCGGGCTCTTGCTGTAATCGATGGACACGCAGATCCAGCCGTGTTCGACCAGTCGGCCCATCAGCGGATATGCCTGAGGCCGTTTACCGTTGACGACCCAGGCGCCTCCCGGTATCTGCACCACCACCGGCGCCCGGTCCCCCGCTTTGGTGACGGGATGGCGCCAGATGTCCAGCAGGTTGTCGCGACTGTCTGGCCCATAGGCGATATCTGACGTCTGCGCCGCATACCGACGGCGGTGGCCGGCTGCTTGCAACAATCCCCCGCGGGGGGTGCACACGGGGAAATCGTTGATCGGATGACGGGCCTTTTCCCGGTATTGGGGCCCCAACGACTCCTGCAGCGCGGCGGTGAGGATGTGGTCTGCCCGCTGTGCTGCCCAGCTCGTCGCAACACGGCCGACCGACAGCGGCGTCACCCCGGACAGGGCATGCCCGGTGACCACGTGCGGGGGAAATTCGGCCGATAGCCACTCCGCCACAAAGCGCACTACCCACGGCGAGCCGCGGAGAAGCAGCGCACCCGTGCGGTATGCATCGACCGGCCCGGCCGCTAGCTGCAGTCCGTGTCGCAGCATCTCGGCGCTGGCCCGCGAGTATCGGCCCCCTATGGCTACCGTCATGCCCTGCCACTCCTCGTCGTTGAGCACACGCCGCTGGCCTGCACGCGGCCCAGCCGTCGGTAGCGTACGTGTGTGGCGGGCCTCACACTAGCGAATCACGGTTCCTGCCAACGACATTTCTGTCGGCGTTGCGCACCTCGACTCCACCTGCGGCACCGTTGGATACACTGACCTGGGCTTAGTAGTCTCCGGCCCCCGTAGCTCAGCTGGACAGAGCACATGACTTCTAATCTTGTGGTCGCAGGTTCGAGTCCTGCCGGGGGCGCACATCGCGACTCTTTTTCAGGCTCCCGGCTGGCCGGGTCGGCGTTTAATGGGCGTTTAATGTCCCGGCTACCGGAACTTGACACCGGAACTTGACACCGACCGTCTGCTCCGGAACTTGACAGACCAAAACTGCTCTGCGCAACGGGTAGCGCATGCCCGCTGTGCCGTCGCCGGTCATAAAATAACTGCTCTCCTGACAGCGGCAGGGTGCGCACCTGGGGGCGGCACAACGGCTACTGCTGGCGGATCAGCCCGTCGATCATCATGTCGGCGATCTGCTCGGCGACGCTATCGACGTCGAGCGACCTGCCCTCCAGCCGCGCCGCCGTGGCATGGAACCAGGCGGCACCGAAGGCCGTGCGCACCACGATGTCCAGGTCGAAGTCGCGGTGCAACCATGACTGCAGGTTTGCCGCAACCACGTCCGTGACCGTGGCGAGCGTCGGCGCGATCCGGTCCGCGTAGTAGGTCTGTGCCGCCTGCGCCTCACCGAACAGGGCCACGCCGAGCAGCGGCCCGAAGTCCTCCATGACACGCAGCAGATCACGCAGGAAGGCGGCAGTGCGTTCCTTCATGGCGGTACCGGACGTGTCGAACCGTGCCGGCGGCCGACCCGATGCCGCCACGAGTGCGGCGACGGCCTCTTCGAGCGGTCCAGCAACCGCGGCCTCGTAGAGCTCTTCCTTGGATTTGAAGTGGCGGTACAGCGTTGCCTCGTTGATGCCCGCCTGAGCCGCGATGTCCCGCGTGCGCGCGCCGGCCAACCCATGCGCCATGAACACCGTGCGCGCCGATTCGGTGATCTGCTGACGCCGCTGTTCGGAGGTGAGCCTGGTCGTGGCGGCCTTGGCGGGAGTCTGTGCCACGGAGGTCAGCCTACGGTGGCGCGTGGTCGCCCGGCGTCCTCGCCGACGCTGCGCCGGACCACGGCATAGGCCCCGAGATCGAACTTCTTGAGCTCCCGACGCAGACCGGCCATGCTGCCCGGCCAGTTGAGCGAAGCTCGCCGATGGTTGTCATCGAGATAATAGCTGGAGCATCCGCCCCGGATGAATGTGGAGTTGCTAAGCAGCGCATCGCATTTCGCGACGAACGCGTCCTGCTCGCGTTGCCGGACGTCGAGGCTGCTGAGTCCGCGGGAGCGCATCTCCCGCAACGCACCGATGAGGTAATCGACCTGGGCCTCGGCCATCACGAAGCCCGACAGCGTGCCGACATTCGGCCCGAACATGATGAACGCGTTGGGGAATCCGGCGACGGAGGTGCCCATGAATGCGGTGGGGCTGCCGTTCCAGACCTCTTCCAGGCAACGATGCCCGCGGCCGACGATCCGGGAATTGATCGGATGATGCTGCAGGGTGTGGAATCCCGTCCCGAAGATCACTACGTCGGCGGCGATCTCGCGGCCCGCGGCGGTGACGACCGAGTGTTCCCGCACCGCCGCCGCGGGTTCGGTGACGAGCTCGACGTTGGGTTGTGCGAATGCCTGGTAGTAGTCGTTCGACAACCCGAGGCGCTTGCATGTCGGGGTGTAGCCGGGAGTCAGCGCCTTGCGCAGATCCTTGTCCTTGACCGATCGGCCGATGTGCCAACGACCGATCGGGCCCATAGCCCGCGCGATCTTGGGGTGGTGGGTGGCGAGCATCAAGAACACGTCCATCGGCGCCCACAAGGCCCAGCGCATGAGAGTGGCGAGGTATGGCAGGCGGCGCAGGAGCGCCTTCTCGGCGCGGCTGATGTTCCAGTCCACCTTCGGCATCACCCACGACGGTGTCCGTTGCAGCACGGTCATATGCCCGACCTCGGGCTGGATCGCCGGCACGAACTGGACCGCCGAGGCGCCGGTGCCGAGCACGACGACGCGCTTGTTCCGTAGATCGAGATCCTCTGGCCAGGCAGACGAATGGAACATCTGACCCGAGAAGGACTCCCGTCCGGGAAGGTCAGGGATGATCGCCTCATGCAGCGGCCCTGCGGCGCTGACGAAGTAGCGCGCGCGGTAGACACCGCGGTCGGTCGTCACGATCCAGCGCTGTAGTTCCTCGTCCCAGGTCGCGTTGAGCAGCTCGGTCTGGAACGCCATCTTGGGCTCGAGTCGGTATCTGCGCGCGACGTCTATCAAATAGCCCTTCACCTCGTGCGCCGGCGAGAACAGTCTGGTCCAGTCCGGGTTGGGCGCGTAGGAGAACGAGTACACGTGCGAGGGGATGTCGACGGCGCAACCCGGGTAGGTGTTGTGGTGCCAGGTGCCGCCGATATCGCTCGCGCGCTCGATGATGACGAAGTCGTCGAACCCCGCCCGCACACACCCGACTGCCGCGGCGATTCCGCACACGCCTGCCCCCAGGATCAGGACCTCCACGTCTTGGCCTGTTCCTGGATTCGACATGGGCGACTCCTCCTCGGTGTGCGTGCGCCTCACGATAGCGCAGTAAGTACTTACTACGCAAGTACGAAGTGTGCCCACCGTCGAGTTCATCGAACCCACAATCTCCAACGCGGCCGCCGACGCGGGACGGCCGAAGCCCAGGATCATCGCAGTGGTGCCCGCGCTGGTGTCCGACGACGTCGATGCCGCGCATGCCGTCGCCGCTCAGCAGTTGAGCTTCTACGAGACGATCCCGTCGTACCAGAAGGTGATCGCGCGTGAGGGCGTCGCGAGCGCGGCCGACCTCGCTGCGATCGGCCCTGCGGAGTCGGTTGTGCGCCAGTTGAAACGTCATCTGGATGCGGGTGCGACGGATGTGGTGCTCAGCCCGCTGGACCGCGCCGATGCGGCGGTGGCCGAAGAGATCTGGGCCCTGGTGAGCCCGTGCGAGGGTCCGCCCGTGGCGTTTTTCGACCTGGTCGCGGGGGAGGCAATCATTTCGATGTCGTCGACGGACGCGAAACCAAGGAACTTGACCTGTTCGTTGCGTTGCAGACGCAGGACAGGTCGGTCGCGGTGAGCTGGCGCCCGACACCCGACCACACCGGCGACCCGTGGACACAGCGCATCGGACTGCAGTAAGAGGGCGTTTAATCGGCGCTAAATGTCGAGAAGCGAAGATAACTTGCGTCAATCATTGATAAGGTTGTATCGCCCGATTACGCTGTGGCGCGCCGACTCACGGCAACTTGACACAACCACTGATAAGCGTTCGCGGCGAATCTTGTGGTCGCAGGTTTCATACCGTCGGCGGCGAATCAGCGGAGGTGCCGAATGTCCCAGTCCGATCTGGTCCTGTTCAGCGTCGACAACCATGTCGCGTTGATCACTGTCAACGACCCCGATCGCCGCAACGCCGTCACCGACGAGATGTCGAGGCAGCTGCGCGCGGCAGTGGAACGGGGCGAGGCCGATCCCGATGTGCACGCCGTCGTCGTCACCGGCGCCGGCAAAGCGTTCTGCGCGGGCGCCGACCTGAGTGCCTTGGGCAGTGCGGCCGAGCAGGGTCTGCTACGGATCTACGACGGTTTTATGGCGGTGGGCAACTGCACTCTGCCGACGGTTGCCGCGGTCAACGGCCCGGCCGTCGGGGCAGGCCTGAACTTGGCGCTGGCTGCCGACGTGCGCATCGCCGGGCCGAACGCGTTGTTCGACGCGCGTTTTCAGAAGTTGGGACTGCATCCCGGCGGCGGGGCAACCTGGATGCTGCAGCGCGGGGTCGGACCGCAGGTGGCTCGGGCGGCCTTGCTGTTCGGTATGCGCTTCGACGCCGAATCCGCTGTGCGGCATGGGCTGGCGCTCAGCATCGCCGACGACCCGGTCGCCGCCGCGTTGGAACTGGCGGCCGGGCCTGCGGCTGCCCCACGCGAGGTGGTGCTCGCGACGAAGGCCACCATGCGTGCCACAGCCAGCCCCGGATCGGTCGATGCCGAACAGCACGAACTCGCTAAGGACACCGAACTCGGGCCGCAGGCCAACTCGATCCGGTCACCGGAGTTCGCCGCCCGGCTGGCCGCGGCGCGCCGCAAGTAAAACTTTTGCGTTTCCGTGGGCCGAAAGGCGCCGTGCCGTGCGTCGATCCTGGTATGGCCTTGCAACGTGACGGAAAATGAATCGTGATGATGGCTGGTCTGCACGGACGTGCTAGTTGTGCGCGGAACTGGGCTCAACTCTGCTTACTCTCTTCCCCTGAGCGGAAGTCAATCCGCAGCCAAACGGCCCCTCCAATGCCGAAGGGGCCGTTTGCATTATGCTAATGAAGCAAGATCCCACGACGCTGAATTAATCTTATGCAGCGTGGCACCATACGGCCCCCAGCGCGGGTCGCCCCCGTCAAAGATCGGGCATATGCCAGACGTGTGTCGGCAAGGAAACGCTGGCCGTGGACGCACCGAACCGCGACCGCTACAGATCAAGCAGCGCGGTCTCCGGTGATTCGATGAGCCGGCGCAGCTCTCCCAAGAACTCGGCCACGTTGGCGCCGTCAGCGACCCGGTGGTCGAACACACAGGTCAGGGTCATCTGTGGACGGATGACGATCGTGTCGTCAAGGACCGTGGGCCGCGGTTTGAGCGACCCCATGCCCAGGATCGCCGCTTCCGGATAGTTGATCACCGGGACGCCGTCGTCAAGACCGAGGGCCCCGAAGTTCGACACGGTAAACGTCGAGCCGCCAAGCTCGGCCGGTTTCAAAGTGCCTGCATGGGCTTCCCGGATCAGCCGGGCCACACATTGCGCGAGTTGGCGGGTGGTCTTGTCCTGCGCGTCGATGACCACGGGAACCAGCAGGCCGCGGGGGGCGGCGACCGCGAACCCCAGATGGACCGCGTGATGAGAGTGCACCTGCGGGCCGCCCTCTGGGCCGTCAACCCACGTGGAGTTGAGAATCTTGTTGTGCGTCAACGCGATGACGAGTAACCGCAGTGTGAGCAGGAATGGGGAGATGACCTCGCCGCCGTCACCACCAGCCGCGCACAGTCGATCGCCCAGTCGCAACAGGCCGGTGCAGTCGACCTGTACGCTGGCGTGCGCGTCAGGAATCTTGCTGCGCGACAGAGTCATCCGTTCTGCCATGTGAGCGTGGACTCCGCGCACCGGCAAGACGTCGTATGACGCGCCGGGCCGCTCGGTGTCGACTCCAGAGGCCGCCAGAACCGCCTCCCGGCTGATCAGGCCGTCCGGGCCCGGCGGCACGTCGCCCAGATCCACGAGCAGCTCGGCAGCCAATTTCCGCACGGACGGTTTGGCTTTCGGACGTCTTCGGCTGGTGTCAAGTGCGTCATCAGCGCCATATCCGACGAGTATCGGTCTTCGCGTGGACGACTCACCGTTGGACGCCATGGCCGCAACCGGGTTCGCCGCCGGCCGGGGTGCCTCGTCTGTCGCGCCGGGCGTGGTGTCGATACGTAGCAGCAGCGAGCCGACCGCCAGCACATCACCTTCGGCCCCGCGTATCTCGAGGATCCGACCCGCGTACGGGCTGGGGATCTCGACTTCGGCCTTGGCGGTCTCCACCGAGCACAAGGGCTGGTTGAGTTCGACGTCGTCACCGATCGCGACGCGCCAGCAGGACAGGGTCACCTCTTCCAGACCCTCGCCGAGGTCGGGTACGACGAACGCCTTGACCCGATCGCTGCCGGCGGACGGGCTCATGGCTGCTCCAGCACGCGCTCAACGCAATCGAGCAGTCGATCGGGACCGGGTAGCCACAGCTTCTCCAGTCGGGCCGGCGGGTAGGGGGTGTCAAACCCGCAGGCGCGCAACACCGGTGCTTCGAGTTCGTAGAACATCTCCTCTTGAATGCGGGCCGCCAGCCCGGCGCCGTAGCCCAGGCTTCGCGGCCCCTCATGCAGCACCACGCACCGCCCGGTGCGGCGGATCGACGCGGCCACGGTGTCGAAATCCAGCGGGACCAGTGACCGCAGATCGATGACCTCGAGGCTCCAATGATATTGTTGGGCAGCAATTTCAGCGGCCGACAAGGCGGTCCCTACCAGGCCACCGTAGGTCAGCACGGTGACGTCGCTACCGGCTCGGCGTATCGCCGCCTGCCCGATCGGGGGTCCGGGCCGAGCGCTGTCGACGACCTCGCGGGCCCAATAGCGTCGCTTGGGTTCCAGGAACATCACTGGGTCCGGGCACGCGATTGCATGGCGCAGCAGCCAGTAGGCGTCCGATGGTGTCGACGGCACCACAACCTTCAGCCCTGCGGTGTGCGCCCAGTAGGACTCGGTGGATTCCGAGTGATGCTCGACCGCGCCGATACCGCCGAACGACGGTATCCGGACCGTCACCGACATGTCGATTTCGCCGCGGGTGCGGGTCCGGTACTTGGCCAGGTGGCTGACCACCTGATCGAATGCGGGATAGGAGAATCCGTCGAACTGGATCTCGGGCACCGGCACGAAGCCGCGCAGTGCCAAGCCCACCGCGATGCCGATCACCGCGGACTCGGCCACCGGGGTATCGAAGCAGCGGTCCGGGCCGAATGTTGTGGTGAGTCCCTCGGTGACCCGGAAGACGCCACCCAGCGTCGCGACATCCTCACCGAAAACCAGCACCCGGTCGTCGGCCTCCATCGCATCGTGCAGTGCCCGGTTGAGCGCCTGGACCATCGTCAGCGGCGACGCGCTGAGCTCATCAGTCGCTACCGGCACGTCTGCAGTCGGGCGGGTCGGCGGTTCGGCGATCTGGGTCATCACGCCTCCCGGAGGATTTCAGCCCGCAACTGTTGGCGTTGCGCTTCAAGTCCGGGCGTCATTTCGGCGTATACCGTGGTGAACACCTCGTCGATGTCGATATCCGGCGCCGCGAACACCGCATCGCGCAGGTCAGCGCGCAGCCGCTTGCACCGAGCGGCGACTCGGTCTTCCAGCCGTGCCGACCATAGTCCCTGACCCTGCAGATAGGTCCGGTAGCGCGGAATGGGGTCCAGCGTCCGCCACCAGTCCAGTTCCTCCTGGCTGCGGTACCGCGTCGGATCGTCCGAAGTGGTGTGCGGGCCCAGCCGGTAGGTAACGGCCTCGATCAGCGTCGGCCCGTCGCCGGCTCGAGCCCGGGCGGCGGCTTCGGCCATCACCGCGTAACACGCCAACACATCGTTGCCGTCCACTCGAACACCGGGCATTCCATACCCGATCGCTTTGTGCGCGATGGACGGCGCGACGGTCTGGTTGTGCAGCGGCACCGAGATCGCCCACTGGTTGTTCTGCACGTAAAATACACACGGCGCCTTGAACACCGCCGCGAAGTTCAGCGCCTCGTGAACGTCGCCCTCGCTGGTGGCACCGTCGCCGAGGAAGGCCACCGTCATCGAGTCCTCGCCGAGCCGCTGGGAAGCCATGGCCGCGCCGACGGCATGCAACGTCTGGGTGCCGATCGGAACCGATATCGGAGCGCAGCACTTCTTAGTGAAATCCAGCCCGCCATGCCATGTTCCGCGCCACGCCGCACCGACATCACCGGGCGGGATGCCGCGCACGAGAAAGACGCCCAGCTCGCGGTATTGAGGAAACAGCCAGTCGGTCTTGCGCAAGCAGGCCGCGGCTCCGACCTGTGCCGCCTCTTGGCCGCAGCACGACGCAAACAGCGCTAATTCACCCTGGCGCTGCAGATTGACGAATTCGGCGTCCACATCGCGGGTGACCATCATCATCTCGTAGAGCCAGCAGAGTGTCTCCGCGGGAAGGGCCCGGCGGTAGCGGACTTCGGCCGTTGGCGCGCCATCCGGACCGACGAGTTGCACCGGCTCAAGGTCGACATTCATCGGCATCGGAGAGACCTCAGCCATACCGCCTCCTTTGATCGCGCGGTCACAACGTCAGTGGATGTCGTCCTTCGCACTACCATCACAAAACGACCCGCACCAGGTCAAGGAGGCGATGACCGCAACATCCGCTGCCTGAGGAGTTCGGCGTCTCGACCCCCCTGTGAGACGCAGCCAACCAACTCCCGGCACAGGTGTGCGGCGGGTCAGAGCATACCCGAAGACCCGGACTGCTACGAGCCAGAGTCAAGGGCGAGCCGAACGATCCGCTCGGCTCGCCGCAACACGGGCGCATCCACCATTAAGCCCTCAAATGCGAAGACACCACGTTCATCGGCGGCTGCGGAGAGAACCTGTCGCGCCCACTGCACCTGGTCGGGCGACGGCGCGTAACCGGCCCGTATCACGGCCAGCTGGCTGGGGTGAATCGCAACCTTCGCGTCGAAACCCACCGCCACGGCGTCGTCGACCTCTGCGCGCAGCCCGTCGAGATCTTTGATGTCGAGATAGACCGAATCCAGAGCGAGGCGACCGTGCGCCTTGGCCGCCAACAATGACTGCGAGCGGACATGCCTGGCCACCTCGCGGTATGTCCCGTCCGGGTAGCGGTTGGCAGTGCCGCCGAGCACCGCGAACAGATCCTCGGCGCCCCACATCACCGCGATGGCGTTCTGCACCCGGACGGTCTCAGTTACGCCCAGGGCACCCATCGGGGATTCGACGAGCACTATCACGTGCAGCGGCGCCAGCGCGCTAACATGTTCGACTGCTTCACATTTCGGCAGCATCACGGTGTCGTATGGGGTGCTTTTCAGAACCTCGAGGTCGAGCTCCTGATCGGCGGTGCCGAACTGGTTGACGCGCACCACGGTGCGGGCTGGATCGAGCGGAACGTCGACGAGCGCCTCGCGCGCTGCGGGCCGGTCGGCTGCGGCCACTCCGTCCTCGAGATCAAGGATCACGATATCGGCTGCAGCCGCGGCCTTTTGGAAACGCTCAGGACGGTCCGCCGGGCAGAACAGCCATGCCGGCCCGGGATCTTGCAAGCCCATCAGTCGGTGGCCTCCGCCGGGCGCATACGTACCAGAGTCTTGCGGTTCGCGGTGGCGACCACGTCACCGTGCTGATTTCGACCGGTATGCGCAAACGTCACGATGCCCTCTCCCGGACGGCTCTTCGATGTCCGTTTCTCGGTGATGACGGTCTCGGCGTACAGGGTGTCACCATGGAACAGCGGTTTGGGGAACGCGATATCGGAAAAGCCGAGGTTGCCGACAATGGTGCCCTGGGTCAGTTGTGCGACTGACAAACCGACCAGGGTCGACAACGTGAACATGGAGTTCACCAACCGCTGGTGAAAGGGCGGCAGCGCGTCGGAGAACGCGGCATCCAGGTGCAGCGCTTGGGTATTCATGGTCAATGTCGTGAACAACACATTGTCGGCCTCGGTGATGGTCCGTCCCGGGCGATGCAAGTACCGCACGCCGATTTCGAATTCTTCGAACCACAACCCGCGCTGGACTACCGTCTTGACGGGCTGCTCCCCATTCCCTTCACTCATGGGCCCACCGTTCGTCTCGTTCCCGTCACTCGCCGGCGTTCGTTCCGCTCACCCGACTTCACAGACCCACCTCGCGGGCGATCACCATCAGCTGCACTTCGCTGGTCCCCTCACCGATCTCCAGAATCTTGCTGTCCCGGTAATGCCGCGCCACGGTGAATTCATTCATAAACCCGTAGCCGCCGTGAATCTGGGTGGCGTCTCGGGCGTTGTCCATTGCCGCCTCGCTGGCGACCAGCTTGGCGATCGCCGCCTGCTTCTTGAACGGCTTACCGGCCAGCATCAGCGCCGCGGCGTCGTAGTAGGCGGTGCGGGCGGTGTGAGCGCGCGCCTCCATCCGCGCGATGGTGAACGCGATGGACTGATGGCGGCCGATCGGTTGGCCGAACGCTTCGCGCTCCCGCGCGTACTTGACGCTCTCGTCGACGCAACCCTGGGCGACACCGGTGGACAATGCGGCAATCGCGATGCGGCCCTCGTCGAGAATGCGCAGAAAGTTGGCGTATCCGCTACCGCGTTCGCCGAGCAGATTTTCCTCGGGCACCCGTACGTCGTCGAAGCTCAGCGGATGAGTGTCCGACGCGTTCCAGCCGACCTTGTCGTAGGCGGGCTCCACGGTGAACCCCTGCGTGGGTACCGGAACCAGGATCGACGAGATCTCTTTCTTACCGTCCCGCTCGCCGGTCACCGCGGTAACGGTGACCAGCTTGGTGATGTCGGTACCCGAATTCGTAATGAACTGCTTGGAGCCGTTGATCACCCAATGGCCGTCGTCAAGATGCGCGTTGGTCTTCGTCGCGCCGGCATCGCTGCCGCCGCCCGGCTCGGTCAGACCGAACGCGCCCAGGGCGCGACCACTGGCCAACTCCGGCAACCATTCTCGCTTCTGCGCGTCAGTGCCGAACTGGTAGACGGGCATGGCGCCGAGCGAAACGCCGGCCTCTAGCGTGATCGCCACGCTCTGGTCAACCTTGCCCAGCTCCTCCAAAGCCAGGCACAAGGCGAAGTAGTCGCCGCCCATGCCGCCCCACTCCTCCGGGAACGGCAAACCGAACAGGCCCATCTCGGCCATGCCGGCGATCACCTCGTAGGGAAATGAGTGCTCGGCGTCGTGCCGCGCGGACACCGGTGCGACGACGCTTTGAGCGAAGTCGCGGACGGTCTTGGCCAACTGCTGGTACTCGTCCGGCAGCGTCGCGGTGGACAGGAATTCGGTCATGACGCACTATCCTCTGATTCTCGTGTTGCTGGTATTACGTTGGTGTTCACGGCAATCCGGGCCAGCAGCTGGCCCACCTTGACCTGGTCGCCAACGGCGACAAGTAGTTCGACCACACCGTCGACTGGTGCCGTCAGCGCGTGCTCCATCTTCATCGCTTCGACCGTGACCACAACGGTCCCGGCCTCGACCGCAGCACCGTCGTCGACGCTCACCGCGACGATCGCCCCAGGCATTGGGCTGGTCAGTTCGGCGTCGCCGCTGTGCTCCTCCTCGGGACGCACCGGCGCTTCGCGCACCTCCTCGAGCACTGCGACCACGCCGTCGCCGGCCAGCCACATCTTGCTGTCCGTTGCCGCCACCGTGTACTCGCCGCGCAGCCCGTCCAGGGTCAGCGTCAGCTGCCGGCCTGCCAGATCGGCTCGCAGCGAACGAGATTCACCGTCCTCGATGTGGACTTCGGCGGCTTCCGGGACGCCGGTGATGTGGACGTGGTCGGTGCGTTCGCCGGACCGCAGCCGGATGCTCACCGGCGCTCGGCCGCCTATTCGCCATCCGGATGGCACCTCCCACAGGTCGGCGCCCGGTGCGGGGAAGCGTCGCAACCAATGGAATGCCGCGGCAGCGATGAACTGTTCGTCGGTGGGCGCCGCCGCGACGAAATCGCCGGCTCGTCGGTCCAAAAGCCCCGTGTCGAGCCGACCGGCAATGACATCGGGATCGGCCAGCAGGAACCGGGCGAACTCGATGTTGGTGACCACGCCGAGCACCGCGGTGTCGGCCAGGGCCCGATCGAGGGTTCGCAGCGCGGCCGCCCGATCCGCGCCATACGCGACGACCTTCGCCAGCATTGGGTCGTAGTCGCTGCCGACGACCATTCCCGCGGACAGGCCCGAATCGACTCGCACGCCCGCTACGTCGGGTTCCAGCACCGCCAGCACATCGCCGCCGGTGGGCAGGAAGCCATGCGCCGGATCCTCGGCGTATACCCGCGCTTCAATCGCGTGCCCCTGCAACGCAATATCAGACTGGTCTATGGTGAGCTTCTCGCCCGCCGCGATACGGACTTGCCATTCGACAAGATCCCATCCCGTCACCAACTCGGTGACCGGGTGCTCGACCTGTAGCCGGGTGTTCATCTCCATGAAGAAGAACTCCTCGGGGCGGTCGGCCGAGACGATGAACTCCACCGTGCCGGCGCCCGCGTAATCCACGCTCCGGGCGGTATCACACGCGGCGGCGCCGATCCGGGCGCGCGTTGCGGCGTCCAGCAGCGGTGACGGCGCCTCTTCGATGACCTTCTGGTGTCGCCGCTGCAGGCTGCACTCCCGCTCGCCGAAGTGCACCACATTGCCGTAAGCATCGGCCAGGACTTGAACTTCGATGTGCCTGGGGCGCAATACGAATCGCTCAAGGAAGAGGGTGTCGTCGCCGAACGCGGCAGCCGACTCCCTGCGGGCACTGACCAACGCGGCGGTCAGGTCAGCGGGCCGCTCGACCATGCGCATGCCCTTGCCGCCACCACCGGCGGACGGTTTGACGAGAACCGGGTAGCCGATCTCGTCAGCGGCCGCGATCAGTTCATCATCGGTGAGCCCCGGCCGTGCGATACCGGGAACCACGGGCACGCCGAACGCTGAGACGGTCCCCTTGGCGGCGATCTTGTCGCCCATGGTCTGGATGGCGCCCACCGGCGGACCGATGAACGTCACTCCCGCCGATGCCAGCGCTGCCGCGAAATCGGCATTTTCTGAGAGGAATCCGTAGCCGGGGTGTACGGCCTGAGCTCCGGTCCGCACAGCCGCGTCGACGATCGCGGGGATGTTGAGGTAGCTGTCACGCGCGGGCGCAGGCCCGATTGCGACTGCGAGGTCCGCCGCGGCGACATGGCGTGCGGAGGTGTCGGCGTCGCTGTAGACGGCGACACACCGGATGCCCATCGCCTTCAGCGTCCGGATCACCCGGACGGCGATCTCACCCCGGTTGGCAACCAAAACCGTATCGAAGCCCATCACATGCTCACATCCGGAAGACGCCGTAGGAGACCGGGTCGACAGGCGCATTCGCTGCTACCGAAAGCGCAAGACCCACAACCGTTCTGGTGTCGGCAGGATCAATCACGCCGTCGTCCCAGAGCCGGGCTGTCGAATAGTACGGATTGCCCTGGTGTTCGTACTGGGCGCGAATCGGGGCCTTCACCGCTTCTTCCTCCTCGGCCGTCAGCTCGCCGCGCACGGTGGCCAGCACCGACGCCGCCTGCTCGCCACCCATGACCGAAATCCGGGCGTTCGGCCACATCCACAGGAAGCGCGGCGAATACGCCCGTCCGCACATCGAGTAGTTACCCGCACCGTAGGACCCGCCGATCACCACGGTGAGCTTGGGCACTCGCGCGCACGCCACCGCGGTGACCATCTTGGCGCCGTGTTTGGCGATGCCGCCGGCCTCGTAGTCGCGGCCGACCATGAACCCGGAAATGTTCTGCAAGAACAACAGCGGCACTAGCCGTTTGTCGCATAGCTCGATGAAATGCGCACCCTTGAGTGCGGATTCGCTGAACAGCACACCGTTGTTGGCGACGATGCCGACCGGGTGGCCGTGAATGTGCGCGAATCCAGTCACCAGCGTGCTGCCGTACTCGGCTTTGAATTCGACGAATTCACCCCCGTCGACGAGCCGGGTGATGACGTTGTGCACGTCGTAGGGAATGCGCGGATCGATCGGAACCACGTCGTAGATCTCGGTTTGATTGGCAGTCGGATCCACGGTGGGTCGCACATCCCAGGTGCGCGGTTCGCGCGGCCCCAGTGTCGAGACGATCCGCCGGATGATGCGCAGCGCGTCGCGGTCGTCGTGCGCGAGATGATCGGTAACACCGGAGATCTTGGAGTGCAGCTCTCCGCCACCGAGATCCTCCGCGGAGACCACTTCGCCGGTGGCGGCCTTCACCAGCGGCGGGCCGCCGAGAAAGATGGTGCCCTGGTTGCGGACGATCACCGCCTCGTCGCTCATCGCCGGGACGTACGCGCCGCCTGCCGTGCACGATCCCAGCACGGCGGCGATCTGCGGGATGCCCTCGGAGCTGAGTTTGGCCTGGTTATAGAAGATCCGGCCGAAATGCTCGCGGTCGGGAAACACCTCGTCTTGGCGGGGAAGGAAGGCGCCGCCGGAGTCGACGAGGTAGATGCAGGGCAGCCGATTCTGCCCGGCGATCTCCTGCGCGCGCAGGTGCTTTTTGACCGTAATCGGATAGTAGGTACCGCCTTTGACCGTTGCGTCGTTGGCCACGATCATGCATTCGCGACCGGAGATCCTGCCGATACCGGTGATGATGCCAGCCCCCGGGCATTCGTCGTCGTACATCCCGTCGGCGGCAAGCGGTGCGATCTCGAGCAAGGGACTGCCGGGGTCGAGCAGGCCGTCGACTCGGTCACGCGGCAGCAGTTTGCCGCGGTCGACGTGGCGTGTGCGGGCGCGTTCCGGGCCACCAAGGGCGGCCGTGGCCAGCTTGTCGCGCAGCTGCGCGACAAGCGCGTGGTGCGCGTCGCGGTTTTCCGCCGGAGAGGTCATCGTTTGCACGCCAATTTCGGTTAATGATCACTAACTCGTGATAATGTTAGTGGCGATTAACCGAAGTGTCCAGCACGAGTTGTCGAGGGAGGCCGTCATGGCAGTGTCTGCTCCGGCCGACCACAGTGACCGCAACGGCCCAACGGATACGCCGAATCACCGGAGTCGACGCAAGTCGGACCGGCGCTTGCAACTGCTGTCATCAGCGGAGCGGCTGTTTGCCGAACGCGGGTTTCTGGCAGTGCGGCTGGAAGACATCGGCGCCGCAGCGGGTGTCAGCGGCCCGGCGATCTATCGGCATTTTCCCAACAAGGAGTCGCTGCTGGTCGAGTTGTTGGTTGGCATCAGCACCCGCTTGCTCGCCGGCGCGCGAGAGGTCCGATCCCGCGAGACTGACGCCGCCTCGGCGCTGGACGGCTTGATCGACTTCCACCTCGACTTCGTGCTGGGCGAACCAGATCTCATCCGCATTCAGGACCGCGACCTCGCCCATCTACCGGCGGCAGCCGAACGCCAGGTGCGCCGCGCACAGCGCCAGTATGTAGAAGTCTGGGTGGGCGTGCTGCGCGAGCTCGAGCCCGGACTTGCCGAGGCCGACGCGCGGTTGATGGCGCACGCCGTGTTCGGTCTGCTCAACTCGACCCCACACAGTCTCAAGCCCGCCGACGGCGGAGCGGCGAGGTCACGGGCGGTGATGCGGGCTATGACGGTTGCTGCATTGACCGTTGGCACTTCCTGACTAGTCACGCGCGCGATTTTCGGGTGCGGAGCCGGTTCGGAGGCCTATTGTCAGCGTCAACCTGATAACGCTCGATCGTCGTCGATCGATGGCCTTCATGCAGCTTGCGAGAGGACTTCGATGAGTCCCGACTATGACGTGATCGTGATCGGATCGGGTTTCGGCGGCTCGGTTACCGCTCTTCGCCTGAGCGAGAAGGGATACCGCGTCGGCGTGCTCGAGCAGGGTGCACGCTGGCGGCCGGAGGACTACCCGCCGGATAGTGTGCCTATGCGAAAGACCCTGTGGCAGCCCTATTTCGGCCTCACAGGCCCGCTGCGAATCACCGTTTTGAAGAACGTCGCTATCCAGTCGGCCGTGGGCGTCGGTGGCGGTTCACTGATCTACGGCAATGTTCTCTACGAACCGCCGGAGCGGTTCTACAACGATCCGCAATGGGCCTCGATCACGGACTGGAAGGCCGAATTAGCGCCGTATTACGACCAGGCCAAACGAATGCTTGGCGTCGCGACCAATCCGCGGTTGACCGCTGCAGACGACGTGTTCAAGGCGATTGCAGACGATTTGGGTATTGCCGACACGTTTCACCCGACCCAGGTGGGCGCGTTCTTCGGCGAGCCCGGCAAGACGGTTTCCGACCCGTACTTCGGTGGCATCGGACCCGACCGCGCCGGCTGCGTCTTCTGTGGGCGCTGCATCAATGGATGCGCGCACAACGCCAAGAACACCCTCGACCGCAACTACTTATACCTCGCGGAAAAGGCGGGCGCGCAGGTCCACCCGATGACGACTGTCGTCGGCGTCCGTGAATTGCCGGCTGGCGGATACCAGGTTGAAACCGTCAGCACCGGACGGTGGGTTCGCAAACAACACCGGACCTGGAGCGCCGATCAGGTGGTGTTCTCGGCCGCCGCGCTCGGCACGCAAAACCTGCTCCATCGACTGCGGGCCAATGGTTCGTTACCCCGGATCTCGGCGCGGTTGGGTGAACTGGCGCGGACCAACTCGGAGATCACCCTGCTGGCTACCTCGCGAACCCGCACGGATCTGGCTCAGGGTGTGGCCGGGACGTCATCGATCCACCCCGATCCGAACACGCACATCGAAGCCTTCCGCGTCGGCAAGGGCAGCAACTGGGGATACCTACTGACCACCACCCTGGTCGACGGCGACCGACACCGCCTCGCCAAATGGGTGCTGACAAATCTGCGCCATCCGACCGCATTCGCCCGCTCCTTCAACGCTCGGAGAGCCTCCGATAGATCAATAACGCTGCTTGTGATGCAGGACTTGAACAATTCGCTGACCACCTACCTCAAACGCGGCCTTTTCGGCACGAAACTGAACTCCCGACAGGGCCGGGGCGCGCCCAATCCGAACTGGAATCCGGTCGCCAACGACGTAGTCCGACGTGCGGCCACAAAGATCGACGGTGACCCGCGCGGCTATTATTTCGACGTCCTCAACCGACCGACCACCGCGCATTTCATCGGCGGCTGCCTCCTCGGAGATTCACCGACCACCGGCGTCGTCGACCCGTATCACCGGCTGTACGGGTATCCCGGCCTGCACGTCATCGATGGTTCGACGATCACGGCCAACCTGGGCGTCAACCCTGCACTCACCATTACCGCACTGTCGGAGCGGGCGGTCGCGCTCTGGCCCAACAAGGATGAACCCGACCCACGTCCTCCCCTCGGCTCCACTTACCAGCGGATTTCGCCGGTCCGGCCGCGCAACCCGATCGTGCCCGAAAACGCACCGGCGGCGCTTCGCCTGTCAGCGATCTGACTCACCCACTGCGCGGATCACACCTGCTCATCGAGTGTCGCGGCGCCGGGCGTCTGGCTGCAGGTACCCTGCAGCCATGAGGTGGACATGAACGATCCACGTCGGTCCGAGCACGCCCGTTCAGATCAACAGGGGACTGAACAAACCCGACGAATACGTCAGCCCTACCCTCCGTACACCGACCCGGCTTACAGCGGGCAGTCGTTCTATCCCCCGCCGTATTACCCGGGCTCAGCGCCCAATCCGAACGCAACCAACCCGACCGAGAAGATTCCCCAGTATTGGTTGCACGGTCAGCCTCAGCCGGATCAACTCACAGAAGAACCCGAACCCGGGCGACCGAAAGCACCGCGCTGGTTGTGGATCGTCGCTGCCGCGGCAGTGCTGCTGGTTGCTGCGCTGGTCATCGCCCTGGTGATCGCCAATGGCACGGCCAGGAAGGAAACCGCCGTCCCCCCGCTGCCGGCGATGCCGAGTTCATCCAACCCGGCGTCGACCACACCGACGTCGCCCTCGCCGTCCGCCACCGCATCCCAGCCGACCGGTCCCGAATCCAGTCCGCCGGCCAACGCCAGCGCCATGCAGACCGTGGTCTATAACGTCACCGGCGAAGGCCGCGCGATCAGCATCACCTACGTGGACAACGACGGGATGATGCAGACCGAATTCAACGTCGGGTTGCCGTGGAGCAAGGAAGTCAGCCTGCCGGAATCGGGCAGCCGAACGCCCAACATCACAATCATCAATATCGGCCATGACGTCACCTGCTCGGTGACTGTGGACGGGGTCGAGATCAACCAACGCACCGGCGCCGGCCTGACGGTCTGCAACGGATCGGGCTGACCTTGATTGTCCGGTTCAACTCACGCCGGCCGCGAGGGTTCGGTGCGGGGCGCGCACCATCAGCATGCCCGCCAGCCCGACGCCCATGACCAGACATATGCCGCCCATTCCGGCGCGGACGGCGCCGAACACGTCGACGAAGACCGAAAAGAGCCACGGCGCCACGAACGACACCGCGCGTCCGGTCATCGTGTAGAGGCCGAAGGCCACACCTACCTTGCCCTCTCCCGACATGCGCAGCAGCAGCGTCCGCGCAGACGACACCGCCGGACCGATAAACAGGCACAACAGCAGTCCGCAGATCCAGAACGACCGGGGACCTGACAGCGCCACCAGGGTCAGTCCCACTGCGATGATGCTGGCCAGTGATCCGACGATCACCGGTTTGGATCCGATGCGGTCGTCCAACAGCCCGCCGACCACGGCGCCCACCGCCGCCACCACACTCGCGGCCGCGCCGAATATCAGCACTTCGGCCGGTGAGATGCCGTAGGCGTTGACACCGAGCACGCCGCCGAAGGTGAACACGCCCGTCAGCCCGTCCCGAAACAGCGCGCTGGCCACCAGGTAATAGACCAGGTTGCGATCGCGGTGCCATTCGGCCGTTAGATCCGACCACAGCTTGCGGTAACCGGCCAGCATGCCCCCCTCGGGGCGGGCGACCTCGACGACGGAAGGAAGCAGGTGGGCGGTCAGCAGCAGCGGCAACGCGAAGACCGCGAACCACCCGGCTGCAAGCAGCATCGCCAATCGGACGTTCATGCCGTCGCCGGCGGACAAGTGCAACAACCCGCGGGTAACGCCCTTGCCGGAGATGAAACCGAAATAGACCACCAGCAGCAGCATGACGCTACCGACGTATGCCGCCGCCAAGCCGAACCCGGAGATCCGGCCTGAGTTCTCCGGAGTCGACAGCTGGCGCAGCATCGCGTTGTACGGGACGGTGGCCAGATCGCCGGACGCCGCAGTAGCCCCCAGCAGCGCCAACCCCAGCCAGAAATACTGCGGTTGCTCGCGGATCAGGCTCATCGCGCTCGTCAGCGCCACCGTCAGACCGGTCAACACGGTCAGGGACGTGCGCCGCCGATGCGGATCCTCCACCCACACGCCGATCAGCGGCGCCAGGAGCGCAACAGTCAGCCCGGCGATCCCCAGCGCGCGACCCAGCCAACTCGCTGGTGGGACGCCACCAGGCAAGTCCTTCCCGACGGCGCCGGTGAGATAGACCGAGAAGACGAAGGTCACCACGATCGCGCTCAGGCCGGCAGCACCGGTGTCCCACAGTGCCCACGTCAGCACCCGGGATCGCTCGGATCTGCGCGAACCCGATCCCGGGTTGCTCATGCTCGCATGTCTACCATTGGCGGATGCCTGTACCCGCGCCCAGCCCCGACGCTCGCGCCGTCGTCACCGGAGCCTCGCAAAACATCGGCAAAGCACTGGCCACCGAGCTGGCCGCCCGCGGCCACAGCCTGATCATCACCGCGCGGCGCGAGGACATCCTCACCGACCTCGCCGGCCGCCTGACCGACAAATACGGAGTCGCTGTCGAAGTACGCCCGGCCGATCTCGCAGATGCAGCGGAACGCGCAAAATTGACCGACGAGTTGGCCACCCGCGACATCTCGATCCTGTGTGCCAACGCGGGCACCGCGACCTTCGGACCGGTCTCGACGCTTGACGCGGCGACGGAAAAGGCCCAGGTGCAGCTGAACGCGATCGCCGTGCACGACCTGGTGCTGGCGGTGCTGCCGGGCATGATCGAGCGCAAGGCCGGCGGCATCTTGATTTCCGGTTCGGCGGCAGGCAATTCACCGATCCCCTACAACGCGACCTATGCGGCCACTAAGGCGTTCGTGAACACGTTCAGCGAATCCTTGCGCGGTGAACTGCGAAAGTCCGGTGTGCACGTCACGCTGCTGGCACCCGGCCCGGTGCGCACCGAGCTACCGGATCCGGCCGAAGCCTCGATCGTCGAGAAGCTGGTGCCCGATTTCCTGTGGATCTCCACCGAGTACACCGCACAGAAGTCGCTAGATGCCTTGGCGCGCAACAAGATGCGCGTCGTGCCCGGCGTGACGTCCAAGGCGATGTCGGTGGCGAGTCAATACGCGCCCCGCGCTATCGTCGCGCCGATCGTCGGAAGTTTCTACAAAAGGATGGGCGGCTGACCTATCGACGGCGACGCCCGCTGCCGCCGAACATGCTGCGGATGAGCTCGGTACCGAGCGCCCTGAGGAAGGTCTGGAAGCCGCGGCTATTCACGAACCGCTTCCACCAGCCGGGCTTCTTGGCTTCCGCGGGCGCAGACTTCGCTCCCGCCTCCGCCGGCGGCGGGGCAGGAGCCCTCTCCGCCAGCATCTCGTACGCCGCTTTCGATTCCGCCGTCTGACCGTATTTGGCTTGCAGCGGGCTGGCTTTGGCCGCGGCGCTGATCGCGTCGTCACCGATGGCGGCCATCAGCGATCGTGGCGAGCGCAATCTGGTCCACGCGACCGGGGTCGGGGCGCCGCGCTCCGACAACACCGTCACGACCGCTTCGCCGATGCCCAGTGATGTCAGCGCCGAAGCCAGGTCGTAGACATCGGTTTTCGGGTAGGTGCGAACGGTTTTGGTCAACGCCTTCTGGTCATCGGGAGTGAACGCCCGCAGCGCGTGTTGGATGCGCGCTCCCAACTGCGACAGCACTTCATTCGGCACGTCAGTGGGCAACTGTGTGCAGAAGAACACGCCAACACCCCGGGAACGGATCAGCTTGACGGTCTGCTCGACCTGCTCGAGGAACGCTTTCGACGCATCGGTGAACAGGAGGTGGGCCTCGTCGAAGAAGAACACCAGCTTGGGCTTGTCAATGTCGCCGACCTCGGGCAGCGACTTGAAAAGGTCGGACAGCACCCACATCAAGAAGGTGGAGAACAGCACCGGGCGGGCGGCCTGGTCGCCGAGCTCGAGCAGCGAAATGACCCCGTGGCCTTTGCCATCGACACTCAACAGATTCTCGGGTCTGAGTTCGGGCTCGCCGAAAAAGGTGTCGGCGCCCTCGGCTTCCAGATTGACCAGGGCACGCAGGATGACGCCGGCCGTTTGCGCGGAAACGCCGCCGAGCGACTTGAGCTCGACCTTGCCCTCGTCGCTGGTCAGGAAGCTGATCACCGCGCGCAGATCCCGAAGCCGCAGCAGGGGCAGCTTCTGCTGGTCGGCCCAGTGGAAGATCAGGCCCAGCGTCGACTCTTGGGTAGCATTGAGCCCCAACACTTTTGACAGCAGGATGGGTCCGAAGCTAGCAATAGTGGCCCGCACCGGAACACCGATTCCCTTGGTGCCCAGCGACAAATACTCCACCGGGAATGCGCTCGCTTCCCAGTTATCGCCGGTTTCCTTGGCGCGGGCGGTGATCTTGTCGCTGCTCTGACCGGGCCGCGAGAGGCCGGACAGATCACCCTTGACGTCGGCCATCAGCACCGGCACGCCCGCAGCCGACAGCTGCTCGGCGATCACCTGCAGCGTCTTGGTCTTGCCGGTGCCGGTAGCTCCGGCCACCAAACCGTGCCGGTTGACGGTGGCCAGCGGGATGCGGATTTGCGCGGCCGGGTCACTCGTCCCGCCGACGACGACCGTGCCCAACTCCAGAGCCTGGCCCTGAAAGGCGTAACCTTTGGCGATCTCCTCCGCTGGCGACGTTGGCGATGCGCTGCGTGGTGTCGACTCGGAGCTCATCGTGACGTCCGCCTCCCCTGTTGGTCGTAGTCCGGCGACAATGCGGGCCGCTTCGGCCCGCTGAGGAGCCGGACAATCAAAGCTAGTACCGACAACGCATGACCTTACTTGCTGCGGCGCCTCGACGGGGTGGCTGCAGATCGGCCAGCTAACTTTGCCTAGGGTGAACGCTGTGCGGGACGAACTGGTGTGGATCGACTGCGAGATGACCGGGCTGGACCTGCGCTCGGACAAGTTGATCGAGATCGCCGTCCTGGTCACCGACGCTGACCTGAACGTTCTTGGCGATGGCGTCGACGTGGTGATCCACGCCGACGACGCGGCGTTGTCGTCGATGATCGATGTTGTCACCGAGATGCACACCCGCTCAGGCCTGATCGAGGAGGTGCGTGCATCCACCGTGGATGTCGCGGCCGCGGAGACGATGGTGCTCGACTACATCCGTGAGCACGTCAAACAAGCTAAAACGGCGCCACTGGCCGGCAACTCGATCGCCACCGACCGTGGATTCATTGCCCGCGATATGCCTGCCCTGGACTCGTTTCTGCACTACCGGATGATCGATGTGAGCTCGATCAAGGAGCTGTGCCGCCGCTGGTACCCGCGGATCTACTACGGCCAGCCGGCCAAGGGGCTGGCGCACCGGGCGCTGGCCGACATTCACGAATCCATCCGCGAACTGCAGTACTACCGGCGCACCGCGTTCGTGCCGCCGCCCGGGCCTGCCACCAGCGACATTGCCGCGGTGGCGGTCGAACTTGGGGGGGAAGGGACCACGCCGGAGGCAATCGATTCGGCCGCCCAGGGCCCGAACGGCTAGTATCGACGCTGCTGCCCGTCGCCTTACGGGTCCGGCTGGCGGCAATGGTGGGTGTAGTTCAGCTGGTAGAGCGTCAGGTTGTGATCCTGAATGTCGCGGGTTCGAGTCCCGTCACTCACCCGGCAGGTCAGAGGGTATTTTTAGCCCTCTGACCTTTTCCTTTAATGGGGACCTTGCACCCCTAGCGCACCCTCGCGGGGGACCGAGATCGACCGAGCAGTGGTTTCGGGGGTACAAGCTGATACCCGAAGTACGCCGCGTCGAAGTTCGACATCCCCAGCTGTGCGCTTCTTGCTGGGTCTGCGAGCACGCGCTCTGACCTGCCGTTCTGCACCGAGGTCATAACAACGAGTGTTGCTGCCGCTGAGCGCACACCGCGCCGGAACACGTCGTGCAACCGCAACATGCCGCGAACTCGGCATCACGTTGGTGCCGTTCAGCCCATCGGGCCGAGCGGCGCTGACCGGTGGGCTGAAACCCGGTGACACGTTTGACTCCAACGACTTCCGGGCGAGCAATCCGCGGTTCTCGGCCAACAACCTCGCAACCAACCTTGAACCGGTGGCGGACCTCGCCAAGCTGGCCGCCGACAAGGGATGCCGACCGGGACAGCTGGCCTTGGCCTGGCTGTTGGCACAACCGTTGGACGTGGTACCGATTCCGGGAACCAAGCGCGTTGCGTACGTCCGGGAGAATCTCGCGGCCACCTCGGTCGCAATCAGCACCGACGAAGTTGCTTACCTGACTGACATATTCGCGCCAGGGAGGATCCTGGGAGAGCGCTACACCGCTGCGCACGCCCGCACCGTCGCGAACTGAATTGGAGGAGATCATGTGTCGAAGATCTCGGGGTGTTCGAAAATTGGCTGGCAACCGGGTGACTTTGGGACTGAGCCGGGCATAAGCTCGAAGCAAGCTAAGGTCAGGGACGGGTCCTTTTGGAGGCCTACGATGACAAGATTTGTTTGCCGTCTGGCCGCTCAGTCGTCGCGGTCGCGTTGGTGCCGATCGCGGCGGTGACGGTCGCGACGCCGGGAATTAGTTCGGCGCAATGCGACCCGAACTGGTCGCGCAATGTGTGGACCAACGAATGCAAGCCGCCACCGCCGGTGCCAGAGTGGTGGACACCCCGTCCGGCATACGCGCCGCCATTCGCACCCGAGTGGATACCGCCACCCCCTCCTGCGCCGCCGTGGCAGCCGGGGGACGTCCCGGTGTGGAACGGGGGTCTTCAGCAGTGGGTATTCTATCGGCGTGCATCTGACGAGCCGGGCGTTTCGCTAAGGGCGAAGACCGACTCGGGCACGCCCCAGCGGCTTTTGTCAGTGCCGTGTGCGACGTTGGTTACGTCACAACCGCACCCAGCGAGGCAGATCGACATGGACCAACTCAAACCCCACACGGTCGCGTGCCAGTGTTGCGAACTCGAATGGCCGGAACGGCTTACCTCGGCGGTCCGCAACGCGCACCTGCTTATCCGTGGATGGCGATGCCGTATGTGCGATGAGCATCAGGGCGACGAGATCAAGAAGGCGCACGACCACGAGAACGAAGTTCGCATCCGGTGGGGTAACACCGTCGACGAGCTCCACACCGCGCAAGACGCCGCCGACCGTTACAAGGCCCAAATGCTCGCGGCGTTGAGGTCGCGCGACCAGATACTGGACCAATTCGGCAAGCTGGCCCGTTACCACCGGCCAACCGATTACGGATGCATCTGCGGAAAACGCAACTGCGAAGAGCTGTCCATCATTGACGCCGAGTGGATTACCGATCACATCGTCAGGATGTACAAGCGCGGCGTCGGGTAGATAGTGGCCGACTGACAGCTGCCTACGCCGGCGGTACCATCCGCGCATGTCGCTAGCGGCTGGGACGACCTTTGACGGGTACACGATCCTGTGGCCGCTGGGTTCTGGCGGGATGGCCGACGTCTATCTTGCTCAGCATCCAAGGTTGCCACGCCGCGATGCTCTAAAAATCCTGTCCGAGGCGATAACAGCGGACAGCGCCTACCGCGAGAGGTTTCAGCGCGAAGCCGACCTGGCCGCCGGGCTGTGGCATCCGAACGTCGTCGCGGTGCATGATCGCGGCGAGTTCGATGGTCAGCTCTGGATCGCGATGGACTACGTCGACGGCACCGACGCCGCACAGCTTGTCAAAGAACGCTACCGGGCCGGGATGCCGATACAGGACGTGTGCGCCATCGTCACCGCTGTCGCTGCCGCGCTCGACTACGCCCACCAGCAGGGCCTGTTGCACCGCGATGTCAAGCCCGCGAACATCTTGGTCACCGATCCTCAGGACGGCAAGCGGCGAATCCTGTTGGCCGACTTCGGCATTGCGCGACCAATCGGTGACATCAGCGGACTTACCGCGACCAATTTCACGGTGGGCACACTCACCTACGCCGCACCCGAGCAGTTGATGGGTTCAGACATCGATGGGCGCGCCGATCAGTACGCGTTGGCGGCCACCGCGTTTCACCTTCTCACGGGTGCGCCGCCGTATCAGCATTCCAATCCGGTGGCCGTCATCAGCCAACATCTCACCGCACCACTACCAAAGCTGAGCGATCGGCGTCCGGAGTTGACGAGCCTCGATGAGGTGTTGTCGCGAGGGTTGGCCAAGGACCCCGCCGACCGGTTCGAACGATGCAGCGACCTCGCCGCTGCACTCACCCATCGCGCCGGCGTGGACGTCGACGGTGATCACCTCACCGAGACCGGTATTACGGTCGCCGCGCCGATCGCGGAGCGCGAGACTCAAGTCGCGGTGCGCGTGCCGTCCGCCGGGATAGCCAAGCGACGCAGACGATCCCGGATTCTTCTCGGAGCGGCACTCGCCGCGGTGTTGGTCACCGCGATCGGCGTGGTTGGTTTCGTGATGCGGCCAACGAAGAACACTGCGTCTCCCCCGCCGGCCAGCACGCCAGCCCGGCCTGCCGCAGTACTCGACGGCACGTACCGCTTCGACTACGACTACGAGAAGCAAACGATCAACGGTGCCCCGTATGCCATTCACACCGCCGACAACACCAGTTGGTGGGCCTTTCACTCGTCGTGTAGATCCACGGAATGCGTCGCCACCGCTACGCAACTCGACACCAAAAATCCCCGAGTGGCGCGCACCCCGGCCCAGTCAGCCAGTTACCGTTTCGTCGAGGGCCACTGGCAATCCACGCCCGTTCAGCGCCAACTCGACCAGCCGCGCTGCCTCGGATCCAACGGTCAAGTCGTCGCAGGCGCGAATACCGTCATGCTGACGTGGTCGTTGGAGCCACAGCCCGACGGGGCACTTCGCGGCGTGAAGACCGGCACCGCGCTCACCAACGAATGCGGCCTTCAGGGACAGGTTGCCGTGGCCCCGGTGGTGGCGACTCGCGTCGGCGACGTGCCGACCGGTGTCACGGTCGCCGATCCGGCGACAGTCAGCATCGCCCCGTCGACGAGCACCGCCCCATCACACGTCGCGGGTCCCGTCCTCGACGGCACCTACCGCGTGGACTTCGATCTGCAGAATCAGACGATCAACGGCACGGCGACCGGCCTCGGCGCTGCCGTCTCCCAGTGGTGGGCTTTTCGTTCGGCGTGTACGCCAGTCGGATGCGCGGCCGCGGGGTCCGAGTTGGCCGAGTCCAACCAGCAAGAGGGCACCGGCACGACAAATGTTTTCCATTTTGTCGACGGTCATTGGCAGGGCACGACCGACCTTCAGGCACCAATGCAGTGCGACGGAACAAACAAGCCGGTCGCCGACGACGAGACGCGCCTTTGGTCACTGGAGCCACAGCCCGACGGCACGCTTCGAGGCACCGAGACCGGCACCATTCTCAGCAACGAATGCGGCAATCAAGGAACGGTGTACCGGACGCCGTTTGTCGCGACCCGCACGGGAGATGTCGCGCCGAGTGTCATCGTGGCCGACCCGGCGTTGTTCGCGGCTCCGACTGCGCCGGCGTCAACGCCGCCCCGTGCAGGTAGGTGACGCCTCACGCCTTGGCGTTGCCGGCGTGCCATTGATCCCACGGGATGTTCCAGTCGCCCAGACCTTCGGTGCCCGAGAGCGGCGGGCCGAGGGTGTTGAGCACCTGCACGATGTCGCCGCGCTTGGTGTGTTCGAAGAACCATTGCGCGTTGCTGGGGCTCACATTCAGGCAGCCGTGGCTGGTATTGGTGTGGCCCTGGGCACCCACCGACCATGGTGCCGAATGCACGAAAACACCGCTGTAGGACATCTGGGTGGCGAAGTCGACCTCGGTGCGATATCCGTTGGGCGAGTTCACCGGTACGCCGTACGTGGACGAGTCCATGATCATGTGCGCGAACCGAAGGCCGAGTATGTAGATGCCGCTGGCGGTTGGGGTGCTGTCCTTGCCCATCGACGTCGGCATTGTCTTGACGACCTCACCGTTGACCCGCACGGTCACCATCTTGGTGGTGTCGTCGGCGGTCGCGATGACCTCATCACCAATGGTGAAGTGGGTGTGCAAGTTGTCTTCGCCGAAAACCCCGTCACCCAGGTCGACGCCATACGTGTTGACAGCGACGTTCACAACGGTGCCTGGCTTCCAGAAATGCTCAGGGCGCCAACGCACTTCGCGCTTGTTCAGCCAATAGAACGCGCCCTCGACGGGCGGGTCGGTGGTCACCACGATGGCCTTCTCGGCCGCCTCGCGATTGGCAATGTTCTCGTCGAATTGGATGGCTACCGGCTCGCCGACGCCGACCACCTCACCGTCGTGCGGCATCGCGTACGGCATGGCCAGGTTCTGCGGCGAATGCGTCTGGAACGATATCTGGCGGGTGGCCACTCCGCCGAGCCCACGGGCTTTGGCGGTCAGTGTGTAGTTCCTGTTGTAGCCCAGCGGCTCTGTGGTCGACCAGCGCACGCCGTCGGGGCTGAGCTGGCCGTCAACGGTCCCGCCGTTTTCGTTGACCATCTCGACGGCGGCCAGCACACCGGCGTCCGCGGTCACCGTCACCGGGCTGTCCACCGCGACGCCCACGGCGCCATCGGTCACTGACGCGCTGATCTTGGGGACGAGGAGGTCCCCGAACGGTGTGGCCTTGTCCATGATGGCTTTCGGCTGCGGGCTACCGTCGTCGCTGCCGCAGGCCCCCGCGCCGAAAACGGCAAGCGGGACCATCAGCGTGGCCAACCATCGCCGGCCCAAGCGCTGACGCCTCATCAAGCGACCTGCCACGTACGTTGCTCCCCCTTGCAGCCCCGAACCCTGTGTTACTGGCGAGTATTCTAGGGGGTAGACGACTGTCAACAGTGACCAGCGGTCAATCTCGGTCTCGGCGATTTCGTAAGCCGACGGAATGGCTGTTATTGTCGCAACCGCAGTCCAGCAGGATTCAGGCGCCGTTAGCTCAGTTGGTAGAGCAGCTGACTCTTAATCAGCGGGTCCGGGGTTCGAAACCCTGACGGCGCACCAACAATACCCCCCCACCTGCATTGACGCTAACCCGTCGCGGCGGTGCGTCCCCCGCTGAGCCTCGGTGTCACGAGGATGTTAGAACTCCCCCCAAACTCTTCCCAGCATCACGCAGCGCCGCATCTTGCGTGTGCGCGTAGATTCGCGCCGTGATCGCGGGGTTGGCGTGGCCGAGCCATTTGGCTTCTTCTGACTCCTGCTCCCTGACCCGCACGCACCTTTACTGAGCGCCTAAACGGCAACCTCGGCGTGCGGACTTCCAACTAGGGCTTTACTGTGCCGGGATCGTCGCACACTGCTTTGATCTCGTCGCGCGAGGAAGCCGTCTCCCGATGTGTTCACCTCGCGGCCCCGAAACCGAGCGAGCTGCGACCGGACGACGGCGTCGTGGGCGTCGCATTCGCCTTGTTCGGGTTCTCCTTGCGCGATCGCCACGCGGGGGCGCGTCCTCAGCGCCATTGACAGGTACACCCCTGTCGTTGTCGACTTGTCGCCGGCGCAGCGGCGAGCGGCGGCGAGTACCCGCCCGCCACGGCGTAGCAGCCCGTGTTAAGGGGCGAGCCATCAGCTGATGCAAGAACCGGTCGCCACCGCGGTGGTGTTGCCGATGTTCTGCAGCTCGCGCGACACCTGCTCTGCGGTCATCACGAACCCAGTGTCCGGGTCGTCGACCGCCTCGCCGAACACCACCCCGAGCACCTGTCCGTTGAGGTCGAGCAGCGGTCCACCGGAATCACCTTGGCGCACAGTGCCGCTGATCGTGTACACCTGGCGGGTTACCGTCGTCGTGCGATAGATGTCGGGCCCGTTGAGTTCGACGACCTCCTGGATTCGCGCAGGCGTGGCTTTAAATGACCCGGCGTCGGGGAAGCCCATCACCAGCGCGTCGGTGCCGGTGGCGGCCGGGGCGTTCGCGAAGGCCAGCGGCGGCGCCGGAAGTCCGGGCACATCCAGAATCGCAATGTCGCCGGCAGGGTCGTAGGACACCACGGTGGCGTCGTAAGAGTTGCCGTCGGTGTCTTGCACGGTGACGCTGTTGGAGCCGGCGACCACATGTGCATTTGACATCACTGTGTGGTCGGAGACCACAAACCCGCTGCCTTCCAGTTCCTTCTGACACGAAGGCGCGGGGGCACGGATCGTGACCACGCTCGACTTCTTCGCGGCCACTACGGGGTTGTTGGCGAGGTTAGTCGTCCGGCGTCTCGATCGATCCCGCAGCCGGAGACCGCCGTCGCGGCCACAAGCAACATGATCGCCGCCAGAGCCGCTGCCGCCCCACGCGTTCGGCCCACGGGCACATACCCTCCGTTACCAAGCTCCGCCGACCACCTGGCAGGTGTACCCCGTTCGATGCGAACCGTAACGCCAGCCCGATCAATGGACAAAAATGAATCGGCCCGCCACCCAAGCGGATGACGGCCGATTCATTCCGACGAGCGGTGCGTCTCGTTAGGCCATCGCGGGTAGATCTACTACCCTGCCGTGACCTGCTTCTTGCCGTACACCCGCTCCATCAGCGCCGTGTCTGTGTACACCTGTGCCCGCACGGTCTTGCCGTCGCGGATGGTGTACACCTCGGCGTCTTGGCCTTTTTCGTTGCCAGCGCTAACGTCGCTGAGCACGACGACCGTGTCGCCGTCGGCGAGGAAGCGGCGGGGCTTGACCGTCGTCGACTTCTCGGCGAACCGCCTGAGGAACTCGCCGAATTCACCTTTGCCGTGGTAGGTACCGCTGATCGCACTCTGGCCAGGATGGACCCACTCGATGTTGTCGTCCAACAGGGCCATCAGCGTGTCGATGTCACCACCGGAGAACGCTTCGTAGCCCTTCTTGACGTGCTCGATGTTGCGTTCTTGCTCTGACATCGTCAGTTCCCTTCGTGCGCCATCCGAATGTTTCGGCCGCGACGGGCTCGGCCGGCCTGGGGATTCGCCCTGGTCGGCTCCCAGATCAGTCAGACCATTCCTGGCCGCGTCGAATGTAAGCCTCGCACAGCGCGTTTCACAGGCGATTGGGACAAGTAAATGACGTTATTGCTACCCCACGCAAAAAGTTCGGCCCGCCACGGGGAAAGTGTGTGGCCCGAGAGGAGAGAGCGTGGCGGGCCGAATAGTGCTCAGCGGGCTCGGCGAAGGGGTTGAGATGCCTGCACCGCTCCACCCAAGTAGCGGCGTTGCAGACGGGTGATGTGGCCCTGCGCTTCGTTGATGTCTCGCCGCAATGCTGTGGCATGGAGCGGGGAGCTTCGTGCCTCTCCAGCCAGTTCACTCGGCTAATCATCTTGTCCCGCAGATCGCCCAATGCCCGGACCAATACCTCGGCCTGGACTGCATCGCGTTCACGCATCGGGGGATTCTTGCACATGCTGATGAGCTAGGCGCGATGAATCGGCCCGCCACAGGAGAGTTGTGGCGGCTCCGATCAGGTGGTGGATTTCCACCTATCCTACCTACTCAGAGCGGCGGCGGTGCGTGCCAGGTTCCAGTCGTCGGGCTGTATATCGATATCGGCATGTTAGCGCATGGCCTCCAGACACCGGCGGTACTGTGCGCGTTCCGGGGAACGTGGCCCCGCCGAGTCCGGACTGGTATCCCGGTCCGGGTGGTGGTGTCGGGTCGGCGCCGGCTGGACCGGCCGTCACCACCACGGCTACCACGGCCGCGGCGGCCACAACGATGCTTCTCGGTCGCGTCAAAAAACCGTCAAGAAATGCGGTCATTCCGTCCGGGATTTGTCCGGTTCTGCTATCGACCCCTTGCGGGCTGCGTTATGGATTACATGATCCTCAAAACGATAGTTCCCTGCATCGCGGCCGCCACGATTGCCTTGGCGGCACCGGCCTATGCCGACGACGGCAAAACGGTGTGCGCTTCGATGGGCAACGGCATGACCCACGCCCAGGAGAACTGCCCGCAAGTCCCTGGGAGGCACCAGCAAGCCCCTGAGACATACAACGGCTACGTGCTCCCTCACGGCTACGGCGGCAGACCGTAGCCCCTCAGGCAGCGGTGCTCAGAGAAGCGCGAGCCTGTAGAGATATCCACCGCACCACGTGAGCGCTGCCTGGGACGGGGGGCTCAGTGGGCCAGCCGCTCCCGTATCTCGCGACGCTGGACACCGGATACCGCGCCCCAGCGTTGAACGGCGGACAGCCCCGTCGGGGCCTTCCCGCCGCACCAGCTGGTCGAGAATCTCGTCGCCCGTGAACAGTTCGATGCCGTCGGTGCTCATGGTGTGTGCCTTTACTGTGTTTGGTGGATAAAGGGTGTAGCACTCGTACTTTCTTTGGGTGGAATGTGGCACTGCGACCCGGCCTACTGTTGACTGCCGCGCCGTCGCCGGCACGCCCGCCGTGCGATAGGCGCTCGTCGAGCAAGCCGTCGGATTTTTTGGATCAGGCTGGCGGGTTGCTCGTAGGTCAGGGTGGTGTAGTCGGGCGCGGGTTGCGTCACGGGCGGTCCTATTCCGAGCAAGATTTGCAAGTCGGACAGCGAGCCCTCGAAAGCGTCGGCGTCCATCTGCATTCCGGCAACCAGAGCCTGGTTGCTGAATTGGAGGATGGCTGGCGTGGCACCGCCGTAGGATTCCAGCCGGCCCACGCGGGACCGGGGTAGATCGCCGAGGCATAGCCACTCCCCGAAACCCAGTTGGAGGAGACCAGGCCAACAACGTTGGACAGATCCGGTGAGCCGATCTCCTCCCAATACCAGTACGGAATGTACGACAGCCGCATATTGATACCAGCCGCGACGAAGGCGTTCCACACCGCCCAGAAGTTGGCGATGTCGCCGCCGTTCTGCTCAAAGTCCAGCATGCACGGTACCGTTGGGTCACCAACGTTGCTCAGGTAGGTTTGGGCCTGCTGGTTGGGGTCGTCGGTGCTGACATAGTGGTAGCCGACAACGATGTTCCCTGTGGACTTCGCCCAGGACAGCACGGTCGGCCAGTACGGGTCGGTGTAGTAGTTACCCTCGGACACCTTGTGCTCGATCCAGGAAAAGCCTTCGGCGATGATCTCGTTCAAGGTGGGCACGATGTTGGCGGCGGGAACACGCCAGTTGTTGTTCGAGAGGTCGACGCCATACAAGGTCATGGAAGGTCAGCTCCTATCGGTAATGCAGATAGTTCGTCCATCGGTGCGGTAGTCGGCATCGGGCCACCTTCGTCGCGGAGCGTACGGCGCACGCAGCTATTAGCCGCAGCTCGGAGTCGATCGTCTCGGGATCGCGCATGGTGTCGAAGCGTAAGCGTCGGGCCGTACCCAACGCCTGACTGGGACTAGTAACTTGCATCCAACCGAACAGGTGTCTGATTTTCGGTTTGTTTGTGACTCGCACAAGTGTATCAGTCGTGCATTCTTTGGTACTGGCGTTGCACCGCGCTAAAAAACAGTCACTGCAAGATATTTGGCATCCGTCATTTCGTTACATCGCCGCCGCGCGTAGTCGCCGTAGGTGCCGCGGTCATCGCCGGTGAGCGCCCATGCGTGCTGCTGGTCTGCCCTGCGCGACGCTGCCAGCGCGCCGCGCGGCGCTCGCGTCGCATCACGCGTTGTCAGCCGCGATCCAGCCATCCCGCGAACCACAAGAGCCACAGCAGCGCGACGCGCCACTACAGCCAGAATCAGCCACGCATAGCGATGACACCCCCGACGATGCTACGCTGCCCTACGCTACCGCGACGAGCGCCAGGCCGCGATCAGAGAAACCATTATTTACCTCCCTATCTCATTGAGGTGTCACGACGTTGTCACATTGATGGTGTTAGAGCGGCTGGGCTGATGATGGTCTTGCCGGTCGGCCACCGGTGGTGACTCGCGTTGTCACTGACGCCTGTTGGGTTGTCTTTCAGTTGATCTGTCCCATCGGTGGCCGACTGGCGCCGCAGGACCCGGCAGGGCGGACATGACTTAATCAGGAGCCTGGCAGTTCCTCATCAATGTGTTGTCTGCGCGCCCCGCCGGGTGTGACCCATCCGCTAGCGATCAACCAACAAGAAGGGACACCACCATCGTGACAGCATCTCCGCGCGTCGTCATCGGCGCCGACACCCATTTGGACAGCCACCATCTCGCTGTCATCACTGATGCCGGTAAACCCTTGGCAGACAATGAATTCCCGACGAGCCAGACCGGCTACGACGACGCCGTGAGGTGGGCCCAAAGCTTTGGGACCATCGTGATCGCCGGGGTGGAAGGGACCTCCAGCTACGGTGCGGAGCTGACCTGGGTACTGCAGGCCGCCGGGATCGTGGTGGCCGAGGTCAGCCGCCCCGATCGGGCCGCACGCCGCCGCCAGGGCAAATCGGACCCGCTGGATGCCTACGCCGCTGCGCGCGCCGCGCTGGCCGCCACGGCGTGGCCGTGCCCAAAGAGGCAAGGACAGGCGCCTTGCGGGCGCTGCTGAGCGCCCGGCGCAGCGCGGTCAAGGCCCACACCGCAGCGACCAACCAGATCCACGCTCTGCTGGTAACCGCCCCCGCTGAGCTGCGCGACCGCTACCGCCGCCACAACAGCAATGCTTTAGTCAAAGCGTTGGCCCGATGCCGGCCTGCCACTCACAACGACGCCCCTACCGTCGCGGTGCTCACGGCCGCCAAAGCGCTAGCAGAGCGCGCGGAATTTCTCGCACACCAAAAACAAGATCTCACCGCCCACCTGGATGTCCTGGTCCGACAGATCAATCCCGCGCTACGCACCGCCTACGGTGTCGGCGCAGACACCGCCGCCCAACTGCTGGTCACCGCCGGCACCAACCCGCACCGGCTCCGCAATGAGGCCTCCTTCGCCGCGCTGTGCGGGGCGGCCCCTGTCCCAGCATCTTCGGGCAAAATCACCCGCCACCGACTCTCCCGCGGCGGCGACCGGGCAGCCAACAATGCCCTGTATCGCATCGCGCTGGTGCGCATGTCAGCCCACCCGCCGACGCGCGACTACGTCCAGCGCCAAGTGGCCAACGGCCGCACCAAGAAAGAGATTCTGCGGCTACTCAAACGAGCCATCGCCCGCGAAATGTTCAGACTCCTGACTCACCCGCTCCGGTCGACGACTACCGCGACCTGCGGCCTGCCAGACAAGCCAAACACCTCACCCTGGCCACCGTCGCCACTCATTTCGGCGTCCCGGTCATCACCGTCTCGCGACTCGAACGCGGACACCACCGCAACGACACCCTGGCCAACCACTACCGCCGATGGCTGATCGCCGCTTGACTCCTTAGCAGCAATAGGAGCATCAACTCGTGCGAAACTCACCGCGCGGACATCCTCGGATTGCAAAATACTCGCATGTACCTACACTTACGAATCTGCTTGCAGCACATTCGATTTCAATCTCCGACACCCCCATACCCACAACGCCAGCAATCTCAAATCTGTCTCTTAATCAGCTCCTTTCGAACCTGACGGCGCACTTCAACACTCATTCAACGGCGCGCCACAATCTGCAATCGGCGGGCGCGTGCTGTGCCGGAATGCTACGTCTGCGGATCCGGTGGGGCCGCCTGCCGCGGCTGGTACAACAGCGCACGAACCAGCGGGCGCGGCCCGACGGACCGAAGCATCTGGCTGGCCGGGCGGACCCGTACCCGCTTCGGCCACCAGAACCAGCGTCCCATCACCGTCATGATCGACGGCGTGATGAACGATCGGACGACGAAGGTGTCGAACAGCAGGCCGATGCCGATCGTCGTGCCGAATTGGCCGATCGCCCGGAGATCGCTGGTGATCATCGTGCCCATGGTGACGGCGAACACCACACCGGCGGCAGTCACCACCGGGCCGGTGACACCCATGCCGCGGATGAGTCCCGTTTTCAGGCCGGCTCCGATCTCTTCCTCGATCCGCGACACCAGCATCAGGTTGTAATCCGACCCCACCGCCAAAAGCACGATCAGCGCGAATTCAGTTGCTACCCAGTGCAATTGGAAATTAAGCAGGTGCTGCCAGATCAGTGTCGAGAACCCGAAGGCGGCCCCCAGCGACATCACGATCGTGCCGACGATGACGGCCGCAGCGACCAAAGCGCGGGTGACGATCACCATGATGATGAAGATGAGCACGATCGAGGCCACCGCGGCGATCATCAGGTCGTACTTGGCGCCTTTGGCGATGTCGTAAAACGTCGCGGCCGTACCGCCGAGGTAGATGTCGGCGTTCTGCAGCGAGGTGAGTTTCAGCGCCTCCTTGGCCGCTTGGCGCTCCTGATCGACGGACGCGATTCCCTCGGTCGTCGCCGGATCCACTGCGTGAGTGATGATGAAGCGAGCAGCCTTGCCGTCCGGCGATATCATCAAGCTCTCCCCCAGCAGGAAGTCCGGGTTCTGGAAGATTTCGGGCGGCAGGTAGAAGAGGCTCTCCACCTGAGAGTCGTTGAAGGACTTGCCCATCACGGCGTTCGTGTCGGTCAGCCGGTCGAACTGATCGATCAGACTGTCAAACGAGCTGTAGATGGTCAGCGTGGTATCCCGGATCGCTTTCGAGACAGCGATATTCTGAGGAATAATCGCCAGCAGTTCGTGCGTGGCTCTAGCCGTGTCGCCGAGGTCTTTCGTGAGTCTGTGGAACTGCTCGGCGAGCTGATCGAACCCGTCCAACGAGTCGAACAATGCTCGCGTTGACCAGCAGATCGGGATGTCGAAGCAGTGCTTCTCCCAATAGAAGTAACTGCGAAGCGGTCTCCAGAAGTCGTCGAAATCCGCAAATCGGTCGCGGATTTGATCCGTGATCGCCGCCGTGTCGCCCGTGGTTTTCGAGCTGTCGTCCGCCGCGTTCGCGAGATCCTGGGTCACCTTGTACTGGCGCTCTAGTAGGGCGATCAGGTCGTCGAGGTAACCGGTGATCTTCTTGAT
>CAVVUH010000037.1:0-28567 GCA_963751315.1 uncultured Actinomycetota bacterium | reverse complement strand
CGAACCGGCACGGATTCCGGTGCCGTCGATAGTTCTGTTGGGCGCTGCGGCCCTGGTGGTGAGCGTGGCGTCGTTGCCGCGTAACTTCGTTGCGACCGCCGGTCTGCTGGTCGTTGGCGCCGTGCTGGTGGGAATGTTTCTGGTTGTTGACCGGCGGATGCCCACGGCGGTGCTACCCGCCAGCGTCTTCGGATTCGGCCCGTTGAAGTGGGTCTATTTGACCCTGGGGCTGCTGGTCGCCGCGACCAAGGTGGACCTGTATGTCCCGTTGTTCGGTCAGCGGTTGGCCCATTTGGGACCGATGATGGCCGGGTTGTTGGGCGGGGCCTTATCGATCGGTTGGACGATCAGCGGATTGGGCAGCGGGTCACTGAACAGAGCACGGACGATCGTGGGTGTAGTGATGGCTGCACCACTGGTGATGGCGGTCGGCCTGGCGATGGCCGGAGTCAGCCATGTCCAAGGCGCACCGGTCGGCATCGTCATCTTGTGCGCGACGGCGTTGCTGTCCGTTGGGATCGGCATCGGCGCCGCCTATCCGCATTTGTCGGCGTGGGCGATGACCGACATCGACGACCCCGCTGAGGGCGGCGCGGCCGCTACCGCGATCAACTCGGTGCAGTTGATTTTCGGCGCGTTCGGAGCAGGGCTGGCCGGTGTCGTGGTGAATGTCTCCGACGGCGGAGGTGTGGGGGCTGCTCGCTCGGCGTTTACCGTCTTCGCCCTGCTGGCACTCACTGCCACGGTCACCGCCTTTCGGGCCGGCCGACGGCAGGTCGCGTTTTAAGCGCGGTTACTGCCGTAATGGCGCGGGGCTCCACAGGCCGCTGCGTGTTGCCGAACCGAGGTCGAGGCGGGCCGGCTGGGCGTTTGCGTAGTAGGGCGTCAACTGCTGCAGCGCACCCCAGTCGCGGGACCAGTCGTCTTTCAGATAGGTCGAGACCGTGTTTGCGCGCACCAGTAATTCGGTGACGCCCAGTGGGCCGCCGCCGTTGTGGTCCATCACCGGCGAGTTGGCCTCGGCGCCGAACCGATCGGGCAGAATCCGCCACTTGGGCACCTCAATCACACCGTTTTGATGCCCGAATGGCCGCTGGCAGGGGAAGGCCAGCCCCACCAGCCAGTCCAGCAGTACCGGATCAGTCGAACCGACTACGTCCTGCAGTGTGCGCAGCCGCGGGATCCGCGGCGCGGTGACGGCGATCCAGTGCTGCGGCGCGAGGTCGTCATCGGTGACGACCAGGCGAACCTGGGTGGCGTTCGGCGGCACCGCAGCGAGCGGGGCCCGCAGGTTGCGCCACGCGGGCGCCGCTCCGACGTCGGCGAATCCCGTTGAACCGCCGGGCTTATTGGCGGCGGCTTGTTCGTCGGTGGCCCACTGGATTGCCACTTCGCCGTAGTCGAACCGGCCCGCCGCAGACACCACTAGCAGCGGACCGGCCTGGTCACGCGGTGGCAGCCGGTACCAGGCCGACCGCAGCAGGGCCGGTACCTGCACCCCGGATCGCCAACTGCCGAACACCGGCGTACGGGCCGGGTCGAGGTTGTAGGGCAGCCGCGCGCGCGACCCGTTGATGCCGGGCGCGGGCGTGGTTCCGCCCTCGGTGCCGGCCTCGCTGCTGGTGACCATTCCGTCGTCGCTGACGAAGCTGCGGTCGCCGGGGCGTTCCATCACCGGGTCGGCCGATACGTCGGCGGGGATCCCGTTCGGATCGAAGCCGTCGGCAAAACCGGAGCCCAGCGCGTCCTGTACAGGCACCCCGATCGGGGCCAGCATCCCGGCGTTGGGGTCCTGCTCGACCAGCACGTCACTGGCAAGGCCACAGGTCTTGCCAGTCAGCGCCTGCAGATTGGAGCGGCCGACCGACCACGCCGGGTATTGGTCAGTCATCCCGAGCGTGAGCGACAAGACCTCGAAGAAGACCAACGTCCACGCGGCAATCCCCAACGGGGACCGGGTGATTCGGGCGAGCCGCGATTCGCTGGGTGGCCCGGCATCGTCGCCGTTATTGACGAAGTGGAACCAGGCGGCCAGCAGCAGTACCAGCACCGTCAATCCGAGCAGCCCGGTGGTGAACCCAAAGTGCCACTCCGGGAAAGCATTTGACCACGGCACACCGAAGTTGGAGACGTACCACCAGCCGTTGACGCTGGCGAACGACAGCGCCACCACGAACATCACGACGGCGGCGAACATGGTGCGGTTGCGCCGCGAACGCATCGCGGCCGCGGTCACCGCCACTGCGGCCAGCGCTCCCAACGGGCCGGCCAGTCCGGCAAACACCCCGAAGTGGTGGGTCCACTTGGTGGGCGTGAACATCATGGCGATGAACGAGATGATCGTGATACCGATGATGCGACGGCTGGGCCCCGCGGCGGTGCCCGGAATCCGGCCCTTGCGCAATGACATTGCCACTGAGACCGCCAGGGCGACTAGCAACGCCAGCAGGGCGAAGCGACGAGCAACCGACCCGTCGGGGCTCGCCATGAACAGCCGCTCATAACGGAGGTGCTCGTCGAACCAGCTCAGACTGGGCCCGACCGCGGACTTGAGCATGTTCGCCTGGACTTCACCGGCGAAGGTCTGGTCCCGGAAGATCAGCATGACGGTGACCGTCGCCGCGGCCAGGATAGGAGCGAGCAGCGGCAGCAGGCCGAAGCGTCTGGTACGGCGGTGCAGGATTGTGCGCAGCGGGCCGATCGCCACCAGCAGCGCGCCGATCGAGGCGATACCGGTCGGCCCGGAGAACAGCGTCAGCGCGCCGACGATGCAGGCGACCGCCACCGGCAGCAGCCGACTGGTCGCCACGGCGCGCTCGACCGAACACCAGGTCAGCAGGATGCCCACGGCGATGATCGGCTCTGGCCGCAGACCGTTGTTCAGCGGCAGCCAGAACGCCAGGAACATGCCCGCCGCCGTCCACGCCGCCGCTCTGCTGATCTTGACGGCATGGCCGAGCCGCGGCATGACTTCCCGACTGATCACCCACCAACAGGCCAGCGCCATCAGCAGGGTGGGCAACCGCATCCAGATGCTGGCGGTGGTGACATGAGCCCACAGCGCCAGCAGGTCGTAGTACCAGCCGAACGGCGCCTCGGGGGTGCCGAACCAGCGGTAGTAGTTGGCCATGTATCCGGCGTGCTCGGATACCCGGGCCATGGTCAGGATGTAGCCGTCGTCGGCGGTGTTGGCCCCGACGAAGTGCCACCACACCAGCACCGCCGTGACCAGCGCGTCCAGTCCGCTGACCGACCACCAGCGCGGCGGCAGGAAGCGGCGGTGCCGGGTGCCGTCTGAGGTATCCAAGATGTGCAGCGCCATCAGCGCGGCGATCGTCGACGCCACTCCGAGGAGCATTGCGGCCATCTTCAGCGGGGTCGGCGCACTGCTGTAGCGGGTGTCGACGGTGGCCGAGAACGTCAGGCCCGGCGGGGCCGGTCCACTCAGATCGGTGAAAACCCCGACGATCTGCGGACGGAAGTCGTATCCGCTGCGCTCGCCCCGTAACGGTGTGCCGGGATGCTCGGCATTAGGACCCTGTTTCAGCCCGACGAATTCGCCGGCGACCTTGTCGGCGTGTGCGGTGAAGACCAACTTTTGGCACGCACCGCTGAGTACCTGGCTCAGTGGTGCGACAACGACCGGGGTGTTGCGCACCACGACCACCAGGTCGTCGTTGGGGGCGCGCTCGATCAGCAAACCGCGGTCCACGGCCTTGGGTGCCTGCTTGGGCACCGTGGACAACAGCACCGTCTTGCCGGTGTTGCCGGGCCCGGCCAGTCCGGCGGCGGCCTGGCACGGAATGCTGATGGTGAGGTCGGTGGCCACATAGCCGATCAGCGGCGCTTCAACGCTGCCGAGCACACCGTTTTGCGGCCAGTTCAGTTGGGCGGTGGTCTGTTTGACCGGCAGCAGTGGCGTCGCGATCGCCAGCAGGGCCCCGAGCAGGCCGGCGACGACGGCCACGACTCGGGCGACCCGGTAGTTTGCTCCCGCGTCGGTCAATGGGCGCTGCTCTTCCGCATCGCTTCGCTCGGCAGCGTCGAGGACGGGGGTCACGGAGGTAGATGGTAATTGCTCCACGTGTGACGTTTCTTTAGCCATTTACGGCTGCGGTCCAGGCTTGCGGATGGCCAACACGAACGGACCGATGGTGGTGACGGTGAAACGGGGGTCGGCGAACAAGTCGGCGTCGAGCTCCACCGTGTAGCGGCGGACGTTGGGCTGGTTGGGGTAGACGTCTTCGGCCAGCCGCAGGGTGTAGGCGCTTGTCGCGCCCGCCGAGCCACCGTGGCGCATCAAGAACACCGTCGGCGGCGCCCAGGGCAGCGTGTCCAGCGCGTGGATGAACCGATCGGGGGCTTTGAGCTTCGACCAACTCCTAATCGCGGCGGCCCGCTTGTCGAACTGCGCGAGCGGATTGGCGTAGTGCGACGTCAGGCCCTGAAAGCCCCAATGGGGGTAATAGGACAAGAAGCTGTAGTCGGCCGTCAGCACCACGGTCTGGTCTCGGGGCTTTCCAGTTGCCTTCGTGATCGCGGCATCGATCGACGGGTAGAACTTCTCGGAGCCGGGCGGACGGCGGTCACCGCGATGGCCGTGGCCGTCGGTGTCGGTGTAGGCGATGGTGAGGTCCGGTCGCAGTACGTCGGGGATGTCCTGACTGAACGCGATCGCCCCGGCCAGCCCGATCGACGCCGCGACCGGCAGCACGCTGCGGCCCCAGGCATGCTCACGGCCACGGGCAGCCAGGGCGATCGTGAGCTCGATGAAGCCGAAGACGCCGGCGGCGGCCAGCAACACCGTGAGTGTCGGCTGCAGCCGAAACGACAGCAGCGTGGTGCGCGCCAGCGTGGCGAGCATCGACAGCAGTGACCACAGGTACACCGCGACCACGCCGATCGCCAGGCCGGCCGCGCGCACCGACGAACGGACCCGGACCACCAGCCACAGCGTCCCGAGCATGCACAGCGCGCCGAGCAAGGTGAACTTCAACATCGGGAACGTCAACTCGGCGCCGTCGACCGGCAGGTAGTGATAGGCGCTGCCGGTGTTGCTGACCGGATCACGGGTGGCCCGCAACAAAAACGGCAGCCACGTGGTCGCCGCGATGGCCGCCGCGATGACGGCGATGACAGCCAGCCGGCCCAGCGGATCCAGTGCAGCCCGGATTCCCTGACGCCAGCGGGAGGCCATCAGGATCAGGGCCATCAGCACCACGGTGAAGGCGCTGTAGGCCAGCAGCAGGGTGTAGAAGGTCGCCGCGAAGCCCAGGAATATCCCGGCCCCGATCACCGCGGCCCACCCGCCCGATCTGGTCCCGCCGCGCAGACCCGACCAGGTCAGGATCAGCACCGGCGGCAGCAGCACGGTGATCATCGCGGAGTACGGCTCCGGGGAGCTGTATGCCAGCGTCACCGCGGCGGTCGCCGTGGTGACCATCAGTGCGTACTCGAAACGGATCATCCGCCACCACAACACCAGCGCCACCGCGACCGCGACCGTGATCGAGGTGATCGCCCACGGCTTGTACATCTCCCAGCCCGGGGTACCGGTCAGTGCCGCGATGCGCCCGCCGAGCCAGAACCAGCCCGGCGGATAAAACGGCGGCAACCCGATGTAGGTCATGTCGTGCAGCGCGGCGCTGTCGGTGAGTCGGGTCAGGTATTCGGTGCGGAACTGCTGGTCGACGGAGATACCGAACAGGTAGAGCTTGGTGGCGCCCAGCGGCATCGCCAGCGTCACCACCGCGAACGCGGACACGAATACCAGGCCGGCTAGCTGAGCGAGCCACCGTAACCGACGACCACGCCCCCACAGCCAGCCGGCGGCCAGCAATCCGACGATGCAGCCGACCTGGCCGACCGTGGTCAGCGCGTGCAGCTGATTCGACGACGGGTAGGCGGGCCATTCGACCCGTGCGATGGCGATCAGGGAGATCACCGACACCATTGCGGCAATCGCCGTAGCGAATGCCATGTGGCCGACGGTGGCCAGCGCGATCCGCATCTAGATGGGCAACTTGCGGAAGATCGGCCGCGGGACGTGCCGCAGCACCATCATCACGTAGCGGAAAGCGCCGGGTGCCCAGACAAGTTCCTTGCCCTTGGCCGCCGCGGTCACCGCCAGGTTCGCGACGTACTCCTTGTCGACGGTCAGTGGCGCTTCCTTGGCGCCGGTCGACTTCCAGTGCGCGATCGTCGTCGTGGTGCGCACCTGGCCGGGCCTGATGACCAGAACCCGAACACCGCTGGGCCGCAACGCCTCTCCGAGTCCGAGATAGAAGCCGTCCAGACCGGCCTTGGTCGACCCGTAAACGAAGTTTGAGCGCCGTATCCGCTCACCGGCCACCGAGCTCATCGCGATGATCTGGCCGAAGCCCTGTGCGCGCATCTTCTCGCCCAACAGCACGCCGACGGAGACCGCTGCCGTGTAGTTGACTTGGGCGATCTGCACCGCCTTTGGCTGGTTCTGCCACAGCTCGTCGGCGTCGCCGAGCAGACCGAACGCGACGATCGCCACGTCGACGTCGCCTCCCGCAAAAGCGGCGTCGATCACCTTGGGATGGCTGTCGGTGTCGAGGCCGTCGAAGTCGATCCACTCGACGGACTTGGCACCTGCGGCCTTCATCTGCGCGACGGCCTTGTCTTTCCCCGGATGGTCGGGGAGATCGGCCAGCACGATGCGGGCATGCGCGTTGCGCAGGTAGCGCTCGCAGATTGCCAGCCCGATCTCGGACGTACCGCCGAGTAGCAGGATCGTCTGCGGATTTCCTACGGCGTCAAGCACCATTTACAGCAGCTCCAAACGTCGGGCCATGTCGGAGACGAAGACTCCGGTCGGATCGACCTTGCGGCGCACCGCAATCCACTCGTCGATGCGTGGGTACATGGCGTGGAAGTTGTCGGCACTGACCCGGGAGTCCTTGGCGGTGTACACCCTGCCACCGAATTCCATCACCCGGTCGTCGAGTTCGTTGAGGAATTCGTTGACGCCCGGCCGGTTGGGGAAGTCCATCGCGACGTTCCAGCCGGCCATCGGGAAGCTCAGCGGGGCACGGTTACCCGGGCCGAAGAGCTTGAAGACGTTGAACGCCGAGTAGTGCCCGCGCGTTTGGATCCAGCGGATGATGGCCTTGAACTCGTCCATCGCATCCGGCGGCACCAGGAACTGGTGTTGGGCGAAACCCGTTGGGCCGTAAGCATTGTTCCAGCCGCTGACCAGGTCGAGTATGTGGTAGAACTGCGACAAGTTCATGATCTTGCCGGTGTACGTTCCGCCCAGCCGGTAGTACACCTCGCCGATCGCCATGAACGACAACTTGTTCATCACGCTGACCGGAAAGATGTCCGGCACCGTCAACAATTGCGGCGCATCAAATTTCAGCGGATTCTTGGCGAGTTTTTTAGGCAGCTGATCGAGCTTGGCCAGGCTGCCGCGGCTGACTGCGGCCCGGCCGAGCTTTGGTGGCGGGCTGATCAGGTCGAACCAGGCGGCGGAGTAGGTGTAGTTGGCTTCGCTGCCGTCGAGGTGAAGGGCGACGGTTTCGTCGAGGTCTTTGGTGGACACGCCGTCGGCGATGAAGTACGCCGTTTCGGTCGGCGTCATCGCGATGGTGGCGCGCAGCACGATGCCGGTCAGCCCGTTGCCGCCGACGGTGGCCCAAAACAGCTCGGACTCCTCGCCGTCCGGAGTGAGGTGTCGGATCTGCCCGTCGGAAGTCAGCAGCTCCATCGACCGAACGTGGTTGCCGAAGCTGCCCGCACTGTGGTGGTTCTTGCCGTGGATGTCGCAGGCGATCGCCCCGCCGACGGTGACCTGCCGGGTGCCAGGCAGCACCGGCACCCACAACCCGAACGGCAGCGCCGCCTTCATCAGCTGATCGAGGCTTACCCCGGCGTCGAGGACGGCGAGGTGCGTGTCGGCGTCGATCGAGTGGATCCGGTTCAGGGGCGTCATGTCGATCACCAGGCCGCCGCCGTTCTGGGCGTTGTCGCCGTAGGAGCGGCCCAGCCCGCGGGCAATCACGCCCCGGCCCCCGGCGTCGGCGACCTGGGCCACCGCCTTGGCGATCACTTCGGGGTCCGCTGTGGACAGCACCTGCGCAACAGACGGCGCGGTGCGGCCAAAGCCCGTCAGCCGGGTCGCGGTGGTCGGAATATCACTGCTGAACATCGACAAAGAGGGTACCTGCTGGCGGGGTCGGTTCAGCGCAGCCGGAAGATCACCGAGCGCTGCACGATGAAGTTGATCACCGTGGCGGTGCCCTGCGCGATCACGAAAGCGGCGGGCACCCGCCACGGCTCGTTCACGAATTGGAGGTAGAAGAGGTAGTTGATGCCGACCTGCACGCAGTAGGTCAGCGCGTAGAGCACGCACACGGCGACGAACCGGGCCTTGCTCGGCGGTGCCTGGAACGTCCACCGCCGGTTGATCAGGTAGGCGGTTGTCGTGCCTGCGATAAAGCTCAGCGATTTGGCGACATTGACTTGCAGGCCCAGCCGCAGCAGCGCCACGTAGAGGCCGAAGTCGACAACGGCTGACAAACCGCCGGTGACGATGAATCGCCACACCTGTGTCTTCAGCGGCAGGGGCGTACTCGCCGCGATCTCGGCCATCGGCCGAAAGTCTACGGGCGGACCAGGGGGACTAAGACGGGTATTTCACGTCCAGCAGCTCGACCTGGTTTTCGCCTTGGGGCGTGGTGTAGGTGACGGTGTCGCCGGGTTGGCGTCCGGCAAGTGCGAGCCCCAACGGGCTGCCGGCCGTCAACGCCTCGTCTTCGCCGCCGGCAGGAGCTTCCTCGATGACGGAGATCACCTGCATCTTGACGACCGAACCGTCGGAAAACCGCAGCGTCACCTCGGTGCCGAAGGGCAGCGTGTCGCTGCCGTTCGACGGCAACGGTCCGGTGCGCAGCCGCCGGTCAAGCTCGATGATCCGCTCGTCGAGGCTGGCCAATTCGTCGGCGCGTTGGATGGCATCGGCGGCGTCGGCGTGATCGCTCACCGCGCCGCGGTCGCCTCGGACCTCGGCCTCCAAACGATCGCGACGTTCCCGTATCCGGCCCAACTCGGCGGCGATGCGCTCGCGTGCCTCATCGGCAAGCCCAGAGGGCTCGACTTCTTCGCTCACCTGCGTCGACCTGTCTTCCCGGGCGCGACGGCGATTGCCACCGCGGAGCGCCTCGAATCTTGTGGATATTGTTCGCCAAATATTCCTACGCGGCCAACCCGATTGGTGGGGTTTTGCCGTCTAAACCCAGTAGGGAACGCGGGCGCGGTACTGGCGCATCGCGAAAGCCGCCAGCAGCCAGCCCACCACCGTCAACCCCACCACGACTGTCCAGTGCCGTAGCTCCTGGTGTGAGCCCAGCAACGGGGCGCGCACGATATCCAGGTAATGCAGCAACGGGTTGAGCTCGACGATCTTCGACCACTGTCCGGCGCCCTGCTGTCGCAGCGTGTCGTCGTTCCAGATGATCGGCGTCATGAAAAACAGCAACTGCACGATGGAGAACAGCAGCGGGCCGATGTCGCGGAAGCGCGTCGCCAGGATGCCGAAACACAGCGACACCCACACGCAGTTGAGCACAATCAGCCCCAACGCCGGGATCACCGAGAGGTCGGCCCACGACCACGGCTTCGGGTAGATGATCGCGATCACGGCGTAGATGACGATGTTGTGCGCGAACAGGATCATCTGCCGCCAGACCAGCCGATAGACATGCACGCTCAGCGGCGTCGGCAGTTGTTTGATCAATCCCTCGTTGGCGACGAACACCTCGGCGCCCTCCAGGATGGAGGCGTTGATGAGATTCCAGATGATCAGGCCGAGCGTGACGTAGGGCAGGTGCACCGACAGCTGGAGGTGGAACAGCTTGGAGTACAGGCCGCCCATCGCGACGGCCGTGGTGCCGGTGGCGATGGTGATCCAGAACGGGCCCAACACCGAGCGGCGGTACCGCTGCTTGATGTCCTGCCATCCCAGGTGCAGCCACAACTCGCGGCGGCGATACCCGTCGACCAGATCGCCCCAGGCCCGGGTCATCGTTTTGGACTGCGCGGCAGCGTCGACGATCGTCATTGGCGCCGCTCCTCCTCATCGCTTGGCTCTGCATCGTCGCCGGCGTGCGTCATTGGCGCCGCTCTCCCCCGCAAGCGGGTGGTACCCCCACCTCATCGCTTGGCTCTGCATCGTCGTCGGCGTGTGTCATAAGCCTTCAGGCCTTCCGAACTTCTCCCGACGCCCCAACCGGCGTAGCCGCAGCCACTCCAGCAGACCCTTCGGGTCGCGGCGAGACACCAGGAAGAACCAGCCGAACCGCAACCATTCCTGAACCAGGAGCTTGCGCAGACCCGGCTGCGACATCAGGTAGCCGCGATTGCGATAGGTGTAGTACCGCTTGGTGGGATCGTCGGGATACTGGGTGTGCATTCGGCCCGCAAGAATCGGCTTGAACTCGGCCGACCCACATGGGTGCAGATAAACGGTGTTCAAGCAGGTTCCGAACGGCAGGCCGGACCGGACCAGCCGGCGGTGCATCTCCACCTCGTCGCCGCGGACGAACAGCCGTAGATCGGGGACACCGATCGACTCGAACGTCGACGCTGCAAACAGTGCACCGTTGAACAGCGATGCGATACCCGGCAGCAGTTCCTGATCCTCGGCGGTCCGCAACTCGCTGACCCGCCTGCGCCAGACCAGGCCGCGTCGCAACGGAAACGCCAGGCGCTGCGGGTCATCGGCGTTGCACACCATCGGTGACACCTCGGCTAGCCGATGGGTTTCGGCGCACGCCAGCAGGGTCGCCAGTACTTCGGTGTCTTGCGGGTGGCCGTCGTCGTCGGCCAGCCATACCCAATCGGCGTCGGCGGCCAGCGCGTGAAGGATCCCGAGCGCGAAACCACCTGCGCCACCGAGGTTTCGGCGTGACGGCAGATACGTCGTGGGGATGGGCTGACCGCCCACCAGATCGCGAACCCGGTCGTCATCATCGTTGTCGACGACGATGAGCAGGTCGGGCAGCCGACTTTGGGTGCTCAACACATCCAGCGACTTGGCCAGTTCGTCGGGGCGTCGGTGGGTCACCACCACGGCGCACACCATGTCAGCCATCCGCGGGGGCTTTACGCGCGAGCTGGTCGGGCGCGGTCTCGGCAAGCACGTCACGCACATGGCGCGCGGCGTCTTCGCCCTCGTAGGCGCGCACGACGTCCTCGATGCCGCCGGTGAGCTTGATGACGCCGTGGTCGATCCACATCGCGGTCTTGCACAGCCGGGCCAGGAATTCGTTGGAATGGCTGGCGAACACCAGGATTCCCGAGCGCTCGACCAGGCGTTGCAGCCGGGTCTGGGCCTTCTTGAGGAAGTCGGCGTCGACGGCGCCGATGCCTTCGTCGAGCAGCAGGATCTCCGGGTCGATGCTGGTGACCACTCCCATCGCCAGCCGCACTCGCATACCGGTGGAATAGGTGCGCAGCGGCATCGACAGGTAGTCACCCAGCTCGGTGAACTCGGCGATCTCGTCGACCTTGGCCAGCATCTGCCGCCGCGTCTGCCCGAGAAACAGGCCGCGGATGATGATGTTCTCGTAGCCCGAGATCTCGGGGTCCATGCCGACGCCCAGGTCGAATACCGGTGCCACCCGGCCGGTCACCGTGGCCGAGCCGCGGGTCGGCTCGTAGATGCCCGAAAGTAGGCGCAGCAGTGTCGATTTCCCTGCGCCGTTGTGGCCCACCAGCCCGACCCGGTCGCCTAGGTCCAACGACATCGTGATGTCCCGCAACGCCTCGATGACCACCACGTTGGAGGCGTTGCGCCCAATCGTGCCACCGAGGAAGGTCTTCTTCAGCGAGCGCGATTTGGCGTCGAAGATGGGAAACTCCACCCACGCGTTGTGCGTCTCGATGTGCGGACGTTGGGGGCTCGTCACCTGTTGTCGCCTAGAGGTATTGCCCGGTGCCCGAACCCCCGGGCCCACCGGACCTGCCGATACCCGGGGGCAGCGCGCCCTGTCGCATCTGCTCCAGCTGCGCACGCGCGGCCATCTGCTGGGCGAACAGCGCGGTCTGGATCCCGTGGAACAGCCCCTCTAGCCAGCCGACCAGCTGAGCCTGCGCGATCCGCAACTCGGCATCAGACGGAACGGTGCCCTCAGTGAACGGCAGGGTGAGACGGTCGAGTTCGTCACGCAGTTCCGGCGCCAGCCCTTCTTCGAGTTCGCGGATGCTGGTGGCGTGGATCTCGCGCAACCGGTTGCGGGTGGCGTCGTCGAGCGGGGCCGCCCGTACCTCCTCGAGCAACTGTTTGATCATGGTGCCGATCCGCATCACCTTGGCCGGCTGCTCGACGAGGTCGGTCAGCGACCGGTCATCGGAGTCGTCATCCTTCGCGGCCGCCATCAGCCGCGGGTCAAGGCCACCGATGATTTCGATGTCGTCGTCGTTGCCGTTACTCAATGCAGTCACTCTCCTTGTCGCTGGCATCTGTTCATGTTTTGGGTGTCGGGGCGCCACGCCATTCGTAGATCCAGGCCCCACCGTTGTCGTAGATCTTCGCCCACGACTTCGATCGGTCTATTGACACTAGTCCGTCGGGCACCTTGAACCCCCGAACCGTCGGGACGCTGGTCAGGATGTAGCGAATGTTGAGCGCCCGCACCGCCTCGGCTACCCGCGGATCGGTGTCGACATCGGCGAAGGCCCAGAAAATGTATCGGTAATAGCCCGGGCCGATTTGCTGCGGGAAGTCGTAGTGGGTCCACAGCGGGTGCAGGTCGGCCACCGCATACATCCACGCCGTGCCGTCGACGTTCGAGTCGCCGATCAGGGTGTGCCGGGCTCCCGGCAGGGTCGCCAGGTAGGCCATCGCGTCGAGGTCTTTCTGGTTGATGATCACCGAGTCGTATTTGTCGCCGAACAGCACCAGGTGCCGGTAGAGATAGTGGCGGGCACTGAGCACGGTGGTGAGCACCAGGAGGACCACCGTGGCCGAAACCCACACAGCTGGGGGCAGTCGGGCGAACCGCTTGGTGGGCCGTTGCGCTGATCTTTTGAGCAAGGCCACCACTGCCAGAACCATTGCGAACACCGCGATCCCTGCCATCGGCGTGACGAGCATCGTGACCGCGGCAGCGAGCCGTCGCGGATCGTTGTAGAAGAACTGGCTGAATTCTTCGATCGCGGCGCCGAGCGGGTTGTGAAACGGCGCCCCTGAGTAGATGGTCGCCACGGTTAGCACCAGCCAGAGCACCGGCGGCCACCAGATCCGCTTGTACAGCAGGATTACCATGCCGATAGCGCTCAGCACGATCAGGCCGTATTGGGTCGGGAAGTCGTTGAGGTGTCGGGTGTGCAGGAGCAGTGCATCGATGACGCCCTGCTTGACGCTCTTGAAGCTGGGGAACGCGTGCCCGGCGATGATGTCAGCCTGGTGGGCCACCCCGATGAACTGCGGCGCCAATATCAACGCCGTCGGCACGGCCACCACGGCCAGGATCAGGACGTCGGCCAGCCGACCACGTACCGGATGCCGCCGCGCGTCGAAAAGCCACCAGGCCAACAGGAACAAGATGACGACGAACCCGCCGGTGAGGTGTACCGACAGGATGCCGACGAGCGCCAGCACGGCCGCCGGGATGCGGTCGCGATGCCGCAGCGTCGAAGTGATCAAGAAGAACGTCGGGATCGCGACCCCGTAGGCCGCCAGGTTGGGCATCGCGGCGACGCCGAACTCGACGTAGGGCACCGACGTGAACGACGCTGACATCGTGGCCGATGTGGCCGCCGCCCCGGCGGCGCGCCACTCGCCCGAGGATGCCGACGAGGCCGACAATTCGGACGGGGTGATGGGCCTGAGCAGAAACCAGGTGAGCATGGCCGCGCTGGACGGGAACAGCCAGACTGAGGCCGCCACCGAACTCAAGGTGTAGCCGGTGGTCGGCGCCGCCCCGGTGAGCTGACAGAACACCGCGGTGAGGGCGTGAAACACCGACGGGTAGTAGAGCGGTTGGTGGGTCTCGACGTTGCGCAGCTCGCCCATGTGGGTGGACGACGCCTGGCCGGTGTCGAGGATGAAGCGCACCTCGTTGGCATGCCAGACCGCGTCCCAGGTACTGGGAATGGACTGCCAATGCGTGAGCCCGCGATAGGCCGCCCACATGATCAGTAACGCACCGAGCAGCACACCGGCCGCTACCGTCAGCGCCGGCCAGCCGGCGATCCCTCGGGTTTCGGCTTGGCCGTCGCGGTAGCGGGCGAGCAGCGGCTGCGAACTCGTCATCACCAGGCACACCGCGGCCAGCGCGATGAGCGCTGTCCAACCGTTCCAAGGGATTCCGAGTGCGCCATAGGGAATTATCGCCAGAGCCACCACGCCGTAGGTCAGCGCCGGGCCAACTGTGATGGCGACCGGCCAAGTTAGCTGGGTGATTCGTGCGACGATTGCCCCCGGCGCGATCAGCAAAAACAATGCGATCAGCGTTCCGATCCACAGCCCCACTGGACTAGTATGGCTGGCCGGGCGACCTGGCTCGGGACGGCGGGCACGCATCTGGGCGCCCGCTACCGTCATGGTTTAGCTGAATCTGCGGAACTCTAAGGTGGCTGGCATGGCATACGACGTCGCCCGGGTGCGGGGATTACACCCGTCACTCGGGGACGGTTGGGTGCACTTCGACGCGCCGTCCGGGATGCTCATTCCCGACTCGGTGGCGACCACCGTGTCGACCGCATTCCGCGGATCGTTTCCCAGCACCGCCGGTCCGCATCCGGCGGCTAAGCGCAGCGCCGCCGTGCTGGAGGCGGCCCGCCAGGCGGTCGCAGACTTGGTCAACGCCGACCCGCGCGGCGTGGTACTGGGCGCCGATCGCGCTGTTTTGCTGTCGTCGTTAGCCGACGCGTCGTCTACCCGTGCCGGCCTGGGCTACGAGATGGTCGTCACCCGGCTTGACGACGAAGCCAACATCGCGCCGTGGCTACGCGCAGCAAACCGGTTCGGCGCCAAGGTGAAATGGGCCGAGGTCGACATCGAGACCGGTGAGCTGCCGACGTGGCAATGGGAGGGGCTGATCAGCCACCCGACGCGTCTGGTCGCTGTGACGTCAGCGTCGGGGACGCTGGGCAGTATCACCGATCTGCGCCCGGTGACCAAGCTGATCCATGACGTCGGTGGTTTGGTCATCGTCGACCATTCCGCCGCCGCGCCGTATCGTCTCGTCGACATCGACGAAATCGACGCCGACGTGGTGGCTGTGAACGCCGTCGGGTGGGGCGGTCCGCCCATCGGAGCGTTGGTGTTTCGTGACCCGGCGATGATCAACACCTTCGCCTCGGTGTCGACGAACCCGTACGCCACCGGCCCCGCACGCCTCGAGGTTGGCGTGCACCAATTCGGCCTGCTGGCCGGCTTTGTCGCCAGCATCGAATACCTTGCCTCACTGGATGAGTCAGCGCGCGGAACGCGACGCGAAAGACTTTCTACCTCAATGCAATCGGCGATGTCCTACATGGACGGGATATTCGATTACCTGATGAGCTCCCTGCGTTCGCTGCCGCTGGTGGTGGTGATCGCCCGGCCCGAGGCGCGGATACCCGTGGTCAGTTTCGCGGTCCACGAGGTGCCTGCCGAGCGGGTGGTGCAACGGTTGGCGGACAACGGCATTCTGGCGATCTCCAACGCCAGCTCGCGAGTGCTGGACGTGATAGGTGTCAACGACGTCGGCGGCGCGGTCACCATCGGCCTGGCGCATTACTCGACGATGGCCGAGGTTGACCAGCTGGTGCGTGCCCTGGCGTCACTGGGCTAGCACTGGCGAGCAGACGCAAAAGCCCCCGACACGCCGAGGCGGTTTCATGCGGTGGATGCAACAGCGGGTGGTTTGGACGGATCTGAGAGTAGTTCGTCGAGGGCTTCTGCCGGTGTTTTCCAGTGCAGGGTTTTGCGTGGTCGGCGGTTGAGTTGCAGTGCTACGTAATCGAGGTAGTCGGCCGGGAAGATCGACAGGTCTGTCCCTTTAGCAAAGTATTGGCGCAGTAGCCCGTTGGTGTTTTCGTTGCTCCCGCGTTGCCACGGGGAGTTGTTGCCACGGGGAGTGCGGATCACAAAAGTAGATGTCTAGCTGCGTGGCTTCGGCGACGGCGATGTGGTTGGTCATCTCGCTGCCTTGATCCCACGTCAGGGTTCTACGCAGGACCGCCGGCAGCTGCGCCATTTTGGCGACGATGGCCTGCTGCACGGCCAATGCTCCGTGGTCGTCGGGCAGATGCAGCAGCATCACAAACCGGCTGGCGCGCTCGACGAGGGTACCGATCGCCGACTTTGCTTCGGCCCCCAGGATTAAGTCGCCCTCCCAATGCCCAGGCACCGCGCGATCAGCCACCTCTGGTGGGCGCTCACTGATATTGACCATGTCGGGGATGCGGCCGCGACGCTGCTCGGCTCGGCGCTGCGGCTTGCGCAATGCGCGCCCGGTGCGCAGGCAGGTATGCAGCTCACGGCGCAGACTGCCGCGGCCCTGCACATAGATCGACCGGTAAATCGTCTCGTGAGACACCCGCATCTCCACATCGTCGGGAAAATCCATCATCAACCGCCGGGCGATCTGCTCAGGGCTGTGGTTGTCCTTAAGCCGAGTCTGCACCTCGTCATGCAGCCGCTCATTGACCGCCAGCTTGCCCGCCTTGGGCCGCCGGGCCCGCTCCTGCGTGCGCGCCTGCGCACCGGTGGCGCGATAGCGTGGTTTGGGATCCCAGCCGCCATGCCACTGGGCTGCGAATCGGTGACGTGCGCGATACCGCCCATAGCAGAACGCTTTTCCGTTGATCTCGCGCATGATCGTCGACGGTGCACGACCAAGCCGGCGCGCAATGGAACGAATGGACTCCTGGGTCTTGACACCAACCTCGATCTCAACGCGCTCGTCCAACGTCATCCTCGGCCGCTTCCGCGGGCCCTCGCCAGGAAATTTCGGCCTCACCCCACCAGCGTGAGCAAACCACTTCCAACCCGTGGCCATCGACACGCCGACGGCCACTCCAGCCTCTCCAGGCGCCATCCCGTCACGAATGTGGCCCCAGAACTGACGAACAACTAAGGGATAGGCCTTCAGATCCACAACAGCCTCCAATCAGATGACCGTTGCAATCACCCCCAGAACTCAAGACGGCGTGTCGGGTGGCTTTTGCGTCTGCTCGCCCTACACGGTCAGGACGACCTTTCCGGTCACCTGTCCCGAGGACAACAGGCGATGAGCCTCAGCGGCCTGCTGGATCGGGATATGCGCCCCAATGACCGGCCGGACCCGTCCGTCAGCAATCATCGGCCAGACCGAGGTCGTCACCGCCTCGACGATGGCGCTCTTGCCGTTAGGACCGGTCACCGGTCGGCCCCGCAGCGCGGTCCCGATCACCCGTGCCCGTTTGCTGACCAGTTTGCCGAGGTTGAGTTCGCCTTTGACTCCGCCCTGCATCCCGATCACGATCAGCTGCCCGTCGCTGGCCAGCGCATCGAGGTTGCGGTCCAAATACGCGGCGCCCATGATGTCCAGGATCACGTCGGCACCCGCGCCGCCGGTTGCCTCATGTACTCGCGCGACGAAGTCCTCATCGTGGTAGGCGATGGTGATTTCGGCACCCAATTCGCGGCATAGTTCCAGCTTGGGCGCGGATCCTGCGGTGACCGCCACCCGAGCACCCAATGCGCCCGCGACCTGGATGCCGTGCGTCCCCACCCCGCTCGAGCCGCCGTGGATCAGGAGCAGCTGGCCCTGGCGCAGGTGAGCCGTCAGCGCCAGATTCGACCAGACCGTGCACGCAACTTCCGGTAGGCCGGCGGCGTCTCGCGGGTCGACGCCGCCGGGAATCGGCAGAAGCTGACCGGCGGGAACAGCGACGTATTCGGCGTAGCCGCCGCCCGCCAGCAAAGCACACACTTCTTGCCCGGGCGACCATTCACTGACGTCGTCGCCCACCTCAGCGACAACGCCGGAGACCTCCATGCCGAGCAGCTCGCTGGCGCCCGGTGGCGGCGGATAGTAGCCGGCGGCCTGCAGGAGATCGGCGCGGTTGACGCCCGCGGCGCCGACCTTGACGAGCACTTCGCCGCGGTCCGGCACGACATCGGGGACTTCCTGCCAAACGAGTTCATCGGCGGATTCGGCGACGATCGCGTGCATACTCGACACGCTACTACCTGCAGATACCGACTGTTCCAAAGGCGATGTGTCGCATAGCATGACGTAATGGCCACCCTGATTGACGGCCGGACAGCCAGTGAGATGCCCGGGCTGGATATCGCTGAGCAGAAGTCGTGGCAGAACTTCTTGGACTCCACCCTGCGTGTGTATGCGATGCTCAACCGCCGACTCACCGATGCGCACCAGCTGTCGCTGTTCGACGTCCGGGTGCTCGACATCTTGGATAACTCACCCGCCGGCTGTGTCCGGATGGGCGACCTGGCCGACGCGCTGCCGTCGCTGCCCAGCCGCCTGACCCGCCAGATCCGTCGACTGGAGGGACAAGGGCTGGTGCGCCGAGAGGCCAGCCGGGATGACCGGCGCGGGGTGGTTGCCGCCATCACCGAGGACGGCCGGGAAGCGGCGAGGCAGGCGATGGTCACCTACGCCCAAGGTGTGCGCACCTATTTTCTCGGCCAGTTGTCGCGTTCTCAGATCGCCGCGATGGGGGAGAACTGCCGACGGATCAGCGCCGCGCTGAAACCCTCCGACCGGGCTTCCAAGGCCGGCGGACAGGCCGGCGGGGCCTGACACCGTTACCCTTGTCGGCGGTGGCGTGGCAGAGCGGTCTAATGCACTCGCCTTGAAAGCGAGAGACGGCTAAAACCGTCCGGGGGTTCAAATCCCTCCGCCACCGCCAGTGTGATGAGTCGAGTCATAGGTGACAGATGAGTCGCGTCATGGGTTACAGATTCCCTGGCCATCGGCCGGGGTTTTTGTTTTGGTTGCGCCAGTAGTTGCGGTCGGGGTCGATGTGGTGGCTGCTGAGGATGTGGTGGTGGGTTTTGCTGATGACGGTGACGGTGGTGGCGGTCACCAGGATCAGGACCGGGGTGGCGGCGTGGGTGCGGCCGATGCCGAGGTGGTGTAGGCGGCTGCCGTGGCGCAGGGTGAGTTTGCCGAATTGGTCGACGGTGTCGTGGCGGATGCGGAAGTGTCCATTCGCGGTGTGCGGCGGGCTGGCTTTAAGACGAGCGCTGTAGGCCTGTGCGGGGGTGGTGCCCGGCGGCAGGGCGCGGTGGGTGCGCTGGGTGTTGTAGACGACGGTGAAGTCGTCCAGCAGGGTTTGCATGGCGGTGATAGTGGCGGGGCGGGGTCGAGGTGTCAGCCAGCGTTTGAGGGTTTGGTGGAAGCGTTCGATTTTTCCTTGGGTTTGGGGGTGTCCGGGGTGGCCGTTTTTCTGGGTGATGCCCAGGCTGGCCAGCAGACGTTCGAAGTCGTTGTGGCCGTGGGTGAATCGTGAGGTGTAGACCGAGCCGTTATCGGTGAGGGTGGATGCCGGCAGGCCGTGGTGTGCGGCAGTGGTGGTGAAGCTGGCCACGATGTCGGGGCCGGCCACGCGCCGATAGGCAGTGGCCGCCAGCAGGAATCGGGAGTGGTCGTCGAGCCAGTTCAGAATTTCCACGCCGCTGCCATCGGCCAGTGTCCAGTGGGTGAAGTCTGATTGCCAGCATTCGTTGGGTTGCTCGGCGGCAAAGCGGTGATAGGAGCTTTTGGGTCGTTTACGCGGCGCCGGGGTGATCAAGCCATGGTGGTGCAGGATGCGCCGGGTGGTCGAGGTCGACGGCGCCGCCAAGCCCCGGTGGGTCAAATGCCACTGCAGGGTCAGCGGACCGGCATCAAGACCTTCGGTGGTGAGTTTTTCTCGCAGGAGCACGATCGCGGCGATCACCTCGTCGGCCACGGCGCGAGGGTTGCTGGCCGGGCGTCGAGACCGCGGATCCACCGCCTCCAGCCCGCCTTGCTGGTAGCGGTTGACCAGCCGATAAATATGTTGCCGGGACAACCCATAAACCCGGGCTGCCGCGGTCACCGACAGATGACCACTCACGACTTCCAGGACGACCACACGCGCTTTGGACATCCACAAGGACTGTCACCTATGACGCGACTCATCTGCCATCGACACAGGTGTCACCCATGACGCGACTCATCTGTCACCTATGTCGTGAACTCACACACCTCCGCCACCGCCAGTTCAAAGGACCGAAAACAGCTCTGCCTGTGGAAAGACATCACTGTCGTTCACACTGGATCACCCAAATTTGTGGGCAGTTGTGGGCAAAATGTGGGCACGGCCCGCCCGGCTGTCCGCAGGGGCTGTCGGTGCCGGCCAACGTTGCGCGCCGGTCCAAGACCGACGTGCTGATCGTGCACACCACGCCCTGAGACCACAGGTCAGCTACTCGAAACCTGACCCCCTCGTCCGGCAGCCGGTGCCATACTCAGGCTGACGAAGAGGTCAAATATGGGGGCAACTGCTAGCGCGACTGGTATCGCAGGGCCCAAGAACGGCACGCCACCACCACGAGTACCGCTCGCGGAGATCGATCTCGACACAATGGAATTCTGGGAATGGGACGACGACCTGCGCGGCGGCGCGTTCGCGACGCTGCGGCGCGAGTCGCCGATCAGCTTCTTCGAAGTCCCGGAATTCGCCGGCTTTCCGAGCGGTGCCGGGCACTGGGCGTTGACCACGTTCGATGCGACGCGGGCGATGGTTGAGTTTGGCGGCGATGACGGTGAGCTCGTCCTGGGTGAACGTGGACAGGTCGGCGTTCTTGTGCAGGTATTGGCGCAGCAGCCGGTTGATGTTCTCGTTGGTATCGCGCTGCCATGGGTCTAAATGACGAGTCCGGCGGGTGCTGACGTCTGCGGGGAGGAGCGACCTCGCCGACCGAACGACAGCAGGTGCATGAGTGCGACGCCTACGGCTCCGACGACCAATCCAATCACCGCGGACGCTCCGGTGTTGACCAACCAGGCCAGCACGCCGCCGGCGGACTCGACACCGTGGTGAACCTGATCCTCGACGTGGTGAACCAAGCCGTACGGAGTGTGCCAGCCGAGGTGGTCGCTGCCCGCTAGCAGGATGTGGCCGCCCACCCAGAGCATCGCCACCGTCCCGACCGCTGAGAGCGCTGAGAGCAGTTTGGGCATCCCGGCGACCAGGCCCCGGCCGATCTTCTGCCCGATTCGGGATGCGGTCTGAGTGAGGTGCAGCCCGACGTCGTCCATCTTGACGACGACGGCGACCACGCCGTACACCACAGCGGTGAGGGCCAGGGCAACGACGATGAGGATGATGAGCCGCGGCACGAACGCCTGGTCGGCCACCTCGTTGAGGGCGATCACCATGATCTCGGCGGACAGGATCAAGTCGGTCCGGATCGCCCCGGTCACCACGTCATGCTCGGCGACCGGCGCGGCGTCGGCGTCATGACCGCGGATAGTGCCCCACACCTTGTCGGCGCCTTCGTAGCACAGGTATATGGCGCCGAGCATCAGGATCGGGGTCACCAGCCACGGCGCGAACTGACTGAGGAGCATCGCGGCGGGCAGGATCAACAGCAGCTTGTTGCGCAGGGATCCGATCGCGATGCGTTTGATGATGGGCAACTCGCGCTCGGCAGCGATCCCGTGGACGTATTGCGGTGTCACCGCGGTGTCATCAATGACCACTCCGGCGGCCTTGGCGGTCGTGCGGCCGGTGGCGGCGGCCAGTCGTGCGAGAACCGCGACGTCGTCGAGGAGTCCGAAAAGACCCGCACTCATCGCGTCTCCGCCATTGCATCGGAGGGTACCCTCTGCTGCCCTCAACTTATCCTCGTCGGATCGAGGATGCACCGCTCGCACGAGCCTTAACGCCAGTTGCGCTATCCCGGTTCGTTCGCCCGCGTTTCAGCGGCCCTTGTGTTGTGGAGCTGCCGGGAATCGAACCCGCCTCTCTACCAGGCAATATGCCTTCTGACCTGTAGGTTCGCTCCGTTTCAGTCCGGTTCAGTACCTCCCGTTACCTGCGGATTCGTTCTCAGGTCTTGACGGCGTCAAGAAGGGCTACACCGCTGCGAGCCACCGGCTTCAGACATCCTGAGTACAACCTATTTCGTCCTCATTTGTGCTCCGTGGAGTCGATCGGGCGAATGGTGAAGAGTTCGCCGCTCAACTCGGGCCACCGTCTATTTGAGTCTTGCCGGATCGTGAGTTCGCCTAGGGTGCAACGTTCGTCTGCTGGGCTGATCTGAATGGAGCCAGGCTTCGTGTGGATCGCTGGGGTCGTGAAGAGGGGTCCCACTGGGTGGTCAAGCGCCCGATGGAGTTCTTCGTCAGTGGCGCCTGGGAGCTGGGGCGCGAGCGCCGAGAGCGGCGGTCGGCATCCGTGGAATCTCGGCTGCGATGCGGTCCATGAGGGCCGTGTAACGCTTGAGTTCTGGATCTCTGCCCGGCTTGCCGCTGCTCACCACACCCGCGGCCAGCTGGCGCTCGGGGTCGGCCCAGATCGCGATGTTGACTAGCCCCAGGTGACCGAACGCTGCCGGCGCGTCGCGGCCGAACGGGCCGAATCGGTCGGTGCCCAGCTGGAAGCCCGTGCCCCAGCGGGCAGGAACGAGTCCGGTCGCGACATCCGGTCGGAGACGGCGACTTTGGCGCACCGCGCCGCGCAGTGTTTCCGGCCGCATGACCTGCACACCGTCGAGTTCACCACCGCGGCGCCATATTTCGGCAAAACGTGACATCTCATCGGCGGTCGAGACGGTGTTCGACGACGGGACGACGGTGGTGAGAAACATCGGTGTGTTGGTGAGCGGGATGGTCTGGTACAGCGTTCCCCCGATCGCCTTGCGAAACGCAGCCGCGATCGGGGCCGGCAACTGCTTACCGGTGGCGTGGCTTGGCGCGACGGTCGAGATATCCGCCTCTGCGACACCGAAATTGGTCCAGCGGAAGCCCAGCGGATCGAGGATTTCGGTGGCCAGGATCTCGCGGATATCCTTGCCGGTGGCGGCGTAAACGATCTCGCGCATCAGCGGGCCCCACGTGAGCGCGTGGTAGATGTGCACCAGGCCGGGCCGGTACAGCGGCCGCAGCTTGCCGAGCTGTTCCTGCGCGTACTCGTGGTCGTCCGCCCGTTTGAGGTCCGGCCGGGGTCCGGTCGGGAACGGGACGCCCGCGCTGTGGGTCATCACGTGCCGGATCGTGGTGCGGTGTTTGCCGTGGCTGGTGTAGGTGGGCAAGTACTCGCAGACGCGATCGTCAAGCGAGAAGTGCCCGCGTTCGACGAGCATGTGCACGACGGTCGCGCTGATCGCTTTGGCCGACGAGTACACGCAAAACGGCGTATCGGTCTTGACCGGGATCTTCTCGGCGTCCGGCGGGTCGGTGGGGGCGTTGCCCCAGCCGTGTCCGATCGCGCGGTTGAGCACCACCTTGCCGTTGTGCCGCAGGCACAGCTGGATCGCCGGGTGCATCCCCGCCGCATACCAGTGGCGGGCGGCCTGCCAGATCCGGTCGACGGCTGCGGGGTCGATCCCGGAGTGGTCTTCATCGCCGACCGCCGTGACGGCGTCCAGGTCGGCCGGGACGTGGATCCTGCCCTGCAAGTCAACCTGGCCGGTCATGCATGCCCCTTCTGAGTGGACTCGGTCGAAACCCACCCGCGAGGGTACGTGTGGCTGCGTCCGATGAGTTATCCACAGTTCGACATCTATCCACAGGTGGGGATTTTGGATCTGCCTGAGTCTGCGACTATCGATAGAATTCGAACATGTATTCGAGTAGTCGCGAGGAGATCGTCGAGGCCTTCGACGCACTCGAGGCCGACCTGGATCGCGCCTTGGAGTTGTCCTTCGACGCGCTGACCACACCCGAGCGGCTGGTCATGTTGGCGCGCTGCGAGGTGTTTCGGCGCCGCCTGCCGGCACTCGAGCACCCGCTGATCAACCAGATCAGCGGGCAAGCCGACGCGACGGAATTGGGCGGTAAGTTACCGTCTGCGCTGGCCGACCGGCTGCGCATCACCCGCGCGGAAGCCTCGCGTCGCATTGGCGAGGCCGCCGAGCTGGGCGACCGGAAGGCGATCACCGGCGAACCTTTGCCGCCGCTGCTGACCGCCACGGCCGCAGCACAGCGGGACGGACGCATTGGTTCCGCCCACGTGGCGGTGATCCGCGGCTTCGTCCACCGGCTGCCCGACTTCGTGGACCTGGAAACGCGGGTAAAGGCCGAGGCGCAGCTTGCCGGGTTGGGTGGCCAGCATCGCCCCGACCAGCTGAGCAGGCTGGCCGACAAACTCACCGATTGCCTCAACCCGGACGGAAACTTCACCGACGACGACCGGGCCCGCCGACGGGGTGTCACCATCGGCAAGCAAGGCATCGACGGCATGAGCCCGATCACGGGATATCTGACTCCCGAGGCCCGCGCCACCCTCGACGCGGTCTTCGCGAAACTGGCCGCACCCGGCATGTGCAACCCGTTCGACCAGGAGCCCGTCGTCGACGGCACGCCCTCACAGGACGCCATCGACGGCGATACCCGCAGCTGCGCTCAACGCAACCACGACGCGCTCAACGCCGCCGGGCGTGCCCTGCTGGCCTCCGGTTGCCTGGGTCAACACAATGGGCTGCCGGCCACCATCGTCGTCACCACCACCTTGCGCGAACTGGAGGCCAAGGCCGGCAGGGGAATCACCGGCGGGGGAGCCCTGCTGCCGATGAGCGACGTGATCCGGCTGGCCTCCCACGCCCATCACTACTTGTGCATCTTCGACAAAGGCAAAGCGATCGCGCTCTACCACACCAAGCGCCTGGCCTCGCCCGGTCAGCGAATAGTGTTGTACGCCAAGGACCGCGGGTGTTCGCACCCCGGCTGTGACGTGGCGGGCTACTGGTGCGAAGCCCACCACTGCACGCCCTACGCCCAATGCCACACCACCGATGTCAACGATTTGACGTTCGGCTGCGGCGGCCACCACCCGCTGGCCGAACAGGGCTGGACCACCCGCAAAAACCAACGTGGCGACACCGAGTGGATCCCACCTCCACACCTGGACCACGGTCGCCCTCGAACCAACACGTTCCATCACCCCGAGAAGCTGCTGCGCGAGGACGACGTGCCCTAGCTCCTTCGGAGTCAAAAATCACCGGGCATGCCGAATCGTGTTATTCGCCGGTGAAGTGTGGCGAGCGTTTGGCGAAGGTTGCCGAGATCCCCTCGGACAGATCCTTGGACGGTAGGAACGCCGCGTTCCACGCGGCGACATAGCGGAGACTCGCTGATATCGCCGAAATCCGTTGCTGGTCAAGCACATCCTTGATGCCGCGGACCGTCAGCGGTGGGTTGGCGGCGATCTCGGCGGCGGCGGTGTGCGCGGCTTGCAGGGTAGCGTCGGCGTCGGCGAAGACGTCGTTGACCAAGCCGATCTTTTCCGCGCGGGCCGCGTCGATGTCCTTGCCGGTGAGTGCCAGCTCGCGCAGGTGTCCGTCGGAAAGGATCAGCGGCAGCCGGGCCAGGCTGCCCACATCGGCGACTATCGCCAGCTTGACCTCGCGGACCGAGAACTTCGCGTCGGCGCTGGCATAACGGATGTCGACCGCGGAGATCAAGTCGACTCCACCGCCGATGCACCAGCCGTGCACCGCGGCGATCGTCGGGGTGCGGCAATCGGCGACCGCGCTGATCGTGTTCTGCATGCGCAGCACCTCGGCGTGGAAGTCAGTGCGGGGCCCCGCCAACGCACCGTCAGCCAGGACCGGGGCCAGCGTCCCACCCATCGCCGGCAGGTCCAGACCGTAGCTGAAGTTGCGGCCGGACCCGGTGATGACGATGGCCCGCACGTCAGGATCAGCGTCCAGAGCGGCGAACAGCTCCGGTAATTCCGACCAGAACGCCGGTCCCATCGCGTTGCCCTTGCCCGGTCCGATCAACGTCACCTGTGCGACGTTGTCTTTGGTCTCGACGGTGACGGATTCGTACGGCTCGCCCATGTCGAGACCGTACCGTGGACATCATGGCTTCCGACTTGCGGCCCGGGCCCGACTCACCACCTACCGACGAGCTGGCCAGCGCAGAAGCCGCGCTGGGCGCCCTGCAGCATGTGCTGCATCCGATCTCGCGCGACGAGTTGTCCAAATCCACACCATGTTCGGAATACGACGTGATGCAGCTGACCGACCATCTGATGAACTCCATCACCCTGCTTGGCGGCGCGGCGGGCGCGGAGCTGCCGGAGCGCGACAGCGATGACTCGGTGGAGCGGCAGATCGTCGGCGCGGCCCGGCCCGCGCTGGACGCGTGGCATCGCCGCGGCCTAGACGACACGGTGACCATCGGCACCAACGAGATACCCGCTACCTTCGCCGTCAGCATCCTGTCGGTCGAATTCCTGGTCCACGGTTGGGATTACGCGACCGCGACCACACACTCGATCGATGTCGCCGAGTCGCTGGCCGATTACGTGTTAGGGCTTGCCCACAAAGTCATCACGCCACAAGGGCGCGCGACAGTGGGCTTCGATGATCCGGTCGCCGTGCCCGACGATGCGCCCGCCCTCGACCGGCTGATCGCCTTCACCGGCCGCGATCCGGCTGTGGCGCGCGCCTAGACGCGTTCCAGATAGAAGTAGAAGTACCGACTCACTCCGTCCTGGACATCGAGCACGCCCTTGCCGTTCATGATGCCCATCACCGCGTCGTCGTCGATCGTCTTAAAGTGATCGTGGACAGGTTGGCCGTCGTAGACCATCGTGGCGGTGACTTCGCCGCGAAACTCCTCCAGCCACAGGCTGGCTTCGCCCTTACCCATCTTGACGTTGGAGAACCGGTCCCCGTTCTCGTCGAGACACACCAACGGCTGCACGTCATTGTGCGAGGTGAACGTTTTACCGAACCAGCGGGCCTTCTCCAGTTGACCGTTCATCCGGTGGCCGGTGACGAACTCGCCGCCCTTCCACTCGCCGAGCATGCCGTCGATGGTGGCCGGCCGCAGACTGGCCCAGTAGTCGTCGAGCTCGGCGTCGGTGATGGCGTCGGTGCGCTCCTTGAACTCGCTGAACTTCTTGCGGGCCAGGGCGTCACTCATCGCGGTCTCCTTCGATCCAATTGCCCGGTACCAGCCCGGGCCGCTGCTTCGCCCGCGTCGTCACCGAGCCGATCCAGCCCTCAGCGAATTCCAGCAGGGCCTTGTTTTCCTCCTGGGCGCCGATGGTGACCCGGACACCGTCAGCGCCGTACGGGCGCACCACGATGCGTGCGTCGGCTGCCTGCTCCACGAAGTCCAGTGTGCGCGTTCCGAGCGGCAGCCAGACGAAATTCGCCTGTGACGACGGCACGGTGAATCCGGCGCTGCGCAGAGCTTCGCTAACCCGTGTGCGTTCGGCGACCACCGCGTCGGTGCGGTCCAGCAGTTCGTCAGCGGCGTCCAGCGAGGCGATCGCGGCGGCTTGCGAGACGCTGGTCGCCGTGAACGGCACATAAGCCTTGTCCAGGGCGGTGATCAACTCCGGGTCACCGACCGCGTAGCCCACCCGCAGGCCGGCCAGGCCGTAAGCCTTCGAGAACGTGCGCAGCACAACGACATTGCTGTGATCACGCACCAAACCGAGACTGTCGGGCAACAGGCCGTCGCGGATGTATTCGACGTAGGCTTCGTCGATCGCGATCAGGATGTCCGACGGCACCGCCTCGACGAACCGGGTCAACGCGTCCGGGTCGACGACCGTCGAGGTGGGGTTGTTCGGGTTGCAGACGAAGATCAGCCGGGTCCGGTCGGTCGCCGCGGCGAGCATCGCCGTCAGGTCGAAAGTGTCGTCGGCGAGCGGAACCTGGACGGCGGCGGCGCCGGCGAGCCGCACCTGCAGCGGGTAGATCTCGAAGCTACGCCAGCCGAACAGCACCTCGTCGCCCAGCGAGGCACTGATCTGGATGAGTTGTTGGCACAGGCTCACCGAACCGCAGCCGACGGCGATGTGTTCGGGTCCCCAGCCGCCTGGACTGCCGACCCGCCCGGCGTTCAGGTGCTTGGCCAGCGCCGATTTCAGTTCCGCGTAGTCGTTGTCCGGATAGCGGTTTATGACGTCGATGGCGCGTTCGATGGCGGCCCGCACACTGGGCAACGGGCCGAAGACGGTCTCGTTGCTGGCCAATTTGATCGCGCCCGGGACCGTCTTGCCCGGGACGTAGGCCGGCAGCTCGGCCAACTCGGGGCGCAGGCGAGCGGTCACTTCGACAGCATATGTCCGGCCTGTGTACGCTGTGCTCCGCGGCGGTTCCGGGAGCCCGGCTGAACTCCGATGGCCAGGCTCCTCCTCGGGCCGCTGCCCGGCCCGCATGGTCGCCCGGCGGAGTCCGGTACCCTCAGGAAATCCAAGGAGGCGTGCCAGAGCGGCCGAATGGGACTCACTGCTAATGAGTTGTCCTCTTACCGGGGACCGGAGGTTCAAATCCTCTCGCCTCCGCCAGCTAGATAACTGAACACATGCGCCCGTAGCTCAACGGATAGAGCATCTGACTACGGATCAGAAGGTTGGGAGTTCGAATCTCTTCGGGCGCGCA
>CAVVUH010000036.1:0-20888 GCA_963751315.1 uncultured Actinomycetota bacterium | reverse complement strand
CGTGCCCCCAGTCGGACTCGAACCGACACTGTGCGGATTTTAAGAACGGCGGGTGGGCCGAGCGCCATCCCGCGCACTCTGTACCGCGCCCGTACCGCCAACGCCAGCGAACTTCAGCCGTACCGACTCCGTACCGACGGCGGACCTGGGACGGTCGACGAACGTACCAATGTTGCTGATAGATAACACTTTTGCTACAGCCCAAAACGCCTCGAACAGCGGTTTCAGCTAACGCCGCCGAGCGCCGGAAATAGCTTCCCAAGCTGAATACGCGGGTTCGATTCCCGTCATCGGCTCCACGAAGATCCTATTCAGCGCCATAATCGCTCGAACCAACGCCTTCCAAGAGTCAGTCTTGACCGGCGTTTGACCGTCACTCCGCGAGACACCCGGCCCGAAACGTTTGCTGGGTTTGTCGGTGCTGGATGAGAAACGTCCGGGTCCCGCCGCATGTCATGCCGGGGCGCTGTGCGCGGCCGCGCGCTCGGCCAGTGCCGAGCGCACGGAGTCGTCGTAGCCCATTGTCGGGCCGGGTAGTAGATCCGTGATCGGGTGGCCGGTGACGACGACCTCGTTGGTCATCGAGTCGATCAGGTTGCGCGCGGTTGCCAGGTCCACATCGGTGACCAGCGCGAGCCACAGCGAGGACAATCGGGGCGAGAGCACCGGGACGCTGAGGTTGGGTAACGACTTGCCCTGGATGCGAGCCGCGCATTGGAGCATGTCCACGTAGCGCAGCACTTCCGGGCCGCCGATCTCGAACACCTGGCTGCCGGTCAGCGGGGCATCGAGCACACCCACCAGGTAGCGCACCACATCGGGCAGTGCGATCGGCTGGATCCGGGTGTTGATCCACCGCGGCGTGAGCATCATCGGCAAATGGGCCACCAACTGGCGGATGATCTCCCAGGAGATCCCGCCGTGGCCGATGACGATGGCGGCGCGCAGCACGACGACCGGTACCCCCGAGCTGCCGAGCAGCGACTCCACCTGGCGCCTCGAACGGAGGTGGGCGGACATTTTGCCGTCGTCCACACCAAGCCCACCCAGGTACACGATCCGTTCGATGCCGGTTGCAGCGGCAGCGCCGGCGAAGTTCACGGCCGCCTCGGCGTCGCGTTCCTCGAAATCGCCGGATTCCAGTGAATGCACCAGATAGTAGGCGACGTCGGCACCATCCAGCGCATTGTGCAGACTCGCCACGTCGGTGACATCGCCGTAGGTGGCCGTCCCCGTTCCTCGATAGTTGTCGGGTGTGCGGGTCATCGCGCGAACGTGATGACCCGCGTCAGCCAGGGCACGGGTGAGGTGCCGGCCGATGAATCCGGAGGCACCGGTGACCAGCACCGTCTTTGTCATCGCGTCAGATCCCTCCGTTGCATTCAACGTTGCATCACCGGCACAGCGATCTCGTTGCGGCGCAGCATCGGGATGGTCCAGGGCGGGTCGTAGAACCATGCGACCGGCGGGCCGTCGGGTTCCAGAGTGGTGTCCTGTAATGCGTGCAACAGGTCGGCGGTGTGTGAAGCTACTGCCTCGGGTCCGCGGTCGCCGGTGAAACGCAGCACCGCGACCGTTTCGGCGGGCACGGTAACCAGCTTGACGGCTGGATCATTGGGTGCGGGAAGCGTTTCCATCGAATGGTCGGCGGGCATGAAGAACCGAATCACCCAGGCGTCGTCCGCGGCGACCGCCTGCGCCACCGGCGCTGTCATGGCGATTTTCTGACCACTGCGGGCATCGCTGGGCTCCTGAGTGACCGGCGCGGTCATCGCGATTCTCGCGCTCTCGTGGTTGCCGCCGAAGATGTAGCCGGCCAGGCGCCGAAATCCCGCATTACGCGCGGCCGCTTCGTTGTCGGCATCGACGGTCGTCTCGGCGGCGATCCGCGGACCGTATCGGCGGATCTGCAATCCGGCCGTCTCTCGTTCGACGACGAACCGGGGTTCCGCTGTCCCGTAACGCACCCCCAGCACCGAAGCGCCGCCCTCCGCGAGGCGAGCTGCCACTGACGCGCCCGTCTTGACGAGGCGAGACACCGTTGCCGCAATTCTTGGAATCATTTTCAACCCTCCCGTAGCTGGAAAAGCTCGGTCACCGCACGGATACCCCGATGGCGTCAGCGCAAAAGCGCCACACGCGGTCGCGGTCGCGCTCGGTATGGCTGGTCGTCGGCAGATAGTGCTCGGGACGCGGCCGGCGATCGTGCCAGAACAGCCCCGTCGGTGGGGTCGGTGCGGTCGCGCTCAGCCAGATGATCGTGTCGGCACCCTGTTCGGGGCTGCGCAGCAGCGGCGCGGTGAGTCGACGAAAACCGGGCAGTGAGGTGGCCACACCGGGGGTGTCGGCCCAACCGGGATGCATGGACGCAACGGTGATGCCGCCGGCTCCCCAGCGCTGCGCGAGGATCGGGGTCAGGGCGACCTGAATTCGTTTGCTACGCGCGTAAGCGGTGGCGCCCCGGTAGGTGCCGTTCGCTGGCTAACCCTTAACCGCGCCGACGCATCGGCACCACATTCGGCGCAGCCGGTCGACTCATCGCCTCAAGCGCGGCCATCGTCTCCGCGTGATCGTCATCGAAGAGATGCGTGTAGATCGCCAGCGTCGTGGTGACCTTCGTGTGGCTGCGTCGGCGTGGCGATCGGGGGACGATTCTCAGCCGTACCGCCGGAGTTAGCTACTTCGACCTGAAAAAGCGTTGACGCGTGGGGGCGGGTTGGTGTGCGGCGGTCGGCTGTCGCAGGTGGTTTCCCGTGTCGGCTTTTCATGCCGCGAGGGCGCCGATCTTGACGAGGTTGTGGGCGAAGACGCCGTGTGCACACCAGGTTCGGGCGCCGGTGATGCCGGTCAGTTCGGCACGGTTCCAGCCGTAGCTGCGTTTGACGTGATTGATTCGTCCTTCGGATCCGGTCCGCCATTTGACCTTGTCGCGGAATGCTCGCCGGTGTTCGAAGTCGCGGCGCGCCGCGGTGGGTGTGCTTTTGCGTGGGATCGCCACACTGCGCACACCTAGCTCGTGCAAGTCATGTTCAACAGATGCCTCGCCGTAGCCGCGGTCGGCGGTGACCGCGCGCGGTGTGTGGCCGGTGCGGCGGATGATCCGTTCGATGGCCGAGGCCAGCTGCGGGCCGTCGGGCGGGTTGCCCATCTCGACGTTGTGGTCGAGGATCACCCCGTCGACGTTGTCCACGATCTGGGCTTTGTAGCCGAACTCGACCGGTTTGCCTAGCCGGCCTTTGCGGATCGGGCGGGCATCGACATCGTGCAAGCTGACCAGGCGGGTGGCCGATTCGGGCATCACCCCACACAGGCGGGAACGGGCCTGGGCTACAACGCGTTCGGTGCGTTTCACGATGGTGTTCAGGGCGTTGATCGCCTGGTGCAGTTGGCCTTTGCGCCGCCCGGTCGCCGTGGGTAGCGCTCGTTTAGCGTTGCGGATCACCGTAGTGGCCTCACGCATCGCTTGTTCGGCGATTCCGGCCAGCTCCCCGGTGATGCGCCGCACCACAGCCTGAGCCTGATCACGGTTCTGCTGGCCGCGCAGCCGCAGCTTGGACGCGATCGAGCGGGCCCGCCGGCCTGCACTGCGGCTGCGGTCTCGCGCCCGGGTGCGGGTGGCGCCACCGGCGGCTTTGATCCGCGCCACCGTGCGACCCATGATCCCGATCGCCTTGGCCAACAGACCCGAATCGGTCGGATAAGCCACATCGGCTTCCACCACGGTGGTGTCGGCGCGGACCTTGTCGGTGCGCAGCAGCTTGGCCGCGGCCGCCTTGGCCAGCAGTGCTTCGTTGAGCCCGGCGACCGCCTCATCCCCGCAGCGGGTGGTGATCTTCATCAACGTGGTCGGATGCGGCACCCGGGTGCCCAACGGGATCCGGCAAAACCGCTGCCAGGAGATCGAATCGGCCACCTCGCGGCACAACGACTCGAAGCCCAACCGGTAGCGGAACTTCAAAAACATCAACCGCAGGTAGGTTTCCATCGGGATCGACGGACGGCCGATCCGGGCATCGAAGTACGCGGCGAACGGCGCGAAGAACACCGCATCGTCCAGCAGAGCATCCACCCGACCCAACTCGGCCGACAACACCAACAGCTCGGGCGGCAGAATAGAATCCCACAACGTCGGCTGGTCGTTTACAGTACGAAACATGATGTCCTCGAATCCTTCTCACCAAGGGTTCGAGGACATCATCCCAGCTCAGCGGCCTCCAGCCCCCTCGCCACGCCGCGAGTTTTTCAGGTCGAAGTAGCTAGCGCGCACACCTCGCCACCGGCATCCGGCTGTCCGGCCATGCGCCGCGACGACGCCGCGACAAACGGCCTTACTTAACCGACCTAACGGCCATGAACTGCATTTGACCAGGCCTTACTCGGTGGGGCGGGCGGGGCTCGAACCCGCGACCAACGGATTATGAGTCCGCGGCTCTAACCAACTGAGCTACCGCCCCTGGTGCGACCAAGCCGAAGAGGACTCCGCTGGGACGTGCCTTCGAAGGCTCTGCACCCCGTCGAGATTAGCGCCGCGCTGGTTGCCGGTGACGGTGTGGTGCACCTGAGCGGTGTGGACCGGGTGTGGGCGGTATACCGCCCAGCCACACTGACTCTGTCGCTACGACCCTAGGCGCGGTTGGTCCGGAACGCCGCCGGTAACCGCCGCCGCATACGAGCCAGCCAATGTCTCCAGAATCTCCGGTGTCAAGGTGTGCTCGGCCTCGTGCTTGTCCAGCACCGCGATGATGGCCCGAATAGAGATTCGGCAGCGTCGTGCTGCGCTTCCTTTGCTGTTGCCATTGCTTCGATGGTCCAACTTTCAGTCGTCGCGACGGGTCATGGCATTGCAACACGGGGCCGTCCATCGCCGCACGCTCTCAGGAATTGCACAGATTACGGTTGGCTGAACACTGTCTGACCGTTGGCGTCGAGCAGATACTCCTCGGTACCGCTCTCGACCCGCGGGGCATCGCCGGCCAACGCCACCGCGACCTTGTTGCTGGCATTGCGCATCACGTCGAAGGTCAGCTCGGCGGCCTCGTCGTCGGAGAATTGCGCGCGCACCACGGCGACGATGCCGCGGTCGATATGGCCCGGCGACCAGATCAGCGCGTCGGCATACCGCAGCGCCGCCTTCTGGCGATCGGTCAGCAGCTCCGACGCCTCGAAGCGCTCGATATCGCCGTACAGCGTCTCCGACCCGCCGGCATTCAGCGCCGTCGTCTCACGCAGCGACTTGCACAACCGGCAGTTGTGTTGAGCCGCACCGCGCAGCCGGACCACCTCGGACGTCAGCGCGTCGAGGTCGCGCAGCCGCGCGACTGCGGGCAGAAAGCCGTTGAACACCGCGTCGGACGGATCGGTGGTGTGATCCCAGGTGACCCGACCGTCCGCCCATCCGAGGTACCGCTGGCCCACCCCGAGTGCTTCCAGGCCGGCCCGCACCCGCGGAACGAAGTCTGCGATGTACATCTGCACGACGACGCCAAATGTTTTGTCGCCCAGTGCAGACCACAATCGTGAGCGCTGCTGGTCACCGATCATCGAGACATCGATGCTGAACTGTTCGGCAAAGTCGGCTACGACGGCGTCGGCATCCGATCCCGGGCCGGTCACCGCAACCTCGGCCGGAAGCGAGGGCAACGACAGCGTCTGCGCGCAGACGCGCCGGATCAGGCCGGCGGCCCGGCCGTCGCCGGGCGACAACGCGACCAACCGGGTCAGCTCGTCGTCACGCACCCTCGCATTATGTCGCCTGGCTCACCGACGACATGTGAAAGTCGGGAATCCGCAGCGACGGCATCGCCGTCCGGGTGACCCAATCGCCCCACTCCCGCGGCAGCGTCGCCTCGCTGACGCCGGCTTGGGAGGCCCGTCGCAGCAGGTCCAGCGGGCTCTCATTGAACCGGAAGTTGTTGACCGCCGCCGTCACCTCGCCGTCCTCGACGAGGTAGACACCGTCACGGGTCAGCCCGGTCAGCAACATCGTCGTGGGGTCGACCTCGCGGATGTACCACAGCGTGGTCAGCAACAGCCCGCGCTCGGTCGCCGCGACCAGGTCCGCCAAGTCGGCGCTGCCACCGGTCATCACCACGTTGTCGGCGGCCACGGCGACGGGGGCGTTGAACTCGGCGGCGGCGGCCCGCGGGTAGGCCAGCGCGTTGATCACCCCGTCGCGGATCCAGTTCACCCGCTCGATCTCCATCCCGTTGTCGAAAATCGACACGGTCTCCGACGAACTGGCGGTCGCCACGAACGGCGTGCACGCCAAACCGGGCACGGTGGGATCGGAATACAGCGTCAGCGGCATATCGGTCAGCCGCTCCCCCACCCGCGTTCCGCCGTCGAGGGCAGACAACGCGGTGCGACCCTCCTCCGCGCCGCGACCGGCCATCGACCAGGCCAGGTAGACCATCATGTCGGCCACCGCCGACGGCGGCAGGATGGTCTCATAGCGGCCTTCAGGCAGCTCGACGCTGCGCTTGGCCCACCCGAGCCGCGTCGACAACCGCTCCAGCATTAAATCCGTTGGCACAGTGGCGAAATCGGGCGCGCCCACCGCCACCCATGCACTGGCACCGTCGCGTTTGGCGTTAATCTCCACCGAACCGGTGGGCTGGGTGTAGCGACGCCGCAATCCCCTCGAAGTCGCCAGATACACCGTCTCCAGCGCGTGCCGGGCAAAGCCGTACAACTGGTCGCTGCCACGGAAGCCGTCACTCAGCCCCCGGGTGACGTCGGCGAACACCTCGGGGCCGGTGCCCGGCGTCGGCGAATCCCAGTCGGCCGGGGCGCCGTTGCCGTTCAGCAGCGGAGCGGCGTCGCGGGCTTCTGGCGCCGCTATCGCAGCCGCCTGCGACGCTGCAACCAGTCCCTCGATCACCGACGGATCGACCTCAGACGATGTCAGCGACCCCGCCCGCGCGGTATCACCCTGGCGGACAATCGAAATCACCGTGGTACTGCGCGCGGTTGACACCCCGTTGGTGGTCATCGAGCTGTTCGCCCACCGCAGCGACGCCGCTATCCGGTCGGTGACCAGCACGATGGTCTCGTCGGCACGTCCCCGCCGTGCCGCGGCGTCCAGGGCGATGTCGACCACCTGCTGCGCGCTGATCACTGGCCGGCCTCCATGCGGGCGTTGAGCACGTTGACGCCGCGGAACAGCGCCGACGGGCAGCCATGGCTGACCGCGGCGACCTGACCGGGCTGGGCCTTGCCGCAGTTGTACGCCCCACCGAGCCGCCAGGTCGATGGCCCGCCAACGGCTTCCATCGAATTCCAGAAATCGGTCGTGGTGGCCTGATAGGCGACGTCGCGAACCTGCCCGTCCAGGCGTCCGCTGCGGATGCGGTAGAACCGCTGACCGGTGAACTGAAAGTTGTACCGCTGCATGTCGATCGACCACGATCGGTCGCCAACGATGTAGATGCCGTCGTCGACGCGGGCGATCAGGTCGACGGTGCTGCGGTCTTCGGGGCTGGGCTGCAGCGAGACGTTGGCCATCCGCTGAATCGGAACATGATGCGGCGAGTCGGCATACGAGCAGCCGTTGGAGCGCGACAGGCCCAGTCGCGGCGCGAAGACCCGGTCCAGTTGATAGCCGACGAAGATCCCGTCGCGCACCAGATCCCAACTCTGGGCAGCCACCCCGTCGTCGTCGAAACCGACGCTGGCCAAACCGAATTCGACGGTCCGGTCGGCGGTCACGTTCATCACCGGCGAGCCGTAGCGCAAGCTGCCGAGCTTGTCGGGGGTGGCGAACGACGTGCCGGCGTAGGCGGCCTCATAGCCGATGGCGCGATCGTATTCGGTTGCGTGCCCGATGGATTCGTGGATGGTCAGCCACAGGTTGGTGGGGTCGATCACCAGGTCCGTCGGGCCGGGTGTCACGCTGGGCGCCTTGATCTTTTCGGCCAGCTGCGACGGCAACTGCGCCAGCTCGTCGGTCCAGTTCCACACGTCGTCGCCGGCCAGCACCTCCCAGCCGCGAGCCATCGGCGGCGCCAGCGTGCGCATCGAGTCGAACCCGCAGCCGCCGACATCGATGGTGACCGCCTCCAGGACGGGCATCAGCCGCACTCGCTGCTGGGTGATCGTCGAGCCGAAGGTGTCGGCGTAGAAGGTCTGCTCCTTGACGGCGTTCAGGCCGGCCGACACGTGATCCACCCCGTCGGCGGCCAGCAACCTGCCGGAGTACTCGTTGAGCACGGCGATCTTGTCGGCGGTGGTCACGGCGAACGGGTCGATCTGATAGCTCGAGACCCAGGTAACGTCGGTGTACACCGGTTCGGAGGCCAACTCGACAGGGTCGGTGTTCAGCGCGGCCAGCGTGCTGGCCACTGACACGGCGCGGCGCGCGGTGTCGGCGGCGACCGTCGGCGACAGCTCGGCGTGCGAGGCGAATCCCCAGGTGCCGTCGACGATCACCCGGACGGCCAGGCCGAGCTCGCGGCTCAGCACCGCGGTTTCCAGCTCGCCGTCGCGGAGCTGGATGACCTCGGTGGTGAGCCGGTGAATTCGCAGGTCGGCGTAGCTGGCCCCAGCCGCAGTAGCCGCCGACAGCGCGGCGTCAGCCAGCTCGTGGCGGGGCAGGTCGAGGAAGTCGGGATCGATCCCCCGGTTCGGTCTCACGACACCACCGTAACGACCGGCTTTAATACCTTCATGGCCAACGGGCGCCGATCGACCGTACTGGGATATGCGCTGCTCGCTCCCAGCCTGTTCGGGGTGGTCACGTTTTTGCTGCTGCCGATCTTCGTGGTGGTGTGGCTCAGCCTGCACCGCTGGAACCTGCTCGGACCGATCGAGTATGTCGGAGGCGAGAATTGGCGCTCGGTGCTCAGCGATTCGGCATTCGGCAATTCGCTATTGGTGACGCTGGTTTTCGTCGCGATCGTGGTCCCGGCGCAGACGGTGCTCGGGCTGTTGGCCGCATCGTTGTTGGCACGCGATCTGCCGGGTAGCGGGTTGTTCCGCACGGTTTACGTGCTGCCGTGGATCTGCGTCCCGCTGGCGATCGCGGTGATGTGGCGCTGGATTCTGGCGCCCACCGACGGCGCGGTCAGCACCATGCTGGGGCATCGCGTCGAATGGCTCACCGATCCCGGCCTGGCGCTGCCGGTGGTGTCGGCGGTGGTGGTGTGGGCCAATGTCGGCTACGTTGCGTTGTTTTTCCTCGCCGGCATTCTGGCGATCCCGACTGATGTCCACTCCGCGGCGCGCATCGACGGGGCCACCGCCTGGCAGCGGTTCTTGCGCATCACCTTGCCGATGCTGCGGCCCACCATGTTTTTCGTGCTGGTCACCGGGGTCATCAGTGCCGCACAGGTTTTCGACACCGTGTACGCGCTGACCGGCGGCGGACCGGAGCACCACACCGATTTAGTCGCACACCGCATCTACGCCGAGGCGTTCGGCGCGGCGGCGATCGGCCGGGCCGCGGTGATGGCGGTGGTGCTGTTCGTCATCCTGGTCGGCGTCACCGTTGTCCAGCATCTTTATTTCCGTCGACGGATCAGCTATGACCTCACCTAAACGGCCCTCGGCGGTACTGGTTTACGCCGGCCTCGTAGTGGGTGCGGCGATCACCCTGGCGCCGTTCGCACTCGGCTTGCTGACCTCATTCACCTCGGCGCACCAATTCGCAACAGGTACACCGTTGGCGTGGCCGCAGCCGCCGACGCTGGCCAACTACGCCGACCTGGGCGGGGCGGGTTTCGGTCGGGCGCTAGCGGTGACGACGTTGATGACGGCGGTGATCGTCATTGGGCAGCTGACCTTTTCGGTGCTGGCGGCCTATGCGTTCGCGCGGCTGCGTTTTCCCGGCCGGGACGCGCTTTTTTGGGTGTATATAGCGACGTTGATGGTGCCGGGTTCCGTGACGGTGGTACCTCTGTATCTGATGATGGCTCAGCTGGGACTGCGAAACACGTTCTGGGCGTTGGTGTTGCCGTTCGTATTCGGCTCGCCGTACGCAATTTTCCTTCTGCGCCAGCATTTCCGCGCGATCCCGGATGATCTGATCAATGCGGCCTATCTGGACGGCGCCACCACGCTGGACGTCATCGTGCACGTGGTGCTGCCATCCAGCCGACCGATCCTGGTCACGCTGATGCTGATTACCGTCGTGTCGCAATGGCACCACTTCATGTGGCCGTTGGTGATCACCAGCGGCGCCAAGTGGCAGGTGCTGACGGTGGCGACTGCCGCGCTGCAGTCGCGGTATAACGCGCAATGGACGCTGGTGATGGCTGCCACCACCGTGGCGATCGTGCCGCTGCTGGTGCTGTTTGTGATCTTCCAACGACACATCGTGCGATCAATCGTCGTCACGGGGCTGAAATGAGCCAGCACCGTGTCGAGATTGCCGCCATGGCTGTAGTTTTCGCTAATTCACGACCACCACTACAATCTCGGCGCGAGGAACTCAAATGAGCCTTCGGCCACGGTTTTCCACGCTGTTCGCGCTCGGTTTTGTACTGATCGCCGCGCTGCTGGCCGTGACGGCAGTGTTGTTGGACATCTCGGCCAGACCGCCCGGTGGCAAGACCGTGGTCACCGTTCGGCTGTGGGACGAGCAGGTTGCCGCGGCGTATCGGCAGTCGTTCGCGGCGTTCACCCGGGCGCATCCCGACATCGAGGTGCACACTCATGTCGTCTCGTATTCCACCTACTTCAACACGCTGCGCACCGATGTCGCGGGCGGTAGCGCCGACGACATCTTTTGGATCTCCAACGCCTATCTCGCGGGATACGCAGACAGCGGCCGGCTCATGGACATCGGGAAGACCCTTGGGGCGGGCGCCGCGTCCGCGTGGGAGTCGTCGGTGGTCGAGCAATTCACCCGCAGCGGGACGCTGTGGGCAGTCCCCCAACTGACCGACGCCGGGATCGCGTTGTACTACAACGCCGATCTGCTCGCCGCCGCCGGAGTCGACCCCGCCCAGTTGGCGACGCTGCGGTGGGACCCGGAAGGCGGCGACACTCTGCGCCCGCTGCTGGCTCGGCTCACGGTTGACGCCGATGGACGCACCGCGGCCTCGCCGGGCTTTGACGCCGGACGTATCCGGCAGTGGGCTTACAACGCGGCCAACGACGCGCAGGGCATCTACCTGAATTACATCGGGTCGGCCGGAGGCGTCTTTCAGGACGGTGATCGCTTCGCATTCGACAACCCCGGCACGATCGAGGCTTTCACCTACCTGGTCAGGCTGATCAACGGTGACCACGTCGCGCCACCGGCCTCGGACACCAACGACAACGGAGACTTCTCCCGCAACCAGTTCCTGGCCGGCAGGATGGCGCTGTTCCAGTCCGGCACCTACAACCTGGCGGCGGTGGCAGACCACGCCGGCTTCCGGTGGGGCGTGGCAATGTTGCCCCTAGGCCCCAAGGGTCGCGTCACCGTCACCAACGGCATTGCTGCGGCTGGTAATTCCGCGTCCACGCACCCTGACGCGGTGCGCCAAGTGTTGGCTTGGATGGGCAGCAACGAAGGTAATCAATACGTGGGCCAGCATGGCAGCGCCATTCCCGCAGTGCGGTCGGCCCAGACAGTGTACTTCGACTACTGGGCAGCGAAGAAGGTCGACGTTGTGCCGTTCTTCGCGGTGTTGAACGGACCGCGGATCGATGCGCCGGGAGGCGCCGGCTTCGCCGCCGGAAATCAGGTCCTTAAACCATATTTCGACGAGATGTTCCAGGGCCGAGGCGATGTTTCGACGACCCTGCAGCGAGCCCAAGCAGCGGCCAACGCCGCGGCCCGCCGCTAGGCGCTCGCGGCTATCGACCCAACGGCACTTCCAGCGCGATCGCCGCGATGCACATCGCCGCGGTGACCGAGAGCGCGAGCCAGTCGGCCAGTTTCGGTCGTGACGGCGAGGCTGAGATCTGACCGGTGCCGCCGCGGGCCGTGATGGCATCGCCCATCTCGTCGGCGCGTCGCAAGGTCACCGTGATGGCCGCAGAGAGCAGGTCGATCAATTCCCTGGCGCGACGCTTGCGACGAGCCCGACGCGTGAGCGCCACCGGCCGAGGCCGTAACCGGCGCGCGGCGTAAAGCACTCGGAATTCCTCGATGAGCATCGGGAAGGCGCGCAGTGCCAGCGCCAATGCGACGGCCCACTCGTCCACGGGGATCCGTAGCAGCCGCAGTGGGCGGCCCAAGGAGGCCACCGCCGGCGCTATTTCGGCGACATTGGTGGTCCAAGACACCAGCGCCCCCAGACCCAGCAACACGATGGATAGCGTGGTGATGCGCAGAAAGTTCAATAGCCCGCCGAATCCGATTGGCAAACCAGCTAATTCGACCACTGGACTGCCACCGGCGAACGCCGCGGTGATCCCGCCGAAGGCAATCAAAACCCACAGAAAGTGCGGTACTGACGGAAGCGCGCCTCGTGGAATACGCGCGATCCGGGCCACCGTCAGCACCAGGGCCGCGACCAGCCCAATGGTGATCCACCCCGGATAAAACGTCAGCAGCACCGAAATACCAAAGACCACCAGAAGTTTCGTGCCGGCCCACAACTCGTGGACTGCCGATGTACCGGGTACCGGACGTAGTAGCACCACCGGGCGGGTTGGGCGGCGGGTGGTGTGTTCATCCGGCGGCGCCGTGGTCATGACATACCTCCCGCCGTCGCGGCAGCCGGCTCCAGCACACCGTCGCTGAGATCCAATGTGCGTGGGCACAACTCTTCCAACCCGGCGAAGTCGTGGGAGATGACTATCACGGTCAGACCCTTCTCGCGACGCAGTTCCTCGAGCAGCCGCAGCAGACCCCGTTGAGTAGCGGCGTCCAGGCCCGCCAGCGGCTCGTCCAGGATCAATGCCCGCGGTGAGCGCGCCAGCAGGCCGGCCAGCACTAGCCGCCGCATCTGACCCCCGCTGAGCTGGTCGATGCGCCGCTTCGCCAGCGTGTTGTCCAGTCCCACGACTGCCAGCGCCGTCGCTACGCGGTCATGGTCTTTGGGTGAAAAACCAGCCGCCGACGCCACTTCCAAGTCGACCCGGCTGCGCATCAGCTGCAGCCGCGCCGCCTGAAACGACAGCGCCACCGCCCCGACCTGCTCGTGGGTGGGACGCCCGTCGAGCAGACAGGCTCCCGTCGTCGGGACCGTCAGCCCGGCCATGATCCACGCCAAGGTCGACTTACCTGAGCCGTTGCCGCCGTGAATGAGCAATCCGTCGCCCTGGTGGACCGCGAAGCTGACATCACGCAGCGCGGCCTTCGCCCACGGAGTGCCGCTACCGTATTCGTGCCCGACCCCGGCGAGTTCGAGTACCGGAGCGCCGGAGTCGTGGCCTATCGCGGCGGTTGCTGTCGGCGCCGCGGTGGTCTCCACCATGTCGGTGTTATCCCCGGAGTCGCTGAGATTGATTGTGCGGTCGGCAGAATCGGCTTCATTGTTGTAGTGCGTGATGTGAACCAGCGCGGAGCGGTGCCGCTGCTTCAGGTTCGATAGCACTCCCAACAGCGCTTCCCGTCCCTGCTGGTCGACCATGCTGGTGACCTCGTCGGCGATCAGCAGCGCCGGCTCCCGCGCCAACGCTGCGGCCACCGCCAGCCGCTGCAACTCACCGCCCGACAGACTGCCGGTGTCGCGTTCCGCGTGCGCGTCGAGACCGACCTCGCTCAGCAACCGGCCGACGTCGGTGGTCGTCCCGGGCGGCAGACCCCACACCACGTCGTCGGCCACCCGCGTCCCCAGCACCTGGCTTTCCGGGTGCTGCATGACCACTGCAGTGCCACCCAGTCGACCAAGCCCCACCGCCCCGGGCCGTTCGACGGTGCCCGACGTCGGCTCACGGCCGGCCAGCATCAGCATGAGTGTGGTTTTGCCTGATCCGTTGGCGCCGGTGACAGCGACATGTTCGCCGACCCGCACGTCCAGGCTGACCGCCCGCAGCGCGTCGTGATCGGAGCCCGGGTAGCGGAATCGCACCTGCTCCAACCGGACTGGCACCGGAGCAATCGGCGGACCCTCCACGGGTGCGTCCAGTTTGTGCACATCGGGGATGCCGCGCAACCGCTCCAGCACGCGCGACAGCGCCCACCAGCCGATCAAGGACACCACCACGACCGAGACGATGCCGTGGCCGAGCAGCAGCCACGGCCAATAATGCAGCGCCTCGGCGAGGAACCACTTGAGACGGTCGGCGGCCAGTTCAACCCCGACTCGTATCGGCCCGCTGAGCGGGAAGGGGTGGTCGGTCGCGAAGCGCCCGATCCCCCGCAAGACGGCCGAAATCCCATCGACGTTGGCGGTGATGGCGTCGAAGATCAGGTGCCGGAGCCGTGCCAGCACCGCCAACGCGGCAACCGAGACCCCGCCGAGCACTGCCCCCGCGACGAAGGAGGCGACGATCACGGTCCGGGTGCCCAGGCGCCTGCGTTTGACGACTCCGGTGAGGCCGCCCACATAGGCGCCGTGGACAACGGTGATCAAGCCGCCGAGACCGGCGATCAGAAATGCGATCACCCCGGCGGCGACCACTGCGGCGATCAGCACGCGGATGCGGTAGCGGTAGGCCAGCAGCCCCATCGGAACCATGCCCAGCAGCGCCAATGCGCCCGCAAACGGGACGACGACAGCGATGATCGCGGTCGCCGCACACAGTGCCGCCATGACCGCTGACTGGGCGAGTTCGCCGGGTCGCAGCGGACCAGCCCGTCCGGGCGTGGTCGCAGGGCGAGTCGCGGTCATTTCATCGATTCTGCCAGTTGTCCGGGTTGTTCCCCGGACGCGCAGCGTGGTGGGTCCCACTAGTTTGCTCCATCGAAATTACCCGGTTGAGTGGTCTACATAGACCAGCTATGCAACTATAGACGGATGACATCATCCGCCACCGCCGATCGGGCCGCGGCCGAGGAGGCCGGCGCCGGTCTGGGCGCGGATCTGCTCGCCGTGGTCGCCCGACTCAACCGCTATGCCACTCAGCGCAGCCAGATGCAATTACCGGCCGCGCAGGCCCGACTACTGTCCACCATCGACGCCCACGGTGACGCGCGGATCTGTGATCTGGCCTCCGTGGACCACTGCTCACAACCGACGATGACCACCCAAGTGCGGCGGCTCGAAGACGCCGGCCTGGTCGCCCGGACCGTCGATCCTTGCGACGCCCGAGCAGTCCGCATCCGGATCACGCCTGAGGGCATGCGCACACTGAACCGTGTGCGGGCCGACCGGGCCGCGGCGATCGCGCCGCAACTTGCCAAACTGGAGTCCGCAGACCGTCAGACGCTGGCGGATGCGGTCGTGGTACTGCGCCGCGTTCTGGAGGATGCGGCGCCGGCCCCGCGACCGGGCGCATCTCGGTAAGGCCTGGTAGCGCGGCCGCTTGGGCACCGCCGACGTCCCTGCAGCGGTTGTCGGCGCATGATGGCGGATAGACAACCGTCACTCGACCCAACAAGATGGGCGCGGAAGGTGGTGGCTATGCCGACGGAAGCATTCGCTTCCCCACTGATCGTCTGGTTCGGACCCAATCGATACACCTTTCCCGTCGGCCGGGACGTGACCATTGGCCGCGACAGCCACGCAGATATCCGCATCGACGGCGCGGGCACGTCCATCTCACCCATCCACGTGGTGGTGCATCACAACGGCACGCAATGGATAGCCGTCGATCGCGGTGAAGGCGGCATCTACGTCGACGGCGTGCGAATGTCCACGGTTTTCATCCATGACGGCAGGGCGATCACGCTCGGCGATCCAGAGCACGGACCCCGGCTGGTATTTCAGCTCGGACCCCCGCCACCCCCGCCACCGAGGGCGGCGCAGCGCCCGGCGATACGGCCCGCGCCGCCGCCACCCCACGCTGCACCTCACGGACCCAGCCGACCAGGTTGGCAGCCCGCCCCTGCACCGCCACCGCGGTCGGATCAGCCGAAACGACCGCCGGTTGCGCCCCCGCCCGTCATGCCGACACCGCCGCCACCTCATCGCGTCGGCCCGCCGGCGCCGCCAACCCAACCGGCACCGTCCCCCGCGCACTTCCACAGGCCGCCCCCGGTCCCCCAACCCCCGCCGCCGGGGCCGCCCCCGGTCCCCTGGCCGCCGCCTGCGCAACCGCCACGACCCCCGGTCCCCTGGCCGCCGCCCGCGCAACCGCCACCACCCCCGGTCCCCTGGCCGCCGCCCGCGCAACCGCCACCACCCCCGGTCCCCTGGCCGCCGCCCGCGCAACCGCCGCCGCAATATCAGCCGGCGACTGTGTCAGCCCGGCCTCTGGGCCTGCGCAAACGGACTGGGCTCGTCGACGCGTTGACCGGCGCGATGCAAAAGCTGCGACCGCAGCGCCCCGAACCCCGGCCGCATGAAGCCGAACCCCGGCCGCATGAAGCCGCGCCTACCACTGCGCTGCCCCTGCCTGACGCACCAGTCAAACGGACTGGGCTCGTCGACGCGTTGACCGGCGCGATGCAAAAGCTGCGACCGCAGCGCCCCGAACGCCGTCCGCATGAAACCGAACCTCGGCCGCATGAAGCCGCGCCTACCACTGCGCTGCCCTTGCCTGACGCACCAGATGCAAAGGTTGCAGAAGCCCCGCTCCCGCCACCGGCGGTCAAGGCCGGTCCGCTGGAGGTACGTCAGGTGCGGCTTACCGTCGATGGCGAGCAGGTGCTGGCGGAACTGTCCTTCACCGCTGAGCCGGGAACGCTTACTGCGGTCATCGGACCCTCGGGGGCCAGCACATCCGCTCTGGTCGACGTGCTGGGCGGCACGGTGCGACCCAGCGTCGGCACGGTCCATTTCGACGGCCACGACGTTGTCGCCGATCATGTGCGGCCAAACATCGGAGCAGTGCCGCGCTACGACCTGCTGCATCCTGCGCTGACCATCGAACAAGCATTGGGCTACGCGGCTGAATTGCGCCTGCCGCCTGGCACTTCCGCTGATCACCGCCGTCAGAGGGTGCACTGGGCGCTCGACGAGATGAAGTTGAGCCTGCTGCGCACCGTCCAGGTGGGCAACCTGACCGCCGAACAGCGCAAGCGCGCATCCATGGCCATGGAACTGCTGACCGGTCCGTCATTGCTTGTCCTTGACGAGCCGACCGCCGGACTCGACGAGGCAGCGGAACGCGAGATGACGGCGACGTTGCGACGATTCGCCGACGAAGGACGAGTCGTCGTGGTGGCAACCACATCGCCAACCGACATCGACGGCTGCGACCAGGTGGTGCTGCTCACCGGCACTGGTACTCCGGCATTCGCCGGACCGCCCGCACAGATCGGCGCCGAACTGGGCACGACCGACTGGACGGAGATCGTCGCGCGGGTCAGCACGGATCCGTACGGCGCGCATGACGCGTACCTGGCCCGCCAGCAGGAGGCTCCGCCCGCGGCAGAACCATCGGATTCGGTCGCGCCGACTGTCCTGGCAGCGCGGCCGCCGCTGTGGCGCCAGATCGTCATCGCTGCTCGCCGACAGGGCTGGCTGATGGTCGGTGATCAGCGGCATTTCATCTTTCTGACCATCCTGCCGGTGCTGTTCGGCGCGATCGCGTTGCTGGTGCCCGGCGATGCCGGCCTGGGTCCGGCGAACCCTTACGGAAACAGTCCCGACGAAGCCGTCGAGATCCTTGCCGTGCTCGTCATCGGCGCCGTCGTGATGGGCACCGCACTGGGCATCCGCGACCTCTTCGGCGAACAACGCATCTTCCGCCACGAACAAGCCGACGGTTTGTCGGCGTCGGCGTTGATTGTCGGCAAGATCATCGTTTACAGCCTTGTCGCGATCGTCCAGATCGCGATCATGACCACCGCCGCTGTTGTCGGCAAAGGCGCGCCCACTCACGGCGCCGCCCTGCTCGGCGGTTCCACTTTCGAAGCCGTCTTCGAGCTGTTCGTGGTCCTGGCCATCACCACCATCGTCTCGGCAATGGTCGCGCTGGCGCTGTCATCGCTGGCCAGCTACTCCGAGCAGATCCTCTTGATGGCCGTGCTGATCGTGCTGATTTCGGTGGTGTTCGCCGGGGCAATGTTCCCGATCGCCGGCCGGTTCGGTCTGGAGCAGATCTCGTGGGTGGTGCCGTCGCGGTGGGGTTTTTCGCCGCCTCGGCGTCCACCGTCGACGTACACGCAGTCAACCTGCTGGCCGCATCCGATGATTCGTGGAAACACTCGACTGGCCGGTGGCTGTCTGACATGGCGATACTGGTCGGCCTCGGCGTCGTGGCCACCGCGTCGTTGCGCTGGCGGCTGAGGAGGCCGGGACGCTGGCGCTGATCACCTCAATGCCGTTGTCAGACATACCGTCTGACACGTCGGCAATACGCCGCGTACGCTTCGCCGTACTGCCCCCGCATGAACTCCTCCTCGCGCAGTACCTGACGGTGGAAGAGCCAGGTACCGGCGAAGAGGTAGAGCAACGGAACCCAGTTCGGAAACACCAAGAGTTGGCCCACCAAAACAAGAAACAGCGCGACGTAAATGGGGTTGTGGCTCCAGGCAAACACCCCGGTGGTCACCAGCTCGTCGGGACGGTCGACGTCGATGCCAACCCGAAAACTTCTGCCGAACGAAATCAAGCTCGCCAGCATGACAAGTAAGCCACCACAACACAATCCGACCCCGACCCAGGCCACAGCATCGGACCGAAAAAACCTTGTGCCGCCAACAAGCGGCCAACCGAACGCCGCGGCGAAGACGGTGTAGAAATACAACAGCGCGACCGGCGGAATGAAAAAATCTTTCTTGTCGATGCCGCCGAAATGCATCGCACGCGTTCCGACCCTGCGCAGCAGCAAGACTCTGGTCACGACCATGCCGACCAGTAGCACAATCGTCGCAGCGGCTAAATATCCGGGCACGGCCGTCTTATCCGATCGCTCCGTTCACCTCATGCCAAAGCGCTTCGTAGCACTTGCTTGCGACGCTGTGCGGGGCGAACGCCGTCACCGGCGCCCGATATTCAGCCATCTGCTCGATGATCGAGAGCGCCGGAATGGCTGTGCTCAAGATTCCCGGTCGTTCGGCCGGCAGCTGCTCGACGAGGTCTCGGTGCAGCCGCTTGCGCCCATCCACCATCGAGAAGAACGCACACACCTGCGGTCGGCGACCGTCGAAATCGCTGACGAAGCTGGACAATTGATCGAACGTGCGCACCGACAGCGTGGCCGGGATCATCGGCACCAGTAGCGTATCGACGGCATGCAGGACGTTTTCCGACAACAACGAAATGCTCGGTGGACAGTCGAGGAAGACCACGTCGTATTCGCCGTCGAACGGTTTCAGCAGCTGGTGAATCCGCCGGGTCGGCCGCTTCATCTCGTCCAGCTGCAAATCCATATTGCGGTAACTGAAATCGGCCGGCAGCAAGTCAAGCCCGTCGAAATCGGTGGCCTTGATCGCATCGTCAAGCGACCGCGTGCCTTCCACCAGCGCTCGGCTACCGCCCTTGACTTTGGGTCGCACCCGGAACAGATACGTTGCCGCGCCTTGCGGGTCGAGATCCCACAGCAGTGCGTTGTATCCGCTGCGCGCAGCCAGATGCGCGAGGTTGACCGCGGCCGACGTCTTGCCGACGCCGCCCTTGATGTTGTAGGTCGCGAAGATCTTCACTAGCGCACCAGTGCCTTGACTCGGGCACGATTCTCGTCGGCCAGAAATGGCTGCAGCCGCCCCACCAGCGCCGACCGTGCGTTCAGCTGGTGTGCTCGAGCTGCGCAGCCAGTTCGCCCATCGCCAGCACGGTTGCCGGCGGCGCAGCGCCCTGTTCCATCATCAACGCGGCGAATTCGCGGACCGCTTCACGCTGGACTTCGCCGTCCTGGAATTCGCCGAGCGTGTCCTGCAGCGCCTTCAGCTCTTTGATCAGCGGGCGATACGGCGCGTCGTCGCACGGTGGCCGGAATACCTCCAGCAGATAGCGCAATTCCTTGCAGCGCTTACGCAATTCATGGACCTGCTCGCTCGGCCAGTCGGCGGCGATCCGTTTGCCGCGCCGCACCACGTTCCGAAACGCCTGTTCGATGCGCTGCCGGGCCAGCGCCGCGACCGCCGGCCCGCCGTCGCCGTCGCGGCCACCTGCTCCAGCGCGGTGCGCCAGTCGCTGATCATCTGCTCGAAGCGCCGCGACCGCAGCCCGCGCACCAGGCGGCGGCGTTCGGCGCCGCGATGCCGAACCAAGAACGACCGGAACGGGTCAAGGTCGCGTGGATCGGCCGACGCCAGCCTGGCGGCCATGGTGTCGAGCTCGAGCAGGTACACGTCCAGATCGCGCACCGGCGTGGTCAGATCACCGAGCCACTTGAACTCCGGCCTGAATTGCTCGGCCAGATTCGCGGGTAGCACATCCCCGACGAGCTTGAGGATCGAACGGCTGCGCCGCACCGCTACCCGCAGGTCGTGCAGGAATTCGGTGTCGATCGCCGCGATCGTGCCCGCCACGTTGTCGTCGATGACCGATGCGAACCGCGCGAGCATGTTCGCGACGGCCACCCGGTCCAGGCGTTTCCGGCCGCAGCTGCACCGCCAAATCCTGCTCATCGTCGGCGGGACTGCGGCTGGCAACCGCCAGCGCGTCGTCATAGGGCGTCGTTGTCGCCGCCTCGAGCCCATCCACGCGGGCCAGCAGGCGCGCAACCCGGCCACCGTCGACCTCGTAGCCGCGCAGCGGCTGGACCTGCAGCTGGCTGGTGCCGTCATCGGCGCTTTCCGGTCACCAGACGGGCAACAGTTTTTTCGTCGGCGTTGAGCACCCGACTCTCCCGCACAGCACGGTGCACGGTGACGACCGACAGCAATGCCCGCGGGGCAACCATCGGAGCCAGCGCGTCCCGCAGCCGCCCCGCCGGCAGGTCGTGCAGCAGTGCCGGCCATTTCTTGGCCCGAGGGCCTTGCAACCGGCTGCCATCCGGGAACTGCATGATCAGCGGAC
>CAVVUH010000035.1:0-207518 GCA_963751315.1 uncultured Actinomycetota bacterium | reverse complement strand
GGTGCAGTCCCGACTCGGCGCAATCGACCAAATCGACCGAGCCGGGACTGCTGACGCTGCAGCAGGGCCGAATCAACCCGCGCTTGCGCCTTTCCTGACGTGCCGATGGTTCCGGTGGAGATGAGGACCGAAACCGTCAGCGCGCCACGTCTTTACGCGGCGTCGGGGTCGAACCCGAGCTTCGTCGCGTCGACCAACGGTCGCGTCGGCGGGCTGTCGGTCTGGAATCCCTTCCGCAGCAACGCCGTGTCGACTTGGGCTACCTCGACTAGCCGGTTCGCCTTCTCTAACCGCTGACGGGCTGCGGCTAGGTCCGAGCTGCGTTGCTCGACGGCCTGGTCGACCCACGCGGAGGGTTGACCGCTGGCGTCGAGGTACGCGGGGCCCTCCTGCAGTAGAACGCCCAACTCTGAATCCGGCACTGTAGCAATCAATTCGCGGAGCTTCGAGGTCGGCGACTTCGCGTTAGCAATGGCGCGCTCGTGTCTCTGCCAGTCGCGGCTAGCCTTCGACTGGCCTTCGGGCGTGTGCTCGACCGTGCCAAGGCGGGCGCGCGTAGCCGCGTAGTCGGCGGCTGCCCCGTCACGCAGGGCTATCACGTCAGCTTCGGTAGCGTCGACCTTGTGCGCGTGTTGGCTTGCCAGCTCGGCGCGCGCGTCGGCCAGCCCTTCGTCGGTGAGGTCAGTGCGGCGATGCAAGGCGTCGAGGCTGGCCCGGTAATCCTGGCGGGCCTGCTCGAACGCCGAGAACGCCTGCTCGGCACGGGTTGCCGGGCGCTGTGGTTGCGCTGGCGCTGGCGGTGTGTACGACGGGCGCGGGGCGTCGGCGTCCCGTCCGTTTATTGTGAAGTTACTGCGGCGCTTGCCCCAGTGCTCGGGGCTGTCGGGGTTGACGTTGGCCATTGTCTCTAATCCTCCGTTGTTGTTGGTGTTTTCGGCTCGACTGGCCGAAACAGTGTGCGTTCTAAGTCTTCTGGTCTCAGCCAGACGCGACCGTTCGGCGTGCGATACGCAGGCAAACGGCCTGAGCGCACCCAGGCGCGTAACGAGCTGTACGCCAGGCCGTATCGCTCGACGGCTGCGTACAGCCCGATGTATTCGCCGCTGGTCGGCGGTCCGATAACGATTTGCGGGGCTGCCATTTTCAGATTGCCTTGCCACCGGCTCCGCTGTCGGCTTCGATTCGGGCGCTCGCGTTCTGGGCTTGGGCGAACCGCTGCTGAAGCTCGGCGCGTTCTTGGGCGCTGGCCACGCTCGACTCATCCGTTTTAACGGAAGTGGGAAGTGTGAAGGGCTGGCGAGCGCTCAAACTGTTGTCGCCGCCTGGGGTTTGGGTAACGGCGGGGAGCGTATTGTCCGCGCTCGGGTTACCCGCGAAGATATCGCGCTTGGTTGCTGCCATTGGATTCGTGCTCCTGTCGGTCATGCTCGACAGGCAGGGGTTGCCGGGACTGTCGAGAGTTGCAGTCGTCAACGGCTTTTCGCCCAAGTGGCGCTCGGCTTTTCGCGTTGCGCTCCGGTGTCGATTCTACCAGACGCGCCCGCTGAGGCCCGTTGGCGCTCACTTACGCTCGGGTGATACGGTCCGCGCTCGGCTGTCGGTCAAACCAAACGAGCTGGCGCAGCGTGAACCGTGTGAGCGCCCCGTTGGGCAGTGGCAGGGTACCTAGCGCGAACCCCCCGCGCGTCGGCCTATGCCGATGACCGGGGCGTGGTTCGCGCCTGCACTTTCGTCTTCGCTCACTTTGGGCGCCTCCTCCTATGTTTGCTGGGATTGGTAATTGGTGCAGGTCGAGGCATGTTTCGGTGCCCCGCCGGCGGTTAGCTGTTGGCCCCAGGTGGCACGGTAAAGGCTTGGTATGTAACGACATTCGCGGTGGCCTGGGCGGCTCAGGGTGACCGACCAGCACCCGCCGCGCCAGTACGGTTTGACTTGCCGCGTACGGCCCACGGTGTGCGGCACGTTATTTCGGCGGATGACCGGACCTCGGAGCCGCCGCACGTCGCCGCCTTCGCTCATCTGGTAGAGGCCCTCCCAGCCAGCAATATCTCGCCACCTCATGCGCTGGCCCTCTCTGGTCGAGCTGGCGCGTCGAGGACCAGGCCGCCGACCACGCCGCCAACGTGGCGGCTCACCGCTCGGCCCTCGTGTCCTTCGAGTAGCCCGGGGCTCGCAGCCTGTCGACCTCGCGGCGGGACTCGGCACGGGCTAACGACTGGTGGACATGGTGCCACCGAACGTGAACGCTGAATGCGGATTCCGATACGTCCCAACCGTCATCGCGGCAGGCCCGCCACAACCAGAGCTTCGGTTTCGGCGTGCAACCAGCAGTGCCCGCCGTATTGTCCGGTGAAGTTCAGGCAGGTGCCGCCGCTGGCGTTGGGCGCGGCGCAGCGTGCCGCCGAGGTGGTCGTGTTCATCGTGTCAATCTCCTTCTGTCGTTTGCGTTAGCCGAGCCGCCTTTGCAGTGCCCCGGCCATCGGGTGATAAATCTCCATGAGTGCGAGGGCCAACGCGCGAAGCGAGTGCGAGTGCACCCCTTAAGGGGTGTGCACTCATGCACTCACTCGGCTCAGCGTGAGTTCCGGCAGTGCACTCACTGCACTCACTCAGTGCACTCACTGCACTCGCTTCGGGCAAACCATCCGCCTGAGCTGGGCCTTCAGTGAGTGCACTACTTTTCGCACTCATGCACTCACTCGCACTCACTGGGCGCATTCGCGGTGCATCGCCATGACGGGGTCAAGAACCGGGTATCCGCACCCTGCACACGGGTTTTCGATGCGCCACAGGACCGAATTTCTAGGCCCCGCCTTGTTTGCTAGCTGCCCGCTCCCGCGCCCATCATCACCCCGAGGGCCGCAATCCTTGATGGCGTCCTCGGTGCGCCGGTTGCCGATGTTGTGCCGTGCCGACATTTCTTCCTTGAGCTTGCGCACCGGCAAGCCCTCGGCGTCGTCGGTCTCGGGGTCCAGGTGGTACTCGGCGAGGATTTCGAGCAGCGCCCGCTTCGCTTCGTCCCGATTCAGATTGGCCTTCTTCTGCTTCCGCGAGCCGCCCGCGTAGGTGTACCGCCGAGCGGTGGGGTCGTAGTCAAGGCGGCCCTCGGCCACGTCCACATCGCGCCCGTAGGCGCTGAAGTAGCGCGTGCTGTTGGGGTCCTCGTCTTCGCGCACGATGCGCCAGATTGAATCGGGCCGGTCTTGGAGCCGGGAGTCACCACGGGCGCGCTCGTTTGAGTGCCCCATGTGATCACCACGAACGCCTCGGAGATGCCCGCTTCCTTCAGTAGGGCATCGAAGGCCACGAGGAACTTTCCGGCGTCCCGGTTCTCGTCTAGGCCGAGGGCGTCGAGCACCGGGCGCAGGCAGTCGAAGACGAGCACGGTAACGCCCAGGTCCCGTAAACGCTTCGCCCACACGGCCCGTACGCGGTCGTCCATGATATTGAAGCTGGACACCTGGCCCCGCAGGGTGACCACGTCGACCACGGCGGCCTGATTCTTGATGCCCTGCTCGTCTAGCCAGTCGAGTATCTGGTTCTCGCTCAGCTCGTCGTCTATCAGGCACACCTTGTGCGGGCCACCGTGAATCGTGAACTGTCCCAGGAAGTCATCGCCGTCGACCAGTGAGCGAATCAGGTTGCCCATCAGCGTCGTCTTACCCGCCTTCCACTGCGCGTTGACGAGCGTGCGGGAGCCGCACGGCGATAAGTCCTGCACGAGATACCGCTGCGCCGGTCGCGGTTGGCGTAGCCGCTCGGCCAGGTTCGCCACCGGGGGCAGCTCGGGGAGCGGGTTGTCCTGTTCGTCTAGTCGACGCCGGGCCTCACGGTCGGCGCGCAGCTTAGTGACCCGGTCGGCGACATAAGCCTCGTAAGCCTCGTCGTCGTCGGTGGTCTCGTCGGCGTCGTCGGTCGAGGTGTTCTCGGTCGAGGTGCCCTCGTCAGTGCCCGCCCCCGGCCCCGAGTCGCCCGCTGCCGGGCGTTCGTCCTCCCCGGTGACCGATGACGCCGAGGCGGCCCTGAGAAGGCATACGTGGCCGCCCAGCTCTGAGTCAATCTCGGCCTGCGACTTGCGACTAGCCTTGTCGACCGCCACGCTGTGCAGCGAGACCACCTCGTACCGCTTCGCCTTCCGCTGTGGCGCTTGCGTTTCAAGTAAGCGATGAAAGCGGTCCTCGGTGTCGCGCTTGGCTTTGAGGTAGTCGCCGCGCGTCAGGCATCCGTTGCGCCGCATGCACTCCAGCCGCACGAGCTGGCACAGCAGCCACGGGTGGCGCTCGGTCACCGGCTCGGCCAGCCAGCCCTGAATCGTCTTGACTGAGTAGCCGCACGACTCGATTGCGAAGCTCCACTTATCCTCGGGTGCAACGACTTCGCCGAGGCCGATTTTGCGGTCGTCCTCCTCTTCGGGAATGCCCCACTCGTCCAGCCGCTCGGCCAGCGTCGCCGGGTCTATCGGGCCGCCCGTGTCGCGCCAGGCTTCGGCCTCCACGGGGTCGCCGTACTTCCAATTGAGCGAGCCGGGTATGCGGAGTACGCGCGAGGCATCGAAGACGCTGTCGAACTTCACCTTCGGCGTCTGCTTCTCACCGATGGCTTTCACGAGACGACCGAACCGGCGCAGCAATGGGATACCGACCTCGGGCGAGCAGTCGCCTTCGATTGCCCAAATCGGCTGCAGGCCCCCGCCGGAGAAGATGACGACGGTTGGCCGCTCGGCGAGGTGCTCGCTGATTGTGTCGATAAGCCCGTGGGCCACGTCCAGATTCGGGCAGGCGCTTGGCTTAACGTCGATGTCGGCGAAGATGGCGGCCAGCCGGGTTACCTGCTCCTCGGTGCCGCGCTCCCCTTCCCGCTCCGGTCCTGCTGTCGGGTTGGGTGCTAGGTAGGCGTTCCACTGGTCGCCCATCGCGTCGGCGTTCTCGGTAACGCTGGCAGCCGCGCGGACGATGCTGTGCTTGCTATCGCCCTTAATCCACAACATGCCGACGTGTTCATCAGCCCGAAGGCCAAGAGCTTCTATGTATTCGGCGACGTTCATGCGGCACCGCCTTGTGCCGTGCGACCTGCTAACATAAAAATATCCGCTAGTCGTCTTGGTCGTCGCGTGTGGATTCTCTGTGGAGGCCCTTGGTTACCGCCAAGGGCTTGTGCTTTATGGCGTGTCACGCGGCATCGTCTCCCATGTACTCGCGCAGCGCCGCAGGCGTGATACGCCAAACATTGCCAACCTTTTTCGCGCGAAGCTCGCCGTTCTTGATGAGCCGCCGCACATGCGTGTGATGAATCCTCAGAGCTTGCGCCACCTCGGGGATGTTCAGCGCAGGCTCGAAGACTGGAATCGTGCCAACAGGCATGGTGATGTCCTTCCGTACAGACAAAGGAAGGCCAGTAGCGTCGATTGCGCTCTTGGCCTTTAGGTGTTGGCGTATCGCCGGAATGCGGAGTCTGCGGAGTCTGCGGAGTCTGCGGAGATGTGGTGCGCCGCCCTGATTTTGGGTAGCGTCTACCAGCAACAACTATAGCGCACGCGCAGACACGGCTAGCATAAGCGCATGTCAAGTTAGGTGGTGACGGCGCAAAGCGTGCGGATAGCGGAATCGGGGCAGCCAGTTAACTATTCGGCAACGGGCAGACCACGGGCAGACCACGGCCTAATCGCACTCAAATCGCGGCGTGGGTCAAACGGTTTGGCCGTCGGGGTGACGTGTTTTACTCGGGTGCGGGCGTGGACGTTTCGGCCTCCAGCTTCATCTTTGCCAGTTTCTTGGATGCTGCGTTAAGCAGTTCTTGCATCGCGTCAATCCCGTCCACCGAAAGGTGGTCAGTAATGACGTTCTTGAGTACGCCCTTGAGAACCCGAACCGACCGCATGTCGTCCCGGCTGGTGTCGCAGAAGATTGACACACTGCCGTCTGCCGCGTGGGGTGCCGTTTCCGGCTCGGGCTGCGGCTGTAGCTTGGGCGTGATGTCGACGACGTTATCGGCCTCCGGCGCGGGGCGGCTGTATTCCTTGCCGTTGATGCCCTTCGTGACCTTCGACTCGGTGTCTACTGTTCCATCTGGAACACTTGCCAGGTCCCGGTTCACGGTGCCGACGCCCACCCCCAGCGCTGACGCGATGGCCCGCTGAGACAGACCCTTGCCGGACATCACGGCGACCATCAGCTTGCGTTCCTGGGCGTCGCTGGGGGCCAGGTGGATTGCGTCGTTGAAGTAGTCCGACAGCGAGGCGTAACCGAGTGCGACGTGAATGCTGCCTTCGGCGGCTTCGCTCATCAGGTCGTACAGGCGGGCCAGAGCTTGACCGGCTTTGGTCTGCTCGACCCGAATCCTCAGGTCGAGGGCCTGGGCTGCGTCGAGTGAGAGAACGTCGACAAGCTCGGCCTCGACGGTCGGCTCGGGGATAGCAATCTCTGTGCCCGAGCCGGTTTCGGTGTCGCTCACGCGGCACCTGCCGACTGGACCGTCGACCCGAACAGGAGCCGCAGCCGCTCGCGCTGCCGGTCGGTCAGCGGCGGGGCCTGGCTGACGATGCTCCGTACGGCCTCCCGTGATTCGGGGCTGAGCTTCGCTATCCACGGCGGCATTTCGGCGCTCACAATTCGCCCCTCATGGCTGCGTCAATCTCGTCGCGGTCAAATCGGACGACCCGCCCGAGGGCGTGCTTACGCAGGCGGCCATCGGCGGCCATGTTGTCGACGGTTTGGGTATCTATGCGGAGATACTCGGCGACGCCCTGGCGGGTCAGCCAAGGGCTTTGCAGGGCGGTAGGGTTCGACATTGCGCGGTTTCCTAATCGCGTTCGTGTTGGTGTCCACGGCCACGCGCGGGAGCGCGCAGGGGTATGCGATTAGGGGGCGCTGGGCCTGTCAGGGCCTAACACAACCTATTGAACCAAAAAGGGGCGACACGGCGGCCCGGCTTCATCTATCCGGCCCGGCCCCGTTAGGCCGCCCACAGGGCGCACAGGGCCGAAAAAAGCGCCGCCCCGGCGCAATCGGCCAGGGCGGCGCTGTCGACGTAAGCGGCGGCTACTCGGGGCTGCGCCGCCATTCGATGCTGACGTGCTCAGGGCTCAACCTCGACCCGCGACGCGGAGCCGGGAGCACGGTCACCACCATCAACTCCTCGACGGCCTGGGCGCGCTGCGTCATGCTCATGGCCTCCCAGGCTTCCCAGGCATCGCGGCCAGCGGCCACCAAGGCGGCAGCCGGTGAGGTGCGGGTGGCGTCTGCGAGCTGCCGGTCGACCTCCGCGAGCTTCTGCCGTGTCTTACGGCTGGCCGCCCCGAATTGCTCGGCGTCGATGTTGTCGGCGTCGAACTGTTCCACGAGGCCGTCCAGCTTGCGCTGCAGGGCTTCCCGCTGCACCGACAGGCCGGTGATGTCGACGCCCCGGCTGGCGAGAAGCTCTGCCGCGTCGGGCTGCGTCATCCGTTCCAGTACGGTCGCGGTCACAAGGTCATCAATCGGCTGGCCGACCCGCGCCAGGTGCGGAGTGCTTCGGCAGACATAGCGCCGCTGGGGGTTCTTCTGGCCGCCGGGGCGGGCGGTCATCATGGTCGCGCCGCAGACACCACAGCGGAATACACCAGGGCCGAGATACTTTCGCTCGAAGCTGTTCGTGTTCGTGACACGCGACGGGTTCGACAGATAGGCCACCAAGCCCTTGTGTGTGTCGAGGTCGATAAGCGGTGTCCAATTGCCCTGTCCGACAACCTTCCCACGGTGGACACGCAGACCGGCGTAGCGCGGGCTGACCAGTAGCCGCCTTACGCGCGGTGAATTCCATTTCCCGTCAACGACGTTGGCCTTAATGCGCCTGCCGTTTTTGTCGGTGTACTCTTTGCGCTCCTGCCCGGCCAGCGTGGTCCGCAGGCCCGCCGCGTTCCACTCTCGCGTCACGGCCTGGATTGACTTACCGGCCAGCACATCCACAACTGCCTTACGCACAGCGGACGCTTCCGGCTCCAAGGGCTGCCCGTCGAGGGTGTAGCCGAATGTCCGGTTGCACGTCTGCCAGTGCCCAGCGGCGGCGCGCTGGTCGTTGGCGAGGCGCTGCCGTTCGCCTTTGTGCTCTGACTCCCCGCGAGCGATGCTGCCGAGAATGCGCGCCATCGTGCGACCGGCGCTCGTGGACAGGTCGAGGTCTCCCGCACTCACGGTCTTGATGATGACCTCGGCAGCGTCGGCGACATCAATCAGCCGCTCAAGGTCACGCATGGAGCGGTAGAGCCGGTCGATGTGCCAACAGGTGAGGGCCTTCACTTCGCCGTTCTTCATGGCGTCCAGCAGGGCCTCGAAGCCGGGCCGCCGCTTGCCCGAATAGGCCGAGATGTCGTTGTCATCGAATTCGGCGACGACCTCCCAGCCCTGCCGGTCAGCGAGGGCTTGGCATTCCTTGCGCTGGCGGGCGACGCCGAGACCTTCACCGGTCTGGTCGAGGCTGATACGGACGTAGATTGCGGCCCTCACCGGGGCCTTCGCGGTCTTTGTCATGCCGTAGAGCATAGTGCACAATCCTGACCTCTACGCCAAGGATCGTGGCTGCACGGCACCGGGCTGCGATGTGTCGGGCTACTTCACCGAAGTCCATCACGTCACGGCCTGGGCGAAAACCCACACCACCGACGTCAATGATTTAACCCTCGCATGCGGTCCCCAGCACAAACTCGCCGAACAAGGCTGGACCACCCGAAAAAATCACGAGGGTGACACCGAGTGGATTCCCCCACCGCACCTCGACCATGGCCAGCCCCGAGTCAACACCTTCCACCACCCCGAAAAACTGCTCCGCGACGACGAGGATGACGACGTCCCGTAACCCACGCGGCTGCTAGTCGGCTGGGCCGATGAAGCTCAGCACCAAGTCGGCAACCCGCTCCGGCTGATCCAGCTGCACGAAGTGTCCGGCATGTTCGACGACGGTCACGTCGCTGCCGTCCGGTAGCGCTTGTCGGACCCAGTGCGTGAAAGCCGCTGTCATGCAGCCGTCGTCGCGGCCGTGTAGATAGAGGCTCGGCAACGTTGGTGCCGACGTCCAGTGCCGGTGCAGGTCGGCGTACCGTGCCGGCGGTCGGGCGTTACGGATGGTGGCCCGGTAGGGCCCGAGCGCAGCGCGCCAGCTCTCCGGTGTCCCGATCGCGGCGTCGACATGGCGCAGGTCTTCTTTGGCGTCATAGCCCGGTGACCATCGTCTCCACAGCCGTGGCAGTATCCAAGATGCGGATCGCTCTGGCAGCCAGGGCAATTGGAAGTACATGATGTACCAGCTGCGCAGAAGCTGGGGTGGGATCTGAGCCAGCAACCGGCCGGCTTCGGGAACCCGTCGCCGAAAAGCCGCAGCCGGCGGCACCGACATGATCACCGCCTTGGCGAAAGGACTGTCCGGCATCGCCGCCAAACCGTTCGCCGCCATCGCGCCCCAGTCGTGGCCGATCACCACGTCGCGATCGGTGCCGCCGGCCGCCGACCGTACCTGCAGCGCGTCGTCCATCAGCGCGCCGATGTGATAGCTGCCATCGGACGGAATCGACGACGGCGCGTAGCCCCGCATGAACGGTGCCACCACCCGCCAGCCCGACTCCGCGAGCCGGGGTGCGAAGTTGCGCCAGCCGTACGCGGTGTCGGGAAAACCGTGCAGGCACAGCGCGATCGGACCGTCGGGTGGCCCCCACGTCAGGGCCTTCAACTCGACGGCGGGGGCTTGCACATCGATCCAGCGGGGGCTAGTCATCACCTGATCCTTCGCCTACATACGGCCGTCTCGTCGGGACTAGAACTGGTCGAAACCGGAGACCAGCCAGCGCTCGCCGATTTTGTCCAGCGTCACCCGGACGCTGGAGGTGGCCTCGGCCGGCGCAGCGTCACCGATCTTGATGGTCTGGTTGACGAACAGCAGCACCACCGCGTGGTTATGCGTGGCCGACTCGGAGGCCCCCCCGGGAACGATGGCCGTCGCGGAGACGTGCCGTTCTTTCGCATTCGGAATGAGTTCTTCCTGCGTCCGCTGCGTGTAGATGTCGCGGAATTCGCCGGTCAACCGCTCCCGGGCGGCCGCCACGTCCCGATCCACGGTATCGAATCGGAACGAAAGCAGTGCGACGGTGGAATCCCTTGCGGCCACGACCGATTGACTGCGAGCCAGGTCGGTGTTGCGAACCGACGAGTCCTTCCACTTGAGCAGGCCCGCAGCTACCGCCAGCAGCATTAGCAGAGCGGGAAGCAAGCCGTAGACCAGTACGCGCGACCAGTTGACGCCCGTTGGTTGCGTCATGGCACGAATACCACGTCAGAGATTTTGGCGACGTCGCCGATCTTGTTCACCGTGATCCGTATCCGCCAGAACTGCGGCTCCTGTTGCGCCTGGGTGGGATCCGACGACTTCACCGTCACCGCCACCAGTACCCGGCCCTGGTTGGTTGTTCGCGATTCCAGTCCGGCGTCGGTGACGGTGCCTACCAACGTCGATCGCATCCGCTTGGCGTTGTCGATGTAAGACTGCTTCCGGCGGGCGAAGCTGTCGTGGAACTTGCCGGTTGCCGAATCCAGAATCCGTTGCGCGTCAGCGTCGGCATGCTGGTAGTCGACCGTGAGGAGATCCGCCGCGCCCTGGCGCGCCGTTTGCACGAAAAGGTTGCGCTGCACGTCGAGGTTATGGGCCTCATACGCCCGGAAACCCAGCCAGCCGACCAGCCCTGCCAACACCACTCCGGCGACCATGCCGGCGATCAGAGCGATCCGCTCGACCTGGGCCGGGGGTTGGACTGGCCGAAGGTATACGACGTCTACCGGGTCCGGCGAATCCACGACGGGCTCCCCGCCGGAGGTCGCAGCATCGTCTGGCATCTTCGCTCCCTTTTCGGCACGTCGGATATCGTCCAACGTACGTGTCAAAGGGCCGCGATCACGACCAGTACCCGACGTTTTCAGAACTGCATTCCAGTCTTTCCGGCGAGCGAGTTAGCTCTAGTCATGGCCCACATGCGAGGCACAGGAGCGCTAAACAAGCACCGCGCGCAAAGTGCGTAGAACACCTCGGTAACGTCGAAGCACGATCAACCGAGAGGACGCCCGTGACTACAGTGAGCAGCACTCCGCAGACTGTCGAGTATTCAGGTCTCAATGGACTCACCCTGGTCGCAGACGAGTGGAACCGCGGCAGCGACGCAGCAGCCGATCGGCCGACGATCTTGATGCTGCATGGCGGCGGCCAGAATCGGTTCTCCTGGAAAAACACCGGCCAGGTGCTGGCCGACGAGGGATTCCACGTGGTTGCGCTGGACAGTCGTGGGCACGGCGACAGTGATCGGGCGCCCGACGCCGACTACGACGTCGAGACGTTGACCGCTGACGTCATGGAGGTGCTGGATGCGATCGGCCGGCCGGTGATGCTGATCGGGGCGAGCATGGGCGGATTGACCGGCATCCTCGCCGCGGATCAAGCCGGACCCGACCGCGTCACGCGGCTGGTGCTGGTCGACGTGGTGCCACGGTTCGAGAAGAATGGCAGCGCCCGCATCCGCGACTTCATGTTCAGCGGGCTCCATGGGTTCGGCTCTCTCGAAGAGGCCGCTGACGCCGTGGCCGCGTATCTGCCGCATCGGACCAGGCCGCGCAGCCCCGAGGGATTGAAGAAGAACCTGCGGCTGCGCGACGGCCGCTGGTATTGGCATTGGGATCCGGCGTTTATGACCAAGCCGGGCGACGACCCGGAGTTGCGCACCGAGAAATTCGAACACGCTGCCGCCGACCTGAAGATTCCGGTGTTGTTGATCCGCGGCAAGCTGTCCGACGTGGTCAGTCCGGAAGGAGTGCGGCATTTCTTGGCGACGGTGCCCAACGCCGAGTTCGTCGAACTTTCCGAGGCCGGGCACACCGCGGCCGGCGACGACAACGACGCCTTCAGCGACGTGGTCGTGACGTTCGTGACGCGCTGACTTACTTACGACATAACCCGGGCTGCGTATGCCACCAAGCCGGGGGGTCGTGACGTGATGGCACCGATGTAGCCATCGGGCCGAATCAGCACTGCCGCACCGTCTTTGACGTCGTAACCGTCTTGGACGTGGCGGTCGACGTCGACCAGATCGCTTCCGGTGTCGTCACCGATGCGGTAGGGCTGCACGCCTGAACGGTCGAGAGTGGGTGCGGTTGCCCCGAATCGCAGCAGTGTCCAGTGCGGTCCGGAGTAGCAGTTGAAGAGGCGCACCGACCGGCCGTCGCGGTCTCGGCACGGCGCGTCGGGCGCCCGATCACCCGCGGCGAGAGCGGAACTGGAGCCGTCGTCGAGCGTCAACGGCCCGAGCCGGTAACTCAAGTCGAGTTGCTGGGTTTCCGCGCCGCGCTCGAACGCGTCGTCGGCGCCGCTGAGGTGCTTTTCCAGCAGCTCGGTGCTGATGCCGAGCACCCGCGCGGCGACCGGCAGCCGCTCCGCTTCGTAGCTGTCCAGCAGCACGTCCGGCACGCCGTCGAGCACGGCTCCGAGCTTCCAGCCCAGGTTATAGCCGTCCTGCACACCGGTGTTGAGGCCTTGGCCGCCGGCAGGCGGGTGCACGTGCGCGGCGTCTCCGGCCAAAAAGACGCGGCCGACCCGGAACTGCTCGACCATCCGAACGTTTGGGCGCCAGATCGTGCTCCAGGTCAGTTCGCGCAGCCGAATGTCGCTACGTCCAGATGCGGATTCCAATGTCTGCTGGAGACCGTCGAGCGTGAGCGGTATTCCGGATGCCGGGGCGTTGAGGACATACGTGTCATCGGCGCCGGCCAGCGGCGTGAACCCGAAGAAGGTCTGTCCGTCAAGCATCCACCCGTGCCCATAGTCGTGGTCCAGGCCGTCGACCCGCACATCGGCCAGCAGCATGATGATGTCTTCGTTGGTCTCGCCGGCGAACGGCACCGCGAGTCGCTTGCGGACCGTGCTGCGCCCGCCGTCGGCGCCGACCAGATACGCCGCGCGCAGAGTCTGGCCGTCTTCCAGCCGCACCGTGACCGCGTGCTCATCCTGCTCGAAGGCGAGCACCCCGGCGTTGAGGACGACCTCAACCCCGTAGCCGGCCAGTCGCGAGCGCAGGATCTGCTCGGTCCGCCACTGCGGCACGAACCACAGGTTGGGGTACGGAACGTCGGGACGCGGTGCCGCCGGCTCGGCCATCCGCCCCTCCCACACCACCTGTTCGCCGGCATAAACGCGGGTCAGCGGCGCCGAAATGCCCGAGGCGATCACTTCGTCAAGCACGCCGAGGTCCTCGAACACCTCCAGGGTTCGCGGCGAGATCCCATCGCCGCGCGATCCCACCGAGAAGCGATCGGCCTTGTCGATGATCCGTACGCCCACGCCGCGGCGGGCCAACTCCAGCGCCAACGTGAGCCCGGTGGGCCCGGCTCCCGCGATCAGAACGTCGGCGTCCGTCAATAATTCCATGGCCGTCCTCTTGATGAATCTATTTTCAGTGAATGTTGATTCAGTCTGCGCGGTGTTAGCTTTTCTGTCAAGGAGGGCGCAGGGTGAAACGCACCGAACAGGCCGCCAGCACCGAGGCGGCGCTGAAAGACGCAGCACGGCGGGTCTTCGCCCGGCAGGGCTACCTGAACACCAAGATCACCGACATCACCGCCGAAGCCGGCCGCGCCGCCGGGTCGTTCTACAACCACTTCACCAGCAAGGAAGAAGTACTCACGGCGCTACTGACCGACGCGTTAGCCGAGAGCGATGCAGCGGTGTTCGAACCCGACTCGCAGCACCGGGCGGACTTCAGCGACCGCGACGTCGTCCGCTGGCACGTTGCCGCATACTGGCGGTTCTTCACCCGCTACCTCGTGGAGCTCACCGCGCTACGGCAGGCCGCGCTGGTCAACACGGAGTTCGGTGCACGGCTCGAAGCGCTGACGGCCAATAATGTCGACCATTTGCGTGATCATCTGGAGCCGATCATCAAAGCCGGACGCACCCTGCCCGGACCGCCCGAGCTGGTGCTGCCCATGTTCGCCGGACTACTCGACGCGTTCCGCTACCGGTGGGAGCATTCCGACGGCCGTTTCGACGGTCGTCGCGTCGACGAGAATGAGGCCATCGACACGTTGACCGAGTTCATCTACCGCGCGCTCAACGGCTAGCCCTCCGGCTTCTCGGCGTGCCCGCCGAACTGCTTACGCATCGCCGACAGCGCCTGGTTGGCGAAGTCATCGAGACGACGCGAGGCGAAGCGGGACTGCAGCGCGGTGGTGAGCACCGGCGCGGGAACTCCTTCATCGATCGCCGCGATGGCGGTCCACCGGCCCTCCCCGGAGTCGGAGACCCGCCCGGTGAACTCTTTGAGGTCGGGTGATTCGTGCAGCGCGCTCGCGGTCAGATCCAGCAGCCAGGAGCCGATCACGCTGCCGCGGCGCCATACCTCGGCGACATCCGGGATGTCGAAGTTGTACTGGTAGCACTCGGGATTCGACAGCGGCGCGGTTTCGGCGTCGCCCTTCTCAACGCGGGTACCGATGTCGGCGTTGCGCAAGATGTTCAGCCCCTCGGCGAGCGAGGCCATCATCCCGTACTCGATGCCGTTGTGCACCATCTTCACGAAATGCCCGGCCCCGCTAGGCCCGCAGTGCAAGTACCCCTTCTCCGATTGCGCGATCTTGCCGTCGCGGCCCGGGGTGCGCGGTGCCGCGTCGACGCCGGGCGCGACGCTGGCGAATATCGGCTCCGCGTGCGCGAATGCTTGGTCGTCGCCGCCGATCATCAGGCAGTAACCACGCTCCCGGCCCCATACGCCGCCGCTGGTACCGCAGTCGAGTAGGTGGATCCCCCTCTCGGACAGCAGCTTTGCGTGCTTGAGGTCATCACGGTAGTAGGTGTTCCCGCCGTCGATCACGATGTCACCCGATTGCAGCGTGTTAACCAGCTCCTTAATTGCCTCGGTGGTGATATCGCCGGCGGGCACCATCACCCAGACGACTCGAGGCTTTGTGAGGTTGTCGACCAGTTCGGAAAGCGACGACACCCCGGTAATCTTGTCTTCGCCGGCCACCGCCTTGACCGCGTCCGGATTGTGGTCGTAGACGACGCATTCGTGCCCATGGTCGACCAGTCTGCGGACGATATTCGCGCCCATTCGGCCCAAGCCGATCATCCCTAGCTGCATGTTGTTCTGTTCTCCTTATTAATGGTTACCGGCTAGCCACGGCTGTTGCCAGCCGCGATGTCCTCGTAGTAACTCGCGTGCCGCGTCCGGCCCCCAGGAGCCGGGTTCGTATTGGTGGATCTCGCCGGGCTTGTCCAGTAGCGGCTGCACGATGCGCCAGGTCTCTTCGATGCCGTCCTCGCGAGCGAACAGCTGGTGATCGCCCGTCAGCGCGCCGTGCAGCAGCCGTTCGTAGGGCAGCAGCGGCTCGCCCAAGTCCTGCATGAACGACGAATCCAGGTGCAGGTCGCGCCAGCGGTCACCGTCTATCGCGGTCAGCTGCAGGCGCAGTCCGGGATCGGGGTCGATCCGCAGCACGATCTGGTTGGGTTCGGCCCGCCTGCGGTCCGGCAGGAAAGCCAGCGAGGGGACGCGGTGGGTGAACAACCGCACCTCGGTGACGCGTTCCGTCAGCGCCTTGCCCGCCCGCAGGAAAATCGGCACCCCGGCCCAGCGCCAGTTGTCGATCTGCACCCGCAGCGCGACGAAGGTCTCGGTGTCAGAATCCTTGGCCACCCCGTCGATGTCGGTGTAGCCGCGATATTGCCCTCGCACGCATCGGTCCGGGTCCACCGCGGGTATCGCGCGCAGAACGTCGGCTTTTTTGTCGTTGAGGTCGTCTGCGCTCGGCCCGACTGGGGGCTCCATCGCCACTCCGGCGAGCACCTGCAACAGGTGGTTTTGCACGACGTCGCGCAAGGCACCGACTCCGTCGTAGAACTTGCCGCGATCGTCGACGCCGAAGTCCTCGGCCATGGTGATCTGAATTTCGGAGATGTCGGCTCGGTTCCACAGCTCGGCCAGCGCCAGGTTGCCGAAACGCAGATACTCCAACTCGACGACCGGTTCCTTGCCCAGGAAGTGGTCCACCCGGAAGATCTGGTCTTCGTCCAGCACCGCACGCAGCCGGGCATTGAGCTCCAACGCCGACTTCAGGTCGTGACCGAAGGGCTTTTCCACCGCGACGCGGGATCGCGCCAGCAGTCCGGCGTTGCCCAGGTTCTCCACGATCGGCGCGAACAGCGACGGCGGCATTTCCAGGTAGTACAGGCAGCGCTTCGACCCGATGCGCTTGGCCAGTGAGTCGTACAGCGCGGGATCGGTGACGTCGCCGTGCAGGTAGGACAACCGGTCGCGCCAACCGGTCGAACACCTTGTCGTCGATTTTTTCCCCGGCGTCCGCGATCGCCTTACGGGCCCGGCTGACCAAGTCCTCGTTCGCGATGTCGTCGCCGGCGACCCCGAGGACCGGACACTGCAGCAATCCCCTGCGCTCGAGGCGATAGAGGGCTTGGAAGGTCATTTTGTGGGCCAGGTCGCCGGTAATCCCAAAGATCACCAGCAGATCTGAGACGCTATCGCCGGCTTCGGCCAATCAGGACCTCCACGAAATTCAATCAGTCAGCATGGGCTTAACACCTGCAAAACGCGTCTAACTCGTTCCGTCCCGGCCAACAACAACCCTAAACACTGCGGTTCGGCCCGACAACAGCAGCCGAAAATGTGTAGGCACTTATCCGAACGGGCAAACACCAGCTGCTGGGCAGCCTGGGCAACAGAATCTCAAAGTTACCGGAATATACACTCGCCGTTGCCTTTTCAATTTCCAGCTAGCCACCCGGAGAGGGAATCGTACTTCGCCGCGCCGCCGATCTGGCACTGTCGCTGCGAAAAGCCGAAGCGGATCGGGAAAGATGCGTGACATGCATGACCCCGCCCTGTTGGTAATTGTGGTCTACGCGCTGGGCGGCGTCGCGGTGATCGAGGCTGCGGCGCTGGTCTTCGTGTGGGCTGCGCTCACCCGCAGCCGCCGGGAGGCCGCTGAACTGCGCCAGCGTGTTGATCCCCGCACTTGGCTATGGACCGGCGGCCGGGAAGCGGTCAAGACCGCGTGGCAGACCGCGAACCTGGTCCGCAAGGAGGGGTTGGGCGCCGCGCTGCGCAGCTCCATCGAAGATCTCGCCGATTGGGCCGAGGTGGAGCGCCCGGACCTGGCCCGGGTCACCGCGGACGGGAGAGTGGCGATCCTGTTCTCCGATATCGAGGAATCCACCGCGCTCAACGAACGGGTCGGCGACCGGATCTGGGTCAAGTTGATCGGCGAGCACGACAAGCTGGTCCGCAAGTTGGTCAAGGAGCGCTCTGGGCATGTGGTGAAAAGCCAGGGCGACGGATTCATGATCGCCTTCGCGAAGGCCGAGCAGGCGGTACGCTGCAGCATCGACATGCAGCACGCGTTACACAGAGATGCACAGCGCAAGCGGCACAACGATATTCGAGTTCGGATCGGGATCCACATGGGCCGATCGGTGCGCCGCGGCGACGACCTGTTCGGCCGTAACGTCGCCATGGCGGCACGAGTCGCCGGGCAGGCCGATGGCGGGGAGATCCTGGTCAGCGAAACCGTGCGCGACGCCCTCCGCGACTGCGATGACATCTCTTTCGACGACGGCCGCGAGGCCGAGCTGAAAGGCTTCGCCGGCACCCATCACCTCTACGCAGTCGCCGCCGCCTGACAACGGTCAGGGCTCATCGTCCGCCTCGGCCAGGCGCTGCTGCAGCCGCGCCCGGATCTCGTCGGGCGTGTAAGCCCTCCGCCGGCGCTGATCGCGGGCAACCAGCACTCCCCCGGCGGCGACCCCGATGACCCCGGCCAACCCGAGCAACTTCCAAATGGTGCGCATGCGCAAAGGTTATTCGCGACTGCATCCTGCAATGACCGATATGTGCATAAGGTGCGGTGGTGGAAACACACACGGTGAATCTGGCCCAAGCGGTCGAGGCAACCCGGACCGGCGACGTCTGGCTGTTTCGTGGGCGCTCCGGACCCGACCGCGCGATCCAAACCTTGTCGAACAGCCCGGTCAACCACGTCGGCATGACGGTGGCGATCGAGGATCTGCCGCCGTTGATCTGGCATGCCGAACTCGGCGACAAGCTGACCGATGTGTGGACCGGCACCAGCCACCGCGGTGTGCAACTCAACGACGCCGGTCAGGTGGTCGAGCGCTGGATGCAGCGCTACGGGCAGCGATGCTGGTTGCGTCAGCTGACCCCCGACGCGACCCGCAAGCAGGAGAACCGGCTGCTGCGCGTCATCGCCCGGATGGACGGCACCCCGTTTCCGAGCACCACCCGGCTCACCCTGCGGTGGCTGCGCGGTCAACTGCCGACCAGATACGACTGGGTGCGGGGAATCCCGTTCTTGGACAAACGGGTTCGCGAGTCAACCCGACGGCGCAGGGAAGAGCAGCGAAAGGGCGGCTTCGAGTCCGCCTATTGCGCGGAGACGGTCGCGGTCACCTACGAAGAGATGAGGTTGATCGAAACCGAGAAGCGGACCAACTGGTTTGACCCCGGTAGGTTTTGGAGCGGCGACGAACTTCCATTGGTAGCGCCCTACCGCCTGGGCGGCGAAATCGCAGTCGTCGCAGAATAAATCAGTCGCCACCGCACAGGTTGTTTTGCGCCGCGGTCGCCATGTCCAGCAAGTTCTGGTACGACGCGTTCGGGTACGTCCAATGCTTGGCGACGTAGTCTGGCGAATGCCCGGCCTGCAACTCCCCGCATATCGCGTGGCCGCTGCCCAGCAGGTATTGCCCCGACGCCGCGCTCACCGCGTATCCATGCCGGCTCAATTCGTCCAGGTAGCCGGCCTCGTCGGCGTGGCCTATCCCGGCGCTGAACAGGGCCGCGACCATGGCACCTGCCGAACAAGCGACAATCCGCACCGCTTTCACCGGCAGGCCCCCATTGCGGGTCCACCCGCGTCTGCTCATTCATTTCCTCTCGATTGGGCAGATGCTACGGGCTAGCTGGGGAGTCGGCAGATCAAACTCCGAATGAGTGCTACTGCTGACCCTCAAGAAGGTGAGCGTAGGGGTCGCTGTCGGAGCCAACGGTCTCAGGCATCGGGTAGTAGGTCTTAATGAGCAGATTCCCGTCATCGTCCCAAGCGAACGTTTCGATGCTGTAAGCCATTTGAACGTTCGGCTCGGTGCCGAAGTGATTTTCACAGACCCAGGCCATCTCATTGCCGTTCACTTGCACGGTGATCATCTTGATCTTGAGGATGGACTGGAACATGTCGAACGCGTCGGAAGTCGCGGTGTCGAACCCACGCTTCTCCTCAGTACCGACCGGGTCGAACATCCGGACCTCGCCGGGGCAGATCGTGCGCCAGGACGCCACCCACTGGTCTTTCTTCCCGGCGTTCCACAGTTCGGCATGCTTCGCCGCATGAGCCAAGCGAGCCTGCCGGCTCGGCACACGACTCATGGCTCAATGAAACCACGGGACCGCTGGCAAACTCATTAACGACCGTCATTGACGGGTGGCAATGAGATTCTGTACGGTGTCAGCGTGCCTTCACGTGCATCGACCGCGGAACCTGCCCCGCAGGTTGTCGGGGTGCGGGAGGCGCAGCGGCTTCAGACTCGGGCCCGTGTCTTCGACGCCGCGGTGGCCGAGTTCGGCCGGTCTGGACTGGCGGGTGCGGACGTCGCTGCGATCGCCGCGACGGCGGGGGTGGCGCGCGGCACGTTCTATTTCCACTTCCCGACCAAGGAGCACGTGCTGGTCGAGTTGGAGCGGGCCGAGGAGGCCAAAATCGTGGCCACGCTCCACACCCGATCCGCCGCGCACGACGACCTGCTTTCGCTGCTGCGCCTGCTCGTTCGCCAAGTGCTCGGCGCCGAAGAGCGGTTGGGTCCCGTCGTGTTCAGAGACATGCTGGGCCTGCACTTCTCCGCGACCCGGCCCATCGAAGAAGAGGCGGGCGAGCATCCGCTGGCCGGATTCGTCATCGCTGCGATCGCCGAAGCGCAGGCTGCCGGAAGGGTGTCGCCGGATGCCGACCCGGGTGCGCTCGGGGTGATTTTCCTTACCGGGCTGTTCGCGTTGCTGGCCACCGATGCGACCGCATCCCGCGAGCGCGCCGGGCTCTTGGATCGATATGTGCTGACGATTGTTCAGGGAATGGAGGAGCGATGAACGCTCTAGGTATCGAGGGCTACCGCAACTACTTGGCGCGGCGAGACGGTGAGGCGGATTTGCTGCACCGCCGCCTGGCCAGCCGGGAAGAATTCTTCGGCGGCTTGGTGGCGGACCCGGTCCGCTCACGTCGTCCCATCGATCGAGATGTGTTCGCGCGCAACCTGCGTCGCCGCCGACCCGAGCCGGGCCTCAGCCGCGAAATGCTTTTTCTGTTGGCGACCGCGAAGTTGAACCAGGCCGAACGGTTCGGCGTCGGACTGGGAGAGACTTACGGACGCAATAGTGGTGACGACGCTCCGCCCGAGCGGGTGTATATCGAACTCGAAGAGCACTATCACACCCGCTTGCTGGCCTACGTGCTCGACATGTTCGATCTGCCGTTCCAAGTCGTCCCGCCACCGCTGGTGATGCGCCAGTTCGTGAAGATCAATGTCTTCATCCCGGAGCGCATCGCATTCGCATTCGTGGGCGCGGGCGAGATGGCGGGCTGCATCATGTTCGACGAATTGCGCCGCGTAGGGGTCGAGTTGTTCGCCGACGAGCCCGATGTGGCCGGGCGCATCGAGCAACTCTATAGCGAAATTCTCACCGACGAGGTGGGCCATGTCGGCTATTGTGCCGCGCGCTGCACTTCACCGGAGCGGGCCGTAATGCGTTGGCTCTACCCGCGTTTCGGTCGGCTGTTCGCTCGTCAGACCGCCGAGATCAGCCTGCTGATCGATCCGAAGATGCTGCACGCCCGCCTCGACGAACCGTTCGATGTCGATCGGCTCACCGCCGGCCTACCGCACGAGGCGTTCCTCGCAGCACACCCCTGACGGCCGCCTGCCTCGGACGTTGAAGGGGAACTCCACCACGTCGCCGTCTGCCGACTGACCCTTCAGGGCGCTGCTCTGCTCGGAGGCGGAATGAAACCTTGGGGCCACGTGGTGTTTTTGTCGTAGAACACTTGGGTCAAGTTGGCCGCGGTCAACTTGGCCCCGGCGAGGTTGGCGTGACTCAAGTCGGCGCCGGTGAGGTCCGCGGCTGTGAGATTGGCGCCCCCGCCGGTGTCCGTTGATCCATTGCCGGCCGATTGGTGTCCGAGCGAGCCGCTCAGCCCCGAAATCGCCGTTGCAGAGCCCGATCTCAGCGACACCTTGCCGGAAACCGACGCCGAGGCCGAGTCGGAGCCCGCCCCTACCGCTGACAGTGATTGCCTTTGCGGCAGCACCAGCCCGGCGACCGTGGTTATCGCCAACGGCCGCCGCATCCCGTCGTGGCTGATCATCGCGCGTGGCCGTGGTCTGCCCGACCCTGGCTACGGACCGATATAGCGCTGCGGTTGTCCGGGGCATCCGCCATCGGTAAGTATAGACTTACCGTTCGTGGCCACTTACGAAGACACGGTCGATGCATGGGCGGCCCTCGCCGATGGCACCCGACGAGCGATATTCAAGCGCCTTGCCGGTGGGCCAATGGCGGTGGGCGAGCTTGCTCATGGCCTGCCCGTAAGCAGACCTGCTGTGTCGCAGCACCTCAAGGTGCTGAAATGCGCGGGACTGGTTGCGGATCGCGCAGTCGGAACGCGGCGCGTTTATCAGTTGAATCCGAAAGGCATTGAGGCACTGAGGTCAGAGCTCGACGTGTTCTGGGGCATGGCTCTAGACGCATACAAAGTGATCGCCGATGAAGGAGGGCAAGCCGGATGAGCTCATCGAAGGTCGAGCCGGTACGGAAGAGCGTGGTTGTCAACGCTGGTGTTGAGCGTGCGTTCGCGCTGTTCATCAACAAGTTCGATGCCATCAAGCCACGCGAACACAATCTGCTATCGGTCCCGATTGCCGAAACCGTCTTCGAGCCGCGAGTTGGCGGGCACATCTACGACGTAGGGATTGATGGCAACCGGTGCGAATGGTCGCGTGTCCTCGCCTATGAGCCGCCGTCCCGCGTCGTTTTTTCATGGGACATTGGACCGACCTGGCAACTGGAAAACGCCCCCGCCAAGACAAGTGAGGTCGAGGTGCGCTTCATCGCTGAGTCCGATGATCGCACTCGGGTGGAGTTGGAGCATCGAAACCTTGAGCGCCATGGCACCGGCTGGCGAGCCGTCGCCGACGGAGTCGATGGCGAGGCGGGCTGGCCGCTTTACCTCAGCCGATACGTCGAGATAGCGATCACTGAGGCTTCGCGATGAGCACCAATGAGAAGTCCCTGATGGATATGGCTTATGACGAGCGGGCCGACCTGGCCGCGTTCCTTGAAACGCTGACACCGCAGGAGTGGCACGCGCCCAGCCTGTGCGATGGATGGACGGTGAAGGACATCGTTGCACACGTGGTCAGCTACGAAGAGCTGACCCCCTTCGGCTTGATGAAGCGATTCGCCAAGGGCCGGATCATGCATGCCAACGAGGTTGGCGTCGAGGAGTTCGCACCAATGTCACCTCAGGAGTTGATGAAGTTCCTTGGCAGGCATCTCCGTCCACAAGGACTTACCGCTGCTTTCGGCGGAATGATTGGGCTCATCGATGGAACTATCCACCACCAGGACATCCGCCGAGCACTCGGCTACCCGCGCACCGTGCCAGTTGATCGCCTAGAACGGATTCTGCCTCTTGTGCCTGGAAATCCACGGCTAGGCGCAGGGCGTCGCATCCGAGGACTACGCCTGAAGGCGACCGACCTCGGGTGGCAGCACGGCAAGGGCCTAGAAGTCAGCGGCACCGGAGAAGCACTCCTGATGGCAATGACAGGTCGGCGCGAAGCCGTCAACGAACTGACTGGGCCAGGACAAGCCACGATCGCCGGGCGCATCACTGCCTAGTCGGAGACATGGCGACCAGTCACCGTCGCCTCGTTCGGCCGGCACCCGATAGACGGTGGCTCTGCTAACGCTAAGGGTTGTCGCGATGGTGTCGGGCGGACTCGCAGCTAGCATGCATCCGCTGCGCCAGAGCCGCATTCGACTGGTCAAGCGCCTTCGGGCGACCGATGGCAATCAGGTGCTGTTGAGCAACAGCATGAGCCCGTAGTCCATGTGAATCTGTTGGTGGCAGTGCACCAGCGACAGGCCGGGTTGATCGGCGACGAAGTCGATCTCCATGCTCTGGTAGCCGCCGAGCATCGCGACGTCTTTGCGCACGCCTGCAGTCGGTGTGCCGGCGATGTGGGTGATTTCGAAGGTGTGCCGGTGCAAATGCATCGGGTGCAGGTCGTCGGTGGCATTGCGGAAGCGCAGCCTGTAACGCTTGTCGCGCTGCAGGTTAAGCACAGGTTTGTTGGCGTCCATGGAAAATGGTGTGCCGTTTATTGTCCAGATGTTGAAGCCGTCGTCGGCGGCGTTGCGTTTCTCGATCAGCATCTCGATGGTGTGATCGGGTGGCGGAGCGACTGTGGGGCTAGGTGGTGCGAACAGCCGGTAATCCCACTTGAACGGCGGGGGCGGTATCCATTGCGGATCCCCTCTGCGTCCGGCATATTCCACGACCACACCCATTCCGTGGCCACGGTCATCGTCGGAGAGATCGCCCAGCACCCATACTCCCGGATTGGTCATGGTGATAACTGCTGAGATTCGTTCGGCTGCGCCGAGCCACAGCACATGCACCGGCGCGGGGTTAGGTACTTGGTTGCCGTCCAAGGCGATCACGGTGAAGGTGTGCCCGGGCAGGGCTAAGCTGCGGGTTTCGGTGGCGCTGCCATTGAGGACGTGCAGCAGCACCCGCTGACCAGGCTGGACCCGGATAGGATCGCCGTGGCCTAGCATGCGCCCGTTGATGGCAAACGCCCCGTAGCTGACCTCATAGCCGCGTGGGTCACCCCGAGCAAGCGAGGCCGTCATCGCTGATTCGCCTCTCTGCTTGAGGTCGGAGTCCTGCCCGCCGGCTAGGAAATCGCTGGCCATGTCGCCGCCGCGGCTGAAAATGGGCTCAAATTCCTTGAGCGTCAAGAAGATCTCTTGGTCGTATGCGCCGGGGTTTTGTTTGGGTTCGATATAGACCGGGCCGACCAGCCCGCTGTACTGGCCACGGGACAGGTCGGCGCGCGGGACCACGTGAGTGTGATAGAAGCGGAAGCCCGCCGGGCCTGGCACAAAGGAGATCCGCCGCATGCCGCGTGCGGGGATGTACGGCGTGCCCTCTTCGGCGGCGCCGTCAACGTCTATGCCCACCTGTTGGCCGTGCCAGTGCAACTGCTCGGGGGTGTCGGTGTCGTTGTAGATGTCCACCCACGTCCGTTGGCCCTCTTTTAAGCGCACCAGCGGACCGGGGAATTGACCGTTGTAGACGGTGGTGGACACGATCTGGTCTGGGGCCAAGTCGACGGTGCCGGTGCCGATCCGCAGCGTGTAGTCAGGCTTGCCGGTGGGCGGGGAGGGTGGCGCCGTCTGCGAGCACCCGGCAGCTACTCCGGCGCCAACGCCGCCGGCGGCGGCCATCGCAGCCAGCCCGCCCCATTTGAGGAAATCGCGTCGATCGAGCACCACGTGGCCCCCGTGCGGTCTAGCGGTTGGCGGGTTGGAACAGCTCGATGAGAGTGCCTGCAGGGTCGTGCAGCAGAATCTGTTGTCCACCAGGGTCGCTGGTGATGTCGTCACGGAAACCCAGGCCAGCCGCATGCAGCCGCTCCACATCGTCGACCAGGCAACGGATGCTGGCCTGTTGCTTTGATGCGATCGACATAATTACCCTTCCTTGGCGTGTGCCAGAACGGGCAGCAGAAATCCGATGCGGGTGTCGAGTTCGGCTGCCACCCGGCGAAATTGTCGATAGCCAGCCGAGCCGGCTGATGGATCCGGCAGGCTCCAATGCATCGCTGCAGCAGAGCCATGTTCGTGGGGAAACTCGCGAACTTTGTCGCACAACGTAATCACGTAATCGAAGCGTCGTTTGGCAACAGCAGTCAGCGATTTCGGCCGCCGGCGGCCGATGTCTATGCCGTACACCTCACGCATGACCCGCACGGCGTTGGGGTGTAGACGCGGCTTGGGGTGGCTGCCTGCGCTTGCACCACGGATACGGCCGCTGCCGCGGCGCCGCAGCAGCGCCTCTGCCATCGGCGAGCGCGCGCTGTTGCCAGTGCACAGGAATAGCACCGACCTGCCCGCCATTGGCTGTGTGTCCACTGCAGGGGTCAGCGCAGGGTGCAGAGCGGTTGCGGCGTCACCGAACGCCGCCGCGCACCGTGCAAGTTCGAGGTGGTAGTAGCTGTCGCGGCCGTCAAAGCTGCTGCGACGAGTATCGACCAGCCCGGCCGCGCGAAGCAATCGCAGATGATATGAGACAAGGTTTTGCGGCGCATCCACGGCGCCAACCAATTCCCGGACCCGGCGGTCGCTAGAGGCCAACTCGGTCAACAGCGCCCAGCGCAGCGGATGCGATGCCATCTTCATCAGCAGCGGAACCGGCACGCCATCGGTCGTCGCCATGGCGGCCACGTTACATCAAATTAATTTGATCGAGATTGGACGTGGAGCACTTCCTGCCGTTGTGTCGGAACACTGGCCAGCGTGGCTATGGGCGCAGGGAATTCACACCGTTAGGCGGGCGTCGAGGGAGATGCTGCCGGCACCGACGAGAATCAGAAACACGCTGCCGCAGAGCTGGGCGAGGTCGACACGGGATTCGTGGATGAAGTCCCACCAGCCATGTTCGGTGCGGAAGAGGGAGGCGCGGCCGCAGGCGCCGGCATCGTCTTGGTCAGCTCAGGGCTCGCTCTACCGCACTGAGCCCAAACCAGCACTTGCCTTCGGAAGGGTGCGATCGGTTCCGTACTCAGAACCGTTGAACCGGGCCAGTTCGCGGTGGGCCTATGTGGCACAGCAAGTCTGGTCCGGTTGCTCGGTATTGGGTCCGAAGGCGTCGGAGTCAGCCAGGACGGTGTAGACCTCCCACTTTTCGCCGCCGGGGCCGGTGACCCAGACCTTGTCCTGGTTGGCGAAGCAGCAGGTCGTGTTGATCTCTTCATCGGCGAACAGGCCAGCCTCGGTGAGGCGGGTGAGTTCGGCGTGCACGGTGTCGCTGGACTGAACTTCCACGCCGAGGTGGTTAAGGGTGCCGCCGTGGCCAAGGTTCTCCAGTAGCACCAGTTTGAGTGGGGGTTCGGTTATCACGAAGTTGGCGTAGCCGGGTTTGACCTTGGCCGGTTCGGTGTTGAACAGCTTGGAGTAGAACGTGATGGCCTCGTTGAGGTCGTCGACGTTGAGGGCTAACTGCACGCGCGACATCGTGGTTCCTTTCTTCGGGCGCGGTTCATGCGCTCGGGGCGCTGGGCAGGAGTTCGGTGATCAAAGCCCGGACTCGGTCGGCGATGTTGTCGCGGATGGCCCGCACGGTGGCGAGGGGTTGGCCAGCGGGGTCAAGCAATGTCCAGTCGCGGTAGGACACTCCTGGGAAGTAGGGGCAAGCGTCACCACAGCCCATCGTGATCACGACGTCGCTGGTCTGCACCGCGTCACTACTGAGGATCTTGGGTGTGGCAGTGGTCATGTCGATGCCCAGTTCCGCCATCGCGGCTATGGCGACCGGGTTGATCTGGTCGGCGGGTTCGGTTCCGCCGGAGCGCACTTCAATCCGGTCCCCGGCCAGATGCGCCAGCAGGGCGGCGGCCATCTGTGAACGTCCAGCGTTATGCACGCAGACGAAGAGGACACTGGGCTTGTCGGCCATTAACCCCTACTCCTGTGCTCGGCTCGGGTCGTTGCGAAAAGTCGGGCGCGAAGCGCCAGGGACACATAGACCAGTCCGATCAGCACCGGGACTTCGATCAGTGGCCCGACGACCCCCGCTAAGGCTTGCCCGGACCTGACGCCATAGGTGGCAATCGCCACCGCGATGGCCAGTTCAAAGTTGTTGCCAGCGGCGGTAAACGCCAGGGTGGTGGTGCGGGCATAGCCGAGCCGCAGTACGAATCCAAGGGCATATCCGCCAGCCCACATGACCGCGAAGTAGGCCAGCAGCGGCACCGCGATGCGGGCGACATCCCATGGCCGGGAGGTGATTTGGTGGCCTTGCAGGGCGAAAAGGATGACGATAGTGAAGAGCAACCCATACAAGGCCCACGGCCCGATGCGGGGCAGGAACGTCGTCTCGTACCAGTGGCGGCCCTTAGCCCGTTCACCCAGTCGGCGCGACAGGTATCCGACCAGCAACGGAATGCCGAGGAAGATGAGCACGGATTTCGCGATCTGCCACGGGGAGACATCGATGCCGGTTTGAGGCAGGCCCAGCCAGCCGGGCAGCACCGACAGGTAGAACCAGCCCAGCGCCGCGAACATGACAACCTGAAACAGCGAGTTCAGCGCGACCAACACGGCGGCGGCCTCGCGGTCCCCGCAAGCCAGGTCATTCCAGATGATGACCATGGCGATGCAGCGCGCCAGCCCGACAATGATCAGCCCCATGCGGTACTCGGGCAAATCCGCCAGCAGCAGCCACGCCAGCATGAACATCACCGCAGGCCCGATCAGCCAATTGAGCAGTAACGAAGACACCATCAGCTTGCGGTCGGCGGTGACCTCGTCGAGCTGGTCGTAGCGCACTTTGGCCAGCACCGGATACATCATCACCAGCAGGCCCATCGCGATTGGCAGTGAAATGCCTTCGACCTCAACGGCACTCAAAGCCGATCCGAGGCTGGGAACAAGTCGGCCCAACAGTAGACCGGCGACCATCGCAACGCCGATCCACACCGGCAAGAACCGGTCCAGTGTCGAGAGCCGGGGCGCTACCGCGTCCGGCGCGGGCACCGACGTCGCGGCGTTGGTCACGGCCCCAAACCCGGTGTGGTCGCCACGGGTTGGTCGCCGACATGGAGGACTGACGAAAGCTGCTGCAGCGCAGAGGGAACCACCCAGTAGTACACCCAGGTGCCCCGCCGCTCGCAGTCCAACAGCCCGGCTGAGCGCAACAGCTTGAGGTGATGAGAAATCGTTGGCTGGGAGACGTCAAAGGTCGCCGAGATGTCACACACGCAAGCCTCACCACCGGGGTGACTAGCGATCAGGCTCAACAGCCGCAGGCGCACCGGGTCGCCCAGCGCCTTGAACATTGCCGCCAACTCCGCCGCCTGCGACTCACCCAGGGCGGCCACCCGCAGCGCGGGACAACAACCCATCACACGCTGATTCGACATCCGTCTATATAAACATCTATCGAATCAGCCCGCAAGACCTGGTTGGCCCGGCCCGGAAGGTCCGTTGTGCCGACAACGTTCGACACTTATTATCTGCGTATGAATGCAGATATGGGACTGTATGGCCGTCGGCTGGCCATCCTGCACCGCGACGCCACCTTCACCGCCGCTTCGACGATGGTCCAATCGACAGGACGCCGCGCATGACCCACGACACCGACCCCAAGAGCCACGACCACCGCCTGGATCACGATCACACTCATGGTCACCGTCACGACCACGATCACGACCATCCGAAGGGTCTGCTCGGGGTGATCAAGGAGATCTTCGCCCCGCACAGCCACGACGCCTCCGACAGCATCGATGGGGCGCTGGAATCCAGCGCCGCCGGGATCCGGGCGGTCAAGATCAGCCTGCTCGCCCTTGGTGCGACCTCGATTGCGCAATTGGTAATTGTGATCATCTCCGGGTCGGTCGCGTTGTTGGCCGACACCATCCATAACTTCTCTGACGCGCTGACCGCGATCCCGCTGTGGATCGCGTTCGCGTTGGGCGCCAAGGCCGCCACCCGCCGCTACACCTACGGCTATGGCCGCGCCGAAGACCTAGCCGGGCTGTTCGTGATCGCAATGATCACCCTGTCCGCCATCATCGCCGCGGTCGAATCCGTGCGCCGACTGATCCACCCCGTCCCGATCCAGCATGTCGGCTGGGTCGCCGCAGCCGGGCTGGCCGGGTTCATCGGCAACGAACTCGTCGCGATCTACCGCATCCGCGTCGGACGCCAAATCGGGTCAGCCGCCCTGATCGCCGACGGCCTGCACGCCCGCACCGACGGCTTCACCTCACTGGCCGTGCTGCTCGGTGCCGGCGCTGTCGCGCTGGGCTTCCCGCTGGCCGACCCCATCGTCGGACTGATCATCACCGTCGCGATCTTGGCCGTCCTTCGGACTGCGGTGCGCGACGTGTTCCGCCGCCTGCTCGATGCGATAGACCCCGATCTCGTCGACGCCGCCGAAGCCGCACTGGCCGCCGAACCCGGCGTCACCGCCGTTCGCAGCGTCAAAATGCGTTGGATCGGCCACCGCATCCACGCGGACGCCGAACTCGACGTCGACCCCACGATCAGCCTCACCGAGGCCCACCGGATCGCCCACGAAGCCGAACACACCCTCACCCACGCCGTCCCGAAGCTATCTTCGGCCCTCATACACGCCTACCCCGCCACCACCGAAACGCAGGGCTGACCTGCAGCCCTACACGTTGAACCGGAACTCGACGACGTCACCGTCGGCCGGGTTCCCTAACCAGTTGGATGGGCGCATGGTTACATGATTCAACCTGGCGAAGTCAGCGACGCAGGTTCGGTCCAATCACCTTCACCCCGTCTACGTTAGGAGTCACCCATGGGCGACGCCGATGCCGCAGCGATCCGAGCGGCGCGAGGTGACTGGGTCAACGAGCACCTCGAGATCTATCTAACTTCCGGCGGCACGCGGGGCCACATCGTGGACGTGAGTGCGGTCGGGGGCCGTGCGCTGACCACGCACTGCTTGATCAAGTGTGTGGGTCGCAAGTCGGCGAAGATCCATGTCAGGCCGTTGATCTACGGCAACGTCGGTGGCGAGATCGTGATCGTCGCATCGAAAGGGGGTGCCGACACGCATCCGGGGTGGTACTTGAATGTCTTAGAGAGCAAGACAATCGGTGTGCAGATCGCGACCCAAGCGTTCGAGGCCACCTGGCGGGAACCAGAAGGCGAGGAACGGCATCAGGTGTGGGCCCATATGGCTCACCTGTTCCCGCCGTACCTCACCTATCAGCAGTCGACTGGCCGTCAGATCCCGCTGGTGATGTTGACGCCCGTGCGCCCGATCGACGTCTTCTCTGCGGAAGATTCGCAATAACCGTTGTCATCGATGACGCTGGACTGGAACTCGACCACGTCGGCGTCCGCTGGACTACTTCTGCCCCTCCGACGCTGTCCCGCGACTTCTTCTGCTGACCAGACGTTGCTTGAGACCGGAACCCGACCAGGTCACCGCCCGCCATCACGTAGTCCTTGCCTGGTCACGGCGCCAGGCTCGAACGATGCGACACGCAGATCTGCGTACGCTAGATGACAGTCGACCGCATTCAGTGCGATCTGGTCACGCCCAATCATTTTCTGAGCAACCGAAGCGTCGTGGCTGCGGCTTCGTCTCCGATCATGTTTCCGGTCGAACCGCCGCCGTACTTGTCACGGTAGGCGTCGTCCACGTCCTCCCGCAGTCCCGACGGGCCGACACCGACGTCCTCGACGCGCACGTCGACTTCTACACCAGGGACGCGCACACGTGCGCGTCTTGTGCTCAAGGCAAGGGAACGGACCCGCTGCCCGTTAAACGGCTCGGCGGCGAAGAGCACCGAAGCGTAACGTTTCGCCGGGCAGGAAGTTGCCGACGTGGTGAGGCGCGAGTGAGCACGGAGCTGGATGATCCCAATCTCCGCATAACGCGGTCGTGATTGCGCCGCCGGGAGCATTGGGACTACCACCGGGCTATCGCCACCACGGCGTCATGTGTATAGGGATGGCGGACCACAACGAACGATCGCAACGACGACTCTGCGACGGCACAGCCGTCGCCGCGTGTGCATCGACCAGTCATCTCGTAGCGCGCAGACGCGGAGGCATTGCGAATCTTCCGATGCAAATCTCCACTTAGCGTGCGTAGTCTCGAATCGGCACCGACAACGAAAGATTCACGGATATGAAGGCAACGGTCCCCCCCGAAGTCGAAAACGCCATCGCCGACATCGCCCAGCGTCACGGGCTCTCCCGCGAGGCGGTACTGGCCATGCTGTATGCCATCCACGTCGGTGGCGGCACCATGGCCCAGTTCTCGATCCCCGAGCTCGGCGGGTCAGGGCAATGGATGCAGGGCGGCATGACGATGGTCGGCGGCAACATGTTCGACAACGCGCTCAAGGCGCGCGTCGATGCGCTGTGCAGTGAGTTGGCCCAACTGCTTACCGCCACCCCGGTGTTTCTCCCCTCGGCCAACTGGTGGCCGGCCAGCCTCGGCGTTCCAAGCGCGGTCGGTGGCCAGAACACTGTGCGCTACGCAGTCTTCCCGAGTACCCGGCGGCTGGCGATCCAGATCAATGGTGTGACAAAGGTTTTTGACACAGGCGAGCACCTCATCGGTGGCGTGCAACAACAGCAGCAGGCCGGCGGATACGGCTCGGTGACCTTTACCAGCCAGCTGGGCACCTTCGATGTTTCGAGCCTTACTGAGCTCGGTACGCAGCGAGTGGCCGAAACCCCTGCCGCGGCACCCGCCCCGCAGCACCAGTCCCAGTACCAGTCTCAACCGCCACCGCACTTCACACCTCAGACGCAGGCATCCGCGCCCCAGCACCAGTCCCAGTACCAGTCCGACCCGGCACGGCAATTCGCACCTCAGAAGCGGGCGCCGGAGCCTGCTTCGAGCGCGTCCGGGGATGATCCCGCGGCCATCGTAGCGGCCATCGAGTCGCTGGCCGGTCTACATGAGCGCGGCATTCTCTCCGACGAGGAGTTCGCCGCGAAAAAGGCTGAATTGCTCAGCCGGCTCTGAGGCGCCAGTTTGCCGGAGAGCTTGGGCCCATCTAACGGCCAGCAGCCTTGCCAGGAGACGTTGCTTGGAACCGGAACTCGACGACGTCACCGTCGGCCGGGTTTGGCCAGGCGGGGTCAGACCGGCCAAAATGCTGGGACCAGCACAGATCGCGATGCGCCAACAAACGCCCAACGGCGCAAACTACGGACCATGCGCGGATCGGTCCACTTGGTAGGCGGGTGTCGGAAACTCAGTCCGCGACGGTGCGGACGAGAAGGCGGAGGCCGACCGTCGGCCAGCGGGCGTTTGGGCGCGGTAGCAGCGACAAACACCTTCGCGAACCGACCGCTGCCTATCCTGTCTCCTCTGACGGGGGTAGGCCCGTAGCATCCCCCGACTGGTTTTCCACGTCGATCCGAAGGTGTGCGGTCAGCACTATGTTGTTGTAAGCCGACCGAGGTGGGAGCGTCTCGCCGCGACTGAGTTCACGGAAGTCGGTGGCTATTTGCTCGGCTAATACCCGCAGTTTGATGTTCGCCTCCTGGGATCGCCACTTGAGCAATTCGAAGGCAGTCAGTTCATCGATTCCGTAGACCATCATCAACATGCCCTTGGTCTGCTCGATTCCAGACCGGCTCTCGGTGATTCTGCGGACGGCTGCGGTCACTTGGTCTTGGTGTGCCTGTTCGGAAGGCGTGACGTCGATGTAGAAGCCGTGGGTGCCGATCACGGTCTCGTTGTCTTGGCGTAGAAGGTCGCCAACGACCACGACGTGATGTACGCGGCCTTCCACGTCGATGATGCGGTGTCGACTGCTGAAGGCTTGACGACTTTGGCGGATCAGCTCGAGTGTGTGAGCGACCTGCTGATAGTCATCGGGATGTTTATGAGCCAGAACCATTTCGGTGGTCGGAGCCACCGACCCCGGCAGATAGCCGTGCATCTTCTCCACTTGGGGCGACCACTCCCAGCGGTCGTCGTCGAAGTAGTAACGGAACCAGCCCACCCGGTGCGGTCCGGCACCGGCTAATACATCCCCGACATCTATCTTGCTGTCACTGCCGCTGGATTGCTCAACGGCGAACAGACTCTCGTTTTCTCCCGGATGTCTCTGCATCGCATACCCCTTGTGCGGAATACCCTCTGCCAATTTGTGCGCTCGGCAACCTCCGGAACATCAAATCCTCGCGGCGAGGACATCTGCGCGACGGGTCTTCCGCCCGGGGGTGTACGGAGCAATGAATTTTGTACTACCACCTGGCACCCAGGTCAACCCCCGTTTTGGGCAGGTAAAGAAGCCGTCATCTGGCAGAGCGAGGCCACGAGGAACCTCTAAGCCTTCTTCTGCTGTCCAGACGTTGCTTGGAACCGGAACTCCACCACGCCACCGCCCGCCATCACGTAGTCCTTGCCTGGTCACGGCGCCAATCCGTCGATGACAAGCTCGGTGATCCGCACGGCCTGCCGTTTGCCCTCGGGCCCCGCTTCCACCCGCCACATGAAACCCATGAGCAGCAACACATCAGCGGGCTCCAGGCCCGGTCGCATGGCCTCGCAAGCGACGCAGGCTTCGATCAGCTTGCCGACGGCAGTCACCACCGGTGCATAGGTTTCGTTGATCGCATCCTTGATCGCCGCGGAGTGAAGCGCTTCGCCCAGGCCATGTTTGACGCGTACGTACTCGGCAAGAGTGTGAAACCAAGCGCGAAACGCATCCAACGGTGGGTGGATGGCCAACACGTCGGGGACGGAGTCCACCAGACGCTGCACGTCGCGTCTGTACACCGCCAATATCAGCGCTTCCCGAGTGGGAAAGTGCCGATACAAGGTGCCGGGTCCAACGCCAGCACGTTTGGCGATCTCGTTGAGCGACGTTGTTCCCGATTCGGCGAACGCGTCGTGCGCCACTTGCAGGATGTGGTCTCGGTTTCGCTGCGCATCAGAACGCCGAAGGTGGACACGCGTCCGGTCGGCCATGGTCTTCCCATCTTGCAGAATCGGAGAACTCTCCGGTACGGTAGGACTCCGAGAAGCGGAGAACTCTCCGCTATCTCCAGGTTAGGAGTCGCCATGCAATACATCAAGCTCGGCACGACCGGTCTGGACGTGTCGCCAGTTGCGATCGGCGCGATGACCTACGGTGATCCCGGCCGCGGTCACCCCGTATGGTCGCTCGGCGAAGACGAGTCTCGTCCGCTGATCAAGCACGCCATCGACAGTGGCATCAATTTCTTCGATACCGCCAACATGTATTCGCAGGGCTCGAGCGAGGAGATCCTCGGCCGCGCCCTGCGCGACTTCGCCCAGCGCGACGATGTCGTCATCGCGACCAAACTGCGTCATCCGATGCGCTCGGGACCCAACGGAAAAGGCTTGAGCCGCAAGGCAATCATGACCGAGATCGATCACTCCTTGCGCCGCCTCGGCACCGACTACGTCGATCTCTATCAAATCCATCGCAACGACCACAGCACCCCGCTCGAAGAAACCTTGGAGGCGCTACACCACCTCGTCAAGGCCGGCAAAGTGCGCTACCTGGGCGCATCGTCTATGCCCGCATGGGAGTTCGCCAAGGCGCTACATCTGCAACGCGCCGAAGGCTGGGCCCGGTTCGTGTCGATGCAGGACCATTACAACCTGCTCGCCCGCGAAGAGGAACGCGAAATGATTCCGCTCTGCCTTGACGAAGGGGTAGGCACGATCGTCTGGAGTCCGCTGGCGCGCGGGCGTCTGGCCCGCGCCTGGGACGACTCCAAAGCCACCACCCGGTCATCCAACGACGGATTCGCCGACATGCTCTACACCCCGCTGACCGAACAGTCCGATCACGCGATCATCGACGCCGTCGGTAAGCTCGCGGAGGCCCGCGGAGTCGCTCGCGCCCAGATCGCTTTGGCCTGGCTACGCAGCCAACCGGTCGTCACCGCTCCGCTCGTCGGCGCGAGCCGCATCAGTCAGATCGACGGTGCGGTTGCCTCGCTCGATATTGCCCTCACCGCCGACGAGATCTCCTCATTGGAGACGCCCTACACCCCCCGCTACGACTTCCAGGGCATCTCCGATGACGCCGACCTACAAGCCATCATGGCCCGCATACCCCAACTCACCGCCGCCACGTAGCGACTGCAGTAAACGAGGACGCCGGGCTGCGGCTGCGGGCTACGTTTTGGACGTTCACGGCGCCAAGATGCTCGGGACTCACGGAGTTGTCACCAATCCAATACAGGCCGCCCGCGACGCCAGATGAGCAGAAGAAGGGGTACTCCGGTGGCTAACGCCCTGCTGCCTTGCTTGTAGACGTTGATCCGAAGCGGAACTCGACGACGTCGCCGTCGGCCATCACGTAGTCCTTGCCCTCCATGCGCACTTTGCCGGCCGCTTTGGCCGCGGCCATCGACCCGGCGGCGACCAGGTCGTCGTAGGAGACGATCTCGGCCTTGATGAAGCCCTTCTCGAAGTCGGTGTGGATCACCCCGGCGGCTTTCGGCGCGGTGTCGCCTTGATGGATGGTCCAAGCCCGCGACTCCTTGGGCCCGGCCGTCAAGAAGGTTTGCAACTTCAGGGTGTGAAAACCGGCCCGGGCCAACCCATCAAGTCCGCGCTCGGCCTGACCGATCGACTCGAGTAGCTCGGCGGCCGACTCGTCGTCGAGCTCGGTGAGCTCGGCCTCGATCTTGGCGTCCAGGAAAACCGCGTCCGCGGGCGAGACCAGCGCGCGCAGCTCGGCGACCCGGGCAGCATCGGTGAGCACCGCCTCATCGGCGTTGAACGCGTAGAGGAACGGTTTGGTGGTCAGCAGATTTAATTCCCGCAGCAGCAGGGCATCCGCCTCGGCAGCGAATAGCGTCGTCCCGCCGTCGAGCGTCTTTTGCGCAGCCACCGCGGCCTCGTAGAGCGGTTTGCGGTCCTTGCTGTTGCGGGCTTCTTTCTCCAGCCTCGGCACCGCACGCTCGAGTGTTTGCAGATCGGCCAGGATCAACTCGGTCTCGATGACCTCGATGTCGGATTTGGGATCGACCCGCCCAGCGACGTGCGTCACATCGTCATCGGAGAAAACCCGCACCACCTGGCAGATCGCGTCGCATTCGCGGATATTGGCCAGGAATTTGTTGCCCAGGCCGGCGCCTTCGGAGGCACCCGCGACGAGGCCGGCGATGTCGACGAAGGTCACCGGCGCCGGGACGATGCGATCGGAGTCGAACATTTCCGCCAACGTCGCCAACCGAGGATCGGGCAGCGGCACCACACCCTCGTTCGGCTCGATCGTCGCGAACGGATAGTTTGCGGCCACCACGTTGTTTCTGGTCAGCGCGTTGAACAGGGTCGACTTGCCGACATTCGGCAGACCCACGATCCCAAGGCTCAAGCTCACAGGGACTCAAGTGTAGGAGAACCTCGACACGAATCCAGCAGCGCTCGGCAGCGCGAAATGTGGCACGCCCACGGCCTGCTAACAAGGTCTTTACGAGCCTTTCGGCGCTGAGCCGGTACGGTCGACGTGTGTCAGCACAGCGGACGCGGTCGGCGGTGGCGTCGGATCATCGCTCGATAATCCCCAGCATTCCTGGTGCGCCTTGGTGGGCAGCCGTGCTTGTCGCTGTCACCGGCACCGCGGCGGGCTTTGCCTTCGACGCCGGATCAGGCAAGGAGCTGACGACCGTCTTCTCCGCGCTGTATGTCGCGGGCTGCCTGGCGGCGGTGCTGGCGGTGCGCCAGTCCGCTGTCTTCACCGCGGTCATCCAGCCACCGCTGATCTTGTTCTGTGCGGTGCCCGGCGCGTACTGGCTCTTTCACGGAGCTACGTTCACCGGCCTCAAAGACCTGGTGATCAACTGCGGCTATCCGCTGATCGAACGCTTCCCGCTGATGCTGTTCACCTCGGCCGGCGTGCTGCTGATCGGCATCATCCGCTGGTTGCTGGCGATGGTGATCCGCCCGGCCGCCACCAAGACGGCCGAAGCCGATGCGGCGAGCAGCGACGCGCAGCCCACCGGGCTGGCCGGCAGGCTGGCTCCGATTTTCAGGATGCTCCCGACCCTGCGACGTGAGTCGGCCGATGACGAAACGGTCGACAAAACCGCCAAGCGCAGTTCGCGGCGAACCCACGCCGTCGGACGGTCCGCGAAGCCGGCGAGATCATCCGCGGAGTCGGCGGACAGCAGGAGGACAGGCAAGCGTCCGGCAACCTCGCGCTCCCGGCATATCCGGCCGCCGCTGGACGAGCCCGCCGACCCCACACTTGATCGCGCCCGGGGTCGACGCCCGACGCGCACCCGCGAGTTCGGCGGCGCCGAGCCGCCTCGTCGCGCCAGGGCGCCGCGCGATCCGGACCTGCGTGGTCGGCCGGCCCAGGAGATCCGCCGCGACCGGCACGGTCACAAGGGTCAGCCGACCCGTCGTGGCAGCCGATTCGACCCCTACGAGCCCTACGAACCCATCGCACCGGAGCCACGTCGCAGGCCCGCGCCCAACGGGGCATCCGGCACCACCGCGACACACCACCCGATCTCGCAGGTCCGGTATCGCGGCTCAACCAAGGCTGATGAGCCACGCAACGAGCCCAGACCCCGGCGACTGCGCGAGCCCGCAGCCGATACCTGGGACTATGACGTTTAGGGACCTCTAGGGAGCTTTCCGGGCTGGAGAATATTGCCCGGCTCCTCCTCAGGCCGCTTCGCGGCCTGCATCGTCACCGGGCTGGAGAATATTGCCCGGCTCCTCCTCAGGCCGCTTCGCGGCCTGCATCGTCACCGGGCTGGGCGAATCTCCCGCGGTAGCGCGAACACCAAAGTCTCGTTGGCCGTCGTCACGGGCTGCACCACGTCGTAGCCGTATTGGGCCAGTCGCTCCAGCACACCACGCACCAACACCTCAGGCACCGACGCGCCAGAGGTGACCCCGATCGTGTTGACACCGTCGAGCCACGCCGGGTCGATATCGTCGGCGTAATCCACCAGATGCGCGGCCGCCGATCCGGCGCCCAGAGCGACCTCGACCAGCCGCACCGAGTTCGACGAATTGCCTGACCCGACGACGATTACCAGCTCGCACTCCGGCGCCATCGCCTTGACCGCGACCTGCCGATTCTGGGTTGCGTAGCAGATGTCGTCGCTCGGCGGATCCTGCAGTTTCGGGAACCGGGCACGCAGCCGCTGCACGGTCTCCATGGTCTCGTCGACGGACAGCGTGGTCTGCGACAACCAGATGACCTTGTTCTCGTCGCGAACGGTCACCCCGTCGACAGCGCCGGGCCCGTCGACCAGCTGCACGTGGTCGGGGGCCTCACCGGCGGTTCCGACGACCTCCTCGTGGCCCTCGTGACCAATGAGCAGGATGTCGTAGTCGTCGCGGGCGAAGCGCTTGGCCTCGTTGTGCACCTTGGTGACCAACGGGCAGGTGGCGTCGATGACTCGCAGCGACCGCTCAGCCGCCGACGCATGCACGGTGGGCGCGACTCCGTGCGCGGAAAACACCACGATGGCGCCCTCGGGGACCTCGTCGGTCTCGTCGACGAAAATCGCCCCCGCCTTGGCCAGGGTGTCGACCACATGCCGGTTGTGCACGATCTCATGGCGGACGTAGACCGGCGGGCCGTGCTTTTCCAGCGCACGCTCGACCGTCTCGACGGCGCGGTCGACGCCGGCGCAGTACCCGCGCGGCTCGGCCAACAACACCCGCTTGCCGGTCACCGGCTCGACCGCCGAGCTCGCGGCGCCGGGGATCCCCATGTTGACGGTGGGCGGCATGGCAACCAGGTTACTTTCTGCGGACTCGGGCTCGCCAGCTCGCGCGGTCGGCTTGGCGTTGACCGCAGGTTAAGGCAGGCTGTCACGCATGGTTACAGCACCCTATGGGTTCCGGCTGCTGGTCGGCGCGGCGACACTCGCCGTCGAGGAGACGATCAAGTTGCCGAAAACCATCCTGATGTATCCGATGACGCTGGTCAGTCAGGCCGCGCACATCGTGATGCGCTTCCAGCAGAACATGGCCGAACTGGTAATCAAGGGCGACTCGACCCTGGAGCAGATTTTTCCGCCCAAAGAGGAGCAGCCGGAGTGGGCGACGTTCGATGAGGACCTGGGCGACGACTATGAAGGCGACGCCGACGCATACGGACCCGGCGTCGACGCGTCCGACAGCGACCGCCGCGCCGAAGGACGGTTCGCGCTGTACACCTCGGCCGACCCGTCGGACGCGAACGCCGCGGCCGATCCCCCGACCCGGCCCGTGTCCGTCACCCGCGCGCACAAACCGGCCGCGAAGTCGGCGGTGCCTGCGCCGCCAGTGGCCGACGAGCTCGACTACGAAACGCTGACGCTGGCCCAGCTGCGGGCCAGATTGCAAACGCTCGACGTGGACGAACTCGAGGCCCTGTTGGCCTACGAGGAGGCCACCAAGGCGCGTGCACCGTTCCAGACGCTGCTCGCCAACAGGATCACTCGCGCGACGGCGAAGTGACCCGAGCGGTGCCGGCTCAACCGGCGAATTCGGCCGAGAACCCGTTTCCGGTTCGCGCGGTGGCCATCCGGATCGCGGGCTGGATCGACAAACTGGGCACGGTGTGGGTGGAAGGCCAGTTGGCCCAGATCAACATCCGGCCGGGCGCCAAGACCGTCTTCATGGTGCTGCGTGACCCCGCGGCCGACATGTCACTGACCGTGACCGCCCCACGGGACCTGGTAGACAGTGCGCCGGTCAAGCTCGCCGAAGGCGTCCAGGTCGTGGTCTGCGGCAAGCCGAACTTCTTCACCGGACGCGGCACATTCTCGTTGCGGCTCAGCGAGATACGCGCGGTGGGGATCGGCGAACTGCTGGCCCGCATCGAGCGGCTGCGGCGGCTGCTGGACGCCGAAGGGCTGTTCGACCCACGACTCAAGCGGCCGCTGCCGTTCCTGCCCGCCACGGTCGGGCTGATCACCGGGCGGGCCAGCGCCGCCGAGCGGGACGTCACCACGGTGGCCGCCACGCGGTGGCCCGCGGTGCGATTCGCCGTGCGCAACACCGCCGTTCAGGGGCCCAGTGCCGTCGCCCAGATTGTCGAGGCGCTGCGCGAACTGGACACCGACCCGGCCGTCGACGTGATCGTGGTGGCCCGTGGTGGCGGCAGCGTCGAGGACCTGCTGCCGTTCTCCGACGAGACGCTGTGCCGCGCGATCGCCGCCTGCCGCACCCCGGTGGTCAGTGCGGTCGGTCACGAGCCCGACAACCCGTTGTGCGACCTGGTCGCCGACCTGCGCGCGGCCACTCCCACCGATGCCGCCAAGAAGATCGTCCCGGATACTGCGGCAGAGCAACACCTGCTCGACGACCTGCGCCGGCGCAGCGCCCAGGCGCTGCGCAACTGGGTGGCCCGCGAACAGCGCATGCTCGCGCAGTTGCGCAGCCGCCCGGTACTGGCCGAGCCCTTGGCGGCGCTGACGGTGCGCGCCGAGGAGGTGCACCGCGCCCGGTCTGCGGTCCGCCGGGATATCACCCGCCTGATCGGCGCGGAGACCGAACGCGTCGGCCATTTGTCCGCCCGGCTGGCTACCTTGGGTCCGGCGGCCACCCTGGCCCGCGGCTACACAGTGGTGCAGACGATTCCGACGGAGGGACCCTCGGCTGTGCTCCGGTCAATCGACGACGCTCCGGCAGGCACCAAGCTTCGGGTGCGGGTCGCCGATGGCGCCGTCGCGGCGACCAGTGAAGGACCAACCGATGGCCGATAAACCGGAGAAGGTTACACCTATTAGTCAGCTGGGGTACGAAAAGTGCCGAGACGAACTGATCGAAGTTGTGCGCCTTCTGGAGCAGGGCGGCCTCGACCTTGATGCGTCGCTAACATTGTGGGAAAGAGGCGAACAACTGGCAAAACAGTGCGAAGATCACTTAGCTGGAGCACGCAAGCGAGTGACCGATGCATTGGCGGCCAGCGAGCCGGAAGATTCTTGAAATCGAAACCGGTTTTGAGGGTTATGTTCAAAACTGGAACACGTTTCAGTTATCCTCGTCGGTATGGCTGACAGTTCCGGAACATCGCCGACCACCCAGCTGGGCCGGATCCTGGTCACCGGCGGCTCCGGGTTCGTAGGCGCCAACCTGGTGACCACCCTGCTCGATCGTGGTTACCAGGTGCGGTCCTTCGATCGTGCGCCCTCGCCGCTCCCGGCCCGACCGGGGCTGGAGGTGCTCCAGGGCGACATCTGCGACCCCGGCATGGTTGCGACCGCGGTCGACGGCATCGACACCGTCTTCCACACCGCGGCGCTCATCGAGCTGCTGGGCGGTGTCTCGGTGACCGACGAGTACCGGAAGCGCAGTTTCGCCGTCAACGTCGACGGAACCAAGAACCTGGTGCACGCCGCCCAGTCGGCCGGGGTGAAGCGGTTCGTCTACACGTCGTCGAACAGTGTGGTGATGGGCGGCCAAGCCATCGCCGGCGGCGACGAGACGTTGCCCTACACCGACCGGTTTAATGACCTCTACACCGAGACGAAAGTGGTCGCCGAGCGATTTGTGCTGTCGCAGAACGGGATTGATGGCCTGCTGACGTGCGCGGTACGGCCAAGCGGCATCTGGGGCTGTGGCGATCAGACGATGTTCCGCAGGGTGTTCGAAAGCGTGCAGGCCGGCCACGTCAAGATCCTGGTGGGCCGCAAGGCCGCTCGACTGGATAACTCCTACGTGCACAACCTGATTCACGGCTTCATCCTGGCCGCCGAGCACCTGGTGCCGGGTAGCACCGCGCCCGGCCAGGCGTACTTCATCAACGATGCCGAGCCAGTGAACATGTTCGAGTTTGCCCGACCAGTCGTCGCGGCCTGCGGACATCGCCTGCCCCGGTTGCGGATATCCGGCGCCGCGATGCGGGCGGCGATGTCAGGCTGGCAGCGGCTGCACTTCCGGTTCGGGCTGCCCAAGCCCCCGCTGGAACCCCTGGCTATCGAGCGGTTGTATCTGGACAACTACTTCTCGGTGGCCAAGGCCGCCCGCGACCTCGGCTATCGACCGTTGTTCAGCACCGAGCAGGCGATGGCCGAATGCCTGCCCTACTACACCGAGCTGTTCGACCAGATGAAAGCCGCCGCACCGCCCCGTAGCCGGCCTTCGAAAGTTGGTGTCCAGCCGGCTGAGGCGACGCCGTAATCATCGCTCGGGTGTGATTGCTCAGCTCACCCCCCTCGCGCTTCGCGGCTGCGCGTGTACCCCCTTGTCGCGCCGCGAATATCGAACTGCAAACATATTCCGAGTCGGCACGTTGCGAAATACACTTTTCGCGAGCTAGGAGGCGCATGCGCGCCGGCGACGATGCAGAGCAAGAGAGCGATGTGGGGGCACCTCCCGCTTGCGGGGGAGAGGAGCGGCGCTCAATGTCCGAGACTGTGCTGGTCACCGGAGCGTTCGGACTGGTCGGGTCCGCGACGGTGCGACAGCTGCGCGCCGACGGCCGCCGCGCCGTCGCCACTGACCTCGACATACCGGCCAACCGGAAAGCCGCGGCGGCCCTGCTGCCACCCTCCGACGTCCGGTGGGCCGACCTCACCGATCCGGAAGCCGTCACAGCGCTGCTGCATGCGGTCTCGCCCGCGGCGATCATCCACCTTGCCGCGATCATCCCGCCGGTGTGCTACGCGCGGCCGGCGCTGGCCCGCCGCGTCAACGTCGACGCGACCGGATTTTTGATCAACGCCGCGAACACGCTGCCCTCGCCGCCCCGATTCGTTCAAGCATCCAGTGTCGCCGCCTACGGCGCCCGCAACCCACACCACATCACCGATGTGCTCACCGCGGATACCCCGCTGCGGCCATCCGACATCTACGGCGCCCACAAGGTGGAAGCCGAGCAACTGGTGCGCGGCTCCGGGCTGGACTGGGTGGTGCTGCGGCTGGGCGGCGTGCTCACCGCCGAGCCGCGGTTCGACCTCGACCTGGACACCATTTACTTCGAGGCCTCGCTGCCGGTCGACGGGCGCATCCAGACCGTCGACGTGCGCGACGTGGCCCGCGCCTTCGTCGCCGCCACCACCGCCCCGGTGATCGGCGAGACGTTGCTCATCGGCGGCGACGACTCGCACCGCCACGTCCAAGGCGATATCGCCCCGGCCGCCGCTGCCGCGATGGGCTTGGTCGGTGGGATACCTGCCGGACGCAAAGGCAACCCGGACAGCGACGCCGACTGGTTCGCCACCGACTGGATGGACACCGCGCGCTCGGTGGAAGCGCTGAAATTCCAACAGGTTTCGTGGGCGCAACTGCTTGCCGAGACAGCCGACCGGATGGGCTGGCGGCGCTATCCGGCGCGGCTGGCGGCTCCGCTGGCCCACGCGCTGCTCAAGCGTCGCTCGCCGTACTACCGCTACCCGGGTCGCTACGCCGACCCGTGGGGTGTGATCGGCGCCAAATGGAATGACCCTCGACCCGATCGGAGCCCGGCATGAGCGGACCAAACGCCCGGAACGCGGTCGTCATCGGCGGGGCCTCCGGCATCGGCCGAGCGGTGGCCCATGCGCTGGCCGCCGACAACTGCCGAGTGACCGTCGCCGACCGCAACACCGACGGCGCACGCGCCGTCGCCGCCGAACTCGGCGACCCACATACCGCCGCGACGGTCGAGGTCACCGACGAGGACTCGGTACGGGCCCTGTTCGAGCAGGCCGGCGCGCTCGACGTGGTGGTCAACACCGCCGGTTTCAGCGGCGTCGGGCTGATCACCGAACTGCCGGTGGAAGAGTTCCGCTCCGTCGTCGACGTCTGCCTGACCGGCAGTTTCCTGGTGATCAAGCATGCCGCGCCGCGGCTGCGCGACGGTGGGGCGCTGGTGTCGATCAGTTCGCTCAACGCGCGGCAGCCCGCCGCCGCGATGAGCGCCTACTGCGCGGCCAAGGCCGGGCTGTCGATGCTGACACAAGTCGCGGCGCTCGAACTCGCGCCGCACGGTATCCGGGTCAACGCCGTCGCCCCCGGATTCGTGCACACTCCGCTCACCGAGCCGGCCACCCAGATTCCGGGCGTCGTCGACGAATACGTGGAGAACACACCGCTGGGCCGCGCCGGCACTCCCGAAGACATCGCCGACGCCGTGGTGTTCCTGTCCAAGGCGCCCTGGCTGACCGGTGAGGTGCTCGACCTCAACGGCGGCGCGCACATGCGGCGGTATCCCGACATCTTGAGCCACGTGATGAAGCTGGCCGCGCCACAATGACATTCACCGAAACCTTCACCGGCAAACACGCGATCGTCACCGGCGGCGGCTCGGGCATCGGCGCGGCGCTGTGCCGGGCGCTGGTCGCCGCGGGCGCCGACGTCGTCTGCACCGATGTCGACGGCGCCGCGGCGGCCCGCACCGCCGAGGGCCTGCATGGTCCTGGCACCGCGACCTCGGCCACCCTCGACGTCACCAACGCGACCGCGGTGGCGGCCGCCGTCGACGCCGTCGTCGCCCGCACCGGACGGCTGGACCTGATGTTCAACAACGCCGGCATCGCTTGGGGCGGCGACACCGAACTGCTCACGCTGGACCAATGGAACGCCATCATCGACGTCAACATCCGCGGCGTCGTGCACGGGGTGGCGGCCGCCTACCCGGTAATGCTGCGGCAGGGGCACGGGCACATCATCAACACCGCGTCGATGGCCGGGCTGACCGCGGCCGGGCAGATCACGAGTTACGTGATGACCAAGCACGCGGTGGTGGGGCTGTCGCTGGCGCTGCGCTCGGAGGCCGTCTCCCGCGGGGTGGGCGTACTGGCCGTATGCCCGGGCGCCGTCGAGACGCCGATCCTGGACAAAGGCGCCATCGGGGGCTTTGTCGGCCGCGACTACTACCTGCGCGGCCAGGGCATGAAGACCGGGTATGACCCCGACCGTCTGGCCCGCGACACGTTGAAGGCGATCAAGCGCAACAAGGCGCTGCTGGTCGCGCCGAAGCAGGCCTACGCATCATGGGTGTTCGCCCGGCTGGCGCCAGGTCTGCTACAGCGTTTTTCGATCCGCTTCATCGCCGACCAGCGCAAGCGCCAACACGCGAAAAGCGGTGCGCCCGGCCGCTAGCGTTCTAGCGTTGATTGCCCGGCTCCTCAGCGCGCCGTGCCGGCACGCATCGTCGCCGGGCTAGGGTTCCCTTCGACAACGACGCGGAGGTCGGCGATGAACACCGAATTCACGCTCAACCAGAAACGCGCTCTCGCGGTGTGGACGTTGGTCAGCCTGCTGTTCGCCGCATATTTCCTGCGCAGCTACTTCGTCCTGATCGTGGTGGCCGCCGTCGGGGCGTATTTGTTTACGCCGCTTTTCAATTGGTTCGGCCGTCGGTTGAGCACCGGTCTGGCAGCCACCTGCACACTGCTGTCAGCGTTGGCTGCCGTCATCGTGCCGGTCGGTCTGTCGGTATTGCTGGCGATCGTCCAGATTTCCCGCATGGTCACCCAGGTCGCCGGCTGGGTGCAGCGAACCGGTCTGAGCGGGATCGGCGACAAGAGTCTCCATGTCGTCAATCAACTCTTGGCGCGGGTGCCGTTCCTGCACATGACGGTCACCGCAGAGTCGCTCAGAAAAACGATGGTGACCGTCGCGCAGAAGGCGGGTCAGTGGACCCTGCACTTCCTGCAAGACACGGCCGGAAGCCTCTTCGGCACGGTCACCTCAGCCATCATCTTCTTGTACGTGTTTGTCGCGCTGCTGACCAATCGCGAAAAGCTGCTCACCCTGATCCGCCAACTCAATCCGCTCGGCGACGACGTCACCGACTTGTACCTGCGGAAGATGGGCTCCATGGTGCGGGGAACCGTGAACGGCCAGTTCGTCATCGCACTCTGTCAAGGGGTAGCGGGAGCCGCGTCCGTCTATGTCGCCGGATTCCACCACGGATTTTTCATCTTCGCGATTCTGTTGACCGCACTGTCCATCATTCCGCTGGGCGGCGGTATCGTCACCATCCCCTTCGGCATCGGGATGATCTTCTACGGCAACATCGCCGGCGGCGTTTTCGTCATCGTTTGGCATCTGGTCGTTGTCACCAACCTCGACAACTTCTTGCGCCCGATCCTCGTGCCCCGCGACGCCCGCCTCAATCCCGCGCTGATGTTGCTCGCCGTGTTTGCGGGTATTGCCATGTTCGGCCCGTGGGGCATTGTCATCGGCCCGGTGTTGATGATCGTCATCGTCACGACCATCGACGTCTACCTGGCGGTGTACAAGGGCGTCGAGCTCGAAGAAGACGACGAACAGGACCCCAAACCCGGTTGGCTGACGCGCTGGAAGGCACGCCAAGCAGCTAGACCAGCCGCTCCTTAAAGAACTCGACCACCCGCTTGCGCGCTTCGTAGGCCGGATGACCGTCGACCTCGCGGACCTCCAAGGTCAGCACCGAATGCGCCGCCCTCGAAAAGCCGTGTTCGTTGCCGGGGGCCGAGTTAATCTCGATCACCTCGAACGCGTCGCCGAGCCGCTCTTTGAGGGTGGCGAATCGTTCGCCCGGCGCCAGCTTGTCCTCGCTGAACCGCAGGCCCATCGCGCACACGCCGTCCTTCTCGGCACGGTCTTTGAACGCGTTCAGCTCCACGTCGCTCAGTCCAGGATCGCGGCGGTGACGCAGTGTCAGCGGCATCGGCGCCGACGGCTGGCTGAGCACCGGGGCGAGCACACTGTCGTCGACCGCGGCTGCCAGCGCGAAGCCGCCGGTGAAACACTGGCCGATCACCCCGACGCCCTTGCCCGGTGTGGATGCGTTGAGGTCGCGAGCCAGTGCACGCAAGAAGACCGACACCGGCCGCTGCTTGTTGGTCGCGAACGCTGCGAATTCCCTTGCCACACAGGCCCGCGCGACGGTAGGCACCAGGTAGCCCACCGACACGGGCCGACCCGGCTCGCCGAACAACGACGGTATGGCGACGGTGAACCCGTTGTCCACCAAGTGATTACCCAGCGCCAACACACCGGGATGAATGCCCGGTAGCTCGGGGATCAGCACCACGCCGGGTCCTTCGCCCTTGCGGTAGACGTCGTGGGTGTAGCCGCCGCCGCTGAACGGGGCAACCGACCAGCCGGTGAGGTCGGCTTCCGGTGCGGTCATCAAGTGTCCCTTCTAGCGGCGCGCCGGTAACGGCGGCTGTGATTGGGTGGCCGCCGCCAGCGTACGAAATTGGTCGACGCCTCCGGCACCGGTGACCGCGACTTGAGCCGGACCGGACGGACTGCCCAGCCGGGTGGTCCACACCGGCTCGACGCCGTCGCCCTCGTAGACGATCCACCGGGTGCCGTCGACGTCGACGGTTCTGGTGGGGTACATCGAAGCGTGGATCGAGCCGACCAGCTTGTCCTCGTCGGCGTTGCTCTGAGTCAGGCTCAGGTACATGCCGGTGGGGCTGATGTATCCGACGGTCGAGGTGACCGCGCGGACCCGCTGACCGGTCGCTGGGTCGGTTCGGCCGTCTCCGATACCCCCGCGGCTGCCGGAGTTGGGCTGCCAGCCTTCGGGCAGCCGCGGCAGCCGGACCGGGAACCCCAGCGTCTGCGCGTCGGCCCGCAGCGCGCCGGCCGCGTCGTAGGACGGCACCGGTCCGCGGTTGGTCCCGCCGGGGGCAAACGTGCACATCCCGACCACGCCCGCCAGCACGATGCAGGCCACCACCAGAGGCGCGATTGACCAGAACATATCCCGGCCGTCCTGCAGCAGCCGTGGCTTGGCCGGCTTGACCGTCGGCTGCGGCTGCATCGTCACACCACGAGTATCCCAGCTCCGGAGCACCAACCCGCTTCTGGGACAATCAGCAACCATGAGCGCGAGTCGACGTGAAGCCCCGGACCGCAACCTCGCTCTGGAACTGGTACGGGTCACCGAAGCCGGTGCTATGGCTGCCGGGCGCTGGGTGGGTCGCGGAGACAAGGAAGGTGGCGACGCGGCGGCCGTCGATGCGATCCGCCAACTGGTGAATTCGGTGTCGATGCGCGGCGTGGTCGTGATCGGCGAGGGTGAGAAAGACCACGCGCCGATGCTCTACAACGGCGAGGAGGTCGGCAACGGCGACGGCCCGGACTGCGACTTCGCCGTCGACCCTATTGACGGCACCACGCTGATGAGCAAGGGCATGCCCAACGCCATCTCGGTGCTCGCGGTGGCCGATCGCGGCGCGATGTTCGACCCGTCGGCGGTGTTCTACATGAACAAGATCGCCGTCGGCCCTGATGCGGCTCACGTGCTGGACATCACCGCGCCGGTCCCCGACAACATCCGCGCGGTCGCCAAGGTCAAGGGTCTGTCGGTGCCCGACATGACGGTGTGCATCCTGGACCGGCCGCGGCACGCGCAGCTGATCGAGGACGTCCGCGCCACCGGGGCGCGAATCCGATTGATCACCGACGGCGACGTGGCCGGCGCGATCTCGGCGTGCCGACCGGGCTCTGGCACCGACATGCTGGCCGGGATCGGCGGGACCCCGGAGGGCATCATCACCGCGGCGGCGATCCGGTGCATGGGCGGCGAGATCCAGGCGCAGCTGGCGCCCAAGGACGACGCCGAACGACGAAAGGCACTCGACGCCGGCTACGACCTCGACCAGGTCTTGACCACCGAGGACCTGGTGTCCGGGGAGAACGTCTTCTTCTGCGCCACCGGGGTCACCGACGGCGACCTGCTGAAGGGAGTCCGCTATCAGCCCGGCGGGTGCACCACCCAGTCGATCGTGATGCGTTCGAAGTCCGGCACCCTGCGGATGATCGAGGCCTACCACCGGCTGTCCAAGCTCAACGAATACTCGGCCATCGACTTCACCGGCGACAGCAACGCCGCATACCCCCTGCCGTAACCCCCCGAGCCCACAACAAGAAGGACCCCATCTATGGCCGCCCACGCCGTCGAGAACGAGACCGAATACCGCATCGAACACGACACCATGGGCGAGGTCCGGGTGCCGGCAAAAGCCTTGTGGCGCGCGCAGACCCAGCGTGCGGTGGAGAACTTCCCGATCTCCGGCCGCGGACTGGAGCGCACGCAGATCAGGGCGTTGGGTCTGCTGAAAGGGGCTTGCGCGCAAGTCAACAAGAATCTCGGACTGCTGGCACCGGACAAGGCCGATGCGATTATCGCCGCCGCCGCCGAGATCGCCGACGGGCGCCACGACGACCAGTTTCCCATCGACGTCTTCCAAACCGGGTCGGGCACCAGCTCCAACATGAACACCAACGAGGTGATCGCGTCGATCGCGGCCGCGGGCGGTGTGACCGTGCATCCCAACGACGACGTCAACATGTCGCAGTCGTCCAACGACACCTTCCCGACCGCCACCCACATCGCGGCTACCGAAGCCGCTGTGCGCCACCTCATCCCGGCGTTACAGGTGCTCCACGACGCGTTGGCGGCCAAGGCCAGCGAGTGGCGCACGGTGGTGAAATCGGGCCGCACGCATCTGATGGACGCCGTCCCGGTCACACTCGGTCAGGAGTTCTCCGGATACGCCCGTCAGATCGAGGCCGGTATCGAGCGAGTCCGCGCCACACTGCCCCGGTTGGGTGAGCTGGCGATCGGCGGCACCGCCGTCGGCACCGGCCTCAATGCGCCCGACGGCTTTGGCGCCAAGGTGGTCGAGGTGCTGGTGGCAGAGACCGGGTTGACCGAATTACGTACGGCGGTCAACGCTTTCGAAGCCCAGGCGGCCCGCGACGGGCTGGTCGAGGCGTCCGGTGCGCTACGCACCATCGCGGTGTCGTTGACCAAGATCGCCAACGATGTCCGCTGGATGGGGTCGGGTCCGTTGACCGGTCTGGCCGAAATTCATCTGCCGGATCTGCAGCCGGGCAGCTCGATCATGCCGGGCAAGGTCAATCCTGTTCTGTGCGAGGCGGTTACGCAGGTTGCCGCTCAGGTGGTCGGTAACGACGCGGCAATCGCGTGGGGTGGCGCGAGCGGCGCCTTCGAGCTCAACGTCTACATCCCGATGATGGCGCGCAACCTATTGGAGTCGTTCAAGCTGCTGACCAACGTGTCCACGCTGTTCGCGGAGCGTTGCATCAGCGGACTGACTGCGCGCGTCGAGCACTTGCGCGAGCTGGCCGAGTCGTCGCCGTCGATCGTGACACCGCTGAATTCGGCGATCGGCTACGAGGAGGCCGCTGCCGTGGCCAAGCAAGCCCTCAAGGAGCGCAAGACAATCCGCCAGACGGTGATCGATCGCGGACTGATCGGCGACAAATTGTCCGAAGAGGAACTCGACCGTCGCCTCGACGTGCTCGCGATGACCAAGGTGAACGACGAGCCGACATGATCAGCGACGAACTCCGGCAACGCCGACTGGCCACCGTCGAAGAGCACATGACCACCGAGGTGACCAAGGAGTTCGACCGCACCCTGGCCACCTTCAACGGGCACCCGCGTTACGAGATCATGGCCACCGGCCAGGTCTTCGACGGCGACGACGAAGTGATGGGTTACTACCTGACCACCCGGACGGCGTTCCCCGACCAGCGTCACGAAAACGTTCGATACCACTTCAGCGACGACGCGGTGATCACCGAGTTCGACCTGCTGGGAACCAATCTCGGTGAGTTCTACGGTCTGCCACCCACCGGCAAGGCGTTCCGGGTGCCGATCATCGCGGTGTTCTTCTTCGACGACGATCGAATCACCAACGAGCGCATCTACTTCGACTCGGCCAGCCTGGTCAGCCAGATCGGCCGGGGTGAGCTGCTGGCGGTCGCCGCCGCGGGTCAGCTACCGGATCAGCCGTCGGCGGGCGGCTAGCTGCCGTTATTCGATCCGCCTGAGTTCTGGCCCGCAACATCGGTGATCGGGAAGTTGGGCATCGGCTGCGGCGACGGGGTGTTGGGCAAGGACGGAATCTCCGCAACCGGGATGTCGTGTAGGTCATCGGCCGGCGGCCCGTTCTCCCGGCCGCCGTACACGCTGCCCGCTGCTCGTGGGCCGAGCAGCTGGCTGACCGTCACCAGGTGATAGTTGTTGGCTTTCAGCACCGGGATGAACTGGTAGACCAGATCAACCGTGCTGGAGTAGGTGTCATGCAGCAGCACCACCGAGCCGGGCTTGATCTGGGTCATCAACAGGTATCTGCTGGCCGCGGTGTTCGAGTCGTTGATCCAGTCGTAAGGGATGACGTCCCAAAGGATTCCGGCCAGACCGATCTTTGCGGCCTGTTCATTGACTCCCGCATCGGTGAGCCCGCCGGGAGGCCGCCACAGCTTGGGCGTCACCCCGGTGGCCGCGGCGATCGCATCGTTGGCTCTGGACAACTGGTCGGGAACATCGGCCGGCGGCAGCGTCGTCATGTTGGGGTGTTCCCAGGTGTGGTTGCCGATCTCCATACCGGCGTCGACGACATGTTTGGCGCCGGCCGGGTTGGCCGCGACCTTGTTGCCGATCTCGAAGAAGGTCGCCTTGGCCTTGTTGGCGGTCAGGATGTCCAGCAGCCGATCGGTGTACGGGGTGGGGCCGTCGTCGAACGTCAACGCGACGCATTTGACTTGTGCGCAGTCGACGACATCGTTGGCGTGGGCGAACCTGACGTGCCCGGTAAACGCACCGATCGCGACGACGGCGGCGGCTGCCACCACACCGGCGACGGTGCGCCAGTACCGCCATGCAAGGGTGTCTGGTCGTCTCGGCACGGCCGGAAGCTTACCCGCGGCGAACGCAAGCGCGGCAAAGCCGGGCGCAGCGGGTCGCCGCGCGACAATCCAGGCCTAGGGCAGCGGCGCCCGGGTGATCTCCTCCAGCATCTCGGTGACCAGCGCGGCGATCGGCGACCGCTCGCTGCGCAACAGCGTGATGTGCGCGAAAAGCGGGTGCCCCTTGAGCTTCTCGACCACGGCCGCGACCCCGTCGTGACGGCCAACCCGGAGGTTGTCGCGCTGAGCGACGTCGTGGGTCAACACCACCCGCGAGCCCGCGCCCAGCCGTGACAGCACGGTCAGCAGCACATTGCGTTCCAGCGATTGCGCCTCATCGACGATGACGAACGAGTCGTGCAGCGAGCGGCCGCGGATATGGGTCAGCGGCAGCACCTCGAGCATTCCGCGCGACAGCACCTCTTCGAGCACCGCCGGGCTGGCCAGACCTTCGAGGGTGTCGAAGACCGCCTGTGCCCACGGACCCATTTTTTCGCTTTCGCTGCCGGGCAGGTAGCCCAACTCCTGGCCGCCGACCGCGTAGAGCGGGCGGAATACCACCACCTTGCGCTGGGTGCGTCGCTCCAGCACCGCTTCCAGGCCAGCGCACAGCGCCAGCGCCGATTTGCCGGTGCCGGCCTTGCCGCCCAGCGACACGATGCCCACCGACTCGTCGAGCAGCAGATCCAGGGCCACCCGCTGCTCGGCGGAGCGACCACGCAGTCCGAAGACCTCGCGATCGCCGCGGACCAGTTGAACTCTCTTGTGGGCGTTAACCCGGCCGAGCGCATGCGAGCTGCCAGCAAGCAGCCGAATACCCGTGTGGCACGGCAGGTCTCGGGCCACAGACAAATCGACTTCGCCGTCAGCGAACAATGCGTCGATGTCCTCGGCGGTGACTTCCATCTCCGTCATCCCGGTCCAGCCCGAGGTGACGACGTCCTGCGCGTGGTACTCGTCGGCGCGCAGACCCACCGCTCCCGCTTTGACGCGCAGCGGAATGTCTTTGCTCACCAACGTGACTTGCTTGCCCTCTGCGGCGAGGTTGGCGGCACAGCACAGAATGCGCGAGTCGTTGGTGTCGGTGCGGAACCCGGCAGGCAGCACGGCCGGATCGCTGTGGTTGAGTTCGACATGCAGCGTGCCGCCTTGTGTCCCAACAGGAATCGGCTGATCCAGCCGTCCGTGCTCAAGCCGAAGATCATCGAACAGCCGCAACGCCTGGCGGGCGAACCAACCCAGTTCATGGTGGTGGCGTTTGGCTTCCAGCTCACTGATCACCACCAGCGGAACCACCACTTCGTGTTCGGCGAAGCGGGAACATGCCCACGGGTCGGACAACAACACGGAGGTGTCGAGCACGTACGTCCGTGGGGTGTCCTGTGGAATCGCTGGGGAATCAGTCACGAGCGCTCCTCGAGCTCATCGCCCGGTTCGCTGCCGCATGCGGGTGGTGGCCCCACCGCCACCCATGCACGCGGGGCGTCATAACCGGACTGAAGCCCGTGCGGCCCGCACGGACGATTCGGCGGGGGCCGCGGCGCCAGGACCGGGGCCGGCGGTCCTGTCGAAGTCGAGACGAGAGGCGCCGCCCGGACAGCAGAGCATGTCGCTAGCCATCGAATGCGACGCTACTCCGGTCTTCGCATGTGCGCCGCGCAGGCGCGCCGACGAGGCTAGCCGATGACGAACTGCCGCAACGCCGGCTCGTCGACGACTTCCCATGCGGTGATGCGGTCGGAGATCACCTGCCGCAGCTGATCCGGGCCGAAAATGCCTGCGTCGGCGACGTTTCGCAGCTTGTCCTGGTAGGCGTCGATGTCGGCGCCGATGACTTGAAGGTCGGCCGCGCGGGCGGCAATCGCGGCGATCGTCTCGTCGCGGGTGTAGTCGAGGCAGTGCGCGACGAGGTTCGAGAAGAACTCCTCGTGTCGCTCTTCGTCTCGCGCGATGCGGGCAATGAGTCCGGCCAGCACCGGTTCTTCGATCTCGGCCGCCAGGTTGTTGCAGTACACGGCGTGGGCGCGCTCGAACAAAGCCATGAAAACCAGGGTTTCAACCTGGGAATATTGGTCGGCGCGATACCCCTTCAGCGACACGTGCTCGAAGCGGACCTGCTCGTTGGCGGCCGGGTCGACCTCGCGGGTCACCACGAAGTACTCGCGCAGTGCAATGGCGTGCAGGTGTTCTTCGGCGGTCCACCGGCCCAGCCACTGGGCCCACATATCTTCGAGAATGAAGTGCTCGACGAGTTCGCGATGATAACCGGCCACGTTGTCTTTGGTTATGAGCAGAATCTCGCACGCGTCGGTGATGACTTTGGGCAGCGTGACCTGCGACGGATCCCAATCACGCCCACCGAGAAAGGCGAAGTTCTCGCCCTGCTCGAACGGCACGAAGTCGTGCGCGAACCACAAATTCTCGGTGTCGAGGTGGCGGTCCAGGTTCTCGCCGACGACCGGCTCGAGTTCGAGGATCAACGCATTAGCGACAGGTTTCTGCGCCATCAGGTAACTGTAACCCGCGTACACAGGTTCCGTGAAATCCGCCCCGAGGAGGAGTCAGCGGCCGACCAGCGACCAGTCTTCCAGTCCCTCGTACAGCGGGAACTCCCTGGCCAGCCGCGTCACCCGGTCACGCAGCCCGGACACATCCGCGGAGCGGCCCGCCGCCAGGGCGGTCGCAATGATGTCGGCGACCTCGGTGAACTCGGCTTCGCCGAAGCCGCGTGTCGCCAGCGCGGGAGTCCCGATCCGCAGGCCCGAGGTCACCATCGGCGGACGCGGGTCGTTCGGGACAGCGTTGCGGTTGACGGTGATGCCGGCCTCGTGCAACAGGTCCTCGGCGGCCTGGCCGTCCAGCGGGGAGTTGCGCAGGTCCACCAGCACCAGGTGCACGTCGGTGCCACCGCTGACCACCGACACACCGGCCTTGGTGACGTCGGCGGCCAGCAGCCGATCGGCGAGGATCCGGGCGCCGGACAGCGTGCGCCGCTGGCGGTCGGCGAATTCGGGTGTGCCGGCGATCTTCAGCGCGACGGCCTTGCCGGCGATGACGTGCATCAGCGGGCCGCCCTGCTGGCCGGGGAACACCGCCGAGTTGATGGACTTGGCGTACTCCTGCTTGCCCAGGATCATGCCGGAGCGGCCCCCACCCAGCGTCTTGTGGATGGTGGTGGACACCACGTCCGCGTGCGGCACCGGGCTCGGGTGCAGCCCCACGGCGACCAGGCCCGCGAAGTGCGCCATGTCGACCCACAGCTTGGCGTCTACCTCGTCGGCGATCGACCGGAACGCCGCGAAGTCCAGAATCCGCGGGTAGGCCGACCAGCCGGCGATGATCACCTTGGGGCGGAACTCACGCGCGTGAGCGCGCACCACGTCCATGTCGATCAGATGCGTCGTCGGGTCAACGCCGTAGAAGCCGTTCTCGTACAGCTTGCCGGAGAAATTGAGCTTCATGCCGTGCGTCAGGTGACCGCCGTTGGCGAGGTCGAGGCCCAGCAGCCGCTCCCCCGGCGACATCAGCGCATGCAGCACTGCGGCGTTGGCCTGCGCGCCCGAATGCGGTTGCACGTTGGCGAAGTCGGCGCCAAACAGCGCCTTGGCCCGCTCCCGGGCGATGTTCTCCACGACGTCGACGTATTCGCAGCCGCCGTAGTAGCGCCGACCGGGCAGGCCCTCGGCGTATTTGTTGGTCAGCACGCTGCCCTGGGCCTGCAATACCGAACGGGGTACGAAGTTCTCCGACGCGATCATCTCCAGGGTGTCGCGCTGGCGGCCCAACTCCTTGCCCAGCAGCTCGGCGATGTCGGGATCAACCTCGGCTAACGGGGCCGACATTAGGGATGCAGCGGTACGGGCGTCAGGTGCAGCAGTCACGGACGCCAGTCTATCGAGACGCCGAACTCGGACTCGCCGGACGACTCGGGCAGCGCCGACGGGATCAGCGGCTCGTCCAGCAGCCGACCGAACCGCTCGGCCAGGCTCACACCGGCGGGCCGGTCGTCTAGCCAGCCTCGGAGCAACCGGTATCCCTCGACATAGGTGCTGGTGTAGGCACGCCACAGCGGCGAGGACAAAAACCGCAGCATCTGCCGGGCGCGGGTGTCGTTGACCAGCAACCAGCGTCGCAGAAACGCCGTCACCTCGTCGCCGTCGCGATGCTCGTCGTGCAGCATGAACGCAGCATCCTGACGGACTCCGGCCAGCGCCGCGGACGCCTCGGACACCGCCTCGGCGCGCTCGCCGTCAAACCTCAGCCCCAGGTCGGCGTAGATTTCGGACGCCCAGTGCCCCCATCCCGGGCCGATCGCGGCGTAGAGCGCCAGGTCGGCCAGGCCCTCGGCCATCAGGCACTGCGGGGTGTTGACCAGGAAAATGGTCTGCTCGGCGTGACCTTTTCGATTGACCAGCCCGGCCTCTTTGCGGCAATGCTCGGTGTGGTGCCCCGGATAGGATTCGTGCGCCACCAGCCGCGGCAGGTTCGACATTAGTTGTTTGACGTCGGCGTTGACGGCCACCGTGGAGCGGTACTCGCCCAGGTAGTAGTTGAATCCCGACCACGGCTGGTCGGTCACCACCTGATAGACAACCGTTTCGGTGTCGGGCAGCGGATATTCGGCGCGCACCCGGTCGCGCAGGGCGCTGGAGAACGCCTCGATGCACTCGGCCAACCGATCGGGCGGGATCTCCTCGGCGGCGCGGTAGGCCTCCATCCGATCGGCCAGCGGTCCGCCGCCGCCGAGGACGTCGTCGAGCCGGGCATGCGCCTGCCGGTATGTCTCCGCCTCACCTTTGGCGATGTGGACGTCGAAGTAGTCGTGTACCTCGTCGACGAAGCCGATGTCTTCTCCGGCGAACTTGCGCCCGGCGCAGGCCAGCGCACGCAGATGGGCGCCGATGTAGTCCGCGCGGGCTTGGTCGAATCCGTTGCGGCGCGGCACATCTGGCAGCGCTGCGAGCAGCCGCTGGGCCTGGCGGACCAGATCGGCCGGGTCAGGCGCCGGCTCGGCCAATACCGTTTGGCGCAGCGCCGGATCGCCGGTGAATGCATCGACGTAACCCGACTCGATCCGGTCGAACCGCAAACCGAGCGACAGGTACTCGCGGATCAGCGCGGCGGGTTCCAGACTGAGCTCCACGCCCGCTAACGCTATCGGCTCGTGGCCCCAGCCGCCCACAGCGCGCGCAAGGCTGCAAGACTGACAGTCATGTCGCGGCTGAGCGAGCCGAGCCCCTACGTCGAGTTCGACCGGGGTCAATGGCGCGCGCTACGCATGTCGACGCCGCAGCCGCTGACCGAAGAAGAAGTCGTTGGCTTGCGCGGATTGGGCGAGCAGATCGACCTGCTCGAAGTCGAAGAGGTCTACCTGCCGCTGGCCCGGCTTTTGCACCTCCAAGTCGCGGCCCGGCAAGGGCTGTTCGCTGCCACGGCGGAATTCCTCGGCGAACCTCGGCAACATCCCGATCGGCCGGTGCCGTTCATCATCGGAGTTGCCGGCAGTGTGGCGGTCGGTAAGTCGACGACGGCCCGCGTGCTGCAGGCGCTGCTGGCCCGTTGGGATCACCACCCCCGGGTCGACCTGGTGACCACCGACGGGTTCCTCTACCCGAACGCCGAGTTGAACCGACGAAACCTGATGCACCGCAAGGGCTTTCCGGAGAGCTACGACCGACGGGCGCTGATGAGATTCGTCACCTCGGTGAAGTCCGGCTCGGATTACGTATGCGCGCCGGTGTATTCGCACCTGCACTACGACCGGGTGGCAGGCGCCAAGCAGGTGGTTCGCCACCCTGACATCCTGATCCTCGAGGGCCTCAACGTGTTGCAGACCGGGCCCACCCTGATGGTGTCGGACCTGTTCGACTTCTCGCTGTACGTGGACGCGCGCATTGAGGACATCGAGCAGTGGTATGTCTCGCGGTTTTTAGCGATGCGCTCGACCGCGTTCGCCAACCCGGCTTCGCACTTCCACCACTACGCGGGGCTGGCCGACCAGCAGGCCGTCGTCGCCGCCCGCGAAATCTGGCGTTCGATCAACCGGCCGAACCTCATCGAGAACATCTTGCCCACCCGGCCCAGGGCCACCCTGGTCTTGCGCAAAGACGCCGACCATTCCATCAACCGGCTGCGGCTGCGCAAACTCTAGAGTCTGCTGTGCGACAGAGCCTTTCAGAAGGTTGGCGCAGGCACCGAGCGGTAGAAAGTCTTGAAACTCACGGCGGGAAACAAACCGATGCGAAGGCGCGCACCGCAACCTCTGACGGCGGCGCCCCGCACCGGCGGGAACGGAGTCACGCCGGCAGTCGGCGCACTCCGAGGTATTGCAGGTAGCCGATCAGAGCCGTGTAGACACCACTGGCCAATGTCGCGGCGATACCCGTTGCGGTCAGCGGCAATGCATCCGCGGCCACGATGACGACCGCCGCGACGGTGAAGACGATGTTGGCGATGACGACACCGATCCCGGCCCGGCGCAGATCGGGTGCTGCGGCGAGGCCGAACACAATGAGCCCATACAGCACAAAGAATGCGCCGATACCGTATTCCGTCAGCGAGCTCAGCCCGGACCACGAGGAGATGGGATCGGCAGCGGCGGCGATAAACAGCCCGGCCAATCCGGTCAGCGTTGCGTCGAGCCGCATGGCGAACCGCAACAGCGAGTCGGTGGAGTCGGCGAAGGGTGGGGTGGACAGTCCATAAACGGCGGTCATGTCGAGAACTCCTTGCGATGTCGGGTCGTACACCTTTGAGCGTGCCGTTCTGGTACTGCCAGATCGACGCCTAGCGCTGCCAAGCACTGCCATGCGCAGGTCAACAGAGTGACCTAGGCCACCTATTCCTTGGCTAGCCGAGCTAAGTCTTATTGCCCAGCTCCTTCTCGCGCCGCTTCACGGCGCGCATCGTCGCCGCGCGGTCTTATTGCCCAGCTCCTTCTCGCGCCGCTTCACGGCGCGCATCGTCGCCGCGCGGTCTTATTGCCCAGCTCCTTCTCGCGCCGCTTCACGGCGCGCATCGTCGCCGCGCGGTCTTATTGCCCAGCTCCTTCTCGCGCCGCTTCACGGCGCGCATCGTCGCCGCGCGGTCTTATTGCCCAGCTCCTTCTCGCGCCGCTTCACGGCGCGCATCGTCGCCGGGCGGTCTCTTGCCCGCTAGCTGGAGACGGCCACCCGGCCGCGCAGATCGGCGGCGATGAGTCGGGCCGCGGCGTTCTGCCAGTTGTGCAGCGAACGTTGCGGCACCTCGGTGACGAACCACTGCCAGGCCTGCCGAGCCGTTGCGTCCAGGCCGGCGGCGGTGGCGTTCTGCGCGTACGCGCGCACGCCCACGACGTAGGGGAAATACAGCGCGTTGTAGTAGCGCCACTGCTCGGTGGTGCCGAAGTCGCCGCCGTCGCGTGGCTTGAGCCGGGCGATGCGGTCCGCCAGCAGAGCCTTCAGCTCGATGGCCCGCTCCAGCGGCTGGTCGGGCGCCCCGCGGGCGGCCAGCCGCTCGTCGATGGCCGGCAACGCGGTCAGCGGGCTGGCGACCAGCTTGGACAGGTCGCCGTAGTGGCCCAACGCCCGACGGGTGAGCCGGGCGAAGGTGTCTTCATCGAAGTCGTCGAGCGGATCGGCGGAGACCAGCGGCAGCGCGGATTGCGTGCGCCGCAACGTCTCCCGGTGCGCGCGCAGCAACGGCGATCGCGAGAACACCAGCCGGTCCAGCAGCCCGGCCAGCGGGTCGGCCAGCACCTGCACGGAGGTCACAATCGCCAGGCTGGTGAACAGCAGCACCGTCAGCGTGATCTGCGCCGTGGTCTGCTGGCGGGTCAACGCGATGCCGATCAGCATCTGGCCGCCAAGCAGCAAGACGACCGCGCCAGCACCGGTGAACGAGCGCAACATGTCGGCGCCCAGCGCCTGGCCCTCGTCGAACGCATCCCACAGCGCCACCGCCACACCCAGCCCCAGCACGTCGCAACCCGTCGAGGCCAACGCCAGCCAGCTCGGCACCACGCCCAGCGGAATGATCAAGATGGCGTTGGCCAGCGCAAAAAACATCGTCGCCGTGATGACCAGCCCGACCACCGGGATCTTCTGCGCCCTACGCCGCAGCGCGGCGATCATTGCGCCCAGCGTCGACACCGAGATCACCACGCACATCACGACGTGGCCGAGCCGCAGCGGCCCGCTCACGGTGCCGGCCAGCGTCGCGCCGACCAGCGTCAGCGCACCGACGGCGCCGACCAGCAACACCTCACCGGTGCGTGCCCGCCCGCCGTCGCCTGGCCGGGCCAGCTCGACAAGCACCGCAAACCAGGCCACGCCGGGAACGGCAACCAGGTAGATCTCGACGTGGCCGAGCAGCGCGGATTGTGTGACGAGCCGAACCGCATCCAGGGCCACCGCCGTCGCAAAGCTGCACAGGCCGATCGCCGAGAACGCGAGCACCGGCTTGCGCGGGTCGCGGGCCAACAGATACAGCCCCAGCCACCAACTCAGCGAAAACACCAACGCCGACAGCGCAGCCATGCTTTCAGTGTGGCACGCCGTCAGATGCCGTAACGGCGATGGCGCAAGCTGTAATCGCGCAGTGCGCGCAGGAAGTCAACCCGGCGGAATGCGGGCCAGTGCGCTTCGGTGAACCACATCTCCGAATAGGCGCTTTGCCATAGCAAGAACCCGGACAGCCGCTGCTCCCCCGACGTCCGAATGACCAGGTCGGGGTCAGGCTGCCCGGAGGTGTACAGGTTCTCCGAGATCGCGTCGACGGTGACGGCCTCGACGAGTTCCTCGCCGCTGACTCCGTTGGCGATCTCCTTGGCCAGCAGTGCGCGGACGGCGCCGGCGATTTCCTGGCGGCCGCCGTAGCCGACCGCGACGTTGACGTGAAAGCCCGCGTTTGCCGTGGCCGACGTCCGCTCGACGGCGTCACGCAGCCGTCGCGCGGGCTCCTCGCCGATCAACTCCAAGTCCCCGACAGTGCGCACGCTCCAGCGGTTGGCCGGCGCGCAGATCTCCTCGACGACATCGGTGATGATTTCGATGAGCGCAGCCAGTTCGGCGGGATCGCGGCGCAGGTTCTCGGTGGAAAGCAAATAGACGGTGGCCATTTCGATGCCGGCCTCTTGGCACCAGCGCAGCATTTCGGCGATCTTGGCCGCGCCCATTCGATACCCGTAACTGACGTCGTCGTATCCGGCGCTGCGTGCCCACCGCCGGTTGCCGTCGCACAACACCGCGATGTGGCGTGGCAGCGCGGGTTTGGAGGCGGCCAGGCCTTGCCGTAGCCGCAACTCGTAAAGCCGGTAGAGCGGTTCCTTGAGACGCGGCGGGATGATCTCCACAGGGATCCAGATTACTGTGGGCGGCAGCGCTCACCGGCGATCCGGCCGTAAAGGCAGGGAGGGATCAAGGAGGGATATTGACTCACGAGCCAAACGTGGCCACCGAGCCTGGCACTTCTGGGCCGGCCAAGGCAGTCGAGCAGGTCGCCGGTCAGGTTTCACAGTCTCCTGCGGACGCGCTGACCAAGCCAAGGGCTCGCGGCTGGATCCATTTGGTGTCGGCGGTCGTCGCCGTCGCCGCCGGCGCTTCGCTGATATCGGTGTCCTGGCCGCTGGCAGGGCTCAAAGCCGGTTTGGCGACCTTCGTCTACACCGGCGCCGTGGTGGGGATGTTCACCGTCAGCGCCGTCTATCACCGAGTCACCTGGAAATCGGCGACCGTCCGGACATGGATGAAGCGGCTCGACCATTCGATGATCTTCGTGTTGATCGCCGGCACCTACACGCCGTTCGCGCTGTTGGCGATGCCGCATGACGCGGGGATGCTGGTGCTGACCATCGTGTGGGGTGGTGCGCTGGCCGGGGTGTTGCTCAAGATGTGCTGGCCGACCGCGCCACGTTGGGTCGGTGTCCCGCTCTACCTGCTGCTCGGCTGGGTCGCCGCTTTCTACGTCGCGGTGATCATGCACATCGCCGGGGTGGCCGCGATGGTGCTACTGATTGTCGGCGGGGCCCTGTACAGCATCGGTGGCATTCTCTACGCGCTGCGCTGGCCCGACCCGTGGCCAAATACGTTCGGCTATCACGAGTTCTTCCACGCGTGCACCGCGGCGGCCGCGATCTGCCACTACATCGCCGTGTGGCTCGCGGTGTTCTACGTCGGCCACCCGGCTTGATCGCTTGAGCTAAAGCTGCGTGACATTCTCGGCCGACCAGTAGGCCTTCATGGCGGTCACCTTGCCGTCGTCACCGAACGTCATCACGTCGATGGGCTCGATCAGCATCCGGCTCTCTCCGGCAATCACGGTCAACCGGAACTGGAAAGCCGCCTCATTGCCGGCAACCCGCAGCGTCACCAACTCGCATTCGCGTTCCACGTTCTCGACGGCCGAGTAGAAGCCGTGGATCGCCTGCCGGCCGATGTGGACCTCGCCCCCGACCGGGTCCTCGACGGTGGCGTCAGCGGCGAACAACTCGACCAAGTCGTCCGCGCTGCCCTTGGCGACCAGGCTGATATAGCGGTTGACGGTGTCGGCGATCTGCTCAGGGCTCGGCATGACACGCACGCTACCGTGGCGCACAGGTTTATTGCCCGACTTGCCCCCGCAAGCGGGTGGGGGTCCCCCCAACCGCGCTAGCGGCGAGGGGGCGTGCCCCCACCTCGGGCCGCTTCACGGCCCGCATCGTCGTCGGGCCCAAGTGCCGCCGCCAGATCCTTGGCTGTGGTAACCGGCAGGTCGCAGACCCGGCCGCGGCACACATACGCAGCATCAGCACCGGCTACTCGGTCGCGGCCGACCAGCAGCTCCGACGACCCCGCTGCGCCGCCGACCACAATCGCCCCGCCGGGCGCGAGTCTGCGCGCGTCGGCCAGCAGCGGCGATCCCGTCGGGTCACAGGCCACCGCGATCTGCAACGGCCCGCGCACCGCGGATTCGGCGACCGCCAGCCAATGGCCGGCCGAGCGCGGAGCCCGGGCCAATAGCGGGGAGTGTGCCTGCAGCGTGTCGGCCGCCGCCTGCCGGTAGCGGTCGGCTCGTTCTGCGCCGACCACATGCGCCGCGGTCAGCAGCGCTTCGGCGATCGAGGACGCGCCCGACGGCGTCGCACCGTCCAACGGGTCGGCGGGCCGCAACAACAGCCGCTCGGCATCGTCGGCACTGTCGAACCAGCGGCCAGGCCGGTCGCGATCGGCGAAGTGCGCCAACGCAATATCGAGCAGGTCGGCGGCCGTCGTCAGCCAGGCATCGTCGGCGGTCAACTGGTAGAGCGTCAGCAGCGCGGTGGCCAGCATGGCGTGATCTTCCAGGATCGCGGCGCTCTCACCGACCCGCCCGCCCAGGCTGGCCCGGCGCAGCCGGCCATCCACCACGTGCAGCCCGACCAGCGCGGTCGCGCATCGCGCTGCGGCGGCGGCCAACTCGGGTGCGGCCAACGCCACACTGGCCTCGACCAGCGCGGTGATCGCCAATCCGTTCCAGGCCGTGACGACCTTGTCGTCGCGTCCCGGCTGCGGCCGGGTGAGCCGCGCGGCCAGCAGGGCGGTCCGGATCCGGTCGAACCGGCCCGAGTCGTCGGGATCGCTCGGCAACTGCAGCACCGATGCGCCGGCTTCGAAAGTGCCCGCCTCGGTGACTCCGAAAACCGAAGCGGCCCAAGGGCCGTCGTCACTCCCGAGCACTTGTGTCAGTAGCGCGGGCGTCCAGACGTAGGTCGAACCCTCCCGGCCGTCGGCGTCGGCATCCAGCGACGAGGTGAACATGTCGGCCTCGGCCAACTCGTCGAGCAGGAAACGTGCGGTCTCGCCGACGACCCGGCGCGCCAACTCATCCCCGGTTCGGCGGGCCCAATGCGCGTAGGCACGCAGCAGCAGCGCGTTGTCGTAGAGCATTTTCTCGAAATGCGGTACCACCCAGGCGTTGTCGACGCTGTAGCGGGCGAACCCGCCGGCCAGCTGGTCGTAGATTCCGCCACGGGCCATCGCGGTGCCGGTGCGCCGAACCGCATCCAGCGCCCCCGATGAGCCGGTCCGCTCATAGTTCCGTAGCAGCGCTTCGAGCAACGCCGACGGCGGGAATTTCGGTGCGCCGCCGAAACCGCCGTGCACGGTGTCCTCGTCGCGCAGAACGCCCGCGACGGCGTCGTCGCAGAGCGACGCGACCACCTCCGGGGCGCTGGAGGGCTGCCCCGGAGGTGCCCCAGCCATCGATCGCAATTCGCTTGAAATGTGATCGGAGGCCTGCTCGACCTCGTCACGGCGATCACGCCAGGTGCTGCCTACCGCCGAAAGCAGTTGCAGGAAGCTGGCTTTGGGATAGTAAGTGCCGCAGAAGAAGGGGCGCCCGTCGGGCGTCAGGAAGCATGTCATGGGCCAGCCGCCCTGCCCAGTCAGCGCGATGGTGGCGTTCATGTAGACGGCGTCAATGTCGGGCCGCTCCTCCCGGTCGACTTTGACGCACACGAACGCCACGTTCATCGCTGCGGCCACCTCGTCGTCTTCAAACGACTCGTGGGCCATGACGTGACACCAGTGGCATGCGGCGTAGCCGATTGACAGCAGGATCGGCACGTCGCGTTCGGCGGCCTCGGCCAGCGCCTGCGGCGACCATTGCCGCCAATGCACCGGGTTGTCAGCGTGCTGGCGAAGGTAGGGACTCGCCGCCGCGGCGAGCATGTTCTCCCCGGAAGATTCAGCCGGGCTCATGTGGCGATCGATCGTCGGCTTCCCCCTGGGTCGGCTGATCGGGCCCGATCGTCCCGTCGTCGACGGCCTGGTCCGGGCCCGGGTCCTGCGGGTCGAAGGAATCGGGCAGCTTCCGGAGGTGCCGGTTCATCGAGCGCACCAAAAACACCGTGGCGATGAGCAGCAGCACCACCACCAGTAACCCGAACGGGCTGGCTTTGCCGAAATCCGGTCCGCTGTTGTGCGGCGCGCCGTCAGCGTGCAAGTCGGCCAGCACCCGGATGGCGGCAAGCGCAAGCTGGTTCACTGCTCCGCCTCGAGTCCGGCGAACAGATTGTTCTCGGGAAGATGCACCGGAATACGTGAGCGGGCCAGCTCGAACTCTTCGGTGGGCCACAGCCGCTGCTGCCATGCGATCGGGGCCGCGAAGAAATCCCCTTTGGGATCGATCTGGGTGGCGTGTGCCCGCAGCGCGTCGTCACGTTGACTGAAATACGCCGAGCACTCGATGCGGGTGGTCACCCGGTCGGCGTGGACATCGTGCGCGGGATCCCAGTGCTTCAACCACTTCTCGAACGGCCCGGTCTGGCCGCGCTTGGCGAACTCGTCCTGCAGCATCTGCATCCGCTTCCGCAGGAAGCCGTGGTTGTAGTACAGCTTGGGCACCGTCCACACCGGGCCCGCGTCCGGGAACCGCCGATAGTCACCGGCCGCTTCGTATGCGGCGACCGACACCTGATGGCAGCGGATGTGGTCGGGGTGCGGGTAGCCGCCGTTCTCGTCGTAGGTCGTCATCACGTGCGGGCGGAACTCACGCACCACCCGCACCAGCGCCTCGGTGGACACCTCCAGCGGGGTCAGCGCAAAGCAGTCCTCGGGCAGCGGCGGCGGCGGGTCCCCCTTCGGTAGCCCGGAGTCGACGAAGCCCAGCCAGGTGTGTTCGACGCCGAGGATTTCGGCTGCCTTGGCCATCTCGTCGCGGCGGATGTCGGCGATGCGTCCGTGCACTTCGGGCAGGTCCATCGCCGGGTTGAGGATTTCGCCGCGCTCGCCTCCGGTCAGGGTCACCACCAGCACCTGGTGGCCCTCGTCCGAGTAGCGGGCGAGGGTGGCAGCGCCCTTGCTGGACTCGTCGTCCGGGTGGGCGTGCACCGCCATCAAACGCAGTTCGCTCACGTGCTCCCTGTCCCGCGTGCCGTTCTTTGTTCGTCGACCTGATTTAAGGCTCTATAGTTCCAGTCTTAATAGTTTCATCCCGGGTGCCGGGGCCCGAAACCCGATCACCCGGCACGTACCGCCAGACACATGACCGAAGGTTCACTGCAGCCGCCGCAGGCCCGCTACGGGCGGGGCGGGTTGCCCCGCGCATCGCGAAGTCGGGTCGTCATTGCCCTGGCTGTGCTGGGTCTCGCCGCCGGGATCGTCGTCGCCGTCATCGGCTATCAACGGCTGGGCCGCAGCGATGTCCGGGGCACGCTGGCCGGCTATCGGCTGATCGACCAGGAGACGGTATCGGTAACGATCAGCGTGACGCGATCGGATCCGTCGCGGCCGGTTGACTGCATCGTGCGGGTGCGCGCGAAAGACGGCAGTGAGACGGGTCGGCGTGAGGTGCTGGTTCCCCCGGCGTCCGAGACAACGGTGCAGGTGACGACCATCGTCAAGTCCAGCAAGCCGCCGGTGATCGGCGACGTTTACGGCTGCGGCACCGACGTGCCGGGCTACCTGCGCGCTCCCTGACCGCGCGGGATGCTTGCAACCCCTGGCAAACGCTCAACTGCGAAAATGTATTCGGCGTCCGCAGCGGCGGTGGTATGGTGTTCGGATGCACGGTTCCAGCTGGGACCGTGTATTGCTGCATTAGCGGCCATGTGCGCCGCGCAGGGGGTCCGCCCGATTACTGGGGTCGGCAGGACACGCGGTGGAACCGCCCGGCAGCAAGACGGACAACCTAACGACGCGGATGCCGCGGAACCGACGCAAGGAGCACGACGAGATGATGGACACTCAGGTGACCTGGTTGACCCAGGAATCACATGATCGACTCAAGGCTGAGCTCGAACAGTTGATCGCGAACCGTCCGGTCATCGCCGCGGAAATCAACGACCGCCGCGAGGAGGGGGACCTGCGCGAGAACGGCGGATACCACGCCGCTCGCGAGGAGCAGGGCCAGCAGGAGGCCCGCATCCGTCAACTGCAGGACCTGCTGAACAACGCGAAGGTCGGCGAGGCTCCCAAGCAGTCCGGCGTGGCACTACCCGGTTCGGTGGTCAAGGTCTACTACGACGGCGACAAGTCCGACAGCGAGACGTTCCTGATCGCCACCCGCCAGGAAGGCGTCAGCGACGGCAAGCTCGAGGTTTATTCGCCCAATTCACCGCTGGGTGGCGCCTTGATCGACGCCAAGGTGGGCGAGACCCGCAGCTACACCGTGCCCAACGGCAACACCGTGAAGGTCACGTTGATCAGCGCGGAGCCGTACCACGCCTGATTAGGGCAACGGTCGGAAATATAGAGCGAGATCAAATCGGCTGATGGCGCGCATCGCCGAGGATTTGGCCTTGCTGTTGCTCGACAACGCCTCGGCGCAGCCAACATTGGACCGGGCGCGCCACGGGCGCGTCGTCAGCGCCGCAGTGTTGCTGGACTTGGCGCACGCCTGCCGGATCCGGCCGGCGGTCGACAGCGAGCCGGTGGAAGCGGGACGGCTGGTCGTGCTGAGCGGGCCGGATCCGGCCGATCCGGTGATGGCACCGGCGCTGAACCTGCTGCTGCGTCGTCCGATCACTCCGGCCGCGGCGATTGCCAAGCTGCGACGCGGCATTCCGGCGGCAGTGCTGTGGCAGCTGGAGCGCAGCGGTCAGATACAGCAGGTTCGCCTGCAGACCAAGGGAATTCGGCGTCCACGGGCGTGGCCGTTGGTCGACCGCACCCGGGTGACTCAGATTCGTGCGGCGATGATGTCCGCGCTGTTCGACGACAGCAAGCCGGACCCGGCGACGGCGACGGTGATCTCGCTGCTGTACACGATCGATGGGCTGGGTGCGGTTCTGAGCCTCAACGACCGCGGTTGGGAGTGGGTGCTGAGCCGGGCGGGTGATATCGCCAGCGGTAGTTGGGTGCGCGAGTCTGAACCGGAACTGGCCGAAGTCAACTTGGCTGTGACAACAGCAGCCATCCGTGATGCGTTGAAATACCCTCCACCTGGATGAGCGGCAACTAGCGCAGCGCCTGGTCGAGATCGGCTATCAGGTCGGCGATGTCCTCGATGCCCACCGACAGCCGCACCAGATCGTCAGGCACCTCCAACTGGGAACCCGCGGTCGACGCATGGGTCATCGCACCGGGATACTCGATCAGCGACTCCACTCCGCCGAGCGACTCGGCCAGGATGAACACTTTGGTGTTGGCGCACAGCGCCTCGGCGGCGCTGCGTCCGCCCCGCATCCGCACCGACACCATGCCGCCGAAACCGTGCATCTGCCGCGCCGCGATCTGGTGGCCGGGATGAGTGGGCAGACCCGGATACAACACCGCGCTCACCGATGGCTGCCCGGCGAGGAATTCCGCGATCGCGGCGGCGTTTTCGCTGTGCCGCTGCATGCGCAGCACCAGCGTCTTGAGGCCGCGCATGGTCAGGTAGGCGTCGAACGGTCCCGGCACCGCGCCGGCCCCGTTCTGCAAGAACGCGAACGCCGCGTCCAACTCCTCGTCGTTGGTGATCAAGGCGCCGCCCACCACATCGGAGTGGCCGCCGATGTACTTGGTGGTCGAGTGCAACACGATGTCGGCGCCGAGCGTCAACGGCTGCTGCAGCGCCGGTGACGCAAACGTGTTGTCCACCAACACTTTCGCGCCCGTCTCGGTGCCAAGCTCGGCGATGGCTGCGATATCGGCGATGGACAGCAGCGGGTTGGTGGGTGTTTCCACCCAGATCAACCGGGTGCGCGGGGTGACCGCTGCGCGGACCGCGTCGAGATCGGACACCGCTACCGGGGTGTGCTGCACACCCCACCCGGTGAACACCTTGTCGATCAGCCGGAACGTCCCGCCGTAGGCGTCGTCGGGAATCACCACGTGGTCTCCGGGGCGCAGCACCGCCCGCAGCGCACAGTCGCTGGCCGCCATTCCGGATCCGAACGCCCGGCCGAACCTACCGGCCTCGACGGCGGCCAACGCGGTCTCCAGCGCGGCCCGGGTCGGGTTGCCGGTGCGCGCGTACTCGAATCCGCTGCGCAGACCACCGACCCCGTCCTGGGCGAAGGTGCTGCTGGCGTAGATCGGCGCATTGACCGCGCCGGTCAACGGATCAGGTCGGTAGCCGGCATGGATGGCCTTGGTGGCGAGCCCGGCGGTTTCGAAGTGCTCGTTGTCGCCTGCGGGTGCGCTGCGCTGGTTGCTCATCGACGATCAGCCTAGCCATCGCGATCAGGCCGGCCGGGCGCGATGCCAAGCCCATTGGGCGCCAACGTGATGGCGGCGGCTACCCCAGCTCGATTTCGGACGTCGCGTCGGGCGGCGTCTGCTCGAGGGGCAGGCACACCGTCGCCATGATCTTGTCAGCCAGCGTCTGGCGCTTGGCGGTCCACAGCGGAAACAGGTAGCCGAGGTAGAAGATGACGCCATCGACCGTGTGGGTGATCTGGCGCAGCACGGACAATCCGAAACCGATCGGTTGCCCGGTGTTTTCGCTGACGACTTTGAACTTGAGCACCGACTTACCGATGCTCGATCCGGTGGTGCCCTGACGGTAGCCGTAGTTCCAGACCAAATAGGCGAACCCCACCAGCAGTGCCCCCCACATCACCACCACGCCCACCGTGGAGTACCCGATGGAGCAGATCTGGTCGACGTCGTACTGCGTGACGTCGGTCAGACATGCGGTGTCGACCGAATTCTGCAGGATCAGCCAGCCGGCGCCGAGGATGACCGCGAACGGCAGGTTGTCGATCAGGTATGCCCCAACCCGGGTCAACCACGGCGTATAGGCCGCCTTCGGCAGACTGCGAATTACCGGCCGCGGCGGCGGCGGCGCGTACCCGCCGGCGGACGGGGGCGGCGGCGGGTACGCGCCGCCACCCGGCGGTGGCGGCGGGAACGGTTGGTCGGTCATGGACGGCTTTCCCTCTGCGCAGGATTTGCTGGACTGGGCTGCATTACGGTACCCGAGAACCGGCGTGACTGGGCTGCCGCCAGGAACGCTTCGGCGGGCCGCGATGTGCGGCGGCCGTCGACCGCCGTCGCCGAGCCACGCCACGGGCGCAGTGGTTTGCTACCCGAAGTAATTTGCCTGTTGGCCGTCCCGCTACTTGCGTCGCGAGCCATCGGAGAGGAAACCCAACAAGTCATACCGGGTGATGACCCCCACGGGCTTGCCCTCCTCGACCACCATGACGGCGTCCAAGTCCCGCAGCGCCTTGGCCAGCGAGCTGACCAGATCGCCGGCTCCGATGATCGGCAGCGGCGGACTCATGTGCATCCCGACGGCGTCGGCCAGGTTGGCGCGGCCCTCGAAGACGGCGGAAAGCAGTTCGCGCTCAGACACACTGCCGGCCACCTCGCCGGCCATCACCGGTGGCTCGGCGCCGACGACGGGCATCTGGGACACCCCGTATTCGCGCAGGATGCCGATCGCGTCGCGGACCGTCTCCGACGGGTGGGTGTGCACCAGGTCGGGCAGCACGCCGGTTTTCCCGCGCAGCACATCCCCTACCGTCGGCTGTTCGATCGAGCCGTCCAGCCTGGTGCGCAGGAACCCGTACGACGACATCCATGCGTCGTTGAAAATCTTCGACATGTAGCCGCGACCGCCGTCAGGCAGCAACACCACGACCAGTGCGTCGGGCCCGGCTTGCTCGGCCACCTTCAGCGCGGCCACCACCGCCATCCCGCAGGAGCCGCCGACGAGCATGGCCTCCTCGCGGGCCAGCCTTCTGGTCATGTTGAACGAATCGGAGTCGGACACCGCGATGATCTCGTCGGGGATGCTGCGGTCGTAGGCCGCCGGCCAGAAGTCCTCGCCTACCCCTTCGACGAGATACGGCCGGCCGGTGCCGCCGGAGTACACCGAACCTTCCGGATCGGCGCCGATGACGCGCACGGCCCCACCCGAGACCTCCTTGAGGTAGCGACCGGCGCCGGTGATCGTCCCGCCGGTCCCGATGCCGGCAACGAAATGGGTGACCTGGCCGTCGGTGTCGGCCCAGATCTCCGGGCCGGTGGTCTCGTAGTGGCTGGCCGGGCCCTGCGGATTGGAATACTGATCGGGCTTCCAGGCACCGTCGATTTCGGTAACCAGCCGATCGGACACGCTGTAGTAGCTGTCCGGATGGTCCGGCGGCACCGCCGTCGGGCATACCACCACTTCAGCGCCGTAGGCGCGCAACACGTTCCGCTTGTCCTCGCTGACCTTGTCGGGGCAGACGAACACGCAACGGTAGCCGCGGTACTGGGCGACCAGAGCCAATCCGACGCCGGTGTTTCCGGAGGTGGGCTCGACGATGGTGCCGCCCGGTTTCAGCTGGCCACTGGCCTCGGCGGCGTCGATCATCTTCACCGCGATCCGGTCCTTGCTGCTCAGGCCCGGGTTGAGGTACTCGATCTTGGCCACGACCCTGCCGGACCCCGGCGGCACGACCGAGTTCAGCTGAACTAGTGGAGTATTGCCGATGAGTTCACTGATGTGGCGCGCGATCCGCATACGTTCATGGTCTCAGGTGCTGCGCCGCTGCGCGCGAGCACGCCCGGCGACGATGCGGACCGGGCACCCGGCCGAGGTGGGGGCACCCCCAGCCGCGTAGCGGCGAGGGGGCCAGCAGGGCAATCGGCACTAGCCGGTGGCTTCGCGGATGTACTCGCCGATCTGCCGCAGCGAGCGCGTCGCCTCGGGCACCACCGGTGCGGCCAATTGGAAGTCATGCATCTGGCCGCGCCATACCCGGACTTCGGTCGGCACGCCGGCCGCCGCCAGCCGGTGGGCGGCCAAACGCGCGTCGTGCAGCAACACCTCGGATCCGGACACGTGGATCAACGTCCGGGGCAGGCCGGGCTCGATGTGGTCGAGCGGCTCATAGAGCTGCTCGGGCTTTCCGTCGACGACGCGCTTGGCCGCGGCCCTGGCGACCAGCGCGATCAATGCATCGAACGCCTTCGATCCAAACATCGCATCGGTCTTGATGTTGGGGTGCGCCTGCTTGGGCTCCTTGGCCAGCTGCAGCAACGGCGAGATCGCCACCAGCGCAGCCGGTTCCTCGTGGAGCTGCTGAAGCCGTTGCGCGAGTGCAAGAGCGAGATAACCGCCGGCCGAGTCGCCGGCCAGCACGATCTGCTCCGGCTGGTATCCGCGCAGCCGCAGCCAACGGTAGGCATCGTGGCAGTCGTCCAGCGCCATACCGACCGAATGCTTCGGGATCAGCCGATAGTTGACCACCAGCACCGGCGAGTCGGCGTACTTCGACAGTGCGTTGACGATTCTGCTGTGCGAGTTGACCCCGCAGGTCAAAAACGCGCCGCCGTGCAGGTAGAGCACCACCCGTCGCTTGCCGTCGGCCGGTAACACGCCGGGCGCGCGCACCAGCTGCGCGGCGGCGTGCGGCAACTCGACCGTCGCCCGGATGGTTCCTGGGGCGGGAAGCAACACCCGGGACGCGAAGTCGACGAGACCGAACGGCCACGGCAGATGCGGGATATAGCTGCACACCGCCAACGCGGGCCGGATGGTCAGACGACATGCCAGCGACGCGACCATTCCGGGAAGGCTGGGGCCGCTCTCCACGACCTCGACCGGTGCGCCATCGCTGACCGGAAACCTGCTTGCGCGCAACGCATCACGGGCACGAATTGCATTCCGGGGCGCGCCCGAAACCTTGCTAGGTGCGGTCATGCTCAACACTTCCTACGTCGTTGTAGTCAGTCGACGAAGTAGCGGAGCATCAGGTTCAGCTGCTAACCCAGTGGGCGTAGCCGGCCTAGCACTCAGCCAACCTCGCAAACTTAGCTTGACACGTGTAACAACTTCAACAATCAAAGAGTCGCATTCGATACCAGAATTGATCCGTCCCGTAATCGTGTCGACCCTCGGCTCCCTGGACCCCGGCCGCGGGCGACATAAACTGATCATGTGGTACTACGCGCGCCGCGGGGTTCGATGGTTGCGCTGGCCGCCGCGGGCGCGCTGGCGTCGACCGGCACTGCCTATTTGGGCGCCCGCAACCTGCTGATCGGCCAGGCCGAGCGAGCGCGCAGCGTCATCCCGAAATCTTGGGACGTTCCACCCCGGGCGGACGGCATCTACGCGCCGGAGGGCGGTCCGGTGCAGCGCTGGCAACGCGGGACGCCCTTCGACCTGCATCTGATGATTTTCGGCGACTCGACGGCAACCGGGTATGGCTGTCGCACCGCTGAGGAAGTTCCCGGTGTGCTGATCGCGCGCGGACTCGCTGGCCACAGCGGCAAACGCATCCGGTTGAGCACCAAAGCGATCGTCGGAGCCACATCGAAGGGCTTGTCCGGCCAGGTCGACGCGATGTTCGTGGCCGGTCCGCCGCCGGACGCGGCGGTGATCTTGATCGGCGCCAACGACGTCACCGCAGTCAACGGCATCGGCGCCTCCGCACGGCGGCTCGGCGCAGCGGTGCGGCGGCTGTGCGCCAGCCGCGCGGTGGTCGTCGTCGCCACCTGCCCCGATTTCGGGGTGGTCAGGGCCATCCCACAGCCGCTGCGGTGGACGGTACGCACCCGGGGTCTGCGGCTGGCCCGCGCCCAGTCCGCTGCGGTCAGGGCGGCGGGTGGGGTGCCCGTGCCGCTGGCCTCATTGCTCAGCGCAGAGTTTCGGCACGCACCCGAATTGATGCTGTCCGAAGATCAGTTTCATCCGTCGGCGGCCGGATATGCGCTCGCCGCGAGCCAGCTGCTGCCGGCGCTGTGTAATGCGCTCGGCGAATGGGCCGGCGAGCCGGCTCTGCTGTCGGCAGCGGCCACCGAGGCCGGTTCCGGCTCTCCGACTCTCGCGCTGATCTCGCGGCTGTGGCGACGGCCCACAACCGGTGTGCCAGCACCCCTGGTCGTACCTGCCTCCGGCTAGATCCGATCCCCGAGCTAGAACTGATTGCCCTGCTCTCCCCCGCAAGCGGGTGAGGGTACCCGCAGCCGCGCAGCGGCGAGGGAGCGTGCCCTCACCTCAGGCCGCTACGCGGCCCCCGTCGTCACCGGGCTAGATTCGGGTCCAGACCACACCCACCGGAGGAAGCCGTCATGCCCGAAGCCGTCATCGTCTCAACCGCCCGTTCGCCGATCGGCCGCGCCATGAAAGGGTCGCTGGTCAGCATGCGGCCCGACGACCTCGCGGCGCAGATGGTGCGGGCCGCATTGGACAAGGTGCCCGCGCTGAACCCGCACCAAATCGAGGACCTGATCTTGGGCTGTGGCCTGCCGGGCGGTGAGCAGGGCTTCAACATGGCCCGCGTCGTGGCCGTCGAACTCGGCTACGACTTCCTGCCCGGCACCACCGTCAACCGATACTGCTCGTCGTCGCTGCAGACCATCCGGATGGCCTTCCACGCGATCAAGGCCGGTGAAGGCGACGCCTTCATCTCCGCCGGCGTGGAGACGGTTTCCCGGTTCGCCAAGGGCAGCTCGGACTCCTGGCCGGATACCAAGAACCCGCTGTTCGACGAGGCCCAGCAGCGCACTGTCGAAGCGGCCGAGGGTGCCGACGACTGGCACGATCCCCGCAAAGATGAGGCACTGCCCGATATCTACATCGCGATGGGTCAAACCGCCGAAAACGTCGCCATACTCACCGGAGTCAGCCGGGAAGACCAGGACCACTGGGGGGTGCGCAGCCAGAACCGGGCCGAGGAGGCGATCAAGAGCGGGTTCTTCGAGCGCGAGATCGAACCGGTCACCCTCCCCGACGGCACCACGGTCAGCACCGACGACGGTCCGCGACCGGGAACCACCTACGAGAAGGTCAGCGAGCTCAAACCGGTGTTCCGACCCAACGGCACCGTGACCGCGGGTAATGCCTGCCCACTCAACGACGGCGCCGCCGCGGTGGTGATCACCAGCGACACCAAGGCCAAAGAACTCGGCCTAACTCCACTGGCGCGCATCGTGGCCACCGGGGTGAGCGGCCTGTCCCCGGAGATCATGGGCCTCGGACCGATCGAGGCGAGCAAGAAGGCGCTGGCGAATGCGGGGATGTCGATCAAAGACATCGATCTGTTCGAGATCAACGAGGCCTTCGCGGTGCAAGTGCTCGGCTCCGCCCGCGAACTGGGCATCGACGAGGACAAGCTGAATGTGTCGGGCGGAGCGATCGCTCTGGGCCACCCGTTCGGCATGACCGGCGCCAGGATCGCGACCACGCTGCTGAACAACCTGACCACCTACGACAAGACGTTCGGCCTGGAGACCATGTGCGTCGGCGGCGGCCAGGGCATGGCGATGGTGATCGAGCGGCTCGGCTAAACCCCGCGCACGGCCAAACCCCGCGCACGAAAAAGCCGGCACGTGAGCACGTGCCGGCTTTTTCCGGTCGCTAGTCGTTCTGTAGGTAACTGAGCAGGCGCAGGATCTCGATGTAGAGCCAGACCAGCGTCACGGTCAGGCCCAACGCGATACCCCAGGCCGCCTTCTCGGGAGCCCCGGCGCGGATCATCTGGTCGGCAGCGTCGAAGTCGATGAGGAAGCTGAACGCGGCCAAACCGATGCAGACCAGCGAGAAGATGATGGCCAACGGTCCACCGCTGCGCAGCCCCAGCCCCTCGCCGTGGCCAACGCCGAACATCCCCAGCACCAGGTTGCCGAGCATGAGGACCACTACACCGAAGAGGCCGGCGACGATCATCCGGGTGAACTTCGGGGTGACCCGGATGGCGCCGGTTTTGTAGACCACGAGCATCCCTACGAAAACGCCGAGAGTGCCCAGGATCGCCTGTCCGATCAACACACCGGCATTTGTGGTCGACACCGAGAAGTGGGCGAGCAGGAAGGAGATGGCTCCCAGGAACAGCCCCTCCAGGGCCGCGTACGTCAGCACGATCGCGGGACTGTCCTGCTTGCGCCCGAAGGTGGCGATCAGCACCAGCGCCAGCCCACCGAACGCACCGATGAAGGTGAACGGGCCGGCCAGCGCGAGGTTGGCCTCCACCATCAAGTAGGAGACGACAGCCACCGCCGAGAGCACAGCCAGGGTGATCCCGGTCTTGGTGACGACGTCGTCAATGGTCAGCGGCCGGGCAACGCCTGCCCGCTGGTCGACATACGGAGCATAGGGGTCCGCCTGATGCCCATATTGGGTCGCGGCGCCCGCGACGCCAGTCCCGAACTGCGCATATCCGCCCCGCTGCTTGGGCAGCGAGCGAAATACCGGGTTGCTAGTCTCCCGCACCGTCGGATCCTCTCTTGAGCTGTGACTTCGAGCTGTGTGAACAACTGATCAACGAACCGTAGTCCAGCCGTGTTCCCGGCGGAGGCATTACTCGGTGACGGCTGGACCTACTCTAGATAAACCTTACCCGCGAGCGCTCCGATGCGGGTAACGATCTAGATTGCTGGTCAAGTCCTGACCAGCAATGAACCGGCATTCATCGAGGGGAGACGACAGGCGTGACCGACGAATCCGACGATATTTTGAGCCGCGTCGAAGATGGTGTTGGTTTTGTGACGCTCAATCGCCCCAAGGCGATCAACTCGCTGAACCAGGGCATGGTCGACGAGCTGCGCACGGTTCTTGCCGGATGGGAGCAGGACGCGACAGTCGGTGTGGTGGTGCTTTCCGGCGCCGGGGAGCGCGGCCTGTGCGCCGGCGGGGACGTGGTGGCGATCTATCACAGCGCCCGCGCCGACGGGGTCGTGGCGCGGCGGTTCTGGCGCGACGAGTATCTGCTCAACGCTCAGATCGGCCGTTTCCCGAAGGCTTACGTGTCGTTGATGGACGGCATCGTGATGGGCGGGGGTGTGGGTGTGGGCGCGCACGCGAACACCCGGGTGGTGACCGACACGTCCAAGATCGCCATGCCCGAGGTGGGTATTGGCTTCATCCCCGACGTCGGCGGCACTTATCTGCTGTCGCGCGCGCCGGGGTCGCTGGGTTTGCACGCCGCACTGACCGGTGCGCCGTTCTCCGGCGCCGACGCCATCGCACTGGGATTCGCCGATCACTTTGTTCCGCACGACAAACTCGACGCATTCAGCCACGCCATCGTCGCCGACGGCGTCGAGCGGGCTCTGGCCGCCCATGCCATCGAACCACCGCCGAGTAGCCTTGTTTCGCAACGTGATTGGATCGACCAGTGCTATGCCGGTGACACCGTTGCCGACATCGTGGCCGCACTGCGTGGCCATGACGCCGGGCCCGCCAACGACGCTGCCAACCTGATCGCCACCCGCTCCCCCATCGCGCTGTCGGTGACGCTGGAGGCGGTGCGCCGTGCCGCCAAGATGGACACGCTGGAAGATGTTCTGACCCAGGACTATCGGGTGTCGTGCGCGTCGCTGCGTTCACATGATCTGGTGGAGGGCATCCGGGCTCAGCTGGTCGACAAGGATCGCAATCCGAAGTGGTCGCCGGCATCGCTGGGGCAGGTGACCGCGGCCGACGTCGACGCATACTTCACACCGGTCGACGACGACCTGAAGTTCTAGAAAGAAAGGCAGCTCCAGTGACTGAAAAGGCGTATGAAACCATCCTGGTCGAACGCGACGAGCGGGTCGGCACCATCACGCTGAACCGGCCGCAGGCGCTGAATGCGCTCAACAGCCAGGTGATGCATGAAGTCACCAGCGCTGCAGCGGAATTCGACGCCGATTCGGGCATCGGCGCGATCATCATCACCGGTTCGGCGAAAGCATTCGCCGCCGGCGCCGACATCAAGGAAATGTCGCACCTGGCGTTCGCCGATGTCTTCGACGGCGACTTCTTCGCACCCTGGGCCAAGCTGGCCGCCGTCCGCACGCCCACGATCGCCGCGGTGGCCGGACACGCGCTGGGCGGTGGCTGCGAACTGGCGATGATGTGCGATCTGCTGATCGCCGCCGACACAGCGAAATTCGGCCAACCGGAGATCAAACTCGGCGTGCTGCCCGGCATGGGCGGTTCGCAGCGGCTGACCCGGGCGATCGGCAAAGCCAAGGCCATGGACCTGATTCTGACCGGCCGCACCATCGACGCCGCCGAGGCCGAGCGCAGCGGCCTGGTGTCGCGGGTGGTGCCCGCCGACGACTTGCTCACCGAGGCCAAGGCCGTCGCCACCACGATTTCCCAGCTGTCGCGGTCCGCGACCCGGATGGCCAAGGAGGCGGTCAACCGCGCCTTCGAATCCACCTTGGCCGAGGGGCTGCTCTGCGAACGTCGACTGTTCCACTCCGCATTCGCCACCGACGACCAGTCCGAAGGAATGGCGGCGTTCATCGAAAAACGGACTCCCAACTTCACCCACCGCTAAGGAGCCCAAGGTGAGCGAGCCAGCGATTGCCGAATCCCCTGAAGCAGCCGTCGAGCCGCCGCCCAAGGAACCGTGGTGGGTTCGGCACTACACCTTCACCGGCACCGCGGTCGGCCTGATATTCCTGTGGCTTTCGATGACGCCGTCGCTGTTGCCACGCGGGCCGCTGTTTCAGGGTTTGGTCAGCGGCCTATCCGGCGCGATCGGCTACGGCGTCGGGGTTTTCGCGGTGTGGCTGGTTCGCTACATGCGGTCAAAGGATTCCAGCCCGCCGGCACCGCGCCGGGCCTGGCTGATCCTTATCGCCGCCGGCGCGGTCGGCATGGTCGCGATGGTGATCTGGTTTCACGTCTGGCAGGACCGGGTGCGCGATTTGATGGGAGTCGCGCACCTGAAATGGTTCGACTACCCGCTGGCCACTGCGCTGTCGTTGATCGTGCTGTTCGCCGTGGTCGAGATCGGCCAGCTCATCCGCCGATTGTTCCGCTTCCTGGATCTCCAGCTGGATCGCTTTGTGCCGCCACGGGTTTCAGCCGTCATCGTGGTGTTTTTAATAGTGGCGCTGACGATCGCGTTGCTCAACGGCGTGGTGGTGAAATTCGCGATGCGGACCATGAACAACACGTTCGAGGCGGTCAACAACGAAATGAATCCCGACACCGCCGCGCCGAAGACGCCGCTGCGTTCCGGCGGGCCGCAGTCGCTGGTGTCCTGGGAATCGCTGGGACATCAGGGCCGCATCTTCGTCGAGGGCGGGCCCACCGTCGCCCAGCTCACCGCATTCAGCGGCGCCCCGGCAATCGAACCGATCCGCGCCTACGCCGGACTGGAATCCGCCGACGGCATCACCGCCACCGCGGAGTTGGCCGCGCGCGAGTTGCAGCGCGCCGGCGGACTGCGCCGCGCCGTCGTCGCGGTCGGCACCACCACCGGCACCGGCTGGATCAACGAGGCGGAAGCCGATGCGTTGGAGTACATGTACAACGGCAACACCGCGATCGTGAGCATGCAGTACTCGTTCCTGCCCAGTTGGCTGTCTTTCCTGGTGGATAAACAGAACGCCCGCCACGCCGGCCAGGCGCTGTTCGAGGCGGTGGACAGGCTGGTGCGCGAGTTGCCCGAAGCACAGCGCCCCAAGCTCGTCGTGTTCGGCGAAAGCCTGGGCTCATTCGGCGGCGAGGCACCGTTCATGAGCCTGAACAATGTCCTGGCCCGCACCGACGGTGCGCTGTTTTCCGGGCCGACCTTCCAGAACACCATCTGGACCGACCTCACTGCGACCCGCGATCGCGGCTCACCGGAATGGCTGCCGATCTACGACGACGGACGCCACGTGCGATTCGTGGCCCGTCCGGACAACCTGGATCGCCCGCACGACGCATGGCAACACCCGCGAGTGGTCTATCTGCAACACGCATCCGACCCCATCGCGTGGTGGAAGCCCGACTTGCTGTTCCGCAAACCCGACTGGTTACGCGAAAAACGTGGCTACGACGTGCTTCCCGAGACCCGATGGATCCCGGTGGTGACGTTTTTGCAGGTGTCGGCCGACATGGCGGTGGCCGTCGATGTCCCGCAGGGCCACGGTCACGTCTACGTCGCCGACGTGGCCAATGGCTGGGCGGCGGTGCTGCAGCCGCCGGGATGGACGGCGGCCAAGACCGAAAAGCTACGCCCGCTGCTGCACGCCAGCGACACCTGACGCCTGACGAGCCGCTGGATGTGCGACGGGTATCGGTTTTCTGAACAGTCGTTACGCCCTGATGAATATCCGTCGCATTGACCCGCTAACTGGAAACATCAGTTGCCTGGGGCCCGATGACGGAATGTTATTCGGGACCAGGTGAAGGGAGTGAGCTATGACTTGGACACGGTCATCCGGCGTCCGCAGCAGCATCACGAAAATCGCGGTGGCGGGGGTGCTGATCGGCATACCCGCGGCCGCTCTCAGTTTCCCGGCGTATGCGACGCCCGGTTTCGGTGGCGCGTCGAATGTGCTTCCGGCGCCGCTGCCAGCGGATCCGCCCACCAATGAGCCAGCGCCGCCACCGGCGCCGCCACCGCCGGCTCCCGTGCAGTCAAATTCTGGCTACACGGATGACTGGTGGGGTTATGGCTATGGCGATGGCGGCGGCGGCGGGGGCGGCTAAGACGAACTAACGTCCCACCAGCACTCCGGCGGCGGCCAGCGCGTGATAGCCGCCGATGACGTCCGTGGCCCGGCGCAGGCCCAGGTCCTGCAGCGCGGCGGCGGCAAGGCTGGACGTGTAGCCCTCCGAGCAGAGGATCACCCACTCGACGTCGTCGCCGATGGCCTGCGGCAGTCGGGCTTCGCTGGTGGGATCGCACCGCCACTCCAGCACGTTGCGTTCGATGACTAAGGCCTTTAAAGCCTCGGGCACCTCCCCTTCACGTGTGCGCTGGGCCTGCGGCCGGATGTCGACGAGCAATGCGCCGCGGCCCAGCGCGGCGGGCACCTCGTCGGCGGGCAGCCGGCGCAACCGGGCCCGGGCCGAGTCCAATACCTGATCGATACGGCTCATAGATTTTCCGGTTGGTCGGTCAACTCTGTGCGCCGGCGGCGCAGGGTGTGCTGCTCGGTGACCTCGTAGTACGACATCACGGTCAGCGGCGGCGAATACGCGTGCACGCTCAGCGTGGGCCCCTGAATTTCGTTAGCAGACGGCACCGACGCGGACGCGGCGGTCGGGGCCCACACCACGTCATGCACCCAGCCCAGCGGGAACCCGGCCTGGTCGCCGGCCTCGAGACGCCGGCGGCGCAGCCGCTCGCCGTCCCAGCGGAATTCATCGAGCGACCCGGACAACAACGTCAGCGCGCCCAGCGATCCACCGTGGTCGTGCAGCTCGGTGCGATGCCCGGGCGCCCAGCTGATCAGCCAGACGTCGACTTCGTCGTCACCGAGCAGCCGAGCGAACCAGCGGTCGTCGGTGGGCACGCCACCCGGCGGAACCACGTGGTCGTAGCGCCCGCTGAGCACCTCGTCGGCCGTTCGGTCGGTGATATGCAGCAGGTCGGCCAGCCGCAGCCGGGTGGGGCCGGAGGCCGACCGGACAGCTGAGGGGCGGGACAGGACGCGGTCAGCAACAAGGTTTGCGGAAACCATGTGGGAACTCCAGAACGAACGAGCGGACCAGGGGGCGTGGGCGCGTTAGGGCCGACAACACTCCCAAAATCCGGTTCGCTGGGTCACGGCCGTCAGTGTTGCATAGATTGACGGGGTGCGCTGGCACCCATGTCATCCCCTGGTGCGGGGCATGGTTGTCGTCGCGGCCGTCGTGTCGGCGGCGACGGGCTGCGCGGCGGGAAACAACACGGCCGCGCCCACGGCGGTAACAGCGTCCAGCGGGCCCGCCACCAAGCAGGCTGCGGCGGCACCCACGCCCGCGGTCGTCGCCGTCTCCCCCGCCGGTGTGACGACCAAGGTCAATGTGCCTGCGCGGTCCACCGAAGACGAGTATTTCCAGGCCTGCCATGCCGCGAAGACGTGGATGCAGGGCCGGCAAGGCGACCGCCAGGTGCTGATCGAGGCCTACTTGGCGGCGCTCCAGGCGCCGGGTGCAGCCGGACCGGGCACCTGGAACACGCCGTGGGGCGCACTGCCGTTAGCGCGCCAGGCGGCGGTGATCGTCGCGGCCCAAGCGGCGGCCAACGACGAGTGCGGCTGACGCCGAGCCGGCTCTGACCGCAATTCGGATCACGGCTGACAAAACCGGCCCACATCCGCGTGCCGAAGCCGCGCGACGGCGAATCCGTTGTCTGTCGCCGAAGGCACATCCCGCGCAAGATTGAAGGCATGCCCGACTTCGACGCCGACCGCGATTCGTCGCGGCCCCGGGTTGCGCTGGCGCTTGGCAGCGGCGGCGCACGCGGATACGCCCATATCGGGGTGATCCACGAACTGCATGACCGCGGGTACCAGATCGTCGGGATCGCCGGTTCGTCGATGGGCGCACTCGTCGGTGGTCTGCAGGCGGCGGAACGGCTCGACGAGTTCGCCGACTGGGCGCGGTCATTGACGCAGCGCGCCATCCTGCGGCTGCTGGATCCGTCGATCACCGCGGCGGGTGTGCTGCGAGCCGAGAAAATCCTCGACGCGGTGCGCGACATCCTCGGTGCGGCCACCATCGAGCAACTGTCGATCCCCTACACGGCGGTGGCGACCGACCTGTTGGCCGGCAAGTCGGTGTGGTTGCAGCGCGGGCCGGTCGACGAGGCCATCCGGGCGTCGATCGCCATCCCGGGGGTGATCGCGCCGCACGTAGTCGATGGGCGACTGCTCGCCGACGGCGGGATCCTCGATCCGCTGCCGATGGCGCCGATCTCCGCCGTCAACGCCGATCTGACCATTGCCGTCAGCCTGTCCGGCAGCGAGACCATCGGCGAGGCCGAGCCAGAACGCCGGCCGACGACCGAGTGGCTGAACCGCATGCTGAGCAGCACATCGGCGCTACTCGACCGGCCGACCGCGCGCGCAGTGCTCAACCGGTTCGGCGCGTCGATCCCGGAGGGCGGCGAAACGGCTGCCGAAATGGCCGAGCACGCCGAAGCCGCCGCCGACGAGGAACCCGACGTACCGAAGCTCGGCGGTTTCGAAGTGATGAACCGCACCATCGACATCGCCCAGGCCGCGCTGGCGCGCCACACGCTGGCCGCTTACCCGCCCGACTTGCTGATCGAGGTGCCCCGGTCGGCCTGCCGCGGCCTGGAATTCCACCGTGCAGCTGAGGTCATCGACACCGGCCGGACGCTGGCCGCCCAGGCACTGGACGCCATCGACCCACCCGATCCCGACTCGGCGAGAACCGTGTCCGACGACGTCTCCCGAAGGAACCAGCCATGACACGACGGGCTTCACCCGACGCCGCGGCTCCAGACCGACCCTGGCGACGGCCCGGTGCTGCGCGCTATGCGCTCGAGCGACTGCGCGGTTTCGCGCGATCGCCGGTCGACGTCTACGCCGCCGAGCCAACTGCGCTGGTGATCGACAACAACGTGGCGATCCCCACTCGTGATGGAACCGTATTGCGCGCCAACGTGTACCGTCCACCCGACGCCGGCCCGTTCGCGGTCTTACTGTGCGCACATCCCTACGGCAAGGACAACCTTCCCACGAAGAAGAAGCGCGGCCGTGGCTATTCGGTGTCCATCCAGTACCGGGTGCTGCGTCAACCGACGCGGCTGCGGTTTTCGGACCTGACCGGCTGGGAGGCTCCAGATCCCGCGTGGTGGACGAAACACGGGTTCGCGGTGGTCAACTGCGACTTGCGTGGGGCGGGCCGATCAGACGGAGTCGGCTCGTTGCTGTCCGATCAAGAGGCCGAGGACGTTTATGACGTTATCGAGTGGGCGGCATGCCAACCGTGGTCGACGGGCGCAGTCGGCATGATCGGTGTCTCGTATCTGGCGATCTCGCAATGGAAAGCGGCCGCACTGCGACCACCCCACCTCAAGGCGATCGTCCCGTGGGAAGGATTTACCGACGCGTACCGCGACTTTGCCCGCACGGGCGGTATCCGTGAGAACGGATTCCTTAAGGTGTGGAGTCGCAACTTGAGCAGCGTCCGGTTGAAGTACAGCCTGGCTGACGAGAACGCCAAGCGCCCGCTGCGCGACGAATGGTGGCAGGCGCTGGTGCCCGACTTGCCGAAAATCGAAGTGCCGGCACTGATTTGCGGCAGCTTCTCGGACAACAACCTGCACAGCCGCGGATCGGTGCGCGCCTTTGAGCAGATCAGTTCACCCGAACGCCATCTCTACACCCACCGGGGTGGCAAGTGGACCACGTTCTATGCACAGGCGGCGCTCGACACCCAGTTGGCATTCCTCGACCGGCATCTCCGCGACGGGACGGGCACATCGCAGCCCAGGGTCCGCCTAGAAGTTCGTGAAGACCGCGACCATATCGTCGAGGTCCGCGAAGAAACCGGCTGGCCGCTGGAGTCGACCAGCTGGACGCCGCTGTACCTGACCAATGCCGGCCTGCGAGCTTCACCGGCCGAACAAGCAGGATCCATCACCTTCGATACCCATTCGGGCGGAGCATGTTTCGGCTGGACGCTGGGGGCCGACACCGAAATCACCGGACCGATGGCGGTGCGACTGTTCGCCGAAGCGCACGGCAGCGACGACGTAGACCTTTTCGTCGGTGTCGAAAAGTGGCGTGGCGGCAGGTATGTGCCGTTCGAGGGTTCTTACGGCTTTGGACGCGATCGGATCACCTCCGGGTGGTTGAAGGCGTCGATGCGCACCCTCCTGCAAACCACAGAAGTCCGCTCCCGTCCGTTCGATCCGGTGCCGACACTTGACGCGCGCCGTCCACTGCAGCCCGGACAGGTCGTGCAGGTCGACATCCCGCTCGGCCCGTCGGCCACGCTGTTCCGCGCCGGCGAGCAGCTTCGGCTTGTCGTGGCGGGCCGGTGGTTGTGGCCGAGAAACCCTCTCACCGGCCAGTTCCCGTCGGCCTACGAGCCCGGCCCCCACTGCAGATGCACGCTGCACTGGGGCCCGGATCACGCTGCCCGACTGCTTGTTCCGGTGATCGGCTAGGCAGCGTCTACGGCGAGGAAGGCCGCGACACCGGCCGCCTCGCGCCGGCCCTGCACACGCCCGGCCTCTGCCGAGGCGATGCGGCAGCGCGGATCAAGTGCGTTCGGCCCGAAAGCTGCCAGCGACTCGTGGTCGGCGAACACGTCCAACGTCGTGCCACGAAACGCCGCGATCTCGGCGACGGGTCCGGGGCCGAACGGCGACGGTGCCGACACGCCCACGGGTACCAGCACCACGGCCATGTCACAGTCGTCGGCGACGTCTAAATTGATTGCGCTGCCGATACCGCCGTCCATATACCGCCTGCCCCCGATTGTGACCGGCGGCCACGCTCCGGGCACCGCGCAACTGGCGGCCACCGCGTCGACCAGGTCGACACCCGAGTTGCGGTCGAACACAACCAGTTCGCCTGTCGCGATGTCGATGGCGGTGACGCGCAGCACCCGGTCGGGCCAGGTGTGCGTCGGCAGTCGCTGAGCTATCACGGTGCGCCGGACCGGTTCGGCCACCGTTTCGGTTGCCAGCGCGACCGCCCCGATCCGTTGGCGCTTGTGCGCCACCGTGGTGTCCGGTTGCGATAGGGCGGCCAGGAAGAGCTCGGTGATGGCGTCAACCCCGACGCCGGGATCGATTTCCGACGAGGCTTCCCGGACTTGCCGCGCGAACAGGTCCTGGATGCTCCAGTCGCTGCCGATCTGTGCGACCACTGCCGAACCGGCCGAGGTGCCCACCAGCACGTCGGAATCCAGCAGCGCCCGTGCCGCGGTGGGCGACTCGTCCGCGATACCCTGCAGAATGCCTGTCTCCCAGGCGATTCCAGCCACGCCGCCGCCGCCGAGCACCAGCGCTCTTTTGATCGTCACGTCGAAGAAGTGTGCTGCGCCGCCTGCGCCGTCGCGTTCAGATCCCCGGGGCCCAGCTGGTGTCGAGGCGGATCCGGCAACACCACGTCACTGGTGATCTGCAGCGTGGAGTCGACATGGACCAGCTCGCCCGGTGCCAGCAGCCGCCATCGCGGATCCTCGTCCATCCGCTCGCTGGCGAACACCACCGACGGCCGGGACCGCAGATGGTCGCTGTCCGCGCGAATGCGGTTGGTGCGCAGATGGAATCGGTGATCCGATGGCGCTTCTCGACGGTCCAAGAGGTAAAGCTCGTTGGGCTCCGGGTAGCGCAGTGCCCACAGGTCGGTGGCGGTGCTCAGCAACACATTGACGGCATAGATCGGGACGTTGGCGGCCAGCCAGCCCAGGGCGTCAACCAAGCCGCCGCGCACATCGCCACCGCGCGCCCGGATCGAGGCCGTGATCAACGCGAACACCCGCTCGGAGTCGGTCTGCCCCAATACCAGGTCAGCGGTGCCGAGGTCGGCCAGTCGCTGGTCGAGCAGATCGAGGCCTTCCACCACGCCGTTGTGCGCGAGGATCCGGTCGTCTTGCAGGAACGGATGGGTGTTGACCACCTCGTGCGCTCCCGTGGTCGCGTAGCGGACATGCGCGATGAAGGTGGTTCCGGTCAGGTCGTGCGCTTCGGTGGCGAAGTCGGTGTCCTGCCAGGCGGCGATCGGCTGCTTGTGTATCTGCGGGCGGCCTTGGCCGTCGAAGACGCCCAGACCGGTGCCGTCCGGGTTTTTCCTACTCTGGGCAGCCAGGTTGTCCGGCGCGTCCAGCAGCCAAAACTTAGCGGTGACAACGTTGGTTCCGGCGTGCAGCCCGAAAAGTCGGCACATGGCGTTGGTCAGCCCGTCAGCAGAGCCGACAGGGTTTCCAGCGACTGGCGAGCGTAGCCCTTCCACAAGGAGCCCAACACCGGCAGCAACGGCGCGGTGAGTGCCGAGCGGGCATGAATGTTCCAGCGCCAGGTGACCGTGGTCGCGCTACCGCTCGCGGTAAAGACCCACTGGCCGTCGGCGCGGCCGACCAGCAATCCCAACGGGCCGGTGATCCCGGTCAGGGCGTAGCCGAACGAATGCGGTGGGTCCAGGCTGGTCAGCTCCTCGTGCATGCTTCCCGCAGGGGTCAGCATCACCACTCGGGTCCGCCCGGGCGCATCCCATTCGCCGGTCTGGTCGCGGACTTCTTTGACCGGTCCGATGGGCCCGTACCAGCGGTTGAAAACCGTTTCAAGCGGCAGCGGCAATGTGCCGGCGTAGGCCTCGTCGATGCCGACAGGTATGAGGCGGGACTGCTCGACGGCCAGCGATCTTGTCATGACGGCAGGCTACCGCGACAGCCCGGGTGCGGCCCGAGCGGTAATCAGCGGCAGGTCGAAGAAGCTTTGGATGCCGGCCGGGGCCGCGCACGTTGCCGGCACGGCGTTCACACAGTGCGCCGCGGTCGCGACGATGCCGGGGTTGCTCTTCAGCCCGGCCGACACGCTTTCCGGCTGCCAGCCCTTGGCCGTGATGAAGGCGTCCGGGTTGCCGCGGACTTCGATTTCATAGCGTTCGCCGGCCGGCCCGAACGACCAAGGCGGGTCGAGGTTTTCCTGACCCATCAACCAGTTCACCGTGATCCGGACGACCACGGCATCGCCGACCAATGCCTCCCAGTGGAAACGGCGCCCGGCGACCTGCCCCGGCTCGATCACCCCGATCGGCGAGTCGATCGGCGCGCTCGCCACGGCGATCTCCTGTGATGTTCGGACCTCGGGTTCGGCGGCGAACCCCAACCGGTCGACGCACAACCGCACCGATTGGATGAATCCGCCGTCGAGAATTTTCTGCATCGGTCCGGTCAACGCGCGATCCGGTGTCCCGCCGAAACCCATCACATGGCGCAGCACATCCGGCGCGCCATAGGTCCGCAGATCGGAAAACTCCTCGGAGCGAACGAAAGTCACACCGGTAGACATCACGGAGAGCAGCAACGGAAACAGCTCGGTCGCCGCACCCGGACCGATACCGGCGCCGTGCAGGGTCGCGTTGCCGGCCTGTGCGGCAACCTCCAGCGGTGCGGCCTCCCGCTCGCTCGGGTAAAACCAGCCAACCGGGGTGACGACGTTCTTGCCGGAGCGCAGCAGTGCCGCGACTTCATCGGCATTGGGCAACAACGGCGCGTAGATCACCGCATCGGCATCGAGTGCGAGGATGTCGTCGAGACTGTTGGTTGCGGTCACGCCCAGCGCCGGTGTGCCGATGATGTCGCCGACGTCCTTGCCGCTCTTGGCCTCCGAATGCACCCAGCAACCGGCGAGTTCGAGTTCAGGGTGCTCGAGCACGCCTTTGATCGCGGCCACACCGACCGACCCCGTTGCCCATTGAACGACCCGCAGGCTCATGGCTTTCCTTTCTCCCGCGAGCCTTCCCCGCGAGCAGAGGCAACTAGCCTCGCGCTTCGCTGACCTGATAGACGTCGTCGGCATACCGGGACCGGATGGTCTTCTTATCGTATTTGCCGACGCTGGTACGGGGAATCTCGTCGACGAACGTCCAGCGTTCTGGCAACCACCATCGAACGACCTTGTCGGCCAGGAAGTTCCGCAGATCACCGGCCTTGACGGCGGAGCCTTCTTTGGCGACGACGACGGCCAGGGGCCTTTCCTGCCAGCGCTCGTCGGGCACCCCGACCACCGCAGCCTCGACCACGTCTGGGTGCGCGATCAGGCAGTTCTCCAATTCGACCGACGAAATCCATTCCCCGCCAGACTTGATCACGTCTTTGGCGCGATCGGTCAGCGTGATGAAGCCTCGTTCGTCGATGCGACCCACGTCGCCGGTGCGAAGCCAGCCGGAGTCGAATTTCGACTCGTCGTGCCCCCGGTAGTAGGAACTGGTGATCCAGGGACCGCGAACTTCCACCTCTCCGACGGCTTGGTTGTCGTTGGGCAGCACCTGCCCGTCGTCGTCGACGATCCGGGCTTCCACACCGCATACCGGTTGACCCTGGCTCGCACGGAACGTCCAGTGCTGGTCCTCCGGGGTGCCCGGCGGCGGCCAGGCCATGGTGGCTATCGGCGAGGTTTCGGTCATGCCCCACAGCTGACGGATCTGAACGCCGTGTTTGTCCTCGAAGGTACGCATCAGCGACACCGGCACGGCCGAGCCGCCGCACGGCACTATCCGCAGCGACGACACGTCGTGGCCGGGATTGTTGTCCAGGTAGTGCATGACGTCATTCCAGATGGTGGGCACTGCCCCGGCCACGGTGGGCCGCAGCTTCTCGATCATGTCGACTAGCGACTTGGCGTCCAGATGGCAATCGGGCAGCACCAGGTCGGCGCCCGCCATCAACGCCGCGTATGGCAGGCCCCACGCGTTGGCGTGGAACATCGGCACGATCGGCAACACGCAATCGCTGGAACCGACGCCAATGCCGTTGCTGCTACAGGTGGCCATGGTGTGCAGATAGCTCGAACGGTGGCTGTAGACGACGCCTTTCGGGTTGCCAGTGGTGCCACTGGTGTAACACATTGCGGCCGCGCAGTTCTCGTTGATGTCCGGCCAATCGAACTCGGTTGATTCGTCGGCGATCACGTCGCCATAGCGCAGCACCGTCTTACCCGATTCGGCCAATCCCGCCAGGTCGCCCTCCCCGACCGCGATCACGGTGTGCACGGTGTCGAGGTCGGCCAAGATCGGCGCGAGCAGTTTGGCCAGCGACAGATCGACCAACACCACCTGGTCTTCGGCCTCGTTGGCGACGTAGACGATCTGCTCGGGAAACAGCCGGATGTTGAGCGTGTGCAGCACGGCACCCATCGCCGGCACGGCCATATACGCCGTCAGATGCTCGGCGTTGTTCCACATGAAGGTGGCGACCCGCTGGTCGCCGCTAATACCGACCCGCCGCAATGCGTTCGCCAGCTGAGCTGCCTGGCGACCGAGTTCGGCGTAGCTGCAGTCGCGGTAGCCGGTCCCGGTCGCCGTGGTGACCTTGCGAGCCCCGTGGACGCTCGAGGCGTGTCGCAGGATGGCGGTGATCGTCAGGGGAAAGCTCTGCATGGTGCTGTACATCGATGGACCGCCCTATGGTTCCGCCGCCTGCTGTTCCGGGCCGGCCCGTCTAACGGCCGCCCGCGTGGCGATCATCGCACGCGGGCGGCCGCCTTGGCGGCGATGTGGCGCGGGCGCCTACTAAGCCGGTGTCGGCTCGAGTCCCAGCAGGTTCGCAAATGCCCATTGGTGCGGGGCGGTGGGCACCTCGTCCGGGGTCAGCGCGTCCGCCGACGCGGTGGTCGATGCGACCGTCAGGACGGTGATCGCGCCGGAGTAGTCGGCGATGTACAGCCGCTTCCCATCCGGGCTCTCGGTCGCGCAGGACGGCTGCGCGCCGGTCACGATGCTGCCGATGACGTCATGCGTTGCGGTGGACCACACCGTCACGCCGCTGTCGCCGACGAGATATGCCCGCCGACCGTCGCGACTCAATGCCAGTTGGGTCAGGTAGCCGGCGATCTCGCCGATCTTGTACGTGTTGGCGATGGCGCCGGTCCGGGTCTCCAAGACGTCGAGCACCGCCCCGAAGTCGGGACTGCAGCTGCCGACATACGCGGTGGCGCCGTCCGGGCTCAGCGCGATATCCCGGATCGGCGAACCGATTTCGACGGTGTTCAGCACGCGCTTGGATTGCGTGTCGATCACGACGAGCTCTGCAGCGGATGGTCCGTTGGCCGCGACGTACAGCCGGCGGCCGTCCGGGCTGACGCGGACACACTCGGCGGTGGTGCCGGCGGTGGCCGCGATGCCGATGGCGTCTTCCGTGCCCGTCGTGGTGTCGAGGATCGCGACGTCGCCGCCGTTCACCGCGGTCCGGCTGGCATAGACGTGCCTTCCGTCCGGGCTGACCGCCAGATCGGTCACGCTGTGCGCCACCGGGTGCGCTGCGACGACCCGGTTGGCATCCATGTCGAAGGCCAAAATCGAGTCATACGCCGTCGACACGGTGCTGATGTAGGCACGGCGTCGCGGGGTGTCCGACACGGCCACAGCGAATGGTTCGGCGATGTCGACGACTGTTTGCGCGACGGCGTTACTCACCGTGTCGATGAACGAAAAACTGTCGTCGCCGTAGTGGGTGACCGTCAGCAGTGTGCCGTCGGGACTGGCGGCGATGCCGCTGATGGCGCCACGCTGCACGGCGATCTCGGCCGTCACCGTGAAGCCAGGGGCAATACCGATTTCGTTCGCACCGCTCACATCGTTCACAGTGACACCAGCCTCTTCTCGTTGGTCCGCGGTGAGCGGACGTTCGACACCCGAGTGGTGAAACGCTTCCGCCGGTCAATCGCTTCCACGACGCAGACCCGGAATCCTCGGATCAGGCGCGTGGGGGCGCTGCTTTCGAGCGAGTCTACCGGCCGAATTTGGGCCGAAAAAGCACAGTTTGACCAATTGTTACGCACGTGACGTGAGCACCTTAGCGTGCCCTTAAGCAAGGTTTATTGCGCTTCGGCCCCTGCTCCAAGCAGCAAACGGAACCGTCGGTGTGGCCAGGTGTTTCGCGACTTTCGCTAACCGAGAACGGATCACGAGCCGATTATTTTTGAATAAGATCTTCTTAATCTTCGCGACCGAAAAGAGGCCCAAATCACATTCGTCCAAAGCACCGTCGGTGAGGTCGTGGTGATTTTCACGGAAATGGACAGGCCGGGCGGCGCGTCGCCTGGCCGCAACGGTGGTCGCGCCCTAGAGCGGAGAGTTGGGTACTCTGATTTGATCCGACGACTCCCCCGAGGAGCTGCGACAACGGGGAGCCGAGACGCTCCTGGCGATCCTGGTCGCACTGCTCGACACCACTGCGACCACACCGGAGTTAAACCAGGCGATGAACGACAACGACGTGCCTGCAAGTGGCAGCGTGACTTCGCCTCCGCTACACCACAAGGAGAGCCCGTTCTTCGCTGCAGACCGCGCCGCCTACTGGCGCCACCTTCGCGAGCTGGGCCCAGTAGTGAAAATAAACACCGGCGATCCGACGCTGCACGGCTACTACCTGACCCGCCGGGACGACGTGCGTGCGGCGTTGCTCGACCCGCAAACATTTGCGTCGCCGCCGAAGACCTTCGCGATCCAGTTGTTCGGCGCATCGCTTCGTCAGGTGCCGCTCTCATGCGCTACGCGATCGGAGCATGCCCGCTTCGGCAGCGTCTTGCACCCGCTCTTCAGCCCCAGAGCATTGGCTCCCTTCGCTCCGGAGTTGCGGGCCCGGGCCGCGAAACTGGTCGAGACCGTCGTTGCTCGAAGGCAGTGCGATGCTGTCAGCGTCGCCGACAACTACGCCTGCCAAGCGCTATTTATGGTGTGCGGGCTGCCGCCAGACGACGCTCGGGCGCACGAGATGACCAGGGCCGCGGTGATCGGCGACACCACCGGGCAAGCCCAACTTGAACTCGTCAAGTGGCTTAACACCAGCTTCGACGCCGGGCTGAGGGATCCCGAGCGGCCGCCCGGTATTCTGTGGCCGCTACTGGAACGACTCGCCGGTGATAGAGATTTTCCGCTCACCAACGTCGAAGTGGCGTCGGTCATCCTTTTATTGTTCTCTGTTGCAGGCATTGAAATGGTGGCCTCGGCAATCACTTTCGCCCTTCTACATCTCGCACGCGACCCGCAACTGCGGGCCCAGCTGCGCGAGGACCCAGCACAGATCCCGGCGTTCGCCGAGGAAATCTTCCGATTGGAGCCGCCAGGGCCGGGCATTCCGCGCATAACCACGAGAAAAGTCGAGATCGGCGGTGTCGCAATCCCGGCGAGCAGTTCGGTGTGGCTGGCTCTGGAAGCCGCGGGCAGAACAAACGGCGGCGATGAGATATCGAGGGGCAGCGACGGAGAGGTCCGGCGCCAACGCCACTGGGCGTTCGGCGCCGGCATGCACAGATGCTTGGGCATGCACCTGGCTCGCCTTGAAATGGACGCGTTTTTGACCGAGTGGTTGAACCGCATCCCAAATTTCGAACTCAAACCAGGCTTCACGCCGGCGGTCGTGCATAAACCGACCAGCGTCACCCACCTGCGCCGGCTAAAGCTGCGCTGGTAGGCGCATGACCGATGACACGGACGACGCCGATCTGGAGACCCACATCAAAGGGTTCCTGACGGCGCTCGGTGAACGTCCAGAGGAACTGATCCCGAAGCACTTAGCAGAAATCGAACAACCGAACCCGCAGGACGCGCAAGACTTCCGGCGCTACGTCAATGACCTCAAAATGGTCTACGGGCAAGGCTTGCTCGACATGTACAGGCGGATCGAGTCACACGGCACCGCCATATGCGAGTTGACTGATGAAGCAGAGATAACCGAGCGGGTCCAGAAAATCATGGCGTTAGTCGCGCTGGACGGCGAAGATGTCCCGAGAATTCTGGCGAGCTTTCAAGATGCCGCGAACCAGCTCAATCCTCTCGCGATCATGCGGCTGTTCATGACAATTCAAGGTGCCAGTGCCGGTGGAGTGCCGCGTCAGGCTCAGCGAGACGCGTTGATACTTGACTTGACAGCGTACTGCCTGACACGCTTCCCGCCTTCCAAAGACGATTGAAATCGGTCACAAGACCCTGACTTCGCTTGTCAGGCGGCGGTGATGCAGAGTACTTCGTCGAGGCTGGCGGTCTGTAGCCCGGCGGCGGCTGCGCGCTGTTGGAATTCGGCGACGGGATCGGGGTCGGTGGTGTCGATGCGGCCGGCTCGATCTAGTCGTGCGGTGTCGGACATCGCCGGGCCTCTGACCACCACGTCGCTTAGGACGTAGCGGCCCGCGTCCGGCGTTCGGCGCACCCTCTGTTCGGGCGCGCTGATGCCGGTGAGCGCGACTGCGTCGTCGAGGTTGATTCCGACTCGGAACACTTGGGTTTCGGCGTCGAGGACCGCGATGAGGCGCGCGATGAGGTTCTCGGGGGCGAAGAACCGCCAGCCCTGCCCCAGATGCAGCCAGTAGCGTCCGTGGATGTGGTCGCGGAGGTGGATGCCGGGGGCCCAGTCGACAAACTCGAGGAACTGGTATCTCTCATGCAGTATCGCGCGATCTTCGACCGACAGGCCGGCATCGACCACCAGGAAGCGTCCGACCCGTGACACGTCGGTGCAGCAGTGCAGAAACGAGTTCAGCGTCTCATCGGTGGTAACTCGATCCGCTCCGGCGACCAGGCTGACGGTGACCTCGGCGTCGCGTGGTCCAGCGATGAGGTTGCGCAACAGTACATCTGGGTATGACGCTGCCGCCTCCAGCATCGTCGGCACCGTCAAATCTCGAATGCTCGCGATGCCTTGCCGATCATCATCGGGGATGTCAGGGCGGGCCAGCAGGCGCCGCGACAGCGTAAACGCTTCGGCGTGCTTCTCTGTGTGGTACGCGCACACGAGTTGCTGAAAGGTTGTGCGCCAAGCGTAGATGTCTGGGTGCGGAATCGTCATATCGTCTTCGGGCAGCGGGATTTCGGCGGCGCGCACGGCAAAGAGGTAGCCGAGCTGGCAGCGCTTCTCGGCAATGTAATGGCGGGCGATGTCGTAGAGTGGCTCCGCGCGGGTCGGTCGGAACTCCCAAGCCCGCAGGTAGGCGTCCTGAACATCGGGCCATGGTTCACCGAGCATCTCCATCGATTGCGCGACCCGCAGCATCGCCCAGAATGTCCCCTCGTCCGAGCCGCCGATTTCGATCATTCGCGCAAACCACTTGCGCGCGTTGGCGAAATCGCCCGCTTGGAAGTAGACCTGGGCCAGCATGGACACCGAGTCGCACATCTTCGGAGTTGGCTGTCACCTCGGAGGTTAGTAGATCGATGAAACGTTGGCTGGGATCCATGTCGCGGGGCACGTCGGCGGGTTTCATAACGCTTTGTCCGCAGCCGCTTTCAGTTGGGCCTCTGTCACCTTGAGGCCCAGCTCGTCGGCGAGGCGGCGGATCACATCGGCGGGCGCGGCGCGAAGCGCCTCGAAGTCAACCCTGACAGTCGTAGTGCCGGCGAGCGCTTGATCGCGCGCGGCGATCAGATGTGCCGTTGACTCAGCCCGCTCCTGTTCGTCTTGCCACCATCCGAGTCTGTTCAGCGACGCGATCACGTTCGGTACGGGTCGGTCCACCACTACCGGCACAACCGGGCCCCAGGCTTCACGGATGAAATCCATCGCAACGCAGAGAAGTGGGTGCTTGACGCCAGGCCGACGCCCCTCAATGCGGGCGGCACCACGATGACTGTCGGCCCAACTGCGAAGTTGTCGCCTCGAAAGAACGAGCATCCATTTGCAGCTGAGCGCCAGGTTCGGTGAAGGCCCGTACGCATAACTTGCTAAGGTGCGAGTCCTCCCAGGTCTCGTGTGGTCCGCGATAGGCCCACACGAAATCTGCGCCCATGAATACGCCGAGGTGGTGCAGCACGCCGGCAACGGCCGATGTTCCGCCGCACCACGGGCCCAGCACGACAATGATCGGCTCAGCGGACGCCATGACTCCCTCCAACAGTCCCGAATGCCGGGAACGGTACCTGATGGTCCTTGACCCCGCCTCAATCGCGCACAGCGTCACAGCGGACTGCGGAGCAGGTCATAGGGGTGCGGCGATGCTGTTCAGCATCGCGATGGTTCTGTGTTCCTGCGCGCGATGTGCGTTGGCGGCGGCGAGAGTAACGGCTAATGTTGCGCCGAAGCTGACGAGTTGCAGGTACGTGAAAACTGGTGTGTCTGACTCCATGCGTCGAGTGCGCGCGACCAAGACAGCGCCGAAAGGTGCGGAGAAGCCGCAGCCGATCACCATCAGTAGCGCACCGAGACGGATGCGGTCGCGGTGTTCGGCGAACTGAGCCGCGATCTCGCCGGCGCTGGCAGATGGGTCGGGCACGGGAAGGAAAAGACGAGCGACGACGACCAATCCCGCCCCGTACAGTGCGCCCGTCGCCCATTCCGACATAACACAGGCCATCTGGACGCGAGATCACGATCAGAACCATCGCGACCGTGGTCACCTCCAGCAGCCGCCGATTCTTGAACTGCCGTGGCCTATTGGCTTGCCTTAAGTTCGTTTTATCCGCCCAAGCGGTTGAGTGGGGGCAGACGTTTGCCGGGTACAGGATCGAGCGGCTGCTCGGACGTTTAGGCACACCGTAAGTTAGGCTCCGCCGATGAAAGTGGTACTCGCCGGCTACGGAACTCGCGGCGACACCGAGCCTTTCGCCGCCGTCGGTCGTGAGCTGATGCGCCGAGGTCACGACGTATGCATGGCGGTTGCGCCCGAGATGGTTGGGTTCCTTGAGTTAGCGGGACTTGAAGCGGTCCCCTTCGGCCCGGAGTCGCTCGCGTCCGCCCGCAACCGGATGATCCAGGATCCGGTCAGCGCGGTGGTAGACGAGAAGGAGTACCTCTCTCGGGCCATGGATCAGTGGGGCACGACGCTGACGGCGCTGGCAAACGGGGCCGACGTGCTAATTACGGGCAGAATCGAGCAGGGCCTGGCCGCCAACGTCGCGGAGTATTACGGCATTCCGCAGGCGACGCTGCACTTCTTTCCGGGAGCGCATGCACGCCTGAGTGGCTGGGCCGGCGACATAATGGAGACGGCTGAAGATGCTCATCGCCGTGCACTGGGCCTGCCCGAAACGACGGGACACTTGACGCGATGCTTAGAGATTCAGGCCTACGACGCGCTCTGTTTTCCCGACCTGGCGGCCGAGTGGGCGGACGGAGATGGTTGGCGGCCGTTCGTCGGGTCGCTGACACTGGAGTTGCCGACCGAAGCCGACGACGAGGTCTTGTCCTGGATCGCCGCGGGAACGCCGCCGATCTACGTCGGCTTCGGCAGCGGCGTGTGGCTCCCGCACCCCGCTCAGACGTTCGGTCTGATCAGCGTGGCCTGTGCGCGGTTAGGCGAGCGGGCGTTGATTTGCGCTGGGGCAAGTGACTTCGCCGAGGTCCCGCATTCTGACCAGGTGAAGGTTGTGGGCGCGGTGAACCACTCGGCCGTTTTTCCGGGTTGCCGCGCGGTGGTTCATCAAGGGGGCGCCGGTACCACGGCCGCGGGCATGCGGGCCGGAATACCCACGTTGATCCTCTGGCACCCGATCAACGATCAGCAGATCTGGGCGGATGCCGTCAACCGGCTGAAAGTCGGCTCGGGGCGGGCCTTCTCGGCCAGCAACCTGGGTTCGCTGGTCGCAGACCTGCGTTCCATCCTTGATCCGCAATGCATCGCTCGAGCCCGTGAGGTCGCCGCGCAGATGACGAAACCTGCTGTAAGCGTTGCCAACGCCGCCGATCTGCTGGAAGACGCCGGCCGCCTGGGACGCGTGGGCGCGTAGGCATCACCGCGTCAGGCGGCGGTGATGCAGAGTACTTCGTCGAGGCTGGCGGTGTGTAGCCCGGCGGCGGCCGCGCACCGCGCAATGTCCGCGACGGGTTCGCGGTCGGCGGAGTCCATGCCGCCGGTGCGATCCAATCGTGCGGTGTCGAACATCGACGGGCCTCGGGCCACCGGACTTGGCCTCGCCTCAGCACGTAGCGGTCTGCACCGGCGCTCGACGAGCCATGAAGCGTTGGGCCATCGGTACAGCAGTTGGGGGGTAGCATCGGTCGTTCGGCGCACCGTCTGGTCGGGTTGTGCGCTGACTGCCGGTTGAGCCCGACCGCGTCGGCAAGTTGTTCGAGTCCCACCTGCCGGAACACCGGCGTCCTCGGCGTCGCAGCGACCGCGATGAGGTCGGGTGATCAAATTTTCGGGAGGCAAAAAACTGCCGAGCCTTGGCCCAGTGCAGCCAATAGCCGTCCGTGGAGTCTGGTCGGCGCAGCCCTGAGCGCAGCGCCGGGGTGTGCCCGTGGGCTGCGGTCGGTGAAGCTCGATGGAGACGCGTAGCGCTCATGCAGTTCCGCGGCGATCTCGTGGAGCTGATCAGCGCTCGGCCTTCGATCATCAGGAAGCGTCGCGACCGCACGGACGACGTCGGTGCAGCAGTGCAGAAACGAGTGTGACCGTGTTCGGTTCGCTGGCAGTTCGATCCGCTCCGGCGATCAGGCTGACGGTGACCTCGCTGTCGTGTGGTCCAGCGATGAGGTTGCGCGCCAGCACATCTGGGTATGACGATGCCGCCTCAAGCATGACCGGCACCGACAAGTCGCGGTTGTGCGCAATTCTTTGCCGATCACCATGCAGGGATGTCGGGGCGGGCTAGCATGCCACCGCGTAGCCCAGAATCCTCCCAGGTTTCGCTTGAGTTCGCGATAGGCCAAGCCGAATTCGGCGCCCATGTATACGCCGAGGCGGCGCAGCACGCCGGCAGCGGCCGACGTACCGCCGCACCACGGGCCCAGCACCACAATGATCGGCTCAGCGAACGCCACAACACCTCCAACGCCGATCCCCAGCTGCGCCACGCGTACACCACGGCGGCCTTTCAGCCGCTGGGATCAATTTCGGATCCCTCGCTTAAATTGAGCCAGTTCACGTCGAAACGTCGGTCAAATACGTATGTTCCGGCATGGCCTAAACGCACCCAGGGCGCCGCATAAATCTTGAAACCGTGGCTGCGGGCCAGCAAGCAGAAATGATAATCTTCGGTTATCAGCCTGCCCGACGGGATCGGTGGTAGTGGCGTAGTACTCCTTGATTGATTTTTCGTCTGGTGCATATTCGGGAACGACCTCGGATAGCGTGTCAAACACACCGCGCTTGATGAGCATAAAGCCGGTACCTGCGGCCGCGATCTCTAGTAATCCATCGGGGTCAGCGGCAAGACTGTCGGCCGAGTCATCTATGAGTTTAACGGCGAACAAGCCTGCGTGGTTGCTTAACTCTTCCGGCGGCACGCCGGCCTTGGCCGCTTGCGCCACACACGCCCAATCCACTTCTTTCTTGGGATATATCCCACACACGATGTCCCTATCGGCTATCAGCATGCTCACGATATCCGTGGCATTAAACCCAATATCCGAATCAATCCACATCAAATGGGTGGCCTTGGATTCTAGAAATTGATGGGTTAAGACGTTTCTCGCATTCGGCACGAGACTTTCACTCGACGTGAAGGCGTACAACGAATCAACCCTGTTCCTCAGGAAGATAGCGGATAATTGCACCATTGACACGGTGTAAATCCCTGCAGCCATGCCCCCATACATGGGCGTAGCTATGAACACGGTCGGCGTGGACACATCGCTATCAAGGTTTTGTCCGCCGTCAGCATCAGGCCCTGAAAGTCGATCAACCATCGCGCAACTATATGGCGTCGACATGCATGCCCGCTCAGGCACCAGAGCCATCGGTCGGAAGATAATCGCATGAAAGCGAGCAGTGACGTGCGTCCGGCTTCAGCACAGGATACTGCTGCGTGCCTGGCGATTTACCGCGCCTACGTCCAGAACACAGCCATCAGTTGGGAAGGAATGGCTCGTCCTGTATGGGCAGCCATCGAAACGCCTGGCCGCCTTCCAATGGGCGACCGAGACCGGTAGTCGACATCCCCCATCACCGCGCCGGCGGAGGACGCGGCTCTACACGCGACTGCTGCGCCGGCTCACTAAGCAACGGCATCCATCGATCCACCGGGGTTATCCGCGGCGCGATCTGCCGGGCACGGCCGGCCAGGATGACCGGTTGGCCCGACCATGTCCTCCGCAGCAGGTGACATGCTGGCCGCTAAAAATCCGTAAAGACGTTAGGCCAGCTGAGCAGGGCCGCACCAAGGTGAAGCTGTGGACGTCGTTGTCCAGTAAGAACACGCTTTGACGACCTGAGGATAACCTGAGACCACGCTGAGCTCGTTGCCCGGCCCCAGTCGTGCCCCCAGTCGGACTCGAACCGACACTTGGCGGATTTTAAGTCCGCTGCCTCTGCCGATTGGGCTATGGGGGCCACCGACGAATGTAACGCGTGGCTGCTGAAACGCTAACCGGGCACCCGAATCGCCCGGTCGGTACAGGCCGTGTGTTAAAAGTTCGGACCGTACGTTAAGAAGCCATTAACGCGGTATGCGCTCCCGCTCAGGTTACGCGAAGGTAGACCCGTGGAACGGCTGCCGCATACCCTCACACACTGACAGTGATCATCGTGGCCGACCCCGCTGACGGGTCGGCTTCTTGGCACCCAGGAGAAATACATGTCATTCGTGACCACAGCACCCGCCGCGCTTTCCGCGGCCGCGACCCAGCTGGAAGGTGTTGGTACCTCGTTTGCCACCGAGAGTTCGGCGGCCGCGGGCTCGACCACGGCGATCTCCCCCGCGGCTGCCGATGAGGTGTCGATCCTACAAAGCGGCGCGTTCTCGACCTATGGGCAGCTCTACCAAACGGTCAGCGCCCAGGCCCAGGCCATTCACCAGCAGTTCGTGAACCTCCTGCAGCAGTCCTCGGGCTCCTACCAGGAGACCGAAGGAGCCAACCAGGCCAGCGCGGCCGCTTCCTCGCTGGCCAACAGCGGGTCGTCGGCCGCCGCGCAGCCTGCGCAAGGGGGCATCAGCGGCGCCATCACCGGCCTGACGTCCTTCCTGGGTGGCCTACCCCTCGTCAACAACAACGGCTTCGGCGTGGGGTTGGATGAGGTGGGGAACTTTGCCTCGGCCGAATCGGACTTGATCGGTATGGGCGGTGGCGGTCTGCTCACGGCGCTGGCCGGTCCCGCGACCGCTTCCGCCGACCTCGGGGGCTTGGGATCCGGCCTGGTCGGCGACGTCGGTCCGGTCGGGGCCGTTGGCGGAGTCGGCGGAATGGGCGGAATGGGTGCGGCGCCGGTGTTGGCGGCGGCCGGCTCGGGGTCGTCCATCGGCCCGCTGTCGGTGCCGCCCAGCTGGGCTGGCGGAGCCGCAGTGCCGACGGCGAGCACCCCGGTCACGTTGGCCTCGCAGAGCTGGACCACCGCCGCGCCGTCCACCGGCGGGATGGGACCCGGCATCGCCGGCATGCCCGCGGTCGCCAACGGCGGTCGTGGCGGCTCGAGCTTCGGCGCCCCGCGCTACGGCGTCAAGCCGAAGGTCATGCCGACGATTCCCAAGCCGACGGCCACCTAAGGGATCCACCCGGCCAATGCTGGCCGGTTAAACCTCAATCGCAATCCGATCAATTCAAGGACGGGATGAGACAAATGGCTTTCGATTTTGCAGCGCGACCCCCGGAGATCAACTCCGCACTGATGTACTCCGGCTCCGGGGCGGGACCATTGATGGCCGCCTCCTCCTCGTTTAGCGCCCTCAGCTCGGAATTGAGCTCGAACGCGGCGTCCTACGAGTCCATAGTCTCCCAGCTCGGCTCGGAGTGGACGGGTCCGTCGTCAACGGCGATGGCCGCGTCGGCCCAGACCTACATCGGCTGGCTGACCACCACCTCGGCGCAACTGCAGGACGCGGCCGCCGCGGCCACCTCATCGGCGGCGGCCTACGAGGCGGCCCACGCCGCCACCATCCCACCGCCGGTTGTCGCCGCCAACCGGGCGCAGCTGGCGGCGCTGGTCGCGACCAACATCCTGGGCCAGAACACCCCGGCGATCGCGGCCAACGAGGCCATGTACGGCGAGTTCTGGGCGCAGGACGCCGCCGCGATGTACGGCTATTCCGCCGCGGCGTCAGCAGCCTCGTCGGCGCTGACACCGCTGACCGACCCGACCGAAAACACCAATCCGGCCGGGCCGGGCCAACAAGCTGCCGCGGTCAGCCAGGCCGTCGGCAGCAACGGGACCTCGTCGACGCTCAACAACGCGCTGAGCAGCACGCAGAACGCGGTGAGTGCGGCCGCCAGCCCCGCTCAGGACAGCGTCGGCTCGGTACTGTCCGCTCTAAACGGTCTGTTCGGCGTGCCGATCGTGAGCAATAGCATTTACAACGTCGGTGTCACGCTGGCATGGAACACCGCCATGATGGGGGCGACCCTGCCGCTGCTGGGCCACTTCGTTGCCGGGACTCCATTCGGCTTCACCATCGGCGACGCCACTCCCCTGGGCGCCGGGCTTGGCTTCGGCACGACGCTGGCGGGCGCCCAGGCGCCAATCGGCGGAGCGATGGCGGCGGGTATGGGCGAGGCGTCCTCGGTCGGCGGGCTGTCGGTGCCAGCAGCATGGTCCGCGGCCACCCCGGCCGCCACCGTCGCCGACACCACGTTGGCGGGCACGGGCTGGACCGCGGCCGCCGACGAGGGTGCTGCCGGCATGGGAGGCGCGCCGGGCATCATGCCAGGGATGGCCTCCGCCGGCGGCAAGTCGGGCATGGGCTTCGGCGGGCCACGCTACGGCGTCAAGCCCAAAGTCATGCCTAAGCAGGTGTTCGTCTGATGACTAGGGAGGCGATGCCGCCTGCCTGAGACCAGTCATCAATCTCGACCAGTATCAAATCACGACAAGGAGATAGAGATATGCCTACGCGTTTTATGACTGACCCGCACGAGATGCGGTCGATGGCGGGCCGTTTCGATATGCACGCCCAGACGGTGGAAGACGAGGCCCGCAAGATGTGGGCGTCAAGCCAAAACATCGCCGGTGCCGGCTGGAGCGGGACGGCCCAGATGACGTCCTACGACACCATGGGCCAGATGAACCAGGCGTTTCGCAACATCGTCAACATGCTGCACGGGGTGCGCGACGGACTGATCCGCGACGCCAACAACTACGAGCAGCAAGAGCAGGCCTCCCAGCACATCCTGTCCAGCTAGCCCAACACCGAAAACTTGTAGGAGGAAAGCAATGTCGATCAGCTACCAATTCGGCGACGTCGATGCCCACGGCGCGATGATCCGCGCCCAGGCCGCATCCCTAGAGCAGGAGCACCAGTCCATCGTGCGCGATGTGCTGGCCGCCGGCGACTTCTGGGGCGGCTCGGGTTCGGTGGCCTGCCAGGAGTTCATCACCCAGTTGGGCCGCAACTTCCAGGTCATCTACCAGCAGGCCAACCAGCACGGCTCCAGCGTGCAAAACGCCGGCAACAACATGAGCTCCACCGACAGCGCCGTCGGCTCCAGCTGGGCCTGACAACACAAACCCTGTGGCCCGCACACCCAACGGTGTGCGGGCCACAACCGTTTTGGCTTATTAGCCGACCAGCGGCGGCGGGATCATGGTGGCACGCAACCCTATTCGCTGCAGCCCGTCAGCCTCGCGTTCGACCAGAGCGGGGAATGTCACCTTGGGTGTAGCCGGCGCATTGGCCGACGCAGCAGGTACCGCGCCAAAGCCCGTGGTGGGCACGGGCATTGGGCCGGCAGGCACCGACGCGGCTGGCCCGGCTTCCGTCCACGTCTGCGGCACCGACAGCGTTCCGACAGAGCTTGCGTGACCCATAGTCGCCGCGGCACCGAAGCCGAGCGAGGATCCCATCGGCGTCGGACCGCCCAGAGCAGGTGCCAGACCGAACCCGCCCGACTCGCCGAATTGCCCCATACCTTCGGAGGCGGACAGCGAATCGGCGCCCGGGAAATTCATCCCGACGCCGGCGAGGCTGGTGCCCATGCCGCCGACGTTGGTTCCCAGACCGGCGGCATCGGGACTTAGGCCGGCCGCATCCGAACCCAAATCGGCGACTCCACTTGACGACGACGACGCGATGTCCGTCAGACTGTCGAGCGCTCCGAGGCCCGAGCTGGCGCCCTTGCCCGCGCTAGTGCTGACGCCCCTGCCCGTCGAGCCCGCCAGACCCGTAAGCGCACTCAACCCTCCAGATGCGCCCGAGGCGCCGGAAGACACCACCGTCGCACCGTTGCCCGACAACAGTCCCGAGAGGCCGGAGGCCGTCTGCGTTGGCTGTGCCAATCCCTGCAACGTCTGAGGAACCGCGGACAGCGATGTCGAACCGACGGTCTGCGCGTGGCTGCCGGCGGTTGCGCCGGCGGCCTGGGCCACGGCGGCGGACTGACCGGTCAGGCCGGCCGGGTTGGTGGTCGACTTGGGCGTGCTGAACGGCGCCAACGTCGAGGCGGCCGCCGAGCTGGCGGCGTAGCCGTACATGGCCGCGGCATCCTGGGCCCACATTTCCCCGTAGTGGGCCTCGGCGGCCATGATCGCCGCCGTGTTCTGACCCAGGAAGTTCGTCGCGATCAGCGCCATCAGCTGTGCCCGGTTGGCCGCGACCACCGTTGGTGGAACCGTCATCCCAAACGCGGCCTCGTAGGCGGCGACCGCCGCCCTGGCCTGGTTTGCCGCCTGCTCGACTTGGGCCGCGGTGGCACTCATCCACGTCACATACGGTGTGGCCGCGGCCGCCATCGACGTCGACGACGCACCCTGCCATGACTCACCGGTGAGCCCGGAAATCACCGAACCGTAGGAGGCTGCCGTGGAGTTCAGGTCAGCCGCCAGCCCGTCCCAGGCCGCCGCGGCCACCAGCATCGACCCTGCGCCAGGGCCGGCGTACATCCGAGCCGAATTGATCTCCGGGGGTAACGCCCCGTAGTCCATCGTCCTTAACCTTTCTTTGCTTCCGTCGTGCCCGGGTTAGCCGGCTGCGATCGCGTTGGCGGCTTCGGTCGCGGCATAAGATGCGGCGTTGGTCTGCAGGGTGCTGACCAGAGCCGAATGAACGGCTGCGGCCGCAGCGCTGATAGCCTGATAGCTGCCCGCGTGGGCGGAGAACTGCGCCGCCGTCAGCGCTGACACCTCGTCAGCCGCCGCGGGGACGACCCCACCTGTCGGACCCGCTGCGGCCGCATTCGCGGCAGCCATCGCAGAACCGATGCCCCCGAGATCGCCGGCCGCCACCCACAGCATCTCCGGATGCGCGGTGACGAAAGACGAGAAATACATTGATTACTCCAAAGTTCTCTGTGAAAACTGCCCGCGCTCATCGTTGGTCGCGGAGACTGCTCTTCAGCGGATATTGTTACGGCAGAGTTACGTAAAACGTTCACGCACAATCGGTTAGCGGTGTAGCCTCACTTTTGATCTGCCATCTCCCTGGTTAAGAGCTCTGTTACCCAGTCTTTTTGGAGCACAACGGCATCGCAAGCTCACCGATGAGATGCATAGGGAACCCATATCTGACGGCCTCGGCGGCCGCCCGCCCGATCGCCGACACATTTGAGAACGATATGAGTTTCGTGATAGCTTTGTGACAATGGCATGTGAGCGAGGAACGATGGAGGTGCATGGCGATAATGTCGGGTTCCGCGCGCGAACAGCGGCCACGTCAGGCCATCCTCGGTCAGTTGCCCCGGATCACCCGCGCCGATGGGTCACCCATCCGGGTTTTGCTGGTCGATGACGAACCGGCGTTGACCAACTTGGTCAAAATGGCGCTGCACTACGAAGGCTGGACCGTCGAGGTCGCGCACAGCGGTCGCGAGGCCGTGACGAAGTTCGAGCAGGTCAGCCCCGACGTGCTGGTCCTCGACATCATGCTTCCCGATGTCGACGGCCTGCAGATCCTGGAGCGGATCCGCGAGGCCGCCGACTACACCCCCACCCTGTTCCTCACCGCACGGGACTCGGTGATGGATAGGGTCACCGGCCTGACCGCGGGCGCCGACGACTACATGACCAAGCCGTTCAGCCTGGAGGAGTTGGTCGCCCGGCTGCGCGGACTCCTTCGCCGGTCCAACTTCCTGGCGGCACCGGCGGAAGAGGGTCTCAAAGTGGGCGACCTCACACTCGACGGCGCCAGCCACGAAGTCGCACGGGCAGGCAAACCCATCCCACTCACCTCAACCGAGTTCGAACTGCTGCGCTTCCTGATGCGCAATCCGGGCCGCGCCCTGACCCGCACCGAGATCCTGGACCGTGTCTGGAATTACGACTTCGCAGGACGTACCAGCATTGTCGATCTGTACATCTCATATCTACGGAAGAAGATCGACGCCGGCATGGAGCCGATGATCCACACCGTGCGCGGTGTCGGATACATGCTGCGACCGCCGAAATGACCCGCGCCGGCGACGATGCAGTGGGGGCACCCCCAGCCGCGGAGCGGCGAGGGGGACGACGCGATGAGGAGGAGCGGCGCAAATGACCGGGGCCCCAAGCGCACCCTGGTGGCGCCCACGAACCTTGCGCCGTCAGCTGGTAGTGGGGCTGTCAGTGGTGGTCACGGTTGTCGTGCTGGTGGTCGGCGTGGTGACTGTGCTGAGTTTTCGCAACTACGTCAATGCGATCAACGATGCGGAAGTCACCGAATCGCTTGACGCACTCGACCATTCGTTCACCAGGTACCGCCGCGGTGAATCGACGCATCATGGCGATATCGCACACGTGATGTTGGAATTCACCGGACAGAACGCGGGGAACATCATCGCCGTACTCCACAACGGCGATGTCATCGGCTCGGCGGTCTTCTACGAAGACGACCCTCGCCCCGCCCCGCCCGATGTCGTCGCCGCTATCAAAGCACAGCCCTGGCACGACGATCAGCAACGCACCGTGACGCTGGGCAGCCTCGGTTCATTCCTGGTGGACAGCCAAAGCGCCGGTCCAGAAGACCGCCTCGTCGTCGGGGTTTCGCTGGAGCTGGCAAACCGCACTATCACCCGTCGAATCATCAGCGCCACAACACTTTTAGTGGCCGCACTGTTGGTAACAGCGGGCCTGACCACTCTGGTGGTCGGATACGCGCTGCGCCCCCTGCGCCGTGTCGCCGCGACCGCCGCCGAGGTCGCCAGCACACCACTTATCGGCGACGACCATCGCATCACTGCCAGAGTGCAATTGGAGGATATCGATCCGGACAACGAGGTGGGAATCGTCGCGCACACTCTGAACCGATTGCTTGACAACGTAGATAGCGCACTCGCGTACCGCGCCGAATCCGACCGGCGGATGCGGCAATTCCTCACCGACGCCAGCCACGAACTGCGCACGCCGCTGGCGGCGATCCGGGGCTACTCCGAGCTCACCCGCCAGGACAGCGCCGCGTTGCCACCGACGACGGAATATGCGCTGGCCCGTATCGAGTCGGAAGCCCAACGGATGACGTCGCTCGTCGACGAGCTGTTGCTGCTCTCGCGCCTGGGCGAGGGCGAGGATCTGCGCACCGAAGACGTCGACTTGGGCGACCTCGTTCTCGATGCGGTGAACGACGCGGCGGTGGCCGCGCCCACCCATCGCTGGGTCAAGCACCTGCCCGACGAGCCGGTCTGGGTGCGTGGGGACCGCGACCGCCTCCACCAGCTCGTCAGCAATCTGTTGACCAACGGCTGGGTACATACCCCGCCCGGTGTCACGGTGACGACGGGAATCGCGTGTCACCGGTCTCTCACCGGTGCGCCATATGCCGAGTTGACGGTTGCCGACGACGGGCCCGACGTTGACCCGGATCTCCTCCCGCACCTGTTCGAGAGATTCGTGCGCGCGAAGAACTCCCCATCCGACGGGTCCGGAAATGGATTGGGCTTGGCTATTGTCGCCTCGATCGTCAAAGCTCATCAGGGCTCGGTCACTGCCGAATCCGTCGACGGCCAAACCACTTTCCGGGTGCGCCTGCCCATCGTTGAGTAGTGGATCACAGCCGCCTCAGCAAAGTCCACGCAGTTCGCGGACCTCGGCTCGGCAGCCTCGTTATCCGCAACAACCGTCGCTATCGGTGGTTAGCCAGATCTATGGCCGCAAATGCCATGCAGTCGGCCAACCGTAAAGAAAGCGTAAACGACGGAGCCTTTCAGACCCGCGAAGCCTAACTTCGTTCCAGATCTTCACCAAGGAGGTCTAGATTGCATGCCGGTAGCTAAATCCGATCGATCCTCGAGCCGATCGGCTTGTCACGAACGGAGGAACTATGTCCGTGGTCGCCTACGTCCTACTGACGGTGGCAGTCTTCGCCGTCCTTGGCTTTGCGCAGAAGCTGGTCGAAAGGCTATGAGCTACGACAACATCATCGGCCTCGCACTGTCAGTACTGCTGGCGGTCTATCTAGTGGCGGCCTTGTTCCTTCCGGAAAGGTTTTAGGTGAGCACTTCTGCCGCGGGGATCGCATTCCTCGCTTTGCTCGTGCTGGCATTGGTAGCGGTACACGTACCGCTGGGCGACTACATGTACCACGTCTACACTTCGCCGCGGGACTGGCGGGTCGAGAAGGCCATCTACCGCGTCATCGGCGCCGACCCCAAAGCCCAACAGCCCTGGTACGCCTACGCCCGCAGCGTGCTGGCATTCTCGGCGGTCAGCGTGCTGTTCCTGTTCTTCTTCCAGTTGGTCCAGGGCAAGTTGCCGCTACACCTACACGATCCAGCGACACCGATGACCCCATCGCTGGCGTGGAACACCGCGATCAGCTTCGTCACGAACACCAACTGGCAGGCGTACTCGGGCGAGTCGACGCAGGGCCACCTGGTACAGATGGCCGGCTTGGCCGTGCAGAACTTCGTCTCCGCCGCGGTGGGCATAGCCGTCGCGATGGCGGTGGTTCGCGGCTTCGCCCGAATTAAGAGCGACGAGCTGGGCAACTTCTGGGTGGATCTGGTCCGCGGGACGCTGCGCCTCCTGCTGCCGATCTCGTTTATCGCCGCAATCGTGCTGATCGGCGGTGGAATGATCGAGAACTTCCACCTGCACGACCAGGTCGTGACCACGCTGGCCGGCTCCCAGCAGACGATCACCGGAGGACCGGTCGCCAGCCAGGAAGCCATCAAGGAACTCGGCACCAACGGCGGCGGCTTCTACAACGCCAACTCCGCTCACCCCTTCGAGAATCCGAACAGTTGGACCAACTGGGTGGAGATCTTCCTGCTGCTGGCCATCAGCTTCTCGCTGCCGCGCACCTTCGGCCGCATGGTGGGCAGCAAGAAGCAGGGCTACGCGATAGCCGCAATCATGACGACGCTCGCCGCGATCAGCTGGACGATCATGATGTGGATGCAGCTGCAGCACCACGGCACGGTGCCGACCGCGGTTGGGGCGGCCATGGAAGGTGTGGAGCAACGCTTCGGTGTTCCCAACTCCTCGGTGTTCGCCGTTTCGACCACGCTGACCTCTTGTGGTGCCGTCGACTCGTTTCACGACTCCTACACCAGCCTCGGCGGCATGGTGACGATCTTTAACATGCAGCTGGGTGAGGTGGCGCCCGGCGGCACCGGATCTGGCCTGTACGGCATGCTGGTCCTTGCGGTGATCACGGTGTTCGTCGCCGGGCTGATGGTCGGGCGCACACCGGAGTACCTCGGCAAGAAGATCAACCCCCGCGAAATGAAGCTCGCCGCAAGCTATTTCCTGGTCACTCCCCTCATCGTGCTGATCGGCACCGCCATCGCGATGGCGCTGCCGGGCGAACGCGCGAGCATGCTCAACACCGGACCGCACGGCCTGTCGGAGGTGCTGTACGCGTTCACCTCCGGCGCGAACAACAATGGCTCGGCTTTCGCGGGCCTGAACGCCAACACCACCTGGTACAACACCGCAGTGGGCCTGGCGATGGTCTTCGGCCGGTTCTTGCCAATCGTGTTGGTGCTCGCGTTGGCCGGCTCGCTGGCCCGCCAAGGTCATAAGCCGGAGTCCGCCGGTACCCTGCCCACGCATCGTCCGCAGTTCATCGGAATGGTCGCCGGCGTCACGGTGATTCTTGTTGCCCTCACATTCCTGCCCATGTGGGCACTCGGGCCCCTGGCTGAAGGAATTCACTGAAATGCCAACTTCTACGGCTTTGAAAGCCCGTTCCGCCCGTTCATCGCAGCGCCACCACAGCGGCCACGCGCCGGGCGGGCGGGTTCAGGGCGGCCGCCTCGACCCCGCGCTGCTGGCCAAATCGCTGCCCGACGCGTTGCGTAAGCTCGATCCGCGCACCCTGTGGCGCAACCCGGTGATGTTCATCGTCGAGATCGGCGCCGTGTGGTCGACCGTGCTGACGATCCGCGACTCGTCGTGGTTCGGCTGGCTCATCGTGTTCTGGCTTTGGCTGACAGTGCTTTTCGCCAACCTGGCCGAGGCGTTCGCCGAAGGGCGGGGCAAAGCACAGGCCGACACGCTGCGCAAGGCGAAGACCGACACCATCGCGCGCCGGTTACACGGCTGGTCACCCGAGACCCCCGGCACCGAGGAGGACGTCCGGGCCCCGGAACTGCAAAAGGGCGACATTGTCGTCGTGGAGGCCGGCGAAATCATCCCGGGCGACGGCGAGATCGTGGAAGGCATTGCGTCGGTTAACGAATCGGCCATCACCGGCGAATCGGCGCCGGTGATCCGGGAATCCGGCGGCGACCGCTCCGCAGTGACCGGCGGCACCACCGTGCTCTCGGACCGCATCATCGTCAAGATCACCCAAGAGCCCGGGAAGAGCTTCATCGACCGGATGATCGCCCTCGTCGAGGGCGCCAACCGGCAGAAGACGCCGAACGAGATCGCGCTGAACATTCTGCTCGCAGCGCTGACCATCATCTTCGTGTTCGCGGTGGCGACGCTGCAGCCGCTGGCGATCTACTCCAAGGCCAATAGCCCCGGTGTGGCGAACACCTCCGCCCTTACGCAGAACGGAGTGACCGGCGTTGTCTTGGTGGCTCTGCTGGTGTGCCTGATCCCCACCACCATCGGCGCGTTGTTGTCGGCGATCGGTATCGCCGGCATGGACCGGCTGGTACAGCGCAACGTGCTGGCCATGTCGGGCCGGGCGGTCGAGGCTGCCGGCGACGTCAACACGCTGTTGCTGGACAAGACCGGCACGATCACACTGGGCAACCGGGAGGCGTCCGAATTCATCCCGGTCAAGGGAGTAACGTCCGAGGATCTGGCGGACGCCGCTCAGCTGTCCAGCCTGGCCGACGAAACCCCCGAGGGCCGCTCGATCGTCGTCTACGCGAAGCAGGCCTACGGCCTGCGAGAGCGCTCCCCCGGTGAGCTCAGCAACGCCCACTGGGTCGAATTCACCGCGACGACCAGGATGTCGGGCGTCAACCTCGATGGACGACAACTGCGCAAGGGCGCGGCCAGCTCGGTGGCCAAGTGGATCCGCGACCAGGGCGGCACCATTCCCGACATGTTCGGCGACATCGTGGACGGCATTTCCGCCGCCGGCGGAACCCCGCTGGTGGTCGGCTTGGTCACCACCAGCGACGGCGGCAAGAAAGCCGAAGTGCTCGGCGTCATCCACCTCAAGGATGTGGTCAAGCACGGCATGCGTGCGCGATTCGACGAGATGCGCAAGATGGGCATCCGAACGGTGATGATCACCGGTGACAACCCGTTGACCGCCCGAGCGATCGCCGACGAGGCCGGGGTCGACGACTTTCTTGCCGAAGCCACCCCCGAAGACAAGATGGTGCTGATCAAGCGTGAGCAGGAGGGTGGCCGGCTGGTCGCGATGACCGGCGACGGCACCAACGACGCGCCGGCGCTGGCTCAGGCCGACGTCGGGGTCGCGATGAACAGCGGGACCAGCGCGGCCAAAGAGGCCGGCAACATGGTGGACCTGGACTCCGACCCGACCAAGCTCATCGAGATCGTGGAGATCGGTAAGCAGCTGTTGATCACGCGTGGCGCGTTGAGCACGTTCTCGATCGCCAACGACATCGCCAAATACTTCGCGATCATCCCGGCCATGTTCGTGGCGCTGTTCCCCGGACTGGACACGATCAACGTAATGCGGCTGCACAGCCCGCAGTCGGCGATTCTTTCCGCGGTGATCTTCAACGCGGTGATCATCGTCGCGCTGATTCCGTTGGCGCTGCGCGGTGTTCAGTACACACCGAGCAGCGCATCGAAACTGCTGAGCCGCAACCTTTACATCTACGGGCTGGGCGGCATCGTCGCCCCGTTCATCGGCATCAAACTGATCGACCTGGTCGTGCAATTTATCCCCGGGATGGGCTGACATGAACCGCGTCGGCGACGATGCAAAGCGAAGCGATGAGGAGGAGCGACGCAGATGAACCTTTCCAACCTGATTCGCCAACACTGGGCCGCGCTGCGCGCGCTGCTCGTCCTGACCGTGATCACCGGCTTCGCCTACCCCTTGGTCGTCTGGGGAGTTGCGCTACTTCCCGGGTTGCACGCCAAGGCGGAGGGCTCGATAGTCAACGTTTCCGGTAAGCCGGTCGGCAGCAAACTGATCGGCCAGCTGTTCACCGACAAGGACGGCAACCCACTGCCGCAGTACTTCCAGAGCAGGCCGTCGGCAGCCGGAAAGGGCTACGACCCACTGGCATCGGGACCCACCAACCTGGGCCCGGAAAGCATCGTCGACACACCGGCCGATCCGACCAAGCTTGCTCCGGGTGCCGATCCTTCCACCGCCGGATTCAAACCTAGCTTGCTGACCCAGGTGTGCTCGCGCAGCTTCGCGATTGGCCAGCTCGAGAAGGTCGACGGCTCACGCCCGTTCTGCACCGGTGGCGGCGTAGGGGCTGTGCTGTCGCTGATCGGGCCGCGGAATTCATCCGGCAACGTGATCCATCCGACCCGGGTGGTCAGCGTGAACGAACCCTGCTCGACGCCCGGGAGCGCACCAACCACGGTATTCCAGCAGCTCTACGAGGGTGTGCGGGTGGAATGCGCGCAGTACGGCCAGGACTACTCGGTCGGTCAGATCGTTCCGATTCGCGGCGCGGCGTCTGATCACCCGGTGGTACCTGCCGACGCCGTCACCGCCAGCGCTAGCGGCCTGGATCCCGATATCTCGCCGGCGTACGCCGATATCCAGCTGGCCCGGGTGGCTCGCGCGCGCGGGATCAGCGCCGCCCAGGTGCGCGACGCGGTCCGCCACAACCAGCACGGCCGTCTGCTCGGCTTCGTCGGTGAGCCGAGGGTTAACGTGCTGAAACTCAATATGGAGTTGGACCGCAATTATCCAGTGAAGTCTTGAACTTTCCCGTTGATGTGAAGTCTTAAACATTCCGGTAGATGATGTCCATGTGACCTCCGCCAATGTGCCGCCAGCGCCACGAGCGGTAAGCCCCGATGAGCCGCTTGCGGCGGGAGCGACTCACCGCGATGACCCGCTTGCCCATCGAGTGCAAACGCAGCGACGTGGCGACTTGCGCATCTACCTCGGCGCGGCTCCGGGAGTCGGCAAGACCTACGCCATGCTCGGCGAAGCGCATCGCAGGCTGGAGCGCGGCACCGACGTCGTCGCGGCGGTAGTGGAGACGCACGGCCGCAAGAAGATCGCCGAACTCCTCGAGGGCATCGAGGTCATTCCGCCGCACTATATCTCCTACCGCGGAACCCTTTTCCCGGAACTTGATGCCGCGGCGGTGTTGCGGCGTCGGCCGGAGGTGGTGCTGGTCGACGAATATGCCCATACCAACATCCCGGGCAGCGCCAATGCCAAGCGCTGGCAGGACATCGAAACACTGCTTGACGCCGGGATCACCGTGATCTCGACGCTCAACATCCAGCACCTGGAGAGCCTCAACGACGTCGTCGCCCAGATCACCGGGGTCGAGCAGCGGGAAACCGTGCCCGACGAAATCGTCCGAAAGGCAGCTCAGATCGAGTTGGTCGACATCACACCGGAGGCCTTGCGGCGCAGGCTCGCCCACGGCAACGTCTACCCGCCGGAGCGGATCGATGCGGCGCTGTCCAACTACTTTCGCACCGGCAACCTGAACGCGCTGCGCGAAATCGCGCTGCTGTGGCTTGCTGATCAGGTCGATGCGGCGCTGGCGAAATACCGTGCCGACAAGAAGATTACGGATACCTGGGAAGCCCGCGAGCGAGTGGTCGTCGCCGTGACCGGCGGCCCGGAATCGGAAACGTTGGTGCGCCGCGCCTCCCGCATCGCATCGAAGTCGAGCGCCCAACTCATGGTGGTGCACGTAGTCCGCGGCGACGGGCTGTCCGGCGTCTCCGCACCCCAAATGGGTAAGGTGCGCGAACTCGCCGCCAGCCTGGGCGCGACGGTCCACACCGTGGTCGGCGACGACGTGCCGACCGCGCTGCTCGACTTCGCCCGCGAGACGAACGCCACCCAGCTGGTGCTCGGCACCTCCCGGCGGTCACGGTGGGCGAGGATGTTCAGCGAGGGAATCGCAGCGACCACCACCGAGCGCTCGGGGAAGATCGACGTGCACATGGTCACCCATGAGCAGGCTCACCGCGGGTTTTCGTTCTCGTCGGTCTCGCCGCGCGCTCGCCAAATCGCGTCCTGGCTGGCCGCCATCACTGTGCCGTGGGCCCTCTTGGGGATCACGGCGGAGTGGTTGGACCCGGTGCTGGACATCGGCGCAAAGACTGCCGTCTTCTTTGCCGGGGTGATTGCTGTCGCGTTGTTCGGCGGTGTGGCACCGGCCGTGCTGTCGGGGCTGTTGTCCGGGGCGCTGTTGGTCTATTTCCTGACCGACCCCCGGCACACCTTCACCATCGCCAAGTCCAGCCACGCCGTCACCATAGTGGTTCTGTTGGGGGTCGCGATGGCGATCGCCGTGCTGGTGGACGCCGCAGCCAGCCGTGCCCGCGAGGCCAGGCGCGCGACTCAGGAGGCCGAGTTGCTGGCGCTGTTCGCCGGGTCGGTGCTGCGCGGCGCCGATCTCGACACGCTGCTGGAGCGGGTACGGGAGGCTTACTCCCAGCGCGCGGTGTGCCTGGTGCGCGCCGTCGACGGTCACCCGGAGCTGGTCGCAAGTGTGGGCAAAGACCCTTGCGCGACGGTGGATTCCGCTGACACCGCCGTGAAAGTGGGCGATGAGGAATTCTGGATGCTGATGTCCGGCCGCGCCTTGACCGCGCGTGACCGCAGGGTGCTGTCGGTCGTCGCGACGCAAGCCGCAGGTCTGGTGAAACAGGGTGAGCTCGCCGCAGAGGCCGGCAAGGCTCAATCGCTCGCTGAGGCCGATCAGCTGCGCCGCTTGCTGCTCTCTGCCCTCGGCCACGACCTGCGGACTCCGCTGACCGCAGCCAAGGCAGCGGTATCCAGCCTGCGGGCCGAAGACGTCTGGTTCTCGCCCGAGGACACCGCCGAATTGCTTGCCACCGTTGAAGAGTCGATCGACCGGCTGACCTCCCTGGTGGCCAACCTGCTGGACTCGTCTCGGCTGGCCGCCGGCGTGGTCCGGCCAGAGCTCTCCGAGGTCTATCTCGAGGAGGTCGTGCAACGCGCGCTTGTCAGTATCGGCAAGCGGACCACGGTCTTCGGCCGGGGCAGCCTCGACCGGGTCAAGGTTGAGGTCGGCGGGACGATCGCGATGGCCGACGCGGGTCTGCTGGAACGGGTGCTGGCGAACCTCATCGACAACGCACTGCGTTACGCACCCAACTGCATGGTGCGGGTCAATGCGGGCAAGGTGGGGGCGCGGGTACTGATCAACGTCGTCGACGAAGGACCGGGAGTCGCCAAAGGCGCCGCGGAGCGGATGTTCGAGCCGTTCCAGCGGCTGGGCGATACTGACAACAGCTCCGGTCTGGGCCTCGGCCTGTCGGTGGCCAAGGGGTTCGTCGAGGCGATGGGCGGCACCATTGCAGCGACCGACACCCCTGGCGGGGGGTTGACCATTTTGGTGGATCTGGAGGCGCCGCCGGGGGCAGACTCATGACTCGCGTACTAGTGGCGGATGACGACCAGCAGCTTCTGCGGGCGCTGCGAATCAACCTGTCGGTGCGCGGCTACGAAGTGACCACAGCCGCAACCGGATCGGCCGCGCTGCGAGCCGCCGCCGACCAACACCCCGACGTGGTGATCCTGGATCTGGGTCTGCCCGACATACCCGGCACCGAGGTGCTTGCCGGGCTGCGCGGCTGGATGAGCGCGCCGGTGATCGTCCTGTCGGCCCGCACCGATTCCGCAGACAAGGTCGGAGCTCTGGACGCCGGCGCAGACGACTACATCACGAAGCCATTCGGCATGGACGAGCTGCTGGCACGGCTTCGCGCCGCGGTACGCCGGGCCGCTGTGTCGGCAGACGGCGACGAGCCGGTGGTGGAGACCAGGTCATTCACTGTCGACCTGTCAGCAAAGAAGGTGATCAAGGACGGCAGGGAGGTCCACCTGACGCCCACGGAGTGGGGAATGCTGGAAATGCTGGTGCGCAACCGCGGCAAGCTGGTGGGGCGTGAGGATCTCCTCAGAGAGGTGTGGGGACCCAAGTACGCAAAGGAAACTCACTACCTGCGCGTCTATCTGGCGCAGCTGCGGCGCAAACTCGAGGATGACCCGTCGCGGCCCAACCATCTGCTGACGGAGGCGGGCATGGGCTATCGCTTCGAAGCGTGATCGTTTTTGTCGCTCACTAGCGGACACCTCGATCACGACGCACCGATCGCCGCAGTGCTTTTCGTGCCTAGATCCAATCCGTTCACAGCCAGACTTCAGGACTGGGTCGCCGCGGGCGAATCACTCTGTGCGAGAATGCCTTCAGGGTCTCGTCTGCGTTCCGGTACCACGAACCGCGGATGGTAGCCAGTCACCTTCGCGTGACGCAAAATTCGGCGTCAAGGCCCGACGACACAAAGCCGTCGTGTAGCCTTCAGCAGTAACGGCACCGGCAAAGCCGGTGCCTACCCGCGCTGAGTCTTGGACTCTATCGCGATCAGGTATTCCCGAGTGGCGGATGAGAGCATGCATCATCACATCATTGTCAGCGGTGACGATGCGCTGGCCACGACGATCATCGAGGAGCTGAAAAGGGCTGGCGCGCGTGTTGTCAAGCTGGACAACACAGAGCTTGCCGACGCCGGCGTCGCCCGCTCGCTCGCCCGCGCCGAAATCACGCGCGCGATCGCCGTCGTGTGCGCCGGAGATGATGACGCGACAAATCTCGAAATCGCGCTGCTGGCAAGAAGAGCCAATCCGAACGTGCGTGTGGTGGCGCGGCTGACCAACGACGTGCTGCGCGAAGCGGTGGCTGACGACAACGGGCCCGGTGGGATCTTCAACGTCGCCGAGCTCGCGGCGCCGTCGGTCGTGGAAGCCTGCTTGTCGCACACCACCCACCCGTTCGAGGCCGCCGGCATCAAATTCGTCGCGTCCGGTAGCGATGCACCCCGCGACGGGACGCTACGCGACATCTACGGCGAATTGGCACCAGTAGCGGTCATTCGCGGCGAGAACTCGCCCACCCCCGGCGAGGTGGTGGCATGTCCGACTCGCGATGAGCGGGTGTACGCCGGTGACTGGACGGTCATGATCGGGACCGCTGACGAGGCGGCCGATCGCGGCATCAAGGCCCGGAAGCCGACCCGAACGCGCGCACGGCGCCCCCGGCTGCGGCGGGTGCTCGACGCCATCCGGGTGGTGCTCAATGACTTCAACCCGGCGTTTTATCCTGCGTTGGCGGCCGCGGGCATTCTGTTCGCCACCTCGATGACCGTGTTGCACTACAACTACCAGCGCCCACGGATGTCGTGGATCGACGCGCTGTACTTCACCGTCGAGACGATCACGACAACAGGCTACGGCGACTTCAGCTTCGGTCATCAGGTGATATGGCTACGCCTGTTCGCTGCCATGTTGATGTTCAGCGGAGCGACCACCATCGCTTTGCTGGTCGCGTTCATCGCCGACGTGCTGCTCTCGCAGCGCTTCGTCCTGGCTGCCGCCCGCCCGCGGGTGCGCCACCTGCGCAACCACATCATCGTCGTCGGGCTCAGTGAGCTCGGGATCCGCGTCGTCACCGATCTGGTCGCCACCGGACACGACGTCGCGGTGATCGAGCGCGACGAGGAGAACCGCTTCTTGTCCATGGTCCGCGAACTCGACGTGCCGGTGATCTTCGGGGACGCGACGCTGCTCCAGACGCTGGAATCAGCGCGGGTGGATCGCGCCCGCGCGGTGGCGGTGGTGACCCGCGACGACATGATCAACATCGAGACCGGGATAGTATTGGCCGAGATGTTGGGGCCCCGGGTGCTGCCCGAGGTCAACCGGCTGGCCGACGTTTCGCTAGTGCTGCGCGTCTACGACCGCGCGCTGGGCGTCGCGGTCGCGCAGCGGTTCGGTTTCGACAACGTCCGGTCCACCGTCGAACTGGCCGCACCCTGGTTCATCGGCGCCGCGAGCGGCTTGGAGGTACTGGGAACGTTTTCGATCGGGCAGAGTTCGTTTATGGTCGGCGCAATGCGTGTGGCGCCCGGCAGCGACCTCGACGGGCTGCAGATGATCGAGATGTCCACCCAAATCCGCGTTATCGCGTTCAACCGGCAGGGCGAACCGCTCGAGTTGCGCCCACGCCGGGATGACCGGCTTCGAGGAGGCGACACGGTCTATCTCGTCGGCCCGTACCGGGAATTGCTGGGCACGTTGCGCAGGGGCCTGCCTCCGCGGCAACCCGCAACCGACGAGGAACGCCTCCTCGACGACCACGAAGCTCCAGCCGTGCCCCTCGACGTCAGCCGCCGAGCAAAGACCGGTTGAGCACTGCGCAGGTGGGAAACTCCGCTCGCGCAGTCGAACGGGTCTGGCGTGAGCTGGCTTGCGTTGACAGCTAACTCACAGGAGTGGGGTTTTAGAATCGGGTCCAACTGCAGGCCGGGCCGGCGGACCAGGGGGAAGCAGGTGTCGCACCACGACCCGACCTGATGCGATGCCGACGAATCGGTAAACCTGAGAAATACGAGTGATAGCTACCACAGACGGCCGTTAAGAACACGTCAACGAATTGAACAGTTTCCGTAAAAAACCGATAATGGGGTTGCCTGGCGGCCGAGACAGTGCGCTGGTAGGCACCCTAAACCACAACCTGACACCACAAATTTGGTGATTTACCCCGGCCATTATCGGAAAGGGAAAGCGATGTTTTCTGGGACCGATGAGCCCGAATGTCCGAAGCGGCGGCAGGTGATTTTGTCAAGCACCGTCGCCGCGGTCACGCCCGTGCGACTCCCAGCCTGCGCAGACGACGCGCCGAGACGGGAAGCGACAAAAGCCGTAACGCATGCCACCATTCACGCGATAGCCAATGGCGCGGCCCCGGTCGGGCGCGCGCCATTGCCGGCCGCCACACAAACCAGTGGCGAGACGAAAGGCGCCACCGACTGGGCCAACTCGATCGCGGTGCACTAGAGGGGTTGCTTAGCAATGGATTTCGGGATTTATCCGCCAGAGATCAACTCCGGTCGAATGTATGCGGGCGCCGGGTCGGGACCGATGATCGCCGCCGCAGAAGCCTGGCAAGGACTGGCCGCCGAACTGCATTCGGCGGCCAACTCGTATCAATCGGTGGTCTCGGGATTGACCGCAGGGTCGTGGTCGGGACCGTCGTCAGCATCGATGGCTGCGGCCGCCGCCTCCTATTCCGCGTGGCTCACCCGCGCCGCCACACAGGCCGAGGAGACGGCCGCCCAAGCCAAAGCCGCAGTCGCCGCCTACCAGGCGGCGTTTACGTCGACGGTGCCGCCGACGATGGTCGCCGCCAACCGCAGTCAGCTCACGACGCTGGTGGCGACGAACCTGTTCGGCCGCAACACGCAGGCGATCGCGGCCAACGAGGCGCAATACGGCGAGATGTGGGCCCAGGACGCCGCGGCGATGTACGGCTACGCGGCTTCATCGGCATCCGCGACAACACTGACACCGTTCACCCCACCGCAACAGAACACCAACCCGAGCGGGTCGGCCGGCCAGGCAGCCGCGGTCAGCCAAGCCACCGGCACGTCGGCCGGCAATGTTCAGAGCACCGTGTCGTCGATTCAACAAGCGTTTTCCGCGGTACCCAACGCGCTGACGAGCGCGGCAACGTCGGCCCAGTCGACTCCCCTGGACACGCTCGACCTGATCAGCGACCTGGTCTCGATTTTCCTTGACTTGCCTGCCGACTTGGCCAGCATTTTCGTCTCTGTACCACTAGGAACTCTGGGGATAGTGTCCCTTCCCTTCGACATCGGCGGTTATGGCACCGGTATCCACACCGACGACATCGTCAGCGGCTGGGCCGGGGTACAGAGCTGGCCGGACACCGGGCCCGCGCCCGTCAAACCGTTCCCGGCGCCGCTGCTCAACCTGCGCGCGGGCACGGTGCCGCCGCCGACCCTTTCGGCCGGCTTGGGCGAGGCCAACACGGTTGGGGCTCTGTCCGTGCCGCCGACGTGGACCGTCGCCACCCCAGCGGTGAAGCCCATCTCTTACACGTTGCCGGCGCTACCGCAAACCACCGCCACCGCCGGGGGACCTGCTGAAGGCGGTTCTGGTACGACGCTCAGCGAGATGGCACTCGCGGGCATGGCCGGGCGCGCCATGGCCGGCACCGTAGGCACCGGCGTCAGCAGGGGTCCCGGCAAGACGCCTAAAGGCGCAGACGCGGCGGCGCGCCCCGCAGATGCGGCGGCCACCAGCGGCAGTAAGGCAACTGGCAATAAGGGTGAGGCGCCCAAAGACAAGCCTCGAGCCGTTGTCACCGGAGTCGCGGCCGAGTTACGCGAGTTCGCCAAGCTCCGCGATGAAGGAATTCTGACCGACGAGGAATACACCGAGCAGAAGAACCGCCTGCTCGGTCGCTAAGCCGCCCGTCGCCGTGCGGCGTAAGCGCCGGTTGCCTGGAAGAGGAATGCACAGCAATGGATTTCGGGATCTATCCGCCGGAGATCAACTCCGGCCGGATGTATACCGGTCCTGGATCGGGGCCGATGATGGCCGCTGCGCAAGCCTGGGGCAGCTTGGCTGACGAGCTGTATACCGCAGCCGGCGCATATCAGTCAGTGGTGTCAGAGCTGACCTCCGGGTCGTGGTCCGGCCCGTCGTCCACGTCGATGACGGCTGCGGCGGGGTCCTATGTGGAATGGCTGAGCGCCACCGCTGCGCAGGCCGAAGAGACCGCCGCCCAAGCCTGGGCGGCGGCCGCCGGTTACGAGGCGGCGTTTGCGATGACGGTGCCGCCGCCGGAGATCGCCGCCAACCGCAGCCTGCTGGCGGTGCTGGTGGCGACGAACTTCCTGGGGATGAACACACCGGCCATCGCGGCCACCGAGGCGCAGTATGCCGAGATGTGGGCCCAGGATGCCGTAGCGATGTACGGCTACGCGGGTTCGTCGGCAGCCGCGACCGCGCTCACCCCGTTTACCTCACCACACCAGAACACCGATCCGGGCGGGACGGCCAACCAGGCAGCTGCGGTCGGCCAAGCGATGGCCGCCCCCGCCGGCAATGCACAAAGCATCGTGTCAAATGTCCCACAGACGTTATCCGCGGTGCCGGACGCGCTGCAGAGCCTTTCAACGTCGGCGCAGTCGACTTCTCTCTCGAACCTGCTGGGCCTGTTGAGCAACTTGATAACAATCTTTGCCGGCGCACCAGCCGCTTTGAGTGGCATCCCGGACGTCGGGTTGGGGCTGCTGGCCATAATCGATCTTCCGTACGGGATTGGCGGTTATCTCACCGGTGCCAACACCGATAAGTACATCAGCGCCTGGAATGGAGAAGAGGAGTGGCCGAGCTACGAGCCGGCGCCGGTCCTGCCTTTCCCGGCGACACTTTCGAACCTGCCACCGGGCACCGTGCCGGTGTCGGCGGGCTTGGGCGAGGCCAACATGATCGGCGGATTGTCGGTGCCGTCGGGGTGGACCGTCGCCGCGCCCGAAATACGCTCCATCGCAAAGACATCACCGCTCACCAACGCCGGTTCCGCTGCGGCGGCGCCGTTGGAGGACTCGGCGAACACGTTCAACCAGATGGGGCTGGGGGGCATGGCGGGGCAGGCCATGGCCGGCCCACCGGCTGCTGACACCAACCGCGACAGCGGCAAGCCGGTGACCCACGCACGCTTGACCCCCCGTGTTGCGAGCGCGGCGGATGAGGGTGAGACTGAAGCGTCGCCCGCGCCTCGGACGGTCGTCACCGGAGTCGCGGCCGCGATACGCGATATCGCCAAGCTCCGCAACCAGGGACGTCTGACCGAGGAAGAGTACAACGAGCAGAAGAAGCGTCTGCTCGAAATCTCAGTCAGACACCGCCCGTTGGGATGAGCAGCCGCTAAATCGCAACGGATCAGTCGGCGATCGAGAGTGCGATGCCGTCCAGGATGTCGTGCTCGCTGACCGTCAACGCATCGATGCCGGCGCGCTCGCGCAGCGCGAACGCCAATTCTTCGATCACGATTGCACCGCCGGCGATCACATCGGCCCGTCCCTCGTGCATCGGCCCGAGCGCAGCGCGCTGCGCGCGAGACATGCCGATCAACCCTTCACACACCGCGAGCAGCCGGTCCATGCCGACCCGCGAAAGATGAATGGCCGCAGAGTCATACGTCGTCATGTCCTGCGCGAGCGCCGCAATCGTCGTCATCGTGCCGGCCACTCCCACCCAGGTGCGGGCTTGGTGCACGTCAACAACCCGCAGCGCCTCGCCGAGCCGTTCGCGAACCACCTCGCGGGCAGCGGACACCTCGGGCGCAGTGGGCGGGTCCGAGTGCAGGCAGCGCTCGGTCAGCCGCACGCAGCCGATGTCGGCCGAGAAGCTCGCCGCCACTGCGTCCACCCCGAGCACGATCTCGGTCGACCCGCCGCCCAGATCGACGATCACGAAAGGGGCTGCGGCGGGATCTAATTCGCTCACCGCCCCGCGAAAAGACAGTTCGGCCTCTTCGGCGCCGGTGATCACCTCAGCGACTGAGCCGTCAACTACGGAGCCCAGCACATCGGCCGTCATCGCGAAGAAGACGTCCCGATTGCCGGCGTCGCGCGCAGCCGAAGTGGCGACCATCCGTATTCGGTCGACGTCGTTCGCCGCGCACACGGCGGCGTAGTCGACCAGCGCGACGCGGGTGCGCTGCAACGCATCCGACGCGAAGCGACCAGTTGCGTCGACACCCTGACCGAGCCGCACGATACGCATCTCGCGGTGCACGTCGCGCAGCCGACCAGCATGTGCGTCAGCGATCAGCAACCGAATCGAGTTGGTACCGCAGTCAATTGCCGCCACCCGAGTCATACGCGCCGCGCGTGTCATGTCCACTGCTCCGGCAACAAGATTCCGGCCATCGACGGCTCGGCTGCCAGCACCGCCAGCGCCTCGTCGCCGAGCGGGTTCGTTCCCCGGCCCTTCGCCAGCGAGTGCGCGATCAGCACGTGCAGGCACTTGACCCGGTCCGGCATGCCACCGGCGGAAAACGAGGTCCCCAACGGGTCGATGGCATCCCGCTCGGCCAGATATGACTCGTGGGCCCGCCGGTAGGCGGTGGCCAGTTCGGGGTCGGACCGCAGCCGTTGCGACATCTCTCGCATCATGCCCGACGACTCCAGCCTGCTCGCCGCAGCGGTGAGCGCCGGGTGCGTCAGGTAATACAACGTCGGAAATGGTGTGCCGTCGGGCAGTTTCGGTGCCGTCTTCACCACGCCGGGTTCACCGTTGGGGCACCGGTAGGCGATCTGGAGCACTCCACGCGGCTCGCGGCCGAGCTGGCGCGCCACGGCGTCGAGATCGGCACGATCAGCCACCGGGTGGCGGCGGATTCGGCGGGGCGGGTGTCGGCGCCGGCGGCGGCGCGGGTGCCTGCGGAGCGGCGGTCGGCGGGCCGTGCGGGGCGTCGGCGATGGTGTGCCACAGCGACGTGTACCACGGGTCGGTACTGGCCGCGGGCGTCGGCTCGCTCCCCGGCCCTGCGGGCAGGGCCGCCGACGGGGGGAGTTGGACCTGGTACGGGATGTCGCCCGGCTTCACGAAGCCCAGACGCTCGCGGGCTTGCGCCGCAATGTAAGCCGGGTCCGCGAGCTTGACCTTCTGCTGCTGCAGATCGCCGATCTGTTGCCGCAGAGCGGCTTCGGAGGCGGCGAGCTGTTTCATCTCAGTACGCTGCGCGAAGTAGGTGCGGACCGGGCCGGCGATGGTGAGCGTCAGCACGCAGACAACCGCCGCCAGGATCGCAGCCCTGCGCGCGGTCAGGCCAAGCCGTTGGTCGGACCGTTGCTCGGCTGATTCGACGATCGCACGTCTGATGGGTTCCACGGCCTCCGGCTGGGCACGGGATGCATTCGGGCCGCGACGGGCTGCCGGGGATTTACGCGGCCGGCCCTGTTCCGAATCACCGGCCCGGCTCGGGCGCGAGGCAGGTGAGCGCCGCTTCGGTTCTGGCCGTTTCGATTCGGGCATAGTTCCTGCCGCTATTTGGCTTCCGGCGCGTATCGGGGGAATGCCAGATCGCCGGCGTAGCGGGCGGCGTCGCCGAGCGCTTCTTCGATGCGAAGCAGCTGGTTGTACTTCGCGACGCGTTCGCTGCGCGCGGGCGCGCCGGTCTTGATCTGCCCGCAGCCCACAGCCACCGCCAGATCAGCGATCGTGGTGTCCTCCGTCTCGCCGCTTCGGTGGCTCATCATCGTTCGGTATCCGCTGTGGTGCGCCAGCGCCACCGCGTCGAGCGTCTCGGTCAACGTCCCGATCTGATTGACTTTGACCAGCAAGGCATTTGCCACTCCCCTGTCGATACCTTCTTCCAGCCGTTCAGGATTGGTGACAAAGATGTCGTCGCCGACGATCTGCACCCGGTCCCCGATGGACGTCGTCAGGCCCACCCAGCCGTCCCAATCATCTTCGGCCAGTGGGTCTTCCAGAGAGACCAGCGGATAGGAGTCGAGCAGCTCGGCGTAGAACTGCGTCATTTGCTCGGCGCTGCAGGTCTTTTTCTCGAAGGCATAGCCAGTGCCTTCGGTGTAAAACTCGGTAGCTGCCGCATCCAGCGCCAACGCCACGTCGGCGCCGAGTTTGAAACCCGCCGACTCGATGGCCAGGCTGATCACGTCTAGCGCAGCCCTGGTGCCGGGCACATCGGGGGCGAAGCCGCCTTCGTCACCGAGGCCGGTCGACAGCCCCTCCTTTTTCAGTGCCGCCTTGAGCGCGTGGTAGACCTCCGCACCCCAGCGCAGCGCCTCGGCGAAGCTCGGCGCCCCGATCGGGGCCACCATGAACTCCTGGATGTCGACGGCGGTGTCGGCGTGCGCGCCGCCGTTGAGGATGTTCATCATCGGTACCGGCAGGATGTGCGCGTTGGGGCCGCCGAGGTAGCGGAACAGCGGCAACTCGGCGGAATCGGCGGCCGCCTTGCTGACCGCCAGGGATACCCCGAGGATGGCGTTGGCGCCCAACCGGGACTTGTCCGGGGTGCCGTCGAGGTCCAGCAGCGCCTGGTCGACCAGCCGCTGATCGTCGGCGTTGAGTCCGATGATGGCCGGAGCGATTTCGTCGAGCACGGCCTGCACAGCCTTCTTCACGCCCTTGCCGCCATACCGGTCGCCGCCATCACGCAGCTCGACGGCCTCATGTTCGCCGGTCGACGCACCGGAGGGCACCGCGGCCCGGGCAAAAGTCCCGTCGATCAGGGCGACCTCGACCTCGACCGTCGGATTTCCGCGCGAATCGAGGATCTCGCGGGCTCCGACCTGCTCGATAATCGGCACTGGGTTCTCCTTGCGTCGTCAGGGCTACGGACGTCCTCGATTTTCTCGGGGGTTTCCGCGACTGCCACCAGTAGCCTAAAGCCTGGGTCAGAGCGAGTGACCCGCCGCATAGGCGGTAGCCCAGTCGCGCACGGCACGGGCATACACGTCGGAGTTGTTGTAAGCACCCAGCGCCGCCATCCACCCTCGGGGTGTGGCGAGATCCTTTCCGCGCCAACATAAATAGCCCGCAGCCGACAACGCGGCGTCATCGATGTTGTCCACGCTGATCACGCCGTCGTTGTTCGCGTCCACCCCGTATTCCCGCCAGGTCTCCGGGATGAACTGCATCGGCCCCATGGCCCGCACGGCGTTGGAGTCATCGTCCATACCGCCCGCCTCGCTGTCGATGATGCGCAAGGTGCCATTGGTCCCGTCGAGCACCACACCCCTGATCGGGGGACGCACGTCTCCGTTGGGATACAACCTGGCCCCGTGATAGGTGCCGTGATGGCTCTCCACCTGGCCGATACCGGCCAGCGTCGTCCACGCAATGTGGCAGCCCGGGTTTTCCACCTCGGCGACCCGCGCGGCGTAGGCGTAGGCCTCCAGCGCGGTGATGGGGATTTTCAGCGCCGGAGCATGTGCGGCCGCCCAGCCATGCAGCTGATCGGCCGGGCGGCCTTTGGCGTGGGTGTCGACCGGCGGCACCGGAGCGCCGGCGGGTGGGGGTACACCCTTCGGAATGTAGGGGCCTAGCTGCCAGGTACAACTCGATGCCAACAGCAGCGCCGCCGCACTTACAACGGCGAACGCCCGCAGCCAACGGACCGGCGACACAGCACTCCCCTACACACGCTTACCCGACCATGGTCGCACGGGAATCGAGTAGGTCAGCCAACTGTCGGCGCGGGCTGTGCTGCAGACCGCAGTTGTCCAGCGACGATGATGCGCGCCACACCGCATTCGACCGGGCGATTTGGGCCCTTGTCGGGCGTGTCGAGAGGTTCCAGAGACGGCGGGTTGACCGGCTCGCCGATCTACTCTTGTTCGCTGGGCTGATCGCCCTGTTCGTCGCCCGGCGACTGGTCGGGAGCTTCGCCGGCGGCAGAGGCGGCCTCGGCCGCCAAATCTTGCGCAGGCTCGTCGTGCCGGGGCTCGACGTCCGATTCAGCAGCTCCATCCGGCTGGGCCGCCTCGCCCTCCGTCTCGTCCACGCCGTCTTCTGTCTCGTCGACAACGTAACGGGACTCGGTTTCCGGCTCCCCGAGCTCGTCTACCTCGTCCGCGTCGGCCACTACCTCGACGGCAGGCAGCCAGTACGCGCGCCACTCCTCCTCGGTGATCGCGCCGACCGGAGCGACATCCAGTTCTGCGGGGACATCCTCTCCACGGCGGTCAGCGGCGATCAACTGCTCGGCGCCCCGCACGTTATCCATGAATCCTAAAACTGCTGTGCGCAAAGCATTTTCAGCATCGACGTCAGCTGTCACGGTGATCGACGTGATTTCCGACGGGATCAGGTCCGCCGGTAACCCGGCCCGGGTGACGCGCTGAATCACCTTATGCGCCAACGCCAGGGCCGGCTGAGCGGTCGGAACATCGTCCAACACCGAGTTCCGGGCCTTCGCCTGCTTCTCTAAAGCTTTGCGCTCCTCCCATTGAGCCAACTGCTCATCGAGCGAAATCGCCTCTCCAGCAAGGACTCCCGGAGCCCGATTGCCTAGTTTGCGCAGCAGCGTATCGGCGACCTCGTCGATGGTGAACGGATGCTGTGGCGCGTCCTCGGCGATCCGGGCGTGGAATAGCACCTGCAGCAACACGTCGCCGAGTTCTTCTCGCAACGCATCGGCATCGCCGCTGCGGACCGCGTCGAAGACCTCGTAAGTCTCTTCCAACAGGAACCGGCGCAACGAGTCGTGAGTCTGCTCACTTTCCCACGGTCCGGCGGTTCGCAGCTTGTCCATCATCGCGACCGCGTCCACCAGTCGCTCCCCCGGTTGATGGTCGGGTGCGGAGATCAGCCGCTCGCCGGCGGCCAGTCGCGCCGTGACCGACGGGTGTTCGGGGTCCGAGGACAACAGCACCGGAGCGTCCTCCCCGGTGTGCGCAGGACGCGCCGCCGGCAGCGTCCAGGGCACCGCGACCGGCATCTCCTCGGTGTATTGCACCTCACCGGTGAGCAACTCGATGGCTTCCACCGGAACCAACGACGGGCGGCGGGGATCGACCAAGACGACAGTCACGCGCGCCACTCCTCAACCCCGGCTACGCCGGGATCTTCGTCATTGGCGCAAGTCATGGCGCCACTCCTCAACCCCGGCTACGCCGGGATCTTCGTCATTGGCGCAAGTCATGGCGCCACTCCTCAACCCCGGCTACGCCGGGATCTTCGTCATTGGCGCAAGTCATCGCGCTTGGCGCTCCTGTCTCGACATATCAATCTGGCCCGATTCTCCCGGTTTCCCGTCCAGCGCCGATACCAAATCGGCAACCATCTGCACCAATTCAAGATCACGAATTCGGGGCGCACCCACGCCACCGGCGCGTGGAATCGGGACCTGCACCGTCGCCGTCGTGGCACGGTAGCGCGCACCCGGATACATCCGCGCCAGTCGCACCTGGGCGGAGTCCGGCAGTGTGATCGGCGCCAGCCGCACCGTGGCCGCGGATGCCGCCGACACTTCGGTGACGCCGGTGGCGCGGCAAAGCAGCCGAAGCCGTGCCACGGCCACCAACCGCTGGGCGGTTTCGGGCAGCGTGCCGTAGCGGTCGGTCAGCTCCTCGACCACAGCATCGACTTCGCTGTCATTGGACGCCGCGGCCAGCCGCCGGTAGCCCTCCAGCCGTAGCCGGTCGCTGGGGATGTAGTCCGGCGGCAGGTGCGCATCGACCGGCAGGTCGATCCGCACGTCTTTGGGCTCCTCGACAGTGGTGACGGTCTTCCCGTCGGCCGCGGCACGGTAAGCCTCGACCGCCTCGCCCACCAGTCGCACATACAGGTCAAACCCCACCCCGGCGACGTGTCCGGACTGCTGGACGCCCAGCACATTGCCGGCGCCACGAATCTCCAAATCCTTCATCGCCACCGCCATGCCGGCGCCCAACTCGTTGTTCTGTGCGATCGTCGCCAGCCGGTCGTAGGCGGTCTCGGTCAGCGGGGCGTGTTGCGGATAAAGGAAATAGGCATAACCACGTTCGCGACTACGGCCCACCCGACCACGCAGCTGGTGCAGCTGCGCCAGCCCGAAGGTGTCGGCGCGCTCGACGATGAGGGTGTTGGCGTTGGAGATGTCCAGGCCGGTCTCGACGATCGTGGTGCACACCAGGATGTCGAATTCGCGGTTCCAAAATCCTTCCACGGTGGTTTCCAGCAGATCCTCGGGCATTTGTCCATGCGCGACGGCGACCTTGGCCTCCGGCACCAGTTCTCGCACCCGCGCTGCAGCCTGGTCGATCGAGCTGACCCGGTTGTGCACGTAGAAAGCTTGTCCGTCGCGCAGCAGTTCTCTGCGCAGCGCCGCGGCGACTTGCTTGTCGTCATGCAGCCCGACGTAGGTCAGCACCGGGTAACGCTCTTCCGGCGGGGTCAGGATCGTCGACATCTCGCGAATCCCGGCCAAACTCATTTCCAGCGTGCGCGGAATCGGGGTGGCGCTCATCGTCAGCACGTCGACGTGAGTGCGCAGCGACTTGATGTGCTCCTTGTGCTCGACGCCGAAGCGTTGTTCCTCGTCGACAACCACCAGGCCGAGGTCCTTCCACCGCACACCGGTCTGCAACAGCCGATGGGTGCCGATCACGATGTCCACCGAACCGTCGGCGAGGCCGTCGATCGCGGCGCGGGATTCGCCTGCGTCGGTGAACCGGGACAGGCCTTTGATCGTGACCGGGAAGCCGGCCATCCGTTCGGCGAAGGTCTGCAGATGCTGATCGGCCAGCAGCGTGGTGGGCACCAGGACCGCGACCTGCTTGCCGTCCTGAACCGCCTTGAACGCCGCTCGGACCGCGATCTCGGTCTTGCCGTAGCCGACATCACCGCAGATCACCCGGTCCATTGGCACCGGTTTTTCCATATCCGCCTTGACCTCGGTGATCGCGGTGAGCTGGTCCACGGTTTCGGTGAAGCCGAAGGCGTCCTCCATTTCGGCCTGCCATGGAGTATCCGGCCCGAACGCGTGACCCGCGGAGGCCTGCCGCTTGGCGTACAGCGACACCAGCTCGCCGGCGATCTCCCTGACGGCTTTGCGGGCCTTCGTCTTGGTGTTGGTCCAGTCGCTGCCGCCGAGCCGGCTCAGCGCCGGCGCCTGCCCACCGACATACCGCGACAGCTGGTCCAGCGAATCCATTGGCACATAGAGCTTGTCGGTCTCGTAGTGGCCGCGTTTGCTCGACGCGTACTCCAGCACCAGATACTCGCGCCGGGCACCGCCGACGGTGCGTTCCGTCATCTCCACGAATCGTCCGATGCCGTGCTGGTCGTGAACAACTAAGTCGCCCGCGGTCAAAGCCAGCGGGTCGACAGTGTTGCGGCGTTTAGCGGCCAGGCGTTTGCCGTCGGTGGCAGTCACCCGGTTACCGGTCAGATCGGTCTCGGTGATGATCACCAGCGACGCGCCCGGAAAAACAACGCCGTCGTGCAGCGGCCCTTTCAGCACCCCGACCACGCCGGGCTTGGGTTCCGCTCCGGGCTCCAACATCGTTGCCGGCGTGTCGGATTCGGCCAACTGTTCGACCACGCGGTGCGCGGTCCCGGTCCCGGGTGCGACGACGGCAGCGACCCCGCCAGTCGAGACGTGCGCACGTAGCATCGCGAAGATGTCGTCGATGTCGCGCTGATGGCCCCGAGCCGACGGCGCGGCCCGGATGTCCAGCTCGACGGCCGACTCGTCGGAAAGCTGGCTGAGCGTCCACCACGGGTGGCCCGACTGCCGGGTCGCGGCCCGCACCTCGTCGAGTTGGCGGAATCCCGATCCGCCGAGCTGCTCGACGTCGATGGGCGAATCACCGCCCAACGCGGCTACCGACCAGGAGGCCTCGAGAAACTCGCGGCCGGTCTTGATCAGGTCAGCCGCGCGGGTACGGACCTTTTCCGGGTCGCAGATCAGCACCCGCGTGGCCTCGACCAGTTGATTCGTCAGCAGGCATAAGTCGTCCGGCCTCAGCACCGGCAGCAGCGCCTCCATGCCGTCTACCGGGATGCCCTCGGCGAGTTTGGCCAGCATCTCGGCGACACTGCCGGTGACACCGTGCTCGGGCCGCGGCTGGCGCCCGGCCAGCTCAGCCGCGCGAGCCCGCACCTCGTCGGTCAGCAGCAGCTCGCGGCAGGCGACCGCGACCAGGGTGTCGGCGCTGATCTCGGGAATCGACCGCTGGTCGGCCACCGAGAACATCCGCATCTCGGTGACCTCGTCGCCCCAGAACTCCACCCGCACCGGGTGCTCGGCGGTCGGGGCGAAAATGTCCAGGATGCCGCCGCGGACGGCGAACTCGCCGCGCCGACCGACCATGTCCACCCGGGTGTAGGCCAGTTCGACCAGCCGGGCTACGACGCTCTCAAAACCCCCGTCGGCGGCGGTGTCCTGGCCGACGGCCAAGGTCAGCGGTTCCAGTAAGCCCAGCCGCGGGGCCATCGGCTGCAGCAGCGAGCGGACCGCGGTGACCACTACCCGCAACGGAGGGCCCAGTCGGGCGTCGTCGGGGTGGGCCAGCCGGCGCAGCAGCATCAGTCGGGCGCCGACGGTGTCGACACCCGGTGAGAGCCGCTCGTGGGGCAGCGTCTCCCAGGACGGAAACACCGCGACGGAGTCGCCGAAGACACCGCGCAGCTCCGCGGACAGGTCGCCGGCTTCGCGGCCGGTGGCGGTGACCACCAGCAGCGGCCCCTGGCGGGCCAGCGCGCTGGTGACGAAAAGCCGCGAGCTGGCCGGGCCGACCAGCGCCAATTCGTCGGGTCGATCGGCAGCCAGCTCAATGAGTCGCTGCAGCGTCGGCGCGCGCAACGCCAACTCCACCAGCCCCGCGATCGGGGTAACTACGCCTTCCGGCCCCGGTGCGGTCATGATGCCGCCATTCTATGCTTCGGCCGATGTCCGAAATGCTCCTACATGACAGGCTTGGAACGTTGGCGCGCTGCGTGATCGGTCATGATGCCGCCATTGTGTGACTTCTCCGACAGCTGGAGGCCGCCGGATTCTTTTCATGCGGCTTGGGCGTGAAGGGCCAGTCCGGCCCGTAGGATGTTGCGTGCGGCATGTTCGTCCGCCGGGGCGCGATGCGCGCATCGCTGGCATTCGAATTCCGCTTGAGTGGCGCGGTTTTCGGCGGTAGCATACCCGCATTTCTCGCAGCCGTCCGAGGTGTGGCGGGGGTCGACCTCAATCCAGGTGCGCCCAGCTTCTTCCGCTTTGGCGCGCAGTATTGAGACGAACTGGCCCCAGCCAGCGTCGCTGATACTTCGGTTGAGCCCGGTCTTCGCCCGCGCTCCACTAGGTAAAAACTGCCCCGGATTGTCGGGATCGGGCACGGGTTTAGCCCTGCGCAGCATGTTAGCGATCTGTAGATCCTCCACCACCAACAAGTCATATTGCCTGACGAGCGCGCGGGCCTGTTTGTGGTGAAAGTCTTTACGCTGGTTCGCACTCTTACGTTGCCGCGCCGCGACGGTTTCCCGCTTGTTTTCCCGGTTGCGCGACCGCCGATTGGCGCGAGCCAGCCGCTGCTGCGCCAACGCCAACCGCTTTGCGGCGGCATGGTTCCAGCGGGGATTGTCCACCGCGGTTCCGTCGCTCAGGGTTGCGTAGCGCACGATCCCGACGTCCACACCGGCCTGCCGGCCGGTAGTCGGCAGCGGATTCGTCGGGACATCGTCACAGGAGAGCACCAGCATCCAGCGCCGACCCGACCGTTTGATCTGGATTGTCTTCACCCGGCCAGTCACTGGGCGGTGCAGTTCAACCTTGACCTGGCCGATGCCCTGCAAATACACCCGCTTGACCTCGGGCAGCCAGCGGGCACCGTCTCCGTCTTTGGGCCATTCGACACTGTCGAAGCGGCCCGCACCCTTAAACCGCGGATACCCCGGTTTGACGCCGGGCTTGGCTGTCTTGACCCGCCGGAAGAAGCCGGCGAACGCCTTGCTGAGTCGGCGCAGGGTGGCCTGCTGACTCGAGAACGACCACTGCGCCACATCTGGGCGTATTGCACGGATCTTGGTGAGCTGCCCCGACTGGTCCCCGTAACAGATGCGGGTCTTGCTGTGGGACCAGGCATCCCGGCGCTCGGCCAACGCCGCGTTATACAGCTCACGATGGGATTCCACACATCCCGCCAACGCCACGTGCTGGCGTGCCGTGGGCCGCAGCCGCAACACATACGCGCGTCTCATGACGCCGCCACCGCGTCCCGCCGGCGGTGGATGTAGCGGCGCCCGGCGGACTTCGAGAAATATCCGACTGAGGCGACGAAATACGCTGGTGACCACAACACCTTGGCGTGGTTTCGTAGATGAGGGAACTCTTTGCGCAGGACACGCGCGCGGAGGCCCTTCAATGCCCGCACCACCGACGTTGACACGTCGTCGGCGCTGACCCACAGCAACGAGTGCCAGCGATCAGGCAGCACTGCCCACACGAACTGCGAGCTCAGCGACGACACCCCTTCCCGGCTTCGGCGATGGGTCCGCGGCGACATAACGCAAACGTTACGAAGCAGCACCGACAACGCGAACGCGATCCAACCCTGTCCACCAGCCTTGATTCCCCGACAGCCCTAGGCCGCCGCTCCCATTAAGGCGCACCTATGGTGCTGTAATTCGTCAATTTCGGGCCCGGCAGCGTCAAGGATCTGTAAGGGCAGCAGCGTCCGGCCACAGCATGCGGACGCTGGAGTCATGACAACAACTTTGCCGGATGTCCTGCCTTCCATAGGCTATGCGGCTCCGCCGCGGTTTCATCCGGCGATCTGGCCGATTACCACTCACTCCGACGACGAGGGCCGACTCTGCATCGGCGAGGTACCCCTCACCGAAATCGCCGACGAGTTCCGCACCCCGTGTTACGTGATCGACGAGGCCGACTTCCGGGGTCGCGCCCGCCGTTATCGCACGGCGTTGCCCCACACCGAGGTCGTCTACGCCGGAAAGTCGCTGCTGAGCATCGCGGTGGCACGCTGGACCCGCGAAGAGGGGCTCGGCGTCGACGTCTGCTCAGCCGGTGAACTGGCCACCGTTCTGGCCGCCGGCGTGGAAAAGGCGCGCATCATCATGCACGGCAACGCAAAGTCGCAGGACGAGTTGCGGGCCGCGGTGCGCAACGGGGTCGGACGCATCGTGCTGGATTCGTGCAGCGAGATCACCGACCTCGCGGGTTTGGCGGAGCAACGGCAGCGGGTGCTGATCCGGGTGACCCCGGACATCGACATCCACGGCCACCGCGCCATCACCACCGGGATCAGCGACCAGAAGTTCGGGTTCACCCTCGAAGGTGGGCACGCCGCGGAGGCGGTGGCGCGCGTGCTGGCGCACCCCAACCTCGACCTGATCGGGCTGCACTGTCATATCGGCTCGCAAGTCACCGATGCCGGGCTCTACGGCGAAGCGATTCGCCGGATGATCGCCGCCATGGCCGACGTCCGTGCCCGGCACGGCGTCATCCTGACCCAGCTGAATATCGGTGGCGGCCATGGGATTCCGTACTTGGCCGGCGACCCGGAGCTCAGCGTCGACGAGCTGGCACAAGCGATCGAGGACGGGCTGGACGCCGCCTGCGCCGCCGAGCACTTCCCTCGGCCGAGCATCGTGATCGAGCCTGGCCGGGCCATCAGCGCCCGGGCCGGTGTCACCTTGTATGAGGTGTGCGGCATCAAGACACAACCCGGCGGGCGCACCTTCGTCGCTGTCGACGGCGGAATGAGCGACAACCCGCGGGTGTCGTTGTATGGAGCGAAATACACCGTCGCGCTGGCTAATCGGCATTCCCTCGCGCCCAGGCAGCGGGTCACGGTGGCGGGGCGGCACTGCGAGGCCGGCGACGAGATCGCCCGCGATGTCGAGCTTCCGATGGACCTGCACCCGGGCGACCTGTTGGCGGTGGCCTGCACCGGTGCCTACCACCACAGCATGGCGTCGAATTACAACATGGTGGGTCGGCCACCGCTGGTGGCGGTGAAGGACGGCCGGGCCCATGAACTGGTCCGCCGCGAAACGACCGCCGACCTGCTAGCCCGCGACCGCGGATAACCGCTCAGTCCAACCGTTCGGCTCTCCCCCGCAAGCGGGCGGTACCCCCACGCCCCCGCGAGCGGCCCGCATCGTCGCGGAACTACTCGTCCTGCAGGTGCGGATCGGCTTCCAGATGGGTCAGGCCGTTCCACATCAGGTTGACCAGATGCGCGGCCACGACTTCCTTCTTGGGTTCGCGGGTATCGAGCCACCACTGAGCGGTCATCGACACCGAGCCGACCAGTGCCTGGGCGTACAGCGGCGCCAGGCCTGGGTCCAGGCCGCGACGGGCGAAGTCGCCGGCCAGGATCGAGCTGACCTGGCTGACGGCGTCGTTGAGCAGGCTGGAGTAGGTCCCCGAACTGATGGCCGCCGGCGAGTCGCGGATCATGATGCGAAACCCGTCGGTGCGTTCCTCGACGTAGGTCAGCAGTGCCAGCGCCACCCGTTCGACGCGCACCCGGGACCGGTTGTTGGTCAGCGAAGACGTGATGCCATCCAGCAGCGCCGACATCTCCCGGTCGACGACGACCGCGTACAGCCCTTCCTTGCCGCCGAAGTGCTCGTAGACGACCGGTTTGGACACGTTGGCACGCAGCGCGATCTCCTCGATCGAGGTGCCCTCGTAGCCGCGTTCGGCAAACAGCGACCGGGCGATATCGATGAGTTGATGCCGCCGCTCGCTGCCGGTCATCCTGGCGCGCGGCGCGCGGCCCTCTTTCTCCGGCGCTGCCACGCCTATCAGGTTATCGGTTGCACTACAGTCTGACGAAGGCATCAGTGTGCGTTGGCCGGCCCGGTGGCCGGCCAGCGGCGAGCGGAACTACTCGCCGCTGGTGCGTGGTCCGTCGTGGTGTAATCGGCAGCACATCAGATTTTGGTTCTGAGAGTTCAGGTTCGAGTCCTGGCGACGGAGCTGGCACCGTACGCGGGTCGCCGCATCCACGTTTCGATGACCGCGTTGTGACGTCATCGCGGCCACCTCCTTAAGTATTTCTGGGTATGCTGCGTTTTTGACGCAGCCGTTAGGGGCCCGGCTTTGGCGCTACATGGGAAAAATCAAGATCGAGGCCGTCAACCGACTCGCTCGGTGGCTTTCGGCGATGGCCGTCTCACGGTCGCAGACCGTTTGGAGCACCACGCCCACACGCACTCGGATCGCCGCGCCTTCTCGTTCGTCCAGGACGGGGGCGGCGCCGAGACCCGCACCTGGGCCGAGCTTGCCGCAGGTGCGCGCGCCGTGGCCGCTGTTCTGGCGGACCTCCCGCGCACGCGGGAGCAGCCGCGCGCGCTGCTGCTGCTGCCCGACAACGCGACGTTCCTCGACGCGTTGTTCGGCTGTTTTTACGCTGGCGTATGCGCGGTTCCGGCGCACATCCCGATCCCGTCGCGGCTCGAGCAGACATTGCCGCGCCTGGTCGCGATCGTTGCCGACGCGCGACCCGACGTCGTGCTCACCACCCGCCAGATACTCCCCGCGCGACAACTAGTTCCCGCGCTCGCCGAGATCCCGTGCATCGCGGTCGACGACCTTACCCTCCCCGACGCCCTCCCCGACGCGCCGGCGCTCCACCGCCGCGACACACGCGCTGAACCGCTGGCGGTCGTCTGGCGGCGTGGTGGCGCCGATTCCGGCGGCGCCCTATCCCGACGATCGCTACCAAACCAAGATGATTTGGTGGGACCGGCGCGACTTCATCCGCCGCGCCGAGCGGGGCCAGGTTGCCAAGATTCTCACCGAGGGCGAACAACTGACCAGGGAGGTCCATCGCCGTGGCGACCTCGCGGTCACCTGGCGGGATGTGGTTTAGCAAGCGTCGTTCCGTCTCCGACGATTTGTCGCTAGTCCAGAAAATCCATCGGTATGAAGCGTTGGGCGAGCAGCGTCTCCATCGCGACCCTATCGAGCGGGCGGGACAGCAAAAAGCCCTGTGCCCGATAGCAACCCAACTCAAGCAGTGCCCTAGCCGCTGCGGCAGTCTCGACGCCTTCGGCGACGACGTCTAGCCCAACCGCGTCGGCCAACGCTACAACCTGCCGCAAGATCGCCAGATCAGCCGAGTCTGTCCTGAGGTCGCGGACAAATTCTTTGTCGATCTTGAGCGTGTCGACAGGCAGTGACTTCAAATATGTCAAAGCGCTGTAGCCAGTGCCGAAGTCGTCGATTGCCACCTGCACGCCGACCTCCTTCAACCCGGCCAGCGTTTTGTGGGTGGTGTCGATATCCTTGACGACGACGTTTTCGGTGATCTCCAGGCATACCGAGCCGGCGTCGAGAACGAACTCGTCCAGCGTTGCGGCCACCATGGCGACAAAGCCATCCGTGACAAGCTGCGCGGGCGACACGTTGATGCGCATCACGACATCGCGCCCCAGACCGCGATCATGCCAATAGCTGAATTGCGCACAGGCTGAGCGCATTACCAGACGCCCGAGTTTTCCTGCCAAGTTGATGGATTCGACCACGCCCATGAACGAATCAGGCATCAGCAGCCCTCGAGTGGGGTGTCGCCAACGGATGAGCGCCTCGGTTGCGAGGATCTCACCGGTGCGCATGTCAAACTCTGGCAGGTAATGCAGGTCGAACGCGCCGCTATCGCTCTCGATGGTCCCTTCCAGGTGTAGCTCGATGTCGTTGCGGATCGCGTACTTTTCGGCCATCTCGGGGTTGAAGGCTGCAACGGCATTCCCACCGAAGGCCTTGGCCGACACCACCGCCTGATCGGCTTGGCGCAGTAGGTCCGACGCGTTGTCGCTGCCGGGTACCCCCGCGGCGACCCCGATACTGACGGTGCGGGTGATCGTCTCGCCGTCGACCGCCACCTGCTGGTGAACTCGCGTCTGCAGCTGTTTGGCCAACACCTCGGCGGCGCCGGCATCCATCGGGACAGTCGGCACAATGACAAACTCGTCACCGCCGAAGCGCGCGATGACCGAGGAGGCGTCAGCGGCTTCGCGCAAAAGCTGGGCGAAGGCCTCGATGAACCGGTCGCCGGCTTTGTGACCGAGGTGGTCATTGACCGCCTTGAGGCGGTCCAGGTTGAGGAACACCAATGCGACTGGACCCGGCTGGCCCGCAGCCAGGCGGTCGTCGAGGTGAGCGATCACCGCCCTGCGATTCAGCAGCCCGGTCAGGTCATCGTGTTCGGCGAGATACTGGAGTCGCTCTTCGGCAACAACGCGGGCCTGCACCTGAGCGAATAAGCTCGCGATCGCCTGCAGTGCATTCAGCTCCTCCGGCAGCCATTCGCGCTCAATGTCGCCAGAGCCCCGGCAAACGCTCATGACCGCACCATCCCAATGCCGTTGGATGCCAACGGCGTAGCATAGTGCAGGGTCGGAAGCGGAAAGACGAGTTGACCGCCCCAGTCGGCGATGTAGCTGAGCTGAGCGGTGAGTTCGGTTTCCAGGTTCCAGGGCAGCGCCAACACCACGTCTGGTCGATCCATGGTGAGAAGCCCTGGATCGCGAATCGGGATACGCATACCTGGCGTAAAGCGGCCATGTTTGTATGGATTGCGGTCGACGATGTACTCGAGCAGATCGCTGCGGATCCCACAGTAATTGAGCAGGGTGTTGCCCTTTCCCGGTACACCATAGCCGACGACACGCTTACCGTCGGCGCGACACTGAAGCAAGAACCGCAACAGATTTTGGCGCAGCGACTCGGTGCGCCGCCGCAGCTGCAGATAACCGTCGACGCGATGTAAACCCGCGGCTTTCTCCATCCGCAGCAAGCCAACGACCCGTTCACCGGCTGGTGCGGCGATTCGCGCGGGACGAGCCCAGATGCGAATCGAACCACCTTGCGTTGGAATGGGTTCGACGTCGACGACAGCCAGCCCGGCGGTGGCGAGCGCGCGCGTTGCCGAAAGGAGTGTGTAGTACTGGAAGTGTTTGTGGTAGATCGTGTCGAACTGGCCTTGAACCACCAAGTTCAATGCATGGTGTACCTCGATAGTGACCCAGCCCTCGTCGCTGACCAATGCGCGCAGCGCTTGGGTAAAGTCCAGCAGGTCGGGTATGTGTGCGTAGACATTGTTCGCGATTACCAGGTCCGCGGGGCCGTGTTCGGCGCGCAGCTCGCGTGCCAACCGCTCGTCGAGAAACGCCGAGACGGTGGGCACACCGCGATCGCGGGCAACGGCGCCGACATTCGCCGATGGCTCGATTCCCAGGCACGGTACGCCCGCACCGGCGACATGCTGCAGCAGGTAGCCGTCATTACTACCGACTTGGACCACAAACGACGCGGTTTTAATCTCCAGCCGCTCGATGACTTGATCGACAAAATCCTTCGCATGTTGCACCCGGCTGTCGGAAAACGAGGAGAAATGCGGATATTCGGTCGAAATGTCCTGGAATGTGATCAGCGCAGGTATCTGCAACAGCAGGCAGTCCTCGCACAGCCGCAGGTGGAGCGGGAACGTCGGTTCGGGTAGATCGAGTTCGTCAATGGTGAGGAGCTTTTCAGACAGCGGAGTCGCACCTAGGTCTAGGACGCTAATCAGTCGGCCTGATTCGCATAAGCGGCAATGCAGCCGGCCCGCCGCCGTTGCTGTGCTCCCTCTCCTGCCGCGTGTCACGGCGCACCCCATGTGCGACCGCTGTTTTCGTAGACACACACCAGTAGCTCCGGCAACTCGTGACGCTTGTAAGTCCCGAACACCGCGACGAGCGGAGGGGGCCCGGACCGCGGCGGGGGCACACCGCGGCCCGGGCGTTTCAGATAAGCCCGGTCCAACTCGCGAATCACGCGATACCTGCTTCGGACGCAGCAAGACCACTGTCGATCAATTGGCCGGACCAATCGCCATATTGGTCATCAGGTAAGCGCCAGCGATGTCCAGCACATTCAGGACCACGTGCTCCGCCGCTGCCGTCAACCGACTCCCGATCATTCAATATGCCCCGTCGCTGGCAAAGACGCCTTTAAGCGTCTTGGCGATCGGGTGGAAATCCTCGGTGACCGCTGTAACTCCTTGTCGGATCGCCCGCTTCAGCGCCGGCGCCCCTTCGGCAGCGATCGCATCGCTGTCACCGGCGTCGATCAGTGCTTTGAACGCGTTGTCGGGATTTCGCACGGCGATGGCCGCCAGCGTCATACCGGGGACGCTGTTGACGATCTGGTTGACCAGGCCGCGGCCCATGAATCCGCACCCGGCCATCGCAACCCGCACTGGATCGCCTTGGACCGCTCGCTCGGCCAGCAGTTTGTCGACGCCCATCATCATGACGCCACGCTCGGGACCTGTACCAACAGCGGCCAGCTGGCATCCTTCTCGGAGATGACGGTGACCGGCAGCGGCCATTCAATGCCGAATTTCGGGTCATCCCAACGGAAGCCCTGCTCACTGCCAGGTGCGTAGGAACCGCTGACCTGGCAGAGGACTTCGGTGTTGTCAGCCAACGTTTGAAAGCCATGTGCGACATACGGCGGTAAGAACAGGGCCCGATGGTTATCAGCGCTGAGCTGCACCATGACGTGGTGGCGGTAGGTGCGCGACTCGGGCCGGACGTCGACCGCAACGTCGACAATCGCGCCGCGCGTGCAGCGCACCAACTTGGCCTCGGCGTGCGGAGGTCCCTGACGATGCAGACCTCGTAGCGTGCCGCGGGCGTAGTTGTATGAGATGTTCGTCTGCGCGACAGACGAAATCAGCCCATTGGCGCCGAATTCATCCGAACAGAACGAAGCCGAGAGGAAACCGCGATCGTCGCGCTGCGGTTCGATGTCGACGATCATCACCCCCGCAACATCGGTGGGCGTGTATCTCACTGTAGCGCTTCTTCCACAAGCAAGCGCTCATCGATGTGCACGTCCGGGAGCAGGAACTCGATCCGCTGGATCCCGCGATGCGCACGGCAGTGGAACATTTCGGGGTGGTAGCCCTCGATACCTCCGGCCAGCACTCGCACGGTGATGTCCCTCCGTCGTCTCGGTGATGACTGGCCTAGTTGACCGAGTAATCGGTCTTGGTATCCAAAATGGCCTTCTCGACCGTGAAGGCTTCGGCGTAGCGAGCGCGGCACTGCACTCCACGGACTCTCATCAAGGCGAGGAAAACCTCGTCGTCAAACCAGCCGCGACTCGATTGAGACGGATAGCACTGCGCAAGCAACGTCGGCTTCTGGCGTGCTGTCTCGTCTGAAATCGGTAGGTAGAGCGTCGGATTAAGCAAGTCCGATTCCCACTTGAGAATCTCGTAGCCGAGCACGAGGTGGTCGCGGAACTCGGTGGGAATCAGCTCCGCGACCAAACGGTGGTCTTGGTGGTCGTCGTGGCGCTGTGGACCGAACACCAAGTCTGGTTCACATTCGCGGCGGAACTTGGCGATGCATTGCTGCACCGCTCGCCAATGGTCAGGAAGCTGGCCGTGCGGAAGATCGGCGACCGTCAACCGGACGTCGGTTGTCGGGCATATCGCCGCGAATGCGTTCTTCTCTTCGACTTCCCGCTCGGTGCCGCCGCCCGTCAAGACGAGCGCGTGAACGACGACACCGGGATTGTCACGCACAATTTCCATCAATGTGGCGCCAGCGCCGATGGCGATGTCATCACAGTGAGCTCCGATGACAGCGACAGAATTGAGGCTCATCGGCGTCAGCGCCATCATGCCGGCTGCCTCCCGCAACCGGGCCAATCCCGCACCATCCGGGGGCTGGTTACGTTGACCCCCGCTCCGACTCGAGGGACGACGTTGGCAAGGAGGTCGCACAAACCGACGATTATCATGAGAGGCATCTTACATACTTTTTGACTGATGTTGTCGACTGATTACAACTCGGAGTATCTTAGGACACGTGACTAATTAAGAAAGGCATTGAGTGTCGGCTGGTAACTTACGTGCAGATTGAGGTATAGATGCGTTGCGGACCGAAGCAAGCGGGTCGGCCTGGCTGCGTTACCACCGGCACATATAGCGGACTATCGACCACCCGAGGCGACTCATCTCGATGAACAGCCCGACATCGGTACATCCATTTAATCCGCGCTCGGGCGGAACCCGGTGCAACTGCCCGCAGTGACAGCGATCCGTGGTCCCTCGGAAGACAGGTCTGACTCGAGGTTTGCGAATGAGTGAATCAACTGACAAGCGAGCGGACACGACCCGCCAGCAAATTCTGAATGCTGCCGCACACCAGTTCGCCCGACTGCCGTACCATCAAGTCGGGCTCGATGATGTCCTCGCGGAAGCTGAATGGACCAAGGGCGCAATGTATTTCCACTTCCGCTCTAAGCACGCGTTAGCGCTGGCCATCATCGAAGACCAGGCCGCCGAGGCCAGAGAGGTGATCGCCGCGCTGGTGACCCGAAAGTTCTGCGGACTGGAAACGCTGATCGACTTCTCCTATCAGATAGCTGTTCGCGACATCAGCGAGGACATGGCCCGAGCGGGGTTCAATCTGCTCGAGTCGATCGGCCGGCTCGGGGGACTCCAAACCCAGCTATTAGCGGGATGGATCGAGACCCTCGCCGTCATCGCCGATCGTGCCATCGCCGAGGGCGACATCCTCGATGAGTGTGACCCGCAGGATGTGGCGCGTCTGCAAGTGTCGACGTATATGGGGCTGCGGCAGACCAGCGATCTCGACGAGCCGGAACGGTTTCTTCTCAATTTCGAGAAGACCTGGGCGTTGCTGTTGCCCGGTGTCGTGCGTCCAGACAGGATCGGTTACTTCACACAATTCATCAGGCGACGCACGGCAATCGGGATCGGCAGCGCCTCCGCGCTAGCGGGTTCAAGTTGACCGCGACGCAGGTCACGCGACCCGTGCTCAATCGGGATCCGACCCACGCCTGTTAGGCTTTCCCGCCGAGTGAGGACTTGTGAGACACCGAGCGTCCGGAGTCTAAGCACATAGCGGAACTCCGGAGGTACAGGCGATGGCCCGCCAGGTTCGATCCGAAGCGACACGGCGAAAGATTCTCGATGCCGCGATCGACGTGTTCAACGAGGTTGGGTATGCGGCCGCCGATCGGGGCACGATCATCGAGCGCACCGGGATGACCAAGGGGGCGTTTTATCACCACTTCGATTCGATGGAATCCCTCGCGTCCGCGATCATCGACGAAGGCGCCAAGCTGGTCCTCGACGCCTTAGCCACCATGTCTGACTCATTCTCTCCGGCACTGGAGAACATGGTGCACGGGTCGTTTGTGGCTGCCGACCTGTTCATTTCCGACAAAGTGGCTCGTACCGCCGAGCAGCTGACGCTTGCCTTCGGGAAGTTCGATGACACCGCCAGCGGCGTCTATACCAACTGGGTGGAGGGGATGAGCGCCGAGGTGGGGCGGGCAATCACCGAAGGCGACCTCCGAGAGGGCCTCGATCCGAAAATGGTCAGCGAGGCCATCATCGGCGCAACCTTTGGGACGCGGATCCTGTCCCAGGCCGCGCCGGGCGGCAGCGACCTCATCGAGCGATTGACCCAGATCTGGGAGCTGTTGTTCCCGGCGATCGTGACCGATACATCGCTGGCGTATTACCGCGAATACCTTGCCCGCGAGGCCCTGCGGCACGTCAAGCATGACCCGTCGTCCTGGCCGGCGCTGCCGGGGAGAATTAAGGTTCGTTGACCCAGAGATGCTCGGTCAGGTCCTGGAACGTCGCGAGCGCAATCTCGTCATCGCTGCGCCTCAGCGCCGACCTGCTCATCAGCGCACGCACGGTCGAGCCGTCTTGATGGGTTAATTCGACGACCATGTTCGCAAGTCCGTCCACAACCGAGAGCGCCGATTCCGTTGCCGATGCGCCGTAGAAGATGTCGTGGAACCTCAGCGAGACGACCTCTTCTGCGTCACGGCCCACCATCTCGGCAAACGCGCCATTAGCGAACACGATGGTGCCGTCCTGCAGGACAGCCAATGTCGGGATCGGGATCCGCTCCAACAGCACCAGGGCCGGCAACTGCTCAAGAGTCGCCTTTGGCGACTGGCTGGCCTGTCCGGTTCGACGACGGTCCACCGCTTGATTATTGTCCATGGCGGCGTTCACCGCCGAACCGAGTCGAATCAAGCACTACCGATCGCTCGGGGCGGTGCACCTCCTTTGCCGCGACCGTGCGGATAATGACACGGTGAACGAGGAGGTTGGATGACAACGCAAGGCGAATCGGCGGTCCTCGTCCTGGCGGCCGGGGCCGGAACCCGGATGCGCTCGGACACCCCGAAGGTGCTGCACCCCCTCGCCGGCCGCAGCATGCTCGGGCATTCGCTGCACGCGATCGCCAAAATGGCGCCGCAGCACCTGGTCGTGGTGCTGGGCCAGAACCACGAACCTATCGAACAGGTCGTCGCTGAATTGGCCGGCACGCTGGGGCGCTCCATCGAGATAGCCAGGCAAGATCAGCAGCTCGGCACCGGTCACGCGGCGCTGTGCGGCCTGTCGGCGCTGCCCGACGACTTCGCCGGCGTCGTCGTCGTCACCTCCGGCGACATTCCGCTGCTCGACGCCGATACGCTGGCCGATCTGGTCGCGGTCCACACCTCCCGGGGCGCGGCGGTCACCGTGCTGACCACGACGCTGAGCGATCCGACCGGCTACGGCCGCACGCTGCGCACACAGGACCACGAGGTGATCGCGATCGTGGAGCAGGCTGACGCGACGCCGTCGCAGCAGGAGATCCGCGAAGTCAACGCCGGGGTGTACGCCTTCGACATTGCGGCGCTGCGATCAGCACTGAGCCGGCTGTCGGCCGACAACGCGCTACAGGAGCTGTACCTCACCGACGTCATCGCGATCGTGCGGCAGGACGGGCAGGTGGTGCAGGCCCGGCACGTCGACGACAGCGCGCTGGTGGCCGGCGTCAACAACCGGGTGCAGCTGGCCGAACTGGCCGCCGAACTCAACCGCCGTATCGTGGCCGCCCATCAGCTGGCCGGCGTCACCGTTGTCGATCCGGCTACCACCTGGATCGACATCGACGTGACGATCGGCCGCGACACCATCCTGCAGCCCGGAACCCAGCTACTGGGCAGCACCCGCATCGGCGGCCGTTGCACCATCGGCCCGGACACCACGTTGACCGACGTCGCCGTGGGCGAGGGCGCGTCGGTGATCCGCACCCACGGCGCTGGCGCATCGATCGGCGACGGCGCCGCGGTCGGCCCGTTCACCTACCTGCGGCCCGGCACCGTGCTGGGCGCCGACGGCAAGCTGGGGGCATTCGTCGAGGCCAAGAACTCGACGATCGGCACCGGCACCAAAGTGCCGCACTTGACCTACGTGGGCGACGCCGACATCGGCGAGCACAGCAATATCGGCGCCTCTAGTGTCTTCGTCAACTACGACGGCACCTCCAAGCACCGCACCACGATCGGCTCGCATGTACGGACCGGCTCAGACACCATGTTCGTCGCCCCGGTCACCGTCGGCGACGGCGCGTACACCGGGGCCGGCACGGTGGTCCGCGAGGACGTTCCGCCGGGCGCCCTGGCGGTCTCGGGCGGCCCGCAACGCACCATCGAAGGCTGGGTTCAGCGCAAGCGGCCCGGCAGCGCCGCCGCAGAGGCCGCCGACAAGGCGCGCGCCGCCGACGACGGGGCAGACCCCGCCCGGCCAGAGGCGACATGACGCCAAGGGGGCAGCGCACCGGCGATTCGCTACCTAGTATTCATAGGCGAGCCATTAGGCCAGCCATTTAGTAACCATCCGATCCGAACCGGCGAGGGCTGCACGTGAGCGACTGGACCGACAACCGCAAGAATCTGATGCTCTTCTCTGGCCGCGCGCACCCCGAACTGGCCGAACAGGTGGCCAAGGAGCTCGACGTACACGTCACCGCCCAGACCGCGCGCGACTTCGCCAACGGCGAGATCTTCGTGCGGTTCCATGAATCGGTACGTGGCTGCGACGCGTTCGTCCTGCAATCACACCCAGCGCCGGTCAACCACTGGCTGATGGAGCAGCTGATCATGATCGATGCGCTCAAGCGGGGAAGTGCCAAGCGGATCACCGCGGTCGTGCCGTTTTACCCCTATGCCCGGCAGGACAAGAAGCACCGCGGGCGCGAGCCGATTTCGGCGCGCCTGGTCGCCGACCTGCTCAAGACGGCCGGAGCGGACCGGATCGTCACTGTCGACCTGCACACCGACCAGATCCAGGGCTTCTTCGACGGGCCCGTCGATCACATGCGGGGCCAGAACCTGCTAATCGGCTACATCGGGGACAACTACCCCGACGGCAACATGGTGGTGGTCTCCCCCGACTCGGGTCGGGTGCGCATCGCCGAGAAATGGGCCGACGCGCTCGGCGGCGTTCCGCTGGCGTTCATCCACAAAACCCGCGATCCGCGCGTGCCCAACCAGGTGGTCTCGAACCGCGTCGTCGGCGAGGTGCAGGGACGCACCTGTGTACTGATCGACGACATGATCGACACCGGTGGCACCATTGCCGGCGCGGTGGAGCTGCTGCGCGACGATGGCGCCGAGGATGTGATCATCGCGGCCACCCACGGTGTGCTGTCCGACCCGGCGTCCGAGCGGCTTGCGGCATGCGGCGCCCGCGAAGTGATCGTCACCAATACGCTGCCGATCGGTGAGGAAAAGCGGTTCCCACAGCTCACGGTTTTGTCGATCGCGCCGCTGCTGGCCAGCACTATCCGGGCGGTATTCGAAAATGGTTCGGTCACAGGACTATTCGACGGGGACGCCTAGATGGCTTCGGGTGCCCGTGAAGCCGTCATCTACCACAACCCCAAGTGCACTACCTCGCGTAAGACCCTGGAGTTGTTGCGCGACAACGGTATTGAGCCCCGAATCGTGCAGTACCTCAAGACACCGCCGTCCCGTGACGAGCTGGTAACCATGATCCGCGACGCCGGGATCGATGTGCGCGGCGCGGTCCGCAAACGCGAGTCGCTGTACGCCGAGCTCAACTTGGCCGACGCCAGCGACGACCAATTACTCGACGCCATGGCCGAACATCCCATCCTCATCGAACGGCCGTTCGTCGTTACACCGAAGGGCACCCGGCTGGCTCGTCCGGTCGACACGGTCCGCGAGATCCTGTGACGCTCGGCGGTCGTTGGACCAGCGGTGCGGCCGCGATACTGCTTCTGGTCGTGTCGCCGGTCGGCTGTGGGCCGAAAAGTCCTGATTACAAGTCGATTTGGACTACTTCAGCGACGACTCCGACGACGACTGAGACGCCGGTACCGTTCGCCCAGTACCTGAAGGACACCGGGGTGTCCGGAGAGGCAGTGGCACCCGACAAGCTGACCGATCTGACCGTGTCGATTCCGACGCCGCCGGGCTGGGCGAAGGTCGACAAGCCGAACATCGCGCCCACCACCGAAACGATCGCCAAAGGCGACAAACTTCCCACGGCCATGCTGATCGTGTTCAAACTGACCGGCGATTTCGACCCCGCCGACTTGGTCAAGCACGGCAACGCCGACGCCGCGCTCTCCGACAACTTCAAACTGCTCGACCAGTCCGGCGCCGACTTTCGCGGATTTCCTTCGTCGATGATCGAGGGCAGCTACGACCTCAACGGCCAGCGAATGCACACCTACAACCGGATGGTCATTCCGACCGGCTCAGCACCCGACCGCCAGCGCTACCTGGTCCAGCTCGCGGTCACCAGCCTGGCCGAGCAGGCCGCTCCCGACGCGGCTGACATCCAAGCGATCATCCACGGATTCACCGTCGCAGCGAAGTAGCTGCCCGCCCGCAACACCAGCGCATTAGTGTGTTTGCCATGACGTCGTGGACCGCCGCAAACCTGCCCTCATTCGCCGGACGCACCGTGATCGTGACCGGCGCCAACAGCGGACTGGGCGCGGTGACGGCCCGCGAACTGGCCCGCGTCGGTGCTCAGGTCATCCTGGCGGTACGCAACACGGGAAAGGGCGAGGCCGCTGCCCGGGACATGACCGGAGACGTCGAGGTGCGCCGACTCGACCTGCAGGATCTGGCCTCAGTGCGGCAGTTCGCCGACGGGGTCGACACCGTCGACGTCCTGATCAACAACGCCGGCGTGATGGCCGTCCCGCACGCGGTGACCGCCGACGGCTTCGAGACCCAGATCGGCACCAACCATCTCGGTCATTTCGCGCTGACCAACCTGCTGTTGCCCAAGATCACCGACCGGGTGGTGACCGTGTCGTCATTGATGCACTGGATGGGCTACATCAGCCTTCGAGACCTGAACTGGACGTCGCGGCCCTACTCGGCGTGGGTCGCCTACGGCCAGTCCAAGCTCGCCAACCTGCTGTTCACCAGCGAGCTGCAGCGGCGCCTCCAGACGGCCGGCTCGCCGCAGCGTGCGCTGGCGGCGCACCCCGGTTATTCGCATACCAACCTGCAGGGGCGCACCGGTCGCAAATTCGGCGACGCGGTGATGTCCGTCGGTACCCGCGTGCTCGCCACCGACGCCGACTTCGGCGCCCGCCAGACGCTGTATGCCGCCTCACAGGATTTGCCGGGCGACAGCTTCATCGGCCCGAGCTTCGGTATGGCTGGACGCAGCCGGCCGGTCGGGCGCAGCCCACTGGCGAAACGCACCGCCACCGCCAGCGCACTCTGGGACCTGTCCGAACGGCTCACCGAGACCAAATTTCCGCTCTGAGGCGCCGATGCGCTAACCTGGCCGGGCGTCACGGCGAGGGTGGCCTGCGGCGAAACGCGGCAGCCACCGTTATCGACGGGGACCTTGATTCCAGTTTCTATGGTTGCCGCGCGATCCTGGCCGTGCCCAAGACACATCTCACAGGAGCGAAACCATGGCCAGATCTGCCAACCAGCTGACCGTCTCGGTTCGGACCGAGACCGGCAAAGGCGCGTCCCGGCGCGCGCGCCGCGCAGGGAACATTCCCGCCGTCCTCTACGGCCACGGTGCTGACCCGCAGCACCTGGAACTGCCCGGACACGACTTCGCTGCGGTGCTGCGCCACTCCGGTACCAACGCGGTACTCGAACTCGACATCGACGGTAAGGAACAGCTGGCGCTGACCAAGGCTCTCGACATCCACCCGATCCGCCGCACCATCCAGCACGCCGATCTGCTGGTGGTGCGTCGCGGCGAGAAGGTGGTCGTCGAGGTCGGCATCGACGTCCAGGGCGAGGCCGCATACGGCACCTTGGTCACCCAGGAGGCCAACACCGTCGAGATCGAGGCCGAGGCGTTGTCGATTCCGGAGGTGCTGATCGTCTCGGTCGAAGGCGCCGAACCGGGTACCCAGTTCACCGCCGGGCAGATCGCCTTGCCGCCGGGCGTCACCTTGGTGGACGACCCCGACCTGCTGGTCGTCAACGTGGTGAACGCGCCGACCGCCGAGGAGCTCGAGGCTGAAGGGGCCGGCGAGGTGGCCGAGGCCGAGGAGCCGGCCGAGGAGGCCGCCGAAGAGGCCGAAGCCTCCGAGTCCGAGTCCGAATCCGAATAATTCATGGCCGACCCGTCCCCCGCAAGCGGGCGGTACCCCCAGTTGGTGGTCGGCCTGGGCAACCCGGGACCAAACTATGCCCAGACGCGGCACAACCTTGGGTTCATGGTCGCAGACCGGCTCGCCGCCCGGCTGGGTTCAACTTTCAAGGCGCACAAGCGTTCTGGCGCGGAGATCGTGACCGGCCGGCTCGGTGGGCGTGCGGTGGTGTTGGCCAAGCCGCGCTGCTATATGAACGAGTCCGGCCGCCAAGTGGGCCCACTGGCCAAGTTCTATTCGGTGCCTGCCGCTGACGTGGTGGTCATCCACGACGACCTCGACATCGACTTCGGTCAGATCCGGCTGAAGATCGGCGGCGGGGAGGGTGGTCACAACGGATTGCGCTCGGTTGCGGCGTCGTTGGGCACCAAGGACTTTCAGCGGGTGCGGATCGGGATCGGCCGACCGCCCGGGCGCAAGGATCCAGCGGCGTTCGTGCTGGAGAACTTCACGGCCGCCGAACGCCCGGAGGTGCCGACGCTTTGCGAGCAGGCGGCGGACGCCACCGAGCTGCTCATCGAATTGGGGCTGGAGCCGGCCCAAAACCGCGTCCACGCTTGGTAAGTCGCTGCGAGCAGTCTGCTCGCCGGGCTACTACGTAACCAGGGTGACGGAGTTCGCCCGCCGCAGCTTGCCCGACGGCGTCTTCGGGATCGTCCCGGGACCCAGCACCACGACGTTGCGCGGCCGCACGTCGACCTCGCTCACGACCTCGTGCGCGACCTGATGCTCGATGCGACGCACTGCAACGGGATCCTCGAAGGCATTGGACTCGACGGCGACAGCGAAGGTCTCCCGCGAATGTCCGGCATCCAGCCTGACAGCCACCGCGCAGCCCGGACGGACACCCTCGACGCGGCCCGCGGCCCGCTCGATGTCGGTCGGATAGATGTTGCGGCCGGCCATGATGATGACGTCCTTGACCCGGCCGCAGACCACGATGTGGCCGTTGTCCATCAGATAGCCGAGGTCGCCGGTGTCATACCAGCCTTGCTCGTCCTGGGCCGGGATGAACCCGCCCATCGTTGTGTAGCCCGGGGTCACCGGCTCGCCGCGCAACTCGATCACCCCGACGCCGCGGGTCGGCAACACATTGCCGTCCTCGTCGACGATGCGGGCCTCCAGCCCCTGCAGCAGCGGGCCCAGGGAGGCGAGCCGTTTGGTGTTGCCCTTGGTGGCGGGCACGGCGCGACGCAGCGCGGCCAGCAGATCGGCGTCCACCTCGTCGACCACCAGCCCGTCACCGAGTTCGGAGAAAGACACCGCGAGCGTCGTCTCGGCCATCCCGTAGGCGGGCATGATCGCTTCGGGCCGCAAGCCGAACGGCTTTCCGGCCTCGATCAGGTCCTCGACGTCCGCCGGGTCTACCGGCTCGGCACCTGACAGCGCGAACCGCAGCGTGGACAGGTCGAACTGACCGGGCGTGGCCTGGTTGCGCAGCCGCTTGGCGAACAGCGCGTAGGCGAAGTTGGGCGCGGCCGTCATCGTGCCGCCGTACTTGTCGATCAGCTTGGCCCACAGCAGCGTGTCGCGCAGGAAGTCCATCGGGGTGACCTTGACCAGCTCGACACCGAAATACATTGGCACAGTCAGGAAGCCGACCATACCCATGTCGTGGAAGCACGGCAGCCAGCTGAGCATCACGTCGTTGCCGCTGGGGTCCATCTTGGCGGAGATGAACATCGCCTCGGCGTTGGAGTAGATGTTGCGGTGCGTGATGTGCACCGCCTTGGGGGAGCCGGTTGAGCCCGACGTCAGCTGCATGAGCGCCAGATCATCCTCGCCGGTGGCGATCGGGTCGATCGGGTCGAATGCCAGCAGCTGCTCGACGGTCAGCACCTCGATCCCGCGCTCCGTCAGCACGGGCGCGGCCGCGGTGAACGGGTCGGAGACGATCACCACCTTCGCCTCGATCATGTCGATGACGGTGGTGGTGTCGTTGGCCCACGACTGGAGGTCGGTGCGAGGCGTGGGCTGGTGCAGCATGGTCAGGCTGGCGCCGCGCATCCACAGGCCTTGGGCCGTCGGCGCGATTTCCACCGGCTGGCCGGCCAGCACGCCGACCACGTCACCGTGGCCGACTCCAGCAGCGGCCAGGCCGCCGGCCACTTGGCGTGCACGCTGGTAGACCTCCAGCCAGGTGTGCCGGACCGGCTGGTGCGGCTCGCCGGTCACCATGCCCTTGGTGCTCTCGTGGGCGCGGCGGAACATGTTCTCGGTAAACCTGCTCACGGTAGCCTCCTCGGTTCCGCCGCCAACGCCCAGCGTTTAATGCTGCTCCTGCTCAACCACACTTTGGTGCAGCCGCACGCCCACAATTGGGGAGCGATTTCGTCTCGAATCGGTGATGAAGCGATGACCTCACGCAACGTTGCGGTTGCGGCGCGGACACGGCGGTCACCCCGACTTTTGGGGTTCATGCAACGCCCGCCGGCATGATCGGCGGGCGAGGGAACCAGGCGCATTTCTTGACCGGCATTTGTCACCGTCGAACATCTTAAACTCCTCTTAAGTAACTGCCAAACTCGCGGGTGCAATCGAGTGTTCGTCACACCCCCGTGACAGGTGCCGGCACCACCCGCGCGCCGTGCACCGGCCCGCTGGCAACGCGTACGGTTCGGCAGACACCGGCCCCCGAGAGCTCGGTGCCGACGTCCACCGCAGCGGGCGCCGACCGGCACAGGAACGTACACGTCGGTCCGGAACCCGACACGATGCCCGCCAGCGCGCCCGCCTCGACGCCGGCACGCAAGACGCGGCGTAAGGCCGGATCCTTGCTCAGCGCGGCCGCCTGCAGTTCGTTGCCCAACAGCGGCGCCAGCTGCTCGGGGTCGCCGACCGCCAGCGCCGCCAGCACCGGACCGGGTTCGTCGAGCCGAGGTGGTGTCCCGGCCTCCCGAAGCCGGTCCAGTTCACTGAACACCGCCGGGGTGGACAACCCGCCCTCGGCGAACGCCAGCACCCAGTGGAAAGTGTTGCGGGCCAACACCGTTGCCAACTCCTCCCCGCGACCGGTACCCAGCGCGGTGCCGCCGTGCAGTGCGAATGGCACATCGCTGCCCAGCTTCGCGGCCAGCATGTGCAGATCGCGACGTGGCACACCGAGTTCCCAGAGCGAGTTCATCGCGACCAGTACGGCCGCCGCGTCTGCACTGCCACCCCCCATTCCGCCGGCCACCGGGATGGATTTGTCGATGGCGATCGAGACGTCGGGCGACCGGCCCACGTGGTCAGCCATCAATTCGGCGGCTTGCCACGCCAGATTGCGCTCGTCGCGGGGCAGCTGGTCGGCGCCCTCGCCGCTGACCTCGAGCGAGATCACATCGGCATTGCGGACGGTGACCTCATCGACCAGGGAGACGGCGTGAAACACCGTCGTCAGGTCGTGATAACCGTTCTCGCGCCGCTCGCCGACGGCCAGATACAGGTTGATTTTGCCGGGCGCCCGGACCGTAACTGAGCCAGTGGGCACCCACTGAGCAGCGGTATTTCCGTCCATCGGCACCGAACGAGACTATCGCTCGCCGTGGGCGAAATCGAAGCCCCTCGGCCCCTCAGCTCGCCGAGGCCTGCCGCTGCGGGAGGCCCGCGGCGGTGTTGTCGCCGACTTCACCCGAGCGCTGATACAACCGAACGAATTCGTCGACGGTCAGCGTCTCACCCCGGCGCGCCGGGTCGATACTGGCGGCCAGCAACCGACTCGCCGATTCGTTGCCCGAACCCGCCCACTCGACGAATGCATTGCGAGATGTCTTGCGCCGCTGAGCAAATGCGATATCGACAAGTTTGAACACGTCTTGACGGAAGGCCTTGTCGGTCGGCCAGGGCGGGTTTGCATACCGATCGATGCGCACCAACCCGGAATAGACGCGCGGAATAGGCCAGAAGACGGTCGGGGACACCGTGCCGTGGCGGCGGACCTGTCCGTGGAAGCGGAGCTTGACGCTGGGCACGCCGTACTCCTTGCCGCCGGGTTCGGCCGCCAGCCGTTCGGCGACTTCGGCCTGCACCATCACCATCATGGTGCGCAGCGACGGGAATTCGGCAAGCAGGTGCAGCAGCGCGGGAACGGCGACGTTATAGGGCAGATTCGCCACCACCGCCGTCGGCTCGGCAGCCAGATCGGCGGGCCCGATGGATAACACGTCGCGGTTCAGCACCGTCAGCCGGTGAATCTCGCTGTGCGAATGCTCGGCAACGGTCTTCGGCAGCCTGCCTGCCAGCACCGGATCGATCTCGACGGCGCTGACCGTGGCCCCGCGATCCAGCAGCGCCAGCGTCAGCGATCCCAGACCGGGGCCGACCTCTAGGACGTGATCCTGCCGGTTGACTCCGGAGGACGACACCACCCGACGCACCGTGTTGCCGTCGTGGACGAAGTTCTGTCCCAGGGATTTGCGCGGCCGGAATTCGAGTTCTTTTGCCAGCCTTCGGATCTCGGTGCGCCCGAGCAACCGGATGGTCAGCGCGCACCCGCTCTTCCGCTGCACACCGGCCACGCGCCCCAACCCTGACGAGCACGCGTCACCTCCGCAACGGTGATCTGCTCTTCCCGGCTTGCCAGATCGGCGCGCGGGGCAAAGCGCAAACCACCGTTGCGCTCCCAGGTGTTCTGGTCGAATTGCACGCCACCGTAGTAGCCGTTTCCGGTGTTGATGGCCCAGTTTCCGCCGGCTTCGCAACGCGAGATGGCGTCCCAGATTTCTCCGTTGGCAACCTCCGGGACGTTGGTGCCCGGTTTGGTTCCGACCCGTACCACCGCCTCGCGGGCAGGGGTGATGACGTGGCTGGCCACCGGCAGCCGGCCGGTTTCGACGCCGTTGACCTTGGACACCGCGAAGGTCACGTCCTGAGTGCCCGGGATGCCCGGGTCCTGGACGACCTCGCGGTCCATGTTCATGTCCGGGTCCTCGATGCGGTGCCTGGGCGGAACCAACGGCACCCGCTCGGTGATCTTCTCGATGCGGTTACGGGTGACCTGGATGTGCATGCCGTCGATCACCGGCGCGGCCGCGCCGGGGGTGACCTGGTCACTTTGCAGCAGCGGCGCCCCGGCGCCGGCCAGCAGCTCCCCGACTCTGGCCGCAGCCAGGTGGACATTGTGCACCGCACCGCCGTCGTCGAGTTCGACGGTCTTGGCGCTGACGATCGGCAGGGCCATGCCGGCCAGCGGGACACGGCTGCCTCGCGACGCCGCGGCCGGAGCTGTATCCGTCATCGCGAGCTGGGCCAGCGCCTCGTCGACGGTGGAAGCCGTCGTCCAGACCTGCTTGCTGTTCTGGCCGTCCAGCGAGATCTGCAGCGGTCGGCTGCGCCGCAGCACGATGTTCTCGGCGTTGCGGACTCGCTCGCCGGCAGCGGGATAGAGGTCATCACGCTCGCTGACGTTGAACCCGTTCTCCCTGATGATGTCGATCACCCGCGACTTCATGGTCGTCACGGTAATAGCGGTTCCATCGACGCTCAGCGTCACCGTCTTGTAGTCCGCGACCGCATAACCGCCGGCGAAGGCCAAGACCACCAGTAGACCCGCGACAAGGAGCCGCAGAGCCGGTGAGGGAGCCTGATGGAGTTTCGTGACTACGTTCAACGCGCGTGTATCCCCGACCTCAGCAACGACTTCAGCAACAATTCGGCAACAAAATAAAAGGCCCACTCGGGGCCCCACCGTACGATCACAAGACGGTAACGAACCGGCCTAGATACGGCAACTCCGGGGCCCCGTGTTAACGGTCTCTTAACTCGTTGCGGCTAAACCGTAGGCCCTGCGGGCATTGCCGGTGGTGACCTCGGCCAGTTCGTCGGCGGGCCGATCGATGAGCTCGGCCAGCGCCCGAACAGTGTAGGGCAGGCAGTACGGCTCGTTGGGCGCCCCCCGGTAGGGATGGGGCGTCAGAAACGGCGCGTCGGTCTCCACCAGCAGCTGCGCGACAGGGATCAGCGGGACGGCTTCCCGCAGCTCACGTGCATTTCGGAAGCTCACCGTCCCGGACAGGCTGACCAGCCAACCGGCGTCGATGCAAGCGCGCGCCAAGGCGGCGCCCGACGAGAAGCAGTGAAAGATCACCGTGTCCGGCGCGCCCTCGGCGCGCAGCACGTCGAGCACTTCGGCGTCGGCCTCCCGGTTGTGAATCATCAGCGGTTTGCCGGTCCGCTTGGCGAGGTCGATATGCCACGCGAAGGCCTCCCGCTGTTTCCCCGGCTCCGCGCAGCCGTCCAGCCGGCCCGGCCAGTACAGATCCATGCCGGTCTCGCCGATCGCCACCACCCGCGGGTGGGCAGCCAATCGTTCGATCTCGGCTCGGGCCGCATCGGTGAGCGCGTCGGCGCGGGTCGGGTGCAGCGCCACCGCGGCATAGACCCGCGGATCCCACTCGGCCGCACGCGTCACCCAGCTCGCCGAGGCCAGATCGTCGGCAATGGTGACCACCGCGACCACACCGATCGCCGCGGCGCGGTCGACGATAGCGCGCACGTCGTCACCGTCCTGCGCGCCGCACGCGTCGAGATGGGTGTGCGCGTCGATCAGCGGGCTCAATCGCTCGGGAGCCGGCGGCGGCTGACGTTTGGAACCCACGCGGACACAATAGGGTGAGAAACGATGACGCCCTACTACATCACGACGGCGATCACGTACCCGAACGGTGAGCCGCACGTCGGGCACGCCTATGAGTACATCGCCACCGACGCCATCGCCCGGTTCAAGCGGCTCGACGGGTTCGACGTGCGGTTTCTGACTGGCACCGACGAGCACGGCCTCAAGATGGTCGAGACGGCAGCGGCGGAGGGCATTCCCACCGCCGAGTTGGCACGGCGCAACTCCGACGTGTTCCAGCGCCTGCAGGAGAAGTTGAACATCTCCTTCGATCGGTTCATCCGCACCACCGACGCCGATCACCACCAGGCCTCGAAGGAGATCTGGCGACGGATGGCCGCGGCTGGCGACATCTACCTGGACACCTACTCCGGCTGGTACTCGGTGCGCGACGAGCGATTCTTCGTCGAGTCGGAGACCGCGCTGGTGGACGGGACCCGGATCGCCGTCGAAACCGGGACACCGGTGACCTGGACCGAGGAGCAGACTTACTTCTTCCGGCTCTCGGCCTATGCCGACAAGCTGCTGGCGCACTACCAGGCCAACCCGGACTTCATTGCCCCCGAAGTGCGGCGCAACGAGGTGGTCAGCTTCGTCTCCGGTGGGCTGCGCGATTTGTCCATCTCGCGCACCTCGTTCGACTGGGGCGTGAAAGTGCCCGAGCATCCCGACCACGTCATGTACGTCTGGGTCGACGCGCTGACCAACTACCTGACCGGGGTCGGCTACCCGGACACCGAATCCGAGTTGTTCCGCCGCTACTGGCCCGCCGACCTGCACATGATCGGCAAGGACATCATCAGATTCCACGCCGTCTACTGGCCGGCCTTTCTGATGTCAGCCGGAATCGAGCTGCCCCGAAGGGTTTTCGCGCACGGGTTCCTGCTCAACCGCGGCGAGAAGATGAGCAAGTCGGTGGGCAACACCGTCGCCCCGGATGCTCTGGTCGACACCTTCGGGGTGGACCAGGTGCGCTATTTCCTGCTGCGGGAGGTCCCATTCGGCCAGGACGGCAGTTACAGCGAAGAGGGCATCATCACCCGGATCAACACCGACCTGGCCAACGAATTGGGCAACCTCGCGCAACGATCGCTGTCGATGGTGGCCAAAAACCTCGACGGGATCGTTCCGGCACCTGGCGAGTTCATCGCCGACGATACCGAGCTGCTGGCCGCCGCCGACGGCCTACTCGATCGGGTACGCGCCGAGTTCGATGCCCAGGCAATGCATTTGGCGCTGGAAGCGATTTGGCTGATGCTCGGCGCGGCGAACAGGTACTTCTCCGCGCAGCAGCCGTGGGTGCTGCGCAAGAGCGAATCCGAGGCAGACCAGATCCGCTTCGCGACCGTGCTCTACACCACCTGCGAGGTGGTGCGGATCGCGGCGCTGTTGATCCAGCCGGTGATGCCCGAGTCGGCGGGCAAGCTGTTGGACTTGCTCGGCCAGCCGGAAGACGAGCGGACATTCACCGCGATCGATACACGCCTTGCACCCGGCACGGCGCTGCCGTCGCCCACCGGCGTGTTCCCGCGCTACCAAGTCGACTGAGTTCAGCTGCCGGCCAGGCGAACATGGACGGTCACGCGCCCCTTGTCGTCTCGGTGAGCCACGGCATGTCCGGTGCGCTCGGCGCCGTCCAGCGTCAGCGAAACGGGACCGCCTTCGCCGACGAAGTTGCGCCACCACGTCTTGGCGTCGGGCAAGTTTGCCGCGATCTCGATCTCGTCACCGCGGCGGCGGTATGCCACCGGAGTACTGAACGTCCGTCCCGAACGCCGCCCAGTGTAGGTGATCATCGTGACACTACGCCGCAGTCGCGCCCCGAGGCGGGGCGAGTTCGCTATAGCCGCCACCGGCGCATTGAACAGCGGGCCCGCGCGCATGAGTAACCGCTTGTAATTGACCATTTTCTTGCTTCCTTTCGATTAGTCGGTGCCGCAGTTCAGATCAGCAGCGTCAAGCACAGCGCCGAAACCGCCAGACCCTGCAACGTGGCCCTGATTACGATCACTTTGTCCCAGTTACGTTGCAGCGCACGGGCGTCCGTCGGCAAATCGGGATGATCGGCCCCGGCGGTCAGTTGCTGGTTGATCGGCTTGCTCACACGCAGGTAGACCACCAGCCAAATCAGCAGCAGGCCAAGGGCGACACCGGCCGCACCCGCTTGCGTCCAGTGGCCGGACGCCGCGGCGAACGCCGCGCTGGTCGCCGCGGCCACCATGCCGATCACCCCGGGCACCGGCATCCGCCGGTCGCCGTAACGATGGACGTTGCCCATCACCGCGAGCAAGGCTTGGTCGTCGATCCGAGCCAGCGCGGGCCGTTGCACCATCGCACAGAACACGTCGGTGCCATAAACCACCGCGGTGCCCAACACCGCGATCAAAGCGAACCAGCCAGCAGGTTGAGTCATCGCACTCTACCTCTCCTCGATTAGGTGTTAGCGACGCTAACCCCTAGCATCGATTGTGTCAATAGCATTGCTAGTTTTTATATCGGCGCTAACATGACTCCATGGCCATCGAAGACCGTCGGGCCCGGGACCGGGCCGCGCGACGCCAACTCATCACCGACACCGCACGCAAGCTGGCCGAAGCGGAGGGTTGGGACGCCGTCACCACCCGCCGGCTCTCCACCGAGATCGAGTACAGCCAGCCGGTGGTTTACAAGCACTTCTCCAGCATGGAGGGCGTCGTGGCCTCCGTCGCCGTCCAGGGATTCGGCGAGCTCGCCGACGCGCTCTCTTCGGCACGCAGCGGTGCCACCGACGGCCACGACGCGTTGGCGCGAGTCGCGCACGCATTCATCGGGTTTGCCCACGACAATCCGGCTTTGTTCGACGCGATGTTCACCCGCGCCACCACGCTGCGCTTCGCCGACCCAGAGACCCCGGCCGAGTTGAACGCGGCCTTCGCCGAACTGCGCGCGGCCGTCGACCTGGTCGCAGGCACCCGGGACACGGACACGCTGGCCGAGGTGGTGTGGGCGGCGCTGCACGGGTTGGTCACCCTCGATCGCAGCGGCCGGTTACGTCCGGAATATCGGTCCGCGCGCGTCGATCTGCTGGTCTCTGCACTCTCGCCGCCGACGTGAGCCTGGTCACAGGGGCCCGAACGTTGTCACATGCGCGACCGCGGCGGTGTCTCAAGGGCAGAACATCCCGCGAGAACAGGAGAGAGTAAATGACAGACCAGCGCACTCACATCGTCGTGATCGGTGGCGGATACGCCGGAACACTGGCCGCCAACCACCTGCGGCTGCGCGCCGACGTCGAGATCACGTTGGTGAATCCACGTCCGTGTTTCGTCGAGCGAATCCGGTTGCATCAGCTGGCCGCACGCAGTGGCACCGCCGCCGTCGACTACGGCACGCTGCTCGGCGAGGGCATCCGGCTGGTCGTCGACAGCGCCGAGCGGATCAACAGCGCCGACCGCCAGATCGAGCTGGCTTCTTCCTTCGTGTTGGATTACGACTACCTGATCTACGCAGTCGGCAGCACCGGCGCGGTGCCGGCAACGGTGCCCGGCGCAGTCGAATTCGCCTATCCGGTCGCTGAATTGGAGCATGCCGAACGGTTGCGTGACGCATTGGACGAGCTGCATCCCGACGCACCGGTCACCGTCGTCGGCGCCGGCTTGACCGGCATCGAGACGGCATCCGAGCTGGCCGAGCAGGGCCGGCGGGTGACCCTGGTCTGCGGCGGGGTGCTGGGCCCGTCGCTGAGCGGGCCCGGACGCCGTTCGGTGGCCAAGTGGCTGCGCCGCCTCGGTGTCGATGTGCTCGAGGCGGCCGTGGTCCGCGAGGTCGGCCCGGCCGCGGTCGTGCTGTCCGACGGTGCCCTTCTGCCCAGCGCAGTGACGGTGTGGACGGCGGGCTTCGGCGTGCCGGAGTTGGCCGCCCACAGCGGGCTTCGCACCGACGAACTGGGCCGGCTCCTGACCGATGAAACACTGACCAGCGTGGACGACCCCCGCATCGTGGCGGCCGGCGACGCCGCCGCGCCGTCCGGCCAGCCGTTGCGGATGAGCTGCCAAGCCGCAATCCCGCTCGGCGCCCAGGCCGCCAACACGGTGCTGAGCCGCATCGCCGGTACCCCGCCCGCGGTGATCAACCAGGCGTTCACCGGGCAGTGCGTCAGCATCGGCCGCTCGTATGCCACCGTCCAGCTTGCCCGTCCCGACGACACCCCGCTGAACCTGTTCATCGGCGGCCGGTTCGCGGCGACGATCAAAGAAGCGGTCTGCAAAGGCACGGTGTGGGGTATCCGTCGCGAGGCCGCCAAGCCTGGGTGGTATCGCTGGCTCAAGGGCGGCAACCGTCCCGAGCAACTCACGCCCGATGCGGTCACAACGCCGTGACCACCTCCGACCAACACACCGAACGGTTCGTGCTGCTGCGGCCGTTGCTGTTCACCATTGCCTACGAAATCTTGGGCTCGGCAACCGAATCCGATGATGTTCTCCAGGACAGCTACCTGCGCTGGGCGCAGGTAGATCTGTCCGGGGTGCACGACACCAAGTCCTACCTGGCCCGGTTGGTCACCCGTCAGGCGCTCAACGCGCTACGCGCGGGCGCCCGGCGGCGCGAGGACTACGTCGGGCCGTGGCTGCCGGAGCCACTGCTGCTGGACGAGCAAGATCCGTCGGCCGATGTCGTACTGGCCGAATCGGTTTCGATGGCGATGCTGGTGCTGCTGGAGACCTTGAGCCCCGACGAACGCGCGGTGTTCGTGCTGCGCGAGGTGTTCGGGTTCGACTACGACGAAATCGCTTCCGCGGTGGGCAAATCGGTGGCGGCGGTGCGGCAGGTCGCGCATCGGGCCCGCGAACACGTGCAAGCCCGACGCAGGCGCTTCACCCCGGTCGACCCCGAGCAGAACGCGCGAATTACCGCGGAATTCATGGCGGCAGCGGCCGGCGGCGACGTGCAGAAGGTGATGTCGATGCTGGCCCCCGACGTGGTGTGGACCGCCGACAGTGGCGGAAAGGCCAGTGCGGCACGTCGACCGGTGATCGGCGCCGACAAGGTCGCCAGGGCTGTCGTCGGGCTGATCGGCCGTGGACTGCAGCTGCCCGGCGTCCGGGCAGAGATGGCGATCTGCAACTCGGCGCCGGCGGTGGTGCTCTACGCCGGCGACCGGCTGGAGGGCATCTTTACCGTTGAGATCGTCGACGGCAAGATCACCAACTTCTACGCGATGCGCAACCCCGACAAACTTGCGGCCGCGACGACCGTGCGCCACATCAGCCGCGACTGAGATCTGCCAAGCTGGTGAGGTGAGAATCGACCGGCTCGGCGATCTTGGCGGCGCACCCGAGGTGCTGCGCGCCATCGGCGATGCCACGAACCGGCTGGACCTGCCGCCGCCGGCCGCGCTGACCGGTGACTGGTTCGGCGCGCTGGCGGTGATCGTCCCGAGTGTGTCGGTGCGACCGGTCGACCCCGCCGAGGCGTTCGCCGTGCGACCGGGTGCAGATGGCGCGGCGATCGGCGGCGGCTGGATCGGCTACCTGTCCTACCCCGATCCGGGCGCTGGCGGACGTCCGGCCCGGATACCCGAAGCCGCAGGCGGGTGGACGGACTGCGTGTTGCGTTGCGATCGTGACCGGCAGTGGTGGTACGAGAGTCTGTCCGGCGCCCCGATGCCGGCTTGGCTGTTAGAGGCCCTCACGGCGCCGGAGCCGGCGCGGCCTTACCGGATCGACTGGGACGCGGCCGACCGTCGCGCGCATCACCGCGGAGTGCTGGCCTGCCTGGAGGCCATCCGCGCCGGCGAGGTCTACCAGGCCTGCGTCTGCACCCAGTTCGCCGGCACGATCGCCGGGGAACCGCTGGACTTCTTCATCGACGGCGTCGCGCGCACCGCCCCGGCGCGGGCAGCGTATGTGGCCGGGCCGTGGGGCGCGGTGGCATCGCTGTCGCCGGAGCTCTTTGTGCGCCGTAGGGGTGACGTCGCCACATCGAGCCCGATCAAGGGCACGCTGCCGCTGGACGCTCCCCCGTCGGCGCTGCGAGCCTCGGTCAAGGACGTCGCCGAGAACATCATGATCGTCGACCTGGTCCGCAACGACCTGGGACGCGTCGCGGTCACCGGATCGGTCACCGTGCCCGAGTTGCTGGTGGTGCGGCCCGCGCCGGGTGTGTGGCACCTGGTCTCGACGGTGTCGGCGGTGATACCGGTCGAGCTACCGACGTCCGCGCTGCTGGATGCCGCATTCCCCCCGGCCTCGGTTACCGGCACTCCCAAACTACGGGCGCGGCAACTGATTTCACGCTGGGAGCAATCAAGGCGCGGAGTATATTGCGGCACAGTCGGTTTGGCGTCACCGGTTGCCGGCTGCGAGCTGAACGTTGCGATCCGTACCGTGGAATTCGATACTGCGGGCAACGCGGTGCTGGGGTCGGGCGGCGGGATCACCGCCGACTCCGACGCCGACGCCGAGTGGGACGAATGCCTGCACAAGGCGGCGCCGGTCATCGGGGCGGGAATTCCCGCAGAGCTTTTCGCGCGATAGTCAGCCCTGATCGCTCCCCCGCTGCCGCGAACGCAACACCGCGTCGTAGAGCGCCCGCCGCGACTTCAACTCCGGATGCGCCTCGGCCACCTGGCTGCACGCGTCCTTGACGCGGATTCCCGCGGCGGCCAGGGCCTCGACCTCAGCGACCAGCGCCGGCAGGTCGGCGCGGACAGTGGCGCCGGCCAGCACGACGGTGACCTCGCCCAACACGCCGTCGGCCGCCCACGTCGCCAGTTCTGCCAGCGACCCGCGCACCACTTCCTCGTGCACCTTGGTCAGCTCTCGGCACACCGCCGCCCGGCGATCCCCGCCGAGCCGTTCGACCGCATCACACAGACATGCGGGTAGCCGGCGCGGCGATTCGAAGAACACCGCCGTGCGCCGTTCCTCGGCCAGCGATGCCAGCCAATCGCGGCGCGCCGCCTGCTTGCGCGGCGCGAATCCCTCGAAGCAGAACTTGTCTGACGGCAGCCCCGAGACCGCCAGCGCGGTGGTCACCGCCGATGGACCGGGCAGACACCGCACCGGCAAACCGGCGTCCAGGCAGGCCAACACCAGCCGGTGGCCCGGGTCGCTGATCAGCGGCATCCCGGCGTCGCTGACCACCAGCACCGTTGCGCCTGCGCTGATCTCGTCGATCAGCTCAGGCACCCGGGACGCCTCGACGTGATCGAAGAAGCTGACGATCTTCCCGCCGATCCGGACATCGAGCGCTTTGGCCAGTGTCCGCACCCGGCGGGTGTCCTCGGCGGCGACGATGTCAGCCGACGACAAGGCGGTGATCAGCCGCGGTGACGCATCGGACGGCTGGCCCAACGGCGTCGCGCCCAGCAACAGTCGGCCACCGGTCATGCGCCACAGCCTACGATTGTTTGTGATGACCGCCCTATCCGATGAACTCGTCGCTACCGAGCGGGCGGTCCCTGTTATCAGCCCTGGGCCGATGATGCCGGTGCCCGATTTCGGGCCCGTCGACCGGTTAGAGGGCTGGGTGGTGACCGCGGTGATCGCCGCTCTGGCGGCGGTGACCCGGACGGTGAACCTGGGTTCGCCGACCGATGCCGGCACGCCGATTTTCGACGAGAAGCATTACGCGCCGCAGGCCTGGCAGATGCTGCACAACCACGGCGTGGAGGACAACCCCGGGTACGGTCTGGTCGTTCATCCGCCGGTGGGCAAGCAACTGATCGCGATCGGCGAGGCGGTCTTTGGCTACAACGGGCTGGGTTGGCGGTTCACCGGCGCAGTACTCGGCATTTTGCTGGTGGCGCTGGTCGTGCGGATAGTGCGACGGATCAGCCGGTCGACGTTGGTCGGCGCAATCGCCGGACTGCTGCTCATCGGCGACGGGGTCAGCTTTGTGGCGGCGCGCACGGCTCTCCTTGACGGCTTCCTGGCATTCTTTGTGGTCGCCGCGTTCGGTGCGCTGATCGTCGACCGGGATCAGGTGCGCGAGCGCATGCACGTCGCGCTGACCGAAGGCCGCAGCACCGACACGGTGTGGGGTCCGCGGCTGGGTGTGCGCTGGTGGCGGTTCGGCGCTGGGGTGCTGCTCGGTTTGGCTTGTGCGACAAAGTGGTCCGGCCTGTACTTCGTGGTGTTCTTCGGGTTGATGTCGTTGGCGTTCGACGCTGCGGCACGCCGCCAATACCGGGTGCTGCGACCGTGGCTGGGTGTCATCCGCCGCGACCTGGGCCCGACCGTGTACGCGCTGCTGCTCATCCCATTCGCGGTGTACCTGGCCAGCTACGCGCCCTGGTTCGCCTCCGAGACCGCGATCGATCGACACGAGGTAGGCGAATCGATCGGACCGCAAACGGATTTCCCGCTGCCCGACGCGATCCGCTCGCTGTGGCACTACACCGCCAAGGCCTACCAATTCCATGCCGGCCTGACGAATTCAGCCGGCAACTATCACCCGTGGGAATCCAAACCGTGGGCGTGGCCGATGTCGCTGCGACCGGTGCTCTATGCCATCGATCAGCAGAACGTCCCGGGCTGCGGCGCACAGTCGTGCGTCAAGGCGGTGATGCTGGTCGGCACTCCCGCGATGTGGTGGCTGTCGGTGCCCGTCCTTGGCTATGCCTGCTGGCGGATGATCGTGCGCCGCGACTGGCGCTACGCCGTGGTGCTGGTCGGCTACTGCGCCGGCTGGCTGCCATGGTTCGCCGACATCGACCGGCAGATGTACTTCTTCTATGCCGCCACCATGGCGCCGTTTTTGGTGATGGCGATCGCGCTGATCTGTGGCGACATCCTCTACAAACCCGGTCAAGGCGCCGAACGCCGCACCCTCGGACTGATCGCCGTATCCTGTTACGTCGCACTGGTGCTGACGAACTTCGCGTGGTTGTTTCCGGTGCTGACCGGTCAGCCAATTTCGCCGACCACCTGGAACATGGAGATCTGGCTGCCCAGCTGGCGGTGACGGCTCGCATTGACATTGCACTCAAGGCTGTTGGTCCACGCTTATCCACAACCCTGGGTGCAATCTCACCGCACCGACAGCGAGACGTCGGTGCGTGCAATCAGCATCACAGCATGCCTGAAATCTTCATCGGCACAGAAATGCTCGGCCGCGGCGCGCTTACCAGGGGTAAGTTGCGCTGGAATTACTGCGCAATGTTTCCCGACGTCGATGCCCCGAGAGCGACCGCTCCCTCCCTGTGGCGCAATACCGTCGGCGCGTGGCTCTGGTCAGGTCGAAGCGGCGTGATCGCCGGGCGCGCCGCCGCAGCGCTACACGGCGCCCTGTGGGTCGACGCGACAACACCCATCGAGATGATTTGGCGTAGCACCCGGCCGCCGTCAGGAATTGTGGTTCGCAACGAACGGATCGAGGCTGACGAGATCGTCGAGGTTAACAAAATGCCGGTGACCAGCCCGGCGAGGACCGCCCTGGATCTTGCCCGACATTTGCCCCGCGATGTCGCCGTAATGCACCTCGACGCGTTGGCCCGCGCAACGGGCGTAACGGCATGCGATGCCCTATCGCTGGCCGAGCGCTATCCAAGGGCGCGAGGATTGCGTCGATCAGAGGTCGCACTCAGCCTGACGGACCCAGGTGCTCAATCATCGAAGGAAACCTGGTTGCGGCTCCTACTCATCGACGCCGGACTACCCGCGCCGAGAACACAAATAAGGCTGACCGACGGTGTCAATGAGGCATTCATTGATATGGGTTACGACGAACCGATGGTCGGCCTCGACTACGACGGCCAGCACCACGGCGTTGATCGCAGCCGGTACGTGCACGACATCGGGCGGGCGGAGCTCATCGAACGTCAGGGCTGGATCGACATTCACGTGGTCGCCGAACACAGCCGACGATTCATCATTCGTCGGGTGTCGGATGCGTTGGCCCGCCGCGGGTATCAGTTGAAATTGCACTCAGGGTCGTGATGGGTGTCCGGCGACAGCCCTGAACGCAATCTCAACGACGTTTACAGCGGGTCGCGGGCGGCGGGACAGGACATGCACCGCGGGCCACCCCGACCAGTCCCCAATTCGGAGGCGGCGATCGTCAACACCTCGATCCCGGCGTCCGCCAGACGCGCGTTGGTCCGCGCATTGCGCTCGTACGCGACGACGACCCCGGGCGACAACGCCAAAGTGTTGTTGCCGTCATCCCACTGTTCACGCTCGGCGACAACGGGATCCAGCCCGGTGTCGATGACGCGCAACTTGTCGATACCCATCGCGGTGGCCGCGGCCTCCACGAACGGCGTCTCGTCCGAGATCTTCACGCCATCGGGTGTGCGCGCGATCGTGAACGCGGATAATGTCTCGACGACATTGGCATACATCACCACCGCGTCCGTGTCGACCATCGTGCACACGGTGTCCAAGTGCATCTGCGCGCGTTCCTGAGCCAGCGGCACGACCAGCACCGTGTTAGCCAGATCGTCGTCGAACAGGCTGCGCGCCAAAGCTTCCGCACCCGCCGGAGTGGTCCGTTCACCCACCCCGACCGCGACGACGCCCGGCGCCAGCAGCAACACGTCACCGCCTTCGACGGGCGCGGTGCGGGATTCGTAGGCGCGCCGCACACCGGTGAACCGCGGATGGTGGGCATAGATCAGATCGGTCAACGACGCCTCGCGCACCCGCGCCGGCAGGGCCAGCGACGGGATGACGATCCGGCGACCGATCCAGATCGACGAGTCGCGGGTGAACACCAGGTTCGGCAATGGCTCGATGACGTAGTCGGTGCCGTGATGCATGCGGCGCACCAACGAGTCGCCCGCGCCCGCGTCCGACGGCAGCTCGGCGAACGTCATGCCGGCTATCAGCACATGGGCCAACCTGGCCGGGTCAAGGCCACGCAGGAAGGCCGAGAGCTCTTGCGCCAGAGGTAATCCGAGTCGTGGAGCATCAACGGCGGCAGCGATGCCCTGCATCCTGGCGGCACCACTCTGCAGAGCTTCCGTCAGCAGATCGGAGAGCAGCAGCACCTCGACGCCGCGGGACCTGAGCAGCTCGGCGAACGCATCGTGTTCCTCCTGCGCCCTTGCAACCCAGGGCAATCCGTCGAACAGCAGATCATCGTTGTTACGCGGCGTGAGTCGACGCAGTTCGGCGCCCGGTCGGTGCAGGATCGCCACTCGCAGCGCACCCACTTCCGAGTTGGACCCCAGCTCGCCGCTACTCACACTTAGCACGGTAACCCGAACCGTCACCTCAAGTATGGTTCAGGTTATGGACACCGAGGAACTGCTACCGGGAGAACTGGCCGCTCGGGCCGGCGTTGCGGTCTCGGCTTTGCACTTCTACGAGCGGCAGGGGCTGATCACCAGCAGGCGCACGTCGGGCAACCAGCGCCGCTACAGTCGCGACACCCTCAGGCGGGTCGCCTTCATCCGGATGTCGCACCGGCTGGGCATCCCGCTGGCGCGAGTGCGCGCGGCACTGGCCACGCTGCCCGCCGATCGGGTTGCGACCAGCCGGGACTGGGCGCGGCTGTCCGCGGGCTGGCGGGCAGACCTCGACGATCGGATCCTGCATCTTCAGCGGCTGCGCGATAACCTCGCCGACTGCATCGGTTGCGGTTGTCTGAGCCTGCGCAGTTGCGCGTTGACCAATCCGGGCGACGTGCTCGCCAAGCAGGGGCCCGGTCCGGTCCGGCTGTAGTTCGATTGCCCGGCTTTCCCCCGCAAGCGGGTGGGGGTACCCCCCACTTCGGGCCGGCGCACGGCCCGCATCGTCGGCGCACGAATTCGAACGGGTGTGCGATAGAATCGACGTTGTGGCGATTGCGGTACAGGAGTCGTTGTTCGAGTGCAACGAACGGAGGCTGCTGGGCAAGGGGGCCTGGATCGATATCCGCTCCGGATGGCTGACCGGCGCCGACGACTTGTTGGGCGAACTGCTGACGACGGTGCCGTGGCGCGCCGAGCGGCGTCAGATGTACGACCGCGTCCTCGATGTGCCGCGCCTGGTGAGCTTTCATGACCTCACGGTCGAGGATCCACCGCATCCACGGCTGAGCCGGTTACGCCGCCGGCTCAACGACATCTACGCCGGCGAATTGGGCGAGCCGTTCACCACCGTGGGTCTGTGCTGCTATCGCGACGGGTCGGACAGCGTCGCCTGGCACGGCGACACCATCGGCCGCAGCGGCACCCAGGACACCATGGTGGCGATCGTCAGCCTCGGCGCCACCCGTACCTTCGCGTTACGACCGCGCGGCGGCGGCCCGTCGTTGCGGCTGCCACAGGCGCACGGAGATCTGCTGGTGATGGGCGGTTCTTGTCAGCGGACGTGGGAACACTCGGTTCCCAAAACGTCGGCGTGTAGCAGCCCCCGGGTCAGTATCCAGTTCCGGCCCAGAGACGTCCGCTAGAAATCAGCTTCTGATTGCCGCGACCGATTTGACCAGCAAGTCGCGCGCCCGTTTGGTGTCGATGGGCGTGGCCGACTTGCCGGGTTGCAGCACCGGGTTGGCGGTGATGATCACCTGATAGTCGCCGAAGTGCGCCGTGTAGTTGTAAAGCTCGCCGCTGCGCGGCTTTCCGTTCACCGTCGTTTGCAGGACACGGTGCACGCCCAGGGTGCGTGTCCCCTGAATCCGCGGCGCTTGGACGACCTCGATGAGCCCGCGCACCCGACCGCCCTCGAATCCCACCTTCTGGCAGTTGCGTCCCGGGTCGTTGAACGGCACCGCCTCGGACGTCTGCACGGCCATGGCAATGAAGCGATTGCCATCACCCTCGGCGGCCACCGCGGCCATGTTTCCCTGCAGGCCCGGCGGCATGTCCTCGCCAACCACGAATGAGGAGCAATCGGGCGGGTCGAACTTCAGCCCCGGCGGAAGCTTGTGCGTCGACAACACCTTGGGGTCAACTGCGGTCTTCGGGACGTCTTTGACCTTGAACTCCGGCCCGAAATCGGACTTCACCTGCGAAATCTTTGTGATATCGGCGGTCGGGGCGGTCTCCGATGATCCGTGAGATGAACAGGCCGCCAGCAAGCAGGCACATCCGATCGCGACCGCTATTCTCATCATCCGCGTCAATCTAATGCACCTCCCTCAGGCGCGTAACGCCGCCACGGTTTTCACCAGCAGATCGGCCGCGAACTGTGGCGTCAGCGGCGAATGCGGTGAGCCGGGGTCACTGATCAGCGTGGTGAACGCATAGTAGTCGCCCAGATAAGCGGTGAAGGTGTTTGCCCGAGAACCGATTTCATTGCCGCCTTCGACCGACGTGGTGATATCGGTAGCCATGCCGAGGGTTTCGGCGCCGTCGATGCGGGGCGGATCGACGAGATGAACCCGGGCCGTGGCACGCCCGCTGGTCATGGTCCACCCGCGGCACTGGGTAACCAGGGACTGGTCCAGCGCCACCGGGCCCGTCTGCGCGGCCACGACCACCGCGTAGACGATGCCGCCCGCACCGGAACCCGAAATGCCTTGGGCGGATTGCCCGTGTCCGCCGGCCGGGTCGGCCAGCGCTGCGCACCGCGCCGGGGTCGCTGCGCCGTCCCCGCCAAGACCCCAGATCGTCGGCGGCGCGGCCACGCCCGAAATCCCGGTTACCTCATAGCCGGGCGGCAGTTCGCGTCCCACCCGCCTGATGTTGGCGGGGTTGACCTGGCGAGCCTGCGTGCTGTCGGAAGGCGTCGGCGCGGGTTGGCGTGCGTGAGCGCATGAGGCGAGCAGCAGGACAACCACCGCAGCGACGCGGAGTCGCATACTAGCCGACAGCCCGAATAACTTGGCGCGCTGTACGTTTGATGTTGTTCGTCATGTCGCGGCTTAACGGAAGGTCGCGCGGATCGGGCACGTCGATGACGGTGGTGACCACCCCGACGTCGTCGCGCTCCCAGAAAGCGCCGTAGTGGTCCATGATCGTCCGCATCGCCAAGTTGTCCGCGAGCATCCGACCGGAGAACTTTTCCACTCCGTCGACCCGGGCGGCGACGGAGAGCGCGGTAATCAGGAAGGAGCCGATACCGCGGCCCTGGTAGGCGTCGGCGACGGTGAACGCGATCTCGGCGACGGTAGGGTCGTGGTCGTCTCGAACGAAGCGGCCGTCCGCAACCGGGTTGCCATCCGCATCGGTCATCACCCACACGAAGTGGTCGACGTAGTCGACCTCGGCCAGGTAGTCCATCAGCGCCGGGCTGGGAACCCGCGGCGACATGAATCGGCGATACAGCGTGTCGCTGGAGAACCAGACATGACCCTGCATGGTCCGCTCGCTGTCGCCGGGCAACACCGGACGAAGCAGCAGTTCTGTTCCGTCGCGAACCCGAACCGGGATCGGCGTCAGGAAGGCGGCGAGTCGCTGGCGGACCGTGCGCACCAACCGGCTCATGATCCCCGGGATGTGCACCATCCGCGCGAATGCGTCGTTGTCGCCGATCCAGCCGGTCAAGGGTTCGGTGGTGGTCACGGTCGCGGTCCGCGGGATCTCACGCAGTAGGGCGATCTCACCGACGATCGTGCCGGCGGACACCTGCTCGACGGTCACGACGTCGTCCTCTCCGACGTGCTTGATCTCGGCGGTACCCGACGAGATCAGCAGGAAGGAAACCGCCTGCTCACCTTGCTGCATGAGCACCTGGCTCGCGGCGGCCTGCAGCGGCTGCAGGCTGGCCGCCAGCGGCATCAAGTCCTCGGGCGGACAGCCGTTGAAGATGTCCAATGCGGCGAGTTCATCGGCGCGCAGCGCGGTCAGTTCGGTCACTACGGCGTCCCGGATAGGTCGGGTATGCCGGGGACTCGCGGTGACCGCTGCGCCATCTATCCGCCCCTGTTGTCGTCTCATACCCGCCGGGTCGGCGACCCCCGCCGGGTCGGCGACCCCCGTCGCGGTCCGATGCTGCCAAGGTTATTGCAGCGACCATGCACAGGGAAGGCCAGCCCGGATGTGTACTTCGGTCCCGGCCGGTCCAGACTCGCGGGATGGACATCACCGACGATCCGCTGCAGACAAACCCGTGATTTGCTCGATCGCAGGGCCACGGTGCGGCACGGTTTCCTCGACGTGCTCGGTGAATCGGTGGCGCCCGACATCCCCACAGTTGCTCAGCGGGCGATGAACAGTGTCTTGGTTGCGGGCGTGTACGAACGACTGTGGCGCCCGGTCGCGTTCTGCATTGCCAGCGGTGTCACGACCGGCGCTGAGCAGCGCCGCGCGGCCGACGCATTACGTCTGTCCGGCGCGCACAGGCTGCTTGACGTCGCCTGCGGCCCGGGGAATTTCACCGGTCAGCTAGCGCGACGACTGCCCGACGGCTGAGCCGGGCTATTCAGTTGGGTAAGGGGCCGGCGGGAGCGGCCACAAGCTGTCCGTTCGACTGGCTAGACGATTTTGATTGACACTACGAATATAGAGTAGTCTGGTGTCGAGCCAGAACCCAGCACACCGCAAAGATCAGCTTTGACACCAAAACCGCCTGCCACCGGCCGCTACACTGCCGGCATACAGAAGAGACGCAAGCCAAATCCGGACCGGCGCCGCCGCGAACTGTGCGATGCGGCGATCCAACTGTTGGCCGACGACGGCGCCAAGGGCCTGAGCCATCTGAAAGTCGACGCGCGCGCCGGCGTTCCTGACGGCACCACCTCGTTCTACTTCCGCACCCGCTCAGCGCTGTTGCGCGCGGTTGCCGAGCGGATGGCCGAGCTGGACCTGGCCGCTTTGCAGTCGGTCGCCGACCGGGCCGGCCTCGACGACGGGGCGTCGGCCTCCACCTTGGCAACGCTGGTCATCCAATCCGGGGAAGAGCCGCAACTGGCCCGAACCAAGGCGCGCTATGAGCTGACCATGCAGGCGACCCGCGATCCGGCGATTGCCGAAACCCTGCAGCGCGCCACCGACGCATTCACCAAGCTGCACCACGACATTCTGGTGCAGTTGCTGCCGCACGGCGCCGATCTGGATCCCGCCGTCGTCGACGATCTGAGCAACGTCACGCTGACGTTCATCAACGGCCTTTTGCTGCGATTCGCCCACGGCGACCGGATCATCGACAGCCCGGAACGGCTCGACGGCGTTCTGTCGGCCATCGTCGCGGGGATCTTGGGCAGCGAGCAGCAGGGACGGCTCACCCACGACGGCGCCTCGGCGCAGCCCCGCCGCCGGCGATCATCGCCGGCCCGCTAGGGCAACCGGGTCTTGCCCAACCTGGGCTCATGTGGTTCTCTACGACAATAGAGTTTGCCAATCGCGCCTGAGCCGGCGAGCGCGGATGGATCAAGCAGAAAGTACAAATCGCCCGAACCGCCTCAGACGTTGACACACTGGCGGCATCGATCCCGGCTGGTGGCGCATCGGAGATCTTGGAAGTTGTGGCGAAAGGCGAGATTTCGTGACGATCAGCACCGGCGTGGACGTCCAGGACGTCTACTACGACCCCTACGACGTCGTCCTCAACGCCGACCCCTATCCGATGTTCCGCCGACTTCGCGAAGAGGCGCCGCTGTACTACAACGCACAGCATGATTTCTACGCGTTCAGCCGGTTCGCCGATGTCGACAAAGGCCTGGTCGACCACGGGGCGTTCAGTTCAGCGCGGGGCATCATCCTGGAGTTGATCAAGGCCAATCTCGACATCCCACCCGGCATGCTCATCATGGAGGATCCGCCGATCCACGACGTGCACCGCAAGCTGCTGGCCCGGATGTTCACCCCGCGCAAAATCGCTGCGCTCGAGCCCAAGATTCGCGAATTCTGCAGCCAGTCGCTGGACCCGCTCATCGGATCGGGACACATCGACTTCGTCGCCGACCTGGGAGGCCAGATGCCGATGAAGGTCATCAGCATGCTGCTCGGCATTCCGGAAGACGATCAGGAATTCATCCGCGACCGCACCAACGCGCAGCTGCGCACCGAAGCCGGAAAACCCATGAACGCCGAAGGGGGCTTGGCCACCGGCGAGATCTTCGCCGCCTATATCGATTGGCGCGCCACGCATCCGTCCGACGACATCATGACCGAACTGCTCAACGTCGAGTTCGTCGACGAGACCGGCACCAACCGCCGACTGACCCGCGACGAGTTGCTGATCTACCTCAACGTCGTCGCCGGCGCAGGCAACGAGACCACCACGCGGCTGATCGGTTGGGCCGGAAAGGTTCTCGCCGAACATCCGGATCAGCGTCGCGAAATGGCCCGCGACCCGGCGCTGATACCGCAGGCCATCGAAGAACTGCTGCGCTACGAGCCACCGGCACCGCACACGGCCCGGTACGTGACACGCGACGTCACCTGCTACGACCAGACGGTGCCCGCAGGCAGCGTGATGATGATGCTGATCGGGGCCGCCTGCCGCGACGACCGCCAATTCGGCCCCGACAGTGAGGAATTCAACATCCGCCGGCCTGCTCACCAGCACCTGGCCTTCAGCGTCGGCACCCACTTCTGCCTGGGCTCAGCGCTGGCGCGCCTGGAAGGCCGAATCGCCCTCGAAGAGATCCTCAAGCGCTTTCCGGAGTGGGAAATCGACCTGGCGAATGCCCGCCTCAGCCCGACATCGACGGTGCGAGGGTGGGAGTCGATGCCGGCCCGGACACCATGAGGCGACGATGACTGGTCGCGTCGAGGCTAAGGTCGCGTTCGTCAGCGGCGCAGCGCGCGGCCAGGGCCGCAGCCACGCCGTCCGATTGGCCCAAGAGGGCGCCGACATCATCGCCATCGACATCTGCAAGCCGGTCGACAACGTGGTCTACCCGGCGGCGACGCCGGCCGACCTCGCCGAGACCGCCGACCTGGTTACGGGTTACGACCGCCGCATCGTGACTGCGGAAGTCGACGTGCGCGACTACGACGCCCTAAAGGCGGCGGTCGACAGCGGTGTGGCGCAACTCGGCCGACTCGACATCATCGTCGCCAACGCGGGGATCGGCAACGGCGGCAACAAATTGCACAAGATTCGTGAGAACATCTGGCAGGACATGATCGACATCAACCTGTCCGGGGTCTGGAAGACCGTGAAAGCCGGTGTCCCGCATATCCTCGCGGGCGAGCGAGGTGGCTCGATTGTGCTGACGGGTTCCGTCGGGGCGCACAAGGCCCTCGCGCACACCGGCCACTACATCGCGGCCAAACACGGTGTCGTGGGTCTCATGCGCGCGTTCGCGGTCGAACTCGGCCAGCACCGAATCCGGGTGAACTCGGTGCACCCCAGCCAGGTCAACACTCCGATGACCATGAACGACGTGACGTTCAAATTGTTTCGACCGGACCTGGAGAATCCAGGACCAGACGACTTCGCCCTGTTCTCGCAGATGACGCACACGTTGCCGGTGCCGTGGGTGCAGGCCGTCGACATCAGCAACGCGGTCCTGTTCCTCGCCTCTGACGAATCTCGTTATGTCACTGGCGTTTCGCTGCCCGTTGATGCAGGTGCTTTGCTCAAGTAGACACAAGGAAGTGGAGAGTCACATGCCCGAGTACGACTACGAAAAACTGAAGAAGGAAGCCGAGCAGTACATCAGGTTCGAGAAGGACAAGAAGAACAGAATCGCCTACATCACCTTCGATCGTCCTCAGGCGCAGAACTCCACCACCCTGGGCATGCGGCAGAACTACGCCGACCTGATCCACAAGTGCAACGTGGACGACGACGTCAAGGTCGTAGTGATCCGTGGCGAGGGCCAAGACTTCGGCAGCGGCGGCGACTTGCCCGAGCAGCGCCCGATGCTGGAGAACCCGGGCCTACCGCTGCTGCATGAACTCGCCATCAACGACGACGACGTCAAGTACCCGCCGGGCGGCTCATACCGTTATCTGTCCACCGTCACCGACTTCTACGCCAAGGCGCGCGCCGGAAACCGCCCGCTTCAGGAGCTTCGCAAGATCAGCATCATCGAGGCCAAGGGCTATTGCTATGGCTGGCACTTCTACCAGGCCGGCGACGCCGATCTGGTGATCTCTTCTGACGATGCGCTTTTCGGGCATCCAGCCTTCCGTTACGTAGGTTGGGGACCACGCCTGTGGTGGTGGGCCGAGACGATGGGCCTGCGGAAGTTCTCCGAAATGCTGTTCACCGGCCGACCGTTCAGTGCCAAGGAGATGTACGACTGCGGCTTCGTCAACAGCGTCGTGCCCCGCGACAAGCTGGAGGACGAAACGCTGAAATACGCGCTGGCATGCTCGAAGTCGCGCCCGACCGACACCGTCGCGGTGCAGAAGACCTTCCTGGAGCTCTACAAGCAGCACAAAGGCGAATACTTCGGCAGCCTGCTCACAGGGATGGTCGAAGGCATGTTGCCGCTGATCCAAAACGACGCGCAAGAGGTCGACCTCACCGAGGGCACCTTCGAAAAGGGCCTCAACAACGTCGTCAAAGACAACGACCTGAACTTCCCGCCGGAGTGGCGGCTCAGCCGCTCGGGACGCAACAAGCCCTGACGTTTCGAGGTAGTGATGTCGGCCCTGACTGGTATCAGGATCGTCGAGCTGGCCGAATCGGTTGCCGGAGAATACTGCGGGAAACTGCTCGCGGACTTCGGCGCCGAGGTGATCAAGATCGAACGTCCGGATTGCGGTAGCCCGACTCGGTCGATGGCGCCGATCATCGGTGACGGCGGCGGGCCCGAACGCAGCGCGCTTTTCGCGTATCTGAATACCAACAAGCGTTCCGTCGTGCTCGACGTCTCCTGCGTCGCCGATATCGAGAAGCTGCACAGGATGATCGCCACGGCAGACGTGGTCGTCGACGATCACGCACCCTCGTGGGTTGAAGCGGTTGGCGTGTCAGCGAACGATGTTGCGCGTCGGTACCCCGCCCTGGTGTTCTGCTCGATCACGCCGTACGGCGCCGGCGCCCCGCCCGAGTTCCAGAACGCCAAGAGTTTCAACGTGTTCAACAGCAGCGGATGGGGCTACCACACACCCAGCCATGCGAATCCCGCCAAACCGCCGTTGAAGGGACCGGGCCGATTCCTCGCCGACTATGAGGCCGGGCTCGACGCGGCGCTGTGCGTCGCGGCGTCGCTGTTCTGGCATCTGCACAGTGGGAAAGGCGAATTCATCGACGTGTCCCAGCAGGCGGTGCTGGCGTCGCGCGCCGACTGCGTGCTGGGCAGGTTCATCACCGGGGAGGTCGCGCCCGAAAACACCCGCGAGGACTACGATCAGCAGGGCCCGGCCTCATTCTTCGAGTGCGCAGATGGGTTCATCTATCTCTACATGACCAGCCGCAATCACTGGATGGGCCTCAAAAAGCTGATGGGCCAACCGGAATGGCTCGACGCGTTCGACGACGACTGGCTGGAGTTCTCGGTCACGCCAGAGAAAGTGGTGACATTTCAGAACGGGTTCGCCAAGTGGGTCGCCGGCCTGACCAAAGATGCGGCAGCCGAAGAGGCGCAGCGGTTGGGAGTCCCCCTGGTGCCCGTCAAAAGCGCTGCCGACCTGAAGAACTCGCCTCAGTACCGTCATCGCGGCTTTTTCCAGCACGTCACCCATCCGGTATTGGGCACCGCGGCCTATCCGACCGTTCCCTACCTGATGGGCGCATCACCGGCGCGCATCACGAGTGCGGCGCCCACCCTGGGCCAGCACACCGCCGAGATCGCGGACAGCATCGAGACGCTGCGTCCGGTGCCGACGGTGAAGTCGGCCCAACTCAAACCGCCGAAGGTGTCACGAGGCGGCCCGCTGGAAGGAGTGCGGGTCGTCGAGCTCACCAAAGTGTGGGCCGGCCCGTACGCCGGCAAGCTCCTTGCGTTCCTGGGCGCCGAAGTGATCAAGGTCGAAAGCGCCGGCAATCCCGACGAGATGCGCGCCTACGGCGGGACCGACATCAACCACGCGCCCTACTTTCTGAGCATCAATCCCGAAGTCCTCAGCGTGGAATTGGATCTGAAGTCAGCAGCGGGCGTGGAGTGCCTTCGCGACCTGATCGCCCACAGCGACATCGTCGTCAACAATCTTCGTCCCGGGGCGATGGAGCGGCTGGGACTCGGCTATCAGCAGCTCAAGTCCATCAAGGGCGACATCATCTCGGTGTCAATCAAGATGTGGGGCAACAACGGACCGTTGGGCTATCAGACCGGTTACGCGCCATGTTTCGCCGCCTTGGCCGGACTCGCTTCTCTGGTGGGCTATCCAGGTGGACCCCCGCTCGGCACCAGCATGCGCTACGGCGATTCCACCGTCGGCGCGGCCGCGGCGCTCGCCGCGGTAACCGCCTTGCTTCATCGAGACCTCAGCGGAGAAGGCCAATTCGTCGACGTGTCGGCGGTGGAAACGCTGTCGTCGATGATCGGCGATTGCCTACTCGAACAGGATCTCACCGGCACGCACGTCTTCCCTGAAGGCAACCGCGATCCAGATATGGCCCCGCACAACTGCTATCCCTGTTCGGGCGGGGATTGGATCAGCGTTGCCGTGGCCGACGACAGGCAGTGGCGCGCACTGTGCGACGTCCTCGGCGCCGCCACGCTCGCCGATGACACGCGCTACGCCGGCATGCCGGAGCGCCTCCAACACACCGATGCGCTCGACACGGACCTAGCCCGGTTCACCAAGAGCCGCGACGCCGGGCAGCTGGCGCAGCGGCTCAGGTCGGCTGGTGTGCCGTCGAGCAAAAGCGCGACATCCCTCGACGTGATCAGCGATCAGCTGCTCTGGGAACGCGAGCTTTATCGCTTCGTCAGCGATCATCGCGAAGGGCAACGGCCGATACTGGCAGCGCCGTGGCGAATGTCGGCTGCTCCGATCCAGATTGCGCGCGGCGCTCCCGACCTCGGCGAGCACAACGACTATGTTATGAACGAAATCTTGCTCCCCCATGCGACGGAGAGAACATGACCGCGACGGCGACGATGCAGAGCGCAGCGATGCGGAGGAGCGTCGCAAGTGACTAAGACGTTGGCCGGCACTGCGGCGTTGGTAACGGGTGCCAGCAGCGGCATCGGCGCCGCGACGGCGAAGGCACTGGCGGCCGAGGGCGCTGCGGTCGCCCTGCTGGCCCGCCGCGCTGATCGACTCGACGAACTCAAAGCCGATATCGAATCGTCAGGCGGCACCGCGCTGGCGGTGCCCGCCGACGTCACCAACGCCGAACAGGTAGCTGCGGCGGTGCGGCGGGTGGTTGGCGAGCTGGGGCGGCTCGACACTGTGGTGAACAATGCCGGGCTGATGCGGATGGCGCCCGCAGCCGAAGCGCCGCTGCAGGATTGGGATGACCTGGTGCGGGTCAACGTGCAGGGTGTCTTGTACGTCACCCGGGCCGCGGTCCCCCATCTGATCGACGCGGCCGCAGACTCACCACGCGGTGTCGCCGATCTGGTCACCATCAGTTCCACCGCCGGCTGGGTCGCCCGTCCCGGCACCGCCGTCTATTCGCTGACGAAATTCGGCGTGAACGCGTTCAGTGAGGGCATCCGCCAGGAGTTGTTGGGCAAGCGAGTGCGGGTCGGCGTAGTGGGGCCGGGCACGGTTGACACCGAGATCAGCAGCCACCTGTCCCCCGAATCGCGCAAAGCGTTCGATCGCCAGACCGCCGACATGGTCAAGTTGGCGCCCGAAGACATCGCCGACGCGGTGCTCTATATCGTCACCCGCGACCGGAGAGTGGCCGTCAACCACATGTTGGTCCGCGCAGCCGAACAGACCTGGTGATCGACGCAGACGAACGCTGGGTCACCGGTGATCACTTTGGACTTTCCATTCCCGTGGACCCCGCCGCGTTGCGCGCCGGTGGCACAGCGCTTCTCACCCGAGCATTGCGCGCCTCGGGCGATCTTCTCGATGCCGCGCTCGGGCGAGCTTGCTGCCTACTGCCACGACGGGCTGGTGGTCAGTAACTCGGGCCCGCTGTCGGTGATGACGACCGTGTCGCGGTGAAGTACTGCGCCGACGCCTTCTTGCCACACGTAGCCGGTGAGCGCCAACACCATCCCCGGGTCTAGACGTTCCCGTTCGGCGGTGGCGGGAAGCTGCCGGGAAATCACCGGCGGATCGAAGCCCAGACCCAGCCCGTGCGCGACGGCCATCGGCGGTAGCGCCTCGCCGGCCAGCTCATACGCCGCGAGCAGATCACTGGCGTGCGCGGCGGGACGGCAGGCGGCAATCAGCCTGTCCCACAGCTCGTTCGAGCGTTGATAAAGCTTGCGAGTCGGCCCGTTGTCGGCGTCGCCGGCCCGCCAGGTCCGGCCCACCTCCGCGACATATCCGTCGGCCAGAGCTCCGGCAGAAAACGCGACCAGGTCACCGGTGGCCACCTGGCCGTCGCCGGTTGCGCGCCGCCACGGATGTTCCCGCGACGTCACCCAGGCGGCGTCCTGGGTAGCCGGCGTGCTCACCCCGCCCGCCGCCATCGCCTCCAGCACCGCACCGGCCAACGTCTGCTCCGAAAGCCCAGGGCGCAACTCCGCGACCGCAGCGGCAATACCGGCTTCGGCGACCCGCAGCGCGGTGGTCATCGCCGCCACCTCATCCTGGGTCTTGATCCGCCGCGCGGTCCGCATCACCACTTCGCCGTCGACGAGTTCGGCGTTCGGAAACGCCGTCGGTAGCAACGTGGCGAAAGTCGGTGAAATGGCATCGGTTCCGACCCGCCGGGCGGTCGATGCGCCGTCGATGTTCTTCAGCACCGTAATGAGCGTCATCGGGTTCCAAGCCAACCCGTAGAGCCGGTCACGGCCGATCTCCTCGGGGATACCCTCGTCAGCGGTGCTGTTCAAAAAGATCTCGCCGGTAGCACGCACGACCACACAGACCGGGCCGAACGGCCGCGTCCCGGCGATCCACAATTGCGGCGCACCGGTGACGTAACGAACATTGGCCTGTCGTCCCAGCACCAGGATGTCGATGTCGTGGGCGTCCATCTGCGCCAGCGCCCGTTCGCGACGACCCACCCGTAATGCCCGGCCGTCGGGCGAAATCTCAGTGGCCATCGGCGCTACTCCTCCGCATCGCTTCGTCCCCCTCGCCGCTCCGCGGCTGGGGGTGCCCCCACTGCATCGTCGTCAGCGCGGGCCATAGGGCGTATAGGGGTAGTCGCTAATCGGCATGAAGCCATCTTCGGTGATCACCACGATCTCCTCACTGCGATAGCCGCCGGTGCCGTCCTCCCACACCACCGGCTCCAGCACCAGCACCATGCCTGGCGGAAACACGAAGTTGTCGTCGTACTCCTCGCCCAAATCCGTTCCGATCATGGGAGGTGCGGCGGGATAGGTGCCGATACCGTGTCCGAGGTAGAAGTGTGGCAGCCACGGCTTGCTGCCACCGTTGGCGGCGATGGCCGCGCGCGCCAGATCACCCGACGTCGCACCGGCTTTGGTCACTTTCAGCACCGCATCGAGAATATGGCGCCATTGCTCGAATTGCGCTTGCTGGCGCGCTGACGGCTGGTCGCCGACCAGCCAGGTTCGACCGAAATCCGAACAATACCCGGCGTAGCTGATGCTGACGTCAGTCCACAGTACGTCACCTCTGGCGAGTTCGCGTTCCGCGGTGAGCAGCGGTAGCGCGAGGTCGCCGTGCGTCGTCCACACCCCCTCGGCACGCGACGGCGGCATCACCTGCCAGATCGCCTCAAGCATATTGGCCGTCGCACCCAATTCGAATGCCCTGCGCACCAACTTGGCTGACAGATCGGTTTGCCGTACGCCGGGTGCCAGCTGCTTTTGCACGTCGGCCATGGCCTGCTCGGTGATGCGAGTGGTTTTTTGGAGGCAAGAAAGCTGGTCGGGTGTCTTGACCAGGCTGGCTGCTGCCACCACCACCGCCGCCTCCGAGGGTGGCCCGCCGGGGAAAAGCCGATCCGCGGCCCGGCGCATCGCCCCGGTCAGCTCATCGACCGCGACGGTCGCGCCCGGCGGTATCAGATCAGCGATCACCCGCGCGAAATGCTGGACGCCCTCCTCTAATTCGAGGTACAGCGGACCATGCAGATGATCGGGCGGCACTTGCGATTCCGATGCGGCCCCCTCACGGAACGGTAGGAACAGATGGGGGTGCTCATCGGTGGCCAGCACGATCGCCACCGGCCGCTCCACGTGTGACAGACCGGCGTCCAGCACCGGCCAACTGGCACCCGTGGCGTACACCACGTTGTCGTTCATCAGCAGGATCAGCGCGTCGACGCCGTGGTCGGCCATCGCCGATCGAAGCCGCGCGCCGGTTTCGCGACGCATCCGCGCCCAGTCAGGCTCCTCAGGGATGACGAACGTTTGCGCACTGGGAGTAGTCGTCATTCAAACACCCAGGAATTTCTTGACGTTGCCGTTCACGATGCACTCACCATGTCACGGGTAGTTCGTATAGCCCGTAGGCCAGGGCGTCGTGTTTGAACGGCAACTGCTCCACCGCGACCGCCAACCGTAGCGTCGGCATGCGGCGCAGCAGGGTGTGCAGCACGATCTGCAACTCCATCCGGGCCAGCTGCTGCCCGACGCACTGGTGCCGGCCGTAGCCGAAGCCGACATGCGGGTTGTCCTCCCGTTGCAGGTCCAGCCGATCCGGGTTGGGGTAGCGACGAGCGTCCCAGTTCGCCGGCGGGACGTCGAGGATGATGCCCTCGCCGGCGCGGATCACCTCGCCCGCCACCTCGATGTCTTCGATGGCGACCCGGCGTTGACCGGTCTGAATGATGCTCAGGTAGCGCATCAACTCTTCGACAGCGGTGGCGACCACCTTCGGATCGTCGGTGTCGCGCAACAGCGCAAGCTGATCGGGATGCTCCAGCAGCGCCACGATTGCCAGGCTGATCATGTTGGCGGTGGTCTCGTGCCCGGCGATCAGCACGCCCGTGGCCAGCTGGGCTGCTTCGCGGACGCTGAGCTCTTCGGCATTGACCCGCTCGGCAAGGTCGCCTACCAAATCCTCAGTCGGGTCTTCCATTTTGGCGCGAACCAATTTGGCGATGTATCTCGCCAGCGCAGTAGCGCCTTCGGCCGACTCCTCGGCGGAGGCGTACCGGCCCATCCCTTTGTGGGCCTGCTCTTGGAAGAACTCCGCGTCCGAATACGGCACGCCCAGCAACTGACTGATCACCAACGACGGGACCGGTAGCGACAATGTCTCAACCAGGTCCGCCGGCTGAGGACCGGCCAATATCGCGTCGATGTGGTCGTCGGTGATCTTCTGGACGGCCGGCCGCAGTCCTTCGACCCGCTTGAAGGTGAACGGCTTGGACAACATGCGGCGAAACCGGGTGTGCTCCTCGGCATCTGAAGTGAACACCGAACGCGGTCGCTTGTCCACCGTCGCCAACATGCCTTCGTTCCAGTGCGGATAGCCGGGCTTGCGATCGTCGACACTGGCGCGGGAATCGGTGAACAGCGCACGTATCGCTTCGTAGCCGGTAATCAACCACGGGGTGCTGCCGTCCCAAATCCGCACGCGGCTAAGCGGTTTGACGACGTTGAGTTCCAACGCCACCGGCGCGGGAGCCAACGGGCAACCCGCCGCCCGGGCCATCGGATAATCCGGCACCTCCGCTGCGGCCTCGCTCATCGTCTCGGTCGACATGTCAGCCATAGCTCTCCTTCTCCCAAGGCGAATTCTGGTCAGTGAGATGGCGGGGCCTGCATGCGGTGAACGGGCGCCCGCCATAAGCCGACGATCGCGTCGATCAATCCTTCGGCCGCGATCGGCCAGCTGGACCGTGACCGCGGCCCGTGCTCGGCGAGCTCTCCCTCATGTTCGGCGCAGGTGTGCATCAGCAGGTTGCGAGCCATCACCATCCGTTCGAAGCGGACTCGCTTCGGCAGGTCGGGCAGGCAGCGGTTGATGCCGTCGATCGCCCGGACGAGCATGGGTGATCCGAGCGCATCCCTGGTCACGACCTGCCGATAGGTGGGATCGGCCATCGCCTGAGCGGCGAAGCGGGCGTACCAGCTCGGGTTGCCCAGAGCCGCCACGTGATCCGTGAGTGGGTGTACCAGTGTGCCGACCCAGTCCCGGAGCTCGGACGAGTTGCCGATGCCGGCCAACATCTGCTCCCGCAATTCCTCGATTGGCACCCGGTGTTTGCTTTCGATCGCGCGCAGCAAATCGGTCCTGGTGCCGAAGTGGTAACAGGCCGCGGCATTGTTGCCTTGCCCTGCCGCTTCACTGATTTGCCGATTGGACACGGCGTACATGCCGCGCTCGGCAAACAACCGTTCAGCTGCTGACAAGATCGCTTCTCGGGTACCCGTCGACCGATCGTTGCGCAGGACTCTGGCTGCCGTCACCGCCTCAGTGAACACCCGCGCCGAGGTTAAATCAAGCAGTTTATTTAACTGCTCGACGCACGACGGGCGCTCGCCCGACCGAGCCCCGGCAACCGTGCCGCCGCGGACCGAAAGGACGATCTCGGTACCGGGCCGACGGCCGCAAACGGGCGTATGCCGAATACACAAAGGCGCCCTGCATGGTGACAATTTCGGCGCATTCAATTTTTTATGACGACACGAAACCACATTTATGCGCACTCATTCTTGGCCAGCGCGATTCACCGACCTGAGGACTGTGCGCCCGCCCCGAGGCGACCGAGCCGCCGGTCAGGTCGTTCTCGCGGCACGCACTGCGAGACGAGCCAAAGCCCCGCAGCACGACTTAGCGGCCCGCGAATTGGACTGGCGTCGATATTGTTCACATTCCCGGCCACGCCAGGTCGGGTCGCGTCGCCCAATTACCGCCCACAGGGTGAATTGCCGGTTGAGAAGCCGGTCATATCGTTAACCTCCGCGCAGCGGCTTCGTTCTGTATATACTTTCGCTTCTCGACCGCTGCGCCCACCATCGATACCGGCTTAGACAAATGCTCGATACTCCAGGCCCGAAAACCGACGCGGCCTCCCGAGCCACGCACCACATCGGAGGAGACCTTGGCGCGCAACTTGGTCACCATCGTCGCCACTCGGTTGATGGAGACGACCGCCTCCACCGTCGGCGACGTGAACGAGCAGGTGCTCGCCGAGCTCGTCCAGCATCTCGATATCGACGCTGCGTTTTTGCGGCATAACGACCACAAAATCAGGGTTTCCAGGTTGGTCGCGGCGTGGCCACCGCGACGTGACGACGCAGGCCCGGACCCCCAAACGGTCGCACACTTCAGCAGCGCCGACCCCATCTTGGCGCTGTGCGAGCACGGGAAGAACTTGGTCGTGATCCGGCCGGAAGCGACCGAACCTGCTTACGCACGCTGGGTTGCCGGCGCCTACGACCGCTGGGGCCTCGATGCCTCCAGGATCACCTCGCCCTCCGCGGCCGCGGCACCACTGATCTCGGGGGGAGTCACGACCGGCCAGCTCACCTGTATGAAATTTCGTCGCAAAAAGTGGCGGCCCGACGAACTCAACACGATCCAGACCATCGCGTCGCTGCTTGCACAACTTCAGGCACGGATCACAGCCGAAGAGAAGCTTCGCGACCTCGCCGAGCACGACGATCTGACCGGTCTGCACAACCGCCGCGCGCTGATCGCCCATCTTTCCGACAGGCTCGCAGTGGGGCGGCCCGGTCCGGTCCCGGTGCTGTACCTCGACCTCGACCGGCTGAAGTCGATCAACGATTACCTCGGCCACAGCGCCGGCGACTGGTTCATCCGGACATTCGCCGAACAGCTGCGCATAAAAGCCGGCCCGGGCAGCATGACGGCTCGGCTGGGCGGAGACGAATTCGTCGTCGTTCCCGAACGACCGATGTCAATCGAAGCCGCGGAGAAGACGGCCGACGAGCTGTGCGTGGCGCTGCGCGACCGAATGGCGCTGGGTGGCCACATGATCACCCGCACCGTCAGCGTCGGCGTGGCGGTGGGCATGCCGGGACGCGACAACAGCAGCGACCTGCTCCATCGCGCCGACGAGGCCGTTCTGACAGCCAAGCGCGCAGGCGGCAACCATGTTGCTGTGTCCAGCGATGACATGTCCCTGCAGCGTCTCTTCCGCAACGACATCGAACTCCACCTCAGCGGCGAAATCGACAGCGAAGCCCTGACGCTGCATTATCTGCCCGAGGTTGACCTGTGGACCGGTGCCATCGTGGCGACCGAGGCGCTCGTTCGTTGGCGGCACCCGACTTGGGGCTTGCTGCTACCGGAGTCCTTCATCGGCGTGGCCGAATCGGCCAACCTCGGCGGGGAATTGGGCCGATGGGTGATGCGAAGCGCGTGTGCGGATTTCAGCCGGTGGCGTTCACACGGCGTGGGTCAGAACACCACATTGCGTCTCAACGTTTCGCCGGCCCAACTGGTCACCCGAGGTTTCGTCAGCAGCGTGGCCGAAACGATCGATGAGTTCGGCATCGATGGCGGCTCGGTGTGCCTGGAGATCACTGAGCGCGCAGTGGTTCGCGACATCGAAACCACCCGCCGAACGCTCGAGGAGCTGAAAGAGGTCGGAGTCCAGATTGCCATCGACGACTTCGGCACGGGCTATGCCGTTCTGTCGCACCTGAAGTCGCTACCGGTCGACACCCTCAAAATCGACACGTCATTCGTTCGCGACCTGGGCACCAGTAGCCGCGATCTGGCGATAGTCCGGGCGATCATCGGACTGGCCGAAGCATTCGGCCTGCAGGTGGTGGCCGAGGGCGTAGAAACCCCGGCCGCCGCACTGACTTTGATGCGACATGGGTGCCATCGAGCACAGGGCTACTTGTTGTCGCGCCCTCTGCCCGGCAATGCCATGGAGTCGCTGCTGTCCTTGCGCTGGATGCCCATGCCCTTCCTGGCTGACAGCCAGGCCCTGACCCCAAGCACGATCTAACACGCAAAGATGGCTGATAGCTGCAGGATTCAACGATGACCGAGCTGAGCGACAAGCGATCAGACACGACGCGAGATCAGATCTTGCGAGCCGCCGCACACCAGTTCGCTCAACGCCCGTACTACGGCGTCGGCCTCGACGACATTCTCACGCAAGCCCAATTGACCAAGGGCGCAATGTATTTCCATTTCCGGTCGAAGCACGCGCTGGCGTTGGCCATCGTAGACGTGCAGACCGAAACGTACGGCGAGGCGGTCCAAAACCTGCTCGCCCGAAGGTTATCCGGGCTGGAAACGCTTATCGACTTCTGCTACCTGATAGCTGTTGCAGACATCACCCACGATGTCACTCGAGCGTCATTCAATCTGCTCGAATCGGTCGGTCGGACGGAGAAGCTGCAAGAGCGGCTGTTGGGGGGCTGGATCCAACTCCTGGGAGAGATCACCGAGCGAGGCATCGTCGAGGGCGACATCATCGAGCAAGGTGATCCGGAAGACGTCGGACGACTCTTGGTATCGATCTATGTGGGGATGCGGCAGGCCAGCAATCTGGACGAGCCGGTGCAGTTGCTGGGTGACTTCGGGAAGGCACTGTCGGCGGTTCTGCGCGGCATCGTGCAACCGGACCGGAGCGACTACTTCACCCAATTCGTCAAGCGACGTACAGCTCTCGCGATCAAGGCCGTCTCCCCACCGGAAAGCCCGAAATCCGGCGGCTAGCGTTCGTCAAGCCACAACTGCTCGGTCAAATCCTGGAATGTCGCGAGCGCAATGTCGTCATCGGAACGTATCAGCGCCGACCTGCTCATCAGTGCTCGCACACTTGAGCCGTCCTGGTGGGCCAACTCGACGACCATGTTCGCCAATGCCTGGACGACCGAGACGGGCGATTCGGTGCTGGGCGCGAGGTGGAAGATCTCATCGAACTTCAGCGTCAAGACTTCCTCGGAAGCCCGGCCGACCATCTCTGAAAAAGCCGTATTTGCGAACAGCACGGTGCCGTCCTGGGCGATCGCGAGCACGGGGACCGGGATCCGCTCCAGCACAACCACCGCGGGCAACTGCTTGAGAATAGTCATCGCCGATTGGCCCGGCTGGCGGCCGTTACGTCTGCGCTCGACAACCTGATTATGGTTCATGCGATGCATTGGTAAGCGCGCTTGTTCTTAATAGCCACAAACTGTGAGGTTTCTATGAATTCGATGCTCAACCCCTGTCAGCCAAAACTGCTATTCAGACGCCGGCGCGATGATGCGGGCGGCCGCTTCGACGGCAGATGCGCGCCGCGACGCGACGACCTTAGGGTCGTCGGCCTCGGGTTGAGGATCAGGGAATTGCGCCCAAGCCAGGCCGATCCCGAAGAGCAATACGAGTAGGTCCAGCGGAGCCCACGACTTGTCGACGTAGCCCGCTGCTTGGGCAGCTTCGATCGTCGCGAGGTCATGTGCCGGTGGCGCCTGGTCGTCGAATTCCGGCGGTTCGATCGTCAGCCCCTCGAGCCTGGCCCAGGTGAGCATCCGAAGGTGTTCAGGGTGGCTGCGGGCCAAGTCGTAGATCTCGCCGACAAACTCCGCGACGGCGTCGTGCCGCATGCGGAACGCGGCGAAGTATTCCCGACCGTCAGCGGCGACGACGTCGCTAAACAGCGTCTCCTTGTCGCCGAAATGCGCATACAGCCGCTCCTTGCTTGCCCGCGCTGTGGCGGCGATCCGGTCGATGCGAGACCCCGCCAACCCGTATTGAGCGAACTCAGCGCGGGCGGCAGCAAGAATCTCGTCGCGCAACTCCGTCTTCGATCTCACAGAAGCAGCATAGCCAAACGAACTAGTTCGTCTGGTACCGTGGTTGGCGTGTCGTCAACGATCAGGAAGGGAGAGATCAGGTGAGGCTGGGGCCGCCGGAAGGCAAGAAGACTGTTACCGCCGAGGAATTGGCGGCGATCATGGATCAGCCTCGCCGAGTCGGGGCGTTGAGCCAGCTGCTGGGCAACATCGGCGACGGACTGAATCCCCTGATCGACCTGTATCGACCTTACGTAGACGGGTTGGCGGGATTACCGCGCGACGGACGGTTCCTTTTGGTGGGTAACCACACTCAGTCCGGCGCGGAGGTTTTTCTTATCTCCTATTACCTGCGGCGCGAATTGGGGGTTTGGGTACGCCCTTTGGCTGAACGGGGTATGGGCCAGGCGCGCGGCTTCGCCAAGGACTTGATAGCCGCCTACGGCGGAGTGGTCGGTCACCCCGACACGGCGCGAGAACTGATGCGCCACAACGAAACCGTGCTGGTATTTCCGGGCGGGGGTCGAGAGATCGGCAAGTTCAGAGGCGAGGAGTACCGACTGCGGTGGGATGGCCGCAGCGGCTTCGCTCGGGTGGCCATCGAGAGCAACTATCCGATTGTTCCCATTGCGCTGGTCGGCGGGGACGACGTGTATCAGAGCCTCTTCGCGCGAGACAGCGCCTGGGGTCGGTTGAGCCGATCCATCGGCGAGAGGGTTTCCGGGCGCGGCGATGTGACTATGCCACTCGTGCGCGGCATCGGTCCGACGCTGATTCCCCGGCCGCAGCGGATGTACCTGGCCTTCGGGGAACCGATCAGCACCGCTCGGCCTGCCGGCAAGAACGCCGCAACCTGGCTGCAAGCGGTTCGAGAGGCCACTAAGCAGTCGCTTGAACAGACTCTCGCCGACCTGCAGGTGGTGCGCGCTGAGGATCCGTTCCGCAGACTCAATCCATTGGCCTGGCCGCACGCCGTTGAGCCGACGACGCTGGAACCCGCTGCGCCGGAACATGGTTAATAAGAAGCAACACTGACTGCGGACCCCGTCACAGTTTTCGACTCGGTCGACCGTGGCGCGTAAACGCCAAAGTCCTACCGGAAATCCCCTAGCACGACGGTGTGCTCGGCCAGCTGTCATCCGGTGGCAGCCCATCGAGAATGCGCTGGCAAATCGCGCCCAGCTGACGAGTCTGGTCACGCGTCAATCGATCGAAGACGAACTCCCGCACGGTGTCGACGTGCGCAGGGGCGACTTGTTGCAGTCGTCGGCGTCCCGCGGCGGTCAACCCCGCCAGCGTGTAGCGGCCGTCCTCGGGGTCGGGCTGCCGCGACAGCCAGCCGCGCTTTTCCAGCCGGGCGACGGCTTGGGACAATCGTGGCAACGAGCTGCCTGAGGTCGTCGCGAGAACGCTCATCCGCAGCTTGGACTCTGGCACCTCAGACAGCCGCGCCATGATCAGGTACTCGAAGTGGCTGATCCCGAACTCGCGCTCCAACTCAGCGCTCATCAGTGGCTGCAGCCGCAGGATCATCGTCGACAGCTGCGCCCAAGTGCGTTGTTCGTCTGCGTCCAGCCACCGAGTCTCACGCGTGGTGCTCACAGTCCCACTATAACTTAATCGTTAAACCGGAAATACTCGCATCACTTAATTGCTTAACCTCGTATCGGCCATTCGCAGGCAACAGGAAGAAGAGGTCGAGCGATGAAGGCAGTGGGGGTCATCGGCCCGGAATTCGAGCCGCGCCCGTTCGACGTCGACGAACCCATCCCCGCACGCGACGGAGTCGTCGTCGAGGTGATGGCGTCTTCCGTCAATGAGCCACACCGATCGGTTCTAGGCTTCGCGCAGCGGCTTCAACCCGCCGGCCCAGCTTTCGAGCTGGTCGAACAGCGTCGTGGCGGCGTCGTTGTGCAGCGCCGCCGGAGTGAAAGCGGCGAAGTTCTCGAAATCGGTGAACAACGAGAACGACAGCTGCTGACGCACCGTCGCGATCTGCAACTCGCCACACACCGCGCGCAGGTGCTCGATCGCCCGTGCGCCGCCGAGGGAACCGTAGGCGACAAAGCCCGCCGCCTTGTTGTTCCATTCGGCGTAGACGTAGTCGATGGCGTTCTTGAGCACCCCGGACGTCGAGTGGTTGTACTCGGGAGTGACAAAGATGAACCCGTCATAACCAGCGATGGTGGCCGCCCACGCCTTGGTGTGGTCGTGCTGGTACTGACCGTATGACGGTGGCATCGGCTCATCGAGGTGAGGGAGCGGGTGGTCGGCGAGATCGATGATCTCGTAACGTGCGCCGGGCCGCCCCGAAGTCTGCCCGAGCACCCAATCCGCGACCGCCCTGGCGTGGCGGCCCGGACGGGTGCTGCCGACGATGATCCCAATTTTCACATCAGTCATAACTGCCTCGTATTCGTCTTTGATTGCGGCACAGTCGATTCCCGGTATGCACACCGAGTACGGCCCATGCGAGCCTAGGAGATGGTTAGATGATATGTCAAGCAATGACATCAGGGCACGCAACGAACGCTCAACCCACTCGCTGCGGCCTCGGGTTGGGTTTCGCGGGCTCGGTCGCCGAGGCAGGCCCAAACGACTTAGCTCTCGGCTCGACGGGGCGCTTTACCTCCTCTGCGATCCCTGGACCCTCAAGTGGTGTAGATCACCAGGTTTCCCGGAATCGCAGATGCAACCGGCGACTTGTAGGGGGCAGGACCATTACTTAAACAGTTAAGTGATGGACAGGGATCAGGAAAGAGGGACCGGCTCATGAACACCGTTACACCCCTGGTAGTCAGGATGGGCACTCTGACCGTCCGAACGGCGGTGTCCACGATTTTCGCCGCGGTGGCCGTGATCGCGATCCTCACCGGCTCGTTCGCAGACGCACCCTCGGCCAACGCCGCCGCCGACGACTCGTGTGCCAGCGCCGAGGTGGTGTTCGCCCGCGGAACGAATGAAGCACCCGGTGTGGGCGCGACCGGGCAAGCGTTGGTCGACGCGCTCAACGCCCGCCTGCCAGGCAAAACGGTCGACGTGTACGGGGTGAACTACCCGGCCTCATTGGACTTCGGGCGAGCCGCCGACGGAATCGTCGACGCCAGCAACAAGATTGAGACGATCGCGGCCAGCTGCCCGACCACCAAGATCGTGCTCGGCGGTTACTCCCAAGGGGCCGCAGTCGCCGGCTACACCACCACCGACACCGTTCCCGCCGGATTCGCCTTGCCAGCCGGTATCACCGGCCCGATGTCTCCTGCGATCGCCTCGCACGTCGCGGCAGTCGTTCTGTTCGGGACACCGGATACCTGGTTTATGAACCTGGTCGACCACAACGCGCCACCCATCACCATCGGCCAGCTCTACTCGGCGAAAACCCTCCAACTGTGCGCAACCGGCGACCCGGTCTGCTTCCCTGGTGGCCTTGACCGAGCCGCGCACAGTTCATACAAGAACAACGGAATGGCCGACCAAGCAGCCGATTTCGTCGCCCGGCAGTTGAGCGTTCCTGCCCCGGTGGCCGCGGTGCAGCAGACGGCAGGTCAGGTCGGCACCGACCAGCCGGCTCCAGCACCTGGGCTGGGCAACTGAACGACGCCGTCACCACGCCCGCGGTGGTGGCCGACCAACGGCCGGCAGTGAGTCCCCAAGACCACTGCCGGCCGTTGGCCTATTGCGCGTCCGCCCCGGAAGACCGAATGCACAGCCGATCGCTCCGAGCATCAATTGATTGATACATCACGTATATCTGCTACCGTGGCGCGCATGCCTGCGCATCGCAGCACCGTCCGGACACATCGACGCCCTGCTGGATTTCTTCGGTGGTGGATATGTCGCCATGGCCGGGCCCGCTTCCTGGGGACGCAGGCTAATCGCCGCTCAGCTGCACCTCTAGGTATGAGCAACCGGTCGCCGTCTTCCCCGCTTCGGTCAGTCTCATAGTTGCAGGTCACAATGGCGCCCGCCAAGACGTCAATCCGAATAAGCAGCCTTCGCAAGCGATTACATGGGCCGTGGCGGGAGGCATCGCTGCGCTCAGCCAGGGAGCAGCGCCTGCTCAGGGCCCCGCCACGCAAACGTGGTTGGTTTCTCACCCCTTCTAGGGATTTCACCGCTGAACCGGTTGACCCACGCACCTGGCCGACAGAGGCTGACTTCACCAGGCGCGTTACGGCAGAAGCGCTTTGCGATATGAGCCCGAATAGAAGGATCGAGCATGGTCATCTATAGCTGCACGACCACGGAATCGACGCTGAGTGCCCAGCAAAAGTCCGAGCTGGCCAACGAGATCATTCGGATCCATTCCGCGATCAATCACGTGCCCATCAGGTATATCAACGTCGTGTTTAACGAGCTACCCGGCGACAGCGTTTACACCGGCGGTGTGCCCGCGAGCCCGCTTTTGGTCGGCAGCTTGTTTCGGTCGGGCCACCCGGAGTCCGAAACCACACGTCTGGTCGATGAAATCGCCGACGCCGTCACCCGGGTAACCGGTATCCCCGGGGATCGAATAATTTCCGTCGCGCAAACCACCCCTACGCAGTTCGCCTTCGTGCACGGTCGATTCTTTCCCGACCCGAGCGAAGAAGACGCCTCGGCCGCAAACGACTGACCGGTAGCACCAGCGAGAGCGGAAAGTCACGCGGCAAACCTGGCCACAACACCGAGGTGTGCAACAGGGCGGCGAACATCGCTGTGCACTTCTCCGGCGCTCCAGATGCCGAATTAAGCAGCAGCACAACAACACCCGGCAACGACTTTGTCCAAACGCTCGACCAAGCCATGGCCGCATGATCGTGCGCTGGAACTGACTAGAAAGGCAGATCCGACATGGAAACAGCGATGACCCGACTGTTCGGCATCGAGCGGCCGGTGATGCAGGGCGGCATGCACTGGGTCGGCTTCGCCGAGATGGCCGCCGCGGTCTCGAACGCGGGCGGACTCGGCATCATCACCGGACTCAGCCAGCGCTCGGGCGAGAACCTGGCCAAGGAGATCGCCCGCTGTCGGGACATGACCGACAAGCCATTCGGGGTCAACCTCACATTCCTGCCGTCGGTCACGCCGCCGGACTACCCGGGGTTCATCGAGGCGATCATCAACGGCGGTGTCAAGATCGTCGAGACCGCCGGTAACAACCCCAAGCAGTATCTGCAGACCCTCAAGGACGCAGGTATCGCGGTCATCCACAAATGCACCTCGGTCCGGCACGCGCTCAAGGCGCAGGAGATCGGCTGCGACGCGGTCAGCGTCGACGGTTTCGAGTGCGCCGGGCACCCCGGCGAGGACGACATCCCCAACATGATCCTGCTGCCGCTGGCCGGCAACGCGTTGAAGATCCCCTACATCGCCTCGGGCGGGATGGGTGATGCCCGCGCGCTGGTGGCGGCGCTGGCGATGGGCGCCGAGGGGATCAATATGGGGACGCGGTTCATCGCCACCCAGGATCGCCTGTCCACGACAACGTGAAGCAGGCGATCCTGGCTGCCACGGAGTACGACACGAGGTTGATCATGCGGTCGCTGCGCAATACCGAGCGGGTGTTGACCAACGACGGGGTCGAGCGGCTGTTGGAGAAGGAGCGAACCCTCGGCGACAAGCTGGTGTTCGAGGACATCATCACCGAGGTGGCCGGCGTCTACCCGAAGGTGATGGGCGACGGCGAAATGGACGCCGGTGCCTGGTCGTGTGGTCTGGTGGCCAGCCTGATCGACGACATTCCGACCGTGCAGGAGCTGCTGGACCGGATCATGGCCGGGGCGGAGGAGATCATCCGTGGCCGGCTAGAAGGGCTGCTGTAAGGCAGCCGACCACGACCAACCCATCACGGAGGCGTCATGAACACACCAGTCGACGTAGAAATCTCGGACGGAATCGCGCGGTTGACCCTGAATAGCGGCAAGGTCAACGAACTCTCGATCGAGACGTTCGCCGCGCTGAACGCCGCGCTCGACCAGGCCGCGGCCCTGGGTGCCGTGGTCATCCTCACCGGCCAACCCGGTGTGTTCTCCGGAGGTTACGACCTGCGGGTGATGAGGTCGGGACCGGAGGCCGCCGCGGATCTGGTGACCGCGGGGTCCAGCTTCTCGCGTCGGTTGCTCTCCCACCCGCACCCGGTCATCGCCGCGTGTTCGGGTCACGCGATCGCGAACGGGCGCATTCATCCTGCTGTCAACCGACTACAGGCTCGGGGTCGACGGCGACTTCAAGATCGGGCTCAACGAGACCGCCATCGGGATGACCATGCACCAAGTCGGCATCGAGTTGGCCCGCGCCCGACTCACCCCGTCGGCGTTCACCAGGGCGGTCCTGAACGCGGAGATGTTCGGCCCCACCGCCGCCGCCGCCGCCGGCTTCTTGGACCGGGTGGTCAGTATCGACGTGCTGACCGACGCGAGCAAAGAGGTCGCCAAGGAGATGCTCGAGCTGAACCTGGTGGCGCACCGGCACACCAAGCTCAAGGCGAGGAAGCCGCTGCTGGACGCGCTCGACGCGGGCATCAAGAACGACCGCGCACAGATCCTGCTGGCCAGCGAATTCCGGTGACCTGCCGGCCACGGTCCTGGGACGGCGCTACTGCGTCGGCAGTTTCAGCACCCGATTGTTGCCAGAGTCGACAACGTATACGGTGCCGGCGGTCCACCGCGACAGCGCTGATGGCCTATACGCCGACAGGCTCATGGCTCTCCAGGAAAGAGCGCAGACATCATTTCTGACGGTCACGCCAGGCCAGCATTTCCTCCAAGGTGCTGAAGTCGTAATAACCGGTGGTGGGGTCGGGGTCGATCTCGGTGGTGAATGTGGTGGCGCCGGCCTGCCGGTAGACGTCGGCGCTCTCGGCGCCGAACCAGTGCACCGAGCGTTCGATGTCATTTCCGTCGCGTCCGATGGCCGCGGCCAGCTCGTCGACTTGGGCGCTGGCCTCGGTGAACGCCTCCGCCGCGAGGACGGTGTGCCAGATGTCGGCGTAGCGCGCCACCGCGGGCAGGGTCCGCTTCGGGCCGCTGCCGCCGATGAGGACGGGTATCTTGCGGACCGGGGGCGGATTCAGTTGGCCCATGCGCGCCTCGATGCGTTTGAGGCCGGCGTCGAACAAGTCGAAGCGTGATTTCCACGTGCCGAACTCGTATCCGTAGGTGGTGTAGTCCTTTTCGTACCATCCTGCGCCGAGGCCCAGTACGAGGCGGCCGCCGCTGATGTGGTCGACGGTGCGGGCCATGTCGGCGAGCAGGTCGGGGTTGCGGTAGCCGATGCCGGTCACCAGTAGCCCGATCTCGGCACGGTGGGTAATTTCGCCCCAGCTGGCCAGTGCGGTCCAGCCCTCGAAGTGGGTGACGTCGGGCTGGACGTCGGCCAGGACCGGGATGCCCTGGTTCAGGTCTGCGACCTCTGGTTTATGGAAGTGGTCATAGCCGAAGATGAAGTCGGCGCCGAGTTCTTCGGCGCGCATCACCGCGCTGCGCCAGGTGGCGAAGTCAGGGGCATTGCCGCAGTGCGGTAGTACGCCGATGCGGATGGGTCGGGTCATGTCGGGAGTCCTTGTCCACTGGTGGGTAGTGGTCGAACTGGCGGGTTAGAAGAGGGCGCTGCGCCGCCGGTCGGCGGACAGGGTTGCGCCAGTGATGAGGGCGGTCTTGCGGTGAGTTCCGTCATTGATCCTGCGTGTCGATGTTGGTTTTGTACTATCTGATCCGAAATAGAGACATGTGCGGTCGTCGGGGCTTTCGACGGGCGGTCAGTGGCAGTCAAGCTTGGCTAGTTCGGTCTCGAGGTGATCGATGTGGGCGGCAATCAACGTGTCCCGCTCGTGTGGGCTGCTGGCGATTAGGACCGCACGCACGTCGGCGACCGGCATGCGCAGATCGCGTAGCCGCCTTATCAGTTGGGCAGTCGGGAGTTGGTCAAGTGTGTAGTACCGGTATCCGGTGGACGGGTCAATCTCAGCTGGCTCCAGAAGGCCAACCTGTTGGTAGTGCCGCAAGGTTTTGACGCTCAGGTGCGCGATCGTGGCGAAGCGTCCGACGCTGACGGTACTGGACATGGAGAGCTCCGGTGGGTTCGAAAGTTAGCTGGTCGGCTAGCCTTTAGCGTCGGCCTTGGGTCGATTGTTGACAGTCTGGGGCATCCTGTCCTCGACGTTGACTGTGAACTCGCCGTCCACGAGCAGACCGATGTACTTGCCGCCACGGACTCGGTGCTGCCGGACTTCGGTGTACGCAGGGCCGTTGTACCAGGCCCTAGCGGCATCCATGGACGGAAACTCGGCAACAACCGCGCCCTCCACCGGCCCATCGCCTTCAAGTAGCTCTTGTGCTGCGTACGCCGAGAGCAGCTTGATGTCGACGCCCTCAAAGGTGTCGTTAATCTTCTCCCAGTACGTCTCAAGCTCATTGCGATCGTTGACGCTCTGGCACAGGTAGATGAGGTAGGCGGACATGTTCGAGATACCTTTCTCTGAATTGCCGCAGAGCCTGAAGATCGATATGCAGCACGATCCGGCCTTCCTGCGACCCCACTTCCTTGAGATCCCGCTGTCGGGCTCACACGAACAGGGTGACGTCTCCCCCTAAGGGAGGGTCAAGCATGAGAAATGCCGTGAAACTCGAGTTCGGCGCAACATTTGAGAATCTGAGAACGTTGGTTTTGAGGACCCCGCTTATATGTCTTCTCCAGCTCGATCCGCGGAGCGTCGGCGTATCGTGCGGCTACGTTGCGTGCCAGCCGGAGCCGGCGATCACACCGCACGATCTGCGGCACGCCGCAGCGTCGTTGGCGGTCAGCGCCGGGGCCAACGTAGAGGCCGTGAAGTGAATGCTTAGGCATGCCAAAGCATCGATGACGTTGGATGTCTACGCCGATCTGTTCGACGAAGATTTGGACGGCGTCGCGGTCCGCTTGGATGCAGCTATCCAAGTTGCTGCGAACTCACTGCGGACGGCTGCCGAAGCCGGACAGACCCAATGGACCCTGAACTGCTCAAACGGTGTGGAGCTAAGGGGATTCGAACCCCTGCCCGTTCCTGCAAAAATAGGCTCTGAGCTGGGGCGGATGTTCGATCACGGTGTTACGCGACCGCTCTGTGTCCTGCCGATATGCGCCGCTGTGTTACGCGACGTAACAGTGCTGTGGCCCGTTCTCCAGCCAGTACACCCAACGGGTCGGGCACCGTGGCAACTGCCCCGACGCTCCCCCACGGTCAGCAGGTGACGCGAACCGGCACCAGCCAGGATGAGAACCATCTAGCCGACGGATTTACAGTTCGCAATTTGCCGTTTCGGAGAATCTCTGTCTATACCAGCGTCGAAGGTGACGACACGTTGGATCTCTACGAGGACTGCGGGCACGCGAGGTCGGCGAAGACGGCTGCGTGCTGGTGCGGCCCGATATGCACATCGCGTGGCGGGCGAACGGTATGGCCGAGACCCGGCAGCGGAACCGCTCGACGTGATGAGCCGCATCCTCCTCGCTGCCGATCTGACGCGCTACAGCACCTTGCTGCCGTACATCTCCCCAAGCGGATCGGCGATCAGTTCGATGCGGGCCCCGTCCGGGTCCCGAAAATAGAGCGAGACGCCGCTGTGCTCGGCGAACTCCACGCCGGCCGCGGTGAGCTTGTCCCGCAACCGCTCCCAGCGCGACCGCTCCACGCTGATCGCGAGGTGGTGCAGCCCGCCGAGGACCTCCTGGTAGGGGCCCTGATCGAGGCCGGGAAAGTCGAAGAACGCCAGCAGGTTGTCATTGCCGATGTCGAAAAAGAAATGCGACGAGCCGGGATAGTCACGGTTCTCGATCAGTTCGGTCAGCGGAAACTCCAGCAGATCCTGGTAGAACCGGACGGTCTGCTCGACGTCGCTGCTCACCAGGGCGGTGTGGTGCAAACCCCGTGCCGACGAGGCCGAGCGCTCGTCGGCCGGACGCAGGTACTGCTCGCGGATGCGCTGCCGTTGCGCCTCGAACCGCTCGGATCGCTCCTGCTCGGACATCGTCGCCATGGCAGAAACTCTATCGACCCGAAAGCAACCCGTCATCAAAAATGCGGCGGCTTACTTCGGCTCTCCAGCGGCGACGTTCATGCCGGGCAGCCAATAGCGGCCGACCTCTCGCGGCCGGGTTGGATCCGTCATATCGATGGTGATGAAGATGTAATCGCTGAATCCATCAATGAGCGCTGACGCGTAGGCCCACCGTCCACCCGTGTACCACATGCGGTGGATTCCGCCGCCATCAACAGGCATGAAGCCGATCTCGCGCGGTTTGTCGCCCCGCGAGATGTCATAGACAGCGGCGCCCGCGCGCCAGTCCCGCGTCGTGCGCGCGCCGTCCGCCGTCCCCACTTTGCGGCCGAGTTCGCCTTTGTAGTAGGCCCTCTCGTCCTGAAATTCCGCGGCCGCGAACATGTCCTTGGCATTGATGACGAGCAGCAGGTCGTCGTGCGCCTGCAGGTGAATGTTCCATGTATTTGGCGACGCAGGGACGTATTGCACCGCTTCGGTCTGGTCGGATCCTTCACGTCGATCACACTGAAGCCTTTGGAGAACATGTGGCCGACATAGGCATAGCCGCGCTGGGCCATGAGCTGCACACCGTCGGGCCGGCCGCCCTGATCCGTGTGCCCGATCAACCGGATGTTCCGCGACAACTCCGGCAACGGAAGGTCTTGGCTCGCCATAGCAATTAGCCTGCTAGCTGGGGTTGCAATAAAGGAACGCCGACGACGCGGTCTGTTTCAAAATGCCGCGGGTGCTGTGGAACTCGCGCCAATGCTCGGTTTCCATTTGGTGTTCGGGGCTGCGCTGGTCGAGCATGTATTCACCGAGGTCGCGGCCCTGCTGCACGGCGCGGGCGGTGATGGGAAGCCGTTCGCGTTCGAACTGTCCCAAGCCCTCGAACACGTCCACGCTCCCCGACAGGGAATCGGCCAACACTTCGGCGTCGGTCCCGGCCTTGGCGATGCCCATGCAGACATGGGGTCGGACCGTCGCCGCGGCGTCTCCGATCAGCACCACCCGGCCATAGACCATGCGATTCACCAGGAGGTCGTAGATGGGGGTGACCCACGGTTTGGGGATGCACTCCAGGATGTCGCGCATCGGCGCTGGCAAGAAACCGCGGGCATCTTCTCTCAACCGCTCGATGAGATCGTCGCGCACCTTCGGCGACGGGATGCTCAGGTCAAAGCGCACGCCATCGCCGTCGGTCAGCACGTCGTCCAGCTCGGAGTCCACGACCATCCGATACCAGACCCAGTTGGAACGGCGATGACCCGGCCGAAGATCGTTGTTGGGTCCCGCAATTGGATAAACGATGTTCTTGTTGTTAGGAGGCAGGAAGAACGCGAACTTCTCGAACACTGCGCCATCAGCCTCCCGCGGAATATCCGCCTCCTCAGCCAGCCCGCGCCAAATCACATACCCCGCGTAAGTCGGCTGGATCTCGGGCGCAAACAGATTGCGTACCGTCGAACGGTATCCGTCGGCCCCCACCAGCAGATCCCCGGTGTCGCGTCTGCCGTTGTCGAACACCGCCGTCACCGATTCAGGGCCTTGTTCGATGGCCGTCAGGTTGCAGCCCAGATGATGTGTGCCGTTCGGGATAGTCGCCCGCATAATCTGGTACAACCGGTCCCACGACGTCACAATCTGCTCGTAAGGCAGCCTTTCAACGACGCGCCCGCCAGCATCCAGCGCGATGCGCTCATGCACGACCACGCCCAGATCGTTGAGGTCCGCGCCACTGCGCACCAGCGACTGCAGCAATTCTGGGTGCGTGGTGATGCCTGCGCCCCGGCAAAACGAGTTCGACGTCGCTGCGCTCGAACACCTCCGTATGCCAACCAGCCTTTCGCAACAGAGTGGCGGCAAACAGACCCGCCAATGAGGCGCCGATGATGATGGCCCGCCCCCGAGTAGCGTTTACTTCCATGACATCCCGATCTTTGCCTCAGTTCGTTCGCACCTTTGAATAGTCGTAGAAATTGATCAGCGCCAAGGCTCATATCGGGGCTTGGCCGATAGAAGCGCCGCCGTCGACGAACAGGGTTTGTCCGGTGATGAATGACGCATCGTCAGACAGCAGGAAGGCGATCGCTGCGGCGATCTCGTCGGGGCGACCGAAGCGGCCCATGGGAACCATTGCCAGATAACGGGTTTCACCCTCGCTGCCGGGCGGGTTGTTCTCGCGGAAAAGCTCGGTTTCGGTCGGTCCCGGCGCTACGGCGTTGACCGTGATACCGGTGGTGGCCAACTCCAACGCCCACCCGCGGGTGGAGCTGATCAGCGCCGCCTTGGCCGCGGCGTATGCGGTACGCTCTACCGCGCCGAGCGCGACCAGGCTCGCGATATTGACCACGCGGCCCCAACCTTGTTGACGCATCCCGGGTAAGGCCGCCTGGGTCAGTTGGATCGCGGTGCGCAGGTTGACGTCGAGCACCGCGTCGAGCGCGTCGAGCGTGACCTCTTCCAGCGTCTGGGGGCGAACCAGACCCGCGTTGTTGACCACCGCGTCGATCCGAGTGGCTGACGAAATATCCCGCAGTGCCGCCGATGTCGCATCCCGATCCGAGAGGTCAACGGTGCGTAGTTCACCGGGGAAGGTGGCATCGCCCGTCCGGGCGATGCCGATCACCTTGTGACCTTGCGTGGCCAGACGCTCCGCAAGAGCACGGCCGATGCCCTTGCTTGCTCCGCTGATCAGTACCGTGCGGTTCATCGCTTAACCCTGGTTGGACGCGCGACGGGCGACATCCGCGGCGCTGATACCCTCCAGCGCCAGACCATAGCCAACGCCCTCGTCGATGACCCTTCGCAGCTTCTGCGTCAGCGCGGTGCGGGTGTAGCTACTGGTCAACGGCGGCAGTTCGGCAATGCCGCGGGCGATTTCGCGAGCGCGGGTCAGCAGCTGCTCGCCAGGCACGATCTCGTTGACCACGCCCCACGTTTGGGCGGTCTGCGCGTCCAGGATCTGCCGGGTCAGCAGAAAGTACCGCCCACGGATGCTGCCGATCACCTCCGGCCAGAGCAGATGCATACCGTCACCGGGCACGATGCCGAAGTCGAAATGCGGCTTGTCTTGGAACACCGTCTGCGGTGTGGCCAGCACGATGTCGCATAACAATGCGTATTCGGAGTGCAGCAGCACGGGTCCGTTGAGCGCGGCGATCATCGGCACCTCGATGTCGAGGATGTTCATCAGAACTTTCTTTCCCTCGCGCCAGATCTTGTCGTAGCCGACCGGGGAAAAGAAGTCGAAGCCCTCACCGTCGATCGTGTCCATGAACGCATCGCCAGTTCCGGTCAAGATGACGACTCGGTTTTCGCGGTCCTCACCGACCTGGCGGAACAAGTCCACAAATTGTTCGTGCGTGTGGCCGTTGAAGATCAGCTTTCCGCCGTTGGTGTGCAAAGCGATCTCCAGCACTCCCGCCTCATCGCGGCTGAGCCGCGCATTCGGGAAAGCATCACGGTAGGACGCGAAAGTTGTACTCATGCCAATACTCCTCTTCTCAAGGCGACACTCTTCTCAAGGCGACACTCAAACCAACATGACAGCAGCCGACGACGATCGCGACTTTGCTATCTAGATCGCTGATAGCCGCCATAACCCGTGCCACTAACCGACCACGGATCAGTCCGAGAGCCCTGCGCCGTGCCCCGGCCGGTTGGTGAGGCCGCCTGTAGCGCTCACTGGTGGGGTGTCGTACCGGTTGAGCACGCCAGGTAGCTATCCAGGGCCGATCTGTTGACACGCTCAAGCGTCTCCGATGCCGCAAGTCCGGCACCTGACGCATCATGTGCCTTGTCCACATCGCTCACCACGACGGTCTTCAGCCAACGCACACAGCAGCATGTCAAAAAGCTCTATCTACAACAGAACTCCCTTCCATGTTCGTGGCACACGTACGGTCTCAAATTCGGCTGCCAGTCTCAGCGGCTAATTCCAGTCAACTGCCAATTGGCAGCCTTGGTGAGAATTGCGGGTTCTGGCACTGCGCGGCGGCGATGGCTGGCCGCGTAGGCGGGTCAGTCCGGCAGCCGCTGTGCCAATTCGTACAGGTCGCTGGCGGACACGTCAGCGCCGGGATCTTCGCGGGTTGGTGAACCGCGGCCATACTCGAGCGGGCGGTCGACGAATGCGGTTCGTAGCCCAGCCGCGCGCGCACCCTCGAGATCCCACGGGTGTGCCGCGACCAGCATCAGCTCGGCAGGCCCGACATCAAGCAGGCGCGCCGCAGTCAGGTAGGACTCGGGCGCGGGTTTGTAGGCGTGCGCCAGCTCCGCCGAGAGCAGGCAGTCGAACCGCACGTCGGCATTACGAGTGAGCTCGACGAGCAGGGCTAGGTGTCCATTCGACAGCGCCGATGTCACGCGCTGTCGCCGCAACGCTTCGAGCCCGGTTCGAACGTCGGGCCACGGGTCCAGCCGGTGCCACGCGCGCACGAGCCGGTGACTCTCCTCCAGGGGAAGGTCGATTCCTCGCTCGGTGAGCAGATCCTGCAACGTCACAAGGTGAAGCTCATCGAAGTTGCCCCATGGCCGCGCGCGGGTATTGACCTCGGCGAGGATGGGCCGATACCGGGCGCGCCACGCGTCGGCGAGTTCCTCCGGCTCGCCCGGCACGTGCGTCGCGCGAAACGCGTCGGCGATCCCCGAACGCCAATCCACAAGTGTTCCGAATACGTCAAAGACAAGCGCGCGCACGGCCATCGCGCGAGCCTATCCTCCAGCCTGGCGGGATTGGGCTTCCCGCCCTCCAGTCGCGCCACGGGCGAAGGGCAATGACACAGCAGCTCATAGCCCAGCCGGTAGCGGAACTTCAAAAACATCAACCGCAGAAGGTCTCCACCGGGATCGACGGGCGACCGATCCGGGCATCGAAATAGGCAGCGAACGGCGCGAAGAACACCGGATCATCCAGCAGCGCATCCACCCGAGCCAACTCGGCCGGCAACACCAACAGCTCCGACGGCAAAATGGCGTCCCACAACGTCGGCTGGTCACTTACAGTTCTGAGCACGATGGCCTCGATCCCTTCTAGCCCAAGGGTTCGAGGCCATCCTCTCCCGCAGGCAGCCCCACCTCAGCCAACGCCACGCCCCGACTTTTCAGGTCTTAGCCAATGTGCCCTTGTGGGGCGCCCGTTCCGGGTTGAAAATGGCGCGGTGGTCGCCTTGCGACGCCGTGCTCCTATGGTTCTTCGAGGCCGTGTCTTAGCCGGGCGCTGGGGTCGTGTGCGGGCCCTTCATTGTTGCCGCCGTTGGTGTTTGGTCGAGCACGCGGATTAGATTCTGTGTTTTTGTGCGGCCCCACGGGCGATCACCTCATCACTATCGGGCAGGGCGGTGTGGAGAGGCGAACAGCTCCATCAACTCCGCAGTTTCGTGCTCCCGGTGCGCACCAGATCCTATGCGAGCGGTGTCGACTCACCGGCGGCGGCATACGGGCGATGCTACGGGATAGAAACTAAGAGGTCAGCGGTCGCTAAATAGGACGAAAACCCCTGGGGTGTATAGGAATTATGCCTTGGCATTTTCGGGGCGAGCCGGGTACTTTCAAGGCTCAAGGGTCGCAGGTAATGCGCCCGGTCCCCCAAGCCTCACCACGAGGCAACGCAATCTCAGCCGCTTCTGGCGACAAGCGATGCGGCGCCGTGCTTACCCAGCCCACCCCGGCCAAGCTGTCCGGCGTGAACCGCCGCTCCCCGGGGCCTGTGGTGAATCCACCGGGGGCCACTGAACACCAGATTATTCATTTTCCGACAGATACATTGACCGAAGTCCAGGCCCTCTCGGTCAATGTATCTGTTGCACCGCAGGTCAGAGCGTCGCGGCGCGACAGATTCACTGACCAAGGACACCACCTCCGGCTGATGATGGGGCCTATCCGGATTGGTTCGCGGGGTTCCTCGCCGACCGTGCGATCCGCAAGCCCTGGCCACATACCGCGAAGGCCTACCGGCAGGACTTCACTGCGATAGCCACGCTGCTTGGGGGGTGACTCTGTAGCCATGGCGGACCTGCCCCTGCAGTCCGTCACGAAGGACGAGATACGCCAAGCGTTCGCTACCTACGCTGACGCCCACGAGCCGGCCGGCACGGCGGCAGCGCCGTGGCCACCAACGGCCTACTCCACCAGCAGGTGTTGAGCCGACTGCGCGGGGCGTAACCTGGCGCCGAGAGCACACCATGACCCCACTCGTTCCCGAAGACGACCGGTTCACCATCGCGACGAAACACTGGCATCGCCTCGACGACGGCCGGATTCAGTGCGACGTCTGTCCGCGCGCATGCAAGCTGCACGAGGGCCAGCGCGGCCTGTGCTTCGTCCGCTGCCGGATCGACGATCAGGTGAAGCTCACCAGCTACGGGCGGTCGAGCGGGTTCTGCGTCGACCCGGTGGAAAAGAAGCCGCTCAACCACTTCTTGCCGGGTTCGGCGGTGCTGTCGTTCGGCACTGCGGGGTGCAACCTCGCCTGCAAGTTTTGCCAGAACTGGGATATCTCTAAGTCTCGCGAGGTCGATACCCTGGCCAGCCGGGCCACCCCCGACGACATCGCCCGCGCTGCTGACGAATTAGGTTGTCGCAGTGTGGCATTCACCTACAATGATCCGACGATCTTCTGGGAGTACGCCGCCGATGTCGCCGACGCCTGTCACTACCGGGGAATCAAAGCGATCGCGGTGACAGCCGGCTACATGTGTCCTAACCCTCGCGCGGAGTTCTATCGGCACATCGACGCTGCCAACGTCGACCTGAAGGCGTTCACCGAAGACTTCTACCGCAAGGTCTGCGTCGGGCGTCTGCGCGACGTGCTGGACACCCTGGTCTACCTGCGGCACGAGACCGACGTGTGGCTGGAGATCACCACCCTGCTCATTCCGGGACGTAACGACAGCGATGCCGAGATCGCCGCCGAATGCGCGTGGATCCGGGAGCACCTCGGCGTCGATGTGCCGGTGCACTTCACCGCATTCCATCCTGATTACAAGATGCTGGACACACCGCCGACACCGCCTGCCACGTTGACGCGCGCCCGCCGCATCGGCCTGCGCGAGGGCCTGCGGTTCGTCTACACCGGCAACGTCCACGACGCCGAGGGCGGCAGCACGCGGTGTCCCGGGTGCGGATCGGCGGTTGTGGTTCGCGACTGGTATGCGATGCGCCATTACGGTCTGACCGACGACGGCTGCTGCCGGGGGTGCGGCTATCGGTTGCCCGGTGTCTACGACGGCCCGGCCGGACACTGGGGCCGGCGACGCCTGCCCCTGGTGACCAGCCTGTCGCGGGTGTGAACTAGCGATCCTCGGTCGCTAGAACTTCGACAGTTGTCTTGAGTTTTCAGGCTGTTTTGGGTAGTAGGCGAGCCTGGTCGGTGGTTTCTGTGAGGTGAATGTCGATGGTGTGCAATGCCTTTCGTAGCGGTGGTGGGGCTGGTGGCTGGTCGGCGGCGAGCAGGGCTGCCATGGCCGATGTTTCGGCGTCACTGCGCGGGATGCGCCGCTTAAGCTGTATCCGTTCGGATTTGGCGGCTTCGGTGGCTGCCGCCCAGGCCGCCTCGGCTTTGGCCAGTTGCGCTATCGATGCGCGGGGCACCCCGGTGCCCAGTTGTCGCTGTTCGAACAGCGTGACGACTGGCGCTACCAAGCGTTTGCACCAACACCGGCGCCGGGCAGCTGGCGTTCCTGGAAGCCCGCCACCGGGCGCATGGCCGCGTCGAGGACCGCATCCGCCACGCTAAAGACGCTGGCCTGGGCCGATTCCCGTCCCGCGAATTCGCCATCAACCAGGCCTGGCTGGCCGCCACCACGCTCGCCGCCGACCTGGTTGCCTGGCTGCGACTACTCGCGTTGACCGGCCAACTGGCCACCGCAGAACCCAAGGCCCTGCGCTACCGGCTGCTGCACGTGCCCGCCCGGCTCACCCGCAGCGCCCGACGACGCCACCTCCGGATACCCGCCACCTGGCCCTGGGTCCACGACATCGTCGCTGTCTTCGCCCGTATCGCGGCCATCCCGCTGCCCGCCTGACCCCCGTCTCCACCAACCCGAGGAACCCGGAGAACCGCAGCCCGGCAGCGCCAACCGGCCGTTCGCCATACCCACCAACGCCCTCAGCCAGACTCATCGAAAACAGCCCAGCCCTCAACACGCTCATGAATGACCGGGGCTAGCCGAGCCGTCGGCCCGCCGGCCCGGTCGCGGCACACTAGAGCGATGGCTTTCGACGACGACACCTTGAAGGCGACTGGCTGATAAGGCGAAAGAGAAGATCGGCAAGGCCACCGGTGACCGGGACACCCAAGCCAAAGGCAAGAGCGACCAAGCCAAGGCAAGCCTCAAGGATGCCGGCGAAAGGTGAAGGACGCGCTTCGCGACTAGCCTCGACCGGTCGCAAGCCTCCCGAACAACGCCGCGTCGCAACGTTACTGCGCTCGTTCAGTGTGCCCATCCGACGTCGGATCAACGCGTCAACTTTTTCAGCTCGAAGTAACTAAGCTGGCCTCATGGGTGAACCCAGTTTGCGAGTGGCCATTATCGGCGCTGGCATCGGGGGGTTGTCCCTGGGCCTCGCATTGCGGGAGCGCGGCCTGCGCGCCGACGTGTTCGAGCAGGCCTCCGAACTGGCCGAGATCGGGGCCGCGATCGCGCTGTCGGCCAACGCCTTGCGCGAGTACGCGCGGCTGGGCCTGGTCGACGAGCTGGCTGCGGCCTCCACCGTCCCCACCGAGCTGATCTACCGGCACTGGCGCGACGGCCACCGCATCGCCGCCCACCCGGTGCGCAAGGACAACGCGTACGTGGAGCGGTTTGGCGCGCCGTACTTCGGCATCCACCGCGCCGATCTGCAGAAGACCCTCAGCACCGCCTTCGGCGTGGAGAACGTGCATCTGGGCTGCCGGCTCGTCAACCTGGTCGCGCAGTCCGGCTCGGTGGTGCTGGAGTTCGCCAACGGTCGCATTGAGCATGCCGACGTCGTCGTTGGCGCCGACGGGGTGCGCTCCACGGTCCGCCGGTGGGTCACCGGAGCCGATGATGCCATCTACTCGGGCACCAGCGCCTTTCGCGGAATCGTGCCCGTCGCGAATCTGCCGTCGCTGCCCGACCCACAGGCCATCCAGTTCTGGATGGGCCCGGACGCGCACCTGCTGCACTACGCCATCGGCGGCAACGGGGTTGCGGTCAACTTCTTCGCGGTCGTGGAAACCCCCCGGATCTGGCTGCCGGAGGCCTCCGTGGTCGACGTCCCTGACGAGGTGCCGGTGGCCTCCTTCCGGGGCTGGCACCCGGCGGTGACCGAAATGATCAAGGCGGCCTCCAGCCCCATCCGGTGGGGGCTGTTTGGGGTGCGCCCCCTGCTGCGCTGGTACCGGGGCCGGGTGGTCATCCTCGGCGACGCCGCCCACGGGATGCTGCCGCACCACGGGCAGGGTGCCAATACCTCGATCGAGGACGCCTTTGCGCTGGCTGGGCTGCTCACCGAGAAATCGGACGATCTCGAGAGCACGTTCGCCCGCTACCAGGTGCTGCGTCGCGCCCGCACCCGCAAGATCCAGCGCAGCTCCTGGGTGACCAGTGGCCTGCTCCACCTGCCCGACGGACCGGCGGCGCAGGCACGCAATGAGAAAGTGGCCCGGTTCGCGCAGGACTTCGGGTGGATCCACGAATACGACGTGCAGCAGGCGCTGCACTCCGCGGGGGTCGCACCAGCCGCGGCCGCGCAAGGCCGGGCATAGCGCCGGCGCGGCACGATCACCGATAGGAGATAACAGGTTGAGGCAGGACGAGGTGCTGGCCGGTCTGGCGGAAATCCTGGGCCGCATTGCCAAGGTCGACCCGGCGGAGGTGAGGCCGGAGCAGACCTTTGCCGCCGATTTTGGCATCGACTCGGTGGCGATGGTCGACGTCGTGGTCGCGGCCGAGGACCGGTTCGGTGTGCTGCTGCTGGACGATGACTGGTCGCGGTTCACGAGCGTGGGTGATGCAGTGGGGTACATCCAGCAGGGGGCGGCGATCGGGCCGGCGGGAGCAGCGCTTCCGGCTCGATGATCCGAGGCCCGGGGCCGCGCCTGGCTGAAGCGGCGAATGCTCGTGGCAATACGCAGCCCGACAAGACCCGGATCGTGAACTGCTAAGGACGGTCAGCGGCGTGATGCGCATGAGCACATGGCGTTCACGTTCCAGGGGTACGAATTCCGGCAGCAAGCGGCGCGGAACAAGCGCGGGCAGCAATTCAACGCGTTGTCCCGGCCGTCGGTGACGGCATTCAAATTGCGGGCCATCGAGGTCGAGTCGCTCATGCTCGCTGTCTCCGTCGATCACCGCCCCTCGGTTGAGCCGGTCGTGTCGATGGCTGACCTGCGCAACGAGCCGTTCGTGGCATATGAGAGCCGTGACCGCACTCCGCGCCAGCGGTCGGTATCGATTCACAACCGCGCGGTGACAAAGGTATTAGTGGTCGAATCGTCGACGACGTCGATCTCGTCGAGTGCGTCCGCTGACATCACCCAGGGCGTCCTCAGCACGGCGGACGACCCGACCTAGTGGGCTATGCTTAGCCCATGCGACTACACATTACAGTGGATGACGAGCTCGTTGCCGAGCTCGACCAGCGGGCCGGACGCCGGCAACGTAGCGCATTCATCGCAGAGTTGATTCGCCGCGGACTAGATGACGAGCGGCGATGGGACGATATCGAGTCCGCCCTTGGAGCCATCCCCGACGAGGGTCACGAATGGGACGACGATCCCGGTGAATGGGTCCGCCGCCAACGTGCCGACAAGCGTCGCGTCGGCTGACATGGCGAGAGTCCTGCTCGACTCGACGGTACTCATCGACGCCCTCCGTGGCCGGCCGGCCGGCGACCGCCTGCGCGCTCTGCGCCGCCAGGGTGACGAACCGTGGACCTGCGCGATCTCGGTCGAGGAGATCTGGCGCGGACTGCTTCCCGGTGAAGAGGTCGCAGCACGACGGCTGGTGCGCGGCTTGCGGTGCGCACCCCTGGGCCCTTCCGAAGGAATTCGCGCTGGGCAGTGGCGCCGCCAGTTCGCCGGCCGAGGGATCACTGTTCACCAGGCCGACTGCTTGATCGCTGCCGCCACCGCCGGCATCGAGGCTCACTTGGCAACGGGCAACCCCGCCGACTTCCCCATGGATGACATCACGATCGAACACTGGCCCGTCGGTCGGTGAAAGGCTGATTCGCTGACACAACACGGCGACCGGTGGGCTTCGGCGCAAGTTGTCCATGGAGTCGGACGAACGTCGATCCAACGCCCCTCACGCAGACGGCCTTCCCTGAGATCAACACAACGATGACCCATTTGCGTGAGGTTCTCGGCGACCAGACCTACGAATCGTTGGCCAATGCAGGCGGAAACATGACCACCGCCGCCATGGCGGCATACGCATTCGCTCAGATCGACCAGGGCTGCGTCCGCCCCAGCCGGGCGAGCGCCAGCCTCTCACCGCAGCTCCTCGGCGACGGCGCCGAATTAGCGGACATATCGGAGATTAAGACTTTCAAACTATCAATCAGTGCGAAATAACTATTTCTAAATATCAAGCGGTGTCGTTACGGTCGAATACATGCCAGCACGCACGGATGTCCTCATCTGCGAGCCGCTGCGCACCCCGGTGGGCCG